>NZ_JBOBQA010000001.1:0-1553895 GCF_052541995.1 Pseudidiomarina xizangensis
AAGCCAACAGCCAACAGCCAACAGCCAACAGCCAACAGCCAACAGCCAATATCGCCTTTACTCTTTCTTCTTCATAAAAAACACTGGCTAGTTTAGAATGCATCTATGACAACAATTCATAAATTCGTCTCTTTAAAAGAGTTACATACTTTCAGGTTGCCTTATAGCGCGCAAGCCGTCATTGAGTTGACTGTAGCCGATGATCTAGTTGCACTTGAAGATGATTATTATGTTCTCGGTGAAGGTAGTAATACTATTTTTACTGAAGATTTTGCGTCCTCAATCCTTCGGGTTGCGATTACCGGCTACGAAAGTTATGAAACAGAGTCGAGTTATGAGCTGCGTATTGGAGCTGGGGAGAACTGGCATAAACTTGTGGTGAAAACCCTTGAACAGGGGATGCCGGGTTTGGAAAACCTGGCTCTTATTCCTGGTAGTGTAGGAGCCGCTCCTGTTCAAAATATCGGAGCTTATGGCGTCGAGGCGGCACAGTTTATACGCTTAGTAGAAGCATGGGATCGACAACACAAACAGTTTGTGACGTTCGCACAAAGCGAATGTTGCTTCGCTTATCGTGACAGTTTATTTAAGCAGCAATCTGGACGTTACGTGATTACTTATGTGAGCTTTTCGTTGCCGAAGAGTTGGCAGCCTAATCTTAGTTACGGCGCACTGTCCAACCTATCGGACGCAGTTACAGCAACTGAAGTTATGAATACTGTTATCGCGATACGAAATAGTAAATTACCGGATCCTGCTGTGCTACCAAACGCGGGAAGTTTCTTTAAAAACCCAATTATATCACGTGGATATTTTACCGAACTGGTGGTGCGTTTTCCCAACCTGCCACACTATCAGGTAGATGATCATCAGGTGAAAGTCGCCGCAGGGTGGTTGATTGATCATCTGGGGTTAAAGGGGGTGACCTGCGGTGGCGCGGCGGTGCATGATAAACAAGCTTTGGTTCTGGTTAACAAAGATAATGCGGTTGGTGCCGATCTGCTCTGCCTGGCGGATACAATTAAGGAGAAGGTTCAGAGTGAATTCGCGATCAAGCTTGAAATCGAAGTTCGATTACTGAACAACAAAGGACTTATAAGCATATGAGTAAGCGTGATGAGCGCGTCATTAAGGTTATTGAACTGCTCGCCGACGGAGAGTTCCATTCGGGACAACGCATCGGTGAAAAAATTGGTGTGACTCGTACTGCAATTAGCCAATATATTAAAGATATTCAACTGCTTGGCCTTGATGTTTTCCGAGTGACTGGAAAAGGTTACCGACTAGCTAGAGCTGTCGAGCTTCTTGACGAGAATGAAATCAGACAAGCCGGTAGTGCTCAAAGCGCTAATGAAACTAGTGCTGACAATCTGGAAGTTGCTCGTGTGGTTACCTCAAGTAATGATGTGCTGCGCGCTCGTTTACGCGAGCATAGGCGACTGCCAGCAGGATACACCGTAGTCGCTGAAGCGCAGACTGCAGGTCGGGGGCGGCGCGGCAAAGTCTGGTATTCTCCATTTGCATCAAACCTTTACCTAAGTATGTACTGGCCGTTGGAACACGGTATGTCAGCGGCTATGGGGTTAAGCGTTGCTATAGGCACAGCCCTAGCCGATACCTTGACTGCTGTGGGCATAGATCACGTGCAACTAAAATGGCCAAACGATGTTTTGGTAGGCGGTAAAAAATTAGCGGGGATATTGATTGAACTCGAAGGGCAGGCTATTGACTCTGGGCATGCGATTATTGGCGTTGGAATTAATTTGCGCATGTCAGATTGGCTTGATGCTCCAATTGACCAACCTTGGACCGACGTTGAGCAGGAACTTAGTGGTCCAGTGCGACGTAATGCATTAGTCGCTAAACTTGTAGTCAAGTTGCGCGATGCGCTGAAGGTATACGCAACTGAAGGGCTGGAACCTTTCATTCAGCAATGGAATACATTCGATCGACTTCAAGATCGTGAAGTACGTATTCAGTTAGGTGAAAAGGTAATTGCTGGTTATGCACAAGGAATAGCGGAAGATGGTTCACTACTGGTGGCAGTGGATGGACAGTTAGAGCGTTTTCATGCAGGAGAAGTAAGTTTACGCTATGAATTCTAAAAAGTTACTTATTGATGCCGGAAACACCCGGGTAAAAGTTGCGCAAATGGACGCTGATGGGCATTTGGAGCCACTTTTTAATCTACCTTACGACGAGCTTGGTGGGATCCAGCTTGAAGCTCCCGTTGTCGCTGTTTGGCTTGCTATGGTAGGGGGCGCACCCCAACAAGCTTTATTGCAGGATTGGTTACGCCGACAATGTTATCAAGCGGAACTTCACACCATAGTCTCAGAGGCCAGTAGTTTTGGTGTATGCAACGCTTATCAAGAGCCGACACACTTAGGTGTTGACCGTTGGTTGGCGATGCTGGGGGCATATAATGAACAGCGCAAACCGACTTTAATCGTGGATGCAGGAACGGCAATTACTGTCGACTGGATTGACGGGCAGGGTCAACATTTAGGGGGTTGGATAACGCCTGGTGTTGACTTAATGCAACGAGCGGTAGTGGAACGGGCTCCTCGTGTTTTTACCCAAGGTACCAAAATGTGGGGTCGGGCAAATAAATTGGGTACCAGCACGCCAGACGGCCTGATGGACGGTTGCGTAAATATGTTTGCGGGTTTAGTCCGGCAAGCTTTGTATGTGACGGAAACTGAACTGGACTGGTTCGATTTTCGTTTGTTATTCAGTGGCGGTTCGACACCACTACTACCCATTGAACTTAAACGTCGTGGTGAATTACGTAGTGAGTTGGTATTACAGGGATTAGCACTGTATGCCAGAGACGGCCGCTAAAAAAAGCACCGGTAATGGGTGACCGGTGCTTTCGTTTAATCAAGATAGCCGTGAACGGAAATCCTCGTAGCTAAATTTGCGGATCAGGTCAAAGTTGCCATCGCGCCGCAGTATGCCAATACTCGGATGTTCCACTCCGTTGAAGAATGACGTTTTGACCATGGTGTAGTGCATCATATCTTCAAAAATGATGCGACTGCCCGGTTGCAATGGCTGGTCAAAGCTATATAAACCGATAACGTCACCAGCAAGACAGGAGTTTCCACCTAACTTATAGGTATGCGGTAAAATCCCGGGTTCACGCGCGCCGGTAATGGCAGGGCGGTAAGGCATTTCCAGCACATCTGGCATGTGAGCTGTTGCGGAGATATCGAGAATAGCAATTGGACCATCGTTCTCGATAATGTCGACCACTTCTGCAACCAATGGTCCTGTTTGCCAGGCAACAGCGGAACCAGGTTCAAGAATGACTTGTAAGTTATAGGTCTCGCGCAGCCGTTTCAGCTGCCTGACCAGATGGTCAACATCGTAACCAGTTCGTGTCATTAAGTGGCCACCACCGAGATTAAGCCACTTTACTTTATGCAATAAAGCACCAAACTTTGCTTCGACGGCCTGTAACGTACGCTCTAGCGCAAACGAATCGCACTCGCACAGATTATGTACATGTAAACCTTCGATACCAGTAAGGTCGGCGTTATCCAGATCTGCTGCGCGAATACCCAATCGTGATCCCGGTGCGCTGGGATCATAGAGCTCAGTTTCTGCTTCTTGATGCTCAGGGTTAACCCGAAGCCCGGCAGAAACACCAGATGCCATAACCTGCTCACGGTAGGCATGCCACTGATTCAAGCTATTAAATGAAATATGATTCACTAAAGGTAGCAAGACATCGATTTCTGCTGGCTTATAGCCCGGTGCGTAAGCATGCACTTCGCGACCGAATTCTTCTGCTGCGAGCTTTGCTTCCCATACTGAACTCGCGGTGCAACCACCAAGGTATTGACGAATCAGCGGAAACGTACTCCACATTGAAAAGCCTTTTAGCGCGAGAATGATCTGTGCACCACTCTCGCGTTGAACGCGTTCCATTAATTTTAAATTACGCTCTAACAAGGCCTCATCACATACGTAACAAGGCGATGGAATAACATCAGTTGCATATGGCAGATTCATAGTATTAGCGCTTGAACGGCGATTCGCACTCAACAACCTGCCATGGCAGGCCAAACTTGTTGAGACGTTCCATAAATTCGTCTGGATCAAATTGCTCCATGTTCCAAACACCAGGATTCATCCAATGCTCTTGCAGCATCATTGAAGCGCCGATCATAGCTGGTACTCCAGTGGTGTATGAGACCGCCTGAGCACCGACTTCAGCATTACAAACCGCATGATCGCAGTTGTTATAGATAAAGATGGTTTTTTCTTTGCCGTCTTTCAAACCGGTTACGTAGGTACCGATACACGTCATACCGGTGTAACCCTCAGCCAGTGAACCAGGGTTCGGCAGTACAGCTTTTAAAAACTCCAACGGCACAATTTTTTGCCCCTGGAATTCGATCGGCTGAATCGATGTCATGCCGACATTCTCGAGCACGTGTAAGTGCGTTAAGTATTGCTCACCGAAGGTCATCCAGAACCGAGCACGCTTGATGGTTGGAAAATGTTTCACCAATGACTCAAGTTCTTCGTGGAAGAGCAAGTATGATGCCCGTACGCCCACATTCGGATAGTCAAGATCTTCACGGACACTAATTGGCGCCGTCTCATGCCACTGACCATCTTCCCAGAATTTACCACGTTGCGTGATTTCACGAATATTGATTTCTGGATTGAAGTTGGTGGCAAAAGCTTTTCCATGATCACCACCATTACAATCGACGATATCGAGATAATGAATCTCGTCAAAATAGTGTTTGGCAGCGTATGCAGTAAAGACGTTAGTAACACCAGGATCAAAGCCAGCTCCTAGCAATGCCATAATGCCTTTCTCTTTGAATCGCTCGTGATAAGCCCACTGCCAGGAATACTCGAACTTGGCTTCGTCTTTTGGCTCGTAGTTCGCCGTATCAAGGTAGTGCACGCCAGTTTCTAAGCACGCATCCATTATTGGCAGGTCTTGATAAGGTAGGGCGACGTTAATTACCAGCGCAGGCTGAACCTTACGAATTAGATCAGCAACCTCATTGGCGTTATCAGCATCGACTTGGTATACCCCAACGACGCGATCTTTACCAACTTCGGCTTGCAAGCTTTCACACTTGGCAACGGTACGGCTGGCCAAATGAATTTCGGAAAAATATTCCGGTAACATTGCGCATTTTTTGACAACGACGCCAGCAACACCGCCAGCGCCGATAATTAATACTCGTGACATGTATACGACCCTTTTTTTGGTTCCATAAACGGGTGACATAAAGGCAGAAAGATAGCATATTTTTGCTAAAACAGCATCCGTTGTTAGCCCAGCATCCGTTGTTAGCCCAGCAGTCGATGCTCGAGCAGATAGGTAACGATCCCGTTCCTTAGATGGTTCTCAAATTCACTGCGACTGGAAAACTGATTAAGTTGAACTAACTCAGCAACCCTTAAGTCCGGTTCAAACAGTCCGCGTGGTTGAGTTACCAGTGAGTCTTTATCATTCCGATGCTGGAGTAGGTACCACCAGGCAAAACGCACATTGGATAGCGGTAGGTAACCATCGGTAAAGCCCCGCAGAAGAGGAAGGATAATGGTATGGACCGATAATCTGACGCTTGGAAGTTGTTTTTGCTGCCAAACATTCTCAGCCAAATGCAGTTGTTGTAGTTGGGTAATGAGATGCTGACTTGAATGCGTAAGGCCTAATGCCCAGATCGCGCTAACTTCGCCGCTTGCCATATTTATCTTCTGTCCACGTCGGATTTCAACAAAGGGTGTAGACCCCCAGAACGCCGTGACCTCGGCAGTACTACCAAAGCTGGTGCCTACTGCGTCAATTGCTTGATTTTTGGCTTCCTCGATTAGCTTACTGAGCATCATGCTAGCAATACCTTGCCGTAGTAACTGAGGATGTGAGGCAATTCGCACAATACGTAACCACCGCCAGTTTAGGCAGGCTTGCTGTTGTCGATAAAAACCTATGGCTTGCGGTAACAGTTGGCCTTTTAATCGTCGCTGACCGCTGAGAACGGGGTACTGCAATGGTGTTGCGATAGGTCCTTCGTGTGCGGTCCAACAAACACCCACCAGTTGCCTGTTGGCATACAGCAAACCTAACTGCTGTTGCGCATCATCAAGCAGTAACCGCAGGTCATTCGGGCTGCTTTGATAGTGGGCTTCTAGCAATAGGGTTATCACCTGCTCTAAGGTTGCCTGCTTTAGCTCGCTGGCATGAACATAGTTCCATTGCAGTTCAGCTAATTGCTGCGGTGGGCTCGGTAGTTGAGTGTTAGTTAGCATTAACAGGTCATTTAGCCATGGCTCCACGCTATCCCCATGACTCCATCGTAGTGGCGCTGCCAGTATGTGCCGCTGGCATATCGTCGACTCCTGTAGCCAGGTTAAAAAACGCAATGCAAAGCCTTTACCGCAGCCTTCGTAACCATCAACTGTTGTGGCAATGGCCCAAACGCTGTAGCGATTCATAAGTTGCTTGAGGATATGCAATGGAATTGCCGCGGCCTCATCAATGACAAGCTCAGAGCCGTAACTGGCAACATCCTGAAGTAGACGATCCCAGGCGCAAAATCTAGCACCACCCTCAGCATGTTTGAGCAAAGCGGTTGTCGCTTGCGGCTGTGGTGCAGTTACCAGCAGTTGCTGTTGAGTTGTGTAGCCAGCGGCTTTTATGGCGAGGCCCATAGCGGTGCTTTTACCACGGCCACGGTCGGCGAGGAGTAGGTGGGTCGTTTTACGTGCCTTACACATGGCATCGATAACAGACTGCTGTGCGGCGGAAGGAAATTTGGACTCTGGTGATGTTGGTAGTTTGAGTTGAGCAATGGTTGCGAAATGTTCTATCAACTTCGGCCAGCTTGCTACTTGGCGAACGAGGTCGAATTGAACGGAGCTTGCTAGTAACCGAGCTTGAAACGCTGAGCTATGTGACGGCAGGATCAGCCATAAGCAACCACCGCCAGAAACTGTTCCGGTCAGTGCCGCGAGCGCATCAGCATGAATGAGTTGCTGATAATCAAGTACCACATCGGTATAGGTTTGTCCTAATTCATCTCGGTAGCGGTGAACGGGTTTGCTACTTGCTTGCGTGTCGCTGAAATGGACAGCCTCTGGGACGAGCTTAAGCAAGTGGTGAAGGAGTTCACCGCGTGCATGATCACTAGCAGGAGTAAAAATAAAAACAGCACGTTGCCGTGCTGTTTTTAGATTCTGTCGTGCTGGTACAAACGCTTGTTCCAGAGACATATCGTTGCCGCTGTTCAATTATAGCAACGACACACCAAAGAACTTCGTGGCCACGGTGTTGGCGAACACGATAGCAAGGATAACCGGAATAAAGGTTCCAATCGCAAAGTTCACATACTTGTGCATGAAGGTGTTCGGGTAGTTGCTATTGCCTTCACTTAATTCCGCGGCAAAGTTTTCACGCTTCCAACGGTAGCGCACGAACAAGCAAATCAGCAAGCCGTTTAACGGTAGAATCGTGTCGTAGAAAACATCGACGATAATATCGAACAACGACTTATCGACACCAGCATAAGTCACTACGTTACTGACCCAAGGGAGTAGGCCGAACGAGGTGGCAGCAAGCAATGTCAATATAGTGATGGCAAGGCCCATAACCAGTAGGGCTTTGTTTCGGGAAACGTTACGTTTTTCCATAAATGACGAAGTTGGAACTTCGATTATAGAGACCAAAGACGTGATAGCAGCGACGAAAGCTAGCAGGAAAAATACTGAAGCTGCGACAGTCGCGAAGCCATAACCCACGGTGTTCGATAGCTGCATGAAAATTTGTGGGAAAAATGAAAAAATCATTGAGACAGAGGAGTCACTTAACGACTCGGGATTAGTCTCAGGATAAATAGCAAAGATTGCGGGTAAGGTCATCAAACCGGCAGTAAAAGCAACCGTAGTATCGGTGATAGCGACTAACTTCCCTGAGGTGACGATATCGTCGTGACGGCGGAAGTATGAACCATAGGTGATGAGAATCCCCATACCTAGTGACAGCGAAAAGAAAGCCTGTGCTAAGGCGCCGTTGATGACGCTGCCGTCAATTTTGCTAAAATCAGGAACCAAATAGAACTCTACCCCAGCCATTGCGTTATCAAGTGTCAGTACGAAAATGACCAGCAAGATCAGCATTAAAAAGAGCGTTGGCATCAAAATCTTTGAGGCGCGTTCGATACCTTTACGGACCCCACCGACCAAAATAAAGTTAATGATTACGGTAACGGCAACCAGATAACCAATAAACGAGTAATCATTAACAAACTGCCCAAAATAATCCGGTTGGGCAATGGCATCGAGATTACCCGATAGGGTTTGGAAGAGGTAACCGAAAATCCACACTGTGATCACCATATAAAACACAGCAATCATAAACGGGGTAATGGTGGCGAGCCAGCCGGCTATGCGCCAGCGCTTAGTATTTTGACCAAGTTCTGCGTAAGCACTGAAAGGACTGTGCTGGGTTCGACGGCCGAGCCCCATCTCGGCGAGCATTATCGGTAAGCAAATGAATGCAACGAAGAACGCATAAATCAGGAGGAATGCGCCACCACCATTTTTAGTTGCAGCGACGGGGAAACCAACGAGGTTACCAATACCCACAGCAGAACCTGCTGCGGCCAATATGAAGCCAATTTTGGAGCTGAAATGCTCGCGCGATGTACTCATAGGGAGACCTTTATTTATAGTTATTATACATAGCTAAGCGGGGTTTATAGGTATCCCCGACGGATATTCGCTCAATCCTAGCGTATGCTTTAGAATGCGGCAAGCACCAGCAACAGATAGATACGATGCAACACGACTTATTTTCGACAAACGGAAGTACGAGCTTAATTCCTTTAGGGGAGCAGAGCGCTATTCTACGCGGCTACGCACTTGCTCTTGATCAGCAACTGGTGGCTGAAATTACGGCGATCGTTGAGCTAGCGCCATGGCGGCGTTTACAAACGCCAGGTGGCAAATCGATGTCGGTTGTGACCACCAACAGTGGAGATTTCGGTTGGCACAGCGACAGTAAAGGTTACCGTTATGTCGCGACGGACCCGATAAGCCAAAAGCCCTGGCCGAAAATGCCTGCGGTACTGACGGATTTAGCCCGTTGTGCCGCTGCTGAGTTGGGTTTTAGGAACTTTGAAGCGGACGCGTGTTTAGTCAATTGTTATAAGCCAGGTACACAGATGGGCTTGCATCAAGACCGCGATGAACATTCTTTCTCCGCACCGATCGTGTCGATATCCCTTGGTTTACCAGCCCGTTTTTTGTGGGGCGGAAAAGTACGTACTGAGCGACCTCAGCGAATTGAACTGTTACACGGCGATGTGGTGGTTTGGGGTGGTGTTGACCGCCTGCGCTTTCATGGCATAGCGAAATTAGGCGATGGCCAACACCCATTGCTGGGGGCGCAACGTATTAATCTGACGTTGCGCCGTGCTGGCCCCTAATACATCATGCTGTAGAGTACCCGGCGATACTTGGCGGCGAGCGGATCGCCTTTCGGTAAGCCATTTAGCATGTCGAGTGCTTGCTGTTTTGCCTGTGGGAATTCAAAATCTCGGCGTAACACTGAGAATATTACCTCTAACGCCTCTTCCATGCGCTGCGCTTGATACAAGCTATTGGCAAGCTCTAGCGTCAGTTCAAGATTATCCGGCTGCTCCCGCACTTGTTGCTGCAATGCTCGCAATTCTGGACTGTCCGCAGCTTGGCGGGCAAGCTGAAGTTTACTCTGTACATGCTGGAAATAACTATCTTGGTCAGCGAGTCGGATAGCTTCGAGTAATTGCTCAGTTTGTTCTATCCGACCTAAGCTGCATGCCGCATCAGCCAACGTAAGCTGCACCTGCACATCGTCAGGCTGTAGGTCATAGGCTTGTTTTGCGGTGGAATACGCTTCTTCGAATTGCTCTTGCTGTAGCAGTTGTTGTGCTTGTTGTAGTAGGTCATCACTCGGTCCAGGCACATGTTCTTCAATGCGGGCTCGTATTGCGCTTTCTGGCTCAACACCAGCGAATCCGTCTACCGGTTGACCGTCTTTGAAAAACGCCACGGTCGGTAGGCTACGAATGCCAAATTGCTGAGCAAGTTGTTGTTGATCATCGCAATCTATTTTCGCTAACGTTACGCGATCACTGAATTCGTTAGCCAGCTTTTCGAGCACTGGCATTAACTGTTTGCAGGGTTCACACCAATCTGCCCAAAAGTCGACGATGATGAGTTTGGTCTTGGAACCTTCCAGAATAACTTCCTGGAAGTTTTCAATGGTTACCTGAGTACCTACGTTTGCCACATTGTTTCCTTCTTTATGTTGAACGACTTAGTTTGTAATTAACTAAACCAACGTAAAAGCTTTTGTTTAAATGACGTGTATGGAGGATAACGAAACTTTGGGTCAAACCAAAACGGACGCTGCATCACAGCTTTTTGATGGCTAAAGGTATCGAAACCAAACTTACCGTGGTAACGCCCCATACCGCTCGGACCCACACCGCCAAATGGCAGCTTCGGATTGAGCATAAACATTAAGGTATCATTGCTGCATTGGTTCCCCGCATGGGTTTGCTCGGTCAGTTGCCGTAAGCTGCGGGGTGAACTACTAAACCCATATAACGCCAGAGGCTTGTCGCGTTCGCGGATAAACTCGATGGCACTGGCAAGGTTAGGAACCGTTAGCACAGGTAGGATAGGGCCGAAAATTTCTTCTTGCATCACCGGGCTATCAACGGCTACGTCGGTAAGCACTGTGGGCTCGATATAGCGCAGTTGGCGGTCAACTTCACCGCCATGAGTAACGGTGCCTTGTTCAAGGTAATCGACTAAGCGCTGCCAATGTTGTTCATTGACAATTTTACCGTAATCGTCAGCATTACTCGGGTCAGCACCGAAGAAGTCTTGGATAGCTTCGCGTAAAGCCGTTAAGAAGGGTTCTTTCACGCTTGCGTCCACCAAAACGTAATCGGGAGCGATACATGTTTGTCCGGCATTTAGCCATTTTCCCCAAGCAATGCGCCGCGCAGAGGTTTTTAGATCAGCATCTGCGAGCACTACTGCCGGGCTTTTTCCACCGAGCTCGAGAGTCACTGGAGTAAGATGTTCAGCGGCTGCTTTCATAACGATACGACCAACCCGACCGCCGCCGGTGTACATAATATGGTCAAAGCGTTGTTCGAGCAGCTCTTGTGCGACTTCAGCGCCACCATTGACAACTTGTACTGCTTCGTTTGCGAGGTAATCGGGAATCAGCCGCGCAACCAGAGTTGCGGTTGCTGGGGCCAGTTCCGAGGGTTTTAAAATAACACAATTACCCGCTGCTAAAGCGGCGACCAATGGACTCAACAACAGTTGTAATGGATAATTCCAAGCACCGATGACGAGCACTACTCCCAAGGGCTCCGGATGCAGGAAGCTGCTTCCTGGCCAGGCTATGAGAGGTTGACTGACTCGTGTCGGCTTCATCCATTTACGCAGATGTTTGCAAGTATGCTCAATGTCATTATTTAAGTAGCCTAGCTCCGTTAGCCAGCCTTCCACCGCGCTTTTACCTAAATCTGAATGTAATGCCTCAAGTAGTTCGCTTTCATGTGTTTCAAGCATCAATGACAGCTGTTTGAGTTGTTTAATGCGCCAGGAGTGCGGGCGCGTGAGGCCACTCACATAGGAGTGACGCAAGCGTTGCATAAGCTCTGTAATGTGCAGATCTGACACCGGTAATTCTCCTTAAGCAAAACCACCTAGAGTAATGGTTTTAGTCTCTTGATACTCTGCTAGACCATAGCGTGAGCCTTCGCGACCAATCCCAGATTCTTTAACACCACCAAACGCATTATAAGCATGGGAAATAGCTCCGGCGTTAATACCCAGCATGCCACATTCTAATGCGTTACTGACCCGATCAATACGACGGTAGTCCTCTGCACAAAAATAGCCTGCTAGCCCAAACGGCGTGGCATTGGCTTTGCGTACGCCTTCCTCTTCGGTGGCAAACGTCTGAATGGCAATCACTGGGCCGAAAATTTCTTCTTGTGCGATGTCCATGGTCGAGGTTATGCCGGTGAGTAACGTTGGGGCGTAGAATAATGCACCAAGGTCGTCGAGTACGTTACCACCCTGTATGCATTCAGCACCCTGTTCTTTGGCGTCATCGACCAAGCGTTTCACTTTGTCGACGGCGTCTTGATCAATCAACGGTCCGTAGTTAACTTCGTCCGCAGTGCCGGCCGCTACTTTGAGCTTGTTTAGTGCTGGTTTTAACAGCTCAACGAACTTATCGAGGACATTTTCCTGAACTAATACCCGGTTCGCGCTGATACAGGTTTGTCCAGCATTACGGAATTTACATAAGAGGAGTTGTTCGACCGCAAGTTCCAGATTTGCGTCATCAAAAACAATGAAGGGTGCGTTGCCGCCAAGTTCGAATGACACCTTTTTCATCGTGCTCGCGCACTGCTGCATTAGTGTCTTACCAACTTTGGTGGAGCCGGTGAAACTGAACTTGCGTACCGACGGATGTTCCGTAAGCACCTTGCCTACACTTTTAGCGTCGCTACTTGGTACGATATTAATCACGCCATCGGGGATCCCGACCTCACTCGCTAGCTGAGCGATAGCAAGCGCCGATAATGGTGTCAGCTGCGGTGGTTTGATGACCATAGTGCAACCAGCTGCCAAAGCGGGGGCAACCTTGCGGGTAATCATCGCATTGGGAAAGTTCCAAGGAGTGATAGCCGCGCAAACACCTACACCTTGCTTGGTGATCCAAACTCGTTTGTCCGGACTCTGCAGGGGCAGTACGTCACCGTAACTCCGTTCCGCTTCAGCGGCGAACCAATCAACAAAACTTGCGCCATATTCAATCTCGGCCGCGGCTTCGGCAACCGGCTTACCTTGTTCTGCACACATCAGTTCGGCTAGCGCCTGTTTATTGGCGAGCATTGAATCGAACCAGCGCTTTAATACGTCAGCACGTTCTCGCGCGGTTTTTTTACGCCAACCCGGAAGCGCGTTGTGGGCCGCGTCAACCGCTCGCTCAGCAATTGCTGCATCTGCATCTGCGACCTCAGCAATGACTTCGTCCGTCGCTGGATTGGTCACCGCAAAACGTTGTTCTACTGGTACCCAATGCCCGTCAATAAATGCATTTGTCTTGGTTAATGAACGCATGCTGTGGGATGTCATAAGTGTCCCCTTGTTGTTGGCCAGTTTTATAAACTTTATATATCTTATGAGTATGTTGCTTCTCCGGCCCACATGCAACGCTAGTTTAGCTTGTTAATTTGCGGCGACTAGCGTATAGTACGCGGCCTCAGGGTCATTACCGTTAATGATGGGAACGGCTCAACCCCTGACTACGCTGGGGTTCAGCGCCTATTTATCCTGCCAGAGTGTTCATCGTGTTCTGTAGCTGGGCGAATTACCCCCTAATACGCTTTACAGAAATGATGAGAGATACAAATGTCTGAACTAATTAATGGCCAATCGTTTGCCGATTTTGGCCTACCAAGCGCTGTGCTTAAACAAGTAGAAAGCATGGGCTTTACAACACCGACCCCGATTCAAATCCAAGCCATTCCAGCCTTGCTAGAAGGTAAGAATGTATTGGGTGAAGCGCAGACCGGTACGGGTAAAACCGCCGCTTTCGGTTTGCCTGGCTTAACCCTGATCGATCCGAAAGTACGCCAAACACAGATGCTAGTTGTTGCACCAACCCGCGAGCTGGCAATTCAGGTAGCTGAAGCTATCACTGAATTTGGGAAGCAGATGCGTGGTTTGGAAGTGGCGACTGTTTATGGCGGCGCGGCTTTTGGTCCACAAATTAAAGCATTGCGCACAGGTACGCAGATCATCGTCGGTACTCCAGGTCGTCTTCTTGATATGCTGAAGAAAGGCGTATTGAAGCTAGACGCACTGCGCATGGCGGTGTTGGACGAAGCTGATGAAATGCTCAATATGGGGTTCATCGACGATATTGAAGCAATTATGAGTGCTGTGCCTAATACATCACAACGTACATTGTTCTCAGCAACTATGCCTAATGCGATTCGTAAGCTAGCTAAAACGTTCCTGGTAACCAGCGAAGGTGAGCAGCCGATTACGATAAAAATCGAAGCCAAAACAGCGGCCAAGTCGACCATTCGTCAACGTGCATGGCAGGTGCGCGGCATTAGTAAAATGATGGCTTTGACGCGTTTGTTAGAAACCATGGAATACCAACGTGTACTTATTTTCGTACGTACGCGTAATGACACCATGGAAGTGACTGAGCAGCTGCAAGCTGCGGGCTTTAAAGCTTCACCATTAAGTGGAGATTTGAACCAGAGCCAACGCGAGCAGACCGTTGGTCAGTTGCGCAGTGGCCGGATTGAAATCCTTGTTGCGACCGACGTGGTCGCGCGTGGTTTAGATGTGCCAGAAATCACTCATGTGGTGAACTATGACTTACCTGGTGATACCGAATCTTATGTTCACCGAATCGGTCGTACTGGCCGCGCAGGACGCAGCGGTGAAGCTATTTTGTTCTACCGTCCACGAGAAAAACACTTGTTACGCCAGTATGAACGTTTGACTAGCGCCAGCATCGAGTTCTTCGAAGTGCCAGACGCCAAACAGCTTAGTGCACACCGTCAAGCCTCGTTGCAGCAGAAAATTGTTGCGCAGCTTGAGAAGGGTGGCTTAGATGAACTCACTGCCATTGTTGAGAAAATGCAGCAAGAAACCGAGTTATCGGCCAGTCAAATTGCTGTAGCTTTGTTGGCACAGCAGAATTTGCAACGTCCGTTGATAGTGTCTACAGACCCTGCACCACGTAAATTCGCGGAACGTAACGAGCGTACCGACCGCAATGATCGTGGCGACCGCAAGCGTCCAGAAAAACGTGTCGCTGCTGGTGCGCGTGACCGTCGCGATGCGAACGTTGAGTTCGATACCTATCGCATTCAAGTTGGTCGTGACCACGGTGCTCGTCCACAGGACATCGTTGGTGCCATTGCTAACGAAGCGGAAATGGACAGCAAATATATTGGTCAAATCCAATTATTTGAAAACCATAGCCTAGTTGAGCTACCTAAGGGGTTGCCAACAGGTGTTTTGCGTATCCTGCAACGTGCTCGCGTACGTCAACAGCAGATGGGCATGGAACTTGCTGATCAAGCCATTCCACCACGTTCGCGCAAGCCTCGTGGCGACCGCCCAGCACCAAAAGGCCTTGCTCGTAAAGAGCACCAGCCAAGCGGTGAGCGCCGGGCCCGTCGCTTTCAATAAGTCTTAATTAGTAATGAAAAGGGGAGCTCTTGAGCTCCCCTTTTAGTTTTTGTAAATGCTAAGAGCTAAGGCTTTGTATAAACTTATTCGCTTGTTGACGGATGTTTTGCTTATCCGTTTCGTCACGTTTCTGCCACTGACTTAAAATCAACGCCATGCGCTGATTGTTGGCGAACTTTTCTTGGTGCCGATCGATAAAATGCCAGTAGAGTAAATTGAACGGACAAGCCTTCTCACCCACCTTGACGGCTACGTCATAGGCGCACGACTTGCAGTAATCAGACATTTTATTAATGTAACTGCCACTGGACACATAAGGCTTGGTCGCTAGCTTTCCACCATCTGCGAATTGACTCATGGCTCTGGCGTTGGGTAGTTCGACCCATTCAATCGCATCGATGTAGATACCTAAATACCATGCATCTACCGCATCGGGATCCGCGCCGATGAGCAAGGCGAAATTACCTGTCACCATCAAGCGCTGGATATGATGCGCATAAGCATAGTCCAGCGACTGTTGAACGCTGTGCTGTAGACAATTCATTTCCGTCTTGGCAGTCCAGTAGAAGTCAGGAAGCGGCTGTTTATGCTCAAAATAGTTTGTTTTGCCATAGTCCGGCATAAAGCGCCAATAAATTGCCCGCACAAACTCCCGCCAACCGATGATCTGACGGACAAAACCTTCGATTTGATTCAGCGAGATTTGCTGAGGATTTTCCTCCCAGGCTGAAAGTGCCGCTTCTACTACAGTTTTTGGGCTCAACATTTTGCTGTTTAACGCGAAAGATACGCGCGCGTGGTAAAGCGCCCAATGCTCACTTAACATCGCATCCTGATAGTCACCAAAGTGGCATAGCAACTCACTAACAAAATAATCCAGCACTTGTGTTGCTTCACTACGGGTGAGGGGCCAGATAAACTTCTTTTTATCGATGTTGCCAAAGGTGTCTACTTGTTCATTATCCAGTAGGTCAACAAGTTCAGTGACATCATGAGCAAATAATAGTGGTTCAGGTAACGAATTGGTTTTGCCCGGTGTTTTACGATTTTCTTTATCAAAGTTCCACTTATCACCAATAGGCTTACCATCATTCATGAGGTAACCCGTTTGTTTGCGAACCCGCCGATAAAAATGTTCCATCAGGTACTTATCTTTTTCACCAAACCACTGCACCAAAGCATCACGCTCGGTAAGGAAGTGCTCACTGTCGTACCAAGTGACTGAGGTCGATGTAGCAGCTTGCCATTCACTGAGCTGTTGGTCGAGGCGGAACTCGTCGGGTTGTTGCAACCACAACTCATTGCTACCACAGGCGGATAGTACGGTTTCGAGATTCCGTGTCAGATCCTGACAGTTATCTGGGTTGTCCAAGGTTAGATAGAGAACTTGATGCCCCGCTTGTACCAATGCATTGGCAAACTTGCGCATAGCAGCGAAGAAACCGACAACTTTCTGTATGTGATGCCGGCAGTAATCGGTCTCTTGACGCATTTCAAACAGCACATACAAGGTACCGGCTCGTTTTTCCCGGAACCAACTATGCCGGGTATTAAGCTGATCGCCGAGGATAAGTGCAACCTCTGAGTAGGTCGAGTCAGAGAGATCTGAGAGTTGCGTGAGACAATCGGAGCGGAGTTGCGTCATCAGAATCCTTAGGTGAGTAAATATGTACTAAGATTAGTCATGGGTTACGGATGAAGTTTAGGAAAAGATCGTGTTTTATAAAGCGAAACATAGCCATAGCATACAGAATTTGGCATTATGCGCAGATTAGTAAGCGAGTTTTAAGGGCAGGGATCAGAATGCAGCCAGTTAACGTTATTTGTATCAAGTGGGGCCAAAAATATGGCTCAGATTATGTCAACACTCTTTATTCCATGGTCAGCCGTAATTTATCACGGCCGTTTCGTTTTGTTTGTTTAACAGATGATACTGATGGCATACGTGAAGAAGTCGAAGTAAAGCCGATCCCTGAAGTGGGTTTCGAAGACTTTGATCAACGTAAGCCGTGGACCTTTGGTCATGGCTGGCTCAAGTTAACCTGCTTCGCCAAGCCATTGTACGATCTTGAAGGACAAACACTCTTTCTTGATTTGGATATCGTTATTGTCGGTAGTTTGGACGAATTCTTTGAGCCGGAAGGAGAGTTTTTGGTGATCAAAGAGTGGGATAAATCAGATGCCACAGGGAACACCTCGGTTTTCCGTTTTAATATCGGAGCGCATGTTGATGCCCTTGAGCATTTGAAAAACGATCCCGTGGGCTCGCGTAAAGATGTCCGTAATGAACAGGAATTTATTACTCAATTCGTTGATCGTCAGGGAAAGCTAAAATATTGGCCGGCAGAGTGGTGTCGTAGTTTTAAACGGCACTGTTTACGCCCATTTCCATTGAGCTTTTTTCAGCAACCTCGGATCCCTGAAGGCGCTAAAGTTATCATTTTTCATGGCCGTCCGCACCCTGATGATGCTGTGGCTGGACGTAGCGGTAAGTGGTACCGTAAAGTTTTACCTACCACTTGGATTAAAGAATACTGGCGCTAGACACTATGACGACGCTCTATCGTCTGCTTATCAGGTTAGTTGTGCCGTTGGTTTTTGTTTACCTCTGGCTGCGCGGGACTAAAGCTCCAGCCTATCGTTTGCGGTGGCGGCAGCGATTAGCGTTGCAGGTGATTCCAGCCAGAGCCCGGCAAGGGCTATTGATTCATTGTGTTTCGGTTGGTGAAACCGTGGCGGCGCGGCAGTTTATTGAAGGGATTTTAGCGCGGTACCCACAACTGCCGATAACGCTGTCATCAATGACGCCAACAGCCACTGCATTAGCGCAAACACTTTTCGCTGACCGCGTTCATCATCTTTACCTACCTATTGATACTCCCTGCGTAATGCGGCGTTTTTTTGCAAAGCTGGCGCCGCGCGCAGTGGTAGTGTTAGAAACCGAAGTTTGGCCTTGTTTTCTGCAGCAAGCACAACAACACAAAGTGCCGGTCCTGTTGTTAAATGCGCGGATGTCAGAGAAATCTCAGCAGCTGTATCGTAAATATGCTTGGTTGGTGGGACCCATATGGCAGCAACTAACCTGGGTCGCTGCGCAGAACCATAGCAGCGCTGAGCGGTTTACGAATTTAGGTGTGCCGTCGGAACGCATTGCTGTGCGCGGAAATCTTAAGTTTGATAGTCATGTTCCGATTGAATTGTTGGCGCAAGCTACCGCGCTTAAACAACAGTTGCAACGCCCGATTGTTTTAGCGGCAAGCACCCATAATGGAGAAGATGAGCTGGTGCTGAATGCATTCACCGAGCTGTTAGACAAGGTCCCTAATGCGTTACTGATCTTAGTTCCACGCCATCCAGAGCGCTTTCATGCGGTGGCTGAAAAGATTGCAACGAAAGGCTTGTCGCAAGCGCGGCGTAGCGAAGATCAGAGTCCGGCAGTAACGGATCAGGTCTGGCTCGGAGATACCATGGGTGAGCTGTTATTTTGGTACGCTGCGGCAGATGTCGCTTTTGTTGGTGGTAGCTTAATCAAGCGTGGCGGGCATAACCCATTAGAACCGATTGCTACCCATACTCCGGTAATTTCTGGCCCCAACGTGTTTAATTTTCAGGACATTTATCAGCGGTTAGATAACGTTGGTGGTGTGCGTTGGGCCGCCGATGCCGACCAGCTTGCGTTGCAGTGGCTCGACTTATTAAATGATGCGAATCTGCGTTTCACTATGCAGCGAGCAGCCGTACGTGAGTTTGCTCAAGATCAAGGCGCAACCGTGGCGATGTTAGACGATCTACATCGTTACATGGCACGCCATAGCCCAGCTTATGGTAGCGTTGTTAATAACATTGCTGCTACGACGGAGTTAGCTAGTATGAAAAAAGTAACCACGCTGAATCCGCAGCCTGGCGTTGAAATTTGGTATGACAGTGAACGCTTTGAGGACTTCAGTGACGACTATTTTGCTGCTGACTACTGGCATCAGCAGGGGAAGATTAAGGGGTCAGCCACCGGTCGCAGTACCGCTTGGTTTGTCGCCGACGGCGAACAAGGTATGCTGCTCCGACATTATTATCGCGGTGGCTTAGTTGGCAAAGTGAATAAAGACCGTTTCGCCCGCGAAGCGATTGCAAGCAGTCGCGCAATGGCGGAATTTGAGCTTTTACTGAAACTACGCGAGCAGCAATTGCCAGTTCCTAAACCACTAGCTGCGCGTTACGAGAAAGCTCCTATTTGGGGCTATCGTGCTGACATTCTGGTGGAAACTATTCCGCAAACAGAAGACCTATTTAAGCTTGTGGGGCAACGCCCGGTAACGGGTCAAGAATGGCAACAGGTGGGTGCAGTCATCCGTCAATTTCATGACGCCGGCGTCTACCATTCCGATCTGAATTGCCATAACATCATGCTCGGCGCAGACGGGAGGGTGTGGTTAGTGGACTTCGATAAATGCGGCTTCCGCGATGCCGGTGAATGGCAGCAAGTAAATATGGCGCGGTTGCTACGCAGTTTTCTCAAAGAAGCGGGTAAAGCAAAAGAGGCCAAGCGCGACTTCCATTGGCAGGAAGAACGCGATTGGCCTCTGTTGCTTGCCGGTTACGAAGAACAATCCTAGTCGCGGATTTGTCCTGTGCCCGTGACAACAAATTTCTCTGTCGTCAGTGCTTGTAGTCCCATCGGGCCATAAGCATGCAGTTTACTGGTCGAGATACCGATTTCGGCGCCTAAGCCTAATTGGCCACCATCACTAAACCGCGATGACGCATTCCACATGGTAACGGCTGAATCAACTTCACGAATAAAACGTTGAGCAGTTGCTTCATTCTCAGTTGCAATGACTTCTGTGTGACCACTACCGAAGTCCTGAATATGCTCAATGGCGCCATCATAGTCGGCCACAGTGCGGACTGCGAGTTCAAGAGCCAGATACTCCTCACCAAAGGCATCGTCGGCAATCACATCAGCATCGGTAAAGTAGCTGGCTGATGCTTTATCACTATGAATTTTGACAGATTTTTCCTGTAGTGCCTTAGCAGCTTTAGATAAAAAGTCCGCAGCAATTGCCTGATGTACTAATAGCCCTTCAAGCGCGTTACAAACCCCGGTGCGCTGGGTCTTGCCATTCAACAATATAGCTAGCGCCTTGTCTTGGTCAGCATCTTTGTCGACATAAAGGTGGCATACACCCTTGTAATGCTGAATCACTGGAATCTTACTGTGGTCACTGACAAAACGAATTAAGCCTTCACCGCCGCGTGGAATAACCAGATCTATGTAGTCATCTTGTTGTAACAGCTGCAGCATGAGTTCACGATCTGGTGTCGGTACGACTGTTATAACATCTTCCGGAAGACCGCATTCGCGTAGTGCTTCATGCAGGGCTTCAGCAATCGCTTTGCTACTTTCGATAGCTTCACGACCGCAACGCAGAATTACTGCATTGCCTGACTTGAAGCAAAGTGCACCAGCATCAGCTGTCACATTCGGACGTGCTTCATAGATCATGCAAATAACGCCAAGTGGGATGCGCATTTTTTCAACAACGATGCCATTTGGACGGGTGTTGAAAGGTTTACGTTCACCAACAGGATCGGGTAGGGCAATGATTTCTTCAATTGCGGTTGCCATGCCTTCGATACGCTCAGGATTTAACTGCAGTCGGTCAAGCATAGAATCAGATAGCTTTTTCTCGCG
Source organism: Pseudidiomarina xizangensis (assembly GCF_052541995.1). NCBI lineage: Bacteria > Pseudomonadati > Pseudomonadota > Gammaproteobacteria > Alteromonadales > Idiomarinaceae > Pseudidiomarina > Pseudidiomarina xizangensis. The sequence goes on from NZ_JBOBQA010000001.1 coordinate 20,966, forward strand.
ACCAGCTTGCATGTCCTGCTCATTTACCGCAAGGATCTTATCTTGATGTTTGCGGATGGTGTCTGCCATCGTCTGCAGAACCTTGTTTTTTTCTTCTTCACTCAGTGTTGCCACTGCACGTGCCGCAATGGCAGCGCGTTTTGAAATTTCTTGTGCTACGGAGTTACTCATTCATCCTCCAGAATCATTAAGTCGTTACTTTCGATAACTTCAGTGATTGGGCTGTACCCATATTGCTTAGCGATGTCGCTGACTTCCTGTCCTTTGATATGTATCAACTCATGTGAGCTGTACTGACAGATTCCTTTTGCGACTGCCTCAGCGTTATCACCGTTGCGAATGACGACAGCGTCGCCACGATTAAAGTCGCCCTGTATGTCGACAATACCCATGGTTGTGAGGGATTGGCCCTGAACCACGCTATTTGCGGTTTCGGCATCAACTACAATCTCGCCTTGAGATACTAACGTGTGGCGCAACCAATGTTTTTTGTTAGTCATTGGATCTTGCTGACGGCTGAAGAGCGTCCCCGGATTTTTACCGTGCAACAGCAATTCAAATGTCTCGCCTTTACGCCCATTGACAATGTACGTGTCGATACCGTGCGAAGTGGCTTTCTCTGCGGCTTCAATTTTGGTACGCATACCGCCAGTGGCGATCTTATTGGTTGTACCGCCAGCGAGCGCAAAAATTTCCTCAGTAATCTCGTCGACCACTGGAATCTTCTTGGCGTCAGGTTTAACCCTTGGGTCGGCGTCAAATAACCCGTCGATATCAGAGCAAATGAATAGCGCATCAGCATCGACCAAAGTCGCAACCATAGCGGCTAAGTTGTCGTTATCACCGACTTTCATTTCGTCAGTCGCGAGCGCATCATTTTCATTAACAATGGGTAATACATTGTGTTCTAACAATGTATGCAAAGTGTTACGGATACTGACATAGCGTGCACGGTCACGTAAATCACCATGGGTCATCAGTACCTGAGCACAGGGGAAGTCAAAAAAGCGTGACCAATTTGCCATCATGTCGGTTTGACCGACGGCAGCCATTGCTTTTTTTACGGTAACTGGAATGGTATCGCTGTCATAACTAATGTGTTTACGTCCAGCAGCCGCGCTGCCGGAAGACACTAGCACAACTTCTTGCCCGCGTTCATGACATTCAATGATAAAACGGGCAATGGCTAATAAATATTTACTGCTCGTTCCTGCATCGTCTGGCGCAATCAACGCACTGCCAACTTTTACAACAGCCCGCTGCCAGGAAGGCATTTTCATAGTGGCTCCCTCTTGAAAAATTCGTTCGTAGTCTAACAGAATCGTGGGTGTTTCTCTAGCTTCGAACTATAACTCACGCCTATGTTGATCATAGTTTAGTAAAATTTAGGAAATAGCGCTGAAAAAAGATTCATAAGCGTGAAAATCAGGTAAGAAAAAGCCCCATAATTAAGGGGCTCGCTTAGCGTTTATTTGCTGGGTGGTGTGTAGCCTTCAATTTCGATGTCTTGTCCTTCGAAAAGAAAAGCTTTCATTTGTTCCTCTAAAAATTCCCTGGACTTAGGATCCATAAGGTTCAAACGTTTTTCATTAATGAGCATCGTCTGTTTTTTCTGCCACTCTGCCCAAGCCTCTTTAGAAATCGATTCGTAAATTTTCTGACCCAATTCACCTGGATACATTTGAAAGTCGAGACCTTCAGCTTCTTTATTCAAATATTGGCAATATACCGTGCGACTCATATTTACCTCAATGCTCTTAAAAGAACTGCAATATTACGCATTATACCTGCTTCTGACAAACATGTCCGGACTCAAGTTTTTGCAGATATTTTCGAATGGGAGCTGGTAATCCGAGGGTCGCGAGATCCTCTAAGGCGATGCGCTGTTGCGCAGTTTTGGGCGGTGCGGGTTGACGCCATATCGAAGCGGCAAGCTTATAGTGGCTGAAGGTGTGTTTAAATTCGGCGAATGGCTTACCTGTTGGCGACGTTTGCAGTTCTGGGAGGCTCCAAAGGTTGGGCCAGACACTGCTGGCGTCGCGTTTTTCCAGCACTACACCGGCAGGAGTCAAATCCAGAACAAAGTAACCATTTCGTGTTGGAATGGATTTTTTGGTTTCACGTTTAGGGTAAAGGCTAACTTGATCACCTTTCAGGCTTTGGCAATTCAGCTGCAATGGACAATCGTCACATTGCGGCTGTTTGGGTTTGCAGACAGTGGCACCGAGATCAAGCAGGCCTTGTGCGAAGCGGCGATTCTGCAACTGCGGTGTGAAGTGTTCTGCTAAATTCCAAAAGTAACGGTCATGGGAACTTTTGTTGACCAAAAAAGGTAGTGCAAACAACCGCGCGAACAGACGTTTAACGTTGCCATCGACAATAGCTCCAGGTGCGTCGTAAGCAAATGCGCGAATAGCACCAACTGTGTAAGGCCCAATTCCAGGAATTTCACGTAACTCCGCGGCTGAGCTTGGGATTTTACCAGCATATTGATTGACTACCGTGGTCGCTGCTGCCTTTAGATTACGGGCGCGACGATAGTAACCAAGGCCTTGCCAGAGTTGCATTACCTCGTCTTCAGACGCTGCGGAGAGTGAACAAACATCAGGGAATCGGGCAATCCAGCGCTCGAAATAGGGGATCACTGTTTTTACTTGAGTTTGCTGCAGCATGAGCTCACTGACGAGGACATGATAGGGAGTGGCTTCACGTTGCCACGGTAAATCATTTCGCCCATGTTGCGCTTGCCAGTCGATAATAACTCGAGCGAGTAACTCAGGAGAGATGATTTTCGCTGCTGAGCCTCTATAATATTCAATAGGTTGCATGAATCCTCAACGTTTTTTTTTGATACGGGTTCAAGGCTTTGTAAAGCTTTTGTAAACCTCAAAGAATTCGCCGAAATACAAGCAAAACTTGCTTATATCGTATATAGTAAAGGGAAATCAAAACCTATTCATTGGGAAATTAAAGGAGCATCTCGTGAATCGTATCGCCGCAATTTCATTTGCTGTAATAGCAGGCCTTTCAGTTACTGGTACCGCATTTGCGCAAGCCAGTTCTAACGAAGGCCAATGGTATGTCGGTCCACGTCTTGGACCATTAGGTACGGACTCTGATCGTGTCGCTATCGATAACAATCAGTTACGTACGTTCAAAGGTGGGTTCGACAGTGCATTCTATGGTCTAGAAGCCGGCTTTCAGTTTACCCCAGAGTGGGGCCACCGTGTCTATTATGATTACTTGCGCGGAGACCTGGAAAACGCGGATTCTGCCACCGGTCAAGTTTACGGTGTTGATTTACTCTACAACTTTACCGAAAATGTTTACGGTAGCATCGGTATTAACTACACCGAGCTTGGTGACGTTTCAAACCGTTTCTTGCGTGTTGGAGCAGGTTACCGCGAACAACTCAACAACAACTGGCAGTTGTTTGTTGAAGGTGGAGTACAACAGAGCGACGGTGACTTAACTGAGTTCTTGTTGATGACAGGTTTACGTTACTATTTTGGTCAGTCATCCAGCCCAGCACCTGCACCAGCGGCACCAGTCCCAGCGGCTGCGCCAGTTGATTCAGATGGTGATGGTGTTGTTGACGCTAAAGACCGTTGCCCGAATACTCAACCGATGCATAAAGTCGATCAGTACGGCTGTGTAATGTATATCAACGAAACAGTTACTCACGAATTGATGATCAACTTTGCTTTTGACTCTGCGGTTATCCCAGCAGGCGAGAAAGTTGAAATCCAAGATACTGCTGATTTCTTGAAAGAGTTCCCGCAGTTGGATATTCGCATTGAAGGTCATACTGACGACATTGGCACGGTAGAATACAACCAAGATTTGTCAGAACGTCGTGCAAAATCAGTAGGTGATAGCTTGACCTCGGACTTCGGTATCGAGCAAGAGCGTGTTAACACAGTAGGTTACAGCGAAAATCGTCCATTAGTACCGAACGATTCGCCTGCTAATCGTGCGAAGAATCGCCGTATTGAAGCGAAAATGTCGGTAACTAAAGAAGTACCGGTAAAACAAGATAACTAAGACTTAGTTATTTTTTGAGAAAGGCGCACCGAGTCCAACTTGGTTGCGCCTTTTTTGTCTTAATTTGAGATAGAAAACTCTGCCATGAACGAAAAGCAATCAACTCAGACCAATCTAAACGAAGCGCAAGAGCAAGGGCGTTATATTCGTAAAATTCGTAGTTTTGTGAAACGCGAAGGTCGCTTAACCAAAGGTCAGGCTGCTGCACTTGAACGCAGTTGGCCAACTATGGGACTCAAACACGAAGATGGTAAACTCGACCTGGTCGACGTTTTTGGGCGGGACGCAGACACCATAGTCGAAATAGGTTTTGGTATGGGACAGTCACTGGTTGCTATGGCAGCTGCTGCACCAGAGAAGAACTTTATCGGTATAGAAGTGCATCGACCAGGCGTGGGCGCTTGCCTGATGGAAGCCGAAGAGCAGGGCGTGACCAATCTACGAGTCTTTGAACATGATGCCGTAGAAGTTTTGCAAGACTGCGTTGCGGACAATGCTTTGGCCGGAGTACAAGTATTCTTTCCCGACCCATGGCACAAAAAGCGTCATCATAAACGACGTTTAATCCAACCGGAATTTATCGAACATTTACGCGGTAAATTACAAATCGGTGGGGTATTGCATTTGGCAACCGACTGGGAAAACTATGCTGAGCATATGTTGGCGGTGATGCAAGCTGCCGCAAAATGGCAAAATTTGTCAGCAACTAACGACTACATTCCACGCCCCGCTGAACGGCCGTTGACCAAATTCGAAAAACGCGGTGAACGTTTAGGTCATGGCGTCTGGGACTTAAAATTCACTCGCATTGAGTAGCTTTTTAAACCATTTCATCAAGTATTGAATTTAAGAAACGGCGTCCCAGTGGCGTCGTTTCCCATTGATTATGAGTGCTCGTCAATAAGCCTTTAGTTATTGCTGGAGCTAGTGCTTGCTCGGCTTCAGCAAGTAGCAGACCCGTGCGCTCAACAAAGAGTTGCTTGGTCATAGGTTCATTCAGGCGTAGTAAATTCATAAAGAATTCGAATGGCAATTCCGCGGGCGTGACGTACCACAAACGGTAGCGCAAGGGCCGGGTAAGATCTAAATAGCCCTGTGGGTGTTTGGTCTTTTCGCAGCGTAGGATTTGGTTTGTTTCAGCTCGCGTAATTTTACTATGTGCGCCGCAGCCAATTCCCAAATAATCACCAAACTGCCAGTAGTTGCGATTGTGCTGACTCTGTTCACCGGCTTTTGCGTAAGCGCTCACTTCATAGTGATGATAGCCCGCCGCTTCCAATTTTTCGTGGCCGCGTTGATAAATTTGCCACAGCACTTCATCGTCAGGAAGTTTCGGTGGGCGACTGGCGAATGACGTGTTGGGTTCGATGGTAAGTTGATACCAGGAAATGTGTGGCGGATTCAACGCTATAATACCGTCGAGATCTGCCATCGCCTGGGCTAGACTTTGGTCGGGTAGGCCGTGCATTAAATCCAAGTTGTAACTGCGTAAACCTAATTTGTCGGCATGTGCTGCGGCGGCTATGGCCTGCTGTGGATTATGAATCCGACCAAGACGTTGTAATTGCTCCGCGGCAAGACTTTGTACGCCAATCGATAATCGGTTAACACCTGCCTCGACGAAGCCTTGAAAGCGTTCTTTTTCAAAGGTGCCAGGGTTAGCTTCTAAGGTGATTTCGCAATCGGCAGTGAGTTCTACATGGTTTGTTATGCCATCAAGCAAGCGTTTCACCGCCTTTGGTGTTAGTAAACTCGGTGTTCCTCCACCAATAAAAATGCTTTGTATGGGACGCCCCTGAACCCATTCAAGATCCGCCCTCAGGTCGTCCAGTAGACGCGCAATGTAGGCATCTTCCGGAACACCACCTTTGAGTGCATGCGAGTTAAAATCACAATAGGGGCATTTTTGCACGCACCAGGGAATGTGCATATAAAGTGATAGCGGAGGAAGTATCATGATTGCGCTTGCAGCTGTCGAATCAGATTACGTAATGCTTGACCGCGATGACTAAGTTGGCGCTTACGTGCGCTGGCAAGCTCTGCAGCCGTGCAATTTTCGCTTGCCAGATAAAAAACCGGATCATAACCAAAACCGCCTTCACCACTTGGGAGTAAAGCGATTTGACCGTGCCAGATACCATGGCACAGCACTGGGGTTGGATCAGTTGCGTGACGCATAAACGCAAGTACACAATGAAAGCTTGCGGTGCGTCGTTCTGGTGGGCTATCCGCAAGTGCGTCGAGGAGTTTTACCACATTATCATGGTCAGTTGCGTTGTCGCCTGCGTAACGCGCGGAATAGATGCCAGGAGCACCGTCGAGTGCGTTAACCGCGAGGCCTGAGTCGTCAGCCAGTGCCGGAAGTCCAGTTTGCTCGGCGGCATGACGTGCTTTTAAAATAGCGTTTTCAACAAAACTGAGTCCGGTTTCTTCAGCTTCGGCAAATTTCCATTCACCTTGGGCACGAACTTGCCAGTCGAGAGGTTGCAATAACTCCTTCAACTCGCGTATTTTTCCTTGATTACCAGTAGCTAATACAACTTCTTGCATGACAGATGACTTCGGTTTCGGCACAATAGGTCTAGTATAAGGCATGCGGCACACTGACCAAAGGGGAAATCTTGGCAGACTTAAACGGTATTATGCTGCTCATGGGCTCACTACTCTTGGTGAGCATTCTCGCTGCGGTCGTATCTTCGCGGCTTGGCGCTCCTTTGCTCCTGGTATTTCTGGTGGTTGGAATGCTGGCGGGCGAAGAAGGTTTGCTCGGCATTGAATTTGACCAGCCGCAAGTTGCTTTTCTGATTGGTTCATTGGCGCTAGTCATCATTATCTTTGATGGTGGTATGCGAACTAAGCGCGAGCGCTTCCGGGTTGCGCTTTGGCCAGCTATTAGTCTTGCCACATTAGGGGTTGCATTAACCTCGACATTGACCGCTTTAGGTATTGTTTGGCTATTCGACTTGCCTTGGGCGACTGCGTTGTTGATAGGGGCTATTCTTAGTTCTACTGATGCTGCGGCGGTATTTAGTATCTTTCAATCCCAGAACCTGAAAATTAAACAGCGTGTCGCTTCAACCCTGGAGATTGAGTCGGGCACTAACGATCCGATGGCGGTGATCCTGACGATGACGATGACGACGTTAATCGCATCGGGACAAGCCTTCTCATTTTCTGCTGTTGGTTTAGAGGTTGCCCAGCAACTTATCGTCGGCTACGCCAGCGGTTGGATTGGCGGCCGGATATTTGTCGAAATGGCCCGTAAAATCACGACCCAGTTTGCATTTTTCCCGTTGCTCGCAGCAGCTAGTGCTGTGGTTGTGTTCGCGCTCACATCTGGCGCCGGTGGCAGTGGTTTTCTGGCGGTATACCTCATGGGTTACATGATCGGCAATGCACGGCTACCGCAATTAATGCACATTCTGCAAGTACAAGATGGACTGGCGTGGTTAAGCCAAATCATGATGTTTCTAATTCTTGGGTTATTGGTGACACCATCACACTTGATTGAGAACTTGTGGCTATCGTTAAGTATCGCTGGCTTAATGATTTTCATTGTCAGGCCACTGGCCGTTGTTATCAGTTTGTCACCATTTGCTTTTCCCGTACGTGAACAGCTGTTTATCAGCTGGGTGGGTTTACGTGGTGCGGTGCCTATCATTTTGGCGTTGTATCCATGGCTAAGTGGCCTGCCTGGACAAGAGCTATTTTTTGATGTGGCATTTGTGGTGGTGCTGGTGTCACTGGTGTTGCAGGGCTGGACCCTCGCACCTATGGCGCGTTGGCTCAAGCTAGAAGTGCCACTGGAGGCTGAACCTGATCGGCGCATGGCGCTAGACCAGGTAGGTAGCAATGACCCGCTGGAATTATGGTCCTATGAGATTAGCGAGCGCTCGCCAGCCTGCGATCATTTTTGGTATGAGTTGCGTTGGTCGGTGCCACTCGAATTTGTGGGATTGATTCGCAACGGTGAATGGTTACAGCCAGAAACGCGGCCGAAGCTACTTGAAGATGATCACGTATTGGTGGTTGCTAAAGTCCAACATCTCGATGAGATCAGTCGTGTGTTAGCTGCAGGTGGAAAATCGCGGTCCCTCAACAGCAGTGATTTCTTCGGCGACTTTACCTTAAACGGCGACTTATCGCTGGCTGATGTCGCTAGCTTCTATCCGTTAGGTAACTTACCTGAAGCGGAGGCCGGAATGACCTTACATGCGTACTTCTCACAGAAGTTTCATCGGCGTATGGTGGTGGGTGATCAACTAACTTTGGGACGTGTTCAGCTCACCGTCCGTGAGCTGAACGAAAACAATAAAATTAGCAAAGTAGGGATTAAGTTGCTCGAGCGCGAAGACAACTAATTACGCCAGAATTCCTCTGAGAAACGAAGTTCCTGTAGTTCATCACCCTGTTTAATGGTAATGAAGAACCGCAGAGTTTCAAGGTTGGTGAATGACGTCTGCGCTAGGTAATAAACCGCATCACCTTCAACTATTTCGCGAAACTCCAAGGTTTGTTGCATGCTCAGTGGATTCATCACATAACCTTCAACCGTCACTTGTTGTGCTGGTTTACCCGGTTGTTCCGCCGCGAGTACTGAAATATTCAGCGTGGCTAGAGTGCTTGAACGTTCAAGATTATACTGGCGTGCCATCTCTGGGCGCAACAGGGTGGAATTGAAAGCGTTGTAATGTACTTCCCAAGGGCCAAGGCGCTTACTTTGCTCCGCTAGCGCGGGAGTCGCAACGACGGACCCTGCGCTAATGAGCAACATCATTAACCAAGAGCTTAGTTTGTGCATAACATTAAATCCCTATCAATATGCGTAGTGCCTGAATACCTATGACCAAAACCAACACCGACAAATCGAGTCCACCTAACGGCGGAATGATGCGGCGAATAGGAGCTAAGAAGGGTTCAGTTAACTGCACCAGAATTGCCTGCATGGGGTTGTAACCTTGCGCAAACCAGCTTAAAAGTGCACGAATCAGTACAATCCAGAACAATAATTGCAGGAACTGACTAACCGCGCTGAGCACACCTACCAATAAAATGTCACTCCAGATCATAGGATAACCGTGCACCGCATACAGCGCGACAAATTTAGCAATGCTAACCAGCAGCGCGAGAACTATGGTGGCCAGATCCCATACCCCAACCATTGGAATGACTTTGCGTAACGGCAGAACCAACGGGTTTGTTGCCTTCACCACAAACTGACTGACCGGATTGTAAAAATCAGCACGAGCGGCCTGAAGCCAGACTCGTAAGATCACCACCATCAAAAACAGCTCGAATACAATGGTGATAAGAAAACGCATGAGTTCCATAGTTTTTCGCCTTTAAACCTGTAGACTTTTTAGAAAAGTTCGGCCATTTCCTGGTTTCGTTTTACTGCCGCTTTGACCGCAGAATCGGAGATTTTATCAATATCGAATGCTTGGTATTGCTCAATGCCTTTCGCCGTTGAACCACCTTTGCTAGTAACTTGTTTACGCAAGTCCTCTAATTCCAGGTCACTGGCAATCGCCATCTCGGCTGCGCCTAACGCTGTTTGTTGCACCATGGTACGGGCTTTGTCACTGTCGAAGCCAAGGGCAACAGCTGCTTTTTGCAAGCTGGCCATGAATTCAAAAAAGTAAGCAGGTCCACTACCAGCTACTGCGCCAAGGATATCAAGTTCATCCTCATCAGCAACCCATAGTGTTGCGCCTACACCATCAAATGCTTCGGTAATGTAAGATTTATCAGCATCATTCACACGGTCGTCAGCGACCAAACCTGACATACCTTTACCCACTAACGAAGGTGTATTTGGCATAACCCGAATCATGCGGATATCGTCACCAAGATACTGGCGATATTTTTCGATACGAATACCGGCAGCGATGGTAACAATTAACTTATCTTTTAAATTGTCGACTTGTTCGGTAAGTGCGGCACACACATCTGCCATTAACTGGGGCTTCACAGCAAGTACGATGACATCGGCGGCGTTGGCGACCTCTGCATTGTCTTGGCTGGTATGCACCTGCAAAGACTCCGCCATTTTTTCGAGTTTTCCAACACTTGGATTACTGATGTAAATTTGATCGCTCGGATAGCCACTTGAAACCATTCCGCCGACGATACTTTGGGTCATATTTCCAGCGCCAATAAAGGCAATTTTACGCACTTGCGTTGTCATTCTTTACTCCTTTTGTATCACGGGCGCCGAATAAGGCCGTACCAATACGAACCATCGTTGAACCGGCTTTGATAGCAGGTTCAAGATCATTACTCATGCCCATAGAAAGTGTATCAACTGTAGGATATTGGGATGCTAATTGCGAAAACAACCTTTGCATTGCTTGCAAACTCTGTTGCTGTTGCGAGCTGGATGCATTGGCTGCAGGCAGTGTCATCAGACCTCGCAAGGTCACTTGCGGAAACTCCTGTAATTCTGCAGCAAAGTCTAGCAACTGCTCGGGTTGGATTCCGGCTTTACTTCGCTCATCATCAATATTGACTTGAATTAGAATGTTGAGTGGCGCTTGATTTTTAGCGCGTTGGTCGTTAAGTCGGCGGGCAATCTTCAACCGGTCAATACTTTGAACCCAATTAAAATTGGCGGCGATGTCACGTGTTTTATTCGATTGGATGGGACCAATAAAATGCCAGACGATGTCGTCTAAATCGCTTAATTGCTGTTGCTTTTCGAGCGCTTCTTGTAAGTAGTTTTCACCGAAGCATCGTTGTCCTGCCAGATATAGCTCGCGTATCTTCTTAGCTGGTTTGGTTTTACTTACAGCTAACAATTGCACCGATTCTGGTCTACGATTGCTTTGTAGACAGGCCGATGCAATGCTATTGCGGACTTCTTTTAAGCGGTCAATTATGCTATTCATCATGTTACGGCTCACCGACAATAAATAAGAGAACTGGTATGGATATAACTGAGTTACTAGGCTTTGCCGTCAAGAATAACGCGTCAGATTTACACCTTTCGGCAGATTCTCCCCCTATGATACGGGTTGATGGTGATGTTCGTAAAATTAATATTCCGGTGCTGACCCACAAGCAAGTACAGGAATTGGTTTACGACATCATGAATGATCGCCAAAGAAAGGAGTACGAACAGAACTTTGAATGCGATTTTTCTTTCGAAATTCCTGATCTTGCCCGTTTTCGGGTGAACGTATTTGTACAAAACAGAGGGTGTGCCGCAGTGTTGCGGACGATTCCCAGCGATGTACTGACGTTAGAGCAACTGGGTTGCCCAGAAATTTTCAAGACGATTGCCGATCAACCGCGTGGATTAGTCTTGGTGACAGGGCCTACGGGGTCTGGTAAGTCAACCACTTTGGCGGCAATGGTCGATTTTATCAATGAAGCTAAGCATCACCATATTCTCACTATTGAAGATCCGATCGAGTTTGTGCACAAGAATAAGCAGAGCTTGATAAACCAACGTGAAGTGCATCGTGATACCCATAGTTTTAGCGCGGCGTTGCGGTCTGCGTTACGTGAAGACCCTGACGTTGTGCTGGTCGGTGAGATGCGTGACCTGGAAACCATCCGCTTAGCTATGACGGCGGCAGAAACTGGTCATTTGGTGTTTGGAACCTTACATACCACTTCCGCGCCAAAAACAATTGACCGGATTATCGACGTCTTTCCAGGTGATGAAAAACCAATGGTGCGCTCGATGTTATCTGAATCGTTGCGCGCGGTAATTTCGCAAACGTTGTTAAAGCGTGTCGGTGGCGGGCGTGTGGCGGCACATGAGATTATGATCGCAACGTCAGCGATTAAAAATCTTATCCGTGAGGACAAAGTGGCGCAGATGTACTCGTCAATTCAGACCGGCGCCTCGCATGGCATGCAGACCTTGGATCAAGGCTTGCTCAACCTTCTCAATCAAGGCTTAGTAGCGCGTATTGACGCACGCGCGAAAGCGGCGAACAAAGAGGCGTTTAAATAACCGATGGCGACTGATCAGAAGCGAGGAAGCACTATGTTGCTAGATAAATTACTTAAGATCATGATTGAGAAAGAGGCATCGGATCTTTTTGTTTCCGCTAACTTGCCGCCAAGTGCCAAAGTAAATGGCGAACTACGTCACCTCAGCGATCAAAAACTTTCCGAGGAGGGGGCGTTAGATCTGGTAAAAGAGGCGCTTGGAGAAAAGCATCATGATGAGTACTTCAAGCATTTCGAAGCAAACTTTGCGATTTTTCGCGAAGGGATTGGTCGCTTTCGGGTAAGTGCATTTTGGCAACGGCAACGCGCCGGCATGGTGATTCGTCGAATCGTTACAGAAATTCCAACCGTGGACGAATTAAAGTTGCCGGAAACCCTTACCAAACTGATTATGGCGAAACGCGGCTTAGTGCTGGTCGTTGGTGGTACAGGTACAGGTAAATCAACGAGCTTAGCGGCATTGCTTGGTTATCGTAATCAGAATTCTCGCGGACATATCATAACCATTGAGGACCCAGTTGAGTTCGTCCATGAACATGGTAAATCGATGGTTACTCAACGTGAGGTAGGAACCGATACAGAAACTTTTGAAACGGCCTTGAAAAGTTCGTTGCGGCAGGCACCAGATGTCATCCTAGTTGGCGAGATCCGCTCGCAAGAGGTCATGGAATATGCGCTTACTTTTGCTGAAACTGGTCACTTGTGTGTCGCAACATTACACGCTAACAATGCCAACCAAGCGATCGAGCGCATCATGCATATGGTGCCAAAAGAGAAAGTGGGTAAATTGATGTTTGACCTTTCACTTAACCTGCGCGGCATTGTTGCACAGCAACTGGTACCAACGACGGATGGTGGTCGGGTAGCCGCAATTGAGGTGCTGTTAAATAGTCCAATTGTGGCTGAAAAGATCGCCAAGAATGACATGGGCGAAGTCAAAGAAATTATGGCCAAATCACGTGAGCTAGGTATGCAGACCTTCGATCAGGCGCTATTTGACTTGTACAAGGCACGTAAGATTTCTTTTGAAGAAGCAATACGCCATGCTGATGCACCAAACGATCTGCGTCTGCGCGTGAAGCTCAGTGGCGAGTCACGTCCGGGCGATGAAGGTGGTATGAAAGGAGTGACTGTCGATCTTGAGTAACTTCGAGTAAACTACCGCTCTCAAATTTATGCTGGTGGTACGAGGTTAAGCATGCGCGTGTTAGGTATTGAAACATCCTGTGATGAAACAGGAATCGCGATTTACGATACTGATCAAGGCCTGTTAGCTCATCAATTGTATTCGCAAGTGAAATTGCATGCGGATTATGGTGGTGTGGTGCCTGAATTGGCGTCGCGCGATCATGTCCGAAAAACCCTGCCATTGATTCAAGCCGCATTAAGCGAAGCAAACCTGACCTCTGCTGATATTGATGGTGTCGCTTACACTGCGGGGCCAGGTCTGGTCGGTGCGTTATTGGTGGGTGCCTGCATTGGCCGTAGTTTGGCGTTGGGGTGGCAAGTTCCGGCAGTCGCGGTGCATCACATGGAAGGTCATCTGCTGGCGCCCATGCTTGAACCTGAAGCTCCAGATTTTCCTTTTATCGCTTTACTGGTTTCCGGCGGTCATACACAGTTGGTGCGAGTAGATGGTATCGGTCGTTATGAGTTGCTGGGTGAATCAGTAGATGATGCAGCGGGTGAAGCTTTCGATAAAACGGCAAAGTTAATGGGGTTGGATTACCCTGGCGGCCCGCGATTGGCTGCATTGGCTGAACAAGGACAAGCAGGCCCTTATAAGTTTCCGCGACCGATGACCGATCGACCTGGGTTAGATTTTAGTTTCAGCGGGCTGAAGACCTTCGCTGCAAATACCATCGCTGACGCAGCTACCGATGAACAGACTCGGGCCAACATAGCGCGCGCGTTTCAGGAAGCCGTAGTAGATACTCTCGTCATAAAATGTCGCCGTGCGCTGCGTGAAACAGGGCTTAAACGTCTAGTTGTCGCTGGTGGAGTGAGTGCGAATAAAGAGCTGCGACGGCAATTACATGCATTTGCTGAACAAATTGGTGGACAGGTGTTCTTCCCGCGCCCCGAGTTCTGTACTGATAACGGCGCGATGATTGCTTTTGCCGGGGCCCAACGATTGGCAGCTGGAGAGCAGGTAGATACCGCAGTGAAAACCTTTCCGCGTTGGCCCTTGGAGCAGCTAGAGGCACCGCAAATGAGGTCTTAACGGCGACGCCGAATGCGTTGCTCACTGCCGTGGCGAAGGCGGGAAATATTGGCTTGATGACGCCAAATGATGAGAATTGAAATCATAATTGTCGGTACGGTGTACTGAGGTTTGATCCAATACGCATAAAACGGCGCAAGCGTCACGGTGATGATGGCAGCTAGAGAGGAAACTTTACCGATTCTGAAAACCAGTAGCCAGGTTGCAATAAGTAGCAGCGCCATTTCCCATGCTACTGGAAACATGGTGCCTAAGGCGGTAGCAACAGCTTTACCGCCACGAAATTGAAAGTACAACGGAAAAATATGACCAAGACAAGCGGCGACGGCGATCATACCCAGGAATAGTGGTGTGATACCGAGAAAGTATGAAACCCAAACCGGAATCATGCCTTTCAAAACATCAAAGCTTAAGGTCAAAATAGCCGGGACTTTACCGCCTAACCGGTAAACATTGGTAGCACCCGGATTTTTCGATCCGGTGACACGAGGATCAGGTAGGCCGAACAGTTTACAGATGATAACTGCACTGCTTAACGATCCAAATAAGTAGGCCACGACAATGGCCAATACAATTATTGCACCCATATAGTTTATTTTCCGGCGCGCTTTCCGTTACTATCAAAGACTTAAGCATAAGCGCTTCTGGAATAAATTTCTACGCTGATTATAAGAGTTGTGTTGAATGGATAAAGTGTTTGTTAAAGGCTTACGCACAGACGCCCTGATTGGCGTTTATGAGTGGGAACATGAGCAGCGCCAGCCATTACTAGTTGATTTGACCATGGATTGGGATCAAGCTGCTGCTGCGGCTAGTGATGAGCTAGAGCATGCCCTGGATTATGCTGCTCTAAGTCAGGCTGTGGTGAAGTTGGTTGAATCCCGACCCCGGCAACTTATCGAAACCGTGGCTGAAGAAGTGGCGCAATTGATCTTAAGTGAGTTTCAGGTGACGACTGTTAAGGTCTGCGTGAGTAAACCAAAGGCTGTCGCAGCTGCTCAGACTGTTGGTGTTGAAATCACCCGGAGTCGCAGCTGATATGTCGTTGGCGCAAGTGTTTTTAGGATTAGGCAGCAATCGACGACGACAGCATCACATTGCGGCGGGCATACGTGCATTGCACCAGCAGTTCGCGACTGTAGAACATCCGCTGCGCGTGGCAGCAGTATACGAAAGTGAAGCGATTGGGTTCGCGGGACATGATTTCTTGAATACCGTCGTGGCGTTAAAAACTGCTCTTTCGATGACTGAACTTAGCCAATCCTGTAAAGCTATTGAGCGCGCCCATGGACATCCGTCCAGCGCAGCCAAGTACAGTCCGCGCACACTGGATATAGACGTGCTGTTATACAATGATGAGGTGTGCGAGACACCGGTACAACTGCCACGTGCGGAGATTTTGCACAACGCTTTTGTGTTGTGCCCGCTGGCTGAGCTGGCGCCCCACCATCGTCATCCTGTTGTCGGTGAGTCATTTGCACAACTTTGGCAGAATTATCGTGGCGAACAACGCTTGCAACGGATAGAATTCCCGTTTGAAGATCTCCCCAACTTAATAACTCCCAACACTGCACAAGGAAAGCTAAGTTGAGTACGTTTGAAGCTATAATTCTTGCACTTATACAGGGTTTTACCGAGTTTCTTCCGATCTCCAGCTCCGCGCATTTGATTTTGCCGTCGCAGCTATTAGGGTGGCAAGACCAAGGGCTGGCTTTTGATGTCGCGGTGCATGTTGGCACCCTGGCCGCGGTTGTGTTTTATTACCGAACCGAGGTGGTTGAGCTAGTTGTAGGTTGGTTTAACAGTCTGCGTGGGCAGCATACCAGCCATAGTCGATTAGCTTGGTTTATTGTTTGGGCGACAGTACCTGCGGCGATGGCAGGTTTACTCGGTAACGATTTGTTAGAAAACTACGGCCGCTCCGCCCTCGTCATTGCAAGCTCTACCATCGCCTTTGGTTTCTTGCTTTGGTATGCCGATACCCGGGCCAGCGAAAAATCATCACTCAGTGCTTTGACGCTGAAACAAGCGTTATTTGTTGGTCTGGCGCAAGCTATCGCATTAATTCCTGGTACCTCACGTTCAGGTATTACCATTACCGCTGGATTGCTGTTGGGATTGACGCGCATGGATGCCGCCCGTTTTTCGTTTTTGTTGTCGATACCGATTATTATGTTGGCGGGTGGGTACAAAGGTGTACAACTCATACAGCAGGCGGAACCGGTCGCTTGGGGTCTGGTGCTGTTGGGAATGGCCATTGCCTTTGTCGCGGCGTATGTGTGCATCAAACTGTTCCTGCAGGTAATTGAGCGGATGGGGATGTTGCCCTTCGTCATCTACCGCCTGGTGCTCGGTGCGATTTTGTTCTACCTATTCCTTTAGAACCCCGGCAATCGCAGTGTCACGCGCTTGTTGAACCGCTGCGCCGATCTCTGGACCAACCAAACTTTCTCCAGCGGCGCGCGCTTGCTCAATAAGCGTCGCGGCCGAAACCCGATCTGCTGCGTCGAAGGCTGTTTGTAACTTTTCCTGTTCGGTTAAGGTAAGGCCCTGTTGCCGCCAAACCAGCAGAAGTTGACCGAATCGTTCAGGCCGGCGCCAGAGGTCTGCATGTAGCGCGCACTCGGCAAAAACTTTATGTTGTGTGAGCTGTTGCGCAGCCGCATGCCAGCGGCAGGCTAGTTTACCGAGCTGGCGCCATTCCTTCGGCACTCGCAAACGCTCACTGAGCAGGTTAATTTGCGCAGCTGAAAGTTCGCCCATCCAAAGCGCGAACACTAACTCCGCAGTCGTCATATCGATCGCCGAAAGGCGCGCTTGCACGGCGTGAAAAGTTGTGTTGTCTTCTAGTTCAGGGAACCAGGGCGAGAGAGCCTCTGCGTCTTTAAGCACCTTAAAATAAACCGCAGGGCGAGACGTGTTCAGCGCTTTCACAGTTTCCTGCCAAACCCGTTCGTTGGCGAGTGTAGCAAGCTCGTCATGGGTGCTGATTTGACGCATCAGTTGTAAGGTTTCCGCAGCGATCACAAACCCATCGTCAGCAAATCGAGCGGCAAATCGAGCGGCACGAAGCACCCTTAACGGGTCTTCAACGAATGCGGACGAAACATGTCGGAGCATGCGCGCCTTGAGATCGGCCAAACCTCCGTAGGGGTCGATAAGTTGGCCATCATCAGCTTCAGCAATGGCGTTTATGGTTAGATCGCGGCGTTGTAAATCTTGTTCGAGAGTCACGGAAGGTTCGGCGGCGATGGTAAAACCTGTGTAGCCTGGTCCTGACTTCCGTTCGGTGCGAGCCAATGCATACTCTTCATCGGTATGTGGATGTAAAAATACCGGAAAGTCTTTCCCGACCTGGCGAAAACCACGAGCTAACATTTCTTCAGGGGTCGCGCCTACTACTACGTAGTCCCGTTCATGTAAGGCTTTACCCAATAACTTGTCGCGCACTGCGCCACCGACCAGATAGACTTTCACACCACACTCCTATTTATTTATCCTGATGATGGCGAATGACTAGCCCTGATGCAAGTCAGTCGTTACACTGAAGATCGTTTCACGTTAGCAAATGACTACATACTATGTATCTGAACTACTTTGGCTTACAAACAGAACCGTTTTCTATTGCGCCTGATCCTAGCTTTCTGTATCTCAGTGAACGTCACCAAGAGGCGCTTGCACATTTGAGTTATGGATTGCAAGGTAGTGGTGGTTTCATCTTGCTCACAGGTGAAGTGGGCACTGGCAAAACCACCGTATCTCGGGCATTGCTCGAGCAGTTGCCAGAGCAAACTCGCACGGCATTTATCCTTAATCCGATGCTCAACGAAACAGAGTTATTGGCGACCCTGTGCGATGAGTTTGGCATTCGCTATGCGAAGCGTAATATCACCAATAAACGCTTAACCGATAAACTTTCGGAATTTTTACTTGCAGCCCATGCCGAAGGTGAACAGTGTGTGGTGCTAATTGATGAAGCGCAACATTTACGCCCACAAGTTTTAGAGCAATTGCGGCTGTTGACCAACCTGGAAACCAATCAAAATAAATTGCTACGGGTAATACTGATCGGTCAACCAGAATTACAGGATTTGCTGCGTCGCCGTGAGTTACGGCAACTTGCGCAACGCATTACTGCTCGCTATCACCTGTTGCCCCTGCAAGAAGGCGACACTGAACGCTACATAAATTACCGGTTGCAGGTTGCTGGCGCCCAGCGGGCATTATTTGATAAAACCGCGTTACGCTTAGTACATCAGTACAGCGGTGGTATACCAAGACGGTTAAATTTACTTTGCGATCGTGCTTTGCTAGCCGCATACAACGATCAGGTACAGGTTGTCGGTCGCACACAAATACGTCATGCGGCTCAGGAGTTAGATGTTGCTGGTGGTACTTCGCGGCGCCTGCTCAATCCATTGGGAGCGGTAGCTTTAGCTGTTATCGCTCTAGCCCTGGGTGCGGTGGGCAGTTGGTGGTGGCAGTGGCAGCAGAATACCGCTATGCCGGTCACTGACGACCGCGTAACTGTTGCCCAGCAACAACCAGTAAGAGACTTACTGCGAGCATGGCAATTACCACAGCCAGCGAACGACAAAACCTTGTGCGACTGGGTGGTAACGTATCAGCTGGGTTGCGTGACAGGCCGGTTGCGTTTCGATCGCATCAAAGCACTAAATTTGCCGGTGTTACTTCAATTAGAGTCGGGTAACTGGCAGTGGATTGGCGCTGCCAACACGCAGCCTGCGGACGGTTGGACTGGTGAGTTTATGGCACTGTTTCCGCACCCTCCGGGCTACAGTTTGAGCGATGCCGAAACATATCAGCTATGGCTGCAAAAGCAATTGCACACATACGTTACTGATCCGATTCAGGATTTGAGTGCATTGACTCAAGCGGTTCAGCAGCAACATGGTTTGCCTATGACCGGCGAACTTGATGGCATAACCTTAGCGTGGCTCGCCAGTCACCATACAACTATCGGACCGCGGTTGCAGCAGCGAGAGTCTGGGGGGCAATACTGATGTCGTCGGTATTAAAAGCGTTACGGCAGCAGCAATCAAAGCTACTGCCAGCACAGTCAGCCGTATTACTCGAACCCGCAGCCCGCCAACCAAGATCTTTGCTGTGGTTGGCTTGGTTGGCAGTTCCGTTTGCAGCAATCATGGGTTGGCTAGCGGTGCTATTGCTACTGACGCCAAATCCACCACAGCAACCAATTGTAGCAACCGAACAGCAGTGGCAGTTGGGTGAGCCGAAGCCGGTGCGCGTTGTTGCACTACCTGCGCCGAAAGCGGTGTCAGAGCCTGTAGTAACAGTAGCAGCGCAACCGGAACGACAACAACAAACACAGTCGAGCTTTTCAGAACCAGCAGCAGTAGCAAAAGATCAAGCTGTCGATCTTAATCAAGTGCCAGCAGATTTACTCTCCGCATTTGAAGAGGCGATTGTGGCTACCGGCAGCCGAGGTAGTCAGAAAAATTCGGTTCTGCCGCGCATTAGTGATCTTACCGGGCGTTTGCAGTCGCAGATCCCGAGTTTTAGTTACGATGCCCACCAATACTCATCGCGGGCCAATGAACGCTTTATCGAACTGGCCGGAAAGCGTTTACGCCAAGGTGATCTTTGGCAGGGAATTCAGGTTCTTACAATCGCACCGAACCACGTTGTTTTAGCACTTGGCAACGATGCATTCCAACAACCTGCATTAGAGGACTGGACAAGCTCGCGTTAAGTTGATATTAAAACACCTGTTTAAATTCATTGTTTGATTTTATTGAGGTGGTGTATGGCGGATTATCGAGTTCCTCGTGATGACATGCAGTTTTTGCTGCAAGATGTGTTCCATGTCGATGAAGATTGGGCGCGCTTTTCTTCGCTCGCTGAGGTTGATGTGGATATGGCGAGAGCAATTATTGATGAAGCTGCAAAGCTAGCTGAGTCGATGATTGCACCCCACGCCCGTGCTGCCGATGAAGAAGGCGTGACATTCGATAACGGTAGGGTTACCACTCCACAAAATTACCAAGAGAATTTTCAACAGTTAGCCGCTGGTGGTTGGGTTGGAGTAACAGCGAATCCAGACTTTGGTGGTATGGGCCTACCCAAAGTAGTTTCGGCACAGTACGAAGAAATGCTATGTGCTGCTGATATTTCTTTTTCGCTTTACCCAGGTCTTACAGCCGGCGCAATCATTGCCATTGATGCCTACGCCAGCGATGATTTGAAAAACCTTTATTTACCGCGTATGACTGCTGGCGAATGGACCGGCACAATGTGTCTGACTGAGCCGCATGCGGGCACTGATTTGGGAATTATTAGAAGCAAAGCCGAACCGCAAGCGGACGGCAGCTACGCTGTTACCGGTACCAAAATCTTCATTACCGGAGGCGAACATGATCTCACCGAAAATATTGTCCACTTAGTACTGGCAAAGCTTCCCGGCGCGCCAGCGGGCAGTAAAGGTATCAGTCTGTTTATTGTGCCTAAATTTTTACCCGATGCAGATGGCAACGTCGGCGAGCGTAACGGTGTTCAGTGCGGCTCCATCGAACATAAAATGGGTATTCACGCATCAGCAACTTGCGTGATGAACTTCGACGGTGCCAAAGGTTGGCTAGTGGGCGCTCCACACCAAGGTTTGCCGGCGATGTTCACGATGATGAACTACGAGCGCTTGGGCGTAGGCATTCAGGGACTTGGGGCTGCGGCACGATCTTACCAAACCGCGCTGGACTATGCCCAGGACCGGATTCAAGGACGGGGCGCAAAAGCCACGCGGGATCTTGATAAAGAAGCCGATCCGCTGATCGTGCATGGTGATGTCCGTCGTATGTTGCTGACTATGAAGGCTTTTGTTGAAGGTGGACGAGCATTTTCAACCTATGTAGGACAGCAACTTGATACAGCGAAGTACAGTGATGACGCCGCTGAAAAAGCGCGCGCTGACGCATTGGTTGCATTACTGACCCCGATAGCGAAGGCATTTATAACCGATACAGGCTTCGAGACCACGGTCATCGGTCAGCAAGTATTGGGTGGCCATGGTTATGTGCGGGAGTGGGGGCAAGAGCAATTGGTACGCGACTGTCGTATCGCTCAGATTTACGAAGGGACCAACGGCATTCAAGCTCTTGATTTGCTAGGACGCAAGGTTGCTGGTTCGCGTGGTGAGCTAATTAAACCATTGCTGGACGACATTCAGAGTCTGCTGGACGAGCCGGTGGCGGAACTCGAAGCTGAATATGCGTTGTTGGCACAAGCCGTGCGGCGCGCTTCTGCAGTAACAGAAAAAGTCTTAGGGCAGGTTGCTGAAGATGAAAACGTGATTAACAGTGTGGCAGTTGAATACCTGCATCTGCTTGGCTATGTGATTTATGGCTACTTGTGGTTACGGATGGCAAAAGCTGCATTACCACTGACCGCGGAGCGTCCATATTTATCGAGTAAAGTTAAGACTGCGAAGTTTTTTATGGCGCGACTCTTACCGCGGGTAGAAAGTCTGGCCGCCGCCGTGGAAGACGGCAGCCAGTCGTTGTACTTGCATGAGTTGGACGAGTTTTAATCACCCAAAGAGAGCAAGGTTGCGTTACCACCAACAGCAGTGATGTTGTTGGTGCGCGTTTTTTCGGTGATAAAGCGGGTGAGGTAATGTGGCCCACCTGCTTTTGGACCAGTACCGGACATACCGCGGCCACCAAATGGCTGTACGCCAACTACGGCACCGATTTGGTTGCGGTTAATGTAAACGTTACCTACATCAATCCGGCGCGCGATATCGGCAGCAAAAGTTTCGTTGCGGCTATGAATGCCAAAGGTTAAACCAAAGCCAGTCGCATTGATGCTGTTGATAACATCGTCGAGATTGTCGGTTGAATAGCGAATAACATGTAAAATGGGGCCAAAGTTTTCTTTTACCAATTGATTGATGCTATCGATTTCAATCGCCGTCGGTGCAACGAAAGTTCCGCCATTGGTGTAATCCGGCATTGGCGCTTTTCCGATCAAACGGCCAGCTTGGGAAATATCGCTGATATGTTGTTCCAGAGTACTTTTAGCGACACCATCAATAACTGGACCAACGTCGGTCTCATGTAATAACGGGTCGCCAACTTGTAGTTCTGCCATCGCACCTTTTAATAGGTCGATGACACGGTCAGCGATATCGTCCTGGACGAACAATACGCGCAGCGCAGAGCAGCGTTGCCCGGCGCTCTTGAACGCACTATCGACAATATCAGTTACCGCTTGTTCAGGTAGCGCGGTTGAATCTATCAACATGGCATTCTGACCGCCTGTTTCAGCAATCAATGGCACGATTGCGCCAGTACGTGCCGCCAGGGCACGGTTAATAGATTGTGCAGTGTAAGTAGAGCCAGTAAAGCAGACGCCACCGATATCTTCCTGGCTAACCAAAAATGAACCTACTTCAGCGCCACTACCCGGCATAAAGTGCACCACGTCACCTGGGATACCTGCTTCAAGCAACAGCTGAACTGCGCGGAAAGCGATAAGTCCAGTTTGTTCGGCGGGTTTAGCGATGACACAATTACCGGCGACCAAAGCGGCAACAACCTGACCAGTAAAAATGGCGAGCGGGAAGTTCCAGGGACTGATGCAGATAAAGGTTCCGCGGCCTTGCACCAAGAGTTCGTTGGTTTCGCCGGTGGGACCGGGTAGGGTCGTGCTGTCCGCCATTAATTTACGCCCTTCAACAGCGTAGTATCGGCAGAAGTCGACGGCTTCACGTACCTCATCGATACCATCTTGTAAGCTTTTACCGCCTTCGAGCGAGCACAATGCGATCATCTCATCACGGTTAGCTTCCATTAAATCGGCAAACTTCTCCAGAGCCTTTGCACGGACTTCGACATCGGTATCGCGCCAGCGGCGATACGCAGCATTGGCGCTGTTCAACGCTTGTTCAGCAAGTGCTTTGTCACCCCAGCTGATACTACCGATTTGCCGTTGGGTTTCTTGTGGACTGGTAATGCTTACCCGATGGTGGGCATCAGCAACTTCGCCATTGACGATTGGACCGCCCTGCCATTGTTTATCACGGTATTGCTGCACCGCAGCAATAAAGTCATCTGCTTGCGAATGAATGTTCATGTTCAATCCTAACGAGTTTTTGCGATCGCTGAAAATCTGCGTCGGCAATGGAATTTTAGTGTTGGCCAAAGTCTCGTACTTGGTAATGGTGTGCATCGGGTGCTTGATGAGCTCGTCGACCGGGGTATCTGGGTCGACTAACTTATGCACAAACGAGGTGTTGGCGCCGTTTTCTAGTAAGCGACGAACTAAGTAGGGCAACAAATCTTTATGTGCACCTACCGGTGCATAAATACGCACCGTAGTTTCTGGTTCGTCTTGCAGTAGGGTGTCGTAAAGCTCATCGCCCATCCCGTGTAGCCGCTGGAATTCAATACGGCGTTTAGTAGTTTCATTCATCTGTTGAATAGCAACCACGGTTTGCGCATTGTGAGTAGCAAACTGCGGGTACAGCGCACCATCAGTAGCCTCGCTCATCAAATAGCGAGAGCAGGCAAGGTAGCTGACGTCAGTATTCGCCTTGCGGGTGAATACTGGGTAACCGGTCAGGCCATTCATCTGACACAGTTTTATTTCAGTGTCCCAATAAGCACCTTTAACCAGTCGTACCGGTATCTCATCACCGCACTCGCGGGCCAGCGCGGTTAACCAGCACAAAGTTGGCAGGGCGCGTTTCGAGTACGCTTGAACAACCACACCAAAGCGTGGCCAGCCTTTACATACGCCGCTACGGTAGACTTTCTCAAACAACTCTAACGATAATTCGTGGCGGTCGGCTTCTTCGGCGTCAATGGTGACACCGACATCTGCTTCTTTAGCTAACTTGACGAGGTCAGTAAGACTTTGCGCAAGTTCGGTCAGTACCCGATTTTGATTCGCCGATTCGTACCGTGGGTGCAGGGCAGATAACTTGATCGAAATAGTCGGCCGTGGCGCCTTGGGATTATTAAAATCCTCTTTTGCCACTACCTTAATAGAGTTCACATACTCTTCATGATAGCGTCGCGCATCAGCCATAGTTAGCGCCGCCTCGCCTAACATGTCGTAGGCATGGGTGTAGCCTTTATCACGATTGGCACGGCTATTCTTTAGCGCTTGTTCGATGCTTTCCCCAAGCACAAACTGTTTTCCCATAATACGCATCGCGGTGTACGTTGCTTTACGCACGACGGGCATGCCTAAGCGTCGGGTTAGGCGTCGAAACACGCCGCGTGGGGTTTGCATCGGTTGTCCGGTTGGGTTGATCACCGTATTGGTTAAAGCCAAACCCCAGGTTCCGGAGTTCACTAACCACGATGCGCTTTGTCCCATATGCTTTTGCCATGCGCCGCCCGAGAGACGATCCTGAATTAAGGCATCTGCGGTGCGGGCATCGGGAACACGCAATAAAGCTTCAGCCAAACACATCAAGATGATGCCTTCTTTGGTATCGAGGCTATATTCCTGTAAAAAAGCATCGACACCGCCGCCTTCGGCACGCTCGCGTACGGTATTGACCAACTTGGCTGATCTTTCGGTTACCGCATCAAGGGTCGCGTCATCATTAGGCACGAGTTGCATCAACTCTTGCAGATACGCATCTTCATCAACTAAATAACTTTCTGTGATTGCGCGTTGCAAAGTGCCGAGGTCGGCACCGGTGTACTGAGCCTGAAGTACATCACTGGCTTTGAACATAGCATCTCCTGTAAGACTCAGCCTAAGGCTGGAGGGGACATAATTTGCGCGCAAGTATATGTCTTTTTTAGCGCGCGTAAAGCCCATACAATCAGATTTCTAAATTTTTTCTCGCCGCCCACGGTGCAATTTTTGTACCCTTCTGTCAAGACCATTTCAGTTGACCCGCATGCAGGCTGCGAGTACCGTAGATAACCTAGATGAATCGAAGTACGTGAGAGTCTTTGTGAGCCAGGAAATTGAGATCAAACTGTTAGTAGAAGGTGTTTCTCGCGAGCAAGTATTGGCATTGTGCCAAAGCCTCGCGAAAGACGCTGAGATGACTGAGTTGCAGCTGAGTAACGGTTATTTCGATACCGAGGATTTGCGGTTACGGCAGCATGATATGGGTTTGCGGATTCGTCAGCGCGGAGACCAGCGTGAGCAAACCATTAAGCTAGCCGGAGAAGTTTTAGGTGGTGTGCACAGTCGACCGGAATACAACACTGCGATTACCTCAGAACAACCTGACTTGACGCTGTTCGAAGAAGATATTTGGCCTGATGACTTTCCTTTATTTGATATCAATCGCGATCTTCATGAAATCTTTCGTACCGACTTTACTCGTTATCGATGGCACTTACCGAGCGGTGATGGACATATTGAGCTGGTCTACGATGAAGGCTTGATAAAAGTAGGTGAGCAAGAGCGCCCCCTGGCGGAAATCGAGCTTGAGGTTCAACAAGGCGATATTACCGATGCCTATCGCTTAGCAAGAAGGTTTATCACGCGCCTGAATGCGCGACTCGGTAACCTCAGTAAAGCCGCACGTGGATACATGTTAGCTGGTAAAACTGTACTTGAGCCGTTCACGCATGCGCATTTTGTTCCACAGCAGCCGAATGATGATGTCGGAACGGGGCTTTATCGAGCTCTGACCTATGCGTTGCAATATTGGCAGCATAATGATGCCTGTTTAACCGAAGTGCCTAGTGTACGAGCCGTCGCGGGGATTACTGACGGTATTCGCTTGAGTAAAGTTGTGTTGCAGCAACTTGCTACTTTAGAAACTGACGTCGGCGATCACATCCTACGACTGGAGCAAATGCTGGGGCATTTGGGATGGTTGAGTCGTTATGATGGCTTGACTGAACTCACTGCCGAAGATGGTGCCTATCATCGTGCTCTGGAACAGTATCCGAAATTATATGATGCGATTCGCGAGCAACAGCAGCATGCGGTGCAGTTGGAGCTGGTGCAGAGTTTAAGTGTTCGTGATGATTATCAGTTAACCTTGTTGGAGCTGGGGGCATTGTGTCATGAACAGCCGCGACATGAACAGGTCGCACAGTTGCCATTGCGGCAGTGGGCAAGTCAGCGGCTGCGTGAAGATTGGCAAAATGTAATCGATGCATTTGCCAAAGAGCGCGACTTAAAACCTGAGTACTATTTAAAACAACTACCATTGCTGCAAAGCTCACTTCAGTTGGGCTATTGCGTAGGTTATCTATTTGATGAAGAGGATAGAGAGCAGTTTCGTGCCCCCTGGCAAGATATGGTACGAGGGATCCGCGAAATCATGGCGTTAAAATTGCTCCGTGATGCAATAAAAGATAATGATGATAATCAACCTGATCGTTTGCTGAACTGGCAAACGGTGCAGTTAGAATCATTGCTGTATGCGCTGGAGCATTCGCGGAAAGCGGCGTTAAAGCAAGAACCCTACTGGTTAGGTTAATGATGACAGAGCGTTCGCAACAGCAAGAGTTTTGGTGTTCAGTAAGTGAATTTATTGCCACGACATGGCAAAACGATGCCGATGCTGTTGTTGTTGATAAAGTTGGCAAAGTGGTTTTACCTAACCCTGACGATTATTTGTCGCTGTTGCGAGATGCACTGACCGGGGTCACAACTGAAAGCGAAGCGCAGCAGGTTCTGCGGCGTTTCCGACAACGCTGGTTTGCTAGCTTAGCGGCCGCTGATCTCGCACAACAGCTGCAGTTAAAAGAAATGCTAACGCATATATCAGCAGCTGCCGATGCCTTTATTATTGCTGCACGCGATTGGCTTTATCCACAATTGAGTGAGCGCTATGGTTGTCCGCGCGACGAACAAGGAAACGCGCAACCGCTGCTTATTATTGGAATGGGCAAACTAGGGGGACGCGAACTTAATTTCTCTTCGGATATTGATCTTATTTTTTGCTATCCCGAACGCGGTGAAACGGACCATCCACGGAAGCCTATCGAGACCAACATCTTTTTTACCAAGCTGGTACAAGCTTTAGTAGGCTTGCTGGATACAGTGACGGGTGATGGAAGGGTCTTTCGCGTTGACTTACGTTTACGCCCTTTTGGTCAGTCCGGACCGGTGGTTACGAGCTTGGCAGGGTTGGAAAATTACTACCAGGAACAGGGTCGTGACTGGGAGCGCTATGCCATGGTTAAGGCTCGTTTAATTGGTGCTTCTGATGGTTACGAACAGCAGTTGCGGCAACTGTTAAGGCCCTTCGTTTATCGTCGTTATATTGACTTTTCGGCGATCGATGCACTTCGGAAAATGAAAACCTTAATCACTCAGGAGACAAGACGGCAGGGGGTCCAGAACAATATTAAACTGGGGCCTGGCGGTATTCGTGAAATCGAGTTTATTGCGCAAAGTTTTCAGCTAATTCGCGGTGGTCAGCAACGCCAACTGCAAACCCCCTCTATTTATCGTGCATATCAGGCAATTGATGAGCTTGGCCTACTGCCCAGTGGCGCCATCGAAGAACTCATGACGTGCTATGAATATTTGCGTAAGGTCGAGCATGTGTTGCAGCAACTGAACGACGAGCAAACGCAAACGTTACCGAGTGATTCAGCGCGTCAGGAGCGCGTCGCCCGAGCTTTTGAGCTCAGCTGGGCAGAGCTGGCAGAACAAATCCGCACGAACATGGCTAAGGTGCATGCGCATTTCCAAACTGTGATCGGCGACAACGAGAGCGACGATGAAGACGCCGGTCCGCTGCAGTTGCTGTGGCAGGACATGATCGAGGATGAAACTGCGCTCGACGTGTTACACGACGCCGGATTAAATAAGCAGCGTGCGCAGCAAATTTGGGCATTGGTAAGTGACTTACGGCATGAAATACGTAAACGTGGTAGTGGGCCTCGCGGGCGTAAAGCAATGGCGAAACTCGTTCCCCTGTTATTACAACGTAGTTTGCAGCTAGCTGACGCCGAAGTTGTTCTGGAGCGGGTGTTTACGGTTTTACGGCGTATCATGAGCCGCACGGCTTACGTTGAACTGTTAGTGGAGAACTCGGGTGCCAGAGAACAGTTAATCAAGCTGTGCCGGGCAAGTTCGTGGATTACCCAACACCTGGCCAATTTCCCAATTCTGTTGGACGAGCTCATTGATCCGCAACATCTTTATGAACTTCCGGAATTACGTGATTACCCCGCTATAATCAACGACTATATGGTGCGTATTCCGGAGCAAGAGGACGATTTGGAAGCGCAACTAAATGCGTTACGCCAGGCGCGACAGTCCTGCCAGCTAAAAATAGCTGCGGCAGATATTAGCGGCGCCTTGTCGTTAATGAAAGTCAGCGATCATCTAAGCTATCTTGCTGAAGCGGTGATCGAACACGTGGTGCATTTGGCCTGGCAGCATCTGGCTGCTCGCCACGGCTGTCCGCCAGGACGCTCAATCGAGGATACTGGCTTAGCGGTTATCGCGTACGGGAAATTGGGTGGTTTGGAACTAAGTTACAGTTCAGATCTTGATCTAGTGTTTATTACCGACAGTGACTATGAAGGTGAAACTGACGGCGCTAAACCGCTTGAGGTGCAACAATTTTATCTGCGTCTAGCGCAGCGTATTTTACATTTATTTACCACCCGAACCATGATTGGTGTGTTGTATGAGGTCGATATGCGCTTACGTCCCTCGGGCAAGGCGGGGCTATTGGTGAGTCGTGTTGACACTTACGCAAACTATTTAGACGAGGACGCCTGGACGTGGGAATTACAGGCTCTGGTTCGCGCTCGGGCGGTGTTTGGTAGCAACAAATTACGGGCGGCATTTGATGAGCTACGGCACACGCAGCTGCGCCGTAAACGTGATCCTCAGGAGCTGACCGAAAGCGTTGTTTCCATGCGGGAAAAGATGCGTACGCACAATGAACAGCGCGATGCTGAAGCTAAAACACAACATACCTTTGACTTGAAGCAAGGCGTCGGTGGTATTACCGACATCGAGTTTTTAGTGCAGTATCTGGTGCTGCGATTTAGTGCTGATTATCCGGAATTACCCCGTTATTCTGATAACGTGCGTATTATTGAGTGCGCGGGTGAGCTTGGTATTATTCGCACCGAGCAAGCTCAGGCGCTGACCGATGTGTACATACGTGAGCGCGAATGGTTGCACCAGCTGGCACTAGATGACCGTGGTTCGCTGACGCATCTAGCGGTTGAGCAAGAGCGCAGTGTCGTACAGCAAGCCTGGCGTCAATGGTTTGCTTAACCGTAGAGGCTCGGGTCGTCCTCATTGGGCCGTGTTTTAAAGCGTCGATGCACCCACATGTATTGCTCAGGACGTTGCATAATCGCGTACTCGACCATTTTATTCACGCGGGTAACATCGGCGATGGGGTCATCTGTTGGGAAGTCACCAAACTGCGGATAAAAGGTTACATCATAGCCACTGCCATCAGCGCGGCGAAAACAGGTGGTTGATAGCACGGCACACTTTTTATTGGCGGCAAATAATAGGGTTCCCGTTGTTGTGCTGGCTTTTTTAACTGCAAAGAAAGGTGCGAAAACTGTACGGCGCCGACCGTAATCCTGATCTGGAAGGTAACCTGCAATTTCACCTTGTTCGATCGCTTGCATCATACTTCGGACATCTGTCTTTGGGATCATGTACTTATTCGAGCGACCACGTCCACGGGTCTGTAAATACTCCATCAATGCGTTGTTGTGCGGGCGATAAAGTCCAACTGCCGGTTGGATCAAACCATGCAAGCGGGCGTGCACTTCCAGGCTCAAAAAGTGGAACAGCAAGAGTAATACGCCTTTACCTTCACGTAACGGGGCTTGCAGGTGCTCGACGCCGTGTACATGAAGTTTGCGGCGCATCCGCCAGTTGGGCCACCACCATGCCATGCCCGTTTCGAAAAAGGCAATGCCGGTATTTTGCATATTGGTGCGAAGCAGCTGTTCAATTTCGCTGCTGGACTTGTCGGGGAAGCACAATTTGAGGTTGCGTCGGGCAACCTCTGCGCGTTTCGGAACAAATTTGTAGAACAGCTTTCCCAGCCCTCGACCCATGGCCAGTTGCCATTTGTAAGGTAACCAGGAAACAAAATAAAGAAGGCTGACCCCTAACCAGGTCAGCCAATATTTAGGTAGTAAAAACCTTGTTTCGAATTGCGGCTTCTCAATTATTTTCATTAATCAGACTTGCATTAATTGCCATCAGATCTTGTTCACTGATCTTACCGGAAGCTTGCTGCAGTGTCAGTGATTGACGGATGTAATTGTAACGCGCAGTCGAAAGGTTACGGCGAGCATTGAACAAATTACGCGTGCTATCGAGCACATCAACAATGGTTCTTGTACCGACTTCGAACCCCGTCTGAGTCGCTTTTAATGCGCTCTCGGCCGAGACAACTGCTTGTTCTAAAGCGCGTATAGTCGCCATAGCAGCAACAATATCGTAATAAGCACTACGAACCTGGCGTTCGACATTGCGTCGCGTGAGTTCGAGTTGTTGACTGCTAGCAACATAGTTAGCTCGTGCCTGATCAGCTTGCGAAGAGGTACGGAACCCACTAAACAGCGGGACATTCAAATTCAGACCAATTGACGTGCTGTCCATGCGTGGTGGGTTCGTGGTTCGACCCAGAACCTCACTTTCACTATCTTGAGTTGACACGCTTCCGGAGAGTGATACCCGAGGATAATGACCTGCTTGTGCTAGATCGATGCGTTGATTAGAAATTTCCACAGCAACTCGCTGTACTAACAGCTGCAAGTTTTTATCTTCAGCGGTATTCACCCAAGCGTCAGCATTTTCCGGGGTTGGCAATGTTGGTGAAAACTCGTCTTTATTGAGTTGAGCTAGGTTCTCGTGGTAACGACCAGTAATTTCACGCAGACTTTCACGGGCAATTTCAACAGCATTACCTGCCTGTATTTCACGCGCGAGAGCATTGTCAAATTGAGCTTGGGCTTCATGCACATCGGTGATTGCCGTCAAACCTACTGAAAAACGTTGTTTCGTTTGCTCTAGCTGGCGCTCGATCGCACGTTTTTCTGCTTCGGCGAATTCCAAATCGTCTTTGCGCTCAAGCACATTAAAGTAAGAATTAACTACCCGTATCATTAATTGCTGACGTTGGCTTAAGTAACTTACCTCCGCTTGATACGCTTGCTTGTCGGCGATTGCGGTCTGCTCCCAAACAGCTTTACTAAACAACGTTTGGCTTAAATTAATGCCTGCATTCCAACCGGTGCTGGTAATATCGTACATAAACATATTACCACCACTATCGAAATCTAAAGTTTCGCGCGTGCTGCGAGAATAACCAGCAGATAAATCTGCTTGTGGCCACCAATCCGCTTGAGCGATATTAACGCCTTCACGTGCAGCATCACTTTGTGCTTGTGCTTGCTTTAAGGTGGGGTCGTTTTGCAAAGCGAGTTGAAAAATTTGTGCGAGATCGTCAGCATAAGTGACGGAACTGCCCGCAGCAAAAGTAAGTCCGATGAGAGCTGAAAGAAACTTTTTATTCATGAGTTCAGTTATCCTGATAGGTTTGTCTGGCTCAGATGACCGTTGCTAATTGTTCGGTATTTTACATACACATTTGAATGATTACTAGCATACACCCGATAGTTGGTTGGATTCATGCTTTCAGTTGCAACAGGACATGCTTAAATGTAACTAATTATGAGATTTGTGCACAAAACCAATCACTTTCTCGTGGTTGGTAAAGTAGCAGGATAGAAACAGCATAGACGCAAAACTAACGCAAAAGGTTTACTGTGCAAAAATTTAACCATGATGATTATCAAGTTATTGAGAAAAAACGTATCCGCAAAGGCTTTTTGAGTCTTTTCAACTACCGCATAAAACACAAGTTATTTGCTGGTGGCTGGTCGCAAGAGTTCGATCGCGAGATTATGGACCGAGGACATGCCGTGGTAGTTTTACCTTATGATGTCGACCGCGATGAGTTGGTGCTGTTGGAGCAATTTCGCATTGGTGCCCTGGAACATGATGATTCGCCTTGGTTGCTGGAATTCGTGGCGGGCATGATCGACGACCCAGAGGAACAACCCGAAGCTGTCGCCCATCGTGAACTAGATGAAGAAGCAGGGCTGACAACCGAGCAACTTGATTATGCATTGACCTATTTATCAACACCCGGCGGCTGCACTGAGAAAATTTCCATATATATTGCGCGAGTAGATAGCACCAAAGCGGCAAAGCAAGGTGGCTTAGCAAGTGAGAATGAAGATATCCGCGTGCACGTACTGCCGCGTGAAGAGGTGGTACAACTGCTGGAAGACGGAAAAATTAACAATGCGGCAAGTGTGATTGGGCTACAATGGTTACAACTTCATTTGCAACAGATACGAGAAGCTTAAAGAAAACCTATGATCACTGATGTGAAGCGAAAACGTTACCAGTTTGACTTGGCTGCGCTGCAACGGCTGGCGGCAATAAATTATGCTGCGCTGGTTAAAGTCGTCGCACAAGTGAAACAAGGACATGAACAACTGATAAAGGTTGGGTCGCATTTACATTTCCGAGTGGCTGTCATCCAAAGTGCTCCCTATACCACAGATGTTCGCATTCAACAGCACGCCCTGCAGACGCAACTACCTGGGTTAGTAGAGACGGAACTTGAAGTGCGTTTGTATCATGATGCGCAGCTGGCCGAAGTGACTCGCAGTCAAAATGTGACACGACTGCGGGCGGTGTACGAACAGCCTAATCGAGCGATGCATCAAGCCAACGAGAAATTTCAGGTCAATCGATTTTTGCAGGAGTGGCTTGAACTTATTCGTGAACAAGGCTTAGCAACCGAATACTAGCTTGAGTTTCAGCTCATCCTGTAACAGTATATGAGCATCCTATAACAACAATTCTTGTCACCAAAAAGAAGAGCGCATGTCAGATTACAAAGCAGATGCGATTGAGGTCCTCAATGGCCTTGAGCCGGTGCGGCGTCGCCCCGGAATGTATACCGATACCACTCGCCCCAATCATCTTGGTCAAGAAGTCATCGATAACAGTGTGGATGAGGCTTTGGCCGGCCACGCCCGTGAAATGCTGGTGATTTTACACCCTGATCAATCGTTAGAAGTACAGGACGACGGTCGTGGTATGCCAGTCGATGTGCATCCAGAAGAAGGGGTGCCAGGGGTCGAACTGATTATGATGAAGTTGCATGCTGGTGGAAAGTTTTCTAACAAGAGTTACAACTTCTCCGGTGGTTTGCATGGGGTTGGTATCTCAGTAGTTAACGCCTTGTCCACCCGTGTCAATGTGACGGTAAAGCGTGATGGCCAAGTTTATGAAATGGCCTTTGAGAATGGCGACAAAGTCAGCGATTTGACTGTTACGGGTACCGTCGGTAAACGTAATACTGGCACAAACTTACACTTTTGGCCTGATCCTAAATATTTTGATTCGGCGAAATTTTCTGTACTCAAGTTGACTCATTTGCTACGGGCTAAAGCGGTGCTTTGTCCGGGCTTGAAAATCACCTTTCGCAACCTGATTGATTCGAGCGAGCAAACCTGGCAGTACGAGGATGGTCTCCGTGATTATCTGGTTGAAGCTGTACAGGAATTACCGACGCTTCCTGAAGAGCCATTCATTGGCAGCTATAGTGGCAATGAAGAGGCGGTAGATTGGGCGGTAACCTGGCTCCCGGAAGGCGGTGAGGGTGTTGCCGAAAGCTACGTCAATTTGATTCCAACGACCCAGGGCGGCACCCACGTGAATGGCCTGCGCCAGGGTTTATTAGAGGCCATGCGCGAGTTTTGTGAGTTTCGCAACTTAATGCCGCGTGGGGTTCGACTGACACCAGAGGATATTTGGGAGCGTTGTACCTACATACTCTCGGTGAAGATGCAGGACCCACAGTTCGCCGGTCAAACAAAAGAACGGCTGTCATCACGTCAGTGTTCTGCGTTTGTCTCGGGAGTGGTAAAAGACGCCTTCAGTTTGTGGCTCAACGAGCATACCGAGCAAGCTGAGCAGTTGTCTGACTTGTGTATCAACAACGCGCAACGCCGTATGCGCGCCAGTAAGAAAGTTGTACGTAAAAAAGTCACACAAGGGCCGCCGTTACCCGGCAAATTAACAGATTGTGCGACACAAGATCCGTCGCGCGGTGAACTATTTCTGGTGGAAGGTGACTCTGCTGGAGGCTCAGCGAAACAAGCACGGGATCGAGAGTTTCAGGCTGTGATGCCGCTACGCGGTAAGATCCTGAACACCTGGGAGGTTGAATCTGACCAAATCTTGGGGTCACAAGAAATCCACGATATTTCCGTTGCTTTGGGTGTCGATCCAGACTCCGAAGATTTAGAAAAATTACGCTACGGGAAAATATGTATTTTGGCGGATGCCGACTCAGATGGTCTTCATATCGCGACGCTGTTATGCGCCCTTTTTGTCCGCCATTTTCGTTCTCTAGTTAATTTCGGCCACGTGTATGTGGCGATGCCGCCGCTGTATCGGGTCGATGTGGGTAAAGAAGTTTTCTACGCCCTGGATGAGGACGAGAAGCAAGGTATTTTGGATCGTATTGATGCCGAAAAGCGCAAAGGTAAAGTCAATGTACAGCGGTTTAAAGGTTTGGGTGAAATGAATCCACTGCAACTACGTGAAACAACCATGGACCCAAATACGCGACGTCTAGTGCAGTTGACGGTTGATGATGAAGCTGCCACCGAAGAGCTGATGGATATGTTGTTGGCGAAAAAGCGTGCCAGTGACCGCCGTGATTGGCTGGAAAGTAAAGGCAATTTGGTCGACTTGGCTGAGCTGTAAGGAGAAGAAAAAGAATGTCGATGGACACAGTAGAACAAATTCCGTTACGCCGCTTTACTGAAGACGCCTACTTAAATTATTCCATGTACGTGATCATGGATCGGGCGTTACCGCATATTGGTGACGGCTTAAAACCGGTGCAGCGGCGTATTATTTACGCGATGTCCGAGCTTGGCTTGTCGGCGCTGGCGAAGTATAAGAAATCGGCGCGTACCGTCGGTGACGTATTAGGTAAATTTCATCCACATGGTGATAGCGCTTGTTATGAAGCCATGGTGTTAATGGCGCAACCTTTTTCCTACCGTTATCCACTAGTTGATGGGCAAGGTAACTGGGGGTCGCAGGATGATCCCAAGTCGTTCGCCGCGATGCGTTACACCGAAGCGAAGTTATCGCGTTTCAGTGAGTTGCTATTAAGTGAGCTAGGCCAGGGTACGGTAGATTGGACGCCAAACTTTGATGGCACTATGAAAGAGCCGCGGATGCTGCCTGCTCGATTGCCGCACATTCTGCTTAATGGAGTAACCGGTATTGCGGTGGGTATGGCGACGGATATTCCACCGCACAACGCCCGGGAAGTTGCGCACGCGTGTGCGTTGCTGCTCGAAAAGCCGAGCGCCGACCTTGCTGAGGTAATGGAACATTTACAAGGGCCGGATTATCCAACCGATGCTGAAATTATCACTCCGAAAGACGAAATCGTAAAGCTTTACGAAACCGGTCGCGGCAGCATCCGCATGCGTGCGAAGTACCTGCTCGAAGATGGCGAAGTGGTCATTCATGCGCTACCGCATCAGGCCTCTGGCTCAAAAGTTCTTGAGCAAATTGCGGGACAAATGCAAGCGAAGAAATTGCCAATGGTGTCAGATTTACGTGATGAATCAGATCATGAAAATCCCACGCGGTTGGTGGTCGTGCCGCGTTCAAATCGCGTCGACATCGAACAAATGATGCAACACCTGTTTGCGACAACTGATTTAGAGAAACAGTATCGGGTGAATCTGAACATGTTGGGACTCGATGGTCGCCCGCAGGTGAAACCGATACTTACGGTACTTAAAGAGTGGCTGACGTTCCGTCAAACGACAGTAACACGGCGCTTACAGCATCGTTTAGATAAAGTTCTGGCACGTCTTCACATTCTTGAAGGTTTATTAATTGCGTATCTGAATCTCGACGAAGTTATCGCAATTATTCGTTATGAAGACGAGCCGAAAGCAGAATTAATAAAACGCTTTAAGCTTTCGGAGATGCAAGCCGAAGCAATACTCGAATTGAAACTTCGCCATTTAGCTAAATTAGAAGAGATGAAGCTAAAAGGCGAACAAGACGAGTTAGAAAAGGAACGTGAAAAGTTAGAATTGTTGCTCAGTTCTGACCGTCGTCTGAAAACCTTAATGCGAAAAGAAATTCTGGCTGATGCCGAGAAGTACGGTGATGATCGACGTTCGCCATTGGTTGAACGGCAAGAAGCTAAGGCGTTAAGCGAACGCGATCTTACCCCAGCGGAATCAGTGACTGTCGTGTTATCGAAAAAAGGTTGGGTGCGCGCCGCGAAAGGACACGACGTTGACGGAACGAGCCTGGCGTATAAATCAGGTGATAACTTCCTCGCTAGTGCGCAAGGCAAAAGCAATCAGCAAGTTGTGTTTCTTGATAGTTCTGGTCGTAGTTTTTCTTGCGAAGCCCATTTGCTGCCATCCGCACGAACTCAGGGTGAACCACTAACTGGACGGTTTAGTTTGGTTTCAGGCGAGATTGTTGAACAAGTATTGATGGCACAAGACGAACAACGGTATCTATTAGCCTCTGATGCTGGTTATGGATTTTTGTGCAAGTTCAGCGATTTAGTT
The DNA here is from genome assembly GCF_052541995.1 of Pseudidiomarina xizangensis. Taxonomy (NCBI): domain Bacteria; kingdom Pseudomonadati; phylum Pseudomonadota; class Gammaproteobacteria; order Alteromonadales; family Idiomarinaceae; genus Pseudidiomarina; species Pseudidiomarina xizangensis. The sequence goes on from NZ_JBOBQA010000001.1 coordinate 57,815, forward strand.
AGCCGTAACAAAAATGGTAAAGCTGTTCTTAACTTGCCAGCTGGGGCAAAGATCTTGCCGCCAAACAGAGTTAGCGATGTAACGACAGATATGGTGGTCGTCGTTTCCAATGAAGGGCGTATGTTGATTTTCCCTATCACTGAATTACCTGAGTTGTCGAAAGGTAAAGGCAACAAAATGATCAGCATTCCTACGTTGCGTGCGCAATCTCGCGAAGAGTATGTGGTAGCGACAAATGTTGTCCCAGCCGATGCCGCTATAACCTTGTTAGCTGGTAAACGTAAATTGACGCTGAAACCTGCTGACCTTGAGCATTATCTTGGCGAACGAGGCCGGCGTGGTAATAAATTGCCGCGTGGATTACAACGGGTTGATGCGATTACCGCAGATAGTCAGGACTGATCGGACGTTTTTTATTGCCGAAACAGGTATACTAGCGGGCAGCAAAAAGAGGAGATTGCATGCTCGCTGTTGTACGACTGATTTTACTTGGCTGTTTTGTGATTATTTGTGGTGTGTTAGGACTATTATTTTGCCTGGCACGCCCGTTTCACCCTAATAACACCCCTATTTTCGCCCATTGGTACGGCCGCACTCATCGATTATTGGGTGTGCAGCTGGAAATTCGTGTACCCGAAGGTCTATACGAGGGTGCGCCCTATGTTTACGTAGCCAATCACCAAAATACCTACGACATATTCACCCTTAGTCGCGCAATGCCGCCACGCTCAGTGAGTATTGGCAAGAAAAGCCTGAAGTGGATTCCCTTTTTTGGCCAACTGTATTGGTTGTCGGGTAATATTTTGATTGACCGCAAGAATACCGGTCGCGCTCGTGGCACCATCGAACAAGCCGCACAGGCGATTAGAGATCGGCAAATATCAGTACTGCTGTTTCCTGAAGGTACCCGTAGTAACGGCCGCGGGCTGTTACCTTTTAAAACGGGCGCATTTCGTACCGCGTTGCAAGCCAAGGTTCCTGTGGTGCCGATATGCGTGTCGAACCTGCATGGACGGATTAAACTCAATCGTTGGAATAACGGCAAAGTGATCATCGAGATGTTGCCGCCGATTGCGGTGAGCGATTATTCTAGTGATAACGTACGTGGGTTGATGGCCAACTGCCACCAACAGATGCAACTAAAAATTAGCGAACTCGATCATGAGTTGGCAAAAGAAGCAACAAGCTAACCGGAGCAATTTATGAGCGTGGATAAACAAGCAATCCAGGAACAAACCGCAGAAACCATAGCTGCGCTGTTAGCTGATGGTGCGTCTGCAGATGATATTTATACTATCGAACATCATCTCGCCAGTCCCGATTTTACCAAACTCGAAAAAGCAGCTGTCGAGCTAGTCAAGGCGGGCTATCATGTTGACGATGCAGATGAATTTGAACTTGATGACGGCAGTCGTTGGTTCGCTTTTGCGGCGGTTAGTGAGTTGCCACTAGAACGCGACAAAATTGAAGCACAAGCGATAGAAGTGGCGGAGTTGGCTGCGGAAACAGGCGTCGAATATGACGGTTGGGGCACGTATTTCGGTGACGATGAAGAAGAGTAATGAACCACCACGCCCCTTTAATGTAAGAATAAAAGGGGCGTGGCGTAATGGCACTGCGCTTCCTATAACGCAGCTATTTTCTCGCGTTGTTGTTGCAACTGCTGCAGCGTTTCTTCTGCGTTTTGCAGTTTCTCACGTTCCTTGGCGATGACCTCGGCTGGCGCTTTACTGACGAAGCTCTCGTTACCTAGCTTGCGGGAAAAGATTGCAACTTCTTTTTCAGCTTTTTCGATAGCTTTATCGAGTCGGGCCAATTCTGCCGCGGTATCGATCAATCCTGCCATCGGAATATGTAACTCCATACGACCGACCAGAGCTGTTGCACTTGCTGGGGCATCGTCTGTTGAGGTGAGGAAATCAACCGATTCCAACTTCGCCAATGCGCTTAAGAAACTTGCATTTTGCTGCAACCGTGTACGGCTTTGAGCATCAGAATTCGCGATCAACACCGGTAAAGGCGTGTTTGGTGACAGGTTCATTTCACCGCGGATGTTGCGGATAGCGATGATCACCTGCTTCAACCATTCCATATCGTCACGTGCTGTGGCAAAGCGTTCTTGCTGAACTTGCGGGTAGGCCTGCAACATAATGGTGTCACCTTGAATACCGACAAGTGGCGCTACGCGCTGCCAAATCTCTTCAGTGATAAAAGGTAGCAATGGATGCAACAATCGTAACAACTGTTCAAGTACGGTAACCAGGGTGTGGCGGGTGCCACGCAACTGGGCCTCGTCGCCGTTGAACAACACCGGCTTGGTCAATTCCAGATACCAGTCACAGAATTGGTTCCAGGTGAACTCGTAGGCGATGGCTGCGGCTTGATCAAAGCGGTAATTATCCAAAGCATTGCGGAACTGTTTTACGGTGTCGTTAAAGCATTCGATAATCCATTGATCAGCCAGCGATAATTGCATGTCGCTGCCATTACTTTTAAGCTCAGTACCGCAGTCGTGGTGTTCGGTGTTCATCAGCGCGTACCGGCTGGCATTCCAAAGCTTGTTGCAAAAGTTACGATACCCCTCCAGCCGTTTCATGTCCCAGTTGATGTCACGACCGGTTGATGCCAAAGCTGCCAGAGTAAAGCGCAGCGCATCGGTGCCGTGGGCGGTGATGCCTTCGGGGAATTGTTTCTCGGTGCGTTTTTTTATTTTCGCTTCAAGTTGCGGCTGCATCATGTTGGCAGTGCGTTTTTCAACCAGCGGTGCAAGTTCAATACCATCAATCATATCGAGTGGATCGAGTACGTTACCTTTCGACTTCGACATTTTTTGACCTTCTTCGTCACGAATTAGGCCGGTAACATAAACGGTTTTGAACGGGACTTGGGGTTTCCCGTCTTGGTCTTTGAGAAAGTGCATGGTCATCATGATCATGCGTGCGACCCAGAAGAAAATAATATCAAACCCGGTGACCAGTACATCTGTCGGATGAAAGGTTTTTAAGTCGTCAGTGGTCTCTGGCCAGCCCAACGTCGAGAAGGTCCATAAGGCCGATGAAAACCAGGTGTCGAGCACATCTTCATCTTGCTGCAACATGACGTCGGCACCAATGCTATGCTCTTTACGTACCTCGTCTTCATCACGACCAACATAGATATTGCCTTGTTCATCGTACCAGGCAGGAATGCGATGTCCCCACCAAAGTTGCCTTGAAATACACCAGTCCTGAATATCGCGCATCCAGGAAAAGTACATATTTTCATATTGTTTGGGGACAAATTGAATTTCACCATCTTCAACTGCGCGCGTTGCAACTTCGGCTAATGGTGCGACACGCACATACCATTGATCGGTAAGATGAGGCTCAATCGGCACGCCGCCACGATCACCATAAGGGACTTTATTGGTGTGTTTTTCGACTTTATCGAGTAACCCAGCAGCATCAAAATCGGCAATGATTTGTTGGCGGACGGCGAAGCGTTCCAGTCCCTGATAGGCGGCTGGTAAGGTACCATCAAAACCATCAATGTCGTCGATAGCTTCGCCAGTAGTTGTATACAGGCCGGCACGCTGGCGCACGTGAGCGTGGTCGTCGAGCACCGCAATCATGGCCAGTTTATTGCGTTTGCTGATTTCATAATCATTGAAATCGTGGGCCGGTGTAATTTTGACACAACCAGTGCCGAAATCTTGATCAACATAACTGTCAGCGATAATTGGAATGCGACGCTTGACCAGAGGTAAGTCAATAAACTTACCGACCAGCGCTTGATAACGCTCGTCATCGGGATGGACGGCAACACAAACGTCGCCAAGCATGGTTTCTGGGCGCGTAGTGGCAACGACCAGATGATTTTTACCATCGGCGGTCTGAGCGCCGTCAGCTAACGGGTAGCGTAAGTGCCAAATATGTCCTTGCTGTTCTTTATTTTCTACTTCGAGATCAGAAATTGCTGTTTGCAACTTGGGATCCCAATTGACCAGACGTTTACCTCGGTAAATCAGCTTTTCTTTATGCAGACGTACGAACACTTCTTTCACCGCATTGGAAAGGCCGTCATCCATGGTGAAACGTTCGCGATCCCAGTCGACTGAGTCACCAAGCCGCCGCATCTGCTGCGTAATAGTGCCACCAGACTGATTTTTCCACTGCCAAATTTTATCAATGAAAGCATCCCGGCCGACTTCAGTGCGGGTGGTGCCTTGCGCGGCGAGTTGACGCTCAACTACCATTTGGGTGGCGATACCAGCGTGATCCGAACCCACTTGCCAGAGAGTATTGAAACCGTCCATGCGTTTGTACCGCGTCAGCGTATCCATGATGGTGTGCTGGAAAGCATGCCCCATGTGCAGACTACCGGTGACATTCGGCGGCGGTATCATAATGCAGTAACTACTGCCTTGGCCTGAGGGTTTGAAATAACCTGCCTGCTCCCATTTTTGGTAGAGCGCTTGCTCTATAGCATTGGGCGAATACGTTTTATCCATGAGTAACCTTCACGACTTTAATTAGTTTGAATGTGTTGCTAGCTCAGCCGCATTAACGGTGCTGAGGTTCACCCCTTGTTGGCGATACCACTTGAAACGTTCGCGCGCTTCCTGGCGCTGCTCAGGGGCACTTGGAACTTGATCTAAAATAACCTGTGCGCCAGCGAATTGTGGTGCTGTGGGCATAAAGTTGACAATGACCTTACAACGGCGCGAACTGACTGTGGCGGTGGGCCAGCAGAGCTCAACAGGGGCGCCATAAGGCGGGCCTTCGCCAACCAGATTGTGTGGCACAAAGGCATCGGCAGGTTGCTGCCATAAGGCTTGATCTAAATCTTCTGCATGCTGTTGGTCGCGACACCAGACCCGCATACTGCCTAATTCGCGCCAACGCTCGCTGATAAGTTTACAGAACAACTCTAATTGCTGCTCTTCGCTTAGCCCATCGAGTACATAAAAGATGCCTTGTGCCATATTAATCTTGTTGACCTGTTGCCGTGCGATTGATCAAAAACTGCGTTAGTAACGGCACAGGGCGGCCGGTCGCACCTTTTTTTGCACCACTGCGCCAGGCAGTTCCGGCGATATCAAGATGCGCCCAATGATATTTTTTGGTGAAACGCGACAAGAAACATCCGGCTGCAATAGAACCTGCATCACGACCGCCGAGATTGGCCATATCAGCGAATGGACTATCGAGAGCGTCTTGATACTCGTCCCATAAAGGTAGGCGCCAAGCACGATCACCGCTTTGCTCTGAGGCATTTAACAGCTCGTGAGCGAGCGGGTTGTGGGTACTCATTAAGGCACTGGCATGATGCCCCAAAGCGATAATACAGGCTCCGGTAAGAGTCGCGACATCGATAACAGTGTCAGGGGCGAAACGCTCGACGTAGGTCAAGGTATCACACAGCACCAAGCGACCTTCCGCATCAGTGTTGAGAACTTCTACGGTTTGTCCGCTCATGGTGGTTAAGATGTCGCCCGGGCGATACGCTTTACCATCAGGCATATTCTCGCAACCGGCAATCGCGCCAATCACGTTAATAGGGAGTTGTAATTCCGCCAATGCCTGCATTGCCCCCAATACTGATGCGGCACCGCCCATATCGTATTTCATCTCATCCATGTTGGCGGATGGCTTAATGGAGATACCACCAGCATCAAAGGTTAATCCTTTACCGACTAACACCAGTGGTGCGACATCGTCAGCAGCTCCTTGGTAATGCAGCAGCGACAATACTGATTCATGTTCGGAGCCACGTCCTACTGCGAGGTAGGCATTCATACCCAGCTCGGTCATTTGTTGTTCATCGACCGCGCTGAAGGTTAGATTATCGTATTTTTCCGCCATAGCTTCGGCTTGGTCAGCAAGGTAGCGCGGGGTACAAATGTTGGGCGGCATGTTGGCGACATCACGACATAGGGTAACGCCCTTGCTCACCGCTAGCGCATGCTGAATAGCTCGCTCACCGAGCGGTAACTCGCGACGGGTTGGTACATTGAATACCAATTTACGGAGCGGCCGGCGCGGTTCTTCTTTACGTGTTTTGAGTTGGTTGAAGGTATATAAACCAGCTTGTGCAGCTTCCACTGCCTGACGCACCTTCCAGTATGTGTCGCGACCTTTAACGTGCAGCTCGCTAAGGAAGCAAACCGCCTCCATTGAACCGGTTTCATTTAAAGTATGAATAGTTTTTTCAATAATTTGTTTATACTGACGTTCATCAAGCTCACGCTCTTTCCCGCAACCAACCAGGAGTACGCGTTCACTTAAAATGTTTGGCACATGGTGTAACAGCAACATTTGGCCTGCTTTACCTTCAAGGTCACCTCGGCGTAACAGGTTGCTGAGGTAGCCTTCGCTGACTTGGTCCAACTGCTCGGCGACGCCTGATAAGCGGCGCGGTTCGAAGACCCCGACCACGATACAGGCTGAACGTTGCTTTTCCGGACTGCCACTTTTGACGCTAAACTCCATACTTACTCCCGTTTTCGGCGGTTGACAGGGTAGGGCTGCCATAGAATAATTCTTGTTAAAATGACAAGTTTACTGAAAAATTGCGTATTTTCCAGCAAAAACCAAAGTTAAGAGTGGTCACCAGTGCGTATATTCCGCTATTTAATGCGAGAAACATTTAAATCTCAGATCGCCGTTTTAACGGTGTTGATGACCATTTTCGTTAGCCAAAAGTTTGTTCGCGTGCTGGCAGACGCCTCTGCGGGTGAAATCCCCGGCGATCTGGTAATAAAACTACTTGGCTTAAACCTTCCAGCATTGGCAGCTTTAATTCTACCACTTAGTTTGTTCCTGGGCATTCTTCTTGCTCACGGGCGTATTTACGCTGATAACGAAATGACCGTTTTACATGCCTGCGGAGTGAGTGAATGGTACGTCACCCGAGTCACATTGGTGTTGGCTACCGCATTGGCATTAGCGACTGCTTCATTAACCTTATGGTTGGTGCCCTGGTCACTTGAGCAAGAACGCCAGGTTGAAGAGCGTGCCCGCAGTGACTCTGGTTTGTCGGTGATCATGCCGGGACGTTTTCAGCAAGCAAGTAACCAAAAAGCAGTTATTTTTGTTCAGGGCCTTACCGAAACCGGTGAATTAGACGAAGTTTTTGTCGCGCAATCGCTCCGCGATGAAGAAAATCGCGTGGTTGGCGGTAGTGTGGTGATGGCCGACACTGGTAATGTTATTGCCAATGAGAGTGGTTCACAGCAGCTGGTTCTTAACAATGGTACCCGTTATGCGCGAAATGTCGGCGAAGGCGACTACCAGGTGATGGAATTTGCCAGCTATCAGCTGCAGATCAAGGAGCAAGAGGCAGCGGAGTATATTCGTAAGTTAGAAGCTTATAAAACTACGGAATTGTGGCGTGAGAACAACCCCGAAGCAGCAGCTGAGTGGCAGTGGCGGATCGCTATACCACTAGCTATGCCATTGCTGACGTTAATTGCGGTCCCACTTAGTCGGGTCAATCCACGGCAAGGAAAGTTTGCGCGCATGGCGCCCGCCCTGCTGATTTACCTGGGCTACTTTTTGTTGCTGATGGCGGCTAAGTCTGCGGTCGCTGATGGTGTGATTCCGGCGGCGATCGGACTTTGGTGGATTCATGTGCTGTTGCTGATTTTTGGTTTTATTTTGGTAGGTAAGGGGAGACCCTTCGGATTGCGCTTCCTGGCGCGGCTGCGGAGGTCACCAGTATGATGCAGTTTTCAATTCTCGACCGTTACATTGCTCGCTCGGTACTGATGACGTCGTTATTAAGCCTCGCAGTTTTAAGTGGTTTGTCGTCGCTTATCCGCTTTGTAGAACAATTAAAGTCGGTCGGTAAAGGCACGTATTCCGTGGCAGAGGCAGGACTTTTTGTGTTGTACAGTTTGCCCCGTGACATCGAAGTATTTTTCCCAATGGCAGCATTACTCGGCGGCCTTATTGGCATGGGTATGTTAGCCAGTAACTCCGAGTTAGTGGTGATGCTGGCAGCTGGTCGTTCGCGATTGAATATTGTCGGGTCAGTCATGAAAGCCGCTATTATCATGATGTTGGCAGTGATGGCTATGGGAGAATGGGTAGCGCCGCAACTGGAAGCGCAAGGTCGTGAATTGCGAGCGTCAGCTATTTCTGGAGGCAGTCTGATTTCTGCTCAACAAGGTGTGTGGGCTAAAGATGGTGCGCATTTCGTTAATATTTCTGAAGTTGAGGATACCGGCCGATTACGTGATTTAACGGTGTATCGATTTACTGCTGACCGGCAACTGGATTCCGTAGTGCAAGGGCAAAGTGCGACCTATCAGAGTGGGCAATGGGTGCTAACTGATGTCATTATCACAGATCATGACATCGAGCAGATCACGCGACGAACACTGCCGCATTGGGTATGGGCGTCGTCGTTGACACCTGATAAGTTAGGCGTGGTCACGGTGAAACCGGAGGCTTTGTCGATCAGTGGGTTAATGGAGTATCTGGATTATTTATCGGCGAACCAGCAGGCTACAGAGCGTTATGAGTTAGCGTTATGGCGCAAGATTTTTGCGCCCGTTACCGTCGCCGTTATGTTGCTGGTGGCGTTGTCGTTTATTTTTGGTCCCCTAAGGTCGACCACTATGGGAGCACGGATTCTGCTAGGGGTTATCACTGGCTTCGGTTTTCATGTTAGTAATGAGATTTTTGGCCCATTGGCGCAGGTGTATCAGTTACCGCCGTTACTTGGCGCTTTATTACCAAGTTTGCTCTTCGCTGGTGCTGCGCTGTGGCTCATGCAGCGGCGTAGTGGTTAGCTACAGGTCACGCCAATAGTACAGCTGGTTAGCTTCTTTCGATAGCGTGACCAGCTCAGTTGCGGCAGCATAATCATGCCATGCTCGACGGTTTTTGAAATCGACCAACACCCATAGGTTGCCCAGGCCAAAGGCGCAAGTAAGTACGCGAATTAACGCTTGCTTATTGGTAATTCGAGCACCATTGCGCTGTTGTACTTTTAAACGCCAAGCACGCATACCCAAGGTTTGACCGCTGCGCCGCCAGAACCAACCAAAGAAAAATCCTAGTATGCTTAATAAGTAGATACTATAAAGCGGCGAGCTATTGAGCCAAGCAGCATGATCCATGCCTGCTGGTAGGGTTAACCAGCCGGCGCGTGTCATAACAGCGGCAAAGCCCAACGCTAATGCCGATGACAACATGATGACCGCGACTGCGACCAAAACGTCATAAATCCATGCTGCAACACGGCGTCCGAAGCCGGCACTTGGAAATGACGCGTGCAGGTTGTGAGATGGACTGACTTCAGGCATGGCGCTTCCTTTATTTTAGAACAGTGATCTAGGGCAATGAAACAGGAGTGGTGATTATCATGATCTACTGCCACAGAAGCAAGGCAGCTTGTGAAAAAGCCTAAGTTGTTTATGTTTTAGCCGAACAGGCGAATTCTGAAATAATTCTCTTGATTGCAAAAATCCCTTGCGTATAATGCGTCGCACTACCGACAAGTAAGTCAAATCTTCAATGCCGAAGTGGCGGAATTGGTAGACGCAGCGGATTCAAAATCCGCCGCTGGTAACAGCGTGGGGGTTCAAGTCCCCCCTTCGGCACCACTCATCTTGCTGACATTTTTGTCCATCTTTTAATTCTAATTTAGCGCTTAGCGTTGGCGTTCAGACGTGTTTTCCGTTTCGACCGGTGGCAGTGAGCGAAGGTAAGCGATCAAGGCACTCATGTCCGCTGAACTCATTTCCGAATAAAAGGCGGCTGGCATCATTTCATGCAGTATGCTGCCATCAGGTAACTCACCCGTTCGAATTACATGTTCCAATTCTTCATCGGAATAGTCTTTGACCCTGCTTGCAGGGGTAATATTTTTTGAATAGATGTAAATACCGCGTTGTACTGGCAACGGGTTTCCTCCGGCCCCAGTTAGCTCACGAGATTGCCAGGGCGTGTGGCAAGAGAAGCAATGAGCCTGGGTTGCAACGTATTTCCCCCAGGCGAGATGGTCGCTACGATCAACAGCTTCGACAGAACTCACGAGTGGTTGACGAACCTTATTTAAACCTTCCAAAAGACCTGCTGGGTAATTTGTCTTGGGCGTTTTGTGTTCAATTGGTGGAATAGTCTGCAAGTATGCAGCTATTGCGTATGCGTCCGCATCCGACAAGTTTTTGTACTTACCTATTGGCATGGGCATTCCGATCATACTGCCATCAGGTCGCCGGCCGTTGCGTAGTGCGTGAACGATGTCTTGTCGCGACCAGGTACCAATTCCGGTAGCTGGGTGAGGTGTTATATTTGGCACGTGGATGTCGCCAAAGTCCTCAGGAATGACGATGCCACCGGCAAGGTTTTTACCATGGCAGTGACCACATGCCATTACATTGTTGATCAGATAATCGCCGCGTTTAATGAGCTCTTGCTCGTCATTAGACGAGGCCTGCGCGGAAAACCCAGTGAATAAACTGCAAATAAGAACCGCGTTGATGATTTGCGTATTGAGCATTTTTAGGTCTCCTTGTTTAACTTGCCCCCATTTCAAGCGCCGCAGTGATCGTGAGTAAAAACGCGTTGTATTGTTCGCAGTGCCCGAAGTTTTAAGCCTAGCAGAGGTTATGAAAACTTCAAAAAGGGCAACGACGCGAACAAAAAAATAGTTAATAATGTGACTCGGATCTGGCTACGGAATTAGCGACGTCACGTCTGAATTCTGCTATAGTAAGAGCAACTTAGTCAGGTGCCAGAAACATAAAATTTGAGGTGATATGAGTCACAAAAAAGAACAAGACGCCTCCTCGACTCCAGAGTATGAGGTGGAAATTCCGTCGCGTGAAGCGCTACTTGAAGCTATTGAAGCACGCTTAAAGCCGACCACATTTGAAGAGATTATCGAGCGGTTTAAGCTTGATGATGAGCGCCAGCATATTGGCCTCAAGCGTCGCTTACGGGCAATGGAACGTGATGGTCAGCTAATTTTTACCAAGGCCAATGCCTACGGTTTGCCAGCACGTATGAACCTGATTAAAGGTCGCGTTATCGGGCATCGTGATGGTTTCGGGTTTTGCCATCCGGATGAGGGTGGCAGCGACTTATTCATTCCGCCGAGCCAGATGTACAGTGTATTACACGGCGACCGGGTGTTGGTGCAAGAGCAGGGCAGCGATAGCAAAGGTCGACGTGAAGGGCGGATTGTGCGCGTGATTGAGCCGCGGCAGGGTGGCATTGTCGGCCGTTTCTTTATCGATCACGATCTTGGCATTGTGGTTCCCGATGATAGCCGACTCAACCAAGATATTCTGATTCCGGAAGATGCGCGTAACGGTGCTCGTCATGGTCAAATCGTGGTGGTTGATATTACCCGGCGGCCAAATCGCAGAACCAGTCCAATAGGTGAGGTCAGTGAAATTCTTGGTGAGCATATGGCACCAGGAATGGAAATTGAAGTAGCTATTCGTGAACACGACATTCCAACGGAATGGAGTCCAGCTACGCTTAAAGAAATTGAAAAGTTTGGCGAAACCGTGCCGCAGGAAGCTTACGCAGACCGAGTCGACTTGCGTGAACTACCTTTAGTTACAATTGATGGCGAAGACTCCCGCGATTTTGATGATGCGGTCTGTGCTGAGCCTGATGGTGACGGCTGGCGTTTATGGGTGGCGATTGCCGATGTCAGTTACTACGTTCGCCCCAATACTTCGCTGGATAAAGACGCTTTGGAACGTGGTAACTCAGTTTACTTTCCAAATTTTGTGGTACCAATGTTGCCAGAGAAACTCTCAAATGGCCTTTGTTCACTGAATCCAGACGTTGACCGTTTATGTATGGTCGCAGAGATGCGAGTTACCGCTAAAGGTAAATTGCGCGAGTCGAAATTCTATCCAGCGGTGATGAAGTCCCATGCGCGGCTAACTTACAACAAGGTTGCGGATATTCTCGATGGCGATCCGAAATTACGCCAGGATTACCAACATGTGTTAAGCCAAGTTGATCACTTGCACGAGTTGTTTAAAGTGCTAAAAACAGCGCGCCAACAACGTTCGGCAATTGAGTTTGAGACGTTGGAAACGCGCTTTATTTTTAACGCGCAACGAAAAATTGAAAGCATTGAGCCGGTACGCCGAAATGTCGCTCATACCATTATCGAAGAATGCATGATCATGGCGAACGTAGCGACTGCACGCCTGATTGAAGAGCATGAGGAAGCCGGCGCGCTATTTCGCGTTCATGAGCCGCCTTCCTCTGAGCGGTTAACTAATTTCCGCAGCTTTTTGGGTGAGTTGGGCTTAACTATGAAAGGTGCGGATGATCCAAGTCCTGCCGACTATGCTGCAGTGCTTGAACAAGTGGGTGACCGACCGGATGCTGAATTGATTCAGACCATGTTGTTACGTTCAATGCAACAAGCTGTTTATAGTCCGGATAACGCCGGCCACTTTGGTCTTGCATTGGAAGAGTATGCGCACTTTACCTCACCGATTCGACGTTATCCTGATTTGATTCTGCATCGTGCTATTAAGGCGTTGTTGAAGAAGCAGCAGGGGCCAAATCAAGCTTTAGCTGGCGCGTGGATGCACTCGACCGAACAGCTCGACGAACTTGGACAGCATTGCTCAACCACCGAACGGCGTGCAGACGATGCTACTCGTCAGGTTGCCGATTGGCTGAAATGTGAGTACATGCAGGATCACGTGGGTGAAGAGTTTACTGGGGTTATAGCTTCGGTCACAAACTTTGGTTTGTTCATTCGTATCGACGATCTTTCGATTGATGGGTTAGTGCATGTCAGCAACCTCGATAATGATTACTACCGCTATGACAACGAGCGGCATTTATTGATTGGTGAGAATAGCCGCCGGGTCTATCGTCTGGGTGACAAAGTACGCATACGTGTTCGTAGCGTAAACCTTGATGAACGTAAGATCGATTTAACCTTGTTGGCGGCCGAAAGTCCTTTGGGTAAAGATCGTATGCCTGGCGAAGAGAACGTTGCTGAAGATAACAAACCAGCACGCAAATCGCGCAAGAAGCCGTCGGGTAAAGGCAAACGTAGCAAAAGTAGCACCAAGAGTAGTGGCAAAAGCAGCTCACGAACCAAAGGCAGCGGTAAGAAATGAGTAAGAAAATTTCAGTATTTGGCTTGCATACCGTACGCGCACTCATTGCGAGCCACCCTGAACGTGTGGTTGAAGTATTCGCCTTGCGCGAGCGGCAGGATAAAGCTCTGCAAAGCTTGCTGCAAGACGCTCAAAAAATGGGAACGCGGCCGCAATTTGTGCCAAAGCAGACGTTGGACAAAAAAGCCGAAGGCGGTAATCACCAAGGGATTGTCGTAACAGCAGTTGAGGCACCACTTTTGAGTGATAACGATTTGCCGGACTTAGTGGCTAAAAGTGACGGCAAGGCATTGTTTTTGATTCTTGATGGTATCACTGACCCGCACAACCTGGGAGCCTGCTTGCGTACCGCTGATGCTGCTGGTGTGACGGCAGTGATTGTGCCGAAGGACAAGTCGGCGTCGATGAATCCAACGGTGCGTAAAGTAGCAAGTGGCGCTGCGGAAACTGTGCCGCTGGTGCAAGTCACCAATCTGGCGCGGGCGTTGAAACAACTACAAGATCTACAGGTGTGGATTATGGGTACCGCTGGTGAAGCGGAGAAATCCGTTTATCAAGTCGATCTGACGAGCTCTATCGCTTTGGTGATGGGGGCTGAAGGTGACGGTATGCGCCGTCTGACCCGAGAAACCTGCGATGAACTGATAAAGATCCCATTACTAGGCTCGGTCTCGAGTCTGAACGTTTCCGTAGCGACCGGCGTGTGCCTGTTTGAAGCTGTTCGTCAGCGGCAAAGGGCTTAAACATGCGCAAAACCCCATTGCTGCGTATGCGACCGGTAGTACTGTCGCTATTGGTCATGGTTCTGCTGGCGCTGGCTTGGTTACCAACCGGTAATTTCCTGCCGGGCGAGCGGACCAACAAACCGCAACTGCACGTAAATTACATAGCAGCAAATGGTCCATCTCTGCTGGACGATGTGTTGTTCGATCTGCAACAGCGCATTGAGCAACGGCACGAATGGCGACTGGTGGAAAGCAAGCAAGATTACGCATGGCAGCTTGATATAAACGTTAGCCTAGCTGAGCAAATGGTTATCCATGGCGTGCTGATCGCTCCTTTAAATGAGGCCGGCTCTGCGACACCTCATGTGCAACGGTTTAAGATACAGGGACCGCAAGATGCGGTAGGTGCGCTGCCTGAACAATTTGTGAAAGTGCTAATCGATTTAATCGAAAACGCAGAAAACTACCGCGCAAGCTTGTGATCTGAACCTATTTCGGCTACACTCCCGCCGCTTAAATCAGTCAAATGTTTTACTAAACTATCAAAAGCGTTCCTTGCTGCTGCAGGTGTGACTGAGCCTCCAAGTAGCTATGAACCATAAGGAGCAGAAATGCGTCATTATGAAATCGTATTCATGGTCCATCCGGACCAGAGCGAGCAAGTACCGGGTATGATCGAGCGTTACAGCGACACGATCACACAAGGTAACGGCACCATTCATCGTTTGGAAGACTGGGGCCGTCGTCAATTGGCTTACCCAATCAACAAGTTGCACAAAGCACATTACGTATTGATGAACATCGAAGCATCTAACGAAGTTATCGAAGAGCTTGAAACAGCTTTCCGTTATAACGACGCAGTGCTACGTAACATGATTATGCGTAAGAAAGATGCCGTCACTGAACCTTCTCCTTTGACTAAAAAAGAAGAGCGTAAAGGTGATAGCCGCAACGAAGAACAAGACGATAACGAAGCAGCGTAAGCTGATTTGTAACGTCTAACCATTGTGGAATTTAGTAATCAACTGAATTTAGGTGGCAGCGTAAGCAAACCACCGAAGTTAACTACCAGCCCAGCTGGCATAAAGCATTTACGCTTTGTCTTCGATCATCAATCGGAGCAACAAGAAGCTGGATTAGCACGCCGCAGTTTTGTAAGAATTCTGGTGGTGTTAAGTGGTAGTGAAGCAGCACAGTGGGCTAACGAATTGACCGTTGGGACGGAATTGCAAGTAACTGGTTTTTTGAATCGTATTGAAGATAAAAACGGAGTTGGAAAACTTGTACTGCATGCCCAGCAACTTGTGAAGATTTGAGGAGACCATCATGGCTCGTTTTTTCCGTCGCCGTAAATTCTGCCGTTTTAAGGCTGAAGGCGTAAAAGAAATTGATTATAAAGATATCGCTACTCTGAAAAACTACGTTACTGAGAGTGGCAAAATCGTTCCTAGCCGCATCACTGGCACTTCTGCGAAGTACCAGCGTCAGTTGGCGCGTGCCATCAAACGTGCACGTTATTTGTCGTTGCTGCCTTATACTGATTCACATCAGTAAGTCGGCATCGCGAACGATCTCAGAAACTCAGAGGTAGCGAAAAATGGAAATCATTCTATTAGACAAAATCGCCAACTTAGGTGGCTTGGGTGACCAAGTTTCCGTTAAGTCTGGCTATGCACGTAACTTTTTGTTCCCGCAAGGTAAAGCAGTTCCTGCAACCCAAGCGAACATTAAGGTATTCGAAGAGCGCCGTGCTGAATTAGAAGCGAAAATCGCTGAAGACTTAGCTGCTGCAGAAAAACGTGCAGAGAAAATCAATGCACTTGACCCGATCGTAATCACTTCTAAAGCTGGTGACGAAGGGAAGCTGTTTGGCTCTATCGGTACTAAAGACATCTCTGATGCAGTAACTGCTGCTGGTGTTGAAGTGCAAAAAAGCGAAGTATTGTTGCCAAACGGTACATTGCGTGAAACTGGCGAGTTCGCTATCGAACTGCACCTGCACGCTGATGTATTTGCTAGCATCAAATTGCAAGTGGTTGCAGCTAACTAAGTTGCGCAAGCACGCTTAGTCAAGCAAACAACTTATATAAGACCGCATCCTGTTCAACAGGTTGCGGTTTTTTTTTGCTTTTTCTGCGAACCGTGTAAACCTTTAGATGATGATTTGCGACCTATCTTGTAAGAACTGCGAAATAAGCTGTATCGGCATTTTAAAAAGGACTACCAGTGACCGCACAAGTGATCAGCCATAGCGCATTCGAGGACCCCGATAAAGGGTTGGTGGCGCAAGCAGCGAAAGGCGATATGCGCGCCTTTCAGAGACTTTTTGAACGTCATTACCGACGGGTATATGGACTGGTATGGCGCTTAGCGGGAGATACCGACGCTGCACACGATTTGACGCAGGAAGTATTTGTTAAGTTGTGGGATAACCTGAGTAGTTTTCGCGGTGAGAGTAAATTTAGTACCTGGTTGCATACGGTCACAACGCGGGTGGCTATTACTGAACTACGCAAAGCGAAGCGCTGGCAGCGCATACGACTCACCGGCGAAGCGAGTTATGCCGATACCTTAGAGTATCAAGAAAGTGCAGATTTGAGTGAACTTGATCAGCTGATCAAACGCTTGCCAGAGCAAACGCGTTGGGCCTTCGTGTTGCATTGCATCGAAGGACTACGGCACGAAGACGTTGCGGCGGAAATGGGTATTGCAGTAGGCACCAGTAAAGCACAAGTACATCGGGCACGAACAATGTTAGAGGAGTGGTTAAGCGATGAGCACAGCGAATGAAAAGTTAAACCAGCTGGTGCGTGCGGCGGCCGACGGTAAGCAAGCACCACAACCTAGCAAGGACCTATGGCAAGGAATTGAACACAGCATTTCACGTCGTGAAATGCGCTCCAATAAATGGCTGAACTGGGTGTGGGCAAGCGCTGCCTGCACTGTACTTGCAGTAGGATTGGTGACGTTTAATAGTATGCAGTCGACAATTCACTCAGCGACACCCCAGGCCGAGTTATTGCTGACCATGCTCAATCAACAGCATGACCAACAACGGCAACAACTATTAATCCACTACCAGACGGTAGGTTGGAATGGCCAGAGTAACTATTTACAGCAAGAGCTGGGGCAAATCCGAGCGAGTATTAAAGAGGTGAGTGCACAACTCGTGCAAGAACCGAATAATCAGCAGCTATGGCAATTATTGCAATGGTTGTACAACAAAGAACTGGAACTGCTGGAGTCGCAGTTCAAGGTCAGCGATCAGTTACAACAGGTTTAATAAACGAGGGATTAATGATGAAGACAATGACAAATTTAGTACTTAACGCAACTGTATTTTTAGGGTTAAGTTTTGCATCAACTAACGCGCTTGCTAAGCAAGAAACGGTCGATAAACAAATTGAAGTTCCGGCTAATGTGGTGGTGAGTATAGATAATATGCGCGGTAAGGTCACGATTGTCGGTACTGATAATAATTATGCAAAAGTGAAAGGAAAGCTTGATGAGTATGCGACCGGTTTTACCTTTGAGCTGGATGGGGATAACTTAACGATTCGGGTTGAGATGCCAGATCGCGGCACCTTTTCCGGTAATGATGCTACTGAGTTGAACGTCCGCCTTCCACATACTGCTGAGTTGCATGTGAATGGCGTTTCAAGTGACTTTGATGTGTCAGGCTTCGAAAGCGGTATTCGTTTAAATACTGTAAGCGGCGATATTGCGGCGACTAACTTAGCTGGTGATATTAAGTTATCCACAGTAAGTGGCGACGTTAATAGTAAAGGTTTGGGTGGTGATATTTCGCTGAAATCAGTAAGTGGCGATATAACTGATCGCGATGGTTCAGCCAACAGTGCGAGCTATGCTTCAACAAGTGGTGATGTAGAGGCAAGGACTTCAGCGACAGATATCTCGGCGGAAAGTGTCTCTGGAGACGTCGGCCTTAATTTGCAAAATGTTTCGCGGCTGATCTTGAAATCAGTAAGTGGTGACGTGCGAGCCCAATTAAGCCTGGCGGAAAATGGCCGCGTAGAGGCAAATTCGGTTAGTGGTAATGTTGAGTTGATCTTTACCGGTGCTGTGAATGCCAAGCTTGATGCTGATGTGAGCGGTGGTGGCGACATCGTAAACCAGCTGAATGATACCAAAGTTCGGGAATCTGAGTGGGGCATTGGTGCCAGTCTTTCAACAAAACTTGGTAGCGGCGCGGGCAACATTGAGCTCACGACCATGAGTGGCGATATCATCGTTCGCAAAAAATGACGAATAAGAGGCGGATCCGTGCGGATCCGCTTCCCTCCTTCCTCAGGTTTTTGTATAGTCGTACCCATTCTTCCGAATCATCTGAGAGAGCTATGGCAGGCAACCGCCCGGATAAGCACCAACGCAACGACGCTAAACTTGCTGCGATTAAAACGCCCCCCCATTCGATTGAAGCAGAACAATCGGTGCTGGGCGGATTAATGCTCGACAACCAGGCGTGGGATGCTATTTCTGGCGATATTATTAGTGATGATTTTTACCATCGTGGACATCGACAGATTTTTCGTGCTATGCATCGCTTGTCTGAGCAAAATCAGCCGATTGATTTGATCACGGTTTCGGAGACTCTTGAAGCGGCCGGAGAACTGAAAGACGTGGGTGGTTTCGCTTATTTAGGGGAAATTGCTAAAAACACGCCGAGTGCAGCAAATATCAGGGCTTATGCACAGATTGTGAGAGAGCGAGCCATATTGCGCGAAATGATTGCGGCGTCTAACGAAATAGCGGAATCCTGTTTTGATACACAGAACCGACCAAGTGCTGAGTTATTGGATCTTGCCGAAAGTAAGGTATTTCACATTGCCGAGAAACGCACAACGGCGAGCGAAGGACCACAGGCAATTGCGCCTATTTTACAGCGAACTGTGGATCGTATTGATGAACTCAGCCGCAGTAAAAACCCCAATGGTGTAACTGGGCGTTCGACGGGGTTTACCGACTTAGACCGCATGACCGCAGGGCTGCAATCGTCAGACTTGATTATTGTGGCGGCGCGGCCATCGATGGGTAAAACTACCTTTGCTATGAACTTGTGCGAAAATATCGCATTAAAAGAAGATAAACCGGTATTGGTTTTTAGTTTAGAGATGCCGTCGGAACAGATAATGATGCGGATGATGGCTTCACTGAGCCACGTCGATCAGACGCGAATTCGTAATGGTCAGTTAAAAGAAGAAGATTGGAGCCGGGTTGCATCAACGATCTCAATTTTGAAAGACCGCAATAATATCTACATCGATGACTCTTCGGGACTTACCCCAACCGAAGTGCGATCGCGTTCGCGCCGTGTTTTCCGTGAACACGGAGGACTATCGGTGATCATGGTTGATTATCTTCAGCTGATGACAGTGCCGGGTATATCTGAAAACCGGACCTTAGAAATTGCCGAAATTTCGCGCTCATTAAAAGCGTTAGCGAAAGAATTGGAAGTTCCAGTCGTAGCCTTGTCGCAGTTAAACCGATCGCTGGAGCAGCGCTCGAATCGCCGTCCGGTAAACTCAGATCTGCGTGAATCAGGTTCGATAGAGCAGGATGCCGATGTGATTATGTTTATCTATCGCGATGAAGTTTATCATCCGGATAGTGAAGAGAAGGGTATCGCTGAGGTTATTCTGGGTAAGCAACGGAATGGACCGATTGGCACGATAAAATTAAAGTTCCAGGGTCAATACTCGCGGTTCGATAATCTGGCTCAACATGAGATCCCTGACGGACCGGAGTATTAGACGCAGTCGCGGCACACACCATGCGCTTCAATGGATTGGCTGACGACTTGGAACCCCTGGTCCTCAGCTTGTTTTCGTAGCGCGTTGTAGACACCGTCCGATTGAATTTCTTGTACAGAACCACAGCGCTCGCAAATTAGCATTTGCACCGGGTGTTGGTGGTCGAAATGACTGCATAGCACGTAGCTGTTTGACGACGTGATTTTATGCACAAACCCCTGCTCTTGCAAAAAGTCCAGAGCGCGGTAAATAGTTGGTGGTTTTGCGTTGGGAACTGCAGACCTGAGTTTATCCAACAGGTCGTAAGCGCCGACTGCACCAGTCTCGGCTGCGAGGATCTCAAAAACTTCCCGGCGTGCAGGCGTTAGCCGCGCACCCCGTTGTTCGCATAATTTTTCGGCCTTAGTGACCAGTCGAACGGTTTCTTTTGTCGTCATGTCGCAAAGTTTACCACGCTCGTCTGCGATGGGATAGACTGCAGCCATGGATTAACTTCTACGAGGAAAACAACAATGACAACAACCTTAAAACAACCCACAGGTCGCAGCTGGCGTCACCTTTTAGCGGCTTTAGTTAGCGCTGGATTACTGTGGCAAAGCCAAGCTATCGCGGCAACAGACTTTGACTATCAGGAAGTTCAGGTGGATGAGTTGCAAGGCGCAATGGCTACGGGACAACTCGATGCTGAAGCGATTGTTCGCCACTATTATCAGCAAATCGCACAACACAATCGTCGCGGTGCAGACTTGCGGGCGGTGAATCAATTGTTGCCGTTAGAGCAAGCCTTGGTCGTCGCCCGCAGCCTCGACGCTGAACGCGATAGCGGCAATGTGCGCGGACCCTTGCACGGTATTCCCGTACTTCTTAAGGACAATATCGACACCGCTGAAGGCCTGCCGAACACTGCAGGTTCACTGTTGCTGAAAGACCACTTTCCAGCAAAAGATGCCTTTGTGGTTGAGCGCTTACGTGAAGCGGGCGCAATTATTATTGGCAAAGCTAACTTGAGCGAGTGGGCGAATTTTCGTTCAACCGCATCAAGCTCGGGCTGGAGCAGTGTGGGCGGGCAAGCAAAGAACCCGTTTGATACCTCTCGCAGTACCTGTGGATCGAGTGCCGGCTCAGCAGCAGCAGTGAGTGCGAACCTTATCCCGTTAGCGGTAGGAACTGAGACCGATGGCTCGCTGGTCTGCCCCGCGGCGATTACCGGTATCGTAACTATTAAACCGACCATTGGTTTGATTAGCCGCAGTGGCATTATTCCAATTTCACACAGTCAGGATACTGCCGGGCCGATGGCGCGTTCAGTGCGCGATGCAGTGTACATGCTGGCAGCAATGCAGGGTAAAGATGCAGCGGACAACGCGGGTTACGCAGTTGAAACTGACTTCACTGCTCATCTGAATACGGATGGATTACGTGGCAAACGCATTGGCGTAATGCGCGATTTAATGGGGTATCATGCTGGTCTTGACGCGGTATTGGACGCACAACTTGAGTCGCTGCGTAATGCCGGCGCCATTATCGTCGACGATGTCGAATTCGTGAATGGTCGCGGCTGGAGTCAGGATGAGTTCACCGTGCTTTTACATGAATTCAAAGTCGACATGGCGGCGTATTTTGCACAGCATCCGCAATCACCGTATCGTAGTCTGGCGGATCTGGTTGCCGCTAACGAGGCTCAGGCTGACAGTATTATGCCATTCTTTGGGCAAGAGCTATTCACCATGGCTGCCGCGCGTACCGATGCACAACAAGAAGAATATGAAGCGGCTCTTCAACGTGCCAAACAAGCTGCGGGAGTAGACGGTATCGATGCAACGCTGCAGGCGAATAACCTTGATCTGCTGATTGCACCAACCACAGCACCAGCTTGGAAAATCGACCTGATCAACGGTGATCATTACCTTGGCTCAGCGAGCTCGCCTGCAGCGGTTGCTGGCTACCCCCACATCACTGTGCCTATGGGATTTGTGCAGCATTTACCGGTCGGCTTAAGCTTCTTTGCCGGGGCCAATAGCGAGGCTACCTTGATTGAAGCCGCGTATGGTTTTGAACAGGCGACGAAAGCCCGTAAAGCGCCGTCGTTGATGCCGCGAAACCACTAGTTCAGCACCGATCAAGCTAAGGCAAACTTGCAAAGCGAGGCCGAAAACGTAGAATACGGCCTCCGCTTTACTATCAGGGGTCATCATGGTCCAGAAACTCGCAGCTCCGACACTTGCCGTAGCACCCATGCTGGATTGGACCGACCGTCACTGCCGGTATTTTCATCGGTTATTTACGACAAAAACCGTGCTTTTCACTGAAATGGTGACTACTGGTGCTATAATACACGGCAAGTATGATTTTCTTGCGTTTAATGCTGCAGAACAACCCGTTGTGCTACAGCTTGGTGGCAGTGATCCCGGTGCTATGGCTGAATGTGCCGCACGTGCCTACGAACGTGGCTACTCAGGAGTAGATATTAACGTAGGTTGCCCTTCCGATCGGGTTAAAAATGGAAGCTTCGGTGCTTGTCTGATGGCCGACCCGGAAGTCGTTGCGGCATGTATAAGGGCGATGCGTCAGGCTGCGCCCGAGTTAAGAGTCTCGGTAAAGACCAGGCTCGGAATAGATGAACTTGATAGTGATGACTTTCTTTACCGGTTTATCGATAACATCAGAGAAGCAGGATCTGAACATCTTACCCTGCATGCTCGCAAGGCATGGTTGCAGGGTTTAAGTCCGAAGCAAAATCGTGAAATACCACCATTACAGTACGAGCGCGTGTATCAAGCGAAGCAACGCTACCCGCAGTTACATATGATGATTAATGGTGGCATCACCAGTACCGCTGCGATTGCTACTCACCTGGAACATGTGGATGGTGTAATGATAGGTCGCGAGGCTTATCAGAATCCCGCTTTTCTTGGCTGCTTTGATGAACTCCTCGCGGCAGCGCAGCACAGCCCGCAGAATGATACAGCTGATTTCACTACCCAGGTGGCTGCGGTTGAGCAAATGCTCCCTTATATGCAGGCCCACTTAGAGCAGGGCGGGCGTTGCTGGCACGTTGCCCGGCACATGCTGGGGTTGTTCCAGGGCCAGCCTGGTGCTAAGCGCTGGCGGCAGTGGCTGAGTCAGCAAGGTCCAGGTGCTGAGTCAGCTGAACAGTTGCTGCGTGAGGGGTTAGCTTTAGTGTTCAGTGCGCGTGAGGTTTTTGACCAAAAAGTAGCCGAAAGTGCGCAATAAAACCAATTCAATGCTGCTACAGCTATTTTGAGTTTAAAAATAAATAATCTGAAAAACAATGACTTGATTTCTCCATTAGAAAGTTGGCACAACCTTTGTATTACTTCTAGCGACTTAACTCATACCGTTGTGACGACGGTGAGTATTCAACACCAAAGCTAGGAGAAGAGAATGAAAAAGTTAGTTTTAAGTCTGGCCATTGTTTGCGCCACTATTGCTGCACCAGCTATGGCCCAGCAACCCACGTTACATGAAGCTATCAGCCAGTCGTTGGCGGCCCAAACTCAGATCGTAAAGCATCAGCTTGCGCAACAGACCAAACGCTCAAGTGTCCATAACCTGGCAGAGATGCGTAAAGAAATCCCTTACCGGGTAGTGGTCTATGCGTCAGTTGAAGCTTCGCAGAGTGACATTAATCACAGCTCGAAACGGATTCAGCCGGAGTAATTCTAATGTTTGCTTCAATTACCACATGGCTGATCATTCTGACCTTTGCACCGGTCGCCAGCATCTTAGCTGCAGCTGCGGTCGTTGCCACGAACCATGCGCTTAACGGGATCAAGACAGGGTGATTTTGGATAAATATTTGTGCTAGTCTGCTGTTCATCATATATCACAATAATACGTAATCTTTAATTACAGAGGAATGTGCAGTGAACAAGTACGCATGGTTCGGTAAGGTCAGCACCTTAAGTTTGACCACAGTTCTGACAACGGCTATGGCGGTTTCAACCGCACTAGCGGCACCAATCAACACTGAAGAGCAATACAGTGCTAGCGCACGCGCAGTGCAACTGAGTAAAGAAAATCTGCTTATCGACACCCATATTGATGTGCCTTATCGCCTGACAAAAAACTGGGATGATGTGAGTAAAGCCACAGAAGGTGGAGATTTTGATTACCCGCGAGCGGTTGCTGGTGGTTTAAATGTGCCTTTTATGTCGATTTATATTCCAGCCCAGTTGGAACAAACGCCGGGAGCAAGTAAGCAACTCGCCCACCGCTTGATCGATAGTATGGAAGCCTTAGCATGGCGAGCTCCAGACAAGTTCGCGATGGCCTATAACGTTGAAGACGTGATGCAACAGTATGAACAAGGATTGATTTCGTTGGCACTAGGTATGGAAAATGGTTCGCCGATGGAAGGTGACATGGCCAACCTTAAAGAATTCTACGATCGTGGCATTCGTTACATTACTTTGTCCCACTCATTATCAAACCACATTGCCGATTCATCCTATGATATCCGCCGCCAGTGGGATGGCTTAAGTGCATTTGGTAAAGAGCTGGTGGTGGAGATGAACAACATCGGCATGATGGTCGATATCTCCCACGTCTCCGATGATGCATTTTGGCAAACCATCGACATCAGTAAAGCTCCGGTGATTGCCTCACATTCATCGTTACGTCGTTACACGCCAGGCTTTGAACGTAATATGAGCGATGACATGATCAAAGCATTAGCCGATAATGGCGGTGTGATTATGATCAACTTTGGCTCCAGTTTTGTTACACAAGCAGCCAACCGCTGGCGCGATATGCTGGACCAGCAAATTGAACAAGTAAAAGAAGAGTTTGGTGAAGCGAGTAAAGAAGCAGAAAAACGCATTGCTGAATTGCGCTCTGACAACCCGTTCCCATACGCTACCCTGGAGCAAGTGCTTAACCACATTGACTACGTGGTCGACCTGGTAGGTATCGATCATATCGGTATAGGCTCAGATTATGACGGTGTTGGTGATTCGTTGCCGGTTGGTTTAAAAGACGTCTCGAGTTACCCGAATCTGGTGCAAGGTTTGATTGACCGCGGCTATTCCGATGCTGATATTAAAAAGATTCTAAATGAGAATATTCTCCGCGTTTGGCGCGAAGTAGAAACCTACGCTGCTCACCACTAAAACCGTTCGTCGCTATTGGCTGTTCGCTGTTGGTTTAAACCAACAGCGAACAGCCAATAGCGAACATTGCTCTTGCTTTTCCATGTTTTCTATGTATAATTCGCCGCCACGGTTGTTGATCTCTTAAAGGAAAAATACAATCGGTAGTTGGTTGCCACAGCAATCCCGATAGGGGATTGAATGGATATTTCGTTGAAAATACCTCTCCCGGTATGCTGCCAGGGTGTAGGTTTTTTTCTGTGCTCTTTTTTAAATGCTCTTTATTATTTGAGGCTTTGATTTTATATGGCTAATCAAAGAATTCGGATTCGACTGAAAGCGTTCGATCACCGTCTGATTGACCAGTCGACTGCAGAGATTGTCGAGACTGCAAAACGCACTGGTGCTCAGGTACGTGGTCCAATCCCTCTGCCTACGCGCAAAGAACGTTTCACCGTGTTGATTTCACCACACGTGAATAAAGATGCGCGTGACCAGTACGAGATCCGTACCCACAAGCGTCTGATTGATATCATGGACCCAACTGACAAGACTGTTGATGCGCTAATGCGTCTTGACCTTGCAGCTGGCGTTGATGTTCAAATCAGCCTGGGTTAAGCGGGCAGTAATAGGATTACACACGAGAGGTTTTAACAATGGCTATTGGTCTAGTCGGTCGTAAAGTAGGAATGACACGTGTCTTCCAAGAAGACGGCGCTTCTGTACCTGTTACTGTGATTGAAGTGACTGCAAACCGTGTGACTCAGGTAAAAACTGAGGAAACGGACGGCTATCGTGCGCTTCAGGTTACAACAGGTGACAAAAAAGCGAACCGCGTAAACAAACCAGCTGCTGGCCACTTCGCGAAAGCGGGTGTTGAAGCAGGTCGTGGTCTCTGGGAATTCCGCCTGGAAGACGGCGAAGGTGATGATTTCGCAGTAGGTTCTGAAATCACCGTAGAATTATTTGCGGACACCAAAAAAGTAGACGTTACCGGCACCTCTAAAGGTAAAGGTTTTCAAGGTGCTGTTAAGCGCTGGAATTTCCGTACCCAGGACGCTACCCATGGTAACTCGTTGTCACATCGTGCACCGGGTTCTATCGGACAAAACCAGTCTCCTGGTCGGGTATTCAAAGGCAAGAAAATGGCAGGCCAAATGGGTAACAAACAAATTACCGTACAGACGCTTGATATCGTACGTGTAGACGCTGAGCGTGGTTTGTTGCTAATTCGCGGCGCTGTCCCTGGTGCTACTGGTGGTGATGTAATCATCAAGCCAGCAGTCAAGGCAAAGGCGTAACGTCTGAGGAGAATGGTGATGGAATTAACATTTAAAGACGCAAAAGGCGCTCTTGAGGTTTCCGAAGCTACCTTTGGACGTGAGTTCAATGAGGCTCTGATTCATCAGGTAGTCGTCGCTTATGCTGCTGGTGCTCGTCAGGGCTCGAAAGCACAGAAGACGCGTTCTGAAGTTTCTGGCGGCGGCAAAAAGCCGTGGCGTCAAAAGGGAACTGGTCGTGCTCGTGCAGGTACAGCTAGTAGCCCAATCTGGCGTAGTGGTGGTGTAACTTTCGCAGCGAAACCACAAAACCACGCACAGAAAGTAAACAAGAAAATGTACCGCGGTGCGATGAAAAGCATCTTGTCTGAACTGGTTCGTCAGGATCGTTTGGTCGTGGTAGAGAGCTTTGGTGTTGATGCACCAAAGACTAAGCAATTGTCCGCTAAGCTGAAAGAAATGGGCTTGAACGACGTGTTAATCGTGACTAAAGAACTTGACGAAAACTTGTTCTTAGCGTCACGCAACCTGCACAAGGTTGACGCACGTGATGTTCAGGGTGTTGATCCGGTTAGCCTGATTGCTTTCGAAAAAGTTCTGATGACTGCGGACGCGGTGAAGCAACTTGAGGAGGTATTATCATGATGCGTGAAGAACGTTTACTTAAAGTGATCATTGCTCCTCACGTTTCTGAGAAATCAACAGTTGCAGCTGAAACCAGCAACACTGTTGTTTTCAAGGTTGCTACCGATGCGAACAAATCTGAAATCAAAGCTGCAGTTGAAAAACTGTTCGAGGTTGAAGTTGAACGCGTTCGTACTGTCAACGTGAAAGGCAAAACCAAACGCTCAGGCATGCGCTTCGGTAAGCGTAGTGACTGGAAAAAAGCGTATGTCACCCTGAAAGAAGGTGCTGACATCGACTTCGTCGGCGGCGCTGAGTAATAGGAGGAATTCACATGGCATTAGTTAAGTGTAAGCCTACGTCTCCAGGTCGTCGCCACGTAATTAAAGTGGTTAACGAAGACCTGTATAAAGGCAAGCCTTATGCGCCTTTGCTGGATAAAAACAGCAAGAAAGGTGGTCGTAACAATAACGGTCGTATTACCGTTCGTCATATTGGTGGTGGTCACAAGCATCACTACCGTGTGGTCGACTTTAAACGCGACAAAGACGGTATCCCTGCGAAAGTTGAGCGTTTGGAATATGATCCAAACCGTTCAGCAAACATCGCATTGGTTCTGTATGCAGACGGTGAACGTCGCTACATTCTTGCTCCTAAGGGCATGAAAGCTGGTGATCAAATTAAGTCTGGTTCAGATGCACCGATCAAAGCGGGTAACGCATTACCTCTGCGTAACATTCCAGTAGGTTCTGTTGTACACGCAATCGAAATGAAGCCTGGTAAAGGCGCTCAGTTGGCTCGTTCAGCTGGTGCTTATGTTCAGGTTTTGGCTCGCGATGGCGGTTACGTAACTTTACGTCTGCGTTCTGGCGAAGTTCGCCGAATTCAGTCGGATTGTCGTGCAACCATCGGTGAAGTCGGCAACGCAGAACACATGCTGCGTCAATTGGGTAAAGCTGGTGCAACGCGCTGGCGTGGTGTTCGTCCTA
This sequence comes from Pseudidiomarina xizangensis, assembly GCF_052541995.1. Classification (NCBI taxonomy): domain Bacteria; kingdom Pseudomonadati; phylum Pseudomonadota; class Gammaproteobacteria; order Alteromonadales; family Idiomarinaceae; genus Pseudidiomarina; species Pseudidiomarina xizangensis. Next base: position 85,414 of record NZ_JBOBQA010000001.1, read on the forward strand.
CCGTACGCGGTGTGGCGATGAACCCAGTTGATCACCCACACGGTGGTGGTGAAGGTCGTACTTCAGGTGGTCGTCATCCGGTGAGCCCATGGGGTACACCGACTAAGGGTTACAAGACCCGTAAGAACAAGCGTACTGATAAATTCATCGTACGTCGTCGCAACAAATAAGAGTTGAGGATTAAACATGCCACGTTCTCTTAAAAAAGGTCCATTTATAGACCTTCACCTGCTAAATAAGGTGGAGAAAGCGTTGGAAGCCGGGGACAAAAAGCCAATTAAGACTTGGTCCCGTCGTTCAATGATTATCCCTGATATGATCGGCCTTACTATTGCTGTTCATAACGGTCGCCAGCATGTGCCAGTTTTCGTTTCTGACGAAATGATTGGTCACAAGCTTGGTGAATTTGCACCAACCCGTACTTATCGCGGCCACGCTGCTGATAAGAAAGCGAAGAAACGGTAAGGGAGACACAAGATGGAAGCTATTGCTATTCACAAGTTCGCCCGCCTATCTCCGCAGAAAGGCCGGTTGGTTGCTGACCAAATTCGCGGTTTACCAGTGGCGAAAGCGCTGGACGTATTGAACTATAGCCCTAAAGATGCAGCTGGTCTGCTGAAAAAGGTGCTGGAGTCAGCTATCGCGAATGCTGAACACAACGAAGGTGCCGACATCGACGAGCTTAAAGTTGCACAAGTAATGGTTGACGAAGGTCCTACCATGAAACGCATCAAACCTCGTGCGAAAGGTCGTGCTGATCGTATCCTAAAGCGTACCAGCCACATTACTGTGGTTGTTTCAGATAGCTAGGAGATAAAGTTATGGGTCAGAAAGTTCATCCTAATGGTATTCGCCTAGGTATCACCAAACCATGGAATGCGACCTGGTTCGCGAATACAAAAGATTTTGCCGATAACCTGCACAGTGATCATCAGGTTCGCGAATTACTACGCAAGAAACTAAGCAACGCTTCAGTTTCTCGTATCGTAATTGAGCGTCCTGCGAAGAGCATCCGTGTCACTATTCATACTGCACGCCCAGGCGTGGTCATCGGTAAGAAAGGTGAAGATGTTGAGAAGCTGCGTCAAGCAGTTTCAAAATTGACTGGCGTGCCAGCTCAAATCAACATTTCAGAAGTGCGTAAGCCTGAATTGGATGCGCAACTGGTTGCGGAAAACATTGCTGGTCAGCTAGAACGTCGTGTTATGTTCCGTCGCGCTATGAAGCGTGCTGTACAGAACGCAATGCGTCTTGGCGCCAAGGGTATCAAAGTGGAAGTTAGCGGTCGTTTAGGCGGAGCAGAAATTGCTCGTACTGAATGGTACCGTGAAGGTCGCGTACCGCTGCACACATTGCGTGCAGATATCGATTACGCAACTGCTGAAGCAAATACCACTTACGGCATCATCGGTGTGAAAGTTTGGGTCTTCCGTGGTGAAGTACTGGGCGGTATGCCAGTCGAAGAAAAGCCACAAGCTCCAGCCAAACGCCCTAAAGGCCGTAAGTAAGGAGATACTAAATGTTACAACCAAAGCGTACTAAATTCCGTAAGGTCCACAAAGGCCGCAACCGTGGTATGGCGCAAGCAGGTAACAAAGTTAGCTTCGGCACTTTCGGATTGAAAGCTGTTGACCGTGGTCGTATGACTGCGCGTCAAATCGAAGCGGCTCGTCGTGCCATGACGCGTCACGTTAAACGTCAGGGTAAAATTTGGATCCGCGTATTCCCTGATAAACCAATTACTCAAAAGCCTCTTGAAGTGCGGATGGGTAAAGGTAAAGGTAACGTGGAATACTGGGTAGCTCAAATTCAGCCAGGTCGTGTCCTGTATGAAATCGACGGTGTTTCGGAAGAGCTGGCGCGTGAAGCGTTTACTCTTGCGGCACGTAAGCTGCCATTCAAAACCATCTTTGTATCTCGGACGGTGATGTAATGAAAGCGAACGAACTTAAAGATAAAACCGTTGAGCAGCTGCAAGAAGAATTGCTGGGTTTGCGTCGTGAGCAGTTTAATCTGCGCATGCAAGCAGCGACTGGTCAGCTGAATCAAACTCACATGTTGAAACAAGTGCGTCGTGATATTGCACGTGTGAAAACTATTCTGAATCAGAAGGCAGGTGCGTAATGACTGATGAAAAACGTGTTCGTACTCTGCAAGGTCGTGTAATTAGCGATAAGATGGACAAGTCCATCACAGTTGCTATCGAGCGTCGGGTTAAACACCCTGTATACGGTAAGTACATTTCTCGTACTACTAAATTACACGCACACGACGAAGACAACTCGTGCAATACTGGCGATACCGTGATTATTCGCGAAACTCGCCCAGTATCTAAGACTAAGTCTTGGGCATTGGTTGAAATTGTAGAGCGCGCAGAAGTTATCTAATGACTAGATAACCAGATGTGATGATAAAAAGGCTTCCTTGTGGAAGCCTTTTTTTTGATCTAAGTTAGCATCTTAGGCATAACTATCTATAATAAATAGAAATAAAAAAACCGACAGGAGTAAGACGCATGGCATCTCCCGATAAAGCACGTCTGAATCCACCCGTTTTTTATAGTGCGGCTGGTCTTATCTTTATCATTCTTTTGTTAACTACAGTTTTCCCTGAAGGCGCGAACAGTGTGTTTTCAACCGTACAGTCATCCATTATCACCAACTTGAGTTGGTTCTACGTAATGGCGGTTGCGATTATTCTGCTGACAGTAGTATTTCTCGGCTTTTCGCGTTACGGCACTATAAAATTGGGTCCTGATCACTCAGCACCGGACTACTCGAACCTGACTTGGTTCTCAATGCTGTTTTCTGCCGGTATGGGTATAGGGCTGATGTTTTTTGGTGTCGCAGAGCCGGTCATGCATTTCTTGTCACCGCCGGTGGCAGAAGCGGGCACCAATGAGGCTGCACGCGAAGCAATGAAAATCACCTTCTTCCACTGGGGTCTACACGCGTGGGCAATTTACGCGATAGTGGCACTCATTCTGGCGTTCTTCGCCTATCGTCATGGCTTACCGCTGACCCTTCGTTCCGCCTTATACCCTATGATTGGCAATCGTATATATGGTCCTATCGGGCATGTGGTGGACGTGTTTGCGGTTATAGGTACAGTGTTTGGTGTTGCCACTTCATTGGGCTATGGTGTTGCGCAAATTAATTCGGGACTCGGTTATCTATTTGGTATTCCGGTATCCACCATGGTGCAAGTGATGCTCATTATCGGGGTAACCATGTTGGCTATCATCTCGGTTACCACTGGCTTGGATAAAGGCATCCGCCGTTTATCAGAACTGAATATGGGTCTTGCCGTACTGTTGTTGTTGTTCGTTCTCATTGCCGGCCCTACGGTATTCTTGTTGCAAGCCTTTGTACAAAACACCGGTTCTTATGTCGCCGACATTGTGAGCAATACATTTAATTTATTTGCCTATGAGAAAACGGACTGGATCGGTGGTTGGACCGTTTTCTACTGGGGGTGGTGGTTAAGCTGGGCGCCGTTTGTTGGCTTATTTATCGCGCGCGTTTCACGTGGCCGCACCATTCGTGAATTTGTCTCTGGAGTGTTGTTAATACCCGCCGGTTTCACCTTGATGTGGATGACTTTCTTTGGTAATTCGGCTATCGATATGATTCTCAACGAGGGCGCAACTGAGCTAGCTGATCTGGTGCAAAATGACGTATCTGTGGCGCTGTTTGCATTTTTAGAGGGGTTCCCTTTCAGTACCTTCTTATCTGGTTTGGCGACCGTGATGGTGATTGTGTTCTTCGTCACGTCGTCTGACTCTGGTTCGATGGTGGTCGACATGCTGTGCTCTAACGGTCGTGATGATACACCTGTATGGCAACGTATTTTTTGGGCAAGTGGCGAGGGTATTGTAGCTATTGTATTATTGCTTGCCGGGGGCTTAGGTGCACTGCAGACCATGACTATTGCCAGTGCATTACCCTTTACGATTATTTTGATGATTGCGACTTACGGTCTGGTCAAAGCGTTGCGGGTTGATGTGCACAAAAAAGAGGCATTGCAGAATAACTATCTGATGGGCTCATCGGTAAGTAACAAAAACTGGCGTGAGCGGTTGCATAATATTATCGACTTCCCAAGTAAACAGGTTGGCCAACGCTTCATCCAGCAGGTCGTTAAACCAGCTTTTGATGAAGTTGCCGAGGAAATGCGTGAAAGCGGCCTGCAGGTTGAGATCAGTGCCGATAATGGTGAACAACTGATCTACCGTGTTGTCCATGGTGATGAAATAGACTTTGTTTACCAAGTTCATCTGCAAAGCCACGTACAACCAGCGTTTATTCTGGCCGATAGCGATCCGACCGATATTGCGGAAGAGAAAAAGTATTATCGTGCCGAGGTACATTTACGTGAAGGTGGTCAGGATTATGACATCTTGGGTTGGTCGCGTGATGCGGTGATCGGCGATGTTATCGACCACTATCACAAACACATGCACTTCTTGCACGTGTTGCGCTAAAGGGAGAATAAACGATGAAAAAACAAATACTCGCAGTTTGTATAGGTGCGGTTTTGAGTACTCCTGTATTAGCGCAGCAACAAGGTGGTGGCGAAGTGACAGCTACGCAGTTGCAAGAAGTCATGCAGCAAATGCAGCGTTTGCAACAGCGTGTCGCTGAACTCGAAGCGCAACTGGCTGACAAGCAAGAACAAGAAGAGGAAGCCACTGCAAAAGCTGCGCTCCAGCAGGCACCGCGAGCGGGGGCTGTTGCACCGCGCGAGCGTATCAATGCGAATACCGCGATTGCGGCACGTGTTGAACGGTTAGAAGAAGATGTCGAATCCGCCCAAAATGCACCCATCACCATTGGTGGTGCGGTGCGCACGCAGTTTGTTTGGGAAGACTATAATAACGGCAACAAAGACCGAAGTGGCGACATCGACTTCGATCTGATTCGACTTGACTATAGTGGGACTATCGGTGACGTGATCCTATCAGCACAGTACCGTTGGTTCCAATACATGGAATCCGTGCAACACGCATGGGTCGGCTATAACTTCACTGAAAACTGGCAGGGGCAAGTAGGCATCACCAAGGTACCTTTTGGTAACACGCCTTATAACTCTAACAACTACTTTTTTAGTTCAAATTTCTATGTTGGCCTGGAAGACGATCATGATGCTGGCGTGAAGTTCCTTTATCGCGATCCAGAGTGGGATTTTGACATAGCCTTTTTCAAAAATGATGAACAGGGCGGTGTAGATGGTTACGTCAGTGGTCGTGAAGATCGCTATGCCTATGATGCGTTGGGAGTGCGTCTGAGTGGCGAAGGCATTTATGATACGCCAGTGTTGGCGGTGGGTGAAACCAACAGCTTCGCTGCGCGCGTGGCACGTAAGTATGCTTTAAGCGACGGAAGTAGCTTTGAATGGGGTCTGTCGGGACAATTAGGCAAGATGCACGATGGTACTGATGATGTCGGCGATCGTGAGGCCTTTGCTGTACATGGTGTTTACAGTGTCGACCGCTGGACCTTTATGGGACAAGTAAGTCAATACGATTACGATATGGATATGGCCAATGAAGGGATCGTCGTTGGTGCTTATGCGTTTTACGATACCATCCCAAGCAGAGCTACATTGTATACGGCGAACATCGCCTATAGCTGGCCAGTAAATGTTGGGCCGATATCAAATCTGACCTTCTACAACGACTATAGTCTGATGACCAATAAGCGTGGAGGTGGAGAAGATACCGTAATGAATGTGTTAGGCGTTGCCGTCGCAGCCGGTGGGCTCTACACCTATTTCGATCTGGTGACGGCGAAGAATCAGCCGTTTATTGGTGGGTCTATGGCAGGAGATTCAACGGAGACCAAGACTCGCTTTAATATCAATATCGGGTATTATTTTTAGCCTGTGATGTCACCGCTTGGGATTCTTAGCACTTGCCGCCAAGCGGTGAAATCAGTACAGTAAACTAATTCAAACAGCTGTTTAAGTTGAGGTTACTGTGGCAAGCGCATACCCCCACCTGTTAAAACCCTTAGATTTAGGCTTTACACAATTGCGGAACCGCGTCCTGATGGGCTCGATGCATACTGGACTTGAAGAGGAAAAGCATGGTTTCGACAAATTGGCAGCCTTTTACGAAGCGCGAGCAAAGGGCGGGGTAGGGCTCATTGTCACTGGCGGTATCAGCCCGAACTTTCGTGGTCGGGTACAACCTTTCGGCTCTGAACTCAGTCGACCTTGGCACCTAGCCAAGCATCGTAAAATAACCGCAGCGGTGCATCGACATGACAGTAAGATTTGTTTACAGATTCTGCATACTGGCCGTTATGCGTATCACCCGTTTTCTGTTGCACCAAGCAAAATTAAAGCTCCGATTTCGCCGTTTACGCCGAGCGCAATGTCTGAACGCCAAATTCATACCACTATCAAGCATTTTGCCCGCTGTGCAAAGTTGGCCCAAAAAGGTGGGTACGATGGTGTTGAGGTTATGGGATCAGAAGGCTATTTGATCAATCAATTCTTGTGTCCGCGAACTAATAAACGCACGGATCGTTGGGGCGGAACTTTTGCCAATCGGTCACGGTTTGCGTTGGAGATTATGCAAGCGGTACGTGCCGCGGTAGGTTCTGACTTCATTATTATTTACCGGTTGTCGATGCTCGACTTAGTGCCAGGGGGGCATGAGTACGATGAAGTAATCGAGCTCGCCAAAGGCATTGAAGCGGCTGGAGCGACACTGATTAATAGTGGCATCGGCTGGCACGAAGCACGGGTACCGACCATCGTCACCTCGGTGCCACGGGGCGCGTTCAGTTGGATAACGGCAAGAGTACGAGAACAAGTTTCCATTCCAGTGGTCGCAGTTAATCGTATCAACACGCCAGAAATTGGTGAACAGATTCTTGCGAAAGGCGAGGCGGATATGGTGTCAATGGCACGGCCATTGCTTGCGGATGCCAATTTTGTTGCTAAAGCTGAAGCGCAACAAAGTGATCGCATTAATACTTGCATTGCCTGTAACCAAGCATGTTTGGATCATGTATTTGAGAATAAGCGAGCAAGTTGTCTGGTGAATCCTCAAGCTTGCTATGAAACCGAATTGGTCATGATTCCCGCAACTAAGCAAAAACGTATAGCAGTGGTTGGAGCCGGCCCTGCGGGCTTGGCTTTTTCGTGTTATGCCGCTGAACGTGGTCATGAGGTGCATCTGTTCGAATCGAAAACCGAAATTGGCGGGCAGTTTAACTATGCTAAGCAAATTCCTGGCAAAGAAGAATTTCACGAAACCATTCGGTTTTTTAGTCATCGTTTGGCGGATACTGGAGTGAAGGTTCACCTTGGTACCAGACAAACTGCCGAGTCATTACTGGCAGAAAAATTTGACGAAGTGGTATTGGCTACCGGTGTGGTGCCACGCGAGATAAACATAGACGGAATTGAGAATGAAAAAGTTATGAGTTATCTCGACGTGCTGCGTGACCATAAAGCGGTCGGCACGAAAGTTGCGTTAATAGGAGCTGGCGGTATCGGTTTTGACGTTGCTGAATACTTGACGACGACGGCGTCTCCAACGCTAAATGCTGATGAGTGGTCAGCGATTTGGGGGGTAGATAAAGACTATCAGGAACGTGGCGCGTTAAGGCAGCCGAAGCCGGAAACTACCCCGCGCGAAGTCTGGTTGCTGCAGCGTAAGACCAGCAAGGTTGGAAAAGGTTTAGGTAAAACGTCAGGCTGGGTGCATCGTGCGACCCTAAAAAAGAAAGGTGTGCACATGCTGCCAGGTGTTAGTTATCAGCGCATAACAGACGAGGGGCTTTGGATAGAAACCGATGGCAAAGAGCAGTTGCTTGCGGTGGACACTATTGTCACTTGTGCAGGGCAGTTGCCATTGCGTGAGCTACAACAAGAGCTCGAATCTGCAGGTCAGGCGATACACCTGATTGGCGGTGCCGACGTTGCCGCTGAGTTAGATGCAAAACGGGCCATTCGTCAGGGCGCAGAATTAGCGGCAGCTTTATGAGTAGAGTTTATGATTTGCACTGTCACAGCCATTTCTCTGATGGCGAACTGGCGCCAGCAGAGCTGGTTCAGCGGGCGGCAAAGCATGGGGTAACCTATCTGGCGCTGACCGACCATGATACCATCGCTGGATTGCAACACGCAGCCGCCGCAATTGTTGAACATCAGCTCGAGCTTGAGCTTGTCGCGGGGGTTGAAATAACTTGTCGCTGGCAAAGTTTCGAGATCCATCTGGTTGGCTTGCAAGTGAATCCCGAACATCCTGCCTTACTTGAGTTGTTACAGGGTCAGCAACAATTGCGCCAACAACGCTATCAGTTGATGCTCGATAAGTTGCACCACGCCGGAATTGAAGTAGCACCACCATTGGCTGCCGAACTGACCATGCCAACCCGCAAACACCTGGCTGAGGCGTTGGTGGAGCAAGGCTGGGTGAAAAATTTTGATAGTGCTTTTCAACGTTATCTAGGTAAAGGCCAACAAGCTTATGTGGCGACGGACTGGTGTGATTTGGAAGCTGCTATTGGTGCAGTTCACGCGGCTGGCGGACAAGCTGTTCTTGCGCACCCTCATGCCTACCAGCTGAGTAATAAATGGTTGCGTAAGTTGCTAAATGAAGCGAAAGGCTACGGGCTGGATGGCCTTGAAGTTGCCATCAGCCAACAAAGTCCGGGACAGCGCTCAGCGCTTGCAACTATGGCCAGAGAACTTGATTTGGCGGCGTCTGCAGGTTCTGATTTTCATGGGCCTCGACCATGGCGCGAGTTAGGCAAAAATCTTTGTCTACCGCCCGACACTGTGCCAATATGGAGGCATTGGAACGGATCACACGCCTAACGTAAGGTTTAGTCATAACTATGAGTCAGTATTTCACCATACACCCCGAAAACCCACAGCCGCGATTGATCCAACAAGCGGTACAACATGTCATGCAGGGTGGGGTGCTGGTGTACCCAACGGATTCAGGTTACGCCATCGGTTGCCGTATTGGCGATAAAACTGCGATGGAACGTATCTGTCGAATTCGAGAAATAGATAAAGACCACCATTTTACCCTTATGTGCCGCGACCTGTCCGAGCTCTCGATTTACGCAAGGGTCGATAACACAGCGTTTCGTCTGTTAAAAAACAACACGCCTGGCCATTACACCTTTATTCTGAAGGCGACCAAGGAAGTTCCCAAACGATTGTTGAATCCGAAACGTAAAACCATTGGCATTCGGGTTTCTGATGATCCGATAACTATGGCGTTACTCGGGGCTTTAGGTGAACCTTTGATGTCGACCAGCTTGATCTTGGGAACAAATGAGTTTGCTGAGTCCGATCCCTATGAAATTCGTGAGCGCCTCGAACGTCAAGTTGACGTGATTGTAGATGGCGACCATCGTGGTGAAGCGCCTACTACGGTTGTTGATCTTGCTGATGATACGGTGCAAGTGACCCGCGTTGGTTCCGGTGACACTGCGCCATTTGATCACCTCGGCTAACCATGGCGGAATCGACTACATCGCCCCAACAACAATCATTGCCGCTGGGCTTTGTGCGCGGCGAGGCGGTTATCGACAAGCCCGAAGATCTCTATATCCCACCAGATGCCCTTGAGCTTATTCTCGAGAGCTTTTCCGGTCCGATGGACCTGCTGTTATACCTCATTCGCCGACAAAAACTAGATATTGTTGATTTACCAATATTACCCATCACCAAGCAATACATGGAATACGTCGAAATGATGAAAGAGCTCAAGCTTGAGCTGGCGGCGGATTATTTGGTGATGGCGGCAATGTTAGCGGAAATCAAGAGTCGAATGCTGTTACCACGACCACCAGCAGAAGAAGATGATGAAGCTGATCCGCGCGCCGAATTAGTACGTCGATTGCAGGAATATGAAGCGATTCGTACTGGTGCTGGCTACCTCGATCAGATGCCACAGACTGAACGCGACCTCTTCGTAGTACATGCCGAAACTGATGCTAAGGACTATGTTAAGCAACCGCTTCCCGATGTTGCGCTAGCTGAACTGGCGGTCGCTTTTAGTCACGCTATGGCGCAAACTGAATTACAGCAACATCATCAAATTCATCGTGAGCGATTGTCGACGCGGGAACGTATGAGTCGCATTATCGATCTTTTACAGACTCATCAGCGGTTACGATTCGCCCAGCTGTTTGAGCCAAGTGAAGGCAAAGAGGGGGTCGTAGTAAGCTTTTTGGCGGTATTGGAGCTGGTGAAAGAGGCTCTGGTGGATGTCACCCAAGTCGATGCTTTTTCGGAAATTCACATTTCAACGCGCGAGCAGGTTTATGCAGAATCAACAGATTAAACAACTTATTGAAGCTGTCTTGTTTGTTGCCGAAGCGCCGATGTCGGTGGCACAGCTAACCGACTATTTGCTCGCACACGGCGTGGATGCAACACGCAAAACTGTGCGCGAGGTGTTGGTCGAGTTGGAGCACGATTATCAGGAGCGCGGCGTGCAACTGCAGGAGATCGCCTCGGGCTACAGATTTCAGACGCGCGCAGAATTAGGTGGTATAATCGCCAACCTCTGGCAAGAGAAGCCACCACGTTATTCGCAGGCGTTGTTGGAAACCCTTGCTTTGATTGCGTATCGACAACCAATTACCCGTGGTGATATCGAAGAGATCCGCGGCGTAAGTGTTAGTTCGCAAATTATGAAAACATTACAAGAACGTGGTTGGGTTAAAGTGATTGGTCACCGCGAGGTGCCCGGGCGTCCACAATTGTACGCTACTACCAATGAGTTCTTAGATTATTTTAACCTGAAAGATCTATCTGAGTTACCTGCTATTCCAGAGCCTCCAACAAGGACAGCGAATACAGGGCCAGTTGCTCAAGAAACAACCGCTGAGACAGCGACCGAAGAGAGTGAAAGCGCCCCATGAGTGAAAAGTTACAGAAAGTTTTAGCCCGTTCTGGGCATGGTTCTCGCCGTGAATTAGAAACCAAAATTGCCGCTGGCCGTATCAGTGTGAATGGCAAGGTTGCGACCTTAGGCGAGCGTATCGATACCGACGCTAAAGTGCGGATCGATGGTCATGAAGTGGCGATTAAACCACCGGAAGATGTGGTTTGCCGCGTGCTCATGTACCACAAGCCTGAAGGGGAGTTATGTACCCGCAAAGATCCTGAAGGCCGTCCTACGGTCTACGATCGACTTCCGCGGGTGCAAGGTGCTCGCTGGGTTGCAGTGGGCCGACTTGACGTGAACACTTCGGGCTTGCTGCTATTCACCACCGATGGTGAACTTGCTAATCGTTTGATGCATCCTGGTCATCAAATTGAGCGTGAGTATGCGGTGCGCGTTTTCGGCGAAGTTGACGATGCGATGATTCGCAGATTGTTAAAAGGTGTACAGCTGGAAGATGGTCCTGCTTCGTTTAAGGAAATTAAGCGCGGTGGCGGCGAAGGTATGAATCAATGGTATCAGGTGATGCTTACTGAGGGACGTAATCGTGAAGTACGTCGCTTGTGGGAGTCACAAGGGGCTACGGTAAGCCGATTAATACGCGTACGTTACGGCAATATTAAGCTCGAACAAGGTCTTCCGCAAAGTGGTTGGGGCGAGCTATCGCTGGAGCAAATCAACTACTTGCGTCAGATGGTCGATCTGCAACCGGAAAACCGTAGCTTTATTGATGGACGTAAGCCAGAGACTCGGCAAAAACGTTACTCGCGCGCACGTCGTAGCCAAGGCAAGCGATTACAAGAAGCGAAACAACGTACACGCAAATGAAGCTGCTTGCCGACTGGCAACATGAAGGACCACTACTAGCCTTGTGGCCCTATCGAAATGATGTTTGGCGTGACAATGCCAGACCTGTTCAACAACAGCTGTTGAACATGCTTGAAGCTATAGCTCCACACCACCCGGTTTGTCTCGGGGTGCATCCGCCACAAGTACATTCAGCCTTAGCGCGACTACCAGCTAACTTGCAGTGGTTTCCTATTGGTTACGATGATGCGTGGGTGCGTGATACTGCGCCCCTGTATCTGCAATGTTTAGCACAACGCACGGCGAGTGCCGGGCACTTTAATGGTTGGCAAGGTGTGAATCAAAGCCATGCCCGAGATCAACGTTTTGCCCGTCAGTTGGCATCACGCCAGCGTATTTCATTTCATCGTGTACCTTTAGTTTTCGAAGGTGGAATGCTCACTCACGATGGCGCTGGAACAGCAGTGGTGCATGGATGTAGCTTGCAGTTACGTAATCCCGGGAAAAGTCTCGCTGAGCTGGAGCGGGTGCTGGCGAAGAGCTTCGGATTGCAACGCGTGATTTGGTTGCAACATGGGTTAGGCGCAGATGAAACCTCAGGGCATGTCGACAATCAACTGCAGTTTGTTGATTCGGGCTCGATTGTTTTTGCAGCTAGTGCGAGTGATCCTCTGTGGAACCGCGAGCTGCTAGCGTTGCAACAACAACCTTGGGCTAGCGATTACCGCTGGATAGAGCTGCCGCAAGCCCAGCAATTGTATGAGCCAACGAATATTTATCACGACGTAGTTCGGCATCCTGGTGTATTACCGCGTGGTCGTCGACCTCTGCTGTTGAGTTATGCAAACCTGATCTCTTTACCGCAAGCGTTGATGGTGCCGCAATTTGGAATTGAGCAAGACGCACAAGCCGTTACTACGCTGCGGGAAGCCTTTCCTAAGCTCAGGATTATGCCAATTGACGCGATTGAATTTGTCCGCGGTGGGGGAGGCCCTCACTGTCTGACCACGCTGCTTGCCACGGTGCCGATAAACTTACTTCAGTCCTCACTGTTAAGCCGATAAACAACATCCACGCGAGCTTCAACCGATTGCTGACCTGGTAGGCTAACATCGGCACTCATTTCTGCCTGCGCCATTCGATAACGAACCACGGGAGCTTGGTTGGAACTTTCGCGAATGTCGGCTACACCAACAATGCTGACACCAGCTGCTGCTGCAAGTTTTTCTGCTTTTTGGCGAGCTAATTGCAGCGCTTCGATTAGTGCCTGCTGGTAGAGCGCATCGACGTTACTTATTGTTAATTGCGGTTCGTCGACTCGTTGTACGCCGTTGTTTAAAGCATATTCAAGAAACGGACTATGCTGCTCAGGGTTGAGGAAGTTTATCGTCATCCGCCGCGAAACCTGATATCCGGTTAATTGCTGTTGCCCGTCATCGTATCGGTACTGTGGATAAATACGGATGGCGAAAGATTGAATGTGGTCGTGGTTGATACCTTGTTTTGTTAAATAGTCGAGCAGATTTGCGGTGATGGCATCGACCTCAGTTTTGAGTTTAGGAATATCTTGCCCCATGCGCTCGACGGCAAGGCCTAATTGCAGTCGATCAGGCACCGCTTCAACCGACGCGCCACCGCTGACCGCAAGTGTGGAAGTTGCGGTTGTTGCTAGTGTTGACTGAATTTGCGGCTGACAGCCGATTAAAGCTAAAGTGCTACTAAAAAGTAAGATAACGAGCAAGCGTTGCATGATTAAGTCCTTTTTCCTAAACAGGTACTAGCTGAGAGTGTAAACTGACGAAAAAATTCCCTTGCTGGAGTGCTTTATGAGTAGTGAAGAACAGCAACAAGCAGATGAAACCGTGGTTAGATTGCTTGGTCGGCGTGAGCACAGCGCGCACGAGCTGCGCCAAAAGTTGCGCCAGCGCGGATATTCAGAGTCAGTCATCCAACAATCGTTGGCGACCGCACAACAGCACGGGTGGCAGTCCGATGAACGTTATGCTGAGATTTGGTTGCGGCAAATGATTGGTAGCGGCAATGGTTGGATGAAAATAAAGGCAGCAGCAGGAGCAAAAGGCGTTGCTGAAGAGCTCTTATTACAACTGACCGAAGCGGCCGACCCTGACTGGGTGGACCTATGCTTCGAGCGGCTTTGTCGAAAATTTGGTGAGCAGCCACCAGAAACCCGACAAGAACGTGACAAAATTATGCGTCACTTGCAAAGTCGTGGCTTTCGATTCGGCGAAATAAAGGCTGCCATGGAGCGTCAACGGCAAGCTGAGTAATGTTATTTTACTCGATGTGTGGGTGCAGCCAAAATCAGCTCTGACACCTTTTTTTGAATATTTTTCAACAACTGTACCTAACATATTTATGCGCGGCCCGCAGACTAGTCGAAAGGCTGCTTTCATGGTAGTCTTTCGCGCTAATTCAACGATAATTTTCACCCTGATAAGCAGCCGTAGGAAAGAGTTCATGAGTATGACCAGCGCCCAAGTCCGTGAAGCGTTTTTGTCCTATTTTGCCGACCGTGGTCACCAGCGAGTGGCATCGGCATCATTGATTCCTGGTAACGATCCAACCCTGTTATTTACTAACGCAGGTATGGTGCCATTTAAAGACGTGTTTCTGGGCGATGAACAGCGTGACTATAGCCGAGCCACCTCTTCACAACGATGTTTACGTGCCGGTGGTAAGCATAATGACCTCGAGAACGTGGGGTATACGGCGCGCCATCATACGTTTTTTGAGATGCTCGGCAATTTCAGCTTTGGCGACTACTTCAAACGCGAAGCGATTCAGTATGCGTGGGATTTTCTAACCGAGGTGCTGCAGCTACCAAAAGAAAAGCTTTGGGTCACGGTATTTACCGAAGATGATGAGGCTTATGCAATTTGGGCTAATGAAATCGGCGTGCCGGAAGATCGTATTTCCCGGATTGGCGAAAAAGATAACTTTTGGGCTATGGGTGACACAGGTCCTTGCGGTCCTTGTTCTGAAATATTTTACGATCACGGCGCGGATGTCTGGGGCGGTCCTCCGGGAACACCAGAAGAAGATGGCGACCGTTATATTGAGATCTGGAATCTGGTCTTCATGCAATACAATCGGCAAGCTGACGGGACGTTACAGCCGTTGCCTAAGCCATCAGTAGATACTGGCATGGGGCTTGAACGTATTGCTGCGGTATTACAGCATGTGCATAGCAATTACGAAATCGATCTGTTTCAGGCGTTAATCAAAGCTGCCGCCGATATCGTCGGCACTGATGATCTGAATAATAAATCATTACGGGTGATTGCCGACCATATACGCTCCTGCAGTTTCTTAATTGCTGATGGTGTTCAACCTTCGAACGAGGGTCGTGGCTACGTGTTGCGACGTATCATTCGGCGTGCGGTTCGCCATGGCAATATGCTTGGTGCGCAAGGCGCATTTTTTCATAAACTGGTGGCTGAACTGTTGCGGCAAATGGGAGCTGCTTATCCTGAGTTACAGAGTAAAGAGAAAGTTATCAGTGACGCCTTACTGCGTGAAGAAGAACAGTTTGGCAAGACTTTAGAACGAGGTCTAACCATCTTAAATGATGCTTTGACTGACCTAACCGGCACTGTTATTCCAGGCGAAGTTGTTTTCAAACTGTATGATACCTACGGATTCCCTGTCGATTTGACGGCCGATATCGCCCGTGAAAAAGAATTGACCATAGACGTTGAGGGTTTCGATCAGGCTATGGACGAGCAGCGCAAGCGCGCGCAGCAAGCGTCACAATTCAGTGTTGACTATAATGAGCGGCTTAAATCATCGCAGCGAAGTGAGTTCACCGGGTACGATGCTACCGCTGGTGCCAGTGAAGTGATCGAACTTTTTGCGGATGGCGAAAAGGTCGAACAGTTGCATGCTGGACAACAGGGTGTAGTGGTACTTTCGCAAACACCATTTTATGCGGAGAGCGGTGGGCAAATCGGTGATGTTGGTAGCTTTGTGGTAAACGGCACCGTATTCGTAGTAGAAGATACTCAATATATTGGCAAAGCCATTGCTCACCATGGCCGTGCAGAAGCCGAATTAAAGGTCGGCGATCGAGTTGAAGTTGAAATTGATACCCAAAGGCGCGCAGCGATTAAACGAAATCACAGCTCAACGCATCTCCTGCATGCGGCATTACGTAATAGTCTAGGCGAGCATGTGACGCAAAAAGGCAGTTTAGTAACTGCTGACCGATTACGTTTCGACTTCTCCCATTTTGCTGCTTTGACCGCAGCTGAAATTGATGCAATCGAACTGCAAGTAAACGAGGAAATTTTCGCTAATCACCAATTAAAAACCGCTTTAATGCCGATAGAAGAAGCTAAGCAAGCGGGCGCAATGGCACTGTTTGGTGAGAAATATGACGAGGATGTGCGAGTCGTGCGTATGGGCGATTTCTCAATGGAGCTGTGCGGCGGAACGCACGTCGAGCGTACTGGTGATATTGGTATGTTTCGCATTATTAGTGAAGCCGGAATTGCTTCTGGAGTACGTCGTATCGAGGCGGTAAGCGGGTTAGCCGCTGTGCAGTATAGTCAGCAGCAGCAACAGTTGTTACGACAAAGCGCTGGGTTATTAAAAGCTGATCCAGCACAGTTACCAGAACGCCTTCAGCAACAACTTGAGCGGGCGAGAGGGCTTGAACGCTCGATAACTGATTTACAACAGCAACTGGCTGCTCAAGCTGGCGGAAGCCTGCTGGATGATGCGCTTGAAATTGCTGGTCAAAAAGTGATCTTGGCACAACTTGAGAACGTAGAGAGTAAGGCATTGCGTGGCATGGTTGACGATTTAAAAAATCAAATCGGCAGCGGTATTGTGGTGCTGGGTATTGCAAACGACAACAAAGTAAGCCTGATTGTTGGCGTGACCAAAGATTTAACCAGCAAAGTAAAAGCCGGTGACATTGTTAATGTGGCTGCTGCGGAAGTCGGAGGTAAGGGCGGTGGTCGTCCTGATATGGCGCAAGCAGGAGGCACTGACAGTAGCAAAATAGGCGAAGCTTTGGCAGCCGCGCAACGTCGTATCGAAGCGCTATTGCGATAAACGGTAGGCTAGAAGGTATCGACGTAAGTAAACGAGCTGTCATGGTTTAGGTTTCCTTGCTATCATAAATGTTGTATGACATCTGGTGAGGATTCATGCAATTTATTGAGATTAATTCAGGCTGGTCGTGTGGTGTTTTCTCATGGATGCCCACACAAATAAATAGTAGGGAAGGAGCAGGTAAAATGTTGATCTTAACCCGTCGAGTGGGTGAGACCTTAATGATTGGTGATGAGGTCACAGTCACGGTATTGGGTGTCAAAGGGAATCAAGTGCGCATTGGAGTCAACGCGCCCAAGGATGTCTCAGTGCACCGAGAAGAAATTTATATGCGTATTCAGGCTGAAAACCAAGATAAGCCAGAACCATCTGACTAGATTAGCCCTGCGAAAAAGCTGATGCATGCCATCAGCTTTTTTGATCTATAACCTGTCAAAATGACGAGTTCTGTGGGAATTTTGCCCGAGATGTTTAAAAATCCCACAAACACACCGTAAAAGGGAAAAAATCGTTTGACATTATTGTCAGTGCCGCTAGAATTCATCGCCACAAGTAAGAGGTGAGGTGGCCGAGTGGCTGAAGGCGCTCCCCTGCTAAGGGAGTATAGGGTTTGTAGCCCTATCGAGGGTTCGAATCCCTCCCTCACCGCCATTATTTGTTTGCAATGCGCTCGTAGCTCAACTGGATAGAGTACCTGGCTACGAACCAGGCGGTTGGAGGTTCGAGTCCTCCCGAGCGCGCCATTTGCAAGCCCCATAAAATTAAACGACGCGCTCGTAGCTCAACTGGATAGAGTACCTGGCTACGAACCAGGCGGTTGGAGGTTCGAGTCCTCCCGAGCGCGCCATTTCCTAGATTTATATCTCCTATAAATTCAACTAAGGCTTACGCATCAGAAAGTTGTGTTATTCTGCTTTTAAGTTACGCTTATTTATAACGCTAAAAAGGCAGGTTAACGACGATGCAGCAGCAACTCTCAGAAGCACTCACGATTATGCTCACCGGCATGATTACGGTGTTTGTATTCCTTACTCTTCTTCTCATTGCTATGGGCGTATTACGCCGTTTTGTTGGCACTGAAGAGAACCTGTCTGCACCACGTTCCTCCACTGCAACGCGCACTGCCAAAAACAACGATGCTCAGCGGCTGGCCGCAATTACCGCGGCTATTCATGCTTATCGGCGCGAGCACGAATAAACTTAAAGGAGCCCAAGGATGACGAAACCACTAAAGCTAACCGAATTAGTCTTGCGCGACGCGCATCAGTCGCTGTTGGCGACGCGCATGCGCTTGGACGATATGTTACCGATTGCTGAACAGCTTGATAACGTCGGTTACTGGTCGATGGAATCCTGGGGTGGCGCAACCTTTGACTCTTGTATCCGTTATCTGGGCGAAGATCCTTGGGAGCGCATTCGAGAATTAAAGAAGGTGATGCCAAAGACGCCACAGCAAATGTTGCTGCGGGGACAGAACCTGTTGGGGTATCGGCATTATGCAGATGATGTGGTAAGACGTTTTGTCGAACGCGCGAAAGAAAATGGCGTTGACGTGTTCCGTATTTTTGATGCGATGAATGATGTTCGCAATCTCGAAACCGCAATCAAAGCAGCAAAAGATGTTGATGGGCATGCGCAAGGCACCATGTCTTATACGGTTAGCCCAGTGCACACCCTTGAAAAATGGTTAGAAATGGGCAAAGAGCTTGCTGATTTAGGTTGTGACTCGCTGTGCATCAAAGATATGGCCGGACTGCTGCGTCCACAGGTGGCTTATGACTTAATTACGGGCTTAAAAGAGGCGACTGGGCTACCGATTGCGATGCAGTGTCATGCAACTACAGGCTTAAGTACTGCAACCTATCAGAAAGCAATTGACGCAGGTATTGATATGCTCGATACCGCAATTTCGTCGATGAGCATGACCTATGGTCACTCGGCGACGGAAACTATTGTGGCGATGACGGAAAACACCGACCGCGACACTGGTTTGGATCTCGAACAACTTACTGATATTGCCAGTTACTTCCGTGAGGTGCGGAAAAAGTACGCGCAATTTGAAGGTTCGTTGAAAGGTGTTGACGCCCGCATTCTACTGGCACAAGTGCCTGGTGGAATGCTGACAAATATGGAAAATCAGCTGCGTGAACAAGGCGCCGCGGATAAGTTTGAAGAAGTGCTGGCTGAAATACCGCGGGTACGCGAAGACTTAGGATTCATACCCTTGGTTACTCCCACGTCGCAAATCGTTGGTACGCAAGCTGTACTGAACGTACTAAGTGGCGAGCGTTACAAATCGATTTCGAAGGAAACCAAAGGTGTATTGCGAGGCGAATATGGCGCGACAGCAGCACCAGTGAATAAAGAACTACAAGCTAAGATACTCGACGGCGATGAGCCTATTACGGTTCGCCCAGCTGATTTAATTGATAATGAAATGGATAAACTCACCGATGAGCTCCGGCAACATGCGAAAGAGAAGTCTTTGCGCATTGCTGAAAATGAGGTGGATGACGTATTAACCTATGCTTTGTTTCCACAGATCGGTTTAAAGTTTCTCGCTAATCGTGATAACCCCGATGCCTTTGAACCAGCGCCGCAAACTGAATCATCAGCAGCGCCTGCGGCGAAATCGGAAAAACCGACGACATCAACTCCCGCAAAAGGTGGGAAAGCCACTTACAAGGTAAAAGTTGATGGTAAATCTTTTACTGTTGAAGTGGATCCCGCGGGTGCGGTTACTTCAGCTGAGGTTGCCGATGACAACGAAGATAGCGGTAATGTTAGTGATGGGGAACCGGTGACTGCGCCATTAGCTGGTAACGTGTTTAAAATTTTGGTCAAGCCTGGTCAGGAAGTTACTGATGGCGAAGTTTTGATCGTGCTCGAAGCGATGAAAATGGAAACCGACATTAAGGCGGATCGAGCAGGTACAGTGGCACAGGTCCACGCCCGTGAAGGCGACAGTGTTGCCGTCGGGGACGTATTAATAGAATTGGAGTAATAGTGCCATGGATCGTTGGCTAACCTTATGGGAAAGTACCGCCCTAGCAGCTTTTACTTGGGGCCAGGCGGGGATGATGCTGGTCGGGGCGTTATTACTGTACTTAGCAATCCGTAAAAAGTTTGAACCCTTGTTGCTGCTGCCAATTGGATTTGGTGCGATTTTAGCAAATATTCCACTTGCCGGTCTCAATGACCCGGGTGGAATTTTGTATTACATCTACGTGGTCGGCATCGATACCGGCGTCTTTCCGCTGCTCATTTTTATGGGCGTAGGAGCGATGACGGACTTTGGTCCACTGTTAGCAAATCCACGAACCTTGCTATTAGGTGCGGCGGCGCAGTTTGGTATTTTCGCGACGTTGTTAGGAGCCATAGCACTGAATGGGATGCCCGGTTTTAACTTCTCGATGCAAGACGCCTCTGCCATAGCTATTATCGGTGGTGCGGACGGGCCAACGGCAATCTTTCTTGCATCTAAATTGAGTCCAGACTTGCTCGGTGCGATCGCGGTCGCTGCCTACTCATATATGGCTTTGGTACCTATCATCCAGCCCCCCATTATGCGTTTATTAACGACCAAAGCAGAGCGCGCGGTGAAGATGGAGCAGTTACGCCAGGTCGGGCGTCGCGAAAAGATTTTATTTCCGCTGGCAGTGCTGTTCTTAACATTGTTATTTTTACCGACGGCAACGCCGCTGGTAGGTATGTTTTGTTTAGGTAACTTAATGCGCGAGGCCGGTGTGGTCGAGCGACTGAGTAAGACTGCACAAAATGAGCTCATTAATATAGTGACGATATTTCTTGGTCTCGCTGTCGGCTCAAAGTTATCGGCCGACGAGTTTCTCAGTTTACAAACTCTAGGTATTTTAGGCTTGGGTGCTGTTGCGTTCAGTATTGGCACCGCATCTGGTGTATTGATGGCGAAGATAATGGCGAAATTTAGTAAGTCGCCTATCAATCCATTAATTGGCGCAGCAGGGGTATCGGCGGTTCCTATGGCAGCACGGGTGGTTAACAAGGTTGGCCTGGAAGCCAATCAAAGCAACTTCCTGTTAATGCATGCAATGGGGCCAAATGTCGCTGGCGTTCTGGGCTCGGCCGTAGCGGCTGGTATTTTGCTGGCCTTAGTTGGGTAGTTGTGGTTAAAGGGACGTTAGAATTAGAACTGACGTCCCGTTATCCACAGCATCAGGCTATAGACGATGGCGATAAAGGTGCTAACAATTAAAATATAGATAAACCCCTTGCGTCCCTGTTTTAAAGTATGGCCATTGACGCTCAAGTACACCCACCAAAGCACGCACAGTACAACTGGAATCAAAAACAAAAATCGAATCATAATTTACCACCTAATCTAAGGTTGTCGTTCAACCCATAACTTTAAATCAGAAGCTGCTAATGCAGCTTGTTGCAGCATTGGCGCAAGTCGTGTGATGTGATCCGCTACCTGATCATGTTCAGCATTTTTCATTGCTTGTTCAAGTTGCGTAGCAAGACGCTCCACTCCATGAAGTCCCAAGTTAGCCGCAGAACCTTTCAGGGTATGGAAATACCGGCATGCTTGATCATGCTGACCTTTGCTCATAAAGTCGACAACTTTCAACGGTGCTTCGTTGTAGGTCGCTGTTAATCGCTCTACTAACTCAACGTAGAGTTCGACGTTGTGGTTCAGACGCTCCATAGAGCTCTGAAAGTCGATATCATGATGTGTTGGATAACGAACCTTTGGTCGACCACTCGTCTTGCCTGACGCCTCATGAGAGGTTTCCTTACAATCATGGCGACACCATTTTTCTACTACTTGCCGCAGCTTTAGCTCGTCAATGGGTTTGCCAATATGATCTTGCATACCCGCGGCAAGCGACTGTTCGATGTCTTCACTAGCATTATTCGCGGTCATTGCGACAATTGGTAGCTGCTCATAAGAATACTGCGCACGAATCGCGCGGGCTGCACTATAGCCATCCATAATCGGCATCTGAATATCCATCAAAACCAGCCCATAATCACTGCGGACTACAGCTGCAAGGGCTTCTTCGCCGTTAGCTGCGACTGCAACGCTTAAGCCTAAATGTTCAAGCATCTCTTTAGCAATATGCTGATTGATGTCGTTATCTTCGACCAGCAACACCCGTGTTCCGTTGAGTGAATCAAGTCGCTGATCTTGATTTTGCGTTGGTGTTTGACTTGCAGGTTGCAGCGCGAGTACTGAAGCTAGTGCACGAATCACAGTGTTACTGGTATAAGGTTTAAGCAGATGTCCTTGCACTCCAAGCTGGCGCGCGCGCTCAATAAGTTCACTGGCGTGGTAGCTGGTTGCGAGGATGCAGGCTGGCGCATCAGCCGTGGCAAGAATTTTGCTGCAGAAATCAAGGCCCGTCATTCCCGGTAGCTGCCAATCGATAATGCACACATCGAAAGGTTCATCCGCGAGCGCCTGCAAGGCATCTTCGGCAGTTCGAAAACTACTCACCTGCAGCTGAATACTGCGCAGCATGTCATTCAACATTTCGCGTGTGGTCAGGTTATCTTCAACGACTAACGCTCGCTTTCCGACCAGTGCCGATAAAATATCTTGTGGGATACGCTGCAGCCTTGGCTGTTGCAGCGGTAACTGTAATTCGATGAAAAACGTTGTGCCCTGACCTTTACTACTGACCACACCGATGCCGTGCTCATTCATTAACTTTACGATGCGCTGACTAATGGCAAGGCCCAGGCCGGTACCACCATATTTGCGGGTGGTCGAAGTATCGGCTTGAGTAAATGCTTGAAATAACCGATGGCGCTGCTCTTCATCCATACCGATCCCAGTATCGGTAACCGACAGCCGAAGGTAAAGATGGCTGTCAGTTTCATCGAGCTTAGTTACCGCTACCACCACTTCACCATGCTCAGTGAACTTAATTGCGTTACTGACGAGGTTGACCAAAACTTGGTTAAGGCGCAGCGGGTCGCCGATTAAACGGGTAGGTAAGTTGGGCGGTAATTGAATGATAAACTCAAGGTTCTTGTCGTGCGCACGGTAAGCGAAGAGATCAGCAAGATTGCGCAGTACTTCTTCTAAATCAAACGGGATTTTTTCGATGGTAAGCTTGTCTGCTTCCAGCTTTGAAAAGTCGAGAAGATCATTAATGATACCCAGCAAAATCTTCGATGAACTCTCAATTGATTTTAAATAGCCACGCTGTTTGTTATCGAGTTCGGTCTTAAGACACAATTGTGTCATTCCCAAAACCGCATTAATCGGGGTACGAATCTCATGGCTCATGTTCGCCAAGAATTCACCTTTGGCCTGATTTGCGGCTTTGGCAGCGGCTATTGCCTGCTCCATATCTGCAAGTTCACGGAGCTGTTGGGTATTGGGCGATTTTTTGTCCGACGCCATTTGGTCTGCTGCCATAGTCGTTTAAGGGAGATTTAGGATTAGCTTCATGATGCCACGCAATGATACATTCGCCAAGTAGGGAAATGCTGGGGAATTACGCCCAGATCATGGACGTAGCTATAGATAAACAGTAAGCTTTGCATCATCTAATGCAGAAGTAGTAACAGGCAGGAACCAGTTTGCAGAAATCTCTGTTGAATACACTTGAGCACTTTAAAACGCTACCGAACCAGGCCGAGTTGTGCCGCTTCCAACGAGGTATTGAGCGTGAGTGTCTGCGCATCACTGCAACGGGTAAGTTGGCGCCGACAACGCATCCTATTGCGCTGGGTAAAACCTTAACGCATCCGCACATTACCACTGATTATGCTGAGATGTTGTTGGAGTTTATTACCCCAGTGGCGACCGATATTCAGGTCACACTTGATCAGTTAACCGATATTCACAGCTACACTTATCGCTATTTAGATGATGAGTTGATGTGGCCATTAAGCATGCCGTGTTTTGTGGGTGATGCCAGTGATATTCACATCGCGCGTTACGGCGCATCCCATAGTGGAAGGATGAAAAATCTTTATCGACAAGGATTAACCTACCGCTACGGTGGCGGTATGCAGATCATATCTGGTGTGCACTTTAACTTTTCAATTCCGCAGGCCATGTGGCAAGCACTTGCCGAGCAGGATGGTGAAGCGTTAACAGCCGAATATATTTCGGCTCGTTACTTTGGTCTAATTCGCAACTACAAAAGACTTTGTTGGGTGATCCCCTATCTATTTGGTGCATCCCCAGCCATTTGCCAGTCGTTTTTAGAACACACCGATGGTGCGATGGAGTTGAAGAAGCTGGGGAAAGGAACCGTCTATCGCGAGTTTGGTACTGCTCTGCGTATGAGCGACTTGGGCTACACTAATAAAGAGCAAGCTGACCTGCAAATTACCTATAATTCATTAGCGGATTATGTGTCACATTTACGTCGAGCAATAACCACGCCGTCACAGCGTTTTGCGAAAATAGGGGTAAAAGAGGTTGGCGAAAATGGTCAAGCAGATTATCGTCAATTGAACGCCAACATTTTGCAGATTGAAAATGAATTTTATTCCCCCATCCGGCCCAAACGTGTCACCAAAGGCAGTGAAACGCCGACTCAGGCACTTGAGCGAGGCGGCGTTGAGTACATCGAAGTTCGCGCGTTAGATGTAAATCCATTTAGTCCTATCGGCATTACCGAAGCTCAAATCCGCATGCTTGATCTGCTGTTGTTACAGTGTTTGTTGAGTGCCAGTCCCGAGTTAAGTTGGGAACAACAACAGATGACCGAGCGGAATTTCACCAAGGTTGTGCTTGATGGTCGTGATCCGCGCTTGAGTTTGAATGACCAAGGGTATGATCGACCGGTGGCGGATTGGTTGGAAGAGCTCTTTGCCGATCTACATGATATCGCCAAATTTCTCGATGCCGATGGTGAAGCTCACTATCAGCAAACCGTCGCAGAGCACTATCAAATGGTATTAAATCCTGAGTTGACACTTTCTGGACAAATGCTGCGGATCTTGCGCGATGAAAACTTGGATAACAGTCA
Organism: Pseudidiomarina xizangensis; assembly: GCF_052541995.1. NCBI lineage: Bacteria > Pseudomonadati > Pseudomonadota > Gammaproteobacteria > Alteromonadales > Idiomarinaceae > Pseudidiomarina > Pseudidiomarina xizangensis. The sequence continues at coordinate 110,200 of NZ_JBOBQA010000001.1, forward strand.
TCTGGGATTGCGTTTAGCAAAGCAATACAAAACTATGCTAGACCAACCGTTGCACTATTTTTCTGAAGCTGACTTTGCGCAATGGCGCGCCGCTTCGATTGCTGAGCAGGAGGCGCGGGAACAGGATGACGCAGGGACTTCATTCGATGACTACTTAGCCACCTATTTCGAGCAGGCGCGCTGTACCGCAGCGGAATGTGCTAAATCATGAGTATAAAGTTAAAGGCTGTGTTTTCCGGTTGTTTGCTTGTAACTGTAGTCGGGTGTGCATCGGCACCGCCCAAGCAGCCAGAGAACTTGTGCGAGATTTTTTATGAGAAACGTGATTGGTACGATGCCGCTGCAGCGATGCATGAGCAGTGGGGCGTGCCCATCCAGATTCCAATGGCGATGATGTATCAGGAAAGTTCTTTCAAGCACGATGCGGTGCCGCCACGCGACTACTTGCTGTGGATTATCCCATGGGGCCGGGTGAGCAGTGCTTACGGCTACTCGCAAGCGAAAACACTGACCTGGGATGACTATGAACGGGAAACTGGGAACAGTTGGGCGTCGCGGGATTCATTCGCCGATGCGATCGATTTCATGGGTTGGTTTATCGATAAAAGTCATCGTATTAATGGTGTCTCTAAATGGGACGCGTATGGTCTGTATTTAAATTATCACGAAGGCTGGGGCGGTTATCAGCGGCAGACGTACCGGTCTAAGGCTTGGTTGATGCGCACTGCGGAGCGCGTGAAACAACGCGCTGCTACCTACGGTGCGCAGTTGCGCAGTTGTGAGGACGATCTTAAGCGCGGTTGGTTCTGGCGCATGCTTTTTGGTTAACCCATTGTGCGCATTCAGCTAAATAAATTCTGTTGCTCGAGATGCCGTGACTCGTAGGGCAGAAAACGAATTTGTTTCACCATACTTTCGCTACTTTCTAAAATTTCCAAGGCATACCCGTCGATACGCATACACAATGGATGTTGCGGAATATCACCAAGCAACTCAACAATCAGGCCACTGACTGTTTTCGGTCCGTCAGTGGGTAATTCCCAATTTAATTCTTTATTGAGCTCGCGAATGTTTGCGGTACCCTCAACAATAATTGAGCCGTCTTCTTGAGGGCTTACCGACTCACTCGGGGTCGGCGTGATGTTAGTGGTAAAGTCACCGACAATCTCTTCTAAAATATCTTCCAGTGTCACTAAACCTTGAATATCGCCGTATTCATCAACGACTAGACCAATCCGCTCTTTGTTGTGCTGAAACTTCAGTAGTTGCACATTAAGCGGGGTGCCCTCTGGAATATAGTAGATCTCGCGGGCAGCACGGATAAGCTCAGATTTATCGGCATCACCGGTGGTTTTAGTAACGATTTGCATAATGTCACGAGCGTGCAAGAAACCAATCGCATCGTCAATTTCGCTGCGGTACAACAGTAAGCGTGTGTATTGAGCTTGCGACAGCTGTTTGATGATTAGCTTGATGTCGTCCTGTACGTCAATACCGCTGATTTCTGCGCGCGGTATCATGACGTCTTCGACCGTCACTTTCTCGAGGTCGAGAATGCTGAGTAGCATGTCTTGGTGACTGCTGGGGATCATAGACTGCGCTTCGTTAACCACAGTACGTAATTCTTCAGAACTCAGCGCATCCTGACCTAACGTGGTGTTAGGATTAAACCCTAGTAAGCGCATGAAACCATTAGTGATGAAGTTTATCGAGGCAACGAAAGGATACATTAAGGTAAGTAACGGCTTCAAAATCACCGAACTTGGGAACGCCACGCGCTCTGGGTGCAATGCTGCAATGGTTTTTGGCGTCACCTCAGCAAAAATAAGTACCAATAAAGTCAGTCCAAAGGTTGCAACAACGATACCAGCATCACCAAACCAGCGAATACAGATGACCGTTGCGATTGCCGACGCAGCAATATTGACCAGGTTGTTGCCGATTAAAATAAGGCCGATGAGGCGATCTGGACGATCCAGCAAATATTGGACTCGCTTGGCTCCAGCATGATCTTGTTGTGACAGGTGGCGCAAGCGGTAACGGTTGACCGACATCATGCCAGTTTCCGAACCTGAAAAATACGCCGAGAGAAACAGTAATAGGCCCAATATCATTAACAGGGTCGATGTGGCTATTTCGTCCAAGAAGGTTACCTATATTTAATACGTGAATGCCTAATTTAATGAGCTTGGCAGACAAGTCAAGTTTGGCAAGGGAGTTTTCTTGCCTTATCCGTAATTAGCTCAGTATTACATCACGGACAAAACGACTACCGAAATAGCCTAAACTAAGAATGATACTAGCAATAACACTAGCAATGACCAGGCTGCGTCCGCGGACATGGCGTATCCCATGCAACACGACCACCGCCAGATAAATGATTGCGGCGATAGAGCTTAATAAGGTTTTGTGCGCTTGCTCTTGGGCGAACATATCATTGAGAAATACGAAGCCGCTACCTATCGCAACAAACAGCAACAGCGTACCGGTACTCAATAGCCGGAAAAAATAACGTTCGACCACCATCAGTGGCGGGAGATAGCCTGCAAGTGTATTCATGCGGTGGTTTTTCAAAAGATAAGTCAGATAGAGCAATTGTACCGCATATAAGGTTGCCAACATGAGAATAGCGTACGCAAGCAAACTCAAAACAATATGAATCACCAGGCCGTGGGTTTCGGTAATGGTTGCCCCCCAACTGGCAGGACTAAGCCACAAAATAACACAGCTCACTGCGGCAAAGAGGTAAATGACCGGACGCAACATTAAGCCGCTGTTACGTTTCACTCGAACCAAGGAAAATAAAGCTAGCAGAAACGCAACCACACTGAGGCTACTGGCGACGTTTAAATGATCAAAGTCGTCGCCGGCAAGATAGCTCCACAGTAAAATACCATGACTAATCACCGCTGCGAGCGCAATTGCCCAAGTCAGTTTTTGCGGCACACCGGCAGTGGCCAATTGGCGCCACATTACGCTAGCACTGGCAATATAAAGCAGTAGAGTAAGAACGAAAAGGCTCAGCATGTTGGTTTCCACAAATTAAGTTTTCTAACTTCCTGAGATTGTTGCTCAAGTATATGCATTGTCACGACGAAACCCAATAGGATTGGGAAACTTTGCTTGAATTACGATATACTCGACACACTATCATTGTCAGCTAGCAGTAGGTGGACAGTATCCCATGTTTGAGAATTTAAGCGACCGCTTGTCGCAGTCATTAAAAAATATCACCGGTCGTGGCCGGCTCACTGATGACAATATAAAAGACACGCTCCGCGAAGTGCGCATGGCCTTGTTAGAGGCGGATGTTGCATTGCCCGTGGTGCGTGAATTTATAAAGCGGGTAAACGAGCGTGCAGTTGGCACGGAAGTTAATAAAAGCCTTACCCCAGGCCAAGTTTTCCTGAAAATTGTACAACAGGAACTTGAGCACGCTATGGGTGAGGGTAATGTGCCGCTGAATCTGGCGACGCAACCGCCAGCAGTTATTTTGCTGGCAGGTTTGCAAGGCGCAGGTAAAACCACCAGTGTTGGCAAACTGGCGCGCTACTTGCGCGAGCGTGAGAAAAAGAAAGTGCTAGTGGTTTCTGCCGATGTTTATCGCCCCGCAGCAATCAAGCAGCTGGAAACTTTGGCACAGGAAGTTGAGGTTGAATTTTTCCCATCGTCTACGGATCAGAAGCCGGTGGCGATCGCAGAAGCAGCGATCAGTTACGCACGGAAAAAATTTATTGATGTGGTGTTAGTCGATACTGCCGGTCGTACGGCGATTGATGAAGCCATGATGACTGAGATTAAAGACTTACATAATGCTATTAAGCCGATCGAAACCTTGTTTGTGGTGGATGCCATGACCGGTCAAGATGCGGCGAATACGGCTAAAGCCTTTAACGAAGCATTACCGTTGACCGGTGTCGTGCTTACCAAAACTGATGGTGATGCGCGTGGCGGTGCCGCGCTGTCGATCCGCCATATCACTGGTAAACCGATTAAATTCTTAGGTGTCGGTGAGAAAAACACCGCACTCGAGCCGTTTCATCCGGAGCGGGTCGCGTCGCGCATACTTGGCATGGGCGATGTGATGTCGCTGATCGATGAACTCGAACAGAACGTCGATCGTACCAAGGCTGAGAAAGTCGCTAAGAAAGTGATGAAGGAAGGTAAGTTTTCCCTGGAAGACTTTCGCGATCAGTTGGCACAGATGCGTGACATGGGCGGCATGATGGGCTTGATGGACAAGATGCCAGGTATGGGTAAGATGACTTCGCAGATGAAAGGTCAGCTCGACGACAAGATGACCATCCGCATGGAAGCAATCATTAGCTCGATGACCCCAAAAGAGAGAGAATTTCCAGACCTTATCAAAGGCTCGCGAAAACGCCGTATCGCCGCTGGTTCTGGCACCCAGGTGCAAGACGTCAACAAATTACTGAAGCAGTTTTTGCAAATGCAAAAAATGATGAAGAAGATGAAAGGTGGCGGCATGGCGAAAATGATGCGTAGTATGGGTGGAATGGGTGGTAAAATGCCACCAGGCATGTTCCCTAAACGCTAGAGAATACTTGCATTCGACAGAAAAATCGGTAGAATTGCCGGGCTCTTCGACCACGGTCGGAGGTTTTTCTATTTACTTAACATTAAAAACTGTATCGAGGAACGTAATGGTAACCATTCGTTTACAACGCGGCGGCGCCAAAAAGCGCCCATTCTACCAAATGGTAGTAACCGACAGTCGCAATGCCCGCGACGGTCGTTTCATTGAAAATGTAGGCTTCTTTAACCCGTTAGCGCGTGGTCAAGAAGAAAAATTGCGTGTTGATTTAGAGCGTGTTGACCACTGGGTTGGTACTGGCGCGACTTTATCTGAGCGTGTAGCAAAGCTTTTAAAAGATGCGCGTAGCGCAGCTTAATCGACGATTTGAAAGGTAACTATGACTCATCCTGCTGAATACGTTGTCGTTGGCCAATTAGGCGCAGTGTACGGGGTAAAAGGTTGGATAAAAGTTCAGAGTTACACGGATGACGTTGAAGCCATATTTGATTATCACCCTTGGCAAATTCGTTTACAGGGTAAAGTGCAAGATGTCACTGTCGATGAATGGCGTCGACATAACAAAGGACTGATTGCCAAATTAGCTGATGTGAACGATCGCGACGCTGCGCACGTGTTAACAGGTGCCGACGTAGTGATTAACACAGAGCAATTACCAGAATTGCCAGAGGATGAGTTTTACTGGCGCGATTTGATTGGTATGACGGTCGTAAACACCGACGGTTATAACATGGGAATCGTTGACCAGTTAATGGCCACAGCAGCAAATGATGTGATGGTGGTTAAAGCGAACAGCAACGATGCATTTGGTCGCTCTGAACGTTTGATTCCGTTTATTCAGAGTCAATACATTCAAGCAGTGGACCAAGAGAATAAACGCATTGTTGTGGACTGGCCGTCGGATTTTTAATGGCTGCAAAACTACAGGTTGGCGTGATTACGCTGTTTCCTGAGATGTTTCAGGCAATTTCCGATAATGGTGTTACGGGTAGAGCAGTTCGTGATGGGTTGTTAGATATAACGTTAACTAATCCGCGCGATTTTACTCATGATAAACATCGCACCGTAGATGACCGCCCGTATGGCGGCGGGCCTGGTATGTTGATGATGGTGCAACCGCTTACTGATGCGATTGCCGCCGCGAAACAACAGCTAGGTGCCAGTACCAAGGTGATCTATTTATCACCTCAGGGACGCAAGCTTGATCATCAAGGCGTGCGCGAGCTCGCTGAAAATGACAAGTTGATCCTAATTGCCGGTCGCTATGAAGGCATTGATGAACGTGTTATTACACGTCACGTTGATGAAGAATGGTCGATTGGAGATTACGTGTTAAGTGGTGGCGAGCTGCCTGCAATGATTTTAATCGACAGTGTAGCGCGCTTGATTCCCGGAGTATTAGGGCATCAAGACTCAGCAATAGAAGATTCTTTTGCTGCTGGATTGCTCGATTGTCCACACTTTACGCGGCCAGAAAATTTAGATGGTGAGGCGGTACCACCGGTATTATTAAGTGGTAACCACGAAAGAATTAGACGCTGGCGTTTGCAGCAGGCTCTTGGTAGAACCTGGTTAAAACGTCCAGAATTATTAAATAACCTAGCTCTGACTGACGAGCAGCAAGCTTTACTTGATGAATTTATTCATCACTATCAAGCTGAGTCTGATGCGGGTAGTTAATCTAGGAAAGAGAGGCTAACATGGCAAAAGTAAGTCACAATTTGATCAAAGCGGTCGAAGACGAACAAATGAAGAATGACCTTCCGGACTACGCGCCGGGTGATACAGTGGTCGTTAATGTTAAGGTTGTTGAAGGTAACCGTCAGCGTGTTCAGGCATTTGAAGGCGTGGTTATCGGCAAGCGTAATCGTGGTTTGCACTCTGCAATGACGGTTCGTAAAGTGTCAAATGGTGAAGGCGTTGAACGTACATTCCAAGTACACAGCCCAATCATCGATAGCATCGTTGTGAAGCGTAAAGGTGCGGTACGTCGTGCTAAGCTTTACTACTTGCGTGAGCGTTCAGGTAAATCTGCACGTATCCGCGAGAAGCTGTCTTAAGCTTTTGCTTAGAAAGCACTCGAAAAAACCCGCCGTTGGCGGGTTTTTTTATATCTAAAATCAGGCACAATGAAATAGACGTGTTTAATTAAGGAGTGTTGGTGATGTCCGATCCATCTACCGAAAACCCAGATGTACGGTTACAGCAATTACGTGAAGCTATTGATGAGACGGACAGTGCGCTGCTGAATTTGTTACAGCAGCGTAAACAGCTGGCTGCTGAAGTTGGTGTGGTAAAGCGCTCATTAGGACAGCCCTTGTATGTGCCTGAGCGGGAAGCCAAACTTCTTGCTGCGCGGCGTGAGGAAGCGGCGGTCGTGGGCTTGTCGCCTGACCTTATTGAAGACGTGCTGCGGCGCGTGATCCGCGAATCCTATCAGCAACAGCAAGCAGCCGATGTTCATTTGCAGTGTAAAACCATTGTGGTGGTCGGTGGCAAGGGCGCCTTAGGCGGTTTATTCGTTGAACGTTTCCGCGAGGCAGGGGCAACGGTTCATTGCTTGGACAAAGATGACTGGGAACAAGCTGAAGACTATTGCCAACAAGCCGATTTGGTTTTAGTAAGTGTGCCGATAGCCGCCACCGAAGCAATTATTAACAGATTACCTAAGTTACCCGAAAATTGTATTTTGGCCGATGTTACCAGTGTTAAAGAGAAACCTTTGCAAGCGATGCTGGACTGCCACGTTGGACCGGTTGTCGGCTTACATCCTATGTTTGGGCCGCAGGTAGCAACCCTTGCGAAACAACTCATAGTTATTACTGAGGGGCGTCAGCCTGACGCGTATCAATGGCTAATAGATACCTTGTCGCGCTGGGGCGCTCAGCTTTACACGACCACCGCGGCGCAGCATGATGAAGCCATGGGGTTTATCCAGGTTATGCGCCACTTATCAACCTTTGTCTATGGTGCTCACCTGGCGGAGGAACACGCGGATTTACAGCAATTACTTGATTTGAGTTCGCCCATTTATCGGCTTGAACTGATGATGGTAGGTAGACTATTTGCGCAAAACGCTGACTTGTATGCTGATATTATCCTTGCGCACCCAGAGAATTTTGCCATGTTACGCCGTTATCTGGCGACTTTTGATGAGTATCTGGCGACTCTGGAACAAGGCGATAAATCGAAGTTTGTTGATAAATTCGCCGAAGTTAGCCTGTATTTCGGCGATTTTTCACAGAAATTTTTAGAAGATAGCCAGCGATTACTTGCCAGTGCTGGCGATGCGCATCAACTCAGTCAGATCGCTGGGCGCTAACGGTTTCTGTAATAAAGTGTTGATACCTGCAGCAGCGCACTCAGCTCGGAAGTTTTCTGGCTTGTGACCCGAAACCATGGCTGTAGTAGGAGTGGCAGCACCAAGCTTTTCATACACTTTGCAGTAGAGCTCAACGCCATTGAAGTCGGGCAGTTGATGATCCAATAGTACCAGATCTGGGCGTTGTTCGACGATTAAGTCGAAAGCCTCCTGGCCGGTTAAAGCCGTTTTTACCCTGGCCTCAGGAAAATGTGCAAGCATTGCTTTCATGACTTCGAGTGAAATAATATCGTCATCGACGATGACTACGTTTACTTGCTTGGTCGTCATGGTTACCTCCGTAATGACTAGGCTTCAACAATAGCAAAATTGGTATAAAAACGATATTAGCGGGCAGAGTCTCGATATGACAAAAGTTTGGGATGGATTTGTACGTGGCTATCACTGGTTGTTGGTACTTGGCGATACTACAACGCTTTACCGACTTATATTAGCTGTCTATCCCTTATTGGATTGCGTTTAACGCGTCGCTACCGTTAATCTAAGCTAGCTTACAAGTAAGTAAAATCAAAATACAACCAAGATCAACCTTATAAAGGGGACGCCGATGATTAGCAGTAACCGCCTCAGCAAGCTGGCGGTTGCGATGTGTGCAGCGCTACCAGCGTTAGTATCAGCATCGCAGACCACCACTGTGCAAGGGTTGCACGACAACTCATCTAGCTACGTCGCATTACAAAATGCGACCATCGTGACCGAGCCAGGAGAGACCATCGAAAACGCAACTTTGGTTATTCGCAACGGCAAAATTGAACGCATCAACGAAAACAATCGCGCACCTGAAGGCGCACGGGTGATTGACCTTTCCGGTCATACGGTCTATCCGGGCTTTATTGATGCCTACAGTAATTACGGCGTTCCTAAGCCAGCCAAAGGTGAGCGTGGCCCGTGGTTCTCTACTCGACCGCAATACAACAACAAACGCGAGGGTGGTAACGCGGCAAACGATGCCATCCATGCCCAAAGCCAATGGGTTGATAGTGCCGCCAGCGACAGTAAAACTGCTGACGATTATATTCAGCAAGGTTTTACTGCGGTACAAAGTGCGCGGCTTGATGGGATTTTTCAAGGTCAGGCGGTAACGCTTTCGTTAGCAGATAAAATTGCTAATAACGTGATTTATGAAGCTCAAGCGCGTCATTTCGGCTCCTTTGACAAAGGCTCCTCGCAGCAGCAGTACCCCAACTCCTTGATGGGCTCTATCGCGTTGATTCGTCAAACCTTGTCTGATGCTAATTGGTATGAGCAGGCCTACGGCAAAGCAGCCTACAATGGTCCGGTGGAGTACAATGCGGCATTAGCTGAACTTGGACCTGTTGAAGAACAAGGCATGGTGTTCGCAGTGACTGACGACAAGTCGTTGTTACGTGCACACAGTGTATTCAGCGAGTTTGATGTGCCAGTAACTTATGTCGGTTCAAATTACGAATATGCGCGACTTGACGCGATTAAAGCGACCAATGCGACGTTGATTTTGCCATTAAACTTCCCTGCAGCGCCGGAAGTTTCCGGTGTTAATGATCATCTCGATGTGGAGTTGGCAGACTTACGTCACTGGGAGCGCGCGCCCGGCAACGCAGCTGCATTGTCTGTAGCAAACGTCGATTTCTCATTTACTTTACATCAATTGAAAAAAGTTGAGGATTTTTGGCCCAACCTACGTAAAGCCGTGCAGCATGGTTTGAGCAAGGACCACGCTTTAGCAGCTCTAACAACTATTCCAGCGCGCATTGCCGGGATCTCTGACAAAGCAGGTAAGATCGCCCCGGGTTATATGGCTGACTTAGTCGTTGCTGAAGGTGACCTATTTACTAAAGGCACGATTAAAGCCGTGTGGTTACAAGGTGAAGAGAAAGAACTTGCAGCGTTACGTAAAGCTGATTTTAACGGCACTATTTCGGCAACGATTGCCAACCAAGGCGTAACCTTGGAGTTGCAGGGTGACGACAAAGTTACTGGCGAGCTGGTCATCGGTGATAGCCGCAGCAAGCTTCGCGCCAGCCGTCGCGACGAGAGTACTCTGTCTTTTGTTGTTGATGCTGAATTAGCTGGTGTGTCAGGCACCTGGCGCATGCAGCTTGAGCAAACTGCAGAGCAAACCTATGCCGGCGTAGCGATAGGACCCGATGGCCGTGAGTTAAACTTCACGGGAACCAGTAAAGCTGGTAGTGAAACGGTTGCGAGTGACGCTGCCACTAGCTCATCTTCAGAGGTGAGTTACGTTAGCCGTTTGACCTATCCAAATGTTGCTTATGGTCTTGATGGATTACCAGAACGCCAGAATCTGCATATCAAAAACGCGACGGTATGGACTGCAGAAGACGACCAGGGCGTGCTTGAGCAAACTGACATGTTAATTCGGGACGGTGAGTTTTACCGTATTGGTGAAGATCTGCGCACGCCATCAGGTTATACCGTAATCGATGCGACGGGCATGCATGTAACGCCAGGTATTATCGACGAGCATTCCCACATTGCTATCGACCGTGGTGTAAACGAAGCATCTGAGGCTATTACTGCTGAAGTTCGGATTGGTGATGTAGTTAATCCTGATGATATTCACGTGTACCGTTCACTGGCTGGTGGTACGACCATGGCGCAGCTACTGCATGGTTCGGCGAACCCCATTGGCGGACAAGCTCAAGTGATTAAACTACGTTGGGGTGCAACAGCGGATCAAATGAAGTTCGATGCAGCACCGCCATCAATTAAGTTCGCTTTGGGTGAAAACGTTAAGCAAAGTCGCTATCCATCGTGGTTAAGCACGCGTTATCCGCAAACACGAATGGGCGTTGAAACGCTTATGCGCGACGGTTTTACTGCTGCACTTGATTATCGTAATCGAGTTCAAGCATACGAAAAACTGAGCCGCAGTGAACGCGCGAAAATTGCACCACCGCGTCCAGATTATCGGTTACAAACATTGTTGGAAATCTTAGATCGCGAGCGATTTGTACACGCACACAGCTATGTACAATCAGAGATCTTGATGTTGCTGCGCTTAGCTGAAGACTTTAATTTTACTCTAACTACATTTACGCACATTCTGGAGGGCTACAAAGTCGCATCAGAAATGGCGAAGCATGGTGCCGGTGGCTCTTCGTTTGCCGATTGGTGGGCGTATAAGTTCGAAGTTTATGATGCGATTCCACAAAACGCCTGCTTGATGTCTGAAAAAGGCGTGTTAACCAGCATTAACTCGGACAGTAACGATTTACAACGCCGGTTAAACACCGAAGCTGCGAAGTCAGTCACCTACTGTGGTATGTCTGAGCATGAAGCATTGCAGATGGTAACTTTAAACCCAGCGAAACAACTTAAAGTTGATGAGTATGTGGGTAGCATTAGTGAAGGAAAGCATGCTGACTTTGTGCTTTGGAATGATCATCCGTTGAGCTCGTATGCGCGGGTTGAACAAACCTGGATCAATGCTCGTAACTTCTTCAACCGTGAGCGTGACCAAGAATTGCGCGCTGAGTTGCAAGAAGAGAAACAAGCGTTAATGCAGAAGGTATTAGCGGATCCAGCAGCCAGTAATGGTGCCGAAAATGGCTACAAGCGTGAGCAACCAAGTTGGCACTGCGACACCGAGCATGACACATGGCTACAAACCTTTACTGCGCATAGCCACGGAGGACACTAACAATGAAAAAATTAATGACAGCAGTTGCTGCTGCAAGCCTTACCTTAAGTGCTGCAGCGCATGACATTGTTCCTGGTGAGCCGCAGCAGCAACCTATTTTGTTGCAAGGTGGAACCATTTACACAGTAACTGACGGTATCAAACAAGATACTGATCTACTTATGGTTGACGGTAAGATAAGTGCCATTGGTAAAGATTTGGCAACGCCCGTGGGGGCGCAAGTTATTGATGTAACGGGTAAACACTTATACCCGGGAGTCATCGCCATGGATACCACTCTAGGTTTGAAGGAAATCGAAGCTGTACGTGCTACCGAAGACGCTGATGAGGCCGGGGCGATCACTCCAGAGGTGAGTGGTCACGTCGCCTATAACCCGGACTCTGAGGTCATTCCAACCATTCGTTATAATGGCATCTCGCATGCCCAAATCGTTCCACAAGGTGATCTGATTACCGGTCGTTCAAGTGTTTTACAACTTGATGGTTGGACTTACGAAGATGCTGCCGAACGCCTTGATGTTGGCGTGCACGTCAATTGGCCACGGGTTGGTATTAACAACTCTTGGTGGGAACGTCGTTCACCCGAAGATCAACGTAAGGCGAATACGGAAGCACGTAAGAATCTTGAGCGAGCGTTTATCCAAGCCAAGGCCTACTATGATGCGAAGCAAGCGGGCGAGTTAAACGGTACGGATTTACGTTGGGAAGCTATGCTCGGCTTGTTCGACGGCAGTAGTACGTTATTCGTGCATGCTGATGACCAACGCCAAATCCAGGAAGCCATGGATCTTACCAAAGAGTTTGGCTTCGACTGGGTGTTGATGGGAGCTCGTGACGCTTGGCGGATGGCTGATGAATTAGCCGCAGCAGACGTGCGGGTAGTTTTCGGTGCGCCATTTGGGTTACCGACACGACATGATGAAGCTTTTGACCAGGCCTTCTCAACACCGGCGGCATTAGCTCAAGCAGGCGTTGACTTTGCGATTAGTTATCCGGGGTATTGGGATGTCCGTAACCTACCATTTGCGGCGGGTAATGCGGTGGCCTATGGTCTCGATAAAGATGCTGCGCTACGTGCTATCACACTCACTCCTGCAAAGTTCATGGGAGTAGCTGACAGTGTAGGTTCACTGGAAGTTGGCAAGCAAGGAACCGTAGTGGTTTCTGCAGGCGACTTAATGGATCCGGTCGGACAAAGGGTTGAGCTATTATTTATTGAAGGGCGACGGGTTGATTTAAACAATCGTCACTTGCAACTCTATAATAAATATAAGCAAAAACCGTAAAGTTACAATGAATCAAAAGCCGGTTCAGTGGAGCCGGCTTTTTTTTATTTATTTATCACGAATTTTGGCCGCTGGCGCTTGTGTTTACTGGTATGTGTTGGCACTATTTACAACTGTCTAATCTAATAATAACAAGTAAGCAGGTGAACAATGTCGATTACTCGTCATGTTTCAAACGATGGCAAAGAGCTAACTATTGCAGTCCACGGGAAATTTGATTTTGGTCTTGTGCATGAATTTCGTCGCGCCTATAGCTCTATTGGAGATGAGAAACCGACTATTTACATTGATCTACGTGAAACCGAATACTTAGATAGTTCCGCGCTTGGTATGCTGTTGAATATGCGTAAGGCTGTCGGTGATAACGTAAACGGTATTCACATCATCAATAGCCGTCCTGAAGTTAAAACGATTCTGGATATTTCGCGCTTCGACAAATTGTTTACCATCGAGTAGCAACGAAATTGCAGAGGCAAAGCTAATGCTTAAGCGGTTTCAGCAAATTGTTATCGACATCTACCATGATGATTCGGATTTCGCTAATTCAGTTGTGGATGAGTTGAAGCAGCTTCGTGTCGCGCGCAGAATTCGCTTAAGAAAAATTACCGATTGGCATCCGAATGCTGATCTTTTACACCCTACGATAGTAATCACTGCTGCGCTAGATGAGCGTTTCTTGCAACCTTTAGAATGCCCGCAACAGTTACTTATCCTGCCGGCCGAAGTGGATACGCAGAAAAGCTTGAAATGGCAGGGCGATGTGTTGCCCTGGCCAACATTGACCGGACTTACGCTGCAAAGAATTCAGTTGATGGCCAATAGTTTCAATACTGTGCGTCAATTACATGCTGTTCGTGAAAGTCTGGTTTGGCACACCCAACGGGTCGAACGCGAACATGAGTTAGTCGCGCACATCTTTCGCAACGCACTTAGCCGCAACTTTACTAATTACGAAAATATTCACATGTTACTGACGCCCGCGTCAAAATTTAATGGTGACCTTTGTCTAATTGCGCCTGGCCCTTTAGGTAGTCTCTACGTTTTGATGGCTGACTTCACCGGTCATGGTTTGGCACCTGCGACAGGAGCTTTACCACTGTCACAGGCTTTTTTCGCGATGGCTGACCGCAGTGTATCGGTGGCAGAAATGGTGGTGGAATTTAATTACCGTCTCAACCGTTTGTTACCAAACGATATGTTTTGTGCATGTTTTTTACTAGAATTATCAGCTAATGGCGAGCGCTTGACTTATTGGAATGGTGGCATGCCCCCAGCTTTGGTGTTTGGTCAAGATGGCGTGGTCAAACATCGACTCAAGGCGCAGCATATGGCGCTTGGAGTGCTAAATGTTGATGATTTTGACAGTCAGGTCGCCACCATTCGTACCCGAAGCACTGACGCGATAGCCTTATTCACCGACGGCGTCATCGAAATGTTGAGTCAGAAACGTGAGTTCCTGGGCATGGAAGCTTTGGAGAAGCTGATTCAAACTTATCCTGGACGAAACGAGTTTCAAACGTTGGTGACAGAGTTAGAAAACTTTCGCGGTACGCAACCGTTGCACGACGATTTATCGTTGGCTATTTTGCAATGCTGTCCGACTGGGTTAGCGTCGCCAGAGCAGGACGAAGAAGTACAGGCGCTGCCTTTCACTTTTCAGACCACCCTAAGTGCAGAAGACTTGCAGCAAATTGATGTGGTAACTGCGGTACTCGGGGTTCTTGGACGCTTACCGGCATTGCATGGTCATCGTACGACCATTTACTTGTTGCTTGCCGAGGTGTTCAATAACGCGCTGGAGCATGGTTTGCTTGGCCTCGATTCGCGGATGAAGAATGATCCGGAAGGCTTTGCTTATTATTATCAGTTGCGAACGGAACGGCTACAAGCACTGCAGTCAGGCAGTATAAGTATTGAGGTACGCTTTGATCAACGTCGTAACTACCTGAATATTACCGTGAGTAATACTGGACAGCCGTGGGAGAGAGGCGAGCAGATTGACATAAGAAATTCGAGCCAGCCTTATGGCCGCGGATTAGATCTTTTGCAACAGTTAGCGGATGACTTACAGTGGAGTGAAGCAGGTCGCAAAGTTTCATTTGGTTATCACTTAACCTCCTGCTAGTTTGACCTTGAATCCTTGTTGCTCCAAAAATGCCTTGCTAGCGTCGCGTTGATCACCTTGTAACTCAATGGTTTGGTCTTTAACACTACCGCCAACACTACATATTTTGCGTAGTTGTTTGGCATAATCAGCTAATAACTTGGGATCTTCCGGTAAGTCTAAAATTACCGTGACGCCTTTACCTTTACGACCTTTGGTTTGCCGCTGGATGCGCACGGGGGTACTCGTATCAATGGCTGTGGCTGTGTTAACCTCATTTTCAGCAGGCCCGCCGGAGGACTCAAAGCCTAGATTTTTTAACTGGTCGGATAAACTTGACACAAAAACCTCTTATTTTGATCTTGGAATAAATACCGATCGTGTTATATATTTTTAGAATAAGTAACCCAATCGGATTTTGCTATGAAATTGCAACAGCTGCGCTATATCGTTGAAGTATTAAATCATAACCTGAATGTTTCAGCGACCGCAGAGAGTTTGTATACCTCTCAACCTGGTATTAGCAAGCAAGTTCGTATGCTTGAAGATGAGCTTGGTATACAGATTTTTGAGCGTAGCGGTAAGCATTTAACCCAAGTGACCTCTGCTGGTAAGGATGTCATTCAGATCGCGCGTTCAATTCTGGCTCAGGTAGACAGTATCAAGGCCGTTGCTAGTGAACATACCCTACCTGACCAAGGCAAGCTTAATGTCGCGACCACGCATACTCAAGCACGCTACGCGTTACCGGCGAAAATCAAACAGTTTATGCAGCGCTACCCGCGCGTGTCTTTGCACATGCATCAAGGCTCACCGGAACACATCAGCGAAGCCGCAGCAAAAGGCAAGGCTGATTTTGCCATTGCTACGGAGGCGCTGCATTTATATCACGATCTAATCATGTTGCCTTGTTACCATTGGAATCGTTCCATCATCGTGCCCAAAGGTCACCCTTTAGCAGCAGTTGACAAGGTATCGATTGAACAGCTCGGGGAACACCCGATAGTGACTTACGTGCATGGTTTCACCGGTCGCTCAGAGCTTGACCGGGCGTTTACCCTTGCTGGGATCCAGCCGAATGTCGTTTTTACCGCGACCGATGCTGATGTGATTAAAACTTATGTTCGTGCGGGGTTGGGCGTTGGCGTTGTCGCGACCATGGCATTCGATTCGGCTAGTGATAAAGGTTTGGTGGCCTTGCCAGCTGAGCATTTGTTTGCGCCGAGCACAACAAAAATAGGCTTCCGCAAAGGGACCTTTTTGCGTGGGTATATGTATGAATTTATCGAAACCTTTGCCCCACATCTGACCAAGCCTGTGGTAGAAGAGGCGATGCAACAGCGTACTCAGGAAGCTGTTGATCGCCTCTTTACAAGTATGGTTCTACCTACGTTGTAACCGAACTAGCACTCAATTATATTGACTGCTAGCCCACCGCGGGCCGTTTCTTTGTATTTGGTTTTCATATCATTGCCGGTATCCCACATGGTTTTAATGACTTTATCGAGCGATACCTTATGGTCACCGCTACCGCGCAGGGCCAGACGGGCAGCATTAATTGCTTTCACCGCGCCCATGGCATTGCGCTCGATGCAAGGTACCTGTACCAGTCCACCGACCGGATCGCAGGTTAAACCTAAGTTATGCTCCATGCCAATTTCTGCAGCATTTTCGACGTTACTGACACTGCCGCCCATAAGTTCTGCAAGCGCACCTGCAGCCATCGAGCAGGCCACCCCAACTTCGCCTTGGCAGCCGACTTCCGCGCCTGATATCGAGGCATTCTTTTTATAAAGGATGCCAATCGCGGCGGAAGTTAATAAAAAGCGTACGACAGTCTCTTCGTCGAGCGCGCCAATGAATTTGTCAGCATATTTCATCACTGCAGGAATAATACCTGCAGCGCCGTTGGTTGGCGCGGTAACGACACGACCACCGGCGGCGTTCTCCTCATTCACCGCTAAGGCAAATAAGTTGACCCAGTCAATGGTCTGCATGGGGTCTGCTGATTTTTCGTTGCGCAGACGTTGATAGAGACCCGGTGCACGGCGGCGTACTTTAAGTCCACCCGGTAAAATGCCTTCGGTTTTGATGCCCGTGTCGATACACGCGTCCATGGTATGCCAAATATGCATTAACCCCTTACGAACTTCGGCTTCACTGCGGAACACTTTTTCATTGGCCAACATCAGTGAACTGATGCGCAATCCATGTTCGCTACATTGGCTAAGCAGATCGGCTGCAGAGTCAAACGGATAGGGAATCGGTTTGCTAGATTGTTCAATTGCTACTTCCAAAGTGTCATCGAAATCAGCATCGCGAACGATAAAGCCACCACCTATGGAGTAATAGAGATCTTGGTAAATGACCTCATCACCCTTCAAAAGACGTAGTTCCATGGCGTTGGCATGCCGCGGTTTGGTCTTCCGGCGGTGAAAAGTAATAGCTCCTTCACGCGGAAATTTGATCTCATGCTGACCCAAAAGCTTGAGTTTTTGGGTCTTATCAATACTGGCGAGGAAGTCGTCAACAGTCGTAGTATCTACGGTCTCCGGTGCTTCACCGGCGAGCCCCAAAATGACCGCTTTACCGGTACCATGACCTTTGCCGGTTTGGCCCAGAGAGCCAAACAGTTCGATCTTAATCGTCGTTGCTTCGGACAGTCCCACTGCTTGTTCAGCGGCGTGCAAAAACTCAGTTGCGGCACGCATTGGACCGACGGTGTGAGAACTTGATGGGCCAATGCCCACTTTGTAAATATCAAAAACACTTATCATAACTAGTATCGTTAACCTATTAGTTTAGAGAACGAAAGAATGCATGACGTTCAGGATACACGTGATCCGCCAATTCTCGCAAAATTCCAGCTGTCGCTCCCCAGATATTTCTATGCTGATATGGAATAAAGTATACTTGATCATACAAAAAACGCTGTAAGCGATAGGCAAAATGCTGTTTTTGGTGCAGTACATATTTGAGTGGTACGGTAAATATTTCTGCTACTTCATGTGGATCAGCGCGTAACGGCTGTTGCGGATCGATAAACGCCACGTAGGGTCGGATGATGAAATCACTGATAACCGGATAGTCCTGCAACTGCCCAACCAGTGTCACCGCACTTGGGTGTAAATCTATTTCTTCATGAGCTTCGCGCAGTGCGGTTGCGTAAAGCGATGTATCATGTGGCTCCTGACGGCCCCCTGGAAAGCTAATCTGACCGGCGTGGTGACGCAGATTCGCAGCACGCAGAGTAAGCACTAACTGTAACTCACCCTCACGTTCCCACAGCGGTATTAATACCGCCGCCGGGCGTAAACGTTTTAACGTTGGTCGTTTACTTTGTCTGGTTGGGTGTAATTGAAATCGATGCAGAAACTGTTCGCGGGTCATGTCGCCTCCGCAGTATGCGTAGTGCTTAAGACTGGTAAAATTTTTGCAACTTTGTCGCGTGTTTCCTGATATTCAGCTGGACCATCAGAATCAACCACCAAGCCACCTCCCGCCCAGCAGTAAATGGTGTCAGCATGGGTGACCAGGGTACGAATGGCAATGTTGGTGTCGGTTTCACCATGTTGAGAAATATAGCCGAGGCTACCGCAGTAAAAGCTGCGTCGCTGCGGTTCTAACTCATCAATGATTGCCATCGCCCGAATCTTTGGTGCACCAGTAATAGAGCCCCCAGGGAAACAGGCCGCAATGAGTTCCAGAGCTTGCTGCGGATGCTCAAGTTGTCCCTCAACGGTGCTGACCAGATGATGCACCGCCGGATAACTTTCAAGTGCAAACAACTGCGGCACATGCACCGACCCTGGTTTACAGACACGACTTAAATCATTTCGTAGTAAGTCGACGATCATCACGTTTTCAGCACGATCTTTGACCGCATGCTGAAGTTCATCAGCGAGCGCTTGGTCGGTTTCTGCATCAGCAGCTCGAGGGCGGGTTCCTTTGATAGGTTTCGTCTGCACTTTGCCGTGGGCGTCGACGTGCAAGAAACGTTCGGGAGAATGGCTTAAGATGGCCCCGTTGGTTAAGCGCATAAAGCCCGAGAAGGGTGCTCGGTTGATTATGCGAAGACGCTGGTACGCACCCCAAGGGTCTCCTGAAAAAGGTGCTGAGAATCGTTGTGCGAGGTTGATCTGATAACAATCGCCGGCGTGCAGGTACTCTTGTACCCGTGAAAACTTATGCAGGTAATCAGCAGTGGTCATATTGCTCTGCCAGGCAGCTGTGAGTTTAAATTCACGCGTCGGCGCCGGTAAGCTGCCCTTGGTTTGCCAAAATATGCGTAAAACTTCGAGCTGGTCTTGTGGAGCGACTAACCAAGTGGTGTCGGTTTTTCGGCAGCGAATCAGCGCTTGGGTGTATAAACCCACAGCGATCTCAGGTAGTTCGATGTCTCGCTTCGCCTGAGCGGGCAGACGTTCGAGTGCTCGACCGGCATCGTAACTCCATGCGCCTGCCAGGCCACCCTGAAAAGGTACTCCGTCTGGCCCTTTATAGCTGGGTAACTGAGCTAATAACTGTTGCAGCTGTGCGGGCCAGTTTGCAGTGCTGGTAATGGTCTGCTCAGGTTGACGAAAGATAAAATCATAATCACTTCCAGGATGATCGCAGCTATCGAGCAATAATGCCCAGGGTTCGTTAGCGATAGCTGTAAAAAGCTCAGCAAAATCTACTTTTAGGTCAATAACAACTGCTGTAATCGACACCATCAATCTACTCCAGAACGATTTACAATTAGCTTAACATAAGCCATGTGAAAACTGGTCAGCGTGCAACGAAAACGCTATGATAACGGCCAATTGTAACCCGAGGAAGTAGAGGTAGTCATGGCCACCATTCGGCAAGCGGATTTCATCGAGAGCATCGCAGACGCGCTGCAATATATTTCGTATTACCATCCCCTGGATTTTGTCCAAGCCTTAGAAAAGGCTTATCACAAAGAAGAAAGTGAAGCGGCGAAAAACGCGATTGCGCAGGTATTAACGAATTCTCGCATGGCCGCGCAAGGGCATCGGCCCATTTGTCAGGACACAGGCATCGTCACCTGTTTTGTGAAAGTAGGTATGGCCGTGCAATGGGATAAGACGGACATGACGGTGCAGCAAATGGTGGATGAGGGTACCCGTCAGGCTTACACCAACCCAGAAAATCCACTGCGTGCATCGATCGTGGCGGACCCAGCTGGCCAGCGCAAGAATACTGGGGACAATACTCCGGCAGTGGTACACATCGATATGGTCGCCGGTGATAAAGTTGAGGTGATGATCGCAGCCAAAGGTGGCGGTTCGGAAAATAAATCAAAAATGGTGATGCTCAACCCGAGCGATTCGATTGCTGATTGGGTGGTGGAAACTATGCCGAAACTCGGTGCTGGATGGTGTCCGCCTGGAATGATCGGACTCGGTATCGGTGGTACTGCAGAAAAGTCGGCGGTATTAGCCAAAGAGGCGTTGATGGATCCGGTAGATATTCAGGAGTTACTTGAGCGTGGGCCAGAAAGTGCTGAAGAAGAATTGCGCTTAGAAATTTATGATCGGGTGAATAAACTCGGTATTGGCGCGCAGGGACTTGGCGGCGTGACCACAGTTATGGACGTGAAAATTAAAACCGCGGCGACTCATGCGGCATCAAAGCCAGTCACCTTGATTCCAAATTGCGCGGCAACACGTCACGCACACTTTACTCTGGATGGTTCTGGTGTAGCCGATCTGCAGCCGCCAAAGCTGGAAGATTGGCCTGATATTACCTTTGAGCTTGGCGACGATGCGCGGCGGGTCAATTTAGATGAAATCACTCAGGCAGATATCGAAACTTGGAAAACCGGCGAAACGGTGTTGTTATCTGGCAAAATGCTAACCGGCCGTGATGCCGCGCACAAACGTATTAAAGATATGCTCGATAATGGTGAAGAGTTGCCCGTCGATTTTACTAATAAATTTATTTACTACGTCGGACCTGTGGATCCAGTAGGCGACGAAGTTGTAGGACCAGCAGGGCCTACCACCGCGACACGCATGGATAAATTCACTGACCTAATGCTAGACAAAACCGGTATTCTTGGCATGATCGGTAAAGCAGAACGAGGGCCGGAAACGGTCGAAAGTATTAAACAACACAAAGCGGTTTACCTGATGGCTGTCGGGGGTGCTGCGTACTTGGTAGCGAAAGCCATTAAGAAAGCGAAAGTCGTGGCTTTTGAGGATTTAGGAATGGAAGCTATCTATGAGTTTGATGTAGAAGATATGCCAGTTACCGTAGCAGTCGACAGCAGCGGTGAAAATGCCCACGAAACTGGGCCGGCAATTTGGCGGGTGAAGTTGGAAAATGCTAATGCTTAATTTACTGCTGTGGCAATGGCTCGCTGCCGGTGCTGGCGCACTGGTAGTGGGGGGGCTGTTGGGCTGGGCATCGCAGCGGCCGAAGTTAGCGCGACTCAGGCAAGAAATGGCGCATCAAACAACTGTCGCACAACAGCGGGAACAGCAGCTTGAGCACGATGCTGAACGCACTGAACAGCGTAACCAACAGCAGTTGCAGCAAACCCAGTTGCGGCACGAGCAGCTCGAACAACAGTTGCAACAAGCACAACAGCAGCGCAGCCAGTTACAAGCTGATTTGGCTGCGTCGCAAAGCAAACTTGAGAGTACGCTGAAGCACGCTGAAGAAAAACAAAAACTGTTGGAAGCCAGCGAAGAACGCATGAAAAAAGAATTCGAGCGTTTGGCTCAGCAGATTTTTGAACAAAAATCGGAGCGTTTACAGCAGCACAGTAAGACTACGCTGGAGACCACTCTGGCGCCGTTTAAACAGCAACTTGAAGCCTTCAAAAAACAGGTCGAGTCGCAATACACTGAGGAGCTAAAACAGCGCGCCTCGTTGACGCAGCAGATCACCTCGTTGCAAGACTTAAACAAACAAATGGCAACGGAAGCGGAAGCTCTGACGAAAGCCTTAAAAGGTGACACTAAGACGCAAGGAAACTGGGGCGAGGTGGTACTAGAGCGTATTCTTAATCAATCAGGACTGCGCGAAGGTAATGAATACGAAACCCAAAGTCACCATCGTGATGAAGATGGCAAATCGTTCAAACCTGATGTTGTAGTTCATTTGCCAAACGATAAAGATGTGGTGATCGATTCTAAAGTTTCACTGGTTGCTTATGAGCGCTATTTCAATAGTGACGAAGACCACGCCCGTGAGGCCGCATTAAACGAGCATGTTAATTCGTTGCGTGCGCACATCAAAGGCTTAGGCAAGAAAAACTATCAGCAACTTGAAAGTGTTCGTACGCTTGATTATGTACTGATGTTTATACCAATTGAGCCGGCATTTTTGCTAGCAGTGGATCGCGATCCTGAGCTTATCCGATTAGCCTTGGATAATAATATTATGTTGGTGAGCCCGACCAATCTGTTAGTTGCTTTACGTACCGTGAATAACATCTGGCAGTACGAGTATCAAAACCGCAACGCGCAACAAATTGCCACCGATGCAGGCAAGCTTTACGATAAGTTTGTTGGCTTCATCGAAGACATGCAAAAGATTGGTAATAGCCTTGAGTCCGCGCGGCGAAACTACGATGGCGCGATGAATAAGTTGTCCACTGGCCGCGGTAACTTAATTGGCCGGGTCGAGAAGTTTAAAGATATGGGTGTACAGACGTCGAAGAAGCTGGATAACAAGTTGCTCGATGATGATAGCGAGTCTTAACTCGCTATCGTACCCCACAGGTCATATTCATCTGCGTGTTCGATACGTACTTCAACCTTGTCACCCGGTTTGACGTTATACTCGCCGTTGAGAAAGACCAGACCATCAATTTCCGGGGCGTCTGCGTAACTGCGGCCAATGGCGCCTTCGTCGTCGACTTCATCAATCAACACTTGTAGGGTACGGCCGATTTTTTGCTGCAAACGTGCAGCACTAATCTCTTGTTGCACTTGCATGAAGCGCGCATAACGCTCCTGCTTGATTTCGTCTGGCACCGGATCAGGTAAATCATTAGCTCTTGCACCTTCCACGTCGGAATAGGTAAAGCAACCTACACGATCAAGTTGGGCGTCGCGCAAAAACTGCAATAGCTCTGCAAACTCCTCTTCTGTTTCGCCCGGAAAGCCAACAATGAATGTACTACGAATGGTCAAATCAGGACAGATCTTGCGCCAGTTCTGAATACGCTCTAAGGTGCGATCGGCGGAGCCAGGGCGTTTCATCAACCGTAAAATACGTTTGTTGGCGTGTTGCAACGGAATGTCTAAATATGGCAGCAGCTTACCTTCAGCCATCAATGGAATCACATCATCGACTGACGGATAAGGGTAGACGTAATGCAAACGCACCCAAATATCTAGTTTACCTAATGCTTCGCACAATTCTAACATGCGAGTTTTCACCGGTTGGCCATCCCAGAATCCGGTTTTATGTTTTACATCGACACCATAGGCACTGGTGTCCTGAGAAATCACCAATAGCTCTTTGACGCCGGCGTTGGCCAGCCGCTGCGCCTCCGCCAGAACATCACCTACAGGACGACTGACGAGATCACCACGCATGGAGGGAATGATGCAGAAGGTACATCTATGATTGCAGCCCTCGGAAATTTTTAAATAAGCAAAATGCCGTGGCGTCAGCTTAACACCTGTTTCTGGTACCAAGTTTTCAAAGGGTATCGATTCGGGCTTTGGCACGTGCGTATGCACATGGCCCATAACTTCTTCGTAGGCATGTGGACCGGTAATGGCTAGTACATTGGGATGAACTTCACGTATGTCGTCGTCCTTGGCCCCTAAACAGCCGGTTACGATGACTTTACCGTTCTCATTTAGTGCTTCACCGATGGCATCAAGAGATTCTTGCACCGCACTATCGATAAAACCACAGGTGTTGACAATAACCATGTCCGCATTGTTATAGGTGTTGACGATGTCATAGCCTTCGGTGCGGAGCTGCGTGAGAATACGTTCAGAGTCGACCAGATTTTTGGGACAGCCCAAGCTGACGAAACCGATCTTGGGCTGAGTTGCTGTGGTTGGTGTTACGGGAGTAAAAGTTTCGACACTCATATCAACCTTGTTATTTCGCAAATACGTGGTTTAAGTAGGCCGCGATGCGCACGCCACCTTGCTGTAAACGCTGTTTCATTGTTGGGCTGTAATTGTATACGTAGTCCCAACTTAAGTAAGGTTCGTCAGTTTTCGGGTAAACGACGTCACGTAACTTCGAGCTTTCACTGATCCAGGTGTAGGGATCTGGTGTGGCCCATGACTGCGCTTGTGCGCTTGATATTTTGCGCTGAAGCCAGTTTGAAAATTCACTGTAGGACAACTGTTGATGATCAACAAGTCCAGAATCCCAGACTCGGTGTAAGTTGCTTTGTTCGCCAAAAAATACGACGTTGACGTCATTGCCGCCGCGATCGTTTAACGCTGCTGAACCGACGTGCAAGGGTTGATGTAAGTCACCAATAATATGCACGATAAAGCGCAACGCGAGCTGCTTTTCTTCACGGCTTGCGTTGGGGTTTTGCAGGGTTGCCGTAAAGTCAGTGAGCGCGCTCATTGCATCACCTTGTGGCGGGCGATCTTCAGCGTGATATTCGTGCGGGTGATGCAGTGTGACGTAGTGAAAAGGCCCAGCTGTTTCTTGCCAAAACACATTTGGGTTAGAGCGCATTTCATCGGCATAGGTTGAAGCCTCCGCCAATGACTCTGGGCCAAGTAATGATTGGATTGCCGCGCGTGCTTCATCGGTCAAATAAGACTCGGCAATCTTCCCGGTTATACGATGCCCGGTTTTACCCCAGGCGTGCGCATCAGAGGCAAAAAAGGAGCCTGCGCAGGCAAGGGTTAAAGCCGCGACAGTCGCTAAAGATGAAGAGAATACATTCATTGTAATGAAGCCATTGTTGATAAAAGCGTGATGTGCGCAACAGAAGCTCTATTTTACGGGTTTTGTGGCATAAGCCAACGATCTTTTGCTGCACGAAGCGCAGGATCTTTTATTACGGCAGGAATAGCGGTGTTAATGTGTTCAATGGCTTTTTTACCCCAAGGTGTTGCAGGGCAACCAACGGCACCTTCGACGTTATCTGAGTGATTCTGTTTTATTGGCAAAAAGGCCAGTTTGATGGGTAAGATTTCACTGTGGTAGTTCATTACCATCGGATAATCGATGACAAAGTCCAGACGCTTAGCATTAACCATTGCCAACATGTTGGCATTGGCATCGGTGCCAGATATTTCGCTAAACCGTGAGGTATTGTGTAAAAACCGCTCTATGTAAGGTTGTAGGGTACCGTAACGTCGGCCAAGTGGCTGGCCGAAACGGTAGTTTCCCGTTTTAAGAAGCTCGACAAAATCTACGGGGTTACCAAATTTTTCGATAAAGCTCTTCGCTAATTCAGGGCGTGTAATTATCCCGTGGGCAGGGTAAGAAAATACAGTGTTTGAATAATACACCACATCAGTATCGCGTTCCCGTCTAATCATGCAAGGGAAGCACAAATCTTCACCTTGGCGAATCAATGCTGCAATTCGGCTTTGTGGATAACGGCTAATACTCTGTTCAGTGGTTGGTAGGGCGCGCCGAAAAGCTTCGACCATGACGTCGCAAACACCTTGGTTGGCGAAGTACCCATCGGCAATATGAAACGGAGGACCATTGTTGACGCCCCACACAATTTCAATATCATCGGCCTGCAGGCTAGGCGTGATGCCCAGCACCAGCAGTAAAGTTAAAGCAAAACAGCGAATTAAACGCACCAGTTAAACCTCAATGGTTAACACTTTACTAACCATCATAACGATTGCTTGGATGCTACGCTAGGGTAAATTTTGTTTGTGCATGTGGTCAACCCACATGGCAGTGGAGCCGCATACAGAAATAGGAATCATGACCAGGTTAATTAATGGCACTGAGGCCAAAAAAGCGACCACCACGCCGAAGCTTAAACTTTTACCCTGATGGGTACGGAGGCTTGAACGCATAGCTCGAAACGGTACTTTATGATTGTCGAACGCATAGTCCGCGTATTGAATGGTCATCATCCAGCCGCCCCATAAAATCCACAGAATCTGACCTATTACTGGAATAAACAAAAGTAGTAACAGAAAGCCCAGTGTACGAGGAATAAAGTACACCAGCTTTTGCATTTCCCGGCCTAAGGTGCGCGGAATATCTTTAATCATTCCAGCGACACCACCGTCGGGGCCAGGAACACCAGTAAGACGTTCTTCAACCTTTTCGGCGAGAAGACTGTTAAAAGGCGAAGCGATGATGTTTGCAACACTGGTAAACGTGAGCGCGAATAACAACAATACACCAATAATAATCAACGGCCAGACAATGATTTCAAGCCACTGCAGCCATTGGGGTAACCAAGCGACAAGATCAGCAACCCAAAGCGAGGTATAGTGAAAAATAAAATAAATAGCGATGCTAAATAGTACGATATTAATGCTCAACGGAATCAACGCGTAGCGCCGCACACCTTTTTGAAATGCAAGTTCAAAACCGCGTGCAACATAGCTGGCGCCAAAATCACTGTAGGCAGGTTGAGGCATTCTTTACTCCTTTATCGGTCGAGCAAGTCTGTGTTTGCTAAAGCTTTACGCAGTATACGAGCTTATACTAGTTAACCTACCCTTGAAAATGTTACAAAATCTAGCATTATGAACGGACAACAATAACAATGCAGCTGCAAAACGAATGCGCCTAAAACACATCAAACTCGTTGGTTTTAAATCATTTGTCGACGCGACCAAAGTGCCGTTTCCGCACCAGATGACTTGTGTCGTTGGGCCTAACGGCTGTGGCAAGTCGAATGTGATTGACGCTGTGCGTTGGGTTTTGGGCGAAAGTTCGGCGAAAAACTTGCGCGGCGATGCCATGACAGATGTAATTTTTAACGGCTCGGGTGCGCGAAAACCGGTGTCCCAGGCAAGTGTCGAGCTGGTTTTTGATAATTCCGATGGTCGAATTCAGGGGGAGTACGCGAACTACGCGGAAATTTCTGTGAAGCGGCTGGTCACCCGCGACGGTCGCTCTGACTATTTCCTTAATGCCAGTAAATGTCGTCGCCGCGATATCACCGATTTATTTCTCGGGACCGGTTTAGGTCCGCGTAGTTATGCGATTATTGAACAGGGAATGATTTCCCGTCTAATTGAATCAAAACCGCAAGAGTTGCGCGTCTTCATTGAAGAAGCGGCGGGCATTTCTAAGTACAAAGAACGACGCCGGGAAACCGAAAATCGCATGCAGCATACCCGCGATAACTTAGAACGCCTAAATGATGTACGTGACGAGTTGGGCAGTCAATTAGATAAACTGCAACGGCAAGCAGCGGCAGCACGTCGTTACAAAAACTTAAAAAAGCAAGAACGCAAATTTAAAGCTGAACTGCAGGCGTTAAAGTGGCTGGCGCATGAACAGCAAGCGGACCGTTTACGGCAAACTATTCGTGAACATGAGGCTGAGCTGGAGCGCTGGATTGCTGAACAACGAGGGAGTGAGCGCGGTACGCTGGAGTTACGGGAGCAAGCCGCGGAAGTTAAGAGCAAGTTGGATGAAATTCAGCAGCGGTTTTATCACCTAGGCAACGACATCACCCGCACAGAACATGAATTACAGAGTGCTCGCCAACAACTACAACAGCGAGAACAACGACAACAACAATTGCAGGCCGAGTTGCAACAGCTGAATGAAACCTATCAGCGTGATCTGGAACAAGAGAGTGAATTAAAAGCTCAACTCGATGAACTTGCGCCTGAGCTGGAAGAAGCTGAAATGCTGGCCCATGAAGCGCAACAGCAATTTAATGCCCATGAAGAAGCATGGATTAAGCTGCAAAATGATTATCAGGCCTTCTTAACTGCCCAGCAACAGCACCGCGAACGCGGCCAACAACTGCATTTGCAGCACGAACGGGCTGCTGATCAGATACAACGCGTACAACAGCAACATCACGATTTGCAGCAGCAGCAACAGCAATTAAAACAAGAGCTTGATGATTTAAAAGACAGCGCCTCTGAAGCGGAGTTGGAACACAGCGAGCGTAGGCTAAAGGAAAGTGAAGAACTGCTGCAGACGCTGTTACAACAGCAACGGCAGTTACGGGAACAACGTGAAGCTGATGAACAGCAACTGACCCAGCAGCGGCAAGCTGAGCAACAACTTTTAGGTAAGCAAAGCTCATTGCGCACCTTACTTGAAGCTTCACAAGCAAATGACTGGCCGCAGGCATTACTCGTCTGGTTGCATGAGCATAACATTAGCCATAGCGGGCAGGTACGTGATGCACTTGACGTCGTTGATGACTGGCGATTCGCGGTTGAGCAACTAGTGACTGATTGGCTCGATGCGTATGTGGTAGATGCTGCACCAGAGAATTGGCCTGAGCAGCTGGGAATGCGTCTGGTGGTTTTAACGGAACACCAAGCACCATCTAATAGTCTTGCCAGTGTTTTGGCTTCGCCATTAAATCGCTGGCCATGGGCGCAACAAGTAGCGCTGGTGAATGATGCTGAAGAAGCACAAGTTAAACTTGCTGAGCCACAGTGGAACTATGCGCTTACCTCGCAAGGAAAAGTTTGGTCGGCAGCCGGTTATCAAGCGGCGCAGATAGACGCGGCAGATAGTCAGTTGCTGCAACAGCAAGAACTAGCGCATTTAGATTCACATTTGACCCAGGTGGTTGCGACAATCAAAAGCTTGGAGCAGTCGTTACATGAACTCAAAGGTGAGCGCGAACAACTCGACGCCAAGTTACAGGAACAACGTGAGCAACTGGGTGAACGCCAAGCCGAGCTCGCCACCTGGCGGGGAAAAAACCAGTGGCAGGCACAGCAACGAAGAACGCTCGAAGGAAAACTTGCTGGTTTATCCGGGCGGCGCAGTGAGCTTGACGAGCAAGCAGAAGAATTGCAGCTAAAACATGAGGAATTAGCGTTGCTGCTGGCTGATTTTGAAGAGCAAGAACAAGATGATCAAAACGCTGAAGACTGGCAGGGTAAACGTGAACAATTGCAAGGTGAGCGCAGTCAGCTGCGCGATACACAACAGCAACGGCAGCAGCAACTGCAAGATAAAAAACTACAGTTGGAACAAGTAAAAAGCCAGCTGCAACACATGCATACGCTGGTGCAGCGGTTACAGCAGCAACAAGGTCAAGCACAAGAGCAACTGCAGTTACTGGCCGACCCAGACACTGATCAGCAAGAGCTGTTAGAACAACAAGCGTTGCAGCTGGAAGAGTTGCTACAGCAACGAGAACGGGTTGACGAAGAACGGCGCGAATGGGCAAACAAACTGGCGGATATCGAACAGCAATTGAGCGACGTGAGTAGTGGGGCGAAGGGTGTCGAGACACGCATTGAGAAAGCTCGCCAGCAATTGCAAAGTACGCAGATGGAACTTGCCGCATTACAGGAGCGCAGTCGCAATGTACTTGCTGTACTGGACGAAATGCAGCAGCCATTGAAGCCGGTACTTGAACAACTCCCGGAAGAGGCGGAAGAGAAAACCTGGCAAGCGGAAGTTGATCGCTTGCAAAGCGCTATCGCCCGTTTGGGAGCTATTAATCTTGCAGCAATTGAAGAAGCCGAAACCTTGGCAGAACGTAAGGCCTTTCTTGACCAGCAACATGAAGATTTGAGCGCAAGTCTGGAAACCTTAGACACGGCAATCCGGAAAATAGATCGAGAAACGCGACAGCGGTTCAAAAGTACCTTTGATGCGGTAAATAGTGGCTTACAAGAGTTATTTCCCAAGGTGTTTGGTGGCGGGAGTGCTTACTTGGAACTTACTGAAGATGATCTACTCGAAACAGGAGTAGCGATCATGGCACGGCCACCCGGTAAGAAAAATAGTACAATTCATCTGTTATCGGGTGGTGAAAAAGCCCTGACGGCTTTATCATTAGTTTTTGCTATCTTCCGTCTCAATCCTGCACCATTTTGTTTGTTGGACGAGGTTGATGCGCCATTGGACGATGCCAACGTTGGTCGTTTTTGTCGATTGGTAGAGGAAATGTCGCAGACGGTACAGTTTATCTACATCAGTCATAATAAAGTGGCAATGGAAATGGCCTCACATTTGGCCGGTGTCACCATGCAAGAACCAGGGGTATCACGTCTGGTTGCGGTCGATGTCGATGAAGCTGTCGCGCTGACTGAAGCATCTTAAAAACAAGAACTATAGGGTAAACTACAGATCATGGAAAGCCTGCAATGAGTACCATGCAAATTGTTTTTAGCGTTATTGGTCTACTGCTGATTGGCCTGATTATTGGTCATGGCATGTGGAACATTCGTCGTAACGAGCGCCGTGCCCGTGAACAGCAGCGTGAGCTTGAACGCAAACGACAACAAACGCATCCATCAGCGGCGTTCGACGATGATGGCATTGGTGAAGTGCGGGTAATCAAGCGCGCCTCGGAACGCGTTTCCGAGCATGCGACGAAACAGCCCCCGCAGAAGCCTAAGCAGGCCAGCCAAATCGATACAGAAGAATTGAAGTCGCAGGCTAAGCCTGGTGCTGAAAAGGGGGCTGATTCACCTGCTGAACAGACTTCCGACCCAATACGGGCGATGCAAGACGATGAAGAGCTCGAGTTGCCGTCGTTGGCGGCAGAGCCTGATGAATTAAAAAAAGCTGAGCAAAATGCTGAAGCGAAAAACAAAACTAAGCCTAAATCTGTGCCACTAGGGAGAAAATCAGCTGCAACAGCTGAGCCGACGCAACAAAGCATGGAGTTGCCCCTTGAGCCAGACGATGAACCGGCACTAACACAGGCTCCCGATCTAGTGATTGCACTGCATGTTATGGGAAACATCACGGGTCCGGTACTGTTACAACAAATGACTGAGCTGGGTTTTAAATACGGTGAGTTTGATATCTTTCATCGGCATGTCGATACGGCGGGGCAGGGACCTGTTTTGTTTAGTCTTGCAAATATGTTTAACCCAGGCACCTTCGATATTGATGCGATGGATCAGTTTGAAACCAGAGGTGTCGCTTTATTTTTGGCGTTACCAATTAAGAGTAACTCGGCTAAGGCATTCACCATGATGCAGAACGCCGCTGATAAGCTTGCCGCAGCGGTTGAAGGCGGGCAGGTACTTGATGAAAACCGTAATCCTCTGACCCGTCAGGCGGTCCAGCATATCCATCAGAGTATTCGTGAATACGAACGCAAACGACTTATTCGGCAGTAATTAATCCTATGACAACGACAGATGCCCGCCAACGCGTAGATGAGCTGCGTGTACTTATTACCCGTTACAACCAAGAATATTACGAGCTTGATGAACCCACTGTTCCTGATGCGGAATACGATCGTTTGTTTCGTGAACTGCAGCAGCTTGAGAGTGAAAATCCAGAGCTACGCAGCATCTCGTCGCCAACGCAAAAAGTGGGAAGTAAAGCGGTTTCGGCATTTCAGCAGGTTAACCATGAAATGCCGATGTTGTCCCTTGACAATGCATTCGAGCGAACCGAATTTGAAGCGTTCTCGCAACGCGTTCAGGAGCGTCTTGATAGTGCAACAGAGGTTGCTTATTGCTGCGAACCTAAGTTAGATGGTGCCGCGGTCAGCCTACTTTATGAGAACGGTCAGCTGGTGCGCGGTGCAACCCGTGGTGACGGACAAACCGGTGAGGAAATTACCGCCAATGTCCGCACCATTCGTAATCTGCCGTTGCAGCTGTCGGGTGATTATCCGCAACGTTTCGAGGTTCGTGGTGAAGTTTTTATGCCCGTGCAGGCCTTCGAAGAGTACAACAAAAAGGCTTTGCAACGCGGTGAAAAAGCTTTTGCTAATCCGCGCAACGCGGCAGCGGGTAGCTTACGTCAGCTCGACTCACGCATTACGGCACAACGACCGCTGCATTTTTACGCTTATGGTGTGGGGGTGGTGAGCGATGATAGTAATCTGGCTGACTCTCACTTTCAACGCTTACACCAGCTGGCAAGCTGGGGCTTACCGATTAGCGGTGAAGTTAAGTGTGTTACCAACGCCGAAGGTTGCGCGACCTACTACGAAGATATTTTAGCGCGTCGCCATCAGCTGCGTTATGAAATTGATGGTATTGTGCTTAAGGTCGATGCGATTAACCAGCAGCAAGATCTTGGCTTCGTGTCACGCGCTCCTCGTTGGGCAATCGCCTGGAAGTTTCCTGCTCAGGAAGAAATGACGGTGATTCAGGGGGTCGATTTTCAGGTTGGAAGAACCGGCGCAATAACCCCTGTGGCGCGACTTGAACCGGTGGCGGTTGCTGGTGTAACGGTGTCTAATGCGACCTTGCACAATGCCGACGAGATCGCGCGCTTAGATATCAAGCTTGGAGATACGGTGATCATTCGTCGTGCCGGCGATGTGATCCCGCAAGTGGTAAATGTTGTCAAAGAGAGGCGACCTGCGGGCGCTGAAAGTATTGAGTTTCCCATTTCTTGCCCGGTTTGTGGTTCACACATTGAACGTGCTGAGGGTGAAGCTGTGGCACGCTGCACCGGTGGTTTAATATGTGCAGCCCAGCGCAAAGAAGCGTTAAAACATTTTGCCTCACGTAAAGCGATGGACATCGATGGTTTAGGTGATAAATTAATCGAATTGTTAGTTGAGCGTGAATGGCTGAAGTCGCCAGCTGATCTCTTTCGTTTGCAAGCGCGTGAATTAGCCATGCTTCCCCGTATGGGTGAGAAATCGGCGGAAAACATTGTCGGCGCAATAGCGACGAGCAAGCAGACGACCTTGCCACGATTCCTCTATGCGTTAGGAATTCGTGAGGTAGGTGAAGCTACAGCGGCGAATTTGGCCAGCTATTTTGCCTCTCTGGAGGCGCTACAAGCGGCCAGCCAGGCTGAGTTGGAAAAGGTTGATGACGTCGGTAAAGTGGTCGCTAGCCATATTTTCCAGTTTTTCCGTGAACCGCACAACCAAGATGTGGTGCGTGAGTTGCTTGAACTAGATATTTCCTGGCCGGAGGTGGAAAAGCTTGCCGAGAGCGAGGCTACTTTAGCCGGTAATACCTACGTTTTGACTGGTACTTTGACCCAGCTGACCCGCGATGAAGCAAAGCAAGCGTTACAAGCACGTGGTGCTAAAGTAAGCGGTAGTGTGTCGGCAAAAACCACAGCGGTAATTGCTGGTGACAACGCAGGCTCGAAGCTGAGTAAAGCTGAGCAACTGGGAGTGCCAGTGCTCAGCGAAACCGACTTACTACAATTGATTGGTAGCGAGTAGCAATTAGGAATCCGTTCCCAATCTGGTTACGTCAACGATGAGTTTGAGACGCTGACCAGGTTGCAGATAATTAGAGCGGCGGATTTGATTCCATTTCTCAATATCATCAATAGTGACATTAAATTTTTGCGCAATGCGTGCGAGTGAGTCACCCGAGCGTACTTGATAGTGAATGTTTCGGGTAACACCGCTTGATTTGCTATCATCTTTGAGCCACACCACAAGCTCGCGGCCGGGTCGCAATGGGTCCGTTGGTGCCATACCATTCCATTTTGCCAGTTGCCGCAAGTTCACATTGTATTTACGACTTAAATCCCAGAACGTGTCGCCATTGGCAATCTCGTGGGTGATCTTGTAGGCACCGCGTTGCTGCGATTGGGTTGCCGAAAGACGTTGGCCGGCCGACAAATTGTAGTCTTTCAAATCGCGTGATGCAGCGGGAATCAGCAGGTAATCACCCGCGCGAATCAAATGACCGCGAATCGAGTTGGCTTGCTGAATGGCTTGTGCAGTGGTGTGATATTGCTTGGCAATAACAATTAAGCTTTCGCCAGACTTCACCTTATGTCGGGTCCAGCGTACTAAATCTTTACTATCTGCGGACGCTAGCCATTGCTTTAATTGGTGCGCATTTTCGCTAGGTAATAATAGTCGATGCGGTCCTTCTGGATCTGTCGCCCAGCGGTTGTAGCCTGAATTGTAGTGGTGCAATTGATTAAGTTTTAGCCCTGATTTCTCGGCGGCCAGTGCTAAGTCGATTTGTGTATCTGTTTCGATCACTTCGAGGTAAGCCTGATTCGGGATCGGTAACCAGCTCACCTGATACTTTTTTTGCTGCTTAAGAATCTCGGCTAATGCCAGTAACTTAGGCACATAAGCACGGGTTTCCCGCGGTAAATCAAGCGACCAGAAGTCGGTTGGCTTACCCGCGCGTTTGTTCTTGCGAATAGCCGATGAAACGCGACCACCACCCGAATTATAAGCGGCGAGGGCATGTAACCAGTTGTCAAAGCGGTTATTCAGATCTGTTAAATAGTCCAGCGCGGCATGGGTTGAAGCATAAACGTCGCGGCGACCGTCATACCACCAATTGATGTCGAGACCGTATTGCCGCGCTGTACCCGGAATAAACTGCCAGACGCCGGCTGCTTGTCCATGGGAATAGGCAAATGGGTCAAAAGCGCTCTCGACAATAGGCAATAGGGCGAGCTCAAGTGGCAGGCCACGGCGTTCTATTTCGTCAACAATCAGATGCATAAAAGGAGCTGCGCGTTCAGCAACCCTATTCATGTATGCCGGGTGCTTTAAGTAGTAATCACGTTGCGCATCGATTTGCTGTTGTACTGGAATGGGTAAGTTGAGTTGGCGTCGAATACGTTGCCAGACATCAGCTTCCTGTTGTGGTGATAATTCAACCACAACAGCTGCTTCGACAGAGCTCTCACTTAATACAACCGATAATGGCGTGGTGTCGACCACAGGCACCAAAGTCGGTTCGAGCTTTTGCTGCTTCGTTGTTTTCGATAGTTGCGGCTCATCTGGTGTCGATTGACAGCCAGTTACAACAAGCGCGCTTAGTGTCAGCACTAGCCAATTCTTCATTGATCCCTATTCCTATTTTGTATTCCCTACGACTGTATGTTGCGCAGTGTACGAGT
Organism: Pseudidiomarina xizangensis; assembly: GCF_052541995.1. Taxonomy (NCBI): domain Bacteria; kingdom Pseudomonadati; phylum Pseudomonadota; class Gammaproteobacteria; order Alteromonadales; family Idiomarinaceae; genus Pseudidiomarina; species Pseudidiomarina xizangensis. The sequence continues at coordinate 145,075 of NZ_JBOBQA010000001.1, forward strand.
TTAAAACTTATCTTTCCACTGCCTTAACTGGGCAAACTCTTCTGCATTGCGTGCGTGCAAGAAAGGATTGATTTCCAGCTCTCTTGCGATGTTAGACGGTAGTGAAGCTTGATCACGTTCGCGCCACTGCACAACTTGCTGTTGAAATTGCTTAATTGCTTTATTATCGGGTTCTGCTGCAGCCGCGAACTCAAGGTTTGCTGCAGTATACTCATGCGTACAATAGACGGAGGTAGTTGCCGGAAGTTCTGCCAATTTGCGTAAAGAAGTGTAAAATTGCGGTGCAGTTCCCTCAAACATGCGGCCACAACCTGCACTAAATAGAGTGTCGCCACAAAATAACAGGTCAGTCGCATAAAAGCTGATGTGATCGAGGGTGTGGCCAGGCGTTTCAAGTACTGAAAAATTCACCTCGAGCCCCGCTGGAGTAAAGCGATCACCTTCACCCACGGGGTTACTGATACCTTTAATTTTGGGGTTGTCCGGACCATACACGGGAACATCGAATTTTTCTAACAAAGGCAGTAACCCATCGGTGTGATCCCAATGGTGATGGGTAATCAAAATGCTGGCTAAATCAACTTGTTGCTTATGCAGCCATTCGAGAACTGGCTGTTCGTCACCGGGATCAACGATGACGGCTGCTGCACCGGCGACTGGCTGAATTGCCCAAATGTAGTTATCATCAAAAGCTCTGATTGGCGATATAAGCATAATTAACCTATTCATTTTGCATTAGCGTGCAACCAGTATACAGGTGAGCCGAGCTCATGTTAAAACCCGCGTTTCGTGAACAAGCTGTAAAGCCGCCACAACACTGGCAACAACTGGCGTGTGGAAATTGGTTGAAAGACCAGGTAGAACAGCAGCTCGCAGAACAATGTGAGCGGCTTTTTGGTTACCATTTCGCGCGGGTTGGGTGTTTGAGCGCTGAACTTGAGTTACCTAAATTCGCTATTGCGCATCAATTTTCGGTTGCCGAAACATTACATGAGCAAGTGCAGGTACAGGCGAAAAGTGGCGATTGGCCCTTTGCCGAAGCGTCCCTCGATGCCATTTTATCGGTCGGTCAACTTGAATTTGAACACGATCCCCACCAAGTATTAAGAGACTTGAGTCGTAGTTTAATTGCCGACGGTAAATTAATTTATGTTGGTTTCAATCCGTTCAGTCCGAGTCTTTTAAGCGGTTTATGGCCAAGTAAAGTAAACCAATATCCGTGGTCCGGTCGTTATTTTAGCAAAGCACGTTTATTGGATTGGCTAGCATTGCTGAACTTTGAAATTACCGTTGAACGGTATTTTGCGCCTAGCCTTCTATTACAGCGCTGGGGCGCGTTACAAACCGGCATGGAGCGGTTGTATCATGTGCTTCCACAATGCGGTACGCTTTATTTAGTCGTTGCTAAAAAACGTGAGTTTCCGTTAACGTTAGTAACTGAGCGACAGAAGAAACGCCAGAGGCGGCCTAATTTACAAACCGCTCCGTTGGCGAATCAAATACAATCTAAGGAGTACTGATGTTATCACCACAAGAGTTATGCGCTAAAGCCAAGAGTAATGTTGAAGAAATTGATGTGGATACATTGCAGCAACGTATTGCCGAAGGTGCTCGCGTTATTGATGTGCGCGAGCCTGGTGAATATGCTGCAGGGCATATCCATCGGGCGGTTAATATGCCGCGCGGTGTGTTGGAAATGCAGTTAAATCAACACCCTGATGTCGCAGGTTATGATGATGCCTTACAGCGCATCGCCGACCAACCTTTGTATTTAATCTGTCGCTCAGGCGGTCGTTCAGCATTGGCGGCTGAGTCATTGCAGCGTATGGGATTTGACAAGGTAATATCGGTCGACGGCGGCATGCAAGCATGGGATGAGCGCAAGTATCCACAAGTAACAGGTGAATAATCCTTAACGTGCTGCAACTTGCTTACGGTTGGTAGCCAGTATCTTCGTGTAATTTACGACCACTGGCCGCCAAGCGCGCGAGTTCGTCACAACGCTCATTTTGCGGATGACCAGCATGACCTTTTACCCATTCCCAAGCGATAGTGTGACGCTCAGCAGCTTTATCTAACGCTTGCCATAGGTCGGCATTTTTCACAGGTTTTCTGTTTGAAGTCCGCCAGCCATTGCGTTTCCAGTTATGGATCCAGCTTTCAATACCTTGTTTTAAGTACTGACTGTCGGAGGTGAGGGTTACCTTGCACTCGTGTTTCAACGCATCCAACGCTTTTATGGCCGCTAACATTTCCATGCGATTATTGGTGGTTAAGCGGTAGCCCGCGGATAGTTCTTTACTATGCTGACCGTATTCGATAACCGCACCATAACCACCTGGCCCCGGATTACCTAAGCATGAGCCATCGGTGTATATGTGTACGTGCTTCATGATTGTTGTCCCCACAATGGGGCGTCGATTAACTGCAAACGTTCACGATGAGCTTGTTCTTCTGCGTCGGTCGCCTGAATAACCCGTAGAGCCGGTTTATTCTGTACCGGCCGCCAGTCCACTTGTTGACCATTTTGTTGATGTGATTGTTTCTGGGTAGCGAGCTCCAGCTTGGTTTGCCCGCCTGTCATCATTAAGTAAACGTCGGCGAGTAACTCGGCATCAAGTAAAGCACCGTGAAAGGTTCGATTGGAGTTATCAATACCGAATGCGCGACACAGTGCATCAAGATTGTTTTTTTGGCCGGGGCGCATGTCGCGCGCCAACATCAAGGTATCGAGCACACTGCAATAATCGCTGGTGCAGCCAGTGCCGTTGCGAAGGCGAGCAAATTCATGGTCCATGAAGCCGATATCGAACGCAGCATTATGAATGACCAACTCGCTACCTTTTATGAACTCCAGAAATTGTTCAGCAATTTGCGCGAACACCGGTTTGTCTTGCAAAAACTCGTTCGTAATACCATGTACTTCGATAGCTTCCTGTTCCACCACGCGTTGCGGATTAATATAAACATGGAAGGTGTTCCCAGTAAGTTTACGACCGATAAGTTCGACGGCACCAATCTCAATGATGCGATGGCCGCGAGCTGGGTCAAGACCTGTGGTTTCGGTATCGAGTACGATTTGGCGCATGCGTTTAGTATTACCTTGTTTAATTTTGTTTTCGCTTAAGAAGATTACCTGAACTTAGGGGGAATTGCGATCGTAGATGAATCCTTAAAGTTGGTAAAATAAGCCGATTTGATTGTTTTTCAGGCAAACAAAGCGAAACTTCAAAAAAAAGGTTGACGGGGGACGGGCGCCCTCGTAATATTCGCTCCGCATTCGGGGGGTCCCATCCGGGAAACTCTGAATCAGGAAACTGGAGCGGTAGTTCAGTTGGTTAGAATACCGGCCTGTCACGCCGGGGGTCGCGGGTTCGAGTCCCGTCCGCTCCGCCACTTTCCTGAATGCAAATCACCGCTGCGGAGCGGTAGTTCAGTTGGTTAGAATACCGGCCTGTCACGCCGGGGGTCGCGGGTTCGAGTCCCGTCCGCTCCGCCATTTCGACATGTTTTATCTGTTCTGGAGTGTTGCGCGATGAGTACGGTTTCGGCCTGCTTGACGTGTGGAGCTTGCTGCGCGTCCTATCGTGTTTCATTTTATTGGGGTGAAGCCACTGGCGCACCTACAGGCTACGTTCCCTCCGAATTGACCGAAAACTTTCATCCTCATTTGCTATGCATGCAGGGCACTAATCAGGCTCAGCCGCGCTGTGTTGCTCTAGAAGGTGAAATTGGGCAGCAGGTCGGTTGTCGCATTTACTCTAACCGTCCATCACCGTGTCGTGAGTTTGTTGCCGGCGACCAAGATACCAATTCCTATTGCGATAAAGCACGCGCAAAATACGGCCTTGCCGCTCTGATACCCGTCAAAGAAGTCGCTTAATCACCCGCAAAACAGTTCAATCGCCAGTTTGACGCTATGAAAAGCTCTTGAGTGGCTGGTTACCAGCGGTTACATTATTGTGCGTTAATAACAAATCCTATCTGTTAAGGTAGAGATCAACGAACACACAGGGAGATCCTCCAATGCGTAAGAGCATCATTGCCGTAGCTATCGGCGCAGCACTCACAGTTGCTGCGTGTACCGACCAAGAAGCGGCACAAACAACTGAACAAACAGCAGAACAAACTCAACAAGCAGCGACCGAGTTTAATCAAAGCAATCCATTTCATGCAGAGAGCACATTGCCGTTTTCTGCTCCAGATTTCACCAAAATTAAATTCGCTCATTATGAGCCAGCGCTACTCGCTGGCATGGAAGAGCACGCCAAAGAAATCGACGCGATCGCGACGAATTCTGAACCGGCCTCTTTCGAAAATACTATCGTAGCGATGGAGAAGTCAGGTCAGTTACTCAGTCGTGTTGCTGCGGTATTTGGTAACCTAGCTGGTTCTGCCGGGAATGATGACTTCCGTGCCTTGCAAGTTAAAATGGCACCTAAGTTTGCGGCCCATAGTGACAACATCAACCTTAATCCAGAGTTGTTTGCGCGGGTGAAAGCGATCTACGAAACTCGCGATCAATTTGAAGGCGAAGCGTTACGCTTGGTTGAAGACACTTACAAAGGTTTTGTTCGTGCTGGCGCAGAGTTAAACGAAGAACAAAAAACCCGCATTCGTGAAATCAACTCAGAAATGTCATCTGTCACCACTGAATTCCGTAATAACCTAATGACCTTAGTTGATGAAAACATGGTTGTAGTTGACGATAAAGCACAACTCGCTGGTTTGAGCGAAGCGCAAATTGCGAATTTAGCTCAAGCAGCCGAAAATAAAGACATGTCAGGTAAGTACGTGATTACAGTGACTAATACCACCCGTCAACCGATCTTATCAGCTTTGGAAAATCGTGAGCTTCGTGAAAAGATCTGGAAGGCATCAGCCTTACGCGGTACCGGAAATACCGCTACCGATAACCGTCCATTGGTTCAAAAACTTTCTGAATTACGCGCTGAAAAAGCTCAGTTACTAGGTTATGAAAACTGGGGGGCTTATGTACTGGAACAAAGCATGGCATCAGCGCCTGAAGCCGCGCAACAAATGTTACGTGATTTAGTTCCTGCTGTAGTCAGCAATGTTGAAGGCGAAATGGCAGCGATTCAAGAAGTTATCAATGCCGGTGGTGGTGACTTCGAAGTACAGCCCTGGGATTGGGCGTACTATGCAGAGAAAGTTCGTGCTGAGAAGTATGCTTTAGACTCGAACGAAGTGAAGCAGTATTTTGAATTTAACCGAGTGGTTGAAGACGGCGTGTTCTACGCGATGAATCAACTTTTTGGTATCACCTTCGAAAAACGTGATGACATTCCGACCTACGCTGACAACATTGTTGTTTATGAAGTAAAAGACGTTGATGGTGAGAGCTTAGGTTTGTTTTACGGTGATTGGTTTACCCGTGAAGGCAAGCGTGGCGGTGCGTGGATGAGTTCATTCGTGTCACAATCACACTTGATGAATACCAAACCGGTTATTTTGAACAACATGAACATTACTAAAGCTGCGGACGGCGATCCGACGTTGCTGAGCTTTGATGAAGTAAGCACCATGTTCCATGAAATGGGCCATGCTTTACACGGTATGTTCTCTGACGTTATGTATCCGTCACTGGCTGGCACTTCAGTATCGCGTGACTATGTAGAATTCCCGTCGACCTTCCAGGAAGATTGGACGTTGAATCCGAAAGTTATCGCTAATATGGCCAAGCACTATGAGACAGGTGAGCAAATTCCACAACAATTGCTCGATAAAGTGATGGCAGCGAAAAACTTCAACATGGGTTACGACACCCTTGAATACATTGCCGCGGCATTACTAGATCTTGAATACCACACACTAACGCCTGAAGCAGCTGCGAGCATCGAAGATGTCTCTGAATTTGAGCAAGCTGCGTTGGTTCGCAACGGTGTAGACGTTGACGCGGTGCCACCACGCTATCGTTCAACCTTCTTCGCACACGTATTCGCGGGCGGTTACTCTGCAGGTTACTACGCGTACATGTGGTCAGAAGTTCTTGCCGCAGATGCGTTTAAATATGTACAGGAAAATGGTGGTTTGACCTTAGAAAATGGTCAGGCATTCCGTGATGCTATCTTGTCCAAAGGTAACAGCAAAGATCCGATGCAACAGTACATCGACTTCCGTGGTCAGAAGCCAACGGTTGACGCATTACTTGAGCGCCGCGGTTTAACTGCACCGAAAATCGACTAAGCTTTAGTAAGTTGATAACAGAAGGCAGACACATCGGTGTCTGCCTTTTTTTTAATCTTCTTTTTGTTTAACGAAGAAGGTGACAAGTAAAATGGATGCGAAGGCAGAAAAGGAATCGTTTAGGGCACCATCACCCAACGGCGTTTGCCACATTTGGAAGAAAGCACCACCTAGGGTGAAAAAGAGTCCGAACCATACTAAGGTGGCCACACCTGCGGCGATGAAGGTCATAGATTTTGCTTTCTGGAAAATTTGAGCGGGCGCATTGCGTTGCTGTATGAGTTGCCAGGTGGCAAATAGAAACAGTAGTCCGGCAAGCAACTCGAGCAGTATAATGGACCATGCTGCCAGTTGAATAAGCCATTCATTGTTAATCGCAAAGGCGAAAGTGTTGGGGTAATACTCGTGGCCAGTCATAGTGAGTACGGAGCTAACAGTATGCATGACCGCATCAAGGTTGGCTAAGTTTTGTAGAGCAAAAAACAGGCACATCAGGCTCATACTGAGTACCAAAAGAACTTTAATCCAGCGTAGTGTCATCTTCATCTCCTCGGTTTTTATTATCGTGAATCGTTTCTAGTCCTAGTTTGCCGAGTGAGCGTTGTCAATTTTAGCGCGACGGATAAAACGCTGCGCCTGATAGGCTGATCGTTTTTACGCTGTATTAATCCGGGCATTAAGCCGGGTATTACCAGCGTGCAATAGTTTTTGTGTGCAAGAGGGGAGTCAGAGAGGCAGACACCGCAGTGCCTGCCTTTTTTTTAGTCTTCTCTGAGATTAACGAAAAACGTGACAAGTAAAATTGAGGCGAAATAGATAAAGGAGCCTTTGAAAGAGCTGTCACCGATCGGTGTTTGCCACATTTGGAAGAAGGCCCCACCTAACGTTTGAAACAAGCCAAACCATACTAAAGTGGCGACACCTGCAGCAATAAGCGTCATCGATTTCGCTTTCTGGAAAATTTCTGCTGGGGCATTGCGCTGCTGTATCAGTTGCCAGGTGGCAAACAAAAATAGCAATCCGGCAAGCGTTTCCAGCAATATAATGATCCATGAGGCTATTTGAATAAGCGATTCATTGTTAATCGCAAAGGCGAAAGTGTTGGGGTAGTACTCATGGTCAGCCATAGTGAGTACCGAACCTACAAAATAATAAACCGGATCAAGATTGGCCATGTTTTGTAGGGCGTAAAACAGGCACATCAGGCCCATGCTAAGTACCAACAAGACTTTTATCCAGCGTAGAGTCATGCTCATCTCCTTGTTTATTGTTATGGTTATTCGTTATTTAGCCCTTTACTCCTAGTTTACTGAGTGAGAATTGTCAATTTTACGCTGCCTTAATAAACACTGTGAATAGTGAAATTCAACTATCGCTTAGTGGTCTATATTGCCCATACTTGCTATACTTCGCGGCACTTTCTAATCCTTTCCGAACCTAGTAAGGAATGACAATGGCGATTGATAGTTCAAAGATTATTTATACGGAAACTGACGAAGCGCCGCGCTTAGCGACGTACTCATTGTTGCCAATTATTCGGGCGTTTACTGAAGCCGCAGGCGTATCGGTTGAAACCCGTGACATCTCTTTAGCTGGTCGTGTTATTGCATTGTTTCCGGAATATTTAACGGAAGAGCAGCGGATTAACAATGCCCTTGCTGAACTTGGCGAGCTGGCCAAGACACCAGAAGCAAATATTATTAAGTTACCGAATATCAGTGCCTCAATTCCACAGCTTGTTGCTTGTATTAAAGAGCTACAGAGTCAAGGTTATAAACTTCCTGATTATCCGTTTGAGCCAGCATCTGACGAAGAGCGTGAAATTCAATCGCGTTATGACAAAGTTAAGGGTTCTGCGGTTAACCCAGTATTGCGTGAAGGTAATTCAGACCGTCGCGCACCGCCATCAGTGAAAAACTATGCGAAAAAGCATCCGCATAGTATGGGTGCCTGGAGCAAAGACTCGAAAACCCGCGTGGCGCACATGGATGACGGCGATTTTTATGGTAGCGAACAGTCGACCACCTTCGACGCAGCTGACGATTTGAAAATTGTGCTCGACACCGCAGCAGGACAAACAGTGCTGAAAGAGTCGGTGAAGGTACTCGCTGGTGAAGTTGTCGACGCGGCCCGAATGGACGTTGCAAAGCTGCAAGAATTCTTCGCGCGCGAAACAGTGAAAGCGCAAGAAGAAGGCGTACTGCTGTCATTACACTTAAAAGCAACCATGATGAAAGTCTCTGATCCAATCATGTTCGGTCATGCCGTTAGAGTTTATTTTAAACCAGTATTCGATAAGTACGCAGATTTGTTTGATGAAATGGGGGTCGACGCTACCAATGGTTTTGGTGATGTACTGGCAAAACTGCTCGAACTGCCCGAGGACAAGCGCGCGCAAGTAGAAGCTGACATTCAATCGGTCTACGACGAGCAACCTGATTTGGCCATGGTCAATTCACACAAAGGTATCACCAACTTGCACGTGCCAAGTGATGTGATTATCGATGCTTCAATGCCAGCGATGATTCGTGACTCGGGTAAAATGTGGAATAAAAATGATGAACGTCAGGACACTCGTGCGATGATCCCTGACCGCAGTTATGCAGGTGTGTACGAAGAAACTATCACCTTCTGTCGTGAAAACGGCGCATTTGATCCATCTACTATGGGTACATGTCCAAACGTTGGTCTGATGGCGCAAAAAGCTGAAGAATATGGCTCTCATGATAAAACTTTCGAGATCCCAACGGCCGGTACCGTTAAGGTATTGAATAAAGCTGGGGACGAAATTTTTGCCCATGATGTAGCGAAAGGCGATATCTGGCGTATGTGTCAGGTGAAAGACGCACCTATTCGTGACTGGGTTAAATTAGCGGTCAATCGTTCACGTTTAAGCGGTATGCCTGCGGTGTTCTGGTTAGACGCAAACCGTGCCCACGATGCTGAATTAATTAACAAGGTGAACACCTATTTGCAAGATCACGATACTGACGGTCTTGACCTGCAAATAATGGCTCCCGTGGAGGCGACGCGTCATACCTTGCAGCGTATGAAAGCAGGTAAGGACACGATTTCTGTTACCGGCAACGTGCTACGTGACTACCTTACGGACTTGTTCCCAATTCTTGAATTGGGTACGTCGGCGAAAATGTTATCCATCGTGCCTTTGATGAATGGTGGTGGTTTGTTTGAAACGGGTGCCGGTGGTTCCGCACCGAAGCATGTGCAACAGTTTGTCCAAGAGAACTACCTGCGCTGGGATTCACTTGGTGAGTTCCTGGCGTTGGCGGCATCACTTGAGCACCTGGCACAGCGTACCGACAATCAGCGTGCGCAGATTCTTGCAGATGCGTTAGATAAAGCCACAGCCAAGTTCCTGGAAAACGACAAGTCACCGGCACGTAAGCTGGGACAAATCGATAACCGAGGTAGCCATTTCTACTTAGGCATGTACTGGGCTGAAGCCTTGGCTGCACAATCAGAAGATACTGATTTGGCAGCGCGTATGAATAAGTTGGCAAGTTTCATGAGTGAGAATGAAGCGAAAATCATTGAAGAGCTTAACGGTGTGCATGGTAATAGCGTAGAAATTGGCGGGTATTTTCAGCCAGATACTGAGCTGGTCTCTGCAGCGATGCGTCCGTCAGCGACGTTGAACGAGGCATTGGCGAACCTTTAACGGTTAAGCACGCACACGGAAATAAAGTTGAAAGCCGCAATGTTGCACCCATTGCGGCTTTTTTATCGGCGCAAAGAAATGGTTTCGCGAACGCCTTCAGTAAGTTGATAGCGGATGCGATTACGCCCTTCATGCTTTGCCTCATAAAGTAACTCGTCGACCAGACGAACAGTTGCTTCCCAATCCGGCGGTGCTTGTTTTTCGGTGCTATTGATGACGGTACACCCCCCACTAAGGGTGATATGTAGGCGTCCGGCATTGGTGTGAAATGACTTATCGCCAATATCAGTTAATAGTTTTTGTGCAACCTGCAACATCTGTTCGGTCTGGACGTGTTCAAGAATGAGTAAGAATTCCTCGCCGCCCCAGCGAATGGCCATGTCGGTACTGCGTAATGTATGTTTTATGCGCCGCCCAAACTCAATCAACACTTCGTCGCCGACGGGGTGGCCATGTTTATCGTTGATGGCTTTGAAAAAGTCGATATCGAGAATAAACACGGCATGATTCCCGGTATAAATGCGATGATCGTCACGCAATAAGCGATCGTATATTGCGCGGCGGTTATACAGCCCAGTGAGGGGATCACGTAACGACTGCTCTTGTAACTCATCGTTAGCTTTATTGAGCAACAAGTTAAGCTTGCGCGTTTTTCGGTAACTAATAGCAAATAGCACCAACAGTACCAGCATGAATGCGCTTGCCAAAAGCACAAAATCTTGGTTGCGCTGCTGACTAGCCAGTTGTTGACGTTGCAGCTCGGCCTGTTGCTCAAGTAGCTTTATTTCGTAAGACTTCTCTGCGGCATTATAGCGAACTTGTAACTCATTGATTTGTTGTTCGCGTTGGGTCTCTGCGACTTCGGCGCGCAGTTGCGCTTGCTGTTTTAGGGTTTCAGCTTGTTGTTGATACCGGCCGGCAATTTCATACGCCCGGGCGATGTGGGTCAACAAAATGGCTTGTTCTCGTTTAAGTGCAAAACTGTTAAATACGTCAGCCGCCGCTAGCATTTCTGCAATACCTGCATCGTGCTGGCCTTGCAGGACTTTAATGTAGCCTAAGTTGAACTCGGTGACGGAGCGTTCATTGACATTACCAATTTGATTAGCAATTTCGACCCCACGTTTAAGGTATTGAGTCGCTTCGTCAAGTTCATTCATTAACAATTTTGCGGCACCCGCATTGTTGTAGGCCAACATTTCTACCCGCGGATTATCCATTTCACGGGCGATTTTTGCAGTCTCGAGAAAAGCTTGCACTTGGGTGTCTGAGGGGCCGTCCAGATGTTGCTTTGAATAAGCTCGGATCAAATATAATTCAGCCAAGTGCGGCTTAATTTGAGTGCGCTGGGCCTCTTTAATTGCGGCCTCTGCGGTCTCGGCTGAGGCACTCCAACGGCCCAAATTCGCCTGAATTTTTGCAAGATGGAGGTTAAGAAACTGCCGGCGCCGTTGTTGTCCTTGCTCTTCGGTTAGCGGTACAAGAGCCTGTGCGGCTAATAAGTATTCTAACGCATCGGAGGTTTTATTAACGTTTTGTAAGGTGCGCGCAATGAGGTGATTGGCGTGATATCTGACACGTATATTGGTTACCGCAGGCAACAACTCTAATATCGTGTCGATGAGTGCGTTCGCTTGGTCGTACTGGTCATTGGCGACATAAGCCTCAGCAATGACGACTTTGATTTCGGTTATCGCGTTGAGGTTGCCAGAAGCTTCGGCAATTTGTTCAACTTCGTCGGCAATCGCTAAAGCTGCGGTTAAATTATCGTGCAGGGCACGACTTAAAATGTGATATCCCTGCGCTCGGACAAAGGACTCTATTGGGGTATTGACATCGACTGAGCGCAATAGCTCGTCGAGTGCCTGGTTATTGCTTGGAATGAAATCGCCGTCTAAGATTGCGTTCATCTGTGCTTCGAGTGCTGGGTCACGTTCATCTGTGGCCTGCTTCGTGGCGCGTTTGTTGTCTTCACTGAAATCAAAAAAACTTGGCAACGTAGATGCGGAAACCGGGACTATTAAAACGAGCAGCAATAAACTGGTGAGTCGGAACAAGTACTGTGGGTGCTGCGAATGAGAAGACATAATGGTTTTTAATCGTAGACGTAATGTTGAATAGTACCCCCAACGAATAGGGGTGTAAAGAATTTGTAGAGCGTTAGGCGCGCTTAATTGCGTTTTGAAAAAATGCGACGATGTCGACAATGTGATCAGCAAATCCTTGAAATCCGTGGTCTCCGCCTTGTTCAATGGTTTGCTTTGCTGTGGGCAAAGCGCGCAAGGCCTCACGGTAATCCAGTAATTCATCATCGGTCTGCACCAGCAACCAGCACTGCTTAGCTGTGAAAGGCAGGGGATAGTCGGGTTCGACGTCCTGTAACGTCGAAAGATAACTTTCCCGCCATTGATAAGTACTGTCGTCAAAGTAATTAATGGCGGTACCCAGCGCCCGGCGCAATGATTTTCCAGCATGCATGGATGGATTAACTAACACTACGGGTAGTTGGTATTTATGTGCCAACACTTGAGCATAGAACCCGCCCAATGAGGAGCCCATTAGACAGAGCTGGTGGTCATAAGCTAATGGCGAAAGTTGTTCAATGAGTTCTTCCAGGGTCTGTAATGCTAGGGTCGGAATATGCGAAAGAGAGGGCGCGAGAAATGCGAGGTTATGTCGCTCGCAATACTCGCGCATGGCTTGCGCCTTGTTACCAAAGCCGTTAGAGCCAAAACCATGAATAAACACGATTAAGGGTTGGGTCATAGTTGCTGTTCCGTGGTGGCTAACGCCTTAATTACATCGCGGGTGAAATCGTGTTCGTTGAATCCAGGCTGTCCAGCAAGATCATAGCCACGGCGAACAACAATCAGGTCATGGCTTGGAATAATAACCAGGAACTGGCCGCGATTACCGCGTGCAGCAATGGTGTCGTTCGGTAGTTCGGGGAACCGCTCGTTGTAGAGCCACCATTGGGCGCCGTAACCTGGTGAACCCGCTGACGGTTGCGCTGGAGCGGGCGTGCTAACGTAGTCGAGCCAATCGTCTGGTAATAGCTGTTCGTCGTACCACTTACCATTATTCAGGTGCAGCACACCTAAACGAGCTAAGTCGCGAGCGGTGGTCCAAACTTGTGAAGAGAGAATAAAGTCACCTTGCCAATCGGTCTCGAGATAGGTGTGCTGCATGCCTATTTTGTCGAGTAACGCGCGAAATGGAAAACGTAAGTAATCGTCTAAGGTAGCAAAGCGCTCACGCAAGGTACGCAGTGCCAGCATGGTATCGTTATTAGCGTACTTCCAGCGTGCGCCGGGAGTCACTTCTAAGGCTGACTCAGTCGCCGTATCGCTAACTAAACCGCCCCCCATGTAGACCCGGTCGGTGCGGTTGCCAGCGACATTGCTATCCAATCCAGACGCCATCTGTAGAAGGTTCTCGAGAGTGATTGCGCCGCGTGGGTCAAGCGGATGAGACCAGTTTCCAAGTCCCGCAGGGTCTTTGACTTCCAGCAACCTTTGGTACACAGCAGCACCAATAACACTGGCACCAATACTTTTGGCAACTGACCAGGTGCGTTGTGCAGTTTCAGGCGTAAAGCCGCGCAAATAGCGCTCAGCGAGCAGATGCTCAGGCGTTGCAATCACTACCGCGGAAGTGCGCGCCCCGGCACCATAGTGTTTACTGAATGCTTGCGCCACGACCGTAGCAAGAGCGCTTTGCTGTTCACTCGTCAAGGGTGAAGCATTACTTTGCCAAGGTTCGCCGTTATCTGCGGCTGGCGGTTCAGCATCTACGAAAGGGTTGGCTAAATAGCCGTGCGCAGCGTAACTGGCTCCTACTGGCAGATCGACGCACCCCAACTTGGGTCGCCAGACGGAAACACGGGCGCGTTGTCCATCATCATAGGCAACGCGGACCCACTTTTGTTCGCGATTTATTTCGGCGCTCATTTCAGCGACTCGATCAGCGATAAGCGGATAAATACCGCTAAGTTCATGTTCACGAACCTGTTCAGCGGTTTTAGTGCCGTTAAAAGTGGCACTACAGGTAAAGCCGGCAACGTAGCCCGCGGCATATGCGTTTAGGGTGGTGTCGGTTTCTTCTGCGGCAACCTGGCCAAATACGCCAACCAGAGCGAGTGGCAGCAGGGCGAGTCGAGAGAGAAGTACTGAGTGGCGCATGAGAGTTCCTGATTAATGGTTCGCGGTAAGAGTAATTCTAAGCACCTCACTCTGATTGGTCACGTAAAGTACCCGGTCATCGGTCTCAAGCACAGTAACGTTCGACGTAAAGTTCGGTAACTCAATCAGCTCTATAAGCTCGCCGTTAGGTGTATAACTATAGACACCCTCAGGACCAGCAACGTACAAAGTACCATCGCGGGCAACGCTCATGCCATCCATCCCCTGGTCGTAGGTGCCATCGAGCTTAGCAAACACTCGTTTATTGCTGACGCCCGAGGTAGTAACATCATATGCGTAAATAACCCATTGGTAAGCATCATTTACATACAGCGTTGACTGATCTGGGCTGAAGGCGAGGCCATTAGGTAGCGCCAAGTCATCGTCGAGTAATACCAGGTCACCGCCGGAGTTAATTTTGAATACGCCAGCAAAACCTAACTCGTTATCTTCTTCCTCAATAGCAAAAGGTGGATCGGTAAAGTAGATCGAACCATCGTTGGCGACAATTAAGTCATTTGGACTATTCAAACGTTTGCCTTGGTAAGAAGTTGCTAACGCCGTTTGTGTGCCATCTTCGTTTAATCGCGCGATACGGCGGCTAAAATGTTGTGCCATGAGTACCCGTTGTTGACTATCAAGGGCCAAGCCGTTGGCTTTGCTTGACGGGTGGATGGCAACTTCCGCCGTACCCGTTGGTGACCAAGTGTAAACCGTGTTGTTGGGAATATCGGAAAACCAGAGTTGGTCGTTATGCCATAAGGGTCCCTCGGTGAAGGTATGACCTTCACTGATGGTTTCTATTTCGTGGCTTTGCGCACTAGCAGCGACTAGTGCGAGGACGGCGAGACTAGCTTGAACGAGGTAATTGTAATTTAAGCGGTTTAACATGACGTAGCTCCTGTATAGACCGTGATAATGTTAACTTGAGTGTCACTATAAGGTCATTTCTTAGCCAATAAATCAAGTTGCGGTAAAGAATCATCACTAGCTTAGTACAACAACAATGAAGCATGACATAGCGTTGCGCATGCGGCACAATAGATGCAGATCTGACACTAAGAGATAATGATAAAAACGCATGACAGAACCAGTGCAAACTTCAGCTCCCCAATTTATTCATTTAAGGGTACACAGCGATTTTTCAATGATCGATGGTTTGGCCAAGGTTGGGCCTATTTGCGAGGCGACCGCTGCCAAGGGGATGCCTGCGTTGGCGGTAACCGACCAGATGAACATGTGTGGTCTTGTCCGGTTTTACCGCACCACCCAGAATAAGGGATTAAAGCCGATCGTTGGTTGCGACCTTTGGGTATTGCCATGTGACTGGACAGCTGACAGCAAAGAACACCCCTTTCGGTTAACGGCACTGGCAATGAATAATGTCGGGTATCAGCAATTGACACAGCTAATTAGTCGTGGTTACTTGGCTGGACACCGCATGGGGCGGCCCTGTGTGAACAAAAAGTGGTTAGCTGAACATGCGGAGGGTCTGCTGTTACTAAGTGGTGGACGTGAAGGTGATATTGGCCGCAAATTGCTGCAAAACCGACCCGCTGAAGCTGAGCAAGAACTCGCTTTTTATCAACAACACTTTCCTGATCGCTTCTACCTTGAACTGTTGCGTACGGGGCGGCCGCAGGAAGACGATTATCTGCATGCCGCTGTAGCTTTAGCGGCAGCGCAAGCCGTACCCGTGGTTGCGACTAATGAAGTAGTGTTTCTGAAGCAAGAGGATTTTCATGCTCACGAGGTGCGTGTGGCGGTCGCTGACAGTTACACTCTGGATGATAAACGGCGGCCGAAAAAATACAGCGCTGAACAGTATTTAAAAAGCCCCGCAGAAATGGCCGAGCTGTTTGCGGATATTCCTGAGGCATTGGCCAACACGGTAGAAATTGCCAAACGTTGCAACGTCACCATTACTCTCGATAAGTACGTATTACCTGAATTTCCGACCGGTGGTATGACGCCGGAAGACTTTTTGGTGAAAAAGTCACAAGAGGGATTGGAACAACGACTGTTCGCGTTGTTCCCCGATGAAGCTGACCGCGCCACGCAACGTAAGGAATACGATGAGCGCTTGCAGATTGAATTAGACGTAATTAATCAAATGGGATTTCCGGGCTACTTTTTGATCGTCATGGAGTTCATCCAATGGTCAAAAGATAACAATATTCCCGTTGGTCCGGGGCGCGGATCAGGTGCCGGGTCGTTGGTTGCTTACGCATTGAAAATTACCGATTTGGATCCACTTGAATTAGATCTTCTATTTGAACGGTTCCTGAATCCAGAACGGGTTTCTATGCCCGATTTTGATATCGACTTTTGCATGGACCGGCGTGATGAAGTTATCGATCATGTTGCGGACCTTTATGGTCGTGAAGCGGTCTCGCAGATCATTACATTCGGCACCATGGCGGCCAAAGCCTCGATCCGTGATGTCGGTCGGGTACTCGGTCACCCTTATGGTTTTGTCGATAAAATTACCAAATTAGTGCCTGGTGATCCGGGCATGACCCTTGCTAAGGCGTTTGAAGTTGAGCCGCGGCTGGTTGAAGTTTACAACCAAGATGAAGATGTTCGTGATCTTATAGACATGGCACGCATTCTTGAGGGGGTGACGCGTAATGCCGGTAAACATGCGGGTGGCGTGGTTATCGCTCCCGAGAAGATTACTGATTTTTCACCATTGTATTGTGACGAAGAGGGTAAACAACCGGTTACGCAGTTCGATAAGAATGATGTCGAAGCGGCAGGCCTGGTTAAGTTCGACTTTTTGGGCTTGCGGACCTTAACTATTATTCAGTGGGCGCTGGATATGGTGAACACGCAGCGTGCTAAGCGCGATGAAGATGCCATTGTTATTGAGAAAATCCCGCTGGACGATCCCGCCTGCTTTAAGTTATTGAAGAAAGCCCAAACAACCGCAGTGTTTCAGCTGGAATCCAGTGGTATGAAGCAGCTGATTAAGAAGATGTTGCCGGACAGTTTTGAAGACATCATCGCCTTAGTTGCACTGTTTCGGCCGGGCCCGTTGCAATCGGGAATGGTGGATAACTTTATCGATCGTAAGCACGGTCGAGAACAAATTTCCTATCCGGATAAAGATTATCAACATGAGTGGTTAGAGCCGATTTTAGAGCCGACTTACGGCGTCATTCTTTACCAGGAACAGGTCATGCAGATTGCGCAGGTGCTGGCTGGCTATTCCCTTGGCGAGGCGGATCTGTTGCGGCGTGCCATGGGTAAGAAAAAACCAGAAGAAATGGCGAAACAGCGTGAAGTTTTTGCGGACGGTGCAGCTAAAAGCGGTATCGATCCAGACCTGGCTATGAAAATTTTTGACCTGGTAGAGAAATTTGCGGGTTATGGTTTTAACAAATCGCATTCCGCCGCTTATGCTCTGGTGTCGTATCAAACATTATGGATGAAAACCCATTATCCAGCGGAATTCATGGCTGCGGTGATGTCGGCGGATATGGATAACACCGATAAAATTGTTACCCTGGTGGATGAATGTCATCAGCTCGGGCTTAAGCTACTACCACCGGATGTTAACGTTGGCCAATACAAGTTTATCGTCGATGAGCAAGGTCATGTGGTGTACGGTATCGGCGCGATCAAAGGCGTTGGTGAAGGCCCTATCGAAGCGATTTTGGCGGCTCGAAATGAAGACGGGAAGTTTTCCGATCTATTTGATTTTTGCTGTCGCGTCGATCTGAAGCGATTGAATCGGCGGGTACTGGAAAAACTCATTCGAGCGGGTGCGATGGACTCGTTAGGGCCACATCGTGCAGCTTTAATGGCAACATTAGAAAAAGCGATGCGCCAAGCTGAGCAACACGCGCGAGCTGAGGCTATAGGGCAGTCTGATTTATTTGGGGTACTGACCACCGCAGCGGATACCGAGACGATAGAGCATGAATTTGAACAGGTCAGCGAATGGCCAGAGGCAATATGGCTCGACGGCGAACGCGAAACCCTTGGGCTATACTTAACGGGGCATCCGATTAATCGCTATCGTGCTGAATTACGTAACTACGTGCCGTGCAATTTAGCTAATGTACGACCAACTAGACGTGATCAGATGACGACGGTGGCTGGGTTGGTTATCGATATGCGGGTCATGGTCAATAAAAAAGGTACACGTTGGGCAATTGTTACCTTGGATGACAAAACAGCACGATTTGATGTACGCTTTTTTGCACAAGATTACGAAACTTACGAAGATTCTCTGGCAAAAGACAGAATTTTGGTCATAAAAGGAGAGGTCAGCTTTGATGATTACTCCGGTGGCAATACAATGACCGCCAGAGAAGTTATGACGATTACCGGAATGCGCGAGCAATATGCCAAAGGATTGCGATTGAGCTTGCGGCCAGAGCATCTTGAAGGCGTCGGATTTAAACGTTTAGTCAGCACCCTTGAGGTCTATCGCGGTGGGGCGTGTCCGCTTATTTTTGACTATCAGCGGGCCGATGTCAGTGCCAGTTACCAGGCGGCGACTGAATGGTACATTACGCCGGAAGATGAATTATTATATGAGTTAGAGCAGCAGCTCGGTGCTAAACATATTGCGCTAGAATTTTGATTTGCAACATGCACTAAAGCATGTTGCCCATGGGAGTCCAAATGAATTTGCAATTTTTAGAGTTCGAAAAGCCTATTGCAGAACTGCAAGCACAAATCGAAGAACTAAAAGCTGTCGGTGCAAAGGGTGATTTTGATATATCTATTGAGGAAGAGATTGCCAAGCTGCAAGAGAAGCGTGAGCAACTGATCGAAAAGATCTTTGGTAACCTCGGTGCCTGGCAGGTTGCACAGATGGCGCGCCATCCGATGCGCCCCTATACCCTCGATTACATTGAACATATTTTTACCGACTTCGACGAACTAGCTGGCGACCGAGCTTTTGCTGATGATCGCGCCATCGTCGGTGGTACCGCACGACTTGATGGTCAGCCGGTGATGATCATTGGTCATCAGAAGGGGCGTGAAACCAAGGAGAAGATTCGCCGCAATTTTGGCATGCCAAAGCCTGAAGGGTATCGCAAAGCATTACGGCTGATGGAACTGGCAGAACGGTTTAAAATGCCGATCATTACTTTTATTGATACGCCTGGTGCGTACCCTGGAATAGGCGCGGAAGAACGTGGGCAGTCAGAGGCTATCGCTCGTAACCTGAAAGTTATGGCGCGCTTAACTGTACCTATCGTTTGTACTGTGATTGGCGAAGGCGGTTCAGGCGGTGCATTGGCGATTGGTGTTGGTGACCGCGTGAATATGTTGCAGTATTCAACTTACTCAGTGATTTCACCTGAGGGTTGTGCATCGATCCTGTGGAAGAGCGCTGAAAAAGCTGCGATTGCAGCAGAAGCAATGGGCGTGACAGCGGGTCGCAGTCTTGAATTAGGACTTATTGATGCCATCGTTGAAGAGCCTCTAGGTGGTGCTCACCGTGATGCGCAGCAGATGGCACAACGACTGAAGCAGCGATTGCTTGATGACTTGGGTGATTTGAAAGGATTAGATCGCACGGCATTGCTAGAGCAGCGTTATCAAAAACTGATGTCATTTGGTTATTGTTAGGCTCTTGTGACCGCTGACTACCGCGACCTTTATCCAGAATTTTGCGCAGCTCTGCAGCAGGCAGAGCTGCGCCCTCAACAACAACTGATCGCTTGCCTCGGCGGCGGTGCAGACTCACAAACGATTCTCGATTTACTTGACCGCTGGCGCGCAGAAAACCCGCATTATAACTATTTAGCAATTCATCTTGATCATCAATTTCATCCAAAATCAGCAGCTTGGACGCAAAGTTTGGTGGCCGATTGTCAACGCCGCGAGTTTCCTATGCATACTGAAGTTCTTGCTGTTGAGCAGGGGGCTCGTATCAGTAAAGAAGCTGCTGGTCGTAATGCCCGTTATCAACGTTTAAGTGAGTTAGCGGAAGCGGATGCTGTATTGCTTCTTGGCCAGCATCGTAATGACCAAATCGAAACTTTCTTATTGCAGCTTAAACGTGGCGCTGGACCAAAAGGTTTGGCGGCGATGGCGCAGCACAGCACTAAACCAGGTGCTCTTGAAGGCAGTAATCAAATCTGGTTGCGGCCGTTGTTGGGCGTGAGTAAAGCCAAGATATATGGCTACGCTGAGCAGCATCAGCTGCATTGGATCGAAGATGATACTAACTACGACACCGCGATTGATCGTAATTATTTGCGGCATGAGGTGGTACCAAAACTTGAACAGCGCTGGCCGCAGTTTGGCGATGCGGTGTTACGAAGTGCGCGCTTGTGCGCCGAACAACAACAGGTTTTGGATGAGCTCTTGGCGGAGCAGCTGGTACACTTCGTTAACGCTAGCGGTGAGTTAGCGGTAGATAAGTTGAAAAACCATTCAGCAGCAAGTCAGCGAGCGCTGCTGCGTGCGTGGTTGCAACAGCAAGGTGCGAGTATGCCATCGTACGCCCAACTTGAACAAATCCGTGCGCAGATGCTACATACACAAAACGATCGCCAGCCCGTGGTTGCCTGGGGTAATTATCAACTGAAGCGCACCCGCAACCGCTATCTCGTTTTGCATCGTCGTTTAACGAACTAGCCCGAGGCTGCTAATGACTGCAACTGACCCCTTTGTGCAACCCAATCAGAAACGCGCATTGGCTTTTGGTTTGGCGGCTGTTGGCTTGTGGTCTACAGTAGCTACAGCATTTAAAATCGCGCTCGAGTACCTAACCCCTTTGCACCTGTTATTTCTGGCTGCAGCAACCAGTACACTAATTTTTTTAGGCCTGTTGCTATGGCAGGGACGCTTGCGCGAGACGCTTCAATTAGGTCGCCACCGTTGGGTGTTTTACAGCTTGCAAGGAGCATTAAACCCGTTTATTTACTACTGGGTACTGTTTGCGGCGTATGATCAACTGCCCGCACAGCAGGCGCAGGCAATCAACTACACTTGGGCGATTACCATGGCGTTGCTTGCGGTACCTATATTGAAGCAACGTTTGAGTGTGCGCGAACTCAGCGCCATGCTCATTGCATATGGTGGCGTGGTATTGATTGCCACCGGCGGACACTGGAATTTTCAGCAAACCAATTGGTTTGGCATTGGTTTAGCACTTATAAGCACACTGCTGTGGGCCAGTTATTGGCTAATCAATACTAAAAATACCGATCCACCGATCCCAGCGATGTTTTGGTGTTTCGCTTTTGGAACTTTATTTTTAGCCGTCACGGTCGCTATCGATCCGCGGCCGTTCCCCTGGCAAGAGTGGCGGGCATGGGCTGCGGCAGCGTACGTCGGCGTGTTCGAAATGGGGCTTACTTTTTTACTCTGGTTAACCGCAATGCGGACCGCAGAAAAAACCTCGCAGCTTTCCATGTTGATTTTTTTGAGTCCGTTCATCAGTCTTATACTTATCTACTTTATACTGGATGAAGTGATTCAAGTGACGACCTTAATTGGCTTAAGCTTGATTTGTCTTGGTCTCTACCTTCAAAGGAAACCAAAGTGAACGGAACTTTTGCTGACGTACTATTGCTCCTCGCCATCGCCGTCGTTTTAGTATGGGCTTTTCGGCGTATCAAGTTACCAGCTATTTTGGCCTACTTAGTAGCAGGGATTGTTGCTGGACCTGACGTTACCGCATGGATTAAGGACCCTGATGAGTACCACTTCATTGCTGAATTAGGTGTAGTACTACTGCTGTTTTCGTTGGGGCTTGAATTTTCATTGCCCAAGATGATCGCGATGCGACGTTTAGTATTTGGTCTTGGTGCGGGACAAGTGATTATTTGCACCTTGTTGTTTGCGGGTCTAGCGTACGCCTGGACCGGAAGCTGGACGGCGGCGATGGTGATTGGCGGCACCCTGGCGCTAAGTTCAACCGCTGTAGTCATCAAGCAGTTAGGCGAGTCGTCACAATTAACCACTCGCAAAGGCCAGTCAACCGTCGCAGTGTTGTTATTTCAGGACATCGCGGTGGTGCCTATGCTGATTATCATTCCGCTATTGGCGAGTACCTCAACCGATATCAGTATTTGGGAAAGTCTCGGTATCGCTTTGCTTAAAGGTGCTGGGGTTGTGGTGTTGTTGATGGCAATCGGCAAATGGGCGCTACCTCATGTTTTTCGTGAAATAGCCCGGCTTCGTACCGATGAACTCTTTGTTCTAGCCACGCTATTGGTGGCATTAGTAGCCGGTGGTTTAACCCATCTGTTTGGACTTTCGATGGCCTTAGGTGCGTTTTTAGCGGGTATGATGCTCGGTGAAAGTAAGTATAAACATCAGCTTGAGGCGGACATTCGACCGTTTCGCGATATTCTCATGGGGCTATTTTTCATAACCGTTGGTATGCAATTAAATCTTATGGTGTTTTTGCAGAACATTCACTGGATTGCGCTGGCGGTGCTGGTGATAGGCTTAATTAAAATGCTGGTGGTACGCGCTATAGCAGGAGTTATGAGAGAACGCGAAGAAGACGCCTGGGGCTCTGGACTCATGCTGTTCCAGATGGGGGAGTTTGGCTTTGTGTTGGTTTCTCTGGCACTTTCTTACGCATTACTGCCCCAAGACATTGCTTCCTTGCTGGTGGGAGTAGGGGTCTTAGGGATGGCCGTTACGCCCCTTGTCATTCAACGTAGCCGGCAGATGGTGGCGCCTCTGTTGCGTAAGAGTAAAGCTAAACCTGACGCTGCTATTACGCAGCCCGACGTTTCAGAACCGAAAAAAGTACTGGTATTGGGTTTTGGTCGGGTCGGGCAAACGGTCAGTCGCTTCTTAATTAACGAAGGCATTGACCACCTTGCCATTGATCATGACCCCAAACGGGTGCAAGAGGCGATTGCCGGTGGTGCGAATGTATTTTTCGGCGACGGTGGACGACGTAATATTTTAAAAGCAGTTCATGCTGACCAAGTTGAACTCATCATCATCACTTTTGCAGAGGACGCAAAAGCGTTAGAAGTTCTCAAGGCTATTCGTGAACTTAATGAGCATGCTGAAATTATTGTGCGCTCGCGCGATGATCTGCGCTTAGAGGAAATGATGGACGCTGGCGCTACACAAGTTGTGCCAGATACGCTAGAAGCAAGTTTGATGCTGGTATCACAAATTCTCAGTCGCACCGGCGTGCCAATACGTAGGATCTTAGCGCGCTTAGATCAGGCCAGACGATCGCATTATGGTGATATGCACGGTTTTTATCCTGGTGAGACCACTGACATGGATCCAGAGAAAATTGATCGGTTGCAATTTTTGCATGCAGTACAACTGACCGATAGCGCCTATGCTTGTGGTAAAGAACTTGCCCAATTAGCGCTTGATGATCTTGCACTGCAAGTAAAATCTGTGCGCCGTGATAACCAGGAGTTTAGCGAAGTGCACGGCGATTTCACCTTGCGCCAAGGCGATGTCGTATTATTGGCGGGTGGGCCACGTGCTATTGAAGCGGGTGAAAGCTATTTGTTAAATGGATAATGTTTCATTTGTTACAACTGGCAACATAATCTGCCTTAATAATCCCTAAGAGATGGCGCATACTATGCGCCATCTTCATGTTGAACTGGAATGACTTAGATGAGTTTCAAAAAGCGTGCGCTATTACCACCACTGATTATTCTTGTTGCCATTGGTTTGGTCGTCGTATTGGGCATGATGCGTTCGGAAATGCCCATGCGTTCAACAGAACGTCCTGCGGTATTAGTCGAGGTGCAACAAGCTGAACCGCAAGATATTAATTTACTGGTTAGCGGTCAAGGCAATGTAAAGCCAAAACATACCACTAGCCTGATTGCGCAAGTTAGCGGTCAAATAACTGAGATAGCAACGAATTTTCAAAATGGTGGATTCTTCAATAAAGGCGATGTTTTGGTTAAGGTCGATAGCCGTGACTATGAAGTGGCGCTGCAAAGTGCAAAAGCCAACCTTGCCCAAGCAAAAGCTGCGTTAGCCGAAGAAAGCGCGCGCGCCGAAGTGGCTCGTGAAGAATGGGAGTCATTGCAGTTAGGGGAAATACCAGATTTAGGCCTACGTAAACCACAAGTTGCAAGTGCAGTGGCGGCCATGCAGTCAGCTGAAGCTGCGGTGGCAAAAGCGCAACGTGATTTGGATCGCACGGTGATTCGCGCACCTTTTGCTGGTGTGTTGCAAAGTAAAAATGTCGATTTGGGACAATACGTGAATGTCAGTAGTCAAATAGCTGAAATGTTAGGCACGGAAATCGCAGAAGTACGGGTTCCGTTAAGCGACCGCGACCTCGCCTATTTAAATTTACCGGATTCTGCGCAAACCAGTGACTTCCCAGAAGTACGTCTGACGTCTCAAGTGGCAGGGCAAATGTATCACTGGCAAGGTCGGCTGGTCCGCAGTGAGGGCGTGCTCGATAGTAGTAGTCGTGTAATTTACGGCGTGGTTGAAGTCCGTGACCCGTACAACCGAGCGGGGCAAACGCATGAACGCGTGTTACGTTTTGGACGTTTTGTCGCACTAGAAATCGAAGGAGTTTTTGTCGAGAATGTTTACCGTATTCCGCGCTATGCACTGACCACCGACGGCAATGTTTGGTTAGTGGATAGCGATCGCCGTCTGCAGCGTCAGCATGTTGAAGTTCTACGCGCTGAAGAAAATCACGTGATCGTTAACCAAGGTCTGAAACCGGGAGACAACGTTGTGCTAACCCAGCTGAGCAACGCGCTGCCGAGTATGAAAGTGCGTTTGCCGGGTGATCCGTTACCGGAGCAAATGGAAGGTCCAAGTGATTCAGGTGAGCCGACTGAAGTCAGCAATGAAACTACTGAAACTTCAGCGGACGAGTAAGGAATAGTGACCATGCAAACGCCAAACCAAGCTTCAGAACCTAATCAGGAACGTGGCCTAATCGCCTGGTGGGCAAATAATAGAGTTGCTGCCAACCTGTTGATGTTGTTAATAATTATTTCCGGTCTGTTTATGGTGTTCGAAGTACGGAAACAGATGTTTCCAGAAATTGAACTGAACAACATCAACATCCAGGTCCCCTTTCCTGGTGCAGCACCACAAGAGGTAGAACAAGGCGTACTGGTTCTCATTGAAGATGCTTTACAGGACGTCAATGGCGTAGAACGGATTGTCTCAACTGCACGTGAAGGCGGTGGCTCTGTCTCCGTTGAGATTGAAAGTGGCTATGACCCACAAGTGGTCATGGATGAAGTGAAAATGCTGGTGGATGCGATACCAAATTTTCCTCAGCAAATTGAAAATCCCAATATTTATCGTATTAGGCCGCAGCGGCAAGTCATTTGGATCAGCGTTTATGGCGATATGACTGAACGCAACCAAAAGGAGTTGGCGAAGTCGATACGCGACGATCTGAAATCTATAGGTGGCATCACTAAGGTCGATGTTGTCGGGGCGCGCGACTACCAGATCTCTGTTGAGATCTCGGAGCAAAACCTGCAGCGTTATAACCTTACCTTTCAACAGGTAGTGAATGCGGTTCGCGGTACCTCCATTGATGTTGCTGGTGGTTCGATTCGCACACCAAACGGCGATATTTTGTTGCGCGCGAACAACCAAGCTTATTTCGGTGAAGAGTATGAAAAAATAGTACTTATCAACCGACCTGATGGCACGCGTTTAACCCTTGGGGACATTGCCACAGTCAAAGATGAATTCATTGAACGTCGTCGCTTTACCCAATTTGATAACAAGCCGGCGACCTTCGTCAAGGTTGACTCGGTAGGTGATCAAAACGACTTGGCGGTGGCTGAGGTTGTGCGTAATTACATCGAGCGCAAGCAAAAAGAATTACCACCAGAAGTTAAGGTTACTACTTGGGGAGACGCGTCCTATTATTTGCAGGGACGCCTCGACTTGATGACCGACAATATGGTCACTGGTGGTTTGTTGGTGTTCTTGATGCTGTCGCTGTTCTTACAACTGCGGTTAGCGTTCTGGGTCATGATCGGTATTCCGATTTGCTTTTTGGGTACCATTGCGCTGATGCCCCTACCGATGTTTGATATTTCGATCAACATGATCAGTTTGTTTGGCTTTATTTTGGTGCTCGGTATTGTGGTGGACGATGCCATAGTTATAGGAGAGAGCGCCTATTCGGAAATTGAAAAGTATGGCAAAACCACAGACAACGTGGTGAGAGGCGCAAAGAAAGTTGCGATACCCGCAACTTTTGGGGTGTTAACCACTATGGTAGCGTTCATCCCGATGCTCATGGTAGATGGTGGTATGGGGGCGATTTGGGAATCAATCGCGGTGGTGGTCATACTTTGTCTGGCGTTCTCATTAGTTGAGTCAAAATTGATTCTTCCTGCGCACATCGCAGCAATGAAATTCAGCAAATCAGCTAATGAAAAGCAGAACGCGTTTCAGCGCACTCGGAACAGAATTTCAGATAGTCTACGGGTGTTTGTTGAACGCTATTATCGACCGTTCTTAAAGAAATGTCTGCACTACCGCTACACCACGTTAGCCTCGTTTATCGGAATGTTTATTCTGATGATTGGTTTGATCAGCGGTGGTGTGGTGCGTTGGGTGTTCTTCCCTAATATCCCTAGTGACTTTATTCAGACTAGTATTGAGATGCAACCAGGGTCATCAGAAGAAGCGACCATTAATGCACTGCAGACGTTGACGTCGTCGTTAATGAAAGTAAACCAAGACGTCAAAGACAAGCAAGGTACCGATGTTGTGCGCCACACCACGACCTGGCTCAATGGCACCAGCAGTGGCATGGTCATGAGTGAACTGGCAAAAGGTGAAGAGCGCGAAATCGATGGTTTCGCAATTATTAATCGTTGGCGCGAAGCAACACCGGAAATCGCTGGGGTAAAAGCAATTAATTTCCAAGGTAGTATCGGTGGTGGTGGCGGCTTTGATATCGAATTTCAGCTGGCTGGCGAGGATCTTGGAGAGCTCGCCGCCGCAGCAAAAGAAATTAAGCAAGCGCTGGGTCAGTTTGAAGGGGTGTTTGATATCGAAGATACCTTTGGTGCTGGTAACGACGAAATCATACTTGAGTTGAAGCCTTTAGCGACCGCGATGGGTATTACGCTTAGCGATTTAGCTAATCAGGTACGTTATGCATTTTATGGCGCAGAAGCTCAACGTATCCAGCGGGGCGACGAAGAAGTTCGGGTGATGGTGCGTTACCCGCTTGACGAACGTCAGTCAGTGGGTAATTTGGAAGACATGAAGCTACGCACAGCCAATGGTGGCTTAATTCCATTTACTGAATTAGCTAATATTCGCTTTGCGAAGGGCTATAACACAATTACCCGTATCAATCGTGAGCGTTCGGTTAACGTCAGGGCACGGGTCGATAAAGAGCGTGTTGAACCCTTTGAAGTAGTGCAACAGATGCGGCAGCAACACATCCGACCTATATTGGATAACTATCCGTCGGTGAATTTCCAGTTGGAAGGTGCCTCGCAAGACGAAGCTGAGGCAACGAGCTCGTTAGCAATAGGATTTGCTTTGGCGTTGTTTGCAATCTATGCATTGATGGCAATACCGTTGAAGTCTTACAGTCAGCCGCTGATTATCATGTCGGTAATCCCCTTCGGTATGATTGGAGCAGTAGTAGGGCACTGGATTCTTGGTATGCCTATCTCGATCCTAAGTTTGTTCGGAATTATCGCGCTTGCCGGGGTAGTGGTGAATGACTCACTGGTTATGGTTGACTACGTTAACCAAGCGCGCAAAGACGGGGTATCGTTGCGTACCGCCGTGCAGGATGCTGGGTCGGCACGTTTTCGTGCGATTATCTTAACCAGCTTGACGACCTTCTTCGGCTTGCTACCCATTGTGCTGGAGGAGAGTTTACAAGCCAAAATGGTGATCCCGATGGCGATTTCATTGGCGTTTGGTATCTTATTCGCGACAGTTATCACCTTGTTACTCATTCCATGTTTGTATTTAATTCTGGATGACACCCAGCGCGGCTTCAAAACTATGTTGTCGTGGTATGGCTTGGCCGAGAAACCAGCGCCTAAATCAGTGTCGGACAATTCCGTCACATAATGGTAAACTAATGACCTTACAATGATTAACGAACTCGCATGGTCGCATTGAGCGGCCGTGCGGTTGCTAACGATGCTGTCAGCGCAAGGTCAATGGCATGAGTTTAACTACACTCGATATTGTAACTTTGGCATTTTTTGTATCGGTTTGGGTTTTTTACACCCAATTTGCCCGAATAAGTGCCCGCACAACCTATAGTCTCTCGTATATCCTCCGACAGTTGCGTATCGACTGGATGACAACGCTTACCCGTAAAGAACACCAAATTGCGGATGCTGCGTTGTTGGGCAACGTCGAACGGGTGGTGACCTTTTTTGCATCCTCAACTGTACTCGTTCTGGCAGGTGTGCTGACCTTGTTAGCCTCCGCAGACAAAGTCGTGGTGGTGCTGCAATCGCTGCCGTTTACAGCCGCAACATCACCGGACAAGGTGCAGTTTAAGCTCGCTGGATTAGCACTTATTTTTGTTTTCGCCTTTTTCAAGTTTACCTGGGCAATCCGTCAGTTCGGCTTCGTTTCGGTATTAGTAGGTGCAGCACCACAATATCGCAGTACTGACTTCACCGATGAACAGCGGGATGTCTTTGCGCACCAAGCGGCAAAGGTATTCGATCAAGCCGGTCATGAATACAACAATGGTCTGCGGGCATACTACTTTGCCCTGGCATTTTTATGCTGGTTCCTGCACCCCTTATTGTTTGTTGCCGCGACCATAGTGGTTGTGTCTGTACTGTACCGCCGCGAATACCGTTCTCGAGTGCTACGATCGTTGTTAGCAGTCAAGGGACTGGAGCCCGGACGCTTTAAACAACAGGAGTCGAAAAGTGAAGCTGAATGATGTTGATGTACTCGAATGGACTCTCGCTGGTTATGCTGGTGAGCAGTTGGCAGAAGAAGCACAACTGCTGAATAAAACCGTCGATTACGCTGGCGGCCAGCTTATTTTTCAAGATTATGGCGTGGTGGTGATCGAGCCCGCAGCACCAGGTACTAAAGACGTGGTATTTTCGTGTGCCGTACATGGTGATGAAACAGCCCCCATCGAAATTATTCGCGATATGGTTCAAGGGATTATGCAAGGTGAAATAAAACCGGTGCAGCGCACCTTGTTTTTGATTGCCAACCCTGCTGCGATAGCAATTAACAAACGTTTTGTGGATATGAACATGAACCGCTTATTTAGTGGTGCTCATGCCGACGGGCACACGCCGGAACATAAACGTGCAGCCAATTTAGAGCATTACGTTACGGCGTTTTACAACGATGCCCCGGCAGGCGAACGCCAGCGTTTTCATTATGATCTACATACAGCTATTCGTGATTCGCAATACGAAAAATTTGCCGTGCATCCATTTACTCATGGCGGTCCGTACAAAAAATCACAACTCACCTTTTTAGCTGAGTGCGGTGTGACCACAATGCTGTTAAGTCAGTCGCCAACCACGACTTTTAGCTATTACAGTGCACGCACGCATGCTGCCGAAGCCTTTACCGTCGAGCTGGGTAAAGTACGACCTTTTGGTCAGAATGACCGCAGCAAGTTTGCCGCAGCAGAGCAGATGTTTACTCGACTCATCGTTGAACATGAGTTGTCGTTACCGGAATTTGACCCCTACCGGACTAAAGTTTTTGATGTTTGCCGTACAATAAACCGTACAGTTGAAGACTTTACTTTGCATTTCCCGGATGATGTTGCGAATTTCACTGCTTTTGAACAAGGCTACTTGCTGGCAACCGATGGTGACACTGAGTATCGCGTGGAACGTGCGGGTGAGCGAATTGTCTTTCCCAACGCCAAAGTAGCATTGGGGCAAAGGGCATTATTGACGGTAATAGACGTATCCAAGAAACGACTGCAACTGGTCTGATTTTTTAACTAAAGCAACCTTGCTCATTTGCATGTCAGTTGACGTAAAGGTAAAGTGAGCGCAATTTTTCCGAGAACGAGAAAGTTATGGCAAAGGATAAACAACACCAGCTTGAAATCGTGACGGAACCGAAATTTATCGACGGTTCTGCGTTAAAGATTCCAATGCTTCAAATCCTCAAAGAGGATGGCACCGTGCATAAAGGTGCAGAGGTGCCGAAGCTCAATAAAGAGTTGGCACTTAAAATGTTCGATACCATGCAGTTCATCCGTATTTTGGATGAGCGTATGATCGCCGCCCAACGTCAGGGGCGAATCAGCTTTTACTTGTCATCCCTCGGTGAGGAAGCAGCGAGTATTGGTTCAGCTGCGGCACTCGATGACGGCGATATGATCATGGGTCAATATCGCGAGCAGGGCGCATTAGCCTATCGCGGATTTACCGTTGAGCAGTTTATGGATCAGTTGTTCTCGAATGAACGCGACTTAGGTAAAGGTCGTCAGATGCCTGTGCATTACGGTTGTGCAGATCTGAATTTCATGACGATTGCGTCACCATTAGCGACCCAAATCCCGCAAGCTACAGGTTATGCGTACGGTCAGAAAATGGAGAAGAACGGTAATTGCACCATTTGTTACTTTGGTGAAGGGGCTGCGTCGGAAGGCGACTTCCACGCTGCCTTGAATATGGCTGCGGTTTACAAAGTTCCAGCCATTTTCTTCTGCCGCAACAATGGTTATGCAATCTCTACACCGGCTCAGGGTGAGCAGTATGCCGGTGATGGTATTGCGCCACGCGGTGTCGCTTATGGTATGAAAACGATTCGGGTCGATGGCAATGACATTCTCGCCGTTTACCAGGCCACACAGCTGGCGCGTAAGCTGGCTGTGGAAGAGGATGAACCAGTATTGATCGAAGGTATGTCTTACCGCATGGCGGGTCATTCAACCTCGGATGATCCGACGGGCTACCGTACGCGCGAAGAAGAAGATGCCTGGCGCGCGAAAGATCCACTCGCACGGTTCCAAACTTATTTGATCAAGCAGAAGTGGTTGACTGAAAAAGATGCAGAAGAAATCTATGCTGAGAAAAAAGCAGCAGTTCTTGCAGCCCTGAAAAAAGCTGAGAAAGTTCCTGCGCCGCACATTGATGAGCTCATTACTGATGTTTACGACACCCCACCTGAGCAGCTGAAGAAGCAGCTTGAAGAATTAAAAGCGCATATTCGTAAGTACCCAGAGGCTTACCCGAAAACAGCGTCACGTATTGATGGGGGAGAGAAGTAATGGCCAAGATGAATCTGCTACAAGCCATCAATAGTGCACTTGATATTGCAATGGCGAAAAATGAAAAAGTCTATAGCTTTGGTGAAGACACCGGTTCGTTTGGTGGGGTTTTCCGCGCCACTTCAGGCTTAACCGAAAAATACGGGCAGCATCGTAATTTTAATACGCCGTTGGTTGAGCAAGGTATTGTAGGTTTTGCGAATGGCTTGGCCTCGCAAGGTAGTTATGCGATTGCTGAAATTCAATTTGGCGATTATATTTTCCCCGCTTTTGATCAGATTGTGAATGAGTCTGCCAAGTTCCGCTATCGCTCAGGTAATGAGTTCAATGTCGGAGGCTTGACCATACGTACGCCATACGGCGGTGGTATTGCCGGTGGGCATTACCACTCACAATCGCCAGAGGCTTATTTTGCGCATACGCCGGGCTTGAAAATTGTCATGCCACGCAACCCTTATATGGCTAAGGGATTGTTGTTGAGTGCGATATTTGATCCAAACCCAGTGCTTTTCATGGAGCCGAAGCGCCTGTACCGTGCTTCGACGGGTGAAGTGCCGGAAGAAGAATATACGCTTGAGCTCGGTAAAGCTGACGTTGTTCGTGAAGGCAAGGATCTAACGATTGTCGCCTGGGGCGCACAGGTTGAGATGGCCGAAAAAGCGGCCGATAAGGCTGCTGAAGACGGTATCGACTGTGAAGTGATTGACCTGGTCAGCTTGCTGCCATGGGATGCTGAGACGGTTGCTGAGTCGGTTATGAAAACCGGTCGTTTGGTGGTGACCCAAGAAGCACCGTTGACCAGTGGGTTTGCCAGTGAAGTTGCAGCGACCATACAGGACCAATGCTTCCTCTATTTGGAATCGCCAATCGCTCGCGTGTGCGGTTTAGATACCCCGTACCCATTGTGTCACGAGAAAGAATATGTCGTTGACCACCTGAAAGTGTACGAAGCCGTTAAAGCTTCGATGACCTATTAAGAGGGCCGTGACCTATGAGTAAAGATTTTATCTTACCAGACATCGGCGAAGGCATCGTAGAGTGCGAGATCGTCGAATGGTTGGTACAAGAAGGTGACACCATAAAAGAAGATCAGCCAGTGGTCGATGTGATGACCGATAAAGCCTTGGTGCAGATCCCGGCAAAAGACGACGGTGTGGTAGCTAAGCTCTATTACAAGCAGGGCGATATCGCCAAGGTTCACGAACCACTGTTCGCAGTTACCGAAGACGCCGACGACGCAGACGTAGCCCGCAGTTCTACTGCGGGGGAACCTGAATCAGCGAACTCTGCGGAAACTAAAGACGCCAAGGCTGAACCAGCTAAATCGGAGTCTTCCAGCAGCGTCACCGACTTCATCCTGCCAGATATCGGCGAGGGTATCGTTGAATGCGAGATTGTTGAGTGGCAGGTTAAAGAAGGCGACACTATCGAAGAAGACCAGCCTGTGGTTGATGTCATGACCGATAAAGCCCTGGTGCAAATTCCGGCGAAAGAGCACGGCGTAGTCGAAAAGCTTTATTACAAACAGGGTGACATTGCGAAAGTGCATGAGCCGCTGTTTGCCGTTCGCGTCGAAGGTGACGCAGATCAGGCTGCTGGCGCATCTGCCGCTGCTGACCAAACAACCAGCAAGACCGAATCTGAGCAAACTGCAGCTGAACCCGGCCACGCGGCTGTGCCGCAAGCTGCACGTCAGGGTAAAGCTATCGCTAGTCCAGCAGTGCGCCGTCGTGCTCGCGAATTGGACGTTGATATTAGCCAAGTAGAAGGCTCCGGCGCCAAAGGCCGGGTCATGAAAGAAGATGTCGAGCAATTCGTAGCCCGTAGTTCTACTACGGGGCAAGCTCAAACCACGCCAGCTAGTTCAGCAGAGACAAGCAAGCCAACAGCAACCATTGGTGGTAAGCACACCGAAGCCATCCGCGGCGTCAAAGCTGCTATGGCCAAAGCAATGACTGAGTCGGTGCGTACTATTCCGCATTTCACCTATGCCGATGAGTTTGATCTCACCGCAATAATGGCACTCCAGAAACAGCTTAAAGAACGCTATAAAGACGAAGGCGTGCGCATTACCATGATGCCATTCTTCATCAAAGCGTTGTCATTAGCATTAAAAGAGTTCCCGATCATGAACGCTCAGGTGAATGACGATTGTACCGAGGTGACCTATTTCGATGATCACAATATCGGTATGGCGGTCGACACCAAGATTGGTTTGTTAGTGCCAAACGTTAAACAGGTACAAAACAAGAGCTTGATTGATGTTGCCAATGAAGTCACGCGGTTGACGCAAGCCGCCCGCGAAGGGCGTGTTGCTCAAGAAGACATGAAAGGTGGTACCATCTCTATTTCGAATATTGGCGTTATCGGTGGCACCGTAGCAACCCCAATTATCAACAAACCGGAAGCAGCAATTGTTGCCTTGGGTAAAGTGCAAGAGTTACCACGCTTTGATGCTAACGGTAATGTGGTTGCGCGGAAGTTGATGACGGTGAGTTGGTCAGGTGATCACCGGATTATTGATGGCGGCACTATTGCTCGCTTCAATAAGCGTTGGCAGGAGTTCCTTGAGGATCCGACGTCAATGCTGGTGCACATGGTGTAAGGTCGAGAAGTAACTTTAACGCTTAGCCACCATGCGGCGCACCAGTCCCGGTGCAAAGCGTTGCAAGAACGGGGCTAGTTTCGATAGCCCCGAACCAACGACCACTTCCGCTTTTTGTGCGGCAATCGCTTGCAGTGAGCGCCGCGCGCATTCCTCAGCACTGATACCACCAGCATTATCTGGATCTTCATGACCTAGTGCCGAGCCATCGCCGGTTAACGAGTTGTGCGCCACCTGGGTATTAATGAAACCCGGTAAGATTGAAGTCACAACCAGTCCATGTTCGCGCATTTCAGCACGCAATGAATCCATGAAGCCGATCACGCCAAACTTAGCACCGTTGTAGCCACTTCGGAGTTTGGTCCCAACTTTGCCAGCAACACTTGAGACGGTCACGATTTGGCCGCTATGTCGTTCCACCATACGCGGTAACACCAGTTTGGTTAGCGCAATAACGCCAAAGTAATCGATTTCCATTAATTGCCGATAGACCTGCATATCGGTGTCGAGGATCAGTGAACGCTGCGAGACCCCCGCATTATTAATCAAGATATCGATCACCTGGTCACCAAGTGCAGTTTGCGCTTGCTCTGCGGCGTTCTCAGGTTGACTTAAGTCGAGCGCGAGCACTTTATGGCGCTCTGGATGCGCAAGGTCAGCACGTACCTGTTCGAGCACTTCTGCGCGGCGCGAGGTCAAAATCAGGTGTGCACCGGCTGCAGCGAGCTGTTGCGCCATAGCTAAACCGATGCCTGAAGAGGCACCGGTAAGCCAAACGGTTTTACCTTGAAAGTAATGCATCACTTAGCCCGCTGGGTAAATGTAGTTGGACTGAATACCGAGTGGAATGCCTAGCATCCAGTAGATAATCAAGAATGCTGACCACAACACCAGCAAGCTCACAGTAAACGGCAACATCAAGGCAACCAACGAACCAATACCTGTGCCCTTAACGTAACGCTGGCAGTAAAGCACAACAAGCGGGAAGTAGGGTAACAGTGGGGTGATAATGTTACTGGTTGAATCACCCACACGATAGGCGGCCTGGGTAAGGTCAGGAGAATAGCCGAGTTGCATGAGCATGGGCACGAAAATCGGGGAAATCAACGCCCATTTTGCCGATGCCGAACCGACAAATAAATTGATAAAGGCAACCAGGAAAATAATACCGACCATGGTCACGCCGCCGGAAAGCTCCAGTGAACTAAGGAAGGTAGCACCTTTAATTGACAACAAAATACCTAAGTTGGAATCACCAAAAGCTTTAATAAACAGAGCGCAGAAGAACGCCATGACCATATAGTAAGCCATGTCTTCCATCGATTTAGTCATTGCTCTGATGACATCCTGCGAGTTGGTAAAGTTACCTGACACATAACCATGCACGATACCAGGTAAGATAAACATCAAGAAAATTAAGGGAACAATCATTTGCATCAGCGGAGCGCTAAAGGATGCTAACTCGCCGGTCGGATCAGCCAACGGGGTGTTCTCAGCAGTTGCGGCAAAATACAAGGCAACCAGACCAACCACCATGGTAACAACACCAGAATAGAACGCTTTACGGTCACGTGGCGTGACATCATCGAGCGCCGGCATATCGTCCTGATCGCCATCAATTGGGGTTTTACTTAAGCGTGGTTCGATAACCCGATCGGTCAGATACCAACCCACGAGTATCACAATAATCGATGACATTGCGGTGAAGTAGTAGTTATTTAATGGGTTTAACTGAATTGATGGGTCAAGAATCTGCGCTGCAGATTGCGTGAAGCCCTGCAATAATGGGTCAACCGCGGAAGGCACGAAGTTGGCACTGAAACCACCAGAGACACCGGCAAACGCTGCAGCGATACCAGCTAGCGGATGACGACCCGCAGCGTAAAAAATGACTCCACCGAGTGGGATAACCAGCACATATCCGGCATCGACCGCAGTGTGGCTGACAATCGCAATCATGATAAGTACAGGAGTCAGCAACAGTTTTGGTGTGACATTTAACATGAGTTTTATTGCCACATTAATAAAACCACTGCGTTCAGCAACACCAACCCCCAACATGGCAACCAGAACCACTCCTAAAGGTGCAAAGCCCATGAACGTCCCAACCATGTTGGCGAGAAAGTCAGCCATGGCAGCACCGCTCAGTAAGTTGTTCACTTCCACGTTTTCACCGGTCAACGGGTGAATGGCATCGAATTGCACACCGGAGAGTAAGAAGCTGAAAACCCAAACGATGATCAATAGACCAAAGAACATGACGGCAGGATCTGGAAGTTTGTTACCCACTTTCTCGACTTTGTCGAGCATACGGTTGAGTAACGAGGATGAATCAGACATGAGAAACCCCTTTAAGTATTGTTATTATTTGTTCGACGAAAGTATCATACCCCATCACCAAAGAAGCACAAGAGACACTATGATTTGTGGCACCGATGAAGCAGGACGCGGTCCTATAGCTGGCCCTGTGGTTGCCGCTGCGGTTATTCTCGACCCAGCACGACCGATCGCAGGGATTAATGATTCCAAAAAACTTTCGGAGAAAAAACGAGAGGCTTTAAGCCGGGAAATTAAGGAAAAAGCGCTGTACTGGTCGATTGCGCAATGTGATGTGGGTGAAATAGATACGATCAACATTTTGCAGGCATCATTATTGGCCATGCAACGCGCAGTGGAGGCGTTGCCCGTTGCACCAGCGAAGGTGTTAGTAGATGGTAATAAGCTGCCGAAACTGCAAGTGCCAGCCGAAGCGGTGATTGGTGGAGATGCGCTATACGCGTGTATCGGTGCGGCGTCGATACTGGCTAAGGTTGAGCGTGATCGACAGATGTTAGCCTGGCATGAATGCTATCCGCAGTACGATTTCGCCAAGCACAAAGCCTATCCAACGCCAGCTCATCTGGCGTTGCTGCAGGAACACGGCCCCTGTCCGATTCATCGGCGCAGTTTCAAACCAGTGAAACGAATTCTCGGTGAAATCGATTAACCTGAATTCTGGCAGACTCTGGTAATAATAGTGCGCAGTTGCTGCTGTGCC
This sequence comes from Pseudidiomarina xizangensis, assembly GCF_052541995.1. Lineage (NCBI taxonomy): Bacteria > Pseudomonadati > Pseudomonadota > Gammaproteobacteria > Alteromonadales > Idiomarinaceae > Pseudidiomarina > Pseudidiomarina xizangensis. The sequence goes on from NZ_JBOBQA010000001.1 coordinate 181,960, forward strand.
GGGGTAATCTCTTCAAGGCGAATAAACTCATCGGGTTGATGGGCTTGCGCGATAGAGCCAGGGCCCATGACGATGGTCTGGCAGCCAAGATCTTGCACAAAGGGCGCTTCAGTGCAGTAATTGGCCGGTTGTGCACTATTGCCGGTGACTTCCTGTACGAGATTCACAATAGCTGAATCTGGATCGCAACGGTAACCGGGAATGGCTTCATGCAAATGCTCCAGGCAAATTGCACCGGGGTATTGCTGCTGCAGAGGTTGCAGTTTCGCATCAATCAAGCCATAGAGCTCATTCATTTGCATACCTGGCAAAGGGCGCAAATCAACATGCATCTCGCAGCATGCGCAAATGCGATTAGCGGCGTCACCACCATGAATATTGCCGAAGTTTAATGTCGGGTACGGAACGGCGAAGTGATTGTCATGGAACCGTTTTTGAAAGTCGCGTTGTAAGTCGCGCAAGCCAGAAATGACATCGTGCATAACTTCGATGGCACTGAGCCCAGCTGCTGGATTCGAGCTATGGCCACTTTTACCTGTCACGCGGATGCCTTCGGTGAGATGCCCTTTATGCATCGTCACTGGAGTCATAGATGTCGGTTCACCAATAATTGCATAATCTGGCCGCAGGTCACCGAATGCTGCAAGTTCCCGGGCACCCGCCATAGTCGTCTCTTCATCGGCGGTGGCAAGCACATAAATAGGTTTGCTAAATTTACCTAAATCGAGACCGCGTAGCGCCTCCAGCACGAAAGCAAAGAAGCCTTTCATATCGGCACTGCCGAGTCCGTAGAGTTTGCCGTCAGCTTCGGTAAGTTGAAACGGATCGCGGGTCCAGCGGCCTTCATCCCACGGGACGGTATCGGTGTGGCCAGCGAGCAGCAGACCACCACGACTATCGCTTCCTGGCGGAACGAATTTCGCTAGTAGATTAAATTTGCCGTGTTGGCGAGTGAGTTCATTGATACTGACCTCGAATCCCAGGGTTGTTAACCAACCTGAAAGTTTATCGATGACAGCTTTGTTGCTGGTATCCCAATGGGGATCTAAACAGGAAACACTAGGTGTAGCGACGAGCTCGCGATAAAGCGTGAGAAAAGCTGGTAGCTGTGACATACAAGAACTCCAATTACGACATCTTATAACTCACAGCATACCTGATTTTATTAGAAGTGATAACTGGCTTCGATGCGTAAGCCATCGCCGAAATCGCTGTCTTGATAACGCGCGCCTACAGCAAATTCAGGAGTGATGTAAAAACGTGTACCAAGCTGGTACCGATTATCACTGCCAGCGTCAGTGTAGTCTACCCAGCCAAGGCCACCGTAAATTTCGAAGCGTTCGATACGGGTACGAAGGTTACCTTCAACACCCCAGTAAGCAGTATCGGCCTGACCAAAATCAACTTGACCTACGCTACCTGCAAAATCAGCGACCAGATTGTTGTTTAACCAAACGTAACGACCTACTTTGACACCTTGCGCATTGCGCCCGTTGCCGAATGGACCATCATCGCTATCGAGCACGTACCCGCTGACAAACCACGGTGAATTAAACTCATAACTACCTTCGATGATGATGCTATCACCAGCCTTATCGTGATTCGCAACACCTGCGCTCAGGAAATTATAAGCCTGCCGTGTTTGTGGTGCTTCGAACGGTATAGTGTTCTGTGTCTGTGCAAAGGTCGGGGTTGCGCAAAGAAACGCACCGGAGAAAACACCAAAATAGATGGTCTTGCTTAACGTTTTCATAGTAAACAACCTTGTTGCAGTTAATCGAATACTCAGTGTGCGCGCTAATTGGCAGTTAAGATACGTAGTTTACTAAAGCTTTACCCGTGGCTTTTTGCGGCTTTTCGTTGTTTTCAGCTGGCAATAATCCTAAAATACAAAGCTGTTTTTAACAGTATCGAAAGGGCACTGATGAAATCCATTCCGCACATTGATATGAGCCTCTATGACCAAGACTTTGAGGCCTTTGCCCAACACGTTGGCGAAGGCTATGAAACCAATGGTTTTGTGGCATTGACCAGGCATGGTGTTGACCAGCAGCTCATTGAAGAGGCTCTTGATAGTTGCCGGGAACTGTTTGCTCTGCCGGAAACGATTAAGAAACAGTATCATATCGTTGGTGGTGGTGGTGCGCGTGGCTACACACCGTTTGGCACGGAAATCGCTAAGGATGCCAAGCACGTCGATTTGAAAGAGTTTTGGCATGTGGGTCGTGAAATCAACGGTGAGCCACCGTTCAAACAGTTAACTCCAAACGTATGGCCTGCGGAGCTGCCTGAGTTCAAAGAGAAAATTTTGCGTTTGTATCGTGCTTTAGATGCCTTGGGTTTGCGGGTTCTGGAAGCGATTGCAGTTTACCTGAAACAACCGCGCGACTTTTTCAATGACAAGGTGAATTTGGGGAACTCGATTTTACGGCCCTTACATTATCCACCTATTGTGGACGAAGGCACACCTTCTGTTCGGGCCGGCGCACACGAAGATATTAACGTGCTAACCTTGTTGGTAGGTTCACGTGAACCTGGACTCGAAGTTTTAGCCAAAGATGGCAGTTGGATCCCAGTAACTATCATCGAAGGTGCGATTATTTGTAATGTGGGTGACATGCTGCAACGCATGACCAATGGTGTATTACCGTCAACCACACACCGAGTGGTGAATCCACCGGCACCTTATAGTCATAAATCACGTTACTCGATACCGTTTTTCTTGCACTTCAATCCAGATGTGGTCATTGATCCACTGGAGAGCTGCATTAGTGATGAAAATCCTAAGCGCTGGCACGCCATTTCATCAGATGATTATCTGATGGAGCGCTTACGCGAAATAGGACTGGTGAAATAACATGAAACAATGGCAACAGAACATTTTAGGATTAGGCGTACTGGCAACCATGCTCACATTAGCGAGTTGTGCGCAGTCTCCACAGCGCGCCGCAGAATTCGAACTGACCGTTGCCCATATTGACGACCACCATTCAAACTTACTGCCGCGACAAGGCACAACGATTCAAGTCAATGGACAAAATTACGAGCTTGAGACGGGTGGTTTCGCCCGGGTTGTTAGCCAAATTGATGCTATTCGCGCCAGCAATCCGAACGTGCTCGCATTGCATGCCGGCGATGCCATTACGGGTACATTGTTTTATACCTTATATGAAGGTGAAGCCGATGCAGCGTTAATGAACGAAGTCTGTTTTGATGCCTTTGCGCTGGGCAATCACGAATTCGATAATGGCGATGCCGGACTCAAGCATTTTCTTGATGCCCTGGCCTTCACTGAAGATTGCCGTACCGAAGTTCTTGCTGCCAACGTTCGACCTGAAGTCGGTGTTTCGCCGCTAACCCCGAAAACCCGTTGGGATAGCTTTAAGCCCTATGCTATTTTTCAGCTGGCAGGCGAAAAGGTCGGTGTAATTGGGCTTGATATCGCGATCAAAACTAAGAATTCATCACAGCCTGATGCAACCACTGAGTTTTCCGATGAGCTGGCCACTGCCCAGTTTTATATTGCAGAGCTGCAACAACAGGGTATCGAGAAAATAGGCCTGTTGACGCATATACAGTACAAAAACGATCTTCGCATCGCGGAACAGTTACCCAGTGTTGATTTCATTATTGGCGGAGATTCGCACACGCTGATGGGTGATTTCGCGCTAAACGGATTGCCGACGGTGGGTCCTTATCCGACGCAAGTCGTGAACCTCGACGGCGAGCCAGTGTGTATCGCGCACGCTTGGCAATACAGCCAGGTCGTCGGTGAACTGCAAATCAAATTCAGTGGCGATGCCGTCGCCAGCTGTGGTGGCCAGGCGCACATGTTAGTCAGTATTAATGCCCCAGAGCCAATTTCCGCGCTGCCACAATTTAGCGCAATCGAAAAAGATGCTGCGGCGCAGAAACTCTTAGTTGGTTTTCAGGACCGTCTGAATGAGTTAACCAAAACTGAAATTGCCACCGTTGAATCGCGTCTGTGCATGAAGCGTATGGGGCCGATGACGATCGCTGATTGCGGTGTTGGTCGTCAATCAGACGTACACGCAGTGGTGGCCAAAGCATTCCTGGCGAGTGCGCCACAAGCCGATTTCGCATTACAAAATGGGGGCGGGGTGCGCACCGATCTTAATGCGGGAGCCTTGACGATCGCCGATGTCTATCGCTTACTTCCCTTTGCGAATACTTTGGTTGAAATAGAAATTACCGGTGCTGAAGTTAACCAAGTTTTAGAACAAGCCTTAACTTACGCATTGTCAGAATCGGGTTCCGATGGCGCGTATCCGCACGGCGCAGGGATCCAATTTGATGTGGACCTGCAAGCGGCTGATGGTGAACGTATCAGTCATTTGGCAGTGAAAACTGGCGGTGGCTGGCAACCGATTGAACCCAACCGAAGCTACACTATGATCACCAATAGTTTCCTTGCGGGTGGCGCTGACGGTTGGTTTTTACTGGGCGAGTTGGAGGCTGCCGGGCGAGTTCAGGATACCTACGTGAACTATGCCCAATCGTTCGTCGATTGGGCCCGTAAAACAAAACTAATACAACGGCCGAGTGAACATAGCACCCAAAGCTATCAATCGGTCGAAGAATGACGCAACTACCGGTATCTGATAAGGCAAGATTCGATTTAACGGTTGTGGTGTTGGCCCTGCTAACCATGTTTGGGCCACTCTCCATTGATATGTACTTACCAGCGTTTGGCGATATTGCTGCCAGCTATAGCACGAAAACAAATCGCGTTGAATTATCGTTAACCTCGTTTTTCTTTGGACTGTTTATCGGCCAGTTGCTCTACGGTACTGCCTCTGATAAATGGGGTCGCAAGCCACCGTTGTATTTCGGCTTGACCATCTACATCGTGTCGTCCCTTGCTTGCGCTTATGCACCCAATCTTGAAAGTCTGATTGTTTTACGTTTTTTCCAGGCCATCGGCTCATGCGCCGGCTTAGTCATTGCGCGGGCCATGGTACGCGATCTTTATACGCCACAAGCCTCGGCTCAGGTGTTTTCGTTTCTGATTTTAGTGATGGGGATCGCACCGATATTAGCGCCGTTAGCCGGCGCTTATGTGACCAAAGCCTTCGGCTGGCAGGCAATATTTGTCATTGTCGCGGCACTCGCTGTAGCCTGTATGGCGATCGTCCATGTTCGGCTGCCGGAAACCCGAAGTTACAACGGAGCGGTGCGTATGCGCCGTAGTTTGCCTATTTACTGGGATGTATTACGCGACCGAGGCTTCTTGCGTTACTCGTTAGCCGGTGGAATTGCTCAGTCAGGGCTATTTGCCTACATTACCGGTTCGCCCTTGGTATTTATCGACCATTTTGAGCTGGACCCAACCCACTACAGCTGGCTTTTTGGTCTCAACGCCATTGGTATTATTGGCATGGCACAGTTTAACGCTTGGTTGTTACGCCGGCGTGATGCCCGTAAAATTTTAAATAAATCGCTGCCGGTATTGGCAGTGATCTCACTAACTACCATTGTGTTGGCCACGCTCAATGCCAACTTTTGGCTGGTACTTTTTATTGTCTTCGCTTACGTCAGCACGCTGGGCATGGTATTCCCCAACGCCATGGCCGGCGCGTTAGCCGAGCAACAAGAACGCGCCGGTTCTGCATCCGCAGTCACTGGCAGCTTGCAATTCCTGATTGCTGGCATTATCTCTGCCATCGTTAATGTGGTCGGCCACATCACGCCACTGGGCATGCTCTATGTCATCGGCGCCTGTGGGCTCACCGCCACTATTTTATACTGGGTCCTCCGCCGGCCAGAGGTCCAGATCTGACGCGCTAAAAAATGCCACCGCGAACACCGACCAAGCCGGTGAGATCGCATAATTGTGGAGTGACTACTACAATCTTCCTAACACGTTTTAAGTGTAGTGAGTTAACAACTGAGAGGTAATTAAAATGGGATTACGTATTGGTGATATCGCCCCGGATTTCGATATCGAAACCACCGAGGGCAAGATCAATTTTCACGACTGGGCAAAAGATTCATGGGTGTTTTTCTTTAGTCATCCAGCGGACTATACGCCAGTCTGTACCACTGAAATGGGGCGTACTGCGCAATTAGCAGAACAGTTCGCGAAGCGCGGCGTGAAGCCTTTAGGCCTGTCTACGGATACTGTAGAAGCACACCAGGGCTGGATCAACGATGTTAACGAAACCCAAAACACCTCGTTGAAGTTTCCGATTGTCGCTGACAAAGACAAGAAGGTGGCTGAGCTGTACGAGATGATTCACCCCGGTGAAAGTGAAACTGCCGCGGTGCGTTCAGTATTTATCATCGATCCAAATCATAAGATCCGTCTGACCATGACTTATCCAATGAGTGTCGGTCGTAACTTTGCTGAGATCCTGCGCGTGATCGATGCGTTGCAGACAGGTGATAAACATGGTGTAGCGACGCCAGCAGATTGGGAACTTGGCGGTGACGTGATCATTCCACCGACGGTTGCTATGGCGGACGCTGAGAAAAAGTTTCCACAAGGCTTTAAAACCGTGAAACCTTATTTGCGTTTTACCAGTGTTAAAGACTAAGTAACAAAGCGTGAAATAAAAAACGGCGCCAATAATTGGCGCCGTTTTAGTTTTAAAAGTTCAAGGGTTTAAGCTGTGCTTGATTTCTTACTGAGATTTTTCAGTGCCCATTGGTGAGCGGCTTTACCTGCCATCAGTTCTTCATGAGCAAAATCATCAACATTAATCACGCGTAGACGACCTTCTTCGGCGCGTTCGAGTAGGGCGACTTCGTCGTTGCTCAATACCCCAAGCTCTTTACCTTTCGCTGCTACTTTATCTAAGAAGACAAACGGCATACGCTCGTTGGCAGCACGCTGCACACGATCGTGTAACGGCTCAGCTTCGATAATGTCGCGTAAGGTCTGTTCAAGGTAACCAAACTGGCCTTCTGGCGACAGGAATTGACCTTCGCCGAGACGTTCACGGCTGGCGTTTGGTTTCAGTAAGATCTTCGCGACCTTGCTGTCTAAACGATCCGAAGGACGTTTCACGAAGCGGCCAAACGGGTACATGATGACGCGCATGGCTTTACCGACAAAACCGAAGTTATCGAGTAGCTCAAGTTGTGCTTCCTGCAGCTTGTACAAGCTATCTTGCATGGCCCAGTTCAGCAACGGTAAATCGTCGTGTTGACGCCCTTGGTCGGCAAAGCGTTTCAAGGTTGCAGAGCCAATGTAGAGATAGCTCAGCATGTCACCTAAACGCGCAGAAATACGCTGCTTACGTTTCAATGAACCACCAAGCACACCCATGGCAACGTCAGACAACAACGCAAGGTTGGCGCTAAAACGGTTCATTTGCTTGTAGTACTGCTTAGTGCTGTCAGTGTAAGGCGTGCTACTTAAATGGTGGCCACCTAAGCCTAGTGCGAACGAGCGTACAAAGTTGCTCATGGCAAAGCCAATGTGGCCGAAAATGGCTTTATCAAAACGCTTCAAACCTTCTGCGTTATCTTCAGCTGAGGCCAGCATTTCTTCCAATACATACGGATGACAGCGAATCGCGCCCTGGCCGTAAATCATCAAGCTGCGGGTAAGAATGTTCGCACCTTCCACGGTAATAGCTATAGGCACACCTTGATAGCCACGTCCGAGATAGTTGTTTGGACCTAAGCAGATACCTTTACCACCATGAATATCCATGGCGTCGTCCATGCAGGCACGCAGCTTTTCAGTCATGTGGTACTTCGCTATGGCAGAAATCACCGATGGCTTTTCGCCCAGATCGATAGCTTTGGTTGACAGCGTCGTGACTGCATCCATCAGGTAAGCGTTACCGCCAATGCGTGCCATGGCTTCCTGGACACCTTCCATTTTACCTACAGGTAATCTGAACTGGCGACGAATGTAAGCATAAGCACCAGTGGCCAGAGCGATAGATTTCACTCCGCCAGCACTGTTCGACGGCAAGGTAATAGCCCGGCCGACCGATAAACATTCAACCAGCATACGCCAGCCTTTGCCAGCCATTTCGGCACCACCAATAATGAAATCGAGTGGTACAAATACGTCTTCGCCACGAATAGGACCGTTTTGGAACGGCACGTTAAGCGGGAAGTGACGACGACCAATTTCAACGCCTTTGGTGTCACGCGGAATCAAGGCGGCAGTAATGCCCAATGATTCTTTGTCACCCAACAGGTGGTCAGGGTCGTACATTTTAAAGGCCAAACCTAACACCGTAGCGACCGGCGCAAGCGTGATGTAACGCTTGTCGAAGTTAAGTCGTAAACCGAGGACTTCTTTGCCTTCCCATTCGCCCTTACAGACGATACCGGTATCTAGAATTGAACCTGCATCCGAACCTGCTTCCGGGCTGGTCAGGGCGAAACAAGGAACTTCTTCACCGGTGGCGAGACGGGGTAAATAATGATCTTTTTGCTGTTCTGTACCATAGAGCTGTAACAGCTCGCCTGGGCCTAACGAATTAGGCACGCCGACGGTACTTGCCAGGATCGTACTGACGCCAGCAAGCTTCTGTAATACACGAGATTGCGCGTAAGCTGAAAACTCAAGACCGCCATAGTGTTTCTTGATGATCATGGCGAAGAATTTATTGTCTTTCAGATACTGCCAAACCTCTTCAGGCATATCGGCGAGTTCATGAGTTGCTTCCCAATCGTCGAGCATTTTGCAGACTTCTTCGACCGGACCATCTATGAAAGCTTGTTCTTCAGCGCTTAGCTCAGCCTTTTGAATACTGTGTAAATTTTTCCAATTTGGCGCGCCACGAAACAATTCGCCTTCCCACCAGGTGGTACCAGCGTCAATGGCATCTTTCTCAGTTTCTGAAATCTCCGGCATAATGTTGCGGTACATTTTGAGTAATGATTTACTCAACATGCCACGGCGAATGACGGTAATGTTCAACGGTACAAGTAGCAGCGCCAACAACACCCAAAGTACCGGTCCGACGATGCCGAACAGGCTACCGATGGCAAACATACCAACTAACCCGAGGCTAGTGACCAGCAACGAAGTGCGGTAATAAAGTAGACCACCAAAAACAAGCAAGGTGGCGATGATCCATAAGGCGACACTCATAATGATACTCCGTCGTTGTGGTTAGAGGTCTGACCAGTAAGGTTATCCCTTGAGGTTAGACAATTTAGATTAGATTTTCAAGACATATTGCACTTTTTAACTGGTATAAGGTCAGATTGAGGTAAGCGATCACTTTTTGGCCCGGAAATGAAGCACAGGAGATGTCATGAAAGCAGTTGTTCATTGGCTTGCAGTACCCCTGATGGGATTGCTAGTAGCGCCTGTATTGGGTGCAGAATTAGATACTTATGATGCCCGTTACGAGGTTCAACGGGGGGGCTCAAATTATGGTGAAGCATCGCGCAAACTGTCACAACAGCATGATGGAACTTATGTATTGCAAAATGAAACAGAGATTTCGTTTTTGTTTCTTTCGGACGTGCGTCGCTACGACTCCAAGTTTGAATTTATTGATGGCTGGATAGAACCCAGACAGTTTCATTTTAAGCGCAGCGGTACTGGCAGCAATAAAAGTTTGTCGGTACGTTTTGATGAACAGAACCAGCAAGTCATCGAAATTACATCCCAGGCCCCTTTGCCGGTCTCATGGCATGACGCACTGCTAGATGAAGCGAATATGTTGGAACAGCTCCGTTACGACTTACAGCATAGTGACGCCGATGCGTTCAGTTATCGTATTGTCGATGACAAAGGTGAGTATGACGAGCAACGCTTTGCCCGTGGTGAGCTTGAAATGCTCAGCTTGCCTTATGGCGAAGTGGAGGCGTTGAAAGTGCAGCGTGTGCGCAAATCAAGTAAGCGGGAAACCGATTATTGGTTCGCACCTGAACTGGATTATGTACTGGTAAAAATGCAACAACGCAAGGAAGGTGACGAGGTCGCCACCTTATTACTGGAAACACTTAACTAATCGGTAGCATAGCCTTCCGGGCCAAGCAGGGAACCGTCAAGCACGGCACCTTGGTGAGTCAGCTTTAATCGCTCAGAACAAAGCCATTGCACCACTAACGGATAAATACGATGCTCCTGACTGTGCACGCGTTGCTGTAGATCAGTTGCGGTATCTTCCGGGAATACCGGGATGACGGCTTGTAGAATAACCGGGCCACCATCAAGTTCTTCAGTCACAAAGTGCACCGATACGCCATGTTCAGTATCACCGTTATCCAATGCCCGTTGGTGGGTATTTATACCCCGATACCTGGGTAGCAAAGAAGGGTGAATGTTGAGCATACGACCATGATAATGCTGGGTGAACGCAGGGGTTAAAATACGCATAAAACCGGCCAAAACCACGATATCAGGCGCAAAACTGTCGATCAGTTTTAACAGCTCAGCATCGTAGGCTTCACGACTGTCAAAATCACGGTGTGACAATACCGCCGTGGGGATCTTCGCGTTGGCTGCTTTTTCCAGACCACCAACGTCAGCTTTGTTGCTGATCACAGCGACCACTTCACCGTCGATGCGATCTGCGTGGCAAGCCTCAACAATGGCTTGCATGTTGGTGCCGGAACCACTAATCAGTACGACAATTCGTTTCATTCGACAATTTCTACCTGTGCTTCATCACCTTCACGGGCTGCGACCTGGCCGATGACCCATGCATCTTCACCATCTTCACGAAGCACTTCAACCACAGCTTCCGCTTGCGATTGTGGCAGTGCCATAATCAGGCCGACACCGCAGTTAAAGGTTCGATACATTTCTTTGGTAGTGACGTTACCGTTGTGTTGTAACCAGTTAAATACCGCCGGCCATTCCCAGCTGCTATCTTTGATAACGGCTTTCGCATCAGCTGGCAACACACGTGGAATATTTTCCCAGAAACCACCGCCAGTAATGTGTGAAATGGCATGCACACTGTGCTGCTCAAGTACCTTGAGTACCGATTTCACATAGATACGGGTCGGGGCCAGTAAATGCTCAGCAAGCGGTTTACCGTCGAGTTCTTCTGTGGTCACATCAGCGCCACTGACTTCGATAATTTTGCGCACTAACGAGTAACCGTTGGAGTGCGGACCACTGGAAGCCAGAGCAACCAGGGCATCGCCAGGGGCGACCTTAGTGCCGTCGATGATTTCTTCTTTCTCGACCACGCCAACACAGAAGCCAGCGATATCGTAGTCACCGTGCTGGTACATACCAGGCATTTCGGCAGTTTCACCACCGATAAGTGCGCAGCCAGCTTGTACGCAGCCTTCGCCGATACCCGTAACAACATCTGCGGCGACATCAACATCGAGCTTGCCGGTGGCGTAATAATCCAGGAAGAACAGCGGCTCTGCACCTTGCACGATCAAGTCATTCACGCACATAGCAACCAAATCGATACCGACGGTGTCATGTTTGCCAAGGTCAATGGCCAGGCGCAGCTTGGTACCAACACCGTCGGTGCCGGAAACCAGCACCGGTTGCTTATACTTACCCGGTAGCTCGCACAAAGCGCCAAAACCACCAATCGAACCCATGACTTCAGGGCGTTTTGTACGTTTGGTGACACCTTTAATACGGTCAACAAGGGCGTTACCTGCATCGATATCGACACCGGCATCTTTGTAACTCAAAGAAGGTTTTTGATCGCTCACGAGAAAGGTCCTCAGCTAATGCTAAAAATTTGCGCGACAGTTTACCACTTTCATGGCAATACTGCGATATAATACACGCGCAATTCGCTCACCTCAGCGCTAGGACGCTACGGCCATGGCTACAACTAGAGGCGCTGCACAAGCTTTAGCACTTGTCCGCGCCACCCGGCACCACATTGATGCCCTCGAGAGCATCGAACAGGCGAGTTTTACCACCGACCGCATTAGTCGACGGAGCTTCAAACGCTTCATTGATCAGGGCATCGGTGATTTTCAGGTTGCGCAGTTGGGTGAGCGGGTAATTGGCTATTATATTGTCCTGTACCGACAAGCGACGCAACTGGCGCGGCTTTATTCGCTGGCGGTGTTGCCGGAGTTCCGCCGTCGTGGCTTCGGCAAAGTCCTGCTCGATGCTGCGGAACATGATGCTGACGAGCGCCACTGCCTGTTTCTTCGGCTGGAAGTGAAAATCGATAATCAGGCGGCACTGGCGCTTTATCACGGCGCTAGTTACTACGATATGGAGATCCGGCCGGAGTATTACGAAGACGACAGTGATGCGCTGGTATTGCAGAAGCTTTTGCCGCGTTTTGAACCGTCGGCCGGCGATAATGGTGGCCAACGCTTAGTTCCATACCGAACGCAAACCACAGACTTCACCTGTGGCCCGGCGAGTTTGCTGATGGCGATGGCCTATTTCGATATTCCGTCGCAGGATCCGCACCATGAGGAGCTGGAGATCTGGCGTGAAGCCACGACGATTTTCATGACCTCAGGTCACGGTGGCTGCGGACCTCACGGTTTGGCTCGCGCAGCAATTCGGCGCGGTATGCATGTGGTCTTGCATGTCAGTCACGACGGTCCGTTGCTGATGGACTCGGTGCGTAGCGCTGATAAAAAGCAAATCATGGCACGTATTCAAGAGTCGGATATTGCCGCGTTGAAGGCGGCAAACGTTGCCATTGAAACAGGCGATTACAGCTTAACTCAGTTGATGGCAGATCTTGCCGAGGGTAACGTGGTGGTGGCGCTGATCAGCACCTACGTATTTGATGAGAGCAAAGCGCCGCACTGGGTGGTGATATGCGCCGCTGATGAAAATTACGTGTACATCAACGATCCTGATCAGGACGCATTGCCATGGCAATCGGCGGCAGAGCGTCAGTATTTGCCTATTCCGATGGCAACCTTCCGCCGCGCCTTTGGTTTTGGTCGGCGTAAACAAAAAGCTGCACTGGTTTTGTCACGACCTGCCACCGCGACTTGATCAAAACCCCCAACTCCCTTAGCGTAAAGTAATAACTAACCTTTCCACGTCGAGACTATTATGTTTGATTCTGAGTTTTCGAGTATAGAATTTGCTGGCATGAAGCTAGCGAACCGATTTGCCGTCGCACCAATGACGCGAGTAAGCGCGCAGTCCAATGGCCGCGCCAATGATCTCATGGTAGAGCACTATAAGCGTTACGCTGAAGGTGGCTTTGCGCTGATCATTACCGAGGGTATTTATCCTGATCAAGATGCAAGTCAGGGTTACGAGAACCAACCGGGACTCGCCGATGCCTTGCAAGGCGAATCATGGCAGCCGATTATTCGTGCGGTGCATGAGCATGACGCCAAGATTATTGCGCAGCTGATGCATGCCGGTGCGCAAATGCAATACAACAGTGCTGGCGAGCAGCCGCTCGGCATTACCGAACAACAGCCAGTAGGCAAACCTCTGGGTCTGTATGGCGATCAAGACGCCTGGCAAGACGTAAAAATGATGGACGAGAGCGACTTTGAACGGGTGCTCAACGGTTTTTTGCATGGTATTCGTAACGCCGTAGAAGCTGGTTTTGATGGTGTTGAACTACACGGCGCTAATGGCTACTTGCTGAATGAACTCTTGAGTACGCATTTCAATACCCGCGAAGACAAATGGGGCGGTGACATGCAACGCCGCGCGCAATTCGTGGTGGACGTAGTAAAATCGGCCCGCGAAATGGTTGCGGATGACTTTGTGCTGGGCATTCGTTTGTCACAAATCACCATTACCGATGCTGATTATCAGTGGCCTGAAGGTGAAGAAGGCTTTTCCTGGTTGGTACAGGCGTTGGCTGAGGCGGGCGTTGACTATATTCACACCACGGACAATGACGCGAATCGTCCGGCACTGAAAGAGGGTACGCGTGCCCTTGCTGAGGTTGTGCGCGACGCCCAGATTCCGTTGATTGTAAATGGTGGTATCGACGCGTCGAACTACGCCAAAATGGCCGCCCATTATCCAGGTGCGTTACTGGCACTTGGCAAAGCGGCGCTGGCTGATCCGCAGTTCGTTAACAAAGTAAAAGACGGCGATAAGCCAGATGAACTGGATTTTGCCATGTTGCAGCCCATCGCCAATGTTGAAAACGAAATGCGCTGGCGTGAACAGCAGGGCAATGAATGAAACCAGCGATTAGTTACATCACTCTGGGGGTCGATGATCTCGAACAGGCTGTTGTTTTTTACCGTGACGTGCTGGGATTACCGACGGAAGGTATTATCGGCACCGAATTTGAGCACGGTGCCGTGGCTTTCTTCAAAATGGCCGGTGGGCTGACGTTCGCGCTGTGGGAACGCGACAGTATTGCTCATGATTGTGGGGTCGAAAAAGGGGGTCCTGATCGCACCGCCATGATGCTGGCACATAACGTAGCGAGCGCGGACGAGGTTGACACCATCATGTCGGGTTTGCCTGCTGAAGCGCTAGTTAAACCTGCGCGGGAGTTGTTCTGGGGCGGCTACGGTGGCGTATTCTCTGATCCGGACGGCCACCTATGGGAAGTGGTGTTCAACCCCAGGCATGGGGCTTGAAAATAGCTCAGCGCGGCACTATATCTTTAGGTAGTCAGGCAACAAAGGATAAGTCATGAAAAAAGTAGCCGTATTACTTTCAGGTTCAGGTGTATTCGATGGTGCTGAAGTTAATGAAGCCGTTTTGACCTTGCTGCACATTAGCAAGCGCGGGGCGAGCTATGAGTGTTTTGCACCGGACATTGAGCAAACCCAGGTGGTGAACCATTTGAACGGCGAACAGACCAGTGAAAAGCGTAACGTGCTTGCTGAAGCTGCGCGGATCGTCCGAGGCGAAGTTAAGCCGCTAAGCGAGCTAAATGCCGCGGAGTTTGACGCGCTAATATTACCGGGTGGCTTTGGTGTCGCGAAAAACTTCTGCGATTTTGCCGAACGAGGCGCAGACATGCGGGTAAACAAAGAGGTGTTGGCGATCGGCAGAGCTTTTGCCGAAGCAAACAAACCCGCCGGCTATTTGTGCATTGCACCAGTGTTGTTGCCGCATATTTATGGTGAAGGTGTAAACGTCACGGTTGGTAACGATAAGGAAGTGGCCAGCGCCATTGAAAAAATGGGCGGCGTACACGTTGATTGCCCGGTAGACGACATTGTTGCAGACGATGCACGGCTGTTAGTCACGACACCGGCGTATATGTTGGCTGAGAATTTAGTCGATGCCGAGAAGGGCATCAGTAAGTTAGTAGAAAAAGTACTCTACATGGCTGCTTAAGCACGGAACTTCTAGCGTCTAAGCCGTGTCTGATGTATAGTAAGGACGATTTTGAAAGAAAGACCTGGGGCTGATATGGATTCGACGGGATACACGAAACCCAAGGTGCATGCCGAGGTGAGGCTGGCCTCGTAAAAAGCCTCAACTTAATAGTTGCAAACGACGACAACTACGCACTAGCGGCTTAATAACCCGCTACGCCCGACCCCTAGCGCTTTGTCTGCGAGACTAGGATCAGTCGGTTCACCCCAAAGTAGACTCGCGTGGAGGCTTCGCCCGTAGCCAAAGCGTTAAAACCAATCGGGATCGTCACCTTAAGTAGCCTGTCTGTCGGCGACTTGGTGATTAACTAAATGACAGACTAAGCATGTAGTACCGAGGATGTAGGTATTGCGGACGCGGGTTCAATTCCCGCCAGCTCCACCAATTCCAGATAAAAAGCCGCTCAACCGAGCGGCTTTTTTTATGCCTGCGGGTTGCAACCGGTAGCCCGGTAGCCCGTACTTCTAGTACGGGTCACACCCGCCGCTTCCGAAGACCTTCAATCCGCCTCCAAAGTCGACATATCAATCACAATCCGGTGTGCGACTTCGCCTTTCTCCAGGCGCTTCAGGGCATCGTTGATTTCATCCATGCGGATCATCTCGCACTTCGGATGGATGTCATGTTCGGCGCAGAAGTCGTGAGGGGGGGAGGGTGACACAAAAACACTGGGCGTAATAGAACTCACGCATTACACGAACACGCGTTGGGTGTTCTTAACGATTACCTCGCTGCACCAGCTGATCCCAAAACCGGTAAACGCAGGGACTACGGTGGCGTACCTCGCGAACGAACTGGCAACCCGCCTTAAACATCCTAAATTCAGATACTTAAAAACTTCTGCTGCTCGGTACACATATTGGTCAATGAAACTTAACCGACGGTGAGATCCCTATGGGGGGTATTTCAGCAGTAAGCTTAGGGGCTTACCTATCACCGGCTAATTATTGGTTACTAGACGTACCAATGAATGATGTAAACAGTGGTAGCTATAAGTATTAGTATTACCGACATTGCCAAGGTTAAGAACTCACGATAAACCTGATCAGTAGTGATCGGTAATACCGAGAGTAATGTTTTATTGGCTATCCGGTGTAAAGCAAGCCTATGCATGTATGTTTGGTGACTTTTTATTGGCGTTAGTGGTGATTACCAAGTTCTGGTATCCCCTTGAAGCGCTCCACCGATATGACTTTGTCTTTTTAGCGGCTATCGCCTTTCAGCTATTCTTCATCACTTTTCGGTTGGAAGTATGGCGCGAGTTCACAGTCATTTTTACACTGCAGGTAACAATTTTAGTGTGCCATATCGTCGCAACGGTTGACGCTATAGGAGCCTGGTTATATCCCGAACAGTATGTTTTTGGAATTGCCAACTTGCCGCTGTTGCTGGGTTGATTTTTAGTCGCACTGTTTATTTGGTTTGCGGAGAACATCGGGACCTACGCGAATATCTGGATTTACCCGAACCAGACAGACGACTGGGAAATGGTCTCCGTTGCCAAGCTTAGCTCCTGGTTCTTGTTGATGTTACTGAGCTTTGTTCTGGTCGCTTCTATCAATCAATTGAAAATAAGAAAAGCGGGGGGAGTCAGAGGATCAACGTGCTAAGGCGTGTGCTTGAACGTTTTCGAAAAAGTTGAATATAGCAAGTCTATTGTCGCGTACTGACTTGGTTGCGACCATTCTTTTTACTCGCGTAGAGCGCTTTATCCGCGGCTTCGACAAGCTCTGAAGCGTCAATTTGAGCAGGTAAGTCATTTGAACAAACACAGCCCGCTGACAATGTGCAGCAAAACGTTTGGTTATCTGCCAAAAATTGCATTTCACTAAAAGCTATTCGTATAGCATCGACTATTTTAACCGCGTCATGCTCCTGAGTGTTTGGCAAAATAACCAAAAACTCTTCGCCCCCGTAGCGGCCAACAATGTCAGTTTGCCGAAACCGGTGACGTAGCAAGGCTGCAAGTGATGCGATGACAGTATCGCCGGTGGAGTGACCGTAAGTATCATTAACACGTTTGAAGTAATCGATATCCAGCATAACTATAGATATCGGGCTTTCCTCGCGACGAGCCCGCATGAGTTCTCGTTCTGCGTGCTCCTTAATGGTTGCGTGTTTTAATAGACCTGTTAGTCCGTCTTTACTGATTAACTGCTCCAAATTCCTTGCACGTTGAACTCTAGAACGAATCGAGGAAATCAAACGTTCGTTCGAGATAGGTTTTACTAAAAAGTCATCGGCATCAAACAATAGTGCTTCGGTCTGTTTGTCGAGGTTTCGTTCGGCTGAGAGGTACACAATAGGAAGGCTTTCAAACTGCACATTTTGCCGAACTAACAGTGCTATATCGATACCAGAGTACTCCGGCATTTCCATATCAAGCAGCAGCAATTCAGGCCGAAACTCATTCAGTTCTGAGACAATATTTCTGACGTCGTGAAGAATACTCACCTGCACCCCTTGCGACTCTAACTTTAACTTCATTAGAGAACAGAGCTCTTTGTCGTCATCAATTAGCATGACACGAGGTTGTGCGGACTTCTCCTTGTTGACTACCGCTTCTAAATGGCTGATTAGTTTTGATAGGTCGACCGGCTTCTTTAAAAAGCTTGTTGCGCGAATTTTCGCAGCTTTTATTCGCTGAGCAAAAGTATCGTTTTCAGACAGCATGATAAGCCCTTTAGGGGCTTCTTCTGTAGTTGTGAAAAGTGTTTTGAAATCTTCTTTGGCATTGAATGGGTGGCCGTCCATATCAATAATAGTCGCATCCGGCCAGCCTCCTTTATCCGCTAATTTAAGTGCTTCTTTCAGGGTTACGGTGTTTATTTTAAAGTTGAAGTTTACAAGCTGCTTCGAAAATTGGGCGGCTAATTGTTCGTTTTCTTCAATGAGCCATACTTCGCCTTCATGAGCTGAACGGGACGGATTACTTTTCCGGGGCGTTTTATCAGTGCTCGGAGACTGACTAGAAGAGGATGCATTATCAACACCGGTTCCATCTAACAGCTGACAAAAATGCGTGACATCATTACTAATTAGTTTAATGACCGTGTCTTGCTCTGAATGACTTGCAGCCTCTTTTAATTTTTCGTCAATACGGCGTGCTTCTTTGCTGATTTTTTCAAAGCCGAAAGTTCCTGCAGAGCCGCTGATGGAGTGCAGTATAAGATGTATCTCATTAGCTCTTTGCTGGGCGTTAGTGAGGCTTAATCCGTCTAATAGAGAAGTTAGTTTCGACTTATCTGACACCAGGCGTTCTTTGTACTGATCCCGAATGGCCTGGATTTCAGTCTGTAAATCTTCAGGCACATTATGGTTGCTCATGAGCGCGACTCCAAATTTCTTTTAGTTGGTTCGGTAACGTCATTGGGTCGAAAGGTTTGGCGATGACGTCCTGGGCACCGAGCTCTTTTAGCTCTTTAACTTCAGAGTTTAAAACTTTGGCGGTGAAAAATACCACGGGTGTATTATCATCCAAGAGACCTCTCTTTTTAAGTTCCTTCAGAGTATGAGGCCCGTCCAAGTCAGGCATCATAACGTCTAACAATACCAAGTCGGGTTTAAAGTCAGCTATTTGCTCAATTGCCTCGTGGCCCGACGAGCAGATGAGAGATGTAAACCCGCCAACTTTATCAAGAGACAGCTTTGCAATGGCCTGGATGTCTGGTTCGTCATCCACCAATAAAACACGTTTTAACTCAGACATGGGGTCTCCTATTCTCATTGTTGCCAGCGAGTTTATCGATCAATTCAACGAAGTTGGTACGCGTGAAGTTTGCTTTATCCATAATCGCATCGACACGGCTAGCTTTTTCAAGTGACACCTCGGGGTCGGATGTAACAACGATCTTTATTGCTTCATGAGTACTGTTTGCAATTTCAATGATGTCGTAACCAGAGCTGTCTGGTGAAAGAATATCAAATATTAAAACATCATATTTGTTTGATAATAATTTTTGCTTCGCCTGCTGTATAGAACATGCCGTATCGACCTCATAGTTATCTTTTAGTATGGCGGTGATAACAGCGGAAAAATCATCAGAGTCTTCTACATGTAATACGGACTTTTTATTAGAAAGGTTGGTTTTTGTCGGCAGAGAAAACCAAAATCTTGTTTTCTGGTTTGGTTTTGAGTCAAAGCCAATGGCTCCTTCCATTTTTTCGATAATTGTTTTCGTGATAGCAAGCCCAAGCCCAGTGCCGCCTTTATTTCGTGAATCTGACGACTGGGCTTGTGCAAAAGGCTCGAATACTCTGTTTTTAAAAGCCTCAGGAATTCCGGAGCCGTGATCAATAATCTCGATAAGAACATTTTGCCCCGTGATTGATGCAGTCACCTGAACCTCACCACCATCCGGCGAGAACTTGGCAGCATTAGAGATTAAATTGGTCATTACCTGCACAAACCGTAGCTGATCAACGACGATAAAAGCATCTGCTGATAATCTATTGTTAAATTTAATAAACGCGTTTTGCTGCGCTACATAGCTGCAATTTTCTTCAATGGCTTGTTCTAACAATAATTTGAGCGAATGTTCCTGAAACTTAAAAGTTAAGTTGCCTGAAGTCAGCTTTTCAATGTCGAGTAGGTCGTTAATTAGGAGTGTTAGTCGTTTACTGTTCCGGCTGGCCAAGTCCAGCACATTTTTTGTTTCCTCTGAAAAGCTCTTTTCTTCAAACGATAGTAGTGAGAGAGCGCCAGAAATCACTGAAAGAGGAGTTCTTAATTCATGGCTCACCGTGGATAAAAATTGCGATTTTAATCTTTCAGCTTGTTCAGCGGCCTCTTTCGCGAACACCAAGGACGAAATTTCATGCATTGCGCCCAGCATCGACCGAGGAACACCTGACTCATCACACAGGATCACGGCATGGCCTTTCATCCAGCGCAGTTCCTGGTTATCGGTCCTGACAATGCGAAACGTGGTTTCAAGCGCAGGTGGTGGTTCAATAAATGGCTCGTTTTCAACGGCCTTGCGCTTTAACTTATTTAGTAGCTCGTCAAACTCTTGTCTTTCTTCCTGACAAAACACAGGTTTAATACTTTGATACTGACCATGAAAATCGTTATGAGCTAAACCCGTAAGTGCATACATCTGCTCATTCCAGAGCATTTTATGGCTTTTTAAATCGAGTTCCCAGACACCAATATTGGCTACTTTGGTGGCTGACTCTAGCCGCTCTTTCAGTTCCTTCAATGATTGTTGATCAAAGACATGTTGGCTTATATCAGTCACCAAACCTAAGTAGCCAACAGCATTTCCGTCGTTGTTAAACTCTTTAGTAACAATCAGTTCTACCGGAATGCGTTTTCCTGATTTGGATATGTAGGTCCAGCTATCTTTTTCCGAACCGTCAATATCAGGAACTGCTGTAAATACAGAAAATCCGGAAATATCTCTGCCCAGCTGTGCAGTAAGTACTTTTTTCTTTTTGGCTACTTCGTCGGCATCGTGAAAAATTGCCGGCGTTGTTTTACCAACGACTTCGTCGGCTGAATATCCAAGCATACGCTCGGCGCCGCGGTTAAATACAGTTATCACACCGGTTTTGTCGGTTGCAATGATGGCCGTTTCTGTGGCTGCGTTAAGCACGTGGTTTAGCTTACTGTTAACATCGCTTAGTTCTTTTGTGCGATCTTTGACTTGTGTTGATAGGGAGTTGAGTAACTTTTGCTGATAAACATGCCGAGTCAAAAAATAAATGCCAAGCACTCCAGCAAAAGCCAGACTCCAAATGATAAAGCGGGCAGGCCATAAATTAGGCTGCTCCTCGTTAACAGTAATAGCTAGCTGCCAGTCTCCGCTGGGAGTTTCTACAACAGTTGTTGCGGATGCATCAGTAAAAACAGAGCTATCTCCTAAAAATGTGTCCCTATTAATACCACTCGCGTGCCGTAATCCGAGTTTTGCAGACATCTCTGATTGTTCAATCTCTCCCATTAACGATTGAAATAAACTATCTGCGTCGATAACAGCGCTGATCATGCCCCAGTAATTATCATTAAGGTACACAGGAGCACGGTAAATTAGCCCTAAACCACCCTGAACCAAAGGCAAAGGGCCATTTAGGGCTGCAGCATTTGATTCAATAATTTGTTTGATCGACGGCCACTGAGATGGCAGTTTTTCGTAGTTTAAGCCAAGCGCCGCTTCGTTTCCCTCAAGGGGGATAATCCAGGAAAGTTTATTATCAGGTGCAATACCAATATTCCTAAAGAAGGGACTAAATTGATAAACCTGTTCAAGCATTGAGTTTATTTCATCTGGGACAATGTCCCCGTTGCGTGCAATAACATAAGCCTCGATTCCATGCGTCAAAAATATGGTCCCATTAAGCTCTGTTTCAAGTTGAGATTTAAGCCTAATAGCAAGCTCCGATGCGCTGCGTTCCAGATCCGCTTGCTGATTTCTTTTATACTCATAAATAATGTATTCAGTCGTACCGATAAAACTGAAAAACAGCAAGGCGGCAATTAACTTGAGCCAGCGTGAGCTGTCATATGACTGCCGGGAATAGCTCATTCATCTACCCCAAGATCGCATGTGGGCTTTGGCAGCATGATGAAAAAGTCTGTACCAGTTGAATCTGTGATAAAATCAATGCTGCCTCCCAAGCGATCAACAATCTCTTTTGATATAGATAATCCGAGGCCAGTACCGCCGGTCGCGCGAGTATTGCTCGAATTCGCTTGAGCGAACTTCTCAAATACTCTTGGATGAAATTCCTCGGGGATTCCATCGCCGTTATCCTTTACTGATATTCGAACATATTCACCTGTTTCTTCAGCAAATATTTTTACCGTCTCACCTTTTGGTGAGAACTTGACGGCGTTTGAAATTAGGTTGGCAAGAACTTGTTCAAACCGTTGAGCATCGACATAAATACAAAGCGACGGATCGGTAGCGTATAACTCTAGATTAACCTCGTAACGACGACAATAGGGCGTATTGCGGTCAATAATCCCTTCCAGTAAAGGAGCTACGAGCAGCGCCTCAAACTGCATTTGCATTCTTCCGGCTAGCAACTTTTCGAGATCCAGTATGTCATTAATCAGCAAGTTCATGCGAACACTATTCTTTTTAGCAACCTCTATCATTTCTGTGGCCTGCGTGGGGAGGTCGCCAAAAGTACCGCCAAGCAGCAAGTCGAGTGCGCCGGTGATCGATGTTATTGGAGTGCGTAGCTCATGACTTACCGTTGAGACGAAGGCATTTTTAATTTCTTCGTTACGTTTCCGTTCTGAGATATCTTCGATGATGGACCAAATCAGTTTTTTGCCATTGTCGTCATATACGACCATACCGTTTAACAGGACAGGGTAACGACTACCATCTTTACGAATGTATTCTTTTTCAAAGGGACCATAGCGGCCAGTATCCGCCAAAATTTCCAGTTGCTTGATTTCTTCCTCTTCATACTTGCGAGGTGTCACGTCCCAGTAACTTAAAGAAATAAACTCTTCGCGTGTATACCCAGTGGGCGCTAACAGCGCATTATTTAAGTCAACAAACCTTCCCGTCTTAAAGTCATTTAATGCAATACCAATCGGCGACAGCTCGAACAGCCCACGTAAACGGCTCTCGCTATTTTCCAGTGCTTCATTTTTATGTTTAAACTCCAGAGAGGAAGAGACCCAGCGGGCGAGTAAGCTTAAAAATTGCTTTTCAGTCTCCTTAAAGGGCTCTTTCCTGGGGATTGCGGAAGAAAAGTTAAGCGTGCCAAACGGCTCACCATTGACTTCTATGGCTAAACCGATGTATGACTCAAGACCAAATGCCTCGTAACAGGGGTGTTGCCGGTACTTGGATGTCGCCATATTTTCAATGGCAACGGTTTCACCCTCAGACATCACTATTTGGCAATAGGTGTCTTTAAGTGGGAATATTTGTCCGGTTTTTAAGTCGGCCTCTTCTGGCGCATTATAGGCGATGATCTCATATTCTTGTGCTTGCTCATTAATTCTACTGACAATACCGAGCTCTAGGTTCAAGTAGGTGCATGCCAAGTTAAGGCCTTGAGTAATTCGCCAAAGAGGGTTCTCAGGGGAAAGTGAGGCAATCTGGTTAAGCGCTTTAAAGGCTGCAAGCTGAGCTTGTAACTCTTCTTGGTTTTGCTTCTGCTGCGTGATGTTGAGAATAAATCCATCGAAATAATCAACATCGCCCGATTCATTTTTGATCGCCCTGCCTTTTTCCTGAGCCCAGCGAATGCCTCCATCGCGATGCAAAATTCGGTACTCGAGGAGCCACTCTTTATTATTTTCAATGGATTTTGATACTTCCCACTCCAATCTCTCTTTATCATCAGGGTGAATAACACTGTCATAGCTACGAACGGCATTCTGAATAAAGTCGGTTGCAGGGTATCCCGATAGAGGGTCTATCTTGTCACTCATATAAAGCATCGTCCAATGCCTATCGTGAAGGCAGCGATAGGTCACACCCGGAATATTATTCACAAGTGAGCGAAACTGAGCTTCACTAGCTTTTAATGCTTGTTCACTTTTTATTTGCTGGGTTATATCGCGAACCGCGAATACGTAGTGAGTTTCAGCGCCGACGACGAGGGGGGCACCGTTAACTGATAACGCTTTCCATTCACCATTCGGCCAATGGACTGCATGTTGCACGTCGCTAATAGGTTGACCGGTTCGACGGACAACAGAAAAAGGAAGCTCTTCGGGGGGGAAGAATGAGCCATCGATTTTAGTAATTTGCCAGCGCGGGTCGTCAAAGGTTGCATTAGTTTTATCCGGTGAGGCTTGTGGCTCTAACCCCAAAACATTGATTGCTTCGGCATTTGCGTAAGTGAATTTACCCGCCTTATCGAGTACAAAGAAAGCAACAACATTACTATTAAAAATCTTTTCAAGAAATTCGCGCTGAGACTCTATTTCTATGTCTGTTTGTTTCTGTTTAGTGATGTCTTCATGCGTGCCAGAGATGAGAAGAGGTTCGCCACTCTCAGTAGTCGAAACCAACTGGCCACGGGCATGGACCCATACCCAATGTCCCTCTTTATGACGCATGCGAGCGTTGAAATCATAGAACTCGGACTCACCGCGGAAATGTTCTTGCAGTAATTCATTAGACTTTTCCAAATCGTCAGGATGTGCAAGCGACATCCATGTATCGATTGAGATGGGTTCAAGTTCCGCCAGGGTATAGCCAACTATATTCGCCCAGCGTTCATTAAAGACCGTCTCCCCGGTTTGGACATTCCATTCCCAGGTGCCGACATTGGTTCCCTCTAAAATAGCCTGTAGCCGTTGTTCATTTTTTTTCGTTGCTTTGAGCTTTTCAGTGAGCTTGATTTCATCCTGCACCGCGGCCGCAATATCTTGCAAAATGCTTTTCTCTGCAGCAGAAAGTACGCGGGGGCGCGTATCTATGATACAGATGGTGCCAACCCGGAAACCATCTATGCTTTGAATGGGACAGCCGGCATAAAACCGGATTTCTGGCTCATCAACGACTAACGGGTTATCTCTAAACCGGCTGTCTTCCTTTGTGTCATTAACTTCAAACACTTTGTCGTTGAGTATGCTGTAGGCGCAGAATGCAAATTCACGTGGTGTTTCTGAAACCGAAAGGCCTTGCTTAGATTTAAACCATTGTCGATGCTCATCGACAAGGGAGATAAGAGCTATTGGAACGTTCAGGGCAGTTTGTGCAATGCGAGATAGTCGATCAAATCGTTCTTCCGGGGGAGAGTCCAGCAGTCCCGTTTCTCGTAACGCTTTTAAACGTTTTTGTTCATTATCCGGGATATCAGCTGGTTTCATTTAAACGCTCCACTTTATAACCGACTCAGAACAATACTATGGAGCTAGGTAAGGAACTGCAATGATTTTATGCTGAGCGAGTCTTAAAAGGTGCGGGAATCGAACCGGCACGTTCGGGGGAGTTTCGAAGTATCGGAGATAAGAACTGACCAAGCCGAGTGTTTTGAATTTTAGAAACTGGTGCAGGGTAGTCATGTTTAATTGGCTTTCTCCCTTCTTTGGCCGTCCCAGGCGAGCATTGCCGGAGTTAATAGAAGCGTAATAAAGGTGGCAACTAACAGTCCGTCAACCAGTGCTGTAGATAACGGGGTAGAACCCATGTAGGTAAGTTCATAATTAGCTCCATGATCATTGAATACTCATAACTGATCTGATCCTGTAATCTTTAACCATGAGTCAGACGGTAAGCTTGGGGGCTTACCTATCACTGTCTAAGCATTGGTTACTAGGTGAGCTCGATGACTATAATAAGTCAAGTGAGAAGCTCGGAAAGAAAGCCAGGAGGCTCAAGAGAAAGCTGGATAAGGAACAAGGAGATAGCTGATTCATTAAGCTCGATTTTTAGTATTCCATTATGTATTCCAAGAGCCGTTGTTTATATATAAAAAATTTTATTATCAGGGTTTTACTGTTGAAATAAGACTCCCGCCAGCTCCACCAATTCCAGATAAAAAGCCGCTCAACCGAGCGGCTTTTTTTATACCTGCGGGTTGCAACCGGTATCCCGGTAGCCCGTACTTCTGGTACGGGTCAAACCTGCCGCTTCCGAAGACCTTCAATCCGCCTCCAAAGTCGACATATCAATCACAATCCGGTGTGCGACTTCGCCTTTCTCCAGGCGCTTCAGGGCGTCATTGATTTCATCCATGCGGATCATTTCGCACTTCGGATGGATGTCATGTTCGGCGCAGAAGTCGAGTACCTCCTGAGTGCGGGGGATACCGCCGATTAATGAGCCGGAAACGCCGCGATTGCCGAATACCATGGGCATGGTATTCAGTTCATCGACAGGGCCAACCTGACCAACTACTACCAATGTCCCGCCGACATCCAGTAACGGCATATAGGGGTTTAAATCGTGTTTGACCGGAACCGTATTGATAATGAGATCCAGACTGTTGGCAGCACTTTCCATTGCCTCTTTATCAGTGGAAAGGACGACGTCGTCTGCGCCCATTTCTCTGGCCGTGTCGACCTTACCCTCGGAATGGGTCAGTACGGTAACCTTAGCGCCCATTGCTTTTGCTAACTTCACTGCCATGTGGCCGAGACCGCCAAGACCGATTACGCCAACTCTGCTGCCTTCTTCTACTTCAAAGTCGCGTAATGGCGCAAAGGTGGTGATCCCCGCACAGAGAATAGGTGCGGCGCGTTTCATATCCAGTTTATCTGACACCGACAGCACAAATTCTTCCCGCACCACGATGTGCTTGGAGTAGCCGCCGTAGGTTATCTTGCCGTTGATTCGATCAGGGCTGTTGTAGGTTTGCGTCATGCCTTCGCGGCAGAACTGTTCGTCACCATGTTCACACTGATCGCATTCCTGGCAGCTGTCGACCATGCAACCAACGGCGACATTGTCGCCTACTTGATAGTTTTTCACGTCTTTGCCGACATCAATCACCTTGCCGACAATTTCGTGGCCGGGGACCATCGGATATTCACTCATCTTCCAGTCATTACGCAGCTGATGGAGGTCAGAGTGACAGATGCCGGTGTACAGGATCTCAATTGCCACGTCATTGTCGCGCAAATCGCGGCGCTCGAAATGAAACGGAGTTAAGTCATCCTGTGCTGAATGCGCTGCATAGCCAAGGGTTTTCATAAATTCTCCTTTACTGAGTTCAAAAGTTAGCTTTCAGATAATCAATAAGTCTAGCTGGCTATTTGAAATCTGCGCGGACCTTTTTATTTCCACGCCACTTTAAAAACACGACTTTTGTGCCAATCTCAATAGGTAAAGACTAGCAATATGCCCACCCTTCAATAAAAGGATTGCGATTATGGCGGACAAAATCAAAGCGTTACGACTTAAAGAACCATTTGGGCTGGATAATATCCAGGTGACCGAAATCGATGATCCGGGTCAGCCTGGTCCCGGAGAGGTTCGGGTACATTACCGCAATCCATCAATGCGGTAGCTATTGGCGGACATATTGCATTGATCGGGGTGTTGACTGGCAGCGCAGGTGAAGTTTCGACCGCGAAGCTGATGGCTAAGCACGCTCGGTTGTAGGGCTTGATCGTAGGAAGCAGTGAGCAGCAAAAAGAGCTGGTGCGCGCGTTAGAAGCTAACGGGGTAAAACCCGTGATCGATAAGTCTTTTGCGCTGGAAGAGTTAGCTGACGCCTTTCGCTACGAAGAAGCCGGCAAACACTTCGGTAAAATCTGCCTGGAGTTTTAACCGGCTTCACGAAAAAACTTTGAAATAAGCGTTCAACTGAGCGAATTGTTGATCGTTGCCGCCGTCGGCTTGCTTATTGAGGGTCCACAGGGACTCGCCCTTGCTGCCTTTCCAGGTGATGAGCTTAGGGTTGTTGCCGACGCGGCGTATTGTGCTTTGGTTGATGCGCGCCATAAAGTACCACCATAAGTCATCGGCGTAGGGTGCTAGCTGTTGGGCTAATTCGCTATCGGTTGCTTGTTCGGCAAGCGCCCCTGGTGGGAACAAAACTCCGGCACCACTGGTGAAAAACAGCATGGGGTCAGGCCCGCGAACTTCAGTTTTTGACTGCCACTTACGATAAGGTAAAACCTGTCCTGAGTTATTGTCTGTCTTGATTCTATGTGCGCGGCAACAAAGAATTTCGGTGTCGTTTCCCACATAGCTCTGAGTCAACTCTTGCAACCAGTTCTCGCGGTAGTAAATATCGTCATCAGCGGTCACGTGAAATGCTGTGGGATATTCGTGTAACGCCGGAATGAGCTTCTTATAAGAACGTATGTCGGTAGCGACGGGTAAAATCGTTAGACCATATTTAGTTAATCGAATCACTGAGTCGGGTAGCTGTTTAATATCTTCTTCGAAGAGCCACAAGTTGAGCTGGTCAAATTGCGTATTTTGCAGAAGAAGTGACTTTAAGGTGAGGTCAAGCGTCGCAAAACGGGCAGGAAATGAGGTTAAATTGATCATCAGGGTTCGATGACTAAGTGAATTCGGTTGTCGTTGAACCTCGCCATGTACTTCTGTCCAGCGTGATTCGACGAGTTTGTCTGCATTACGTTTTAGCGCCGTGCCGGCAATGGATTTGTATTTGCGTAGCAGATGGTAGCGAATAGCCTGAAGCGAAAATAGAGTCACAATTGTACCTTTATACTTATTTTTTTCTTTGCAGTGACGACAAGTTGCTCTAGTGTAGGAGGGCAAACGCCGAAGCTTAATACTATAATAATAAAACTCAAAAGGCTGAAGTAATGAGCACACCCACAATGGTTAATTCGAGTTTAGAATTCCTTCTCAGGTTTGCTGCGTCGGGATATATGCCGGCGCGTTGGTTTTATCCAGCACCTAAACATCAAACCTTAAAGAACAAGCCTGGACCGCTAAAATCTTTCGAAGTTGTGTCGCACTGTTGGCAATACTCTCATCTACTTGCGTTTCAATTGCAATCTTTGGTTGATTATCCGCCAACGGATTTTGAACTCATTTATACTGGCTTTTACAACACGTCAGACGACAAAACCGTTGAATTAATTGCGCACTTTGAGCAACAAGAAATCAAAAATGTGCGTTGGAATTTTCAGCCGTTACCAAAAAACAAATTATTACGTCGCGCTATTGGCCGAAATAAAGCTGCAAAAACGACTAAAGCAGATTGGATTTGGTTTACCGACTGCGACGTTATTTTTGGTAAAAATACCTGTTCCTCTTTACAGAAGCAGCTATCGAAAGAACGTTCTATTTTGGTTTTTCCAGAACAGGTTTTACGTACGGCATTGCTTTGTAAAGACCATTCATTGCTAAATTCTGACAACAAATCAGGCGTTGATTTGTCGGTGTTGGTGCCGTGGAAACTCAACAAACATCGTTATGAAAAAGCGACCGGAGCCGTACAAATTGTGCATGGTGATATCGCCCGCAAGTATGGCTATTGTGAACACATCAGTTGCTACCAAACTCCACAGCAGCGGTGGGTAAAGACCTATGAAGACCGGGCATTTCGTTGGGTTCTTGGAACCCACGGAACCCCGCGGCCAATAGAAAATGTATCGGTCATACGCCATGAAGAAAAGGGACGTTACAAGCAAAACACCATGTCCGCGAAACTACGCAAGGCGAACAGGCGTTTAAAAGATAAACTATTCGCACGTTAGCTTGGTCAAAATAGCCTTGGGCTATTTTGACGCCAACTTAATGAGGTAGTCCGCTAACGCCCCCATACCTGTGCTCGACACTGCGGCACTCTGCTCCGCAGGTTGATTATAGTTGGTGTTGGTATTCACGTCGTACACAAATAATTTACCCTGAGAATTTTCGATAAATTCGATGCCAGCAATATCGATACCCGTCTGGTGCAGAAAGTTTTCCAGTGCGTCAATAATGGCGTGCTAGTCAAAACGCTGAGTAATGGTGAACTTGTTTGACTGTTGATCGGTAGGGCAGAATTGCTCTTCGATCGAACAGTTGTCGGCGGGACAAAGTTCGAAACCATCTTCGGTATTCACTTGTACTGTGTATAAGAAACGCTGACCAACAAATTCTGCGCGCGTGATAAAGGGTTCACGCGGCTGGATGTATTCTTGTAACAGCCAGGTGCCATCTAATGGTTCGTCCAAATCTTCGCGTTCGAGATAGGCCGCCAGCTCTGTTACTGCGTCAAAGCGTTGCACACCCAAGCCTTTGCCACCGCGATTCGGTTTAACAATTAATGGCCAGTGATTGAATTCCTCTGCGGCCGCAATTAACTGTTGTTTACCCACCACAGCATGCGTTTTTGGTACGTTCAACCCAGCTTGCTGCAAAGCTGCGTATTGGGATAATTTACAAACCTCTAACGCCAAAACCCGGCGATCGTTGACCACAGTTCTGTGGTTACTTTCCAGCCAGGTCAACACCGCCTTAGTAAGCTCCGGCGCATAACGATGCCCACGGGTGTGTGACGATGCGCTCATGCGGTTGTAGTACACCGCGTCGGCGGGGACCTCAGTGAAGGGCACTGTACCGTTGTCGAGAAACCATTCGTTGGCGGTTACCCCACGCTGGCGAAACTCCTCGCGCAGAGGAACTAACCATTCATCATTCTCATGGATAATAACGATGTCTCTCATAGGTACCTCGTGATCGGATTACTGAGCGTGTCATTACAACTTTTCCTCGGCCAGCAATCAATATGAATGGATTATAACTTGGACGATGTGATTCTAACCAGTCGACAGTAGCGAACGCTACTTAAAAACAATTAATTTCCCTGAACCTAACGGTGAACGAGGTTATTGAACTATATTCTTTGCACGATCTTGAGGTGAACTCGATAGCCCTATTACTTGAAGTGCCAAATGGCACGGTGAAGTCCCGACTGCATCGGGCGCGGAATCAATTAAAAGCGTATTATTTGGCGGAACAGGTAGCAGAACAGGAGAACTAACAGATGGCAACTGATGATAAGTTTGAGCAACAATTAAACGAGCAGTCCGCTGAATTACAGCGGCTGATGAAGGACGATTCTGGGCTAATAGGGTACTTAAAAGCTGGTTTTACTTCTAATTTCAGCTGGGTCATGAAAGTAGCTTATTTGCTGGCGATTGTCTTAACCGTATTCATTTTTTGGACGGGTTATGAGTTTTTCACCGCAGCAGCAGACGAGCAACTGTTTTGGGGAGTTTTGCTGATTCTGGTATTCAACGCGCAGGTTGCCACCAAGATCTGGATTTTCCTGGAAACTGGGCGTAATCATACCGGAAAGGAAATCCGGCGGATGGAAGTCCGTCTGGCCCAGCGCTTCAGCGAGCTCAGTTAGCTCAACCGATTTTGTAAGTAATCCAGCACCACCGTTACTGCAGCGGTGGTGTATTTGCGTTCGGGATACAACAGATGCACAGGTACCGGCTGAGGCATAAAGTCGTCAAGGGCTGTCTCAATCTCCCCGCTATTGATAAGTTCGTTCAATGAATAACTGGGCAGATAAGCTAACCCCAGATCTGCAAGCAGCGCGGCACGCATGGCGCGGTTATCGGACACTGCGAAACGGCCATTCACTGTTACCTGCAGCAGCTCGCCGTCGTTAAAAAAACGCCACTGCTTATCGGTGACCCTAGCACTGTCGGTAATGCACTGGTGCAATCTCGCTTTATAACTCAGTTCATCAGGATGTTTGGGCGTTGGATGCTGAGCGAAGTAACTGCGCGAACCCACGAGCACGATCGACAAGGGAGCAACTTTACGAAAGTAAAAGTTGGAGTCTTTCAATGCCCCGCAACGAATAGCGATATCGACCTTTTCACCGACCAGATCCACCACGCGATTGGTTAATTGCAAATCAATATCGATTTCAGGATAACGTTTCAGCAGTTCTGGCATTAATGGAGCGATGCGCGTGGCACCGTAATTGACGGGTGCAGTTAGGGTCACGCGACCGCTCGGAGTAGAACGCATCGCGCCAATGTGTTCATAGGCAAGGTCGGCTTCCTGCACAATTTCGCGACAATGTTGGTAAAAGTCTAATCCAGCAACCGTGGGAGAGAGTTTACGGGTAGTGCGAATCAGAAGTTTGGTTTGTAATTGCTCTTCCAGCCGCGCAATAGCTTTACTCACAGCGCTTTTTGATAGCTCTAGTTGCTGCGCAGCGCGGGTAAAGCTACCGGTCTGCATAATTGCGGCAAATACCGCCATGTCGGCAAAACGTTCAAGCATCTAACTCACCATTGTTTCTACATGGAAATAATAAGTTTCCAATTTACCATCTAATAATAATCTGTGGAAACAATATACTTATCTTGCTTTCACAAACCAACATTTATTTGGAGAACGAGATGAAATTTTCAAAAGACTTCTTAAAAGCACTTAGCGGTGTTGCGCGCGGCACTATGGTTCACCAGGGAAACTACAAGGTCGCGCAGCTACGTCAACCAGTGATCAAACCTCATGGCTATGACGAAATGCTGGCTAAACTGCGCTGCTGCGTAGAGCAGCGCCAATGTTGCGTAGCTTGATAAGTTGTGCAACCCAAGCGGCAGTTAGGTAGTATGCCGCTTAGGGTCTTTATTCTTCGTACGCAGAAAGAAAGCTACGAGAGCGCTGGTAATAACCCCCATAATGAGTGCGCCGATGACCGACTGAATTATGTAGGATTGCAGCGAGAAGTACTCTCGCGCCGTTGCTGGCTCCATCATGCCTTCACTGATAGTAAATGCCTGCATATTGGCGAAGAAATTAGGTGAGATCAGGTAATGTGCAATAATTTGTAGTAGCGGTGACAACACGGCGACAACTACGGCAATGATCAGCCCACTAACAAAACCTTGCGCCCAGCGCATTTCTTGATTTGGCAATGATGCACGTTTATCACGTAATGCCAGCACATAAATAACAATCGCGACAATGGCAAATAAGCTGGTAAAGTAACGGTGATACTCAATATGTTCAGCGTGTAAGCCAGCGACGCGTTCGATGACCAACCATAACAAAATCGCGCCTGAAAATAATACGCCCCATTTTAGCTCCTTCAGCATCGCAGTTTCCTTATTGTTTTGAGTCGACGTGAGATAATTTTTAATTAAGTCTATGCTCAATGGTAGTCGCAAAATTACGAAAAGAAAATCTCAACTAAGTGGGCTCAAAAACTTGATCAAGGTCAAAGTTTACAACACATAACCTTTTAAAATTTAGGGATAGTTACTAACGAACGACGAAGGTTCGTAATGGGGGTCAGACGTTGTCTACTAAATTAATTTTGTTTTACGATGGAGGTTGCCCTCTTTGCGTTCGTGAAATGCGCCACCTCAAATCGCTGGACGAAGGTAAGCATTTGCAGTTTGAAAGTATTTGGGCAGCGGATTTCGCCGAGCGTTTTCCGGAAGTTGACGTTGCTGAGGCTAATCAAATTCTGCATGGTAAAGCGTCAAATGGTCAGATGCTTTACGGACTCGATGTCACTTATGCTGCCTGGTCAGCGGTGGGTCGTGGTTGGCTGATTGCACCACTAAGGTGGCCAGGAATACGTTGGTTTGCCGATAAAGGCTATCTAAGCTTTGCTAAGCATCGTAATCGTCTCTCGAAATTGATTACCGGCAAAGCACGATGTGAGCAGTGTTCTTTGGACGAATGATAGCCGGGCGCTTAAGTGCTCGATCTGAACGGAAAAACGCAGTTTAAAAAGAGGGCCAAGAGGCCCTCATTAGCTCATTAGGAATAGCTATTCATACCCATCATGCCGACGCCAAAACCAAGCATTGCAAAGATAAAAGCGAGCACTATTGCAATAAGCATCCACAATAAAGTGGCTTTCGCCCAATTGGATTTTGACGGTTTGGTGCCGCTTGAAAAAGCCCAAATGATTAGCGCAATAAGGTTCACAATTGGAATAAATGTGAGCAGAAGTGTCAGCATCCATTCACCTACGCTGACTGTACTTGAGCTATCAAAACCTTGATGGTCCATAGTTTTTATCCTTGTTATTAGTAGAAAAGTAGAACAACATTAAGACCTTAGGCGCACCAATAAATGGTGTCAATTAAAAAAATTAAGTGAATCTTTATGAGTCGCATTTTAATTTTAACTACCTTGATGTGTATTGGAGTCTTTGGGAGTAGTTCAGTCATGGCACAGGACTTTTCAATTATTGTAGTAAGACATGCCGAAAAAGCGGTTGCCGAGAGTGACCCCCCACTTAGCGAGAAAGGGCAATGTCGTGCTCAGGCGCTAGCGGAATTGCTGAGTAAAGTGAAAATTTCGGCAATTTACAGCACCGCCTATAAACGTACCGAGCAGACCGTGCAACCCTTAGCAGAACAGCTGGGTTTAGAGGTTGAGACCTATGGCGCGGGAGGTGGTGCGAACTTAGCCGGGCAGTTGCGCGATGCGCAACAGACGGTGTTGGTTGTTGGCCATAGCAATACGGTTCCTGCAATTGTCCGCGCCCTGAAGGTTGAGGTGGAAGATCTTACCGAGCAGGATTACGGTGATGTCTTTCTGGTGCAGTTTCGCGAAGGTAAACCTCAACTTTTACGGTTAATGATCCCACTTCCGGATTAGGATGAATAAATTTTTCCTTTACTCGTCTGATGGTGCTATTTCAGTGCGATTGCGGCCTTCATGCTTGGCACTATAGAGTGCTTTGTCGGCACGGCGGATAAGGCTTGCCGCAGTTTCTCCGGGAATGTACGAGGCACCGCCAAAACTACTGGTGACGACAAGGTTGTTAACTAAGTCATGTAAATCTGCTTGCATGATCGCCTTACGAATGCGCTCACAAATTGTATCGAGACTGGCTGCATGTGCACCAGACAGTAAAATGGCAAACTCTTCACCGCCCCAACGGGCAATCATGTCGCTTTCTCGGGCAGATTCGCGAATGATAAGTGCGACACGTCTAAGGACTTGATCGCCTGTAGTGTGCAAATAGCGGTCATTTATTTCTTTGAAATGATCAAGATCCATCAATATTAGGGCTAACGGCTGTTGGCCCCCATGTTGCGCGACTTTTTGTCGAAGTAACTCATCAAAGGCGCGGCGATTGGCGAGCTTGGTGAGACTGTCTTGATGGGCTAATTTTTGCAATGTCTTGGTTTGTTCACGCACCAGGTGCTGTAGCCGTTCTTTGCTGCGGGTAACGCTATAGACTCGCAGTCTCAAACCGAGAATGAACAATAATACCAAAGTTAGTCCGACTGCAATCCAAATACTCGGGCGCTGCCAAAGCGTGGGAAGTTTGTGCAAAGTAAAGGTTGCGGCATCGCTCCATTCACCATCTGGATACGCTGTCTGGACCTGAAAAATAAAGGCTCGGGGCGGCAGCTCAGTGTAAGACACGTTAAGCTGAGACCTCGTCGGCTCCACCCAGTCCTGGTCATAGCCTGCTAGTTGCACACGATAGCGAATGCTTTCAGGATACTGGTATCCTAACCCAACAAACTGAAACTCAACGCGCCGGGTGGTGGCATCAAGATAGGTGTTTGGCGAAATGGCGCGACCATCAGCCGTAACTTGTTCAATGACCGGCTGTGGTGGTGTTTGGCGAATAGTAGCACTTTGTGCAGGAATGTAGTGGCCGATGCCACGCGATGTCGCTGCCCAAAGGTCTCCATCTCTGGCGGCTAACATGGGGGGACCACCGGTATTAATTTGTGCACTGGCCAGGCCGTGATGGTTGTCGTAAAAAATGTGAGGAAGCGGTGTGGCGGGGTTATCATCATTAAGTGCGATATCGAAATCTTTAGCAGCAATATAAACCAACCCCCGTCCGGAACCTAGCCAAAGATTGCCTTCGTGATCGAGCGTGACATCAAAGAATTTAATCGTTGGCAAACCGTTATCATCATCAAATAATTGCCAGACGTCTTTGCCTTTCGTGTGTACCAGCAAACCACGATCGGAGGCGACGTAAATGTGTGATGTGTTCTCGTAAAAGCCAAAAATAAACTCAGCGTCACTGACTGAGCTGACATCAATACGTTCAATTTGACCATTGTTCAGACGCGACAATCCGCGCATGCTGCCGATCAGGATCTCGCCGTTATGCGTCTCGTGGATGGCGTAAATGATTTCGTCGGGCAGTCCGTCATCTGCACCAAAATAATTAGGGGGCTGCAAGGTTCCGTCGGCATTGATTCGACTGCGCAAGACACCAACCGACGTTGCCGCATACAAATAACCGTCGCTGGCGAGTAATAAACCTCGGATATCATTGCCGGGAAAACCATTCATTTCATTATAATGCGCTATTTGCTGACCATTCTCGAGAATGTAGAGACCATTGGTGAAGGTTCCAATG
The DNA here is from genome assembly GCF_052541995.1 of Pseudidiomarina xizangensis. NCBI lineage: Bacteria > Pseudomonadati > Pseudomonadota > Gammaproteobacteria > Alteromonadales > Idiomarinaceae > Pseudidiomarina > Pseudidiomarina xizangensis. Next base: position 217,898 of record NZ_JBOBQA010000001.1, read on the forward strand.
TACAGGCGTTCTTCACGGTCGATAGCGAAACTAAGTATACTTTCGTTGATTACTTTGCTGGTCGTTTCAAGAGGTAGCACTGTCTCGTTTTTAATACGTCTAACCCCACCTAAGCCGCCAACCAGAACAGTCCCGTCAGCAGTTTCAGCAATCGCACGTACATAGTCATAACCCAGACCATCTTCCGCGCGATGACTATGAAATTGTGCTTGTCGGAATTGCACGAGGCCGCGGTGGGTGCCGACCCAAAGGGTATATTCCCGGTCCATAAATATACTCAAAATATGGTTGTTAGGCAGACCGGTTGCGACTGACATCATTTGCGGTGTTGCGTCTGTTAACCTGGTTAGTCCGTGTTCGTGCGTGCCAACCCAAAAAGTTGCATCCGGAGCTTGATAAAGCTCGGTAATGGTACTCGGATAGCGTGTTGGCCATTTACTCACGGTAAGCTGTTCGGAATCGACAACGAAGATCTCACGGTCAAGACTCACATAAATTTGTTTATCTTGTGCCGCAACGATACCGAAGCTATAACCATTGGGAAGCTGTTCAAGGGTGCGAAACACATCTTGGCCGGCGTCGTAGTAGGCTGCACCTTCGTCCGTGCCGACCCAAATTCGACCTTGGTGGTCTTGTTCCAGTTCCAATACCGTAGCACTGGGTAAGCCTTCGGTCTCGGTATACTGAGTGCGTGTCCCATCGCACTCACGAATAACTCCAGTATTAACAGTTCCGTACCAGGTACATTTAGGGGCGGTAAACAGGGCGTAATCGACACGGTCAAATACCCGTGGTTGCGGTAGCCAATGACCGCCAGTCGGTGAGCTTTGAAAATAGCTCACGCCGCCACGTGTTCCGGTTGAAATGATTTGCTTGGTAAATGGATTTTCAGCGACATAAAGTGAGCCTGGGTCAGGTAGGCCAGTGGCTTGCGAGAATAACTGGAAGCTGCGGCCATTGAAGCGTACTGGTCCTTCCCAGCTTGCTATCCAAAGATATCCTTGGCTGTCTTGGGTGATGTGATTGACCGAATTATGAGGAAGTCCATCGGTGGTCGTCCAAACCCGAATTGCGCGATCGCTTAACGGCGGCGCTGTTGGTTCTGCAACTGCGGTAGTAATGGAAAAGGTTATCGCCAAAATTCCCAAAATAACTTTTTTGTACGCTATATGCATTCGTGTATAGTTCCATTAAGCTTGGCAATTGACTCATAAAACGCAAACTTACTATGATGAAAGATGAACGCGATCTCAGCGAGCTTATTGAGATAATTCCTGACGCCGCTCTCGTTGTCAATCAACAGCGGGAGATTGTTTTGGTTAATCAACTTGCTGCTGTAGGGGAATGCACTGTTGAAGCCATTCTACGTATTGCTGATGATGCCATGTATAAGAGTAAGCGCGCGGGTAAGAATCAAATTACAACTGAACAGCTGACGCTCTGATATTGTGAACGAAAGATTTCAGTGATTGCAGCCCCATGGGTTTTGCGTAGAGAAAACCTTGCACTTCCTGACAGCCTTGTTGTTGGAGATAACGCGCCTGCTGTTGACTTTCGACACCTTCCGCAACAACGCGTAAATGCAAGGCATTCGCCATTGCTAAAATGGTTTTCACCAGCCGTGCATCGTGCGCATTGTTGGCGAGATCACGGACAAAGCTTTGGTCAATTTTGAGCTCTTGAATTGGCAACAAACGCAGAGTGTTTAATGACGAATAGCCAGTGCCGAAATCGTCTAACGAAACCTGAACGCCACGTTCACGAAGCACTTTCAGTACATTTTTTACACCTTCCAGATTGAGTAGGGCTGAAGTTTCTGTTAGCTCCAGTTCAATCACTGACCAGTCACCAGGTAAATCAGCTAAATTATGTAAGAAACGCTGCGTACTGGTATTGGTGTTGAAATCAGCCGCTGAAACATTAAACGATAGTCGTGGAATGGATCCGTAAAGTAAGTCCGCATGAAGTAATTCACGTATTGCTGTTGGCATTATGAAATCAGTGATGGCACAGATTAACCCATGCTGTTCTGCCAATGGTATAAAGATGTCAGGAGGAATGAAGCCTTCTTCAGGATGATGCCAGCGAGCCAATACCTCGACGCCGCTTATGCGCTGATCAGTCAGGTTAAACTGAGGCTGATAAACGATGGAAAGTTTTTTGTTAGCGATGGCAGTTTTTAAGTCAAACAATAATTTAGTTCGTTTTGATGCATGCTCGCCGTATTCGCTTTTATAAAGGCGTAGGCGATTACTCCCCATTGACTTCGCCTCTTCCAGCGCGGTAAGTGCTGCCTCAATAAGCTGTTCGGCGTTACTGGAGTCAGCTGGAAAACGCGCTATACCAAAACATGCAGACAATGCCGAATCAGGCAGTTCGGGAATAATTTGGGCTTGAATAAGCTGTTGTAGGTGTTGAGCTTGCGGTAAAACTTGATCCAGCCAGGTAACCGCAGGGATCGCAATCGCAAACTCATCGCCACCGAATCGGCCTAGCAAAACCCGTTGCTTGAAATGATCACGCAACAAGCCGGCAATGCTTTGCAGATAGCGATCGCCTACGTCACTACCCGCGGTACTGTTTAATTGCTTGAAGCCATCTAAATTGAGCACGATCAGAACCATTGTCTGCTCGTTTTCCCGACAGAACTCAATCTCACTACTGAGTTCGCGAGCGAACATGTGCCGGTTAAGTAAACGCGTTAAGCCATCTCGCTCCGATAAGTTATGTTCGCGATCTAGTGCTGTTTTGGACAAAAAATAAAAGATGCCGGTAGTTACAATAACGTAAGCCCAGCCTTTGAAGGTTTGTAATTCGGTAAGCAAATTCGAGTCGGCAGCAAGCGCCAGCGCAAACTGATCAGAAAAACGAATCCAAACCAATCCCAATATTAGATAAATAATGGCTATGAACGCAGCGGCACGGCGCGGTGACATGACTATCTGTACTCCTTCGCAAAATAGCTTCAAGAAAATGACGCTATTTAGTTAAAAACATAGCAAGGAGTACAGAAATTACCAAGCTTTTAACTTTTTAAATAAGTTTTATGAAAGTTTAGGTGTTCTTCGATAAAACTGGCGATGAAGTAATAGCTATGGTCATAGCCCTCTTGCAGCCTTAGATGAGCGACAAGATGATGTTCCTGGACGGTAGCCCTGAGCGTAGAGAAGTTTAACTGTTCAGCGAGAAAGTTATCGGCGCCACCTTGGTCAACCAGTAACGGAGGGCATTTTTTACCACTACGGATCAGCTCGACGGCATCGTATTCACGCCACAGGTCGCGATCCGAACCTAGGTACCCGCCGAAGGCTTTATGGCCCCACGGGCATTCGGTGGGATGCGCGATTGGCGCAAAGGCCGAGACACTGGCGAACCGATCGGTTTCTCGCAGCGCCATAACCAAGGCGCCATGCCCCCCCATGGAGTGACCACTGATACTGATGCGACCATTCAGGGGGAGAGCGTCGGTTACCACATCGAGCAATTCTTTGGTGATGTAATCGTACATTTGATAATGTCTGGCCCAGGGTTCTTCGGTAGCATTCACATAAAAACCTGCGCCTTGTCCGAAGTCGTACGCGTCATCATCTGCTACCTCTTCGCCGCGTGGACTAGTGTCTGGAATAATCAGCGCCAGGCCAAGTTGTGCGGCGACTCGTTGGGCGCCGGCTTTGCTGCTAAAGTTTTCATCGTTACAGGTGAGGCCTGATAACCACAGCACCGCTGCAACACGATCTTTTCGCAGTGCCTGCGGCGGCAGGTAAATGCTAAATCGCATGGTGCAGTTTAGTGTTTCGGAGACATGTTCATAACGTCGTTGTTCGCCTTCAAAACAGCGCACACTACTCACTAACTTTAAGTTTGCTTGCGGCATAAGTAGGTCCCGTCTTATTTATCGAAATGAATGACCGAGCGGATCGATTTACCTTCGTGCATCAAATCAAATGCTTTATTGATATCGTCGAGTCCCATGGTATGGGTAATGAACGTGCTTAGCTTAAACTCACCATCTAAGTAGCGCTGTACGTAGTCGGGTAATTGGCTACGGCCTTTAACCCCGCCGAATGCGCTACCACGCCATACGCGCCCAGTAACCAATTGGAATGGGCGAGTCGATATTTCTTCGCCAGCTCCGGCGACGCCGATAATGACTGACTCACCCCAACCCTTGTGACAGCACTCTAATGCCGAACGCATCACCTTCACGTTACCAATACACTCGAACGAGAAATCGACCCCGCCATCGGTCATTTCAACAATAACCTCTTGAATCGGCTGGTCGTAGTCTTTGGGGTTTACACAATCGGTCGCACCCAGTTTGCGGGCGATATCGAACTTACTTTCGTTGATATCAATAGCGATAATGCGGCTGGCCTTGGCCATAACTGCTCCGATTATCACTGACAAACCAATACCACCAAGCCCAAAGACCGCAACAGTATCGCCTTCTTGTACTTTTGCGGTATTCATCACGGCGCCCATACCGGTGGTAACGCCACAACCCAGCAAGCAGACTTCTTCAAGTGGTGCTTCTTTGCTGACTTTGGCGAGCGCAATTTCTGGCACTACGGTATGTTCAGCAAAGGTTGAGGTGCCCATGTAGTGATAAATAGGCTTGCCGTCTTTTGAAAAGCGCGTGGTACCGTCAGGCATCAAGCCTTTACCCTGGGTACTACGAATCGCTTGACACAAATTGGTTTTGCCTGATTTACAGAACTTACATTTGCCACATTCCGGGGTGTACAGCGGGATAACATGGTCGCCGACTTCGACTGAAGTAACGCCTTCGCCCACAGCTTCAACAATACCGCCACCTTCGTGGCCAAGTATCGCCGGGAATACCCCTTCAGGGTCCGCCCCAGATAAGGTGTAGGCATCGGTATGGCAGACGCCGGTCGCAACGATACGGACTAAAACTTCACCTTTTTGCGGTGGCATTAAATCAACTTCTTCAACGCTCAACGGCTCGCCAGGTGCCCACGCCACCGCTGCTCGGGTTTTCATCATTTCCATGAAACTATCCTTTTATTTTGTTAGTACGACATATAACTATGGTACACCCTGAGGGTTTTGATACAAAAAAACAAAAAAAAGCCGCTCACGAGGAGCGGCTTTCAAACAGATGAAAAACTGGTGTTACAGCGCGTTACCGTCGCTGTCCAACTTAGTGACTGTGCCGAGATTCAACGACCGTACGTCGTCTTCAATCAGGCTTAAGTCGCCGATGATGACCCATGTCAACGCGTTAGGGCGTAACACGTCGTCCGCAGTGTCACGAATACCTTCGACTTCAAGTGAGCGCACGCGCTGGCCGTAGTTTTCCAACCAAGTCATGTCCTTGCCTTTTTCTAAGGTGTTAACGATAGAACCAAGCAATGCTGCTTTGGTTTCGTAAGCACCTGGCAATTTCGCGGTCTTGTTGGCAATTACTTTCGCAAGCTCGTCGTCAGTTGCCGGATTCGCACCTAAGTAACCTTCGAACTCTTTCAGGATCTCCTGAATCGATTCTTTGGTTTTGTCGGTTTGAACCGGCGCTGTTGCCAGTAACATGCCGGCTTCATCAGCTGAGAACCAGCTTGAACGTGCACCGTATGACCAACCTTTGTCTTCCCGCAGGTTCATGTTCAGGCGGCTAGTGAAACTACCACCAAGAATGGTGTTCATCACGTCAATAGCTTCAGCGTTATCAACATTGCCTGATGGCGCTAGATGGCCAGCAATGATGGTTGACTGCGGCGTACCTGGTTGATCGATAAGGTAAACACGCACTTCTTGCTGCGGCTCAACTGCAGTGAATTGCTTCTCTGGTGCAGCGGCTGCAGGGTTTTCCCAATCACCAAAATATTGTTCGAGCAATGGCTTGATTTCAGCTTCGGTGGTGGCGCCAACGATCACTAACCGTGAAATGTCTGGACGTAACCAAGTGTTAGCGTGGTCAACCAAATCGGCACGAGTGAGTGAGTTAATCGATGCTTCGGTACCTGAGCCAGTGAATGGCACACTATAGGCGTGGTTATCACCGAAAATCAGCTGTGGTAGCACGCGGAAGGCTTGCGACCTAGGCTGTGCCTTCTCTTTTTTGATGCTTTCAATCCAGAGTCCACGCTTACGCTCAATTTCTTCTTCTGAGAACGCAGGGTTCATCAACACATCGGCCATAATGTCTAAGCTTGGTTGAAGATTAGTCACCAAGGTATCCATGCTTACCGTTGAGCTATCAAGGCTAGCGCTGGCGTACAAGTTGGTACCTAAAGATTCAAGTTCTTTGCTCAACTCAAGGCTATCACGTGAGGTGGTACCTTCGCGCAACATGCTCATGGTGTAACTTGCGGTACCGACTTTACCACCGAAATCTGCAGCATAGCCGCTGTCGATAACCAGGCGCATTTGTACGGTAGGTACGTCATGACGCTCAGCTAAGGCAACTTCTAAACCGTTTGATAGGGTAAAGGTGGTCAGTTGTGGCAGATCAAGTTGCGGCAGTTCACCAACCTCTGGAAGCTTAGAGCGATCGGCTTGTGCTTCAATGGTGGTGTAATTTGGCTGTGGAACCACGTTTAAGACAAAGGCTCCATCACTCAACCAACGCTCTGCGGCAGCTTGCACTTTCGCTGGCGTTGCGGCTTCAAGGTAGTCCATAGATTGCTTATAGAAACCTGGGTCACCGTGGTAGACTTCACCGGCTGCCAGAATATCTGATTTACCGCCGAAACCACCAATGCGCTCCGCGCCGCGGACGAATCCAGCAACAGTGCTGAATTTCGTACGTGCTAACTCTTCCGCAGTTGGACCTTGAGCAATGATTTTCGCAACTTCTTCATCAATGATCGCTTCGATGCGATCCATGTCAACGCCGGGTTTGGCATCGGCAATGATAAAGAATTGACCTGCTAACACACGGTCGTAGTTAAAACCTGAGACCATGCTGGCGATTTGCTCATCATAAACCAACCGCTGATAAAGACGTGAGTTCTTACCGCTGGCTAGAATATCGACCAACAACCCTAAATACTCAGAGTCGGCGGTACCCATTTCGGCGGTGTTCCAAAGCTTATAAAGGCGTGCTGCTGGAACGTTGTCTTCCATGGTTGCACGTTTGGTGCCTTCGCGCTTAGCTACCCAGCTGTTTAATTTTTTCAGTGGTTTACCTGGTGCTATATCACCAAAATATTTGTTCATTTTTTGTTTGGCGGTTTCGACATCGATGTCACCAGCCAATACCACTACCGCATTTGCGGTGCCGTAGTAATCGTTGAACCACTGATGGACATCATCAAGTGATGCGGCGTTCAAGTCTTCCATTGAACCGATTACCGACCAAGAATACGGATGGCCTTCAGGGAAAGTTTGCTCTGCCAGGTAACCGAACACACGGCCGTAGGGTTGTGCTTCGCCCTGACGTTTTTCGTTTTGTACTACGCCACGTTGTTCATCAAGTTTGTCTTGGGTTACTGCCCCAAGTAAGTGGCCCATACGATCTGATTCCATCCATAGCGCCATATCGAGGGCAGGGGTAGGAACATTTTGGAAGTAGTTGGTACGGTCGCTGTTGGTGGTACCGTTCATGTCGGTCGCGCCGGCACGTTCAAACGGGCCAAAGTACTCATCGTCGTAGTTTTCAGTGCCGTTGAACATTAAATGTTCAAACAAATGCGCGAAACCGGTTTGGCCTTCGACTTCGTCTTTTGAACCAACTCCGTACCACACGTTGACAGCAACGATTGGAGCCTTACGATCTTCATGTACGACGACACGCAAACCGTTATCCAGGGTGAACGTTTCGTAGCTGATATCAACATCAGGTAAATTTTGTTGTTGAACTGTGGCAGCGTTATTCGCTGACGCTTGTTGTGCGGTTGCCTGGCATCCGCCGAGCAGAACTGTAGCAACGGCCATCGCCGTTAAAGTCTTTGATAATCGCATAGCTATCTTCCGTTTTAGTGTTTTAACACTCTGATAATACGGCAGTGGCGTGTTGTTGTAATCTTGTGAAGGGCAAAAAAATGTAACAAGATTGGTCTAGCGCTTACAACACTTCCAATTACCGGATGGATCAAGGATAATTCCCGGCTATTATTAGGCAAATGAAGAATTTTAGCGTGGGAAAAACAACCATCATCGCCATCGCTGGTGCCTCAGCGTCAGGTAAAAGTCTATTTGCATCAACTGTCTACCAAGAGCTCGTTGCTGAGTTGGGCGGTAATGGTATCGCGATCCTTGCAGAAGATGCGTATTACCGTGACCAAAGTCATCTGACCTTCGAGCAACGGCAGTTGACGAACTACGACCACCCGTCTGCGTTCGAGCACGAGCTGCTGGTGCAGCATCTGGAGCAACTTCGTGATGGTCAAGCGGTGGAAATGCCGCAATACAGTTATACGACCCATACCAGAACCGCGGAAACTATTAAGGTTCAACCTGGTAGAGTGATCATGGTGGAAGGGATTTTGTTGCTCCACGATCCACATTTGCGTAAGTTATTCGATATCTCGGTGTTTATGGACACACCACTTGATGTGTGTTTATTGCGCCGTATGACTCGAGATGTAGAAGAGCGTGGCCGAAACATCCAGTCCGTCGCCGAGCAGTATGAGGAAACGGTTCGTCCATCATTCTTCGAGTTTATTCTGCCATCTAAGCAATTTGCTGATTTGGTAGTCACTCGCGGCGGTCAGAATGAGATTGCCATTGACCTTATAAAATCGAAAATTCGTCAATTACTGGCGGAGTAAGAGCTAACAACAACAACGGTCTCAAGTATGAATAGTTTCCTCGGCATCGCCATTTTATTTCTTATTGCTTTCATTTTTTCGAATAGTCGCAAAAATATACGTTGGCGTACGGTAGGCGGTGCATTCGCTATTCAAGTCGCCCTTGGTGCTTTCGTTTTATACGTCCCTTTCGGTCAAGAAGTGCTCTACGCTGTCGCCTCTGGAGTCGCGAAAATTATTTCGTTTACCAGTGCTGGTATCGACTTTATGTTCGGTGGCCTGGCGTCAGATGACTTTGGTTTCGTGTTCGCGATTCAAGTTTTAAGTGTCATTGTATTTTTCTCGTCGTTAATTTCGGTGCTCTATTACCTCGGCATTATGAAATGGATCATTAAAATCCTCGGTGGCTCACTGCATAAAATTATTGGCAGCAGCCGTCCGGAGTCGATGTCTGCAGCGGCTAACATTTTCGTTGGTCAGACCGAAGCGCCGATGATGGTACGTCCATTCATTCGCAGCATGACGCGTTCAGAACTATTTGCCGTTATGGTCGGCGGTATGTGCTCGGTATCGGGCTCGGTGTTGGCCGGTTATGCCGGCGTTGGGGTGGAGCTAAAATACTTGATCGCAGCAAGCTTCATGGCAGCGCCAGCGGGTCTTATGATGGCGAAAATGATCATGCCTGAGCTGGATAAACCGCGCGAAGATATCGAAAATATTATCGATGGTACTGACGCGCAGAAAGCGGGCGATATTGAAGTTGAAGACCGCGCGGTAAACGTGATTGATGCTGCGGCTGCAGGTGCTTCCAGTGGTGTTCAGCTTGCCATTAATGTTGGTGCGATGCTGATTGCCTTCGTTGCGTTAATCGCTCTTATTAACGGTATTTTTGGTTGGGTCGGCGGTTGGTTCGGTTACCCGGACTTGTCGTTACAGGAACTCTTTGGTTATGTGTTCCAGCCTATAGCTTATGTACTTGGCGTAAGTTGGGATGAAGCTCAGCTGGCAGGGAGTTTCATTGGTCAGAAACTCGTCATCAACGAGTTTGTTGCCTACCTCGATTTTGTCAATTATAAAGATCAGCTCAGTGCGCACAGCGAGGTGATTATTACCTTCGTATTGTGTGGCTTCGCTAACTTCTCGTCGATTGCCATTCTGCTCGGTGGTTTAGGCGGCATGGCGCCAAGTCGCCGCCACGACATCGCCCGGCTTGGTATGCGCGCGTTGCTCGCCGCAACCCTGGCGAACATGATGAGCGCTGCCATCGCTGGCTTCTTTTTTAGTATCGCGTAGGTAAATTCGGTTTACGAAAAAGCCCCATAGCTGATCTCAGTTATGGGGCTTTTTGTTATTCGCACATACGCTCTTATTTTTTATGTTTTCGCATCACGCCTTCTTGTGCAGTGGATGCAACCAGCACGCCGTCGCGCGTGAAAAACTGGCCGCGCACGAGGCCGCGGGCGCCACCGGCGACCGGACTATCAATCGCATACAGAATCCAATCATCCAGACGAAAATCTTTGTGAAACCACATGGAATGATCGATGGTGGCCATTTGCATGTCGGGCTGCGCGAAGCTTACGCCGTGGGGCTGCAGCGCGGTTGGTAAAAAGTTGAAATCAGAGGCATAAGCGAGCAGGTACTTGTGTACCCGTGAGTCATTTGGCATCGCGCCGTTTGCACGGATCCAGACGTAACGTTTGGGCTTATCGATTTTTGGCTTGAATGGATTGTTGGCGGTAACAAAGCGCATTTCAATCGGCTTTTCCGAAATGAATTTATTGCGAATCTTCTCTGGAATCAGCTCTGCGTGTTCGCGATAGATGTCGATATCAGAGACCAACCCTTCAGGTCCGGGAACTTCAGGCATGGTGTCCTGATGTTCAAAGCCTGGCTCATCAATTTGAAATGATGCCGTCATGTAAAAGATAGGCTTACCGTTTTGTACGGCTTTTACCCGACGGGTTGAAAAACTTCTGCCATCGCGAACATTTTCGACATCGTAAATGATAGGTTTCTGGACATCGCCGGGGCGCAAAAAGTAGGAATGAAGCGAATGTACCTTGCGATCTCCAGGCAAGCTTTCTTTAGCTGCAGATAGTGCTTGACCGATCACCTGGCCGCCAAAGACTGCGCCAAAGCCTAAATCCTGGCTCTGACCGCGATAGATCCCCTGATCGATAGTTTCCAGGCGGAGTAAATCAAGCAAATCCTGCAATACTTGGCTCATCGTTATTCCTTTTCGGTTAGCTAGGGCTCCTATTATAAGCTGCCTGACAACTACAACAAAAGCTTTGCGAGAGTTTAAGTTGAAGCGAGCATAACCTTATGGTCAGAAACACGTTTTGCCCGATACATGGCGTCGTCAGCGCGCACTAACAATGATTCTAAATCGTTGCCGTGGAGTCCAGCGAGGGCAATTCCGACGCTCGCGTCAATGCTGAACTTGCCTTCGGGCAGCTCAATGGGCTGCTCGAGCGCCGCTAATAATTTATTGGCGATGGCAAGCGCGTCGCTCTGATTTTGCACACGTTCAAACAACACCACAAATTCGTCACCGCCGATACGCGCGAGGGTATCGTGACTGCGTAGGTTTTGTTGCAACCGCTGAGCGGCGGCACGAATCACCCGATCACCGACAGCGTGACCATGCTGGTCATTGATTTCTTTAAAGCGATCTAAATCAATGTAAGCAACCGCAACATCGTTTGAGTGTTCAAGCGCTTGTTGCGCGCGGGTGTAAAAATAACTGCGGTTGGGTAATTCAGTCAGTGGGTCGTACAGCGCAAGTTGCTCCAGGCGTTGCAGTAATTGTTGCCGCTCGATTTCTACTTTGCGTTGATGGGTAATATCGCGGGCAACCGCAATGCGGATATTGTCTGATTCCGAATAACGCGCCGACCAGGAAATATGTGCAATTTCGCCATTTTTCCGAAGGTAGCGATTTTCAAAATCCACTTTGCCTTCGCCGGCCATAATCTCTGCGGCCAGGCCGCGGGTGCGGTTGTGATCATCTGGATGCATAAAATCAAACATTGACCTGCCGATCATTTCCTTTGGTGAGTAACCAAAAACACGTTCGCCACCTGCGCTTATGTAGATAAATACCCCTTCGGGATCAACCACGCAGATGGCGTCCATGAGTAGGTCCATGTACTGACCTAGGGTCTCGAACGTTTCGAGCTTTGGGTGTGGCATTGTAGGTGGCGCTTAAATTGTGGCAATACCTAAGCTTATACCATCATCGGTGTGAATTGTGAGTAGCTATCAAACTATCGTCGGATCAGCACGTTAGTGAGTTGATCTTTACCATGTAACATCCCATAGTGACTATAAATGAGTACTATGGCCTGGTCGCCAATTTGCGGCTATGCTTAGAGGATGTATCGTTAAGAAGGAGTAAGCTATGTCGAGTAACGACAGCTTGAAAACGTTAAGTACGTTAGAAGTAAACGGTAAGACTTATCATTACCACAGCTTGCCAAAGGCTGCAGAGAAGCTTAAGAACATCGGTGATATTGATAAATTGCCGACATCGATGAAAGTTTTACTGGAAAACCTGTTACGCAACGAAGACGGCGAAACCGTTGTCCCAGATGATATTGATGCTATTGCGCATTGGTTAGCTGAGCGCAAATCCGATCGAGAAATTCAGTACCGGCCAGCGCGTGTACTCATGCAAGATTTTACCGGCGTACCGGCGATTGTCGACTTGGCAGCAATGCGCGATGCCGTTGCCAAAGCAGGTCAGGATCCAGAACAAATTAATCCATTATCAGCCGTAGATCTGGTTATCGACCACTCGGTGATGGTGGATCAATTTGCAACGCCTGAAGCGTTTAAAGAAAACGTACGTATCGAAATGGAACGCAACTTTGAGCGTTATCAATTCCTCCGCTGGGGTCAAAGCGCATTCGAAAATTTCCGCGTGGTACCACCGGGCACGGGAATATGCCACCAGGTTAATTTGGAATATCTGGCAAAAGTGGCTTGGACCAAAGAACAAGATGGCAAAACCTTTGTTGTGCCTGACACTTTGGTGGGCACCGATTCGCACACCACCATGATTAACGGACTGGGTGTTTTAGGCTGGGGTGTTGGTGGTATCGAGGCCGAGGCCGCCATGTTGGGACAACCGATTTCAATGTTGATACCGGAGGTTGTTGGCTTCCGTGTTACCGGCAAGTTGCCTGAAGGTGTTACCGCGACCGACTTGGTGTTAACTGTCACCCAGATGCTGCGTAAGCACGGTGTGGTGGGTAAATTCGTTGAGTTTTACGGCCCAGGCTTAGATCATCTGCCGCTGGCTGACCGCGCCACCATTGCCAATATGGCTCCGGAATACGGTGCGACCTGTGGTTTCTTCCCGGTTGACCAGGAAACCCTGCGTTATCTTGAACTGTCAGGTCGTGAGCAAGAAACTATCGATTTAGTCGAAGCGTACAGCAAGGCGCAAGGTATGTGGCGTGAAACAGGTAACGAACCTGTGTTCACCGATTCAATGGAATTAGATTTAAGTACCGTTGGAGCTTCCCTGGCAGGTCCGAAACGCCCACAAGATCGCGTTGCTATGCCACAGCTTGGTGCCAATTTTGATCTTATTCTTGAGCAATCTGGGCAAGCGAACGAAAAAGACAAGAAAGTACAGGTACCAGGCAAGGATTACACCTTGTCTCATGGTGACGTCGTGATTGCGGCAATTACCTCCTGTACCAACACCTCGAATCCAAGTGTAATGATGGCTGCTGGTCTGGTTGCGCAGAAAGCTGTGGACAAAGGTTTGATGCGCAAGCCATGGGTGAAATCATCATTGGCTCCAGGCTCGAAAGTCGTGACCGATTACCTGGACAAAGCTGGTTTTACTTCTTCCCTGAACAAGATCGGTTTCAATCTAGTGGGTTACGGCTGTACCACCTGTATCGGTAACTCAGGTCCGTTGCCGGACGACGTTAGCGCCGCAATTAAAGAAGGTGACTTGACGGTATCTTCGGTACTTTCCGGTAACCGTAACTTTGAAGGTCGTGTGCATCCAGAGGTGCAAGCGAACTGGTTAGCGTCACCTCCCTTAGTGGTTGCTTATGCTTTGGCAGGTACCACCCGCATTGACCTCAGCAAAGATCCGCTGGGCCAAGATCAGGATGGTAACCCTGTATACCTGAAAGATATCTGGCCAAGCACCAAAGAGATCGCGGAAGCGGTAAGCTTTGTCGATGATGACATGTTCCGCCGTGAATATGGTGAAGTATTCAGAGGTGATGAAGAATGGCGTGGTATCCCAATTAGTGAAGGTAATACGTACAACTGGAGTGACGATTCAACCTATGTGAAAAATCCGCCTTACTTCAACGAGATCGATCAACCACTGACGGCCATGAGCAACGTTAAAGACGCTCGTGTGCTGGCGGTGTTTGCAGACTCAATTACCACCGACCATATTTCACCCGCGGGTTCCATCAAGCCTGACTCGCCTGCCGGTAAATACCTGCAAGCGAACGGTGTTGAAGTGAAAGATTTCAACTCTTATGGCTCGCGTCGTGGTAATCATGAAGTCATGATGCGTGGCACCTTTGCCAACATCCGCATCAAAAACCAAATGCTTGATAATGTTGAAGGCGGTTACACCATTCATGTGCCATCGGGCGAACAAATGTCGATTTACGACGCCGCGATGAAGTACCAGAAAGAGAATACTCCGCTGGTCGTGTTGGCAGGTAAAGAGTACGGTACGGGCTCAAGTCGTGACTGGGCTGCAAAAGGTACAACCTTACTTGGGGTAAGAGCTGTTATCGCCGAGAGTTATGAGCGTATACACCGTTCCAACCTTATTGGCATGGGTGTGTTACCCCTGCAGTTTGAGGCTGATCAAGGTGTGCAGGCACAGGGTCTGAACGGTCATGAGAAGATCTCTATTGAGGGTATTGATGAAACGCTCAAGCCGGGTCAAATGCTGAAAGTCACAGCGGAAAAAGATGATGGCTCTAAGGTAACCTTTGAAGTGAAGTGTCGTATCGATACCAACACCGAGCTGGACTACTACAAAAATGGCGGTATTTTACATTATGTATTGCGCCAAATGCTGGACGCTTGATCAGCGTTCAGTTAGCAAAGCCAGGCTCCGCGGCCTGGCTTTTTTTATGGGTAGTCCGAAATGCTAAATAAGCAAAGCGCGACCGCCGTCAACTTTAATGAACTCACCGGTAACAAACGGATTGTCACGCAAAAAGCGCACGGCTTGAATCATGGGCTCTAGTCCGCCCTCAACCTTCAATGGTGTTTCTGCGAGTACTTTATCGCGATGTTCACTGTCATGTTCAGGTAAAAAGAGAATAGGACCCGGTTGAATGCCGTTCACCCGCACTTTTGGTGCCAGTTGCTTGGCAAAGCTTTGCGTTAGATTGGCTAATCCAGCCTTAGCCGCGCAATAAGCGATATAACCCGTCGCTGGACTGTCGGTATAAATGTCGGTGATATTGATGACCGCGCCATCGCCGTGAGCGGCTAATAGTTCACTTAGCCCATGAATCAACTGATAAGGCGCTTGCACATGCACTTGGAACACTGCCGCCAAGGCCTGCGGATCTGCGTTGACACGTTCATTGTCGTAGAAGCATGAGGCATTGTTCACCAGCAGGTCGAGTCGCTGGGTGCTTTGTTTGACGTCGATAACAAGTTGCTCAATTGCCTGCTGATCGGTTAAATCGGCTTGCAGCCCCAGCGCACCAAGCTCTTCAAGTTCGGCAACGCCTTCGCGCGAGGAATTGTAGTGAGCCAATACCCGATAGCCTTCGGCCAGTAATGCTTTCGCCAATTCAAAGCCGAAGCGACGTCCGGCACCGGTGATGAGTGCCACCGGTTGTTGCTCTGTAACTGCCGTTGAGGTCATGCGGATAACTCCATTTGCTGGGCTACAGGTTTTAGGCTGGCACACATATCTTGCAGGTAGTCAGGTACCTGCTGCCATGCAGCATCAGCTTCGTGCTGGCTGAGTTCACCAAGGATATCAATATCCATCGGGCGGTCTTTTTCACTGCTCAGCGGATCAGAACGATCACGGCCGAGCGCTTCTTCAATGGCGTTAAATTCTGCTTTGAGCTGTTCCGCATTAAGTTGGGTTTTAATGATGAACAGCGCATTAAGAAAGTCATGTTCAGTATCAATCGCCACTGGCTGCGTGTAGCACGCTGCCGAGTAGGTCGCCTGACCTAAACCAACGATCAGTGCTTTGGCATGGGAAAAATTTGCTTCCGGAGCGAGATTCGCTCCCATACTGCATAAAAAAACATGAACCATGTGGTTTACCACCTTCCTCTGATTGCTTTTAGCATACCTTGATACGCCTTGACTCGAAAGACAGATCCTTCAAGTTGCAATGATTTTGTTAGCTTGCTAGCCTAGAAACAAAGAGCTATAGGAAGGAATCGTGCCGAAACGTTACGGCTTTATTAGTCAAATCGCTCTGTTGTTTTTTATCACGCTGCTGGCGCGGCCTGCTAGTGCGCAAGACACCGCAACCCATTTCACTTTATCCGCTCAGGAAACCAGCCGCGAAGGTTACTTCGTACTGGCGCTTGACCAAGCACCACGGGCTGGCATGATTGTGCAGCAGAGCTCGCGCAGAGACTTCAGCGAAATTAATACTGAATTTGCCTGGTTTGGTGATTTTGAAAAGATGACCCTAACCGGCTTTAGCGATGGCGATTATTACTTCCGCCTGAAACCCAGTGCTGAACTATCGAGTAACGTGGTCGTGGTTAGCGTGCGGCACTACTCAAGTTGGCAGGCTTATAGTTTATTTTTTACCGGGTTGGTGTTATTTATCGTGCTGGTGGTCACTATCATTACCCTGCATCGACGCCGTCGCAATGACGCGACACCAAAGGTGAAGCATGACTGAAACCAGCGGCTTCGCACTTTCAAGCTCTTTAGGGCTCACACTTGTTGTGGTATTCGGCTTGGCCTGGGTCTTGTTTGGTTGGTACCTGGGACGCGCCAATAAAACCCATGAGGATTTTGCGTTGGCCGGCAGAAATGTCGGATTTGCGTTAGCTTCCGCAACAGCCATGGCGACGTGGGTTACCAGTAACACAACGCTAGTGGCGCCCCAGCTTACCTACCAATTCGGTATTTGGGGCATGGTTGGCTATTCGTTCGCTGCACTTGGCCTGATTTTATTTGCGCCGCTGGCGGCCCGAATTAAGCGCCTCATGCCCAATGGTTATACCTCCGGTGATTTTGTACGCTTGCGCTACGGGCAAGCGGCCTGGTGGGCCTTTATTCTTATTTCTGTGGTCTACGCCTTTGGCTGGTTGGTCAGTCTTGGCATGGCGGGTGGCATCCTGTTGGAGGCCCTGAGTGGTCTTGACTATCACATTGGCATGACTTCTATTTTGATTATCTGTGTGGGGTATACGTTGTTTGGTGGCCTACGTGCAGTTATCGCTACAGACTTTATCCAGGCGTTGATTATTATTGTGGGCGTGGTACTGATCGCTTGGTTCTTGATTGATACGGTGAGTCTCGAGTCGATTCATAGCGAAGTGCAAAGCAACCATCCGCAACTGCTCGATTTACTATTTCCTGCTGCCATCATGTTCTTATTTAACAATATATTTTTCGGCCTTGGCGAGATCTTTCACTCCAACGTATGGTGGTCCCGTGCGTTAGCATTTAAGGGTAAAGTGGCATTTAAAGCTTACTTGCTTGGCGGATTGTTATGGTTACCGATTCCAATCGTGACGGGCTTTATTGCTCTGGCTGCTCCACAGCTTGGGATTTTTCCGCCAAGTGCCGACATGGTAGGTCCTATGGTCGCAGCTGAGGTGTTAGGGAAAGTCGGTGCGGTAGTCGTGTTTATCGTGGTGTTCTCAGCGTTGGCATCGAGTCTTGACTCCTTGTTAGCGGCGACCTCTGATTTGGTGACCCGCGATATCTACAATAAAAAACTCAAACCTAAGGCTAGCGATAAGCATTTACTGCGATTCAATCGCTACAGCATTCTGGGATTAGGGGTGCTGACCTGGTTACTTTGTCTACCACAAATAGCGACCCTAGGCGCACTACTTAATTTTGCCGGGGCCTTCGTTGCCAGCACTATTTTCCCTATTGTCCTAGGTCTATATCACCGCCGTCTAAGCGGTAAGTATGCCGCGGCAGCTATGACCCTGGGTACAGTTACCGGCTTGGCTGGTTACTTCCTTATCGGTTTTTACGTTGCGGCCTTGTTGTCGTGCATAGTTTCCGCCTTAATTTGCGGTTTGGGACTAGTATTAAGTAAGCATCAGTTTGACTGGCAGCAACTAGACGAACAAGAGGAGCACTCGGCATGACCATGGGTTTGACGGCATTTAGTACCCTTGTGGTGGTCTGTTTAGTGCTGACCGCATGCGCTCCCGTGATCCTTATCGGGCTCTGGCTAAGAGATTTCATTTCTAAACAAATATGGTAATTCATTATGAATGTAAATGACGTTTCGTTTGAGCGTGAACGTCCTGATGTCTATGGGGATGCGCATCCAAAAGCGTTGCTTAGGACAATTCAGGAAGATGGCGATTTTTTAGTGAAGCTCGCCAAACAACATATTGTTTCGGGTGATCAGTTTGATCAAGAGACCATGAAGCAGTTGTTCCGCTTAGCAGCGAAAATTGAAAGTAACCCAAAACGGTTCAGCTCGCCGTTGCAGAACAAAATTCTGATCAGTGCGTTTTATGAACCCAGCACGCGCACGCGGCTATCGTTTGAAAGTGCCTGGCATCGCCTCGGTGGCGACATCATGTCGATTACCGATCGCTCGACCACGGGTATTGCCAAAGGTGAGTGCCTTGCTGATGTCGCCGAAATGTTCAACAACTATGGTGACTGTGTGGTGCTAAGAGACAATCATGAAAGCTCGCTATTTGAGATGATGGATGCCTTGCGTATACCTATTATCAACGCTGGTAATGGCGCCGATGAACATCCGACGCAAGCGTTAGCCGATATGTATGCGATTTTTAAGTGGCGCCCGACACTGGTTGACCCAGAGTCCAGCGACAACGTTAAAATTGGCGTTATTGGGGTGCCAAATAAAATGCGCACGGTACGCAGTTTTTTGAAATGCCTATCGGTTTTTCCTGACGCAGTGGCTGAGTTAGTAATTATTCATGATGCAGCTAGTACAGACGAATTATGGGGTGAAGGGCAACGTGAAGAGCTTGAAGCACGGGGAATTCGTGTCCGCACTGTGACCGAACTTGATACAGTTTTGCCGGAGCTTGATATTGTCTACATCAACGCAATTTCATGGGAAGGTGACACCTTCAACACTTACGGTGATGCTTTCCATTTAACTGAGAAGTCGCCGTTAAAGAAAGACGCAATTATTTTACACCCGTTAGCGCGTGGGGAAGAGTTGTCGACGGCACTCGATCACACCTCGCATAATTGGTATTTCAGCCAAGCCCGAGGCGCAGTTTTTCTGCGCATGGCATTACTCACCTGTATGGTCGAACGCGCAGAACGCGTGATGGATGTGGTGTAACACTTACGAGGATTAAGCAAAATGTGTGGTATTGCAGGAATTTTTAATCAACGCGCGAGCGAAACGCCAGACGCGCAAACACTCGTTAATATGGCAGCCATCATGCACCATCGTGGTCCGGATGGTTTTGGTTATCAAATTATGGACGGCAGCGGCGTCGGCTTCAGCCATGCGCGGTTAACTATTATTGACTTAAACGAAGAACGCGCGCGGCAACCTTTTGTGTCGGCAGACGGAAATTTGATGCTGGCACATAACGGAGAATTTTACGATTTTAAACGTATTCGCGCAGATTTAACCGCACAGGGTGCTCGTTTCCGCACCAAAAGCGATTCTGAGATCGTCATGCATCTGTATCAACGCGAAGGTCTTGAGGAGACGTTGAAGCAGCTACGCGGCGAGTTTGCCTTTGGTCTTTATGACCAGCAAGAAGATAGTATGTATCTGGTGCGCGATCGCTTTGGGGTAAAACCTTTGTATTACACGCACACTAATGACGGCGTGGTCTTTGGTTCCGAATTGAAAGTGTTGTTTGCACATCCATCAGTACCTCGGAACTTCTCCTCCGAAGGGCTTTATCATCAACTTATCCAAGTGATGGTGCCGGGCTCAACCGCATTTGAAGGAATCCACCAAGTGCCGCCCGGGCATGTAGTGAAGGTGCAACGTAAAAAGGGTGAACTTGAGCTCTCTGAATTTAAATATTGGGACGTTAACTTTCCGCAGGAAAGTGACTATCCAGGCGACGATGTTGATGAACAACCTTACATTGATGGTGTCCGCAAACATTTGCTTGAGGCGGTGCAACATCGTTTGACGGCAGATGTACCGGTAGGTTGTTATCTGTCCGGTGGTATTGATTCCTGTGCCATCCTGGGACTGTCCGCAGCATCGACGCAAACTTCAGTTAAAGCCTTTACCATCGGTTTTGACTCCAGCGAATACGATGAAACGCCGATCGCGCAGGAAATGGCCGAAGCTACTGGTGCTGACCACCACATCATGCGTTTGAATGCGGATGATTTATATGATCATTTCGTCAAAACAATTTGGCACACAGAGCGCACGATTTATAACACATTAGGCGTTGCCAAGTACTTGATGAGTCAGCAAGTGAACCAAGTAAACTACAAAGTTGTGTTAACCGGTGAGGGCTCTGATGAACTCTTTGCCGGGTACCCGGCGTTTCGTAAAGATATGTTTTTACACGGTCTGGATCATCTTCCTGACAGCGAGCGCAAAGCCTGGCAAGAACTATTAGAAAAAAGCAATAAGCTGGTGAAAGGGGCGATGCTAGCCCGCGAAGAGTATGTCAGTGCCGCATTTAACACCAAAATGGGCTTTACCCCGAGCTGTGTGCAGCCGTGGTTGTCGGTTTCCAGTGTTGCTTTGCCGCTGATCGCTAAACCGCGCCGTGCGCAAGTTGAGGAGTATGATCCGGGTAAAGCGATTGCCGATACATTAGATGAAGAGATGCTTATCGGGCGCCATCCGCTGGACCGCGCACAGTATGTCTGGATTAAAACCATGCTCGAAGGGCAAATCCTGACTTGGGGCGGTGATCGCGTCGATATGGCGAATTCAATGGAAGCACGACCAGCATTTCTCGACCATCACCTTGCTGAATATGCGTTCACGGTGCCGCCACACCTGCGTATTAAGGGGAATAAAGAAAAATATGTGTTACGGGAAGCGATGAAAGGGTTATTACCAGAAACCCTCTATAAACGTGAGAAATTCGCCTTTATGGCGCCACCAGCACATACGGATCCGAAGAAATGGCAGGCCGTGGAAAAACTGGCTGAGCAATTCCTGTCGAAAGAAGCAATCGAGGAGGCCGGTCTACTGGACTTTGATGAAGTGCAGCGCACCTTCGCGAAGCACGAGTCTGATGAGGTCAGTATTGATGAAAAGGTACAGCTAGATGCCGTTATAAATCACATGTTAGGGGTGCAGATTATGCATCATCACTTTGTCAAGACCGATGTTCCGGCGCTGGCCGCGCAGCGTGCCAAAGAACTGGATTGGCACGCCTAAACCTTTAACGCTGCAGTCGTGCTTAACGCACGATTTGCAGCAATAATTGTCCAATTTCGGTATTATCTTTATATCCGCGAAGCTGTTCTGCATAAGGACCTGTAGCCATAATAGGCACGTCCACCGCGGTGTGACCGGTGGTGGTCCAGCCGGTGCGGGTAACTTCACTAATCAGAGCCACCAGCGCTTTCCGTAAGATTCGTTCGTGGGCGTTACGATCTAAGCTGCCGGCAAGTTCAGTCTCTGCCAGTTGTTGCCACTGAGCATCACTCACGGGAAGGTTTAATCGTGGTTGCAGGTAATCACGCCATTGTTCTCGCGATCGGGCAAGCAGCTCAGGCACCAAAACCTCAAGCGAATTCTCGATAGCCATGACGCGTTCAGAGTGCCATTCATACACACCACCTTGCCCCAGTGTGAGTCCACCGGTGGAGTGATCTGCGGTGACTACAATCAGTGTATTTGGATGTTCCTGTTGAAAGTCTTTGGCGACTTGTAACGCTTGGGCGAAGTCTTGGATTTCGCCAATAGCACAGGCGATATCGTTGGCGTGTCCACACCAATCGATTTTGCTGCCTTCAATCATCAGCGCGAAAGGTTTGCCGCTCGTTGTTTGTGCGCTACTCAGTAAGCGTAAAGCGTTACGGGTGAGTTGCGCTAAGCGTGGTTGGTCATCAACCGCGTAGGGCAGCGCGACCGGGGCAAACAGTCCCAGCACCGGTAACTGTTGAGTAGCGTCTAATTGTTGGTAATCAGTGACCACCTGCATACCTTGTTGCGCTAGCTCCGGCAGCCAGTTCTTATCGGCGCGCTTAAAGTAACTCATGCCGCCGCCTAACAATAGGTCGAAACTCCATCGCTCGCCAAACTTAGTGCTGGCAAACGAATCAGCAATCTCGTTGTACATTTGTCGTGACGGGTGATGAGTGAAAAATGCAGCTGGGGTCGCATGGGTGACTTGCGATGTTGAAATCGCCCCTGTGTGCCAACCCAGCTGACGGGCTTTTTCCATCATGGTTTGCTGTGGGTGTTGTTCGGCGTCGACACCGATGGCGCCGTTGTAGCTTTTTACACCTGTTGCTAAAGCTGTGGCACTTGACGCTGAGTCTGTTATCCAGGTGGTATCGTCCGGATAAGTGGTAGCAGCGCCAACCAGCATCTCATCAAAAGGCGTTGCTGCCAGTGATTGGCCTCGTTCGCTTAGTGCGTAGCGATAGGCTGAGATATATTCAAAGCCCATACCATCACCAATTAGAAAGATAATGTTCGGCGGCGTGTTTTGCGTTGTAGCTGGTTCAGTTTTGGCGGAAATCGATGGGTTTTGCGCACAAGCGCCTAGTAACAAACCAATACTGGCAATCAACAAGCTACGACGAAACACTATCTGCACTCCTACTCAAATCGATGACAAACTCTACAAATTGAAGCGGATGATAGCATAGTGAAGATGACATACACATGACACAAGGTAGACGCAAATAGTTTTGCGACGAACTCTTGAAAAGCAAATTAGCGCCACTATTTATAAGGTGTCGGTGACGTCTCAGAGAGAGTCCCGACATAACTAAACATTGCTTCCTAAGGAGAATGATTATGGCAACTATAGATTTATCACCACTTTATAGCAGTAGTATTGGATTTGATCGGATGGCGCGTTTGCTCGACTCGGCGATGCGTGCGGACGGTAATGCCGCCGGCGGTTATCCTCCCTATAATATCGAAGTTATTGGCGAAAATCGCTATGCGATTACCCTAGCGGTGGCTGGTTTTGCTGATGACGAACTCAGCATTGAAGTAGAGAACGGCATGCTGAAAATTCAGGGCCGTAAGGAAGAAGACAGGGAAGAGCGTCAGTATCTACATAAGGGTATTGGATTCCGCAGCTTCGAGCGCAAATTCAACTTAGCCGATCATGTTGAAGTTAAAGGCGCGAAAATGGAAAATGGTTTGTTAACTATTGGTCTTGAGAAGGTTGTTCCAGAGGCAATGAAACCTCGGAAAATTGAAATCGGCAAATCGCTAAACTTGCTGGAAGATTCCGCTAAGTAAGGTAGCGCAACAAAAAAGGGCAGCCTGGCTGCCCTTTTTTTAAGATTCTATCCGTTAATTGCTTTCACACTCTTGTTCGACTTGGCGCCAGATCACCGGTTCCCAGTACTCTTCGTCGACGGTACTGAGACGCTTGTCGCGCACGAAACGAGCCGCAAAGTAATAGGTCGTGTCGGCTTTGACATCAATTTCGATGGTCTTGGCCTGATTGATGCTGCGTGAACGGCGCACCCAGGGATCGTCGATCAGCTCATGTAGTTCCACCTTGTGTTTGCCCGGTGATAATTTAACAATAGGGCGGCGGGTAAGCACGTTGTCATCGTCAATGCGGACGAAGTAAGCTGGGAATAAATCGCGGGCTTGAGGTGGTGTCACGAAGACACTGACGCGACCACAGTTGGCTTCATCTGCTTTATCAATGACGCTTTGAGCTACATCAACTTCAAGACGCCAGCCGGGTATGACGGTTGCTTTGGCGCGGCCAGACAAGACTTTAACTTGTCCTTTACGTTGTACTGTTGCCTCGAAGACGCCACCATGTTCCAGCGCTTCAAGATAGCTCACCAAATCTTGTAACGATTGTTCGGTTAAAGTTAGTTCATCGACTTTGACTAGCCGGTCGCCGACTTCTATGCCCATTTCTCGCGCTACTGAGTCGCTGCGCACTGACATCACTCTGCCGCTCGGGTTTACAACAGCACCCCAGTCGAAGTAGCTGCGAGTCGGTTCTTCTAAAGTCACAGATTCGGCTTTGCCTTGAGCTTTGGCGGCGGCAACAGCTGCGGCTCTGGCATGATCACGGGCTTCCTGTTCCTGGGCAAAGCTTGTCGCGGAGCTAGTTAGTGCCAGCAACACAATTCCGGTTAACTTCAAAAATTGTAGCTTATTCATTAATTTATCTCCTGTGCCGTGAGTTGTTCACGTTGTTGCCAAAGTGCGTTGATCTGCGCCTCATCGGCACCTCGTATGTAAGCTTGTTGTAGTTGCCGATCGATGGCGTCCAGACTGTAGTTACTGGCAAGTAACATCGGCGTATCGTACCTGTCTGGTTGTGTTATCTGCTGTGGTTGCAGTACCCATAGCCAAGCTACTGCCGCCGCGGCAGCTACCGGAGCCAACCAAAGTGGCCAACGGCTGCGTCGCGCTTTACCTACACCTACCGAAGTGCCTTTTCGCGCACTGATGTCTTGCCAGGTTACTGGCTGAGTGGGCTCTGCATACTGCTCGAGGTGTTCTTGCAAGGCACGCTCAGCAGCTGTAAGTTCAGGCTGATGCTTGGCAGCTTTCATGATTGACTCCTCTCACGTAATTTCTTTAAGGCGCGATGGTAGCGCTGGCGTACGGTTGCCACGTTGACTGCAAATTGCGCTGCTAGTTCGTCGTGGCTGTAACCTTCTACTAAATACAACCACACCAATTGATGTTCGTGGTCATCCAGGACTGCGAGTAATTGTTCAATGTTATCGAGCTGTTGTAACCAATCACTCTGACTGAGCCAATCTTGGGCGTTCAAATTCAATTCTTCGTGTTCTGCTACGGCAAGATGATGTGGCTTACGAAAGTGTGACAATGCGGTGTTCACCGTGAGCTGTTTCAGCCAACCACCGAGTGCTTCCGGGTCGCGTAGTTGCTTGAGCTTGTCAAACGATTGAATAAATACATCCTGCGTGAGGTCGCGGGCCAATTCAGCGTCGCGACACATACCGTGAAGCAGCCGTTGCACCGCAGGTTGGTAGGTCTCAAAAATCACTCGCTGACAATCGCGACGGCCGCGTTGTGCGCCCTTCACTGTGCCTGCAGAAACTGATTGAGCAAATCCTGTTTTAGCCATGCGCATCCTGTTGCAGCGTATCTAAGCTATAAGATGCAACAGGACACTAAGGTGTGACAAGAGTATTGGTTAAAATTGAATATCTGCAATAATCGGGTCGTGATCCGACGCGCGGTAAGGATTGGGTGCAAACCAGGCTGGGTTGTGCTGATAACCGTCATAGCTCAGCGCTGGTGGTTCATCAGCATTGATGAGCCAGTGCTGTTGGTTGAGAACGCGGCCATGTAACGTTGCTGAAACCAACAGATGGTCGAGGCTTCCGGCTTGGGCATCGTAAACATAAGAATAACCCAGTGGTTCGAAATGCTCGACACGGTTATGGTAACCGGCCTGGTCCAGCAGGGTAATAGGGTCTTCCCGGGCATAGGCATTAAAGTCACCGAGCAGAATTTGCGCTGGGGTTTGCGCCAGTAGCGGTTCGGTTTGCATAAAATCAACGAGCAACTGAGCAGATTGAACACGTGCGGCATTCCAGCATGCTTGTCCATCATTCTGGTTGGCATTTGGATTTTCTGCTTCACGTGGGCAGGAGCCCTTAGACTTAAAGTGGTTGACTGCGATCACCAAGGTCTCTTCCGTACCTTCTGGCTGCATGCGTTGTATCAGGGGATAGCGGCTACGATTGCTAAAGGGCCCTTCGGTAATGGTTAGCGACTTGCCCAGAGGGACCACACGGTCACTGCGATAAATCAAACCATTGGTAATTGCATCACTGCCAAAGCGGCTATCGGCGGCTTGCACAAACTGCCAGGGGGCACCGGTCGCCGTGCGTAATTGTTCAGTTAACCTGACAATTGAACTGTGTTCGTCGTAGCCATCGTTTTCGATCTCCATCAAGCCCACAATATCGGCGTCTAAGGCCGCCAAAGCGGCGATGATTTTTGCTTCCTGGCGGGCGAAATCCGCGGCAGTTTTTGCGCCTCGTTCGGTTGGGAAAACGCGTTCTGCACCTTCACCATTGAAGTAATTAAGCACGTTAAAGGTGGCGACGCGCAAGACGCTAGCGTCCGCGGTTCGTGTCGGTGCCAACGGACGCGGGTTGGTGTTATGAAAGTTAAGTTGTGAGGTCGGCTGAATGCGGTAGCTGCCATTGAATTCACTTAATATGCCGATCACATTTGTTACCGTGTCACCGCTGCGTAAACTATTCTCCGCGCTGAGTGCAGGTGCTGGATAGGGCACGGAAATGGGGCTCGGAGACTGGTTATCGTCAATGAGTAAGCGTTTTAACTCGTTTGCTGTGGCATAGGCTTGCGCGGCAGCACCTGGTTCAACCATTTGGGTTGGTGTGTAAAGGCGCTCGCTAGCCACGTCGAAGCTACCGTGACGACCGAGCAAGTAGGTGCCGTTGACTACCAGCTGCTGTGACAGAGTTACGTATTGACCTTCAAGTTGCTCAAAGGTTGATTTTGCGGCGACTGGTAAAGTCAGCAATTGTGGTTTGGGTAAATCTGCCCTTCCGCAGTTGCGGATAGCGCTGACGCTATCAAGTTGGGTTAGTTGTTGATGTTCTCGCACGACACCAGTGACCTCCACAACATCTCCCGTTGCAACTGTTGGGGTAGTAGCTTGCACGAAAAGTCCTGCGGTAGCTGCTGCGGTTGACTGTTGTAGGAAAAAACCGCCGAGTTGATCGGTTTGCTGCCACGTCGCTGTTACCGTGCCCATGACCACCACCTGTTGGTCAAGTAACGGCGATTGCCCGGTATTGCCTTGCACACTAGCAATACTTACCGCAGGGCTACATTGCGGAACCTCAATAACCTCAGTAACTTCAGCAAGTTTAGGTTGTGGCGATGTTGCACTAGCAACTAAGCCGAAGGCGAAAAGTACGGACCAGTACCAGCTTGGTTTAATCATCTTGGCAAAAATGGTGTTGTGCATAGGTTCCTACTTGCAAAACGTCGGCGGCATCAAGCCGCTCAGCAGCTATCAAAAGTGTTCCTCTACCGGCAACTTAGTAGCGAGGGGCGGAGAGGTCGGTACGTCGGATTTGCACTATTAGTCCGAGCTTTGGATGGTCAAAGTAATGAGTTTCATGACTAATCACCCGACGCAGTTGTTCCAGGTTAAAGCTGCGTAAAAAGCTACCGCTGCTATCACCCTGCAGTGCCTGATCGGCTTGCGCAGAAAGTGATGCGGGCTGCCATAACACTTGCTGCGGCTCGCGTAGTTCCAGATCACTGGCGATGTGCAAATAGTTGCCAACCAGATAAATATGCATGGTCCCGTCGAGCTGCCACACCGCCTCAGGTTGCTGTGGTCGTTGAATTAACGGTGGTGGTGCGAGGGGCTGATCCTCTGCGCGTGCGGTAAAGTGTAAACCAGCTTGTTGTTGCAACTGCATTAATTGAGCTAAACGGTCGCTAAGGGCTTCCTCTTTTACTGCATTGGCTTTAGCCTCGAAGGCAATAAATTCGTCCTCTTCGGGGGCATAAGGGTAGCCGCTTGGCGCGTAAGTTTTGCCATAATTTACGCCACCAAATAAACGCACTTTGTAATTCTGTTGGCGCTCAAACACTGGCTGGTACCAACTCAAATGCATGAGCGGTTTTCCTACCCCGCGGCGCACGATCTGTTGCCGCATGGCGCTTAATTCCAGTTGTTTTTCGGGTGCAAGGAACACGTTCGTGGCTTTGTTGACGTCGCCACCGGGTCCATCGACCACCTGTTCGGGCGCGCGATCGAGTAATGCGATGGCTCGTTCTGGACGATGCCAGTTCATCGGCAGCCACTGACTCAACTCTAACGGGCGTGCGCATAAAACTGAATCACGGTCGAAGGTTGGAACAATTGCCGGCACTTTACATTCGGGCAAAGTGACAATTGCTGGGTGAATGTCAGGTGCAAAATAGTGCGTCAAAAAATCGTAGTGCACGTTTTCTGGCGCTGACGGACCTTGCCAGCTGAAGGACTCTGCTTCCGGTTCGTTGTTAGTGTGCGCAAAAACCAATACCTCGACTTCGAACCAGCGCCAGGTATTACGCTCGGATTGTACTTGGGCCATCACAGCGTGGCAGCCGAACACGGCAGCAAGCATGAGTACCGGTTTACTTAGCTGAGTAAATTGGTGCCAAAGCGAATTTGCGACCATTTCCATATCCTTAACGCTGCATATTTTCTGCAAAATCATCCAGCAACGACTCTATCAGTTTCAGCCGCGCTTGAGTATCTTCAATTTTAACAAGAATACGTAAACGTGCAGGGCCTTCAAGCCGGTAATCTTGCGGTGAATTCTGAATTAGCTCGATCAAAAAATCTGGGCGTATTTGGGTGTCCTGTGCAAACTCAATGCTGATCCCTTGCGGACCACCGTCGATTTTACGAATGCCCAACTTACCCGCGCGATTACGTAATTCGGTGATGCGCATTAAGTTCTTTGCCGCGTCCGGTAAGAGGCCAAAGCGGTCAATCATTTCAACTTGTAGCGCTCGCAGATCCGCTGCGGACTCGGCACTGGCAATACGCTTGTACATGCTTAAGCGCAGCGTTACATCGGCGATATAGTGCTCTGGTAACAATGCGGGAACGCGCAGGTCGACCTCGCTTTGAGCGCGCAGCAGGGTATCGAGTGCTGGCTCTTTGCCATCGCGTAGCGCCTGTACTGCTTGTTCGAGCATTTCCATGTATAGGGTAAAACCTATGGTTTCGATTTGCCCGCTTTGATCGTCACCCAAGAGCTCACCGGCACCACGGATCTCCAGGTCGTGGGTGGCAAGCATAAAGCCGGCACCGAGGTCTTCCAGTTGCGCAATGGCTTCCAGTCGCTTCAGCGCGTCTTTGGTCATACGTTTCGGGTGTGGCGTTAGCAAATAAGCGTAGGCTTGGTGGTGTGAACGTCCCACCCGACCACGCAACTGATGCATTTGGGCTAAGCCCAGATGATCGGCACGGTCCATGATAATGGTATTGGCCGTTGGTACATCGATGCCGGTTTCGATGATGGTGGTGCACACCAGCACGTTAAAGCGCTGATGATAGAAATCCGACATGATGCGTTCCAGCTCGCGCTCACGCATCTGACCGTGGGCGATGGTGATGCGCGCCTCGGGAACCAACTCGACCAGATCCCTTGCAGTTTTCTCGATGGTCGCAACATTGTTGTGTAAGAAATAAACCTGACCACCACGTAAAATTTCCCGCAGTATGGCTTCGCGAATGGTCGGTGCGTCGTATTCGCGAACGAAAGTTTTTACTGCCAGTCGCTTGGCCGGCGGGGTGGCAATAATTGACAGGTCGCGAACGCCATTCATAGCCATGTTTAAGGTTCGTGGAATAGGGGTCGCGGTTAGTGTCAGAATGTCGACATCAGAGCGAAGCCGCTTGATGGTTTCTTTTTGGCGTACCCCGAACCGATGCTCTTCATCGACAATCAGTAAACCTAAATCTTTAAATTTGATGGTGCCTTGCAAAAGTTTATGGGTACCGATGACGATATCGATCTTGCCTGCTTGTGCATCGGCAAGTATTTGTTGCGTTTGTTTGGCTGTTTTAAACCGCGATAACACTTCAATGCGAATTGGCCAGTCAGCAAAGCGGTCTTTGAAGTTTTCATAATGCTGCTGGGCCAGTAGGGTCGTTGGAACCAATACTGCAACTTGCTTGCCGTCGTTAACGGCGACAAAGCCGGCGCGCATTGCGACTTCGGTTTTACCGAAACCAACGTCACCACAAACTAAACGATCCATGGCTCGATCTGACTGCATGTCGGTAAGTACGGCGGCTATCGCTTGTTGCTGGTCATCGGTTTCTTCAAAGGGGAAACTATTGGCGAAGCGCTGATAATCGCTCTGTTCCATTTGATAGTGGTAACCGGGTTTAGCTTCACGCCGGGCGTAGACATCTAACAGTTCTGCCGCTACATCGCGGACTTTCTCGGCGGCTTTACGCTTGGCGCGCTCCCAGGTATCGTTGCCGAGTTTATGCAATGGAGCACTGGCTTCCTCACCACCGCTGTAGCGCGACAGCACGTGCAGCGAGGCAACAGGAACATAGAGTTTACTCTGGTTAGCATACTCAATGGTAACGAACTCGGTGGTCATGCCGCCCGTTTCGATGGTTTCTAAGCCCTGATAACGGCCAACACCATGATCGATGTGTACCAGCGGTTGACCACTGCGGAGTTCAGCCAGATTACGTACCATTTGTTCGCTGCTGACTGTTGCTTTTTGATCACGGCGGCGGCGCTGGGCAATGCGATTACCGAGCAACTCGGTTTCAGTGATAACCGCCAGTTTGACGTCATCGAGAACAAATGAGTTGATCAAAGGTGCCACGGTGATGGCGGTGCGGGCATCGTGATCATGAATCGCCGTGAGATGATCAAGTTCTTGCATCTCGAGTTGTAAGGGTGCCAATAGATCCCGCAGCGATTCACGACGGCCTGCTGTTTCAGCAACAAACACCACTTGGTAATTCGCTTGATGCAATTCGGCTAATTTTTTCCGTAGCGCTTGCAGCGGATCTTTTAGCTGATGATTGAGTGCGATTTCACCGATGGTTGCGGTAGCGAAATCTTGCCGCCCTGGTTGCGGCTTATGGTCAGGCACAAAGGCGCGCACCCGCGGCAACTCTTTGAAGTGCTGATGTACCTGGTCAACGGGCATAAACAGTTGCTGCGGCGGTAGTAATGGCCGCAAGCTGTCGTAGCGACGCTGTTCATAACGTTGATTGATGTCGTGCCAAAGCTGATCAAGGCTGGCTTGCAGATCACCAAAGGTAACCAGCAGCGTGTCAGGCGGCAGATAGTCAAATAACGTTGCCGTCGTGTCAAAAAACAATGGCAGGTAATATTCTATGCCACCCGGAAACTGCTTCTGCGATACCTGGTGATACACAGAATCGCGTTCATTTGAAGCATCGAATAACTCACGATAGCGCGCACGAAAACCTTCAATCGCCGTGGGTGAGGTCGGGAATTCGTGGGCCGGTAACAAGTCGATGGCATTAACTTCTGCCGCCGAGAGTTGAGTATCGGGGTCAAAGGTGCGAATGGAGTCAACTTCGTCATCGAAAAAATCAATTCGATAGGGTGATGCACTCCCCATCGGAAACAGGTCCAGTAATGAACCGCGGGCGCAAAATTCACCGTGTTCCATGACTTGATTAACGTGACGATAGCCAGCGCGCTCGAGGCGCTGGCGCAAGCGGTAGCCATCAAGTTTTTGACCTTGTTCGACTTGCAGTGCCTGGCCACTAACATAATCTGTGGGTGCAATGCGATGTAGCAAGGTGTTCAACGAGACAATCAGCGCGCCGTCACGCATGTTGGGCAGCTTGGCGAGCACACTTAGACGCTCAGAAATAATGTCCTGATGGGGCGAAAAACTATCGTAAGGTAAGGTCTCCCAATCAGGAAACACCAACACTTGCTCACCTTTGGCGCTTAAGTAACCAATTTCGTGTTCAAGTCGATGGGCTTGCGGCGCATCTGGCGTGACGATAAGTACCGGGCGGTCATGCTGGTCAATGAGTCGGGCTAGCGCATAGGCAATACTGCTGCCTGCGAGTCCTTGCCAGGTGATATCGGTGCGTGCTGATGGTGGTCGTGGTGGGGTTAGGATCGATGCCTTGCTCATGGGTCCTGCTTCGTTGACTTCTCACGTGCCTGAAAGTATACCTGAAACTCTGACTTGGATCAGTCCGCAGATTTCATTATGCTTGCAGCGCAACCTTGCGCGCGTGCAGGGACCACTGACAGCAGAGACGCATAGCAA
Source organism: Pseudidiomarina xizangensis (assembly GCF_052541995.1). Taxonomy (NCBI): domain Bacteria; kingdom Pseudomonadati; phylum Pseudomonadota; class Gammaproteobacteria; order Alteromonadales; family Idiomarinaceae; genus Pseudidiomarina; species Pseudidiomarina xizangensis. The sequence continues at coordinate 249,758 of NZ_JBOBQA010000001.1, forward strand.
AAATTATGTTCCAACCGTTATCTCTATTTCTTGGCTTACGCTACACTCGCGCCCATTATGGTCAGCGTTTTACCCGGTTTATTCAGCGGGTATCCTTGATTGGTTTAATCCTTGGTGTCGCGGCATTAATCATCGTTGGCTCGGTGATGAACGGTTTTGAAACTGAACTAAAAAATCGCATTTTAAGTGTGGTGCCGCAGCTTGAGGTAACGCAAGCGAACCATCAAGTTGGCGGCATGAACGATTGGCAAGGGCTGATTCAGCGTCTTCCTGAGCAACCTGGACAGCTTGCTGTGGTGCCCGAAGTGACCAGCGAAGGCGTAGTGCAAAGTGAACAGCAGTTACAAGCAGTGAGTGTGCAAGGCATCTTTCCCGCGAGCTCAGGCAGCGAGATTCAGCTGCAGCCATTGAGACAGCACTTGAGCTCCGGCGAGTTAGACCTTAGCCCCGGAAACTACCACGTCGTACTCGGCTACAGTTTAGCGCAGCAATTAAACGTATGGCCGGGCCAGCGGATACGCTTGATCGCTGCTGGCGGAGGTATTTACACCCCTCTCGGTCTGCTGCCAGCACAGCGTTTGGTGACAGTTACCGGCGTGGTGCGGATGCAGTCCGAAGCGGATCAGCATTTAGTGGTAATGAACGGCGCTGATCTCGCACGAATATTGCGGATGGCGCCACAGCAGGTAACTGGGGTACGCTATTACTTTACTGACCCATTTCAGGCGTTGCCCGCGGCGAAACAGCTGCAAGCCGAGTTACAGGACGAGCTGCAAGTGCAAAGTTGGCAGCAAAATTATGGTCATCTCTTCGATGCGGTGAGTATGGAAAAGCGCATGATTAACCTTATGTTGGGTCTAATTATTGCGGTCGCAGCATTTAATATCGTTTCGTCGCTGATGATGGTGGTGCAAGACAAACGCAGTGATATCGCAATTTTAAATACCATGGGCCTGGCGCCGCACAAGATTCGCCGCATGATCATGTTTCAGGGAATGACCACAGGAATTGTTGGCAGTTCGATCGGATTAGCCCTGGGGTTAGTGGTAAGTCGGTTTGTGAACGAGATCTTACGCGCGGTTGGCGTCGATTTGAGTTTTGCTGGCCCCAGCGGACTCCCCGTGGTAGTGGATGTATGGCAGGTCAGTGCTACCGTATTAGCGGCGTTACTGTTGACTTTTTTGGCAACGTTGTTTCCGGCTTGGCAGGCCAGTCACGTCCTGCCGGCGCATGCACTTCGATATGAGTAAGGACTTATGGCTACAGAGTTATTGACCTGTCAGCAGGTCGGCAAAAGTTATTGGGATGGTAATCACGACCTTGAAGTTCTGCAAGGCGTCGATCTAGCACTTCACGAAGGAGAGTTGTTGGCGATTGTCGGCAGCTCCGGTTCCGGTAAGAGTACTCTGCTGCATTGCATGGGTGGTTTAGATAAACCTAGCACCGGGCAAATTTTATTTGGTGGTAAAGATCTGGCGAAATGGTCATCACGGATGTTAGCCGATTGGCGCAATCAGCACTTAGGTTTTGTCTATCAGTTTCATCATTTGCTACCTGAGTTTACTGCGCTAGAGAATATTGCGATGCCGCTGTTGATTAACGGGCAAAGCGCAAAGCAAGCCCGTGAGCGGGCTGAGCAGTTACTGGAACGTGTGGGGTTGGCACCGCGCGGCCAACATCGGCCTGCAGAGCTGTCGGGTGGCGAACGGCAACGCGTCGCCATAGCAAGAGCACTTGCGAATAATCCGGCGTTGGTGTTGGCGGATGAACCTACGGGTAATCTTGATGATGAAACGGCGCGGCAAGTCATGGCGTTGATGCTTGAACTAAACCGCGAGTTTGGCACTGCGTTTGTCATCGTAACGCACGATCAGAAATTGGCTCGTGCGTTACCGAAGCAAGTGCACTTACGCCATGGCAAGATCGTCACTGAGCTGGCTGAGGCGGCACAATGACATCTGGTTGGTTGTTAGCATGGCAATTAGCTAAACGGTTTCGGGGTGGACGTGAGCGGAGCAGGTTTTTGTCCTTCATTTCAGCTTCATCAACCTTTGGAATTGCGCTTGGGTGTGCCGTGTTCATTGCCGGTTTGAGTGTTATGAATGGCTTTGCCGATGTTTTGGAACAACGTTTCTTAAAACTGGTTCCGCACATAGAATTCACTGCGGTGGAAAACCGTCTGCAGTATCCAGAAAGTATCTTTGCATTAGCTGAAGAACACCCTGAGGTGGTCAGTGCACGGCCCGTTATTCGAACCCAGGGTTTAGTGCAAAAGGGGCGTGAATTCGTCGGTGTACAGATCAACGGAATCGACCCACAACACCAACACGCCATTCAACACTATATGTCGGCGCCTAGTTGGCGGGCATTAGAACAGCCGGGGTCAATTGTTCTTGGCGCTGATCTAGCGCAACGACTTGAGCTTTCGGAAGGCGATAAATTAACTTTAGTTGTGGCTTCAGATGGTGGGTTTCAGGCGCCCAAACGGCAACTACTTACCTTGGTTGGTAGCTTTAATTTTGGTGGTCAAGTGGATCATAAGCTGGGCTATGTAAACCTCGCCACTGCACGTGAACTCACCGGCTTAGAGCAAGGAATTAGTGGGGTAGAACTGGAAATTAGTTCATTGTTTGCCGCGGAACGAATTGCCAATGAAATTGGCTATCAATTACGCGATTATGTCTACCTGGATCACTGGATGCGCGCTCAAGGACACTTGTATCGAGATATTCAAATGGTGCGCACGGTAATGTATCTGGTGTTGATTCTCGTACTAGCGGTGGCCTGCTTTAATATCGTGTCGACCCTGGTGATGACCGTACAGGAGAAACAAAGACATATTGGTATTTTGCGCACCATGGGTATGCGCCCCGGTGGGTTGGTGAAGATTTTTGTCCTTCAAGGCCTACAGAATGGTTTGCTGGGTATTTCGTTTGGTGCCGTCGCTGGGATCCTTTTGAGCTGGAATCTGCCAGCACTACTGGCAATAATTGAATCTTTTACCGGAAACACCTTGTTGGCTAGCGATGTCTACTTTGTCGATCGAATACCGGTGCAATTGCATGCTTTGGATGTTTTTTTGGTGTGTGCGGTGGCATTGCTGTTAAGCCTGCTTGCCACAGTTTATCCTGCCTGGCAGGCAACTCGGGTTGAAGTGGTAAAAGCGATTAGCGCTTGATACGCGCCGCACGAGCGCGCCAGGCACTCACCACAGATTGGCGCCATAGCAAGCGGATAACAAAGTAGCCGACACTACTGGCTAAGGTGCCTAACACCAGACAGCCAAGTAAGAATGCTGGACCAATGGTGGTGATACTATGCCCAAGCCACTGCCAGGACAGCTCAAAATTGAAGGGTTGCGATGGCGCGCCAATTAACCAGGTGCCAACCACATAACAAAAATAGAATAACGGTGGCATGGTAAAGGGGTTTGATACCCATACTAAAGCAATCGACAGGGGCAGGTTGACGCGAAAGGGAATTGCCGCCGCCGCGGCCAACACCATTTGAAAAGGTACTGGAATAAAAGCGCAGAACAAGCCAATAGCAAAGGCGCCTGAGGCCGAACGGCGATTCAGGTGCCAAAGATTAGCGTCGTGCAGCAATTTTCCGAACATTTTTAAACTGCGACTGTTTTTGATGACATCATGGTCGGGCATGATGCGCTGAAAAAACTTTTTCGGCATGCTTACAAACTCGTCATTCCAACGTAACAGGTACAACATCCATGGATCGGTGGTTGTGCGCATTCCTTTTTGGCTACGCGCTAAGCTTTAGTTTATCAGTTGTCACCGATGTTTGGCATTGGTTGTCATTAGCCGGGTTAACGTTACTTTGTTTCATGCTGCACTTTGGCAAGCAATTACGAACCCAACTCATAGGCTGCGTATTGTGCGGTATTCTATGGGGCACTGGCAACGCCTATTTCGTTCAGCGCATGGTTATTAATGACCAGTGGACTCAAACAACCCTTGATGCTGTGGTGAATGTGACGGCGGTGAGCCATTATCAACCTGGGTACTGGCGAATTACCGGCACCTTAACTCAACTTCAGGGGCAACCCATGCAACCTCAGCTTAGTGCGCGGTTGCAATGGTATCAACCTCATGCCGACGCTCCGCAACGCCTACCGCGCCAAGGTGAAACATGGCGCTTTGGTGTGCGCCTGCGGCATCCGCAAGGCACCCGCAACGACGGCAGTATGCGTTATCACCGCTACTTGCTTGGACATGGGATCGCTGTGCTTGGTTCCATCCGTGAGGGGCAGTTGCTTGCAGGACAAGTGAGTTGGCGGCAACGGTTGGTAAGTGCAGTTGACGCGGCACTTACCAACGTCGAACAACGCGGTCCAATGCTCGCACTTTTGGTGGGAGAACGCTATCAGATGTCGGCGAACGCCTGGACTACGGTACAACACACCGGGTTGGCGCATTTAATCGCGATCTCCGGGCTGCATTTGTCCTTAGTTGCGGGCTTTGCGTTGTTGTTCCTCTGGCACAGTATCGCCGCCATGGTACGCACCCGACAAGGGCGTGATCGGAGCAATTTGTGGCACTACGCACCCTGGGTGGCATTGCTCATTGCATTTGCATATGCATGGCTGGCAGGTTTCGCGATCGCCACCTTACGGGCGGTGCTGATGTTAAGCGTGGTGCTGCTCCACAAGCAATTGGGATGGCGCGTGAGTCCACCCCGGCTGCTGTTACGAGCCATCGTGGTGGTGGTAGTAATCGAACCCATGGCGCCGTTAACGACGGGCTTTTGGCTCTCGGTTAGCGCTGTTGCTGCGATCGTTTTTATGAACTGGCGCTGGACCCGCTACCGTGGTCGTTGGGCAAAATTACGCGAGTGGTGGCGTTTTGAGTGGTTGATGACAGTTCTGTTCTGGCCGTTGATGGCGCTCTGGTTTGGTGGGGTACCTTTGGCGGCCGCGCTGATAAATTTAATCGTGGTGCCAGTCGTCAGTTTTTGGGTTTTGCCGATTGGCTTGAGCGGAGTTTTAGCGCTGATGCTGGGTGGTGTCGCTGTCGCGGAGCAAGTGTTCTTGTTGGCGCAATGGCCGTTAAATCAGCTTTGGCCACTGCTGAGTTGGTTGGCAGAACAACCTTGGCAATGGTTGACTGCCTCGTCTTTACCAAACTGGCCGTGGTTAATTGCGCTAGTGCTGCTGCTGATAGTGCCGTTGACCTGGCGCTGGCGTGTCGTTGCAGTACTCACGATTCTGTTCAGTCAGCTGGTGGTGACAGCGGTTCCTAAACCACGTGAGTTACTGGTTAATGTGTTGGATGTCGAACAAGGCACCGCATTGGTGCTGCAGCGGCAAGGACATGCGCTGCTGATCGATACTGGCGCCAGTTGGGAAAGCTCAGTATCGATGGCCGATCGCGTTATCATGCCTTTTCTGGAAACTAAACGATTACGTCCAGAGGTGGCATTTATCACCCACACTGACCGTGATCACGAGGGCGGGCAAGAAACCTTAGCGCAGCGGTATTCACAACTCCGTTGGTATGGCGGCTCGACCGGCACACCTTGTGTAGCAGGACAAAGCGGCGTTTGGCGTGAGGTTAGTTGGCAAGTGTTGCATCCGCGCGCCGAGTCTGGAGTTGGTAATTGGCACAACAATTCGTCCTGCGTTCTGTTGTTGCAATTCGGTGCGGTTAGACTACTTATCACCGGTGATATTGAAAAATCAGCGGAACGCGAGCTATTGGCACATCTGGCACCACTGGAGGCGGAAATTTTGCTGGTTCCCCACCATGGCAGTAAAAGTTCATCGCAGGAGTACTTTATTCGCCATGTGAAACCGTCGCTGGCGCTTGCCAGCCGGGGACGAAATAATCCTTATGGACAGGTTCATCCGGAGGTTGCTGCACGTTATGCCGAACACCGCATCGCTCTGCTTGATACCGCCCGTGGAGGACAAATTACTATCTGGACGGATGGCCACCGCTGGCGCGCTGAACAACCCTTGGCACAGCACTTTGGCGGCTGGTTTGATGTTGATCCTTATGACAAAACAACAGCACCTGTTCGCAGAAACTAGCCAGTGACGCGAGAAAACGGTTAGAATGATTGCATTATTTGCCAGTAGAATCTTATGCATGAATGCAGAGACTGTAAAACAAAAGACGTTTCGTCGCTTAATGGGGTATATCAAACCCTACCGCGCAGCTTTTTTTATCTCGATTGTGGGAATGATTGGTTACGCTGCCGTCGATACTTTTTTCTTCTCGCAAATTGAGACGTTAATTGACGATGGCTTGACCAACAGTAATCCAAAAATTTTATTGTATGGTGCGATTTTTGTACCGGTGATTTTTATCTTACGCGGGCTGTTTAACTTCGTTTCTACCTATTTTTTAAATTGGGTTGGTTTTCGTGTGGTGACAACCCTGCGACAGCAGCTGTTTGATCACATGATGAAACTACCGGTGTCGTTTCATGACCAGCATTCTACTGGCGATCTGCTGTCAAAAATTACCTATACCACTCAGCAGGTAGCTGAAGCTAGTAGTCGTGCAGTGCTTATTTTGGTCCGTGATGGAGCTTTCGTGGTCGGTCTGCTGGGCCTGATGTTTTATCATAGCTGGCAGCTGTCGTTGGTGTTCTTGCTGGTGGGCCCAGTAATTGCCAAAATTGTAGCTGTGGTATCCAAACGTTTTCGTAAGGTATCCAGGCGTATTCAAACGGCCATGGGAGATGTCACCACCACCGCTGAGCAAATGCTCAATGGTCACAAAGTTGTGGTCATGTACGAAGGGCAAAAACGCGAGTCAAAGCGCTTTGCTACGATTAACAACATTACCCGTAATCAGAATATGAAGCTGATTAATGCGCAAAGTTTGAGCACATCATTGATTCAACTGATCGCATCTTTTAGTTTGTCGATGGTGCTGGTTCTGGCAAGCTTTCCCGATATGTTGGCGCAACTTTCAGCGGGTGCGTTTACCACTTTGCTGACTGCGATGATCATGTTATTACAGCCGCTGAAGCGGTTAACCACGGTCAATAGTGATTTTCAGCGCGGTATTGCTGCGGCGCAGAGTATCTTTGGTGTGTTGGATGAACATGCGGAAGCCGATAGCGGCAAGCGCAATATGGACCGTGCCCAAGGTGATATCAAATTTGAGCACGTGAACTTCACCTACGACGGCACTGAAAGTCCAGCGTTGGCGGACGTCAGTTTCCATGTTAAACCCGGTAAAACGTTGGCGCTGGTAGGTCGTTCGGGTAGCGGTAAATCAACAATTTCGAACCTGTTGACGCGATTCTATACGCCACAAGGTGGCGTTATTAAGTTAGATGACACGGATATCTATGACTATCGTTTGAAATCGCTGCGCCGGCAATTTGCACTGGTGTCGCAACACGTCACCCTGTTTAACGACAGTATTGCCAATAATATAGCTTATGGCGCCCATGGCGAAGTCACTCTCGATGAGATTCGCACCGCCGCAGAACAAGCCTACGTGACAGAATTTACCGACAATATGCCAAATGGTTTAGACACGACCGTCGGTGAAAACGGTGTCATGTTGTCAGGTGGTCAGCGCCAACGTATTGCGATTGCCCGAGCATTGTTACGCGATGCACCTATTTTGATTCTGGATGAAGCGACCTCGGCACTCGATTCTGAATCTGAGCGCCACATTCAAAGTGCGCTGCAAGCGTTGCAACAAGATCGCACCTCGATAGTGATTGCCCACCGGCTATCGACCATCGAAAAGGCGGATGAAATTATGGTGCTTGAAGATGGTGCTGTGATTGAGCGTGGTAGTCACCAACAGCTACTTGAGCAACAGGGAGCCTATTATCAACTGTACAGTCTGCAATTCAGTGGTGAGCTCAGTTAATGGCCCTGCAGCGCGCGTGGTATCGCAATCATGTAGCAGCGTATCTTTGGTTGTTGTTACCCTTACATGCGCTGTTTGTCATCATTAGTGCGCTACGCCGTTGGCGCTACCGGTTAAGCCCAGCAAAAGACTTACCGGTGCCAGTTATCGTGGTCGGTAATATTAGTGTTGGTGGCACCGGAAAAACACCTATTACCCTGGCCTTGGTGGAGCAGCTTAAAGCGCAAGGCGAACGCCCGGCTATCGTTGCTCGCGGCTATGGTGGTAAAGGCCCGTTTCCTTTGCGGGTGCGCTCGACCACCGCTGCTGAGGCAAGTGGCGATGAACCCTTATTATTGGCGCAACGCACCCAGGTTCCGGTAGTTGTTGCGCCTGATCGTCGTGCTGCGGCAGCGCAGGTCCTCCAGCAAGCACCCGACACCACAGTTATCATCAGTGACGATGGCCTACAGCATTACGCCTTACCGCGGCAGTTTGAAATTGCTGTGGTTGATACCGAGCGCGGCGTTGGCAATGGCTGGCGCTTACCGATAGGGCCTTTACGCGAGCCAGTATCGCGTTTACAGCAGGTCGATACGGTGATTCTTAACGGTAGCGATACGCAATCCCAAGCTTTTCTGCGCGGCGCGACTAACCATTGTTACTCAATGACTTTGGTTACTAAAAAGTGGCGTCGGGTAACGGATGATACTGAAGTCGCCGCATTGCCTGAAGGTAAAACTCTGGCCTTGGCCGGAATCGGTAATCCCGAGCGATTCTTTGCTACGGTGCGCAACCTCGAGTCACGTTCACTGGCGACCCGCGGTTACCCTGACCATCATCAGTTTAGTGCGGCTGACCTCGCGCAACTGAGTCAGTACGAAGTACTCGTAATGACCGAGAAAGATGCGACAAAATGGCGTGGTTTTGCCCATAAGGATTGCTATTATTTACCAGTTAGCGCAACCTTACCAGAGGCATTCTGGCAGCAACTGCAAGCGAAAATGAAGGGGTTTAACCATGCCATTGGATGAAAGAACGCTAGCTTTACTGGCTTGCCCGCTGTGCAAAGGACGCCTCGTTTGGTTGTCAGCAAGTAAAGAACTCGTGTGTCGCGGCGATCGTTTGGCGTTTCCAGTACAAAACGAAATTCCCATACTTTTGACTAGTGCCGCACGACAATTGAGCACACAGGATTTGGAGCAAGTTCCGAAATGAGTTTTACCGTTGTTATCCCAGCACGTTATGCATCAACCCGGTTACCTGGCAAGCCATTGGCCATGATCGGCTCGAAGTCGATGATCCAACGGGTATACGAACGAGCGGCTGCGGCCGGTGCGGCGGAGGTGATTGTAGCGACCGATGATCAACGCATTGTCGATGCGGTTGAAGCATTTGGTGGCCGCGCCATGTTAACTGCAACCCATCACCAGTCTGGTACTGAACGAATTGCTGAAGTTATCGATTATTTAGCTATCGCGGATGATCATGTGGTGGTCAACGTGCAGGGCGACGAGCCTTTTATTCCACCGGAAATTATTCGCCAGGTCGCTGATAATTTAATGAATCAGCGTGCTGCGCACATGGCTACACTTGCAGTACCAATTAACCATCTTGAAGAAGTGAAAAACCCTAATGCGGTGAAGGTGGTTACCGACGCCAACGGTTATGCTTTGTACTTTTCGCGGGCTCCAATTCCATACGAGCGTGATGCGTTTCAGCGTGATCGTATGGGAGAGCACGCTGCCTATAAGCGTCATGTTGGTATTTATGCCTACCGTGCAGGTTTTGTCTGGCGCTACATTGAGTGGGCGCCAAGTCCACTGGAAGCGATTGAGTCACTCGAGCAACTACGGGTACTGTGGTATGGCGAGCGCATTCATGTCGCGGAAGCTATTGTTAATCCGCCGGCTGGCATCGATACACCAGCCGACTTAGAGCGTGCTAATCAGCAATCACTCGACTAACCATGCTGCTGGCGCGCTGTTTCAGGGCGTGCCAGCGTTCCCGCCACCACAACAAGCGGGCATAGACATAAGGCACCAGAAACAAACTGGTCAGCGTCGAGAGTAATAAACCACCAATAATTGAAATTGCCATCGGTGCATAGGGCGGGCCATCACCGCCGATTTGAGTGGTGCCAAAGGCTAAGGGTAGTAACCCCAGCACCGTGGTCGCGACAGTCATTAAGATGGGTCGTAAACGACTAACGCTACCCTCAATAACGGCGTCACGCAGTGGGTAACCGTCAGCGAGCAGCTGATTAATCCGATCAACCAACACGATACCGTTGTTCACCACTATTCCCATCAGAATCAGGATGCCGATCATTGCCATTACAGTGATTGATTGTCCGGTTAGAAATAATGCCCAAAACACCCCGACAATAGAAAATAGTAAGGACGTGATAACTGCGGTGGGTAACAACACCGACTCAAACAGTGCCGCCATGACAATATATATCAGTGCTACTGCAAGTAAGGTGTTGACCAACATTACGTTTTCGGCTTCTTGCTGGCGCTGAAAACTACCATCTAAACTCCAGGCGTAACCGTCAGGTAAACTCAGCTGACTCAATGCTGCGTTGAGTTTGTCACGCGCCTCATTGAGTGGCAGCTCGTCGCTTAGGTTCGCTTGAATTGCCAACGAAGTACGACGGTCCAGGCGGCGGATCTCACCCAACCGCGGTTGTACTTCGAATGAAGCCACGGCGTGCAGAGGGACGACGCGTCCCTGATGTTGCATGACTGGAAGATTTTGCAAAGCCTCGAGCGAAAACTCCAATTCTTTGTCGAAGGCGACGCGCATTGGAATTTCACCATTTGGGTCGCCACGAAATGAGCGCAAACGCTGGCCGCGTAATGCAGTTGCGACTTGGCGGGCGACTTGTGCACTGCTAAGACCCAAGCGATGCACGCGTTCACGGTCGATACGCACCAAGTACTCGAATTGACCCGCTTCAGTCTCACTGCGTACGTCGGTGAGCCCCTCAATACCTGCAATCACGGGCGCAAAACGTTCCGCCACGCTTTCAAGAACCTCGGTCGACTGTCCGGTAAGGGTCACGCGCACACCTTCGCCGCCACCGCCAAAGCCAAACTGTGGTTCACTGCGCAGCATCTTCGGAAACTGTTCCCGCATTTGCTCCATCAAAGCACTAAGCCTAATGGGGCGGTCTGGTTTTAACAGCACTGTCGAAATTGCGTAACTAGGGGTGTAATAGCTATAAACTGCATCAATGTAAAACACTTCTTGATGCTGATAAAGAAAGTCTTCAAAACGTGCCACTTCGGCTTCGACTTCAGCAAGATTATAGTTCTGATGCAGATTGTAATTGATAAACATACGGTCGTTAAAGCCTTGCGGTTCCTGGTCACCGCTAACGCCAACGAAAGGGATAGCAATACTGGCCAAAATTGCAACTGCAACTACGCCGGTCCAGCGCGGATGACGCCAGCTCCATTCCAGCAGCCGACGGTAACGAGAAGGTTTTGCATGAGCCGGTTTCTGGCGCGGCTTCATGGCACGGTTCAATTTACTGGCAAGCAGCGGGATCAGCGTTTGCGCGACCAGCAGAGATGCCAGCAAGGACAAACAAATAGCGACCGCTGTGTGTTCAAGGAAAATCGTGAGATCGATTTTTTTACCAAAAATATTAGGCAAAAATACGATAGCCGTGGTTAAGGTACCGGCAATGACTGCCATAGAGACATTTCCAACGCCACGCAAGGTGGCTTCTTCAGCGTCGAATCCGGCTTCGCGTTCATATTGAATACTTTCGGTAATGACCACCGCGTTATCAACCAGCATCCCGACTGCCAGCATGAGTCCCATTAACGAGAGTACATTGAGTGAGTAGCCAAGGAAGTACATACCGCCGAGCGCTATACAAATGGCGATCGGTACCGACAGCACAACCACTAAGGTAATAACGAGATTGCGCAGGAACAAATAGAGCACGATAAAAGATAGCAGGGCACCAAGGAGTCCGGCCATTAGTAGATCGTTGAGTGAGGTAGTGACGCCATCGGCGGTATCGTTCATGACAAACAAGTTGATGCCATTAAACTGTGGATCGTTGCGGATCTCGTTGACCACTTCCATTACCCGCTTGGACACCTCGACCAAGTTAGCGCTGGATTCTTTGAACACATCCATACCGATGGCATAGGTCTGATCAAGGTGGCGGCCGTCCATACGGCGTGGCATTTCACGACTCACAGTGGCGATGTCACCCAGCTTTAACTGCGCGGTGATGGGCAGGTTGCGAATTTCGTACTCAGATTGGAACTCGCCAACCGGATTGACCAAAATGCGCTCATGCTCGCTTTCCAGATAACCTGCTGTTAAGGCGAAATTTGCTTGTTGTAGGCGGCTGGTAACGTCAGCCGCAGTCAAATTGTGCTGCAACAGCTTTTGCTGCTGAAGCCGGATGACAATATGTTGTTTATCAACGCCATACAAGGTGACCTGTGAAACGCCTTCAACCCGTTCAATAGGCCGGCGCAGACTGCGATCGAGTAGATCGTAAGCGTTGCTCAAATCGCGTTGGCTGGAAATGCGTAACTGAAACACGGGCATGTCTTCGGTGTTGAACTGCAATACCTGCACGCGCTCGATATCATCGGGCAGTAAATGCAACATGCCATCGACTTTTTCGCGTGCTTCAATGCCTTTGGCGTTAACGTCTTCACCCCATTCAAATTGCAGTGAGATCTGTGCGCTATCGCTACTGGAGGATGAACGCATACGCTCTACATTGCTTAAAGTCGCCAAGGCTTCTTCTAACGGCCGTGTGATCAACCGTTCCACTTCTTGCGGCGTAGAGTTTGGATAGGGTACGGTGATCATAATTTCTGGGATTTCAATGCCCGGGAACTTTTCCAGTGGTAACAAGCGCGAACTAATGGTGCCTAACAACAGCATGGAGAGAAATATCATGCAGATGGTTACCGGTCGCCGCAGCGCGAAATTCGCCAAACTTGCACCAAATTTTGCTGCATTCATGACGCGCTCTCCGTAACCGAGTTCCGAACTTGCTTGCGGTCCACTAACAAATACAGGCAAGGAATAAAGAGCAGCGTCAGTAGTGTAGAAAACAACAATCCAGCAATCACACTGATCGCCATCGGCGCCCGAATTTCCGCACCTTCACCTAAGCCAATCGCCAGCGGGAGTAAGCCCAGTACGGTGGTGAACATGGTCATTAGAATGGGGCGTAAGCGTTGCTGCGCTGCCTGAAAAACCGCGTCGTAACGCGCGACGCCTTGCAGGCGCAGCTGATTAATACGGTCGACCAGAACAATTGCGTTGTTGACGACAATGCCGGCCAACATGATTAAACCGATAAAGACGATGACGCTAAGTTCTGTGCCAACCAAATAGAGGCCCAGCACTGAACCCGCACCTGCCAGTGGCACACTGAACAGAATGAAAAAGGGGTGTAACAGTGACTCGAACTGGGAGGCCATGATCAGGTAGACCAAAAATACCGCCAGTAATAAGGCGAACTGTAATGACTGGAAGGAACGTTGCATTTCTTCACTTTGGCCAGCGACATTGGCTTTAATAGTTAGCGGTAGTTGAGTGTCACCGACAACTTGTTCGGCCAGCGCCACGGCACTGCCTAAGTCACCGTAAGTGAGATTGGCCTGTACCACCGCTGTGCGTTGTTGATCGATGCGGGTAATTTCACTGGGCCCCATGATTTGTTTAATTACGGCAACCGCCTGGAGCGGGATTTCACGGGCTGAAGCGGGATTAATTACCAATTGTTCCAGGTCACGTAACGAGTCACGATCGCTCGCTTGGCTGCGCACCAAGATATCAATTTTACGGTCATCCAGACTGAATTGCGTCGCTACGCGGCCACCAATTTTAGTTGCCAATAATTCGGATACTGTGGCACTGGTTAAGCCGTATTGCGCCAGGCGCGCGTGATCAAAGTAAATTGCTATTTCAGGCTGACCATCACTCATGTTGGTGCGAATATCGGTAAACTGGTCTTGTTTACTTAACTTTTGCGCAATGCTTTGCGCGCCTTGTTGCAACAGCTGAATATCGTAGCCTGTTACTTCAATAGCAATTGGACTGCTAAAACTGAATAATTCTGGGCGGCCAAATTTAATTTTGACCCCCGGTAGTTGTTGGGCGTAGTCACGTAATTTATTTTGTAGGCGCTGTTCGGCCAAGACGTCACTACTGTCTTTCATTACTACATTAAAGCGACCCCATTGGTTACCGTTCTGTCCCGGTGCAGCATTCAATAGGCTACCAGTGCCAGCTATGCTGTATGACCGCTCAACTTGGCTAGCCAGTTCTGGTTGTGTCGACAAATGGCTGGCAAATCCAGTTAACACAGCATCGGTTTCATAAATGGTTGCGCCCGGTTGTAGTTCCACTTCAACGTAAAACTCACCTTGTGCCATGCTCGGCAATAAGCTTACTGGTAACAGAGGAACCAAAGCGTAACACCCAGCAGCGACAACAACGATTGCACTGAGTGTTACTTTAGCATGGTCCAGAGCTGCGCTAAGAGTCGTTTGGTAGGCCGCAGCCAAGTGTTGATAGCCCCAATCGAAACTACGCAATGCGGGGGTAACTAGCCAACCAAGTAGTTTGCCAAGGCTGCGCCATATAAGGGTTATCGCAGCGACAATAAACAGCGGTAGCCAGCGGAACATGAGTAACAATGGTGTTATGGCCCAGAAGCGCCAACCTTGCCGGTTTTGGGCGACAGGAAAATGCTGACGATCGGTAATGCTCGCATCAGCACTACGTTGTTTGGCGGAGAGCATAGGAATGAGGGTTAAAGCGACAAATAACGACGCAAGTAAAGAGAAGGTGACGGTGAGCGCCTGATCAGCAAATAACTGACCCGCCAGTCCTTCAACGAAAACTAACGGGAAAAATACTGCCATGGTGGTCAGGGTGGAGGCTACAATCGCTCCGGTGACTTCACTGGTGCCTTCTTCGGCGGCTTCAGCCTCAGCTTTTTCCTGGCGATGTCGGGCAATGTTTTCCAGCACTACAATGGCGTTATCGACCAACATACCCACCGCCAGAGCAATACCGCCCAACGACATCATGTTGAGTGAGATTTGATAGCCGTGCATCAAGTTAAAAGTGGCAATGATTGACACCGGAATAGCTAAAGAGATAATCACCGTAGGCCACAGTCGCTGCAGAAACAGGTAGATAATCACCATCGCCAGCAGACCACCGATAATGGCGGCGTCGCGGACTTCAGCAATCGCAGCCTCAATAAATACTGCCTGATCGGCTATGGGTTCGATTTGATACAGCTCAGGAATCAACTCGTTGGCTTGCAGTTGCTGAAGATGCGCCTGAATCGCCTTAGAAACCTGTACGGTATTGGCATCACCTTCTTTGTACAGCGAAACCTCCACGGCTTCACGGCCACCGATACGGCTGATGGAGTCACGTTCTTTATAACTATTTTCGACCGTAGCGACATCGCGCAGTAAAATTGGGCGATCATTACGCGTGGCAATGTAAATACCGCGAATATCATCAAGACTTTGAAACTGATTTAGCGTTCGCACCAAATACTCAGCACGTTGCGCTTCCAGACGACCACCGGACAGGTTTATGTTTTCGTCGCGTAGGCGCTGCATGATCAAGCTCATCGGAACTTGCAATTGGGTTGCTTGCTGTTCATTTACCAAAACTTGGATTTCGTCTTCGAGACCGCCACCGAGACGCACCGAAGCTACCCCCTCGATGCTCTCAAGGTGTCGCTTTAATTCTTCTTCAGCGAAGGTACGTAAACGTTTTAACTCGGTAATAGTGGGTTCGGCAACGGCATCAAAACCAAGGGTTAAACGGTAAATAGGTTCTTCTGCTGGGTTAAAACGCAACAGAGTTGGCTTTTCAATATCAAGCGGTAAGTTGACCAGATCCATTTTCTCGCGCACGTCGAGACTGGCCATGTCCATGTTGGTACCCCAAGCGAACTCGAGTAACACATCACTCTGGCCCGCACGAGAAATTGATTCAATGCGACGTACGCCTTTTACCGTGCCTAATGCCTCTTCTACCGGTTTACTGACCAGCTGTTCAACTTCACTCGGCGCACCACCGGGGTAATCGGTGCGCACCGTCAGCGTTGGGTAAGCGAGGTCAGGAAGTAGGGTAACCGGAATACGACCAAGTGACACCATACCGAATAACAGAACTGCGAGGGTGAACATAGCGACCGTCACCGGCCGCCGAACTGCCAGACGGGCTAAACTCATGATTGTTGCTCGCTTTTGATAATCTCAACCAAGGCAGCATCTTTGAGATTGGCTTGGCCACTGACCACCAGCTGATCACCTGCCTGAATACCACCAAGAATCTCAACATGGGTTTCGTCTTCGAAGCCCAGCTTCACATCAACTTTACGCGCTACATTCTCTTTATTGACAGTGAACACTGAGTGTTTTCCATCAAGACTTTGAACCGCGTAGCGGGGAACGGTAATGGTGTTGTCATGGGTTGCATAGTGCAAACTGACATGAGCGAACATACCGGCTTTTAATTTAAGCTCGGAATTAATTACTTTTAGAACAACTTTAAAAGTGCCTGATTGGGTATCGACCATCGGACTAATGCGTTCGATACGAGCTTCAACAAGCTGATTCGGCAGCGCACTAAGACGCAATTCGCCGGTTTGTCCAACAGCTACAAATTGCAGCTCGCGCTCAGGCAGATAGACGTTTCCTTCGAGTTCATCCAGGGCGATGATATGAAACAGTTTTTCTGCTTGATATTGACTGATCATGTTGCCAGTTTTGGCGTAACGAGTAGCAATAATGCCAGCTATTGGCGCGCGGATCTCGGTCTCGGCTAGGTTCAACTTGGCCATGTCATAGCGTGCTTGCAATAAGTCGGTTTGATAGCGTAATTTGTCGTACGCATCAGCGCTGATCATATTGCGGTCGGCCATGTCTTTAACTCGCCGTAGCTCTTGCTCGATACTATTAAGCTCCGCCTGCGCTTGCGCTAGTTGAATACGGTATTCTTCGTCGCGTAATTTGGCTAATAGCTGACCCTTCTCGACTTGCTGACCTTCTTCCACATAAATTTCTTCAACAATACCATTGGCTTTACTAATGATGTCCGTTTCGTCTCGAGCTTCGAGCGTTGCCGTGGTTTTAAAACTAGAGGTGATGGCACCGCGAGCAACCTGTTCAGTAGCAACTGGTATGCGAACTACTACTTCTTCCTTAGTGGTAGCAGTTTGATTGGAAGCGCCGGCCTGACCGCAACCGTTTAGCAACAGACTTGAAGTCAGAATTAAAGCGGTCAGACCGACAAAACTTGGGGTAATTCGTGCTGGTTTGGTGTTCATTGTTTGGTCCCTGTATTTACTCAATGTTCTTAATTCGCTGTTCGCTATTTGCCGTTTGTTACTGCTGGTTATGACGTTGGCGAAGGTATAAAAGTTAATGCAGGTTGTGTGCCAAGTTTTAAAAGAGAAAGCGATAAAAGATAAATATCAGTTAAAACAATAAGTTATTAGAATTATAAGGAGCTTTGAAGTAACAAATTGTTACATTTGCGGGGTGGGGATATAAAAAAAGCACGCCGTAGCGTGCTTTTTGACTAACGAGTAGTGAAACTTGCGAAGTTAACGTTTGATTGGCGTGAATTCGCGTTGGGCTTCACCGGTGTAAAGCTGGCGAGGGCGACCGATTTTTTGGTTCGCTTCACCCATCATTTCATGCCAATGCGAGATCCAGCCTACGGTACGTGAAAGTGCAAAAATCACTGTAAACATATTGGTTGGAATGCCGATGGCTTTCAAAATAATGCCCGAGTAGAAATCGACGTTCGGGTACAGTTTTTTCTCAACAAAGTAAGGGTCTTCTAAGGCAATGCGTTCAAGCTCCATAGCGACATCTAATAATGGGTCGCTAATATTCAGCTCTTGCAAAACTTCGTGTGCACTATCACGCATGACTGTTGCACGTGGGTCAAAGTTTTTATAAACACGGTGACCGAAACCCATTAAACGGAACGAGTCATCTTTGTCTTTCGCTTTATCAATGTATTTTGGAATATTGTCGACGCTGCCGATCTCTTTCAACATACGCAGACAAGCTTCGTTTGCACCACCATGCGCAGGGCCCCATAGTGAGGCGACGCCAGCAGCGATACACGCGTATGGGTTGGCGCCTGACGAGCCAGCTAAACGCACCGTAGAGGTTGAAGCGTTTTGCTCGTGATCGGCGTGCAAGGTGAAGATCCGATCCATCGCCTTAGCGATAACAGGATGAACTTTGTAATCTTCAGCAGGAACCGAAAACATCATGTTCAGGAAATTTTCAGAGTATGACAGGTCATTTTTCGGATAAACAAACGGTTGGCCGATGCTGAATTTGTACGCCATCGCTGCGATGGTTGGCATTTTTGCGATGAGGCGGTATGCGCTGCGACGACGTTGTTTTTCGTCGTGAATATCAAGATCATCATGATAGAACGACGACAACGCACCGGTTACTGCACATAACATTGCCATTGGGTGTGCGTCACGACGGAAGCCATTAAAGAAATTATGTAAGCCCTGATGGACCATCGTGTGATTGGTGATCGTCTGCTGGAATTTGCTGTACTCTTCTGCTGTTGGTGCTTCACCATGAAGCAGCATATAACAAACTTCGAGATAATCTGCTTGTGTCGCCAGCTGATCAATGGGATATCCGCGATGCAGAAGAATGCCTTTCTCACCATCGATATAGGTGATTTTCGATTCGCAAGAACCTGTGGCGAGAAAACCAGGATCAAAGGTGAAGTACCCGTGTTTGCCTAAAGTACGCACGTCAACTACATCATAGCCGGCTGTACCAGATAACACTGGTAGTTCAATGGATTGGCCGTCAATCTGCAGGGTGGCTTTACGATCAGCCATAAGGAAATCTCCTTGTTTGAGTCTGCTTCATCACTAAAAAGGGCGATAGAATTTACTTGATCTTTACTGCGGCTGTCAATTCAAACAGCCGTTTAATTGGTCGCAAAACCCTGCGTTCCGTCAAGTAAAGCTGCCATAATTACGCATGAATGTGGCATTTGGATGACACTGCGTACAAGTCTATCGCGTCTAACGCTAAGTTTATACGTGCTTGGGTCAGGCCTGTGTATACGACTAAGGTAGGATTGCATCAACAACCACTTTACAGTCTGTTGATCTAAACCGAAAAAATTGACGTTTTTCTTGCAAAGTACGCCCTAGAGAATTGTAATTGAGGGCTATGGCTTATATACTTTGGCGGCGATCTAACAGGGTCCTCCGACCTACAGCAACTTCTGCCCGGGACGAGGATGTTTGAAGTTCCGAGCATGTTTAAATGCTTTTCTGAAAGGCACAACAATCGTGAAAAAACAAAGACCTGTAAATTTAAATTTGTTGACTATTCGTCAACCCGCAGCAGCGATCAGTTCCATCCTACATCGGATTTCTGGTCTTATCATGCTGCTCTCCGTCGGTTTGCTTGTCTGGGCATTGGCAACCTCACTGCAATCAGCCGAAGGCTTTGCAATGGTGCATGAGTTATTCACCGGCTTCATTGCTAAGTTTATCGTCTGGGGCATTCTCACCGCGCTGGGGTACCACCTGGTTGCTGGCGTGCGACACATGATTATGGATATGGGCTATTTTGAAGAGCTCGTATCCGGTCGTATTACTGCGCAAATATCGTTTGTGTTGGGCGTCGTACTATCCGTTTTAGCAGGGGTGTGGTTATGGTAAATGCAGCAGGAACATTCGGTCGTAGCGGAACCCATGACTTTATTCTGTTACGCGCAAGCGCCATCATCATGGCGTTGTACACTATTTTCATGGTGAGTTTTTTGGTTTCTGCAGACACGTTAAATTACGCTGTCTGGACGAACTTATTTGCTCACCTCGGAATGAAAATCTTTACCATGTTGGCGTTAACCTCAGTGTTGATCCATGGCTGGATTGGTATCTGGCAGGTGATCACCGATTACGTCAAGATCTCTGGCTTACGAGCTTTCATTCAATTCGTAGTAAGCGTCGCGCTCATCGTGTACTGGCTCGCCGGTTTACTCGTAGTGTGGCCTGTGGAGGGTGTGTAAGTGAGCGTAAAAACACTAGAATATGATGCAGTAGTCATCGGTGCTGGCGGCGCAGGTATGCGCGCGGCATTACAAATTTCTGAATCAGGCATGAGTTGTGCGCTGATGTCGAAGGTGTTCCCAACCCGTTCGCATACCGTTTCGGCACAAGGTGGTATTACTGTTGCCCTTGGTAATGCACACGAGGATAACTGGGAATGGCACATGTTCGATACCGTTAAAGGTTCGGATTACATCGGTGACCAGGATGCCATCGAGTACATGTGTAAAACCGGTCCGGAAGCGATTCTGGAAATGGAAAACATGGGGTTACCTTTCTCCCGTTTCGAAGATGGCAAGGTCTATCAACGGCCATTCGGTGGTCAGTCTAAGGCGTTCGGTGGCGAGCAGGCAGCACGTACTGCTGCAGCCGCAGACCGAACTGGTCACGCATTGTTGCACTTGCTGTACCAACAAAACATTAAGAATAAAACAACGGTATTCTCGGAGTGGTTTGCCCTTGACCTGGTTAAAAATCAAGACGGCGCGATAGTGGGTACAACCGCACTTGATATTGAAACCGGTGAAGTCTTTTTCATTAAAGCAAAAGCCGTTATTTTAGCCACCGGTGGTGCTGGACGTATTTATTCGTCAACTACCAACGCACACATCAATACTGGTGACGGTATTGGTATGGCCTTGCGTGCTGGCGTACCGGTACAGGACATGGAAATGTGGCAGTTCCACCCCACTGGTATTGCTGGAGCGGGCTCATTGGTTACTGAAGGGTGTCGTGGTGAAGGCGGTTATTTGCTGAATAAAGACGGTGAGCGCTTCATGGAGCGGTACGCACCAAATGCAAAAGATTTGGCGTCACGCGACGTGGTATCCCGAGCGATGATGAGCGAAATTCGCGAAGGTCGTGGTTGTGAAGGCCCATGGGGTCTACATCTTAAGTTGAAACTTGATCACCTTGGTCGTGACGTCCTTGAGAGTCGTCTGCCAGGCGTATGTGACTTGGCGAAAACCTTTGCTCATGTAGATCCAGCAGAAGAGCCAATCCCAGTCATTCCTACTTGTCACTACATGATGGGTGGTATCCCAACCAACGTGCATGGTCAGGCGTTACAAGTTGACGATGAAGGTAATACAACGCCGGTACAAGGCTTGTTTGCTTGTGGCGAAATTGCCTGCGTATCGGTACACGGTGCCAACCGCTTGGGCGGTAACTCACTGCTTGACCTGGTGGTCTTTGGTCGCGCAACAGGTCTGCATTTAGGTGAGTCTCTGGCTGCCAATACGGAAGCGCGAGATGCCACCGACGAAGACGTCGAAGCTGCACTGGCCCGTTTAAACCGTTGGGAAAACAACAAAGACGGTGAAGACCCAGTACAGATTAAGAAAGATTTGCAAGCATGCATGCAACTTAACTTCTCAGTATTCCGCGAAGGTGATTCAATGGCAGAAGGCTTAAAAGAGCTGGAAACCATTCGTGAACGATTGAAAAATGCACGCTTGGATGACACCAGCAAAGAATTTAACACGCAACGTATTGAGTGTTTAGAACTTGATAACTTGATGGAAACTGCCTATTCAACCGCAGTAGCAGCGAACTTCCGTACGGAAAGTCGCGGCGCTCACAGTCGCGCTGACTATCCAGATCGTGATGACGAAAAGTGGCTGGTACACACGGTTTACCGTCCAACTGATGAGTCGATGACGACCCGTGAAGTGAATATGCAGCCGAAGTTGCGTGAAGCATTCCCGCCGAAAGCGCGGACTTACTAAAATTAGGTGGAAACGATGAAGACGTTGAACATTTCAGTTTATCGTTACAACCCGGATGTTGATAACGCGCCTTACATGAAAGATTACACCCTTGAAGTAGAAGAAGGGCGTGACATGATGGTGCTGGATGTCTTGTTGAAATTGAAAGAGCAAGACCCAACGTTGGCATTCCGTCGCTCATGTCGTGAAGGTGTGTGTGGTTCTGACGGTTTGAACATGAACGGCAAAAATGGCTTAGCATGTATTACACCATTGTCTGCCTTAAAAGGCGGTGCCAAGAAAGTAGTGGTTCGTCCGTTACCGGGATTGCCAGTCATTCGTGACTTAATCGTCGATATGACGCAGTTCTATAAGCAATACGAAAAAATCAAACCGTATCTGATTAACGACGACAAAACACCACCTGCGCGTGAGCGTCTGCAGTCACCAGAAGAACGAGCGAAATTGGATGGCTTGTACGAGTGTATTCTTTGTGCATGTTGTTCTACTTCCTGTCCGTCGTTTTGGTGGAACCCAGATAAGTTTGTCGGCCCTGCAGGTCTGCTGCAAGCCTATCGATTTTTGATTGATAGCCGCGATACAGCAACCGACCAGCGTCTGAGCGAGTTAGACGATGCATTCAGCGTATTCCGTTGTCACGGAATCATGAACTGCGTCAATGTTTGCCCGAAAGGTTTAAACCCTACGAAGGCTATTGGACACATCAAATCCATGCTATTAAGTCGCGCGGTTTAGTTTAATCGCGCTGATTTTGCTATAGTAATGGCCGAGCTGTATCGAAATAGCCATCCAGCTCGGATGGCTATTTTTTTATAAACGAGTGTGAAGGAACAGCGATGCAAGATGGCGTAATGCAAGCCTGGCTAGAATCCTCCCACCTGGCTGGTGGTAACATGGCCTACGTTGAGGAACTTTTTGAAGTTTATCTCGACGATCCTAATGCAGTTGGTGATGAGTGGCGCAAGTTTTTCGATCAGTTGCCGCGTGAAGGCGGCGGTCATGACACCAAACATAGTGAAATTCGTGAACAATTCCGCACGCTTGCTAAGAATAAATTTAAGCAAGCTGGGACGGTAGTTTCTGGCGAACCTGATTTGAAACAGGTACGTGTGCTGCAACTTATCAATGCTTATCGTTTTCGCGGTCATCAACATGCGAATCTTGATCCGCTCGATCTATGGAAACAAGATCAAGTAGCTGATCTGTCGCTTGAATATCACGATTTGTCGAAAGATGAATTCGATCGAGAGTTTAATGTTGGTTCGTTAGCGGTCGGCCAGGAAACGATGAAGCTGGGTGAAATTCATCAGCTTCTTGAACAAATTTATTGCGGTTCCATCGGCGCTGAGTACATGCATATTGTTTCAACCAAAGAGAAGCGCTGGATTCAGCAGCGGCTTGAGGGTGTGCGTGGCAAGCCAGAGTTTAATACTGAACATCAGAAGAAGATTCTGAAAGAGATGATTGCCGCTGATGGCCTTGAAAAATACCTTGGCTCGAAGTTCCCGGGAGCCAAACGCTTCGCGTTAGAAGGTGGCGATAGTCTAGTTCCCATGTTGAAAGCGCTGATTAGTCGTGCTGGCGAACAAGGTACTAAAGAAGCCGTTATCGGTATGGCGCACCGTGGTCGTTTGAACGTCCTGGTTAATGTACTCGGTAAAAAGCCGCAAGATCTATTTGACGAGTTCGCGGGTAAACACGGCACCAACAAGGGTTCCGGTGATGTTAAATATCACATGGGCTTTTCATCTGATTTCGCGACTCCGGGTGGCGACGTTCACTTAGCGCTGGCATTTAACCCGTCACATTTAGAAATTGTCAACCCAGTGGTTGTGGGTTCAGTCCGCGCACGGATGGATCGTCTGGGCGATAAGGATGGCTCGAAAGTTTTACCCATCACTATTCATGGCGACTCCGCAATTGCGGGGCAAGGTATTGTGCAAGAAACCTTCAACATGTCACAGACTCGTGGTTTCCAGGTAGGCGGCTCGATTCGTATCGTGATTAATAACCAGGTCGGTTTCACTACCTCGAAGCGCGAAGATACGCGCTCGACACAATACTGTACTGACATAGCAAAAATGGTTCAGGCACCGATTTTCCACGTCAATGCTGATGACCCTGAAGCGGTAGTATTTGTGACGCAGTTAGCCATTGATTATCGCAATACTTTTAAACGCGATGTCATGATTGACCTCGTGTGTTATCGCCGTCACGGTCACAACGAAGCTGATGAGCCAAGCGCAACGCAGCCGCTGATGTATGCAAAAGTGAAAAAGCATCCAGTGGCACGCAGCATTTATGCCAAGCGTTTAGTTGAGGCTGGTGTTATCGGTGACGATAGGGAAGAGTCTCTGGTTAGCGAATACCGCGATTTGCTTGATAAAGGCGAGATTGTGGTGGACGAGTTCCGTGAGATGAAGGCGCACTCGAGTGATTGGTCTGAGTACCTTGGCAATGAGTGGGACGTTAACTACGATGCCAAAATTAGCAAAAGTCAGATCACTAAACTTGGTACCCAAATGAGCACGGTACCAGAGGACCACAAGCTGCATTCACGCGTGAAAAAAGTCTATGACGAACGTATGAAAATGGCTAAGGGCGAGAAAAAAGCCGACTGGGGTTTCGCAGAAACTTTGGCTTATGCATCGCTAGTGGACCAGGGTGTACATATTCGTTTGACTGGCCAAGATACTGGGCGCGGTACCTTTTTCCATCGTCATGCGGTATTGCATGACCAAAACGATGCTTCGACCTATGTACCGTTGAATAATATTCGTGAAGGTCAGGGCGAGATCGAAATTTATGATTCAGTTTTGTCAGAAGCCGGTGTAGTAGCTTTTGAATATGGTTATGCCACGGCAGAACCAAAAGCCCTGGTGTTATGGGAAGCGCAGTTTGGTGACTTTGTGAACGGTGCTCAGGTGGTGATTGACCAATTCCTGAGCTCCGGTGAACAAAAGTGGGGCCGTTTATGCGGTCTCACATTATTGCTGCCGCATGGTTACGAGGGGCAGGGACCAGAACATAGCTCAGCCCGACTTGAGCGTTTCCTGCAGTTGTCGGCAGATCATAACTGGTCGGTTTGTGTGCCAACCACGCCAGCCCAGGTGTTCCATATGCTGCGACGTCAACATTTGCGCCCGGTACGTCGGCCGTTGATTGTTATGACGCCGAAGTCATTGCTGCGTCATCCGCTTGCAGTTTCATCGCTGGAAGATATGAGTGACGGCGTATTCCAGAATGCGATTGCTGAAATCGACGCGTTGGAAGCGAAGAAAGTCAAACGCGTGGTATTCTGCTCCGGTAAAGTGTACTACGATCTCCTGAAAGAGCGTCGTGAGCGTGAAACCGGGGATGTTGCCCTGATTCGGATTGAACAGCTGTATCCATTCCCGGCAGAAGAAGTCGCAGAAATTCTGAAAGCGTACAAACACGTGAAGGATTTTGTTTGGTGTCAGGAAGAGCCGCAGAACCAGGGTGCTTGGTACAGTAGCCAACACCACTTCCGCGCAGCAATTCCGAAAGGAGCGGACCTGACGTACGCTGGTCGCGAAGCATCTGCCGCACCAGCAGTGGGTTATCTCTCTGAGCATAACAAACAACAACAGAAATTAGTCGATGACGCGCTAACCATTAAATAGGTGATAATTGACCATGGCTATTGATATTAAAGTTCCACAATTACCTGAATCTGTTGCTGATGCAACAGTCGCTACCTGGCACGTAAAGCCAGGAGACAAAGTCTCACGCGATCAAAATTTGGTCGATATTGAAACTGACAAAGTGGTGCTTGAGGTTGTCGCACCTGAAGATGGCGTAATTGGCGAGATCATTGCCGAAGAAGGCGCTACTGTCGGTGCAGATGAAGTTATCGGCAAGCTTGAAAAGGGTGACGGTAATGGCTCGTCAGATGACTCAGACGATAAATCTGACAAGAAGTCTGAAGATAAGTCTGACAAGAAGTCCGATGATAAATCTGACAAGAAGTCTGATGATAAGTCTGACAAGAAGTCTGATGACAAATCTGACAAGAAGTCAGATGACAAATCTGATAAGAAATCGGGTTCGGGTGAGAAACTTGAAGTTAAAGTTCCGCAACTACCAGAATCTGTTGCCGACGCTACTATCTCCACCTGGCACGTTAAGGCTGGCGATAAAGTTACCCGCGACCAGAATCTGGTCGATATCGAAACTGACAAAGTCGTTCTGGAAGTAGTCGCTCCTGCTGATGGTGTACTTGCAGAAATCAAGCAGGATGAAGGCGCTACAGTAGGCGCTGATGACGTTATTGGTATTGTTGAAGCTGGCGGCGAAGGCGCTGCGGACGACGTAGCCCGGAGTTCTACTACGGAGAATGGTGACTCTGGAGAAGAATCCGAATCATCAGACGGCGACAGCGACAAAGAAGTTGCAGGCCCAGCGGTGCGTCGCCTACTGGCAGAGAATAATTTGAAAGTGTCTGATGTTAAAGGCACTGGCAAAGGCGGTCGTGTGACCAAAGAAGACGTTGAAAAACACGTTAAAGATGGCGGTAAGAAAGAAGCGCCAGCGGCAGCGAAAAGCGAATCTAAAGCTCCAGCGGCTGGCGATCGTGATCAAAAACGTGTTCCTATGACTCGCCTGCGTAAAACTATCGCGAAGCGTCTGCTAGAGGCGAAAAATGCTACTGCGATGTTGACCACCTTCAATGAAGTCAACATGAAACCCATCATGGACTTACGCAAGAAATACAAAGACGTATTTGAAGAGCGCCATGATACGCGTTTAGGTTTTATGGGCTTTTATGTAAACGCGGTCACCGAAGCATTGAAACGCTTCCCGGAAGTAAACGCATCGATTGACGGTGACGACATCGTTTATCACAACTATTTCGACATTAGCATTGCGGTGTCAACCCCACGCGGTTTGGTTACCCCAGTATTGCGTGACGCTGACAAAATGAGCATTGCTGATATCGAAAATGGCATTCGTGACCTCGCATTGAAAGGCCGTGACGGTAAGCTGACCATGGATGACATGCAAGGCGGCAACTTCACTATCACTAACGGTGGGGTGTTTGGGTCATTACTGTCGACGCCAATCTTGAATCCACCGCAAAGTGCAATCTTGGGTATGCATAAAATCCAGGATCGCCCAATGGCTGTGGATGGCAAAGTCGAGATTCTACCGATGATGTATCTGGCGTTATCTTATGACCATCGCATCGTTGATGGTAAAGAGTCTGTCGGCTTCTTGGTGACTATTAAAGAATTGTTAGAAGATCCGCAGCGCTTGTTGTTGGACATTTAACATTGAATACGGCCGCAGCGAGGTAGTGTGTTTACATTTACCGTTGCGGCTGTCTTTTTTGCGCGCAAAACTGTAAAATACGCGCGAATTTTCGGGTAAGCAGCATGAAGCTGTTTTTGTTGTTCAAACGAATCGGAAGATCATCATGAATTTGCATGAGTATCAGGCTAAACAACTCTTTAGAGAGTTCGGTTTGCCAGTATCTGAAGGCCACGCAGTTGACACTGCGGATGAAGCCGTTGAAGCTGCCAAGAAAATTGGCGGTGATCGTTGGGTTGTAAAAACCCAGGTACACGCCGGGGGCCGCGGTAAAGCGGGCGGTGTGAAACTTGTTTCTAGCCTTGACGACGTGCACGCGTTTGCGAGCAACTGGCTAGGTCAAAACTTAGTGACTTACCAAACAGACGCTAACGGTCAGCCAGTATCGAAAATCTTGGTTGAAAGCCTGACCGATATCGCTTCTGAACTGTATCTTGGTGCCGTAGTTGACCGCGCAACACGTAAGATCGTGTTCATGGCGTCAACTGAAGGTGGCGTTGAGATTGAAAAAGTTGCTGAAGAAACACCTGAAAAAATCTTGAAAGCTGTGATAGATCCAACGGTTGGCGCGCAGCCTTTTCAAGGTCGTGAGCTTGGCTTCAAGTTGGGTCTTAACCCTGATCAAGTGAAGCAGTTCACCAAAATCTTTTTAGGCTTGGCGAAAATGTTCGAACAGTACGACTTCGCACTGCTTGAAATCAATCCGTTGGTTATCACTGAGCAGGGCAATCTGCACTGCCTCGATGGTAAAATAAACATCGACAGCAACGCGATGTACCGTCAGCCAAAAATCAAAGAAATGCACGATCCGTCACAAGAAGACGAGCGTGAAGCCCAAGCTGCTAAGTGGGAACTGAACTACGTTGCACTAGACGGCAACATTGGCTGTATGGTCAACGGTGCAGGCTTAGCAATGGGTACCATGGATATCGTTAAGCTTGCTGGTGGCGAACCGGCAAACTTCCTGGATGTTGGTGGCGGCGCAACCAAAGAGCGCGTTACCGAAGCATTCAAAATCATCCTGTCTGACAGCGCTGTACAAGCCGTATTGGTGAACATTTTCGGCGGTATCGTTCGTTGTGACATGATCGCTGAAGGCATCATGGGCGCAGTAGAAGAAGTCGGCGTTAAGGTTCCAGTTGTTGTGCGTCTTGAAGGTAACAACGCGGAACTGGGTCGTCAGAAATTAGCAGAAAGTGGCCTGAACATTATCGCAGCAGAGAGTTTGTCTGACGCTGCGGATAAAGTGGTTGCTGCGGCAGGAGGTCAATAATGTCTATCTTGATCGATAAAAACACCAAAGTCATCTGCCAGGGTTTCACTGGCGGTCAGGGTACTTTCCACTCTGAACAAGCGATTGACTACGGCACACAAATGGTCGGTGGTGTAACACCTGGTAAAGGCGGTCAAACGCATCTTGGCTTACCGGTATTTAACACTGTGCGTGAAGCGGTAGAACAAACTGGTGCAACAGCATCAGTTATCTATGTACCAGCGCCATTCTGCAAAGACTCAATTGTGGAAGCAGCCGACGCAGGTATCGAGCTTATCGTCTGTATCACTGAAGGCATCCCAACGTTGGATATGCTGTATGTGAAAGAATATTTGACGCACAAAGGCGTGCGCATGATTGGTCCAAACTGCCCGGGCGTTATTACTCCTGATGAGTGCAAAATTGGTATCATGCCTGGCCATATCCACAAGAAAGGTAAAGTGGGTATCGTTTCGCGTTCAGGTACCTTAACTTATGAAGCGGTGAAGCAGACCACAGACGAAGGTTTCGGCCAGTCGAGCTGTGTTGGTATCGGTGGCGATCCGATTCCTGGTTCAAACTTTATCGACATTCTTGAGTTGTTCGAAAAAGATCCAGAAACCGAAGCGATTGTGATGATCGGTGAAATTGGTGGTACGGCAGAAGAAGAAGCTGCTGAATACATCAAAGACCACGTAACTAAGCCAGTTGTTTCATACATCGCTGGTGTAACTGCGCCTCCGGGCAAACGTATGGGTCACGCTGGTGCCATCATCTCTGGTGGCAAAGGTACTGCGGATGAGAAGTTTGCCGCACTTGAAGCTGCTGGCGTGAAAACGGTACGTAGCTTGGCTGAAATCGGTAAAGCACTGCGCGAAAAAACCGGTTGGTAAGCGTTTAGCATTCTACGTATGGATAGCAATTTGGAAGGCACTGTCGGTAGCGGCAGTGCCTTTTTTGTACGAAAACGTCACTAAGGAATAGACGACTTATCAATAGTACCCAAACTCACTCTTACCTTGCTGCGTTTGGTTAGTGGGGAGCGCTACTCAAGCATAGAGCTGATTCGTGTAATCTGTGCCCTGCTGGGGTTCCTTTACCTTATTTGGCCACAGCTGGCAGCAGCAGTGGGAGGTATTGTGTTCGTTGGTGAACCGATGGAGAGCCGTTTTGTTATTGCCAGCACGATCATTCTTGTAAGCATCTTTGCCGTAATGAAAAGCAGGGCATACAGAAAACAAACATAATAACCCACCTTTATTCATAGTTTTACTATTTCTTATAATGAGCTAGGCTAGATTCCAAGCAGAATTGAGAGCAACTGAGCAAAACTAACCACAACCAAAGCTGTCCGTTGGAGACACAATAATGAAAAAGTGGATTTTGTTAGCGATTTTAGCGCTGGCAGCCTGGAATTATCATCTTAATCAGAAGGCCGCGGAAGAGGGCGAGGATCGCGGTTTGGTCAAAGAAATTGTGCAAGGCGTTCAAGGTGCAGTTTTTAAACGTGATCCGCAATACCGTTGTGATGGTCGCAAATATTGTAGCGAAATGCGTTCCCAGGACGAGGCGTTGTTTTTTCTTACCAATTGTCCAGAAACCCAACTGGATGATAATGATAATGGCATTCCCTGTGAGCAAGACTTCCCCGCCGAGTAACCGTAACAACTGCTCTTAGTGTTAACACATTTTTACTGGGCAGCGCGCAGTTGAAGACGTATGCTTAACTTGGACACTAACGTTGGGTTCTTGTGATGCATAAAAAACTTGTTCTCATTGCTTTGCTAGCCTGCGCCATTGCTATTTGGTTTGCGGCTGCATGGCTGAAAGCTAATTCGATAGCAGTGGTCGACGTCGAAGTGAGCAAAACAGAGCGAGGTGAATGGTTCGTTGCTTATCATTTTGACGAATCCGTTGACCGAGTGACTTTTATTCGTAATCCAGATGCCTCGAGACTGCAGCGTTGGGTGCCTATTGAGTCGAATTATTATCTTGCGGTTGATACTGAGAGTGGAAATGAATATGTGGCACGCACCGACGGGCAAGCATTCAATAGTGTGGCCTTTGCACTGGACCCGACTTATATTGCAGTTAGGAAGGATTACGCGCCATTCTTACCTTTTAGTGACGGCGGAGTTGCGTGGTTCACTGGACGTTTCAAGGTCTGCCCACAAAGCTGTTCTAGTGCCTTAGAATTTTCTTATAACTTCAGTATGCAAGCGCCACTTTCCGATCACATACGGTTGCCCGAGCAATCGGTGCGAGGCGAATTGACTTGGCGAGAGTCGGCCAGCGATGGACAAGTGGTCTATGTTGGCCCGCAGCAGCCAGACGCAGCGATAGAAAATGGTTTTGAAACCATTATCGACCCTATTTTACCGAGCTCGCTCAAACAGCGTTTACGTAAGGATGTACCTCCACTTACTGCTTATTTCAATCAACGTATGCCGCATTTGGAAGCGCAGCCGATGCTATTGGCGTCCTTCAGCCCCACTAGCAATGGACGATTTGGCTACCAGGGTGGAGTCATCGGTAATCAGATGTTACTGCATTGGTACGGTCACAGTATGGCAGAGCGTGTTACGGCCCCCTATTTTGTTGAGGATACCCTGTGGTTTGTAGCGCACGAGTTTGCCCACCTTTATCAAGCAGGACAATTTAGCAATGAACAGGCGTGGATCCATGAGGGGGCAGCAGAATTTATGGCACTCAGCTATTTACGCTCGATTGGCACCAATAGCGTGTATTTAAATCATCGACTACAAGCTGCAAACGAAAAGTGCACCACTACTAATGACACCTTCGAAGTCCATTATGCCTGCGGTCTGTTATGGGCGGCCGATATCGATCAGCAGATTAAACAGCAGTATCCACACGGTTTATTTTTCCTCTGGTATATGTACGTACAGGAAATTGCTGAAGACGCTTATGCCGAAGCGCCGCAACTTTATTTCAAATTATTAACGCAGCTGACCAGTAAAACTTTTGCGCAACAGTTGCGCACCCGTGTTGACCGCCGTTATCAACAATTACCTGTAGTAACTAGCCTTGATCCATAAATTGTTATTTTGCAGCAAGTTGAACTAGTTGGTGTCTGTTGCCATAACTAATGAAGGTTAAATTAAATGCTCACAGATTTTTGGCAAAGACTGAGGCAAAAGGGTATGGGGTCTACAAGGCAAGTAGTCACATCACTGGGTTGCCGGTGCACACATCTCGTTTCCGGGTATTGGCCGTGTGAAGGAAGCAGGTGACGGCTACCGTTGGGTACCCGCCAATTATACAACGCGTATCGACTAACCTGCGCTGGCACAAGTTTCGTTATTGATCGGATCAGCAATGCTCTCTACAATCATTTAAACGATTGTTTGAAAAAGGCCAGAAACAAGATGGATTTTAGTCCCAGTGAAAAGACGCTCGATTATCGTAAACGTCTGATTAAATTTATAAAAGAAAACATCGAGCCGATTGAAGATAACTATCATAAAGAAGTTCGTCGACTTAACCCTGACGGTAACTGGCGAGACTGGCAAGCCCCGCCTTTAGTGGCTGAGTTAAAAACTAAAGCACGCGAACAGGGGTTGTGGAACCTGTTTTTACCGGATGCTGAACTTGGTGCTGGTTTGACAACCATCGAGTATGCACCTCTAGCTGAAGTCATGGGCCATAGTATGCTGGCCCCGGAAGTATTCAACTGTAATGCACCCGACACCGGCAATATGGAAGTGCTTTATCATTTTGGTAGTGCCGCGCAAAAACAACAATGGCTTAAACCACTACTTGCTGGCGAGATCCGCTCCGTGTTCTGTATGACGGAACCTGATGTTGCCTCTTCAGACGCGACCAATATGCAGACCTCAATTGTTGCTGATGGTAATGCGGTGGTTATCAATGGCCGGAAGTGGTGGTCGACTGGGCTTGGTCACCCTGATGCCAAGTTTGCCATTGTGATGGGGCTTACTGACGCTGATGCCGCCAAGCATCAGCGTCATTCTATGGTTATCGTGCCGTTAGACGCTGCTGGGGTGAACATCGAGCGAATGTTACCGGCGTTTGGTGAATACGATGCGCCTTACGGTCATGGTGAAGTGCGCTTTGATAATGTCCGGGTACCGAAAGAAAATCTTATTGCAGGTTTGGGCGATGGTTTTAAAATTGCGCAAGGTCGTCTAGGTCCGGGGCGGATACATCATTGTATGCGCGCACTGGGAGCCGCTGAGAAGACTTTACAGCTGTTCATGCAGCGTGGACAAGAGCGTATTGCTTTTGGCCGGCCGCTGTTGCAGTTGGGGGGCAATATGGAGCGCGTCGCTGACATGCGTATTGCAATAGATCAGGCGCGTTTATTAACCTTTTTTGCCGCCTGGAAAATCGATCAGGTGGGGGCGATGAAAGCATTGTCCGAGATATCGGCCATTAAAGTGGCTGCACCCAATGTGTTGCAACGGGTGGTGGATGAAACTATCCAGCTCTACGGCGGTGCTGGGATGAGTCACGATACGCCATTAACGCAATTGTTTGCACTAGCTCGTGCGTTGCGTATCGCCGACGGTCCGGACGCCGTGCATCGAGCCACTATTGCAAAAGTTGAACTGAACAAGTACCAGGAGCGCTAGTATGACCGAGCAGCGCTTAGAAGATAAAGCCGGTGAGGTGCGCGAGGGGGAGGAGTTACCCACCGCCAAACTTGCTACCTACTTGCGCGACCAATTCCCAGAACTTGAAGGTGACTTAACGGTAACCCAATATGCAGGCGGTGCGTCGAACTGGACCTATCGCCTGCAGTTTGCAAATGCTGACTGGATCCTGCGCCGACCACCGGCAGGCACCAAAGCGGCGTCAGCGCACGATATGGGGCGCGAATACCGGTTGCAAAGTGCGTTACAACCGGTGTATCCCTATGTGCCCAAGATGCTCCATTACACCGATGATGAGGGCATTATCGGTGCTGAGTTTTACATTATGGAGCGGGTTGCTGGGATTATTCCGCGCAAAAATATGCCACGCGATTTACAGTTGAGTGAAACGCAGACTGGCCAGCTTTGTGAGAACGCGCTGGATTGTCTGATCGAATTGCACCAGATAGACATTTATCAGCATGGTCTTGATAAACTTGCCAAAGGCGAGGGTTATACCGAGCGTCAGGTACTGGGCTGGAATAAACGCTACCGCCAGGCGAAAACCTGGAATGTGCCGAAAAGTAAAAATATCATGGCATGGCTGGAACAAAATCGCCCGCAAAACGAACGCTTATGCATGACGCACAATGATTTTAGGTTTGATAACCTGGTGCTCGACAGTGCTGATCCTACCCGAATTATTGGCGTTTTGGACTGGGAACTTGCAACCTTAGGTAATCCATTGATGGATCTCGGTAATAGCTTGGCCTATTGGATCGAAGCCGATGATGATGCCATTGCGCGCTCGACGCGCCGTCAACCCACACATCTGAAAGGTATGTTGACCCGCAAAGAGGTGGTTGAATACTACTGCCAACGGATGGACGTGAATGTCGCTGACTTTACGTTTTACGAAGTCTTTGGATTATTTCGTCTAAGTGTTATCGCACAGCAAATCTATTACCGCTACCACCACAAACAGACGCGCAATCCGGCGTTTAAGAATTTTTGGTTCTTGGTGCATTACTTACACTGGCGTTGTCGCCGATTGATCAAACAGCAGGGGAAAGCATGACTCACGCAGTACGTAAAACCATATTAATTACTGGTGCGAGCTCTGGCTTAGGTGAGGGTATGGCGCGCGAATTTGCCAAGCAAGGGCGCAATCTCGCGTTGTGTGCACGTCGCACCGAACGCTTAGAGCAGTTGCAGACCGAGTTAGCCGAAGCTTATCCGGACAGCAAAGTGAGTATTAAAGCACTGGATGTTAACGATCATGATGCTGTCTTTCGGGTATTCAAAGAGTTTAAAGCTGAATTCAGTGAACTCGACCGGGTCATCGTAAATGCTGGAATGGGCAAGGGTGCATCATTAGGCACCGGTTATTTCTATGCCAACGTGCAAACCGCACAGACCAATTTTGTAGGGGCTCTGGCACAGTGCGAGGCTGCGTTAGAAATTTTCCGTGAGCAAAATAGTGGCCACTTAGTGACCATCAGTTCGATCAGTGCATTGCGCGGTATGCCGCGGGCAATGACCGTTTATGCTGCGACCAAAGCGGGCTTGTTATCATTGACCGAGGGGATTCGTGCCGATTTAATTAAATCGCACTCACCGATCAAAGTGAGTTGTATATTGCCGGGCTATATTCGTTCAGAAATTAATGAAAAAGTGAAGAATACGCCCTTTATGATCGACAATGCCACGGGCTGTCGGTTACTGGTTAAGGCGATCGAAAAAGAGCCTGTGCAATCGTTCGTGCCAACCTGGCCATGGGCTGTTATCGGTTTTTTGATGAAACGCCTGCCGCTCAAAATGGTCATGAAGCTGGGCTAATCAAGCAGTCTATCGTCGGTAATTAAAGTACATTGGTCCACCCGCTCGGTAGCGATACTGAGCGTGCGCGCGCCGCCAGTTTTTAATTCATAAATAAACGACGTTGCCGGGATATTCAGCTCGCCACGTGAGTTGTTATGCATGATCGTCAGTTGTCGCTCATCGACGCTCAGCTGCAGACAGCCACTGGCAAGCGGCGCTGTGGCTAGGCGTTGCCATTCCTCAGTGACCACTTTATAAGTCCATACTTCGTAGCCTTTCCAGCTGAGGTCATTACCACGTTGGCACTGATGCAAATACAACTGCGCCTCGGTATCTACGGTGGTAAGGGTCTGCATCGCTTGACAGTCGGCGGCGGTTGGGGGATCGGGTTCGTAGACTGACAGTTGATAAATTAATACCGCAATAAAGAATACGGTCAAAGTAATACCGGCCGCTAAAAACCAGAGTCCGACGCGTTTGGTGAAATTGCTAAGGCTACGGATGAGTCCCATGAACTACCTTATTTTTTAATTTGTGCGTTGAGTTCTGGTGCGATTAGCCGTTCACCAGCGTAGTGCGTGACTCGGCCGAACCGTTCGTGTTCTGTATTCCATTGTTGTTGTGCTTGTTCGATGCGTTGTGGCTGACTACTGACAAAATTCCACCACATGTGTACCGGATTCGCAAAGGCTTCACCGCCAAGTAATAACACCAGACTATCGGCGGCGAGTTCCAGTGTGAGTCGCTCGCGATCGCCCCCCAAAAAAAGCAGCTCATGGGAAGTCACTTTTTTGCCTAAACAGTCGATTCGGCCGGATACCACATACAAGCCGTACTCAAATTCGCTATTGAGCCGTAACTCGCTGACTGCCACCCGCGGCGTCTGTAGTTGTAATGCAAGCAAGGGATGAAATTGTAACGCTGGGGAATGATAACTGCGCTCACGGTCATGGTAATCACCAACTATGAGGGTGGCCTGAACATCACCAATAGCAAAGTGGGGAATTGCCTTGTAGTGATCAAAGCGTGCTGTGGTCTCTTCATCCGTTTCGGGTAATGCAGCCCACAATTGCAGGCCATGTAACGGGTCGCTAACGTGTTGAGCAGCTACTTCGGCATGAGAGATACCGCGGCCTGCGGTCATCAGGTTCAATTCGTTGGCTCGTAACGGCTGCTGGTAACCTTGACTGTCCTGATGCAGTAATTGACCAGAAAATAACCAGGTGATGGTCTGTAAACCAATATGAGGGTGCGGGGCGACATCAAATTGTTGATAATCAGCGGGGGCCACGGGACCAAAATGATCAAGAAAACACCATGGGCCGATCATTTTCAGATTAGGTTGTGGCAAACTTCTGAATACTCGCAGCTGCGGTGTGAGCTGACGGGGCAGGGCCGGCAGTACAGCAGCTTCGCGGCGCAAATGCTCCGATTCGCAGGAGATGGGTTGCGCTTCGCTATCGTTTTTGGTTCGCGTCATGGTGATGCTCCATCGCAGCTATTAAACGCAGTATGCCATTAGAATAACAATGCGTCGATATACGACCCTTCGCTGACTTCCTTATTAGGCTAATATTAGTTAAGGTTAGAGCAAGTACAAGGAGCCTTTATGATTTATGCCATTATCATTATTATTGTCGGCATTGCGGTGTTCTTCAGTGGTATTTGGGAACAAAGTTTAGTTACGATTATTCTCGGTGCGCTGCTGGAGCTTATCGGTTGGGTTAGCTTCTTTTTTAAATGGCGTGCTGCTAAAAAACAAGGAAATATGACAAAAAATGACTAGTAGTATCACAAAACGTATAGGTTCGCTGGCGGTGATCGTCGCAGGGTTGTTGGCTGCAGTATTGGCGCCGGCAGGTGGTAACACTGCCAGCTGGCGTTGGTTTGGACTGTTTTTGGTCGTCTTAGGTGTGTATTTCTTGCTTGGTCAAAAAACCACAGCTGAACAGCGTACCGTCGCGGCACAGCAACGCTCAGACACCCCACCGCTGCGTTGGTATCAGTCACCGATTTTATGGGTGCCGATTATCGTGGCAATAATCGCAATTTTGTC
This sequence comes from Pseudidiomarina xizangensis, assembly GCF_052541995.1. Taxonomy (NCBI): domain Bacteria; kingdom Pseudomonadati; phylum Pseudomonadota; class Gammaproteobacteria; order Alteromonadales; family Idiomarinaceae; genus Pseudidiomarina; species Pseudidiomarina xizangensis. The sequence continues at coordinate 286,538 of NZ_JBOBQA010000001.1, forward strand.
ACTCGCAGTTTAGGAGTAGGCTATGTCGCTTACCAAACGTTTAATAATTCTGGCTGGCTTAGTCGGCTTGATGTTTTATAACGCTAGTGTGGAACAGTTATGGGCGACAATAGTGGATTATCAGTTGGGCTGGTACAAACTGGGTGTGCCCTTAGCCTGGGGTTTAATTTTGGGCGCTTTGGTGAATCTAATCGGATTGCAGCAACTACGCAAATGGCTTGAGCCATTAACTTTTATCGCTGCTGCTTTGATTACTTTAGGGCTTACCGGGGCGGCGGCCGTATATGCCGCGCACCAGCAAGGTGGTTTGATTTTGCCACCCTTGTCGATCAGTGCTGTAGGTCTTGGTATTTATTTATTTGTTTATAGTTACGCGCGTTTCGCTGCGCACAAACGTGGTGACACGCCGGCCGAAGAAAAGAAAGAATCGTAAAGTATGGATCTTAATTGTGACTTAGGTGAGGGCTACGGTGTCTGGCGGATCGGCGATGATGCTGCAGTTATGCCGTTTATTGACCGGGCCAATATCGCTTGTGGCTTTCATGCTGGAGACTTCGCCATCATGCAGCACACAGTGCGTCTGGCGAAACAACACAAGGTACTGATCGGCGCCCATCCAAGCTACCCGGATCGGCATGGTTTTGGCCGACGTGCTATGCGTTTCAGCACTGATGAACTGCGGGCGATGTTGCTGCACCAAATTGGTGCCTTAGCTGCGATTTGTCATGCCGAACAAGTACCGCTTAGTTATGTGAAACCCCATGGAGCCATGTACAACGCGATGCAATCCGATAGCCAATTATTTGAGACGGTTGTGCGAACTCTCAGCGAACTAAATCGCGGCCGCGCAGAGCCTTTAGCGTTAATGACGCTGGCCAAGCTCCACCGTGAAACTGAACAAACCTTAGCCGCCAAGTATCAGGTACCACTGTTATTCGAAGCCTTTGCCGATCGTTGTTACGAAGCCAACGGTGAGTTGCGGGCGCGGGAGTTTGAGGGCGCCGTACTAAGCGATGAAGCCGCCATAGTGGAACAGGCGCTGGCGTTCGCTGCCGGTCGTGCGATTCAAGCCCACAATGGTAGTGAGCTGCGCTTAGCAGCCGATACCCTCTGCGTACACGGCGATAATCCACATGCGCTGGCCGCGGTAAAAGCTATCCGTGCACAATTATGAGTATGAACTGGAAATTTCAAACCGCTGCGGCTGACGCCCTGATGGTGCAGTTTGACGCCCGTATTGATCTTAGTATCAATGGCAAAGTCCATCAGCTAGCGAAGCGATTGCAAGCCGAGCACCACAGTTGGTTGCGCGAGGTGGTGCCGAGTTATTGCAGTCTATTGTTGTATTACAATGTATTGGAATGCAACGAGGCACAGGTTAAGCGAGCGTTAAAGCCGCTGATCGATGAGGTTGTACAAAGTGCGGATGATAAAGCTATTGATTGTCAGCATCATGAAATCGCCGTTTGCTACGATCCTGAATTAGCCGCCGATTTAACAGCTATTGCTGACCATATTCAGGGTTCTGTTGAGACTGTGATTGATCTGCATACGGCACCTACCTATCACGTTTATACCCTGGGTTTTGCACCTGGCTTTGCTTATTTGGGCGATGTAGATGAACGTTTACGTATGCCGCGTCACGCTACGCCACGGCAAAAGGTACCACGTGGCAGTGTAGCGATTGCTGAGCAGCAAACCGCAATTTATCCGCGCACCTCACCCGGCGGCTGGCAACTGATCGGCCGCGCCGTGCAAAGACCAGAGCTTAATCCGGGTGACACAGTGACCTTTAAAGCTATTAGTCGTGAACAGTATGACCGGTTATGCGATGCGCAAGGAGTCAAACATGACTGAATTGCTGGGCATCCAACAGCCAGGTCTGCTGGCAACCTTACAAGATCTGGGCCGTTTCGGTTATCAGGCGCAAGGCATCACAGAGGGCGGGCCTATGGACGAACGCGCATTCTTGTGGGCCAATCGATTACTGGGTAACCCCTACAACGCGGCGCAGATTGAAATAACTCTTGGTCAATTTAAAGCACAGTTTTCCCGTGCGACGTTATTTGTCGTGACCGGCGCTGATTTTCCATTGAAACTAAACGACAAAACAGTAAAAAGCTGGCGCGTGACTCAAGCACAGGCCGGCGATACCCTTGCCGTGGGCAGCAATGAATCTGGTTTACGGTGCTATTTGGCGGTTCCCGGTGGCTTCCAGGCGAAACCGGTATTTGGCAGTGTTGCCACTGTCGTCCGCGATGGCCTGGGGGGGCTGCGTCAGCAGGGACAGCCCCTACAAAGTGGCGATGTTTTGACTGCCGCAACGGGCGTTAGTAAAACCCTCGAGAGTCGTCGTCCGAGTAGCTCGGTGGTGACAGCAATACCGAATCGTCCGGTGTTGTCATTGGTTCCGGCCGCACAGGTTCAACAGTTCAGTCGCACTGCTCGCCAACTGTTGGTGAAACAGACCTATCGAGTAACTGAAAAACACGATCGCATGGGGGTGCGGCTGCAAGGTCAACAAGCTTTGCCGGATAGTCCCGCGAGTATGATCTCTGAGCCACTACCAATAGGAAGTGTGCAAGTGCCGGCGGATGGACAGCCAATTGTAATGATGAATGATCATCAGACCTTGGGAGGGTATCCGAAAATTGGCGTGTTGAGTTGGACCGCACGCAGTATTTTGGCACAACTGCCCGCGGGTCGAAAATTCCAGTTTCGTTGGCTTGAACTTGCCGAAGCCCAGCGTGAACTTCGACAAGTTTGGCGGTTTTTTAACATCCAACGCTAATTGTCGCTGCGCACCCTAGCGTAAGCCTTGCCAGCCGCCTCATAAACTGCGATCATAACGCTCATTTTTTGATGTTTGGAGAAGTAAATTCCATGGCAGCCGACGCGCCTCGCAGTAACTTTATACGTCAGATCATCGATAAAGACCTCGCTAGTGGCAAACACAGTCAGGTTCACACGCGCTTTCCTCCTGAACCTAACGGTTTCTTGCATATCGGGCACGCGAAATCGATCGTATTGAACTTTGGTATTGCCGAAGATTACCAAGGTACCTGTAATTTACGTTTTGACGACACTAATCCACTTAAAGAAAAAGTCGATTTTGTCAATTCAATTCAGGCAGACGTGCGTTGGTTAGGTTTTGAGTGGGAAGGCAAACCACGTTATTCTTCAAACTACTTTGATCAGTTACATGGTTTTGCTGTTGAACTGATTGAGAAAGGCTTAGCTTACGTCGACTTTTCCAGCCAGGACGCCATGCGGGAAATGCGTGGTACATTGAAAGAGCCAGGGGTAAATAGCCCTTATCGTGATACTTCGATTGCCGAAAACCTCAAGCATTTTGCCGACATGACAGCTGGCAAACATGAAGAGGGTAAGGCCGCATTGCGCGCCAAGATCGATATGAGTTCGCCATTTATGGTGTTACGTGATCCGGTTATTTACCGAGTTCGGTTTGCGCACCATCATCAAACTGGGGATAAGTGGTGCGTCTATCCGATGTACGATTTTACCCACTGTATTTCGGATGCCCTGGAAGGCATCACTCACTCGCTATGTACCCTTGAGTTTCAGGATAATCGCCGATTATACGATTGGGTGTTGGATAACATCAGTGTTGATAGTCATCCCCAACAAATTGAGTTCTCTCGCCTGAATCTGCAATACACGGTAATGAGCAAGCGTAAACTGCATCTGTTGGTGGAAGAGGGTAAAGTGAGTGGATGGGATGACCCGCGCATGCCTACCATCGCTGGTATGCGTCGTCGCGGTTATACACCAAGCTCAGTGCGTGAATTCTGTCACCGTATTGGGGTGACAAAAATGGATAATCAGGTTGAAATGAGCATGCTTGAAGCTTGTATCCGTGATGAATTGAACCATGGCGCACCGCGAGCACTGGCGGTGTTAGATCCGGTCCGTTTGGTTATAGAAAATTACCCAGAGGGTGAAGTTGAGGCGCTGCAAGCACCGAATCATCCGAACGATGACAGCATGGGCACTCGCGAAGTACCTTTTTCCCGTGAAATCTACATTGAACGTGAAGATTTCCGTGAGTCGGCGAATAAGAAGTACAAACGTCTGGTGTTAGAGAAAGAAGTGCGACTACGTAATGCCTACGTGGTTAAAGCTGAACGCGTCGATAAAGATGTGGATGGTAATATTACCACTATCTACTGCACATACGACCCAGAGACGTTGGGTACCGATCCGGCTGATGGCCGTAAAGTGAAAGGCGTGATTCATTGGGTCGCTGCCGAACACGCACAGCCAGCGGAGTTCCGTTTGTACGATCGCTTGTTCCAGGTGCCTAACCCAGCCGCGGAAGATGACTTCTTCAGTACTTTAAACCCAGATAGTCTGGTCATAAAACAGGGGTTTGTCGAGCCAAGTATGGCAGCGGCTGCAGCAGATCAGCCGTTTCAGTTCGAGCGTATCGGTTATTTCTGTGTAGATAGTCAAGACAGTTCAGCAGAACATCTGGTGTTCAACCAAACTGTAGGCTTGCGCGATACCTGGAACGACCAGGCATAACCTTCGTCGTTCGCTGACGGCCAAACGCTAGCGCCGCAGCACTAAGGAAAGTTTATGCAATGTGTATTTGAGGCCGATAACGTGGTGGAAGCCGAGTTGGTGAAAGGTCTACTCGAATCTGAAGGTATTGATTGTCATAGCGGTGGTTTTTACTTACAGGGTGCAGTCGGTGATCTCGCAGCGACTGGATTTGCTAAAATTTGGGTTGCCGACGATGATTGTGGCAAAGCATTAGCGCTTATAAAACGTTACGACAGTGGTGAGTTTGCAATTAATGACGACGCTGACTAATCAGCGTCGGCTTGGTTATGCTCGCAGTTATCGGGGCTTTTGCACTCGCCATAAAGATAGAGGCTGTGATTGGTAAGCTTGATATTTTTCTCTTTCGCCACCTTCAGCTGGCGATCTTCAATGACACCGTCTTCGAATTCGAACACATGACCGCAAGTCAGGCAAACCAGGTGGTCGTGGTGATCTTTGGCGCTGAGTTCGAACACTGAGCGGCCACCTTCAAAATGGTGACGGGTGACAATACCGGCGTCGTCAAACTGGTTTAGCACACGGTAAACGGTCGCTAAACCAATTTCTTCATTCTGCTCGAGCAGAATTTTGTATACGTCTTCCGCACTGATGTGCTGATTATTTGGATTCTTTAAAATCTCAAGAATTTTAACTCGCGGAGAGGTGACCTTCAGCCCTGCTTTTTTAAGTTGTTGTTCGCCGTTGCTGCTCATTAGAATCCACTTTCTCGTTGTTTATGCTTGTCGCCATTATAGGCAAAGTTCAGCTAGAAAGGGAACGACCAATTAAGCTAATTGGTCGAGACCCATTTCATCACGCAGTTGTGCACACCATTGTTCCACACGTTCTTTGGTTAATTCGGGCTGGCGGTCTTCGTCGATACCTAAGCCGATAAAATGGTCGTCGTCGACCAATCCCCGTGAAGCTTCAAATTCGTAGCCAGCTGTTGGCCAATGACCAATAATAATGCCGCCTCGTGCTTCGACGATATCACGGACTGTACCCATGGCATCAAGAAAGTATTCAGCGTAATCTTCCTGGTCGCCGCAACCAAATATAGCAATGAGCTTATTGTTGAAATCGATTTCTTCGAGTTCTGGGAAAAAGTCATCCCAATCACACTGGGCTTCGCCGTAATACCACGTTGGGATACCAAACATCAGCAAGTCGTACCCGGCGATATCTTGTTTGCTTGATTTTGCAATATCGAAGACATCGATGAGGCTTTTACCTAAGTCTTTCTGAATCATTTGAGCAACTGCTTCGGTATTACCTGTATCGCTACCGAAGAAAATTCCAACACTAGCCATAGTTGTGCTACTACCTTAATTGAAATGAACGGAGTACTGGTTAAATACCAGCTTCCCAAATTACCTGAATAATACCTTTGGCGATAAAGCCGGCGCAGCCAAGAAACAGCACCAACCAAACGAACCAACGGCCAAACCTGGGTACGTTACTCTTGTTGAGCACGTCTTGAATGGCGAGACCAATGAGAATAAAAAGTATGCCTAGGGCAATATTGGTGCCCAGAATCTCAATGGTTTCGAAATGCTCTGACAACATAGCAGCAACACCCGTTCAGCCAAAATAAGACGGCAATTATAACACGCACGGGCATTAGGTGCGAGAATGTTGCTCGAGAAAACCCCGCGCCAAACGGTTAAAAATACGCGGCTTTTCCGCGTGTAACCAATGACCAGTCCCTTCAATGATTTTGATATCGACCTCACTAAAACGTGAAGTGACTGCATCGCGATGTGCTTCAGTGAGATAGTTGGAATCGCCACCCTTAATAAAAAGAACAGGACCGTCGTATTGGCCTTCACGAACTCCTGCGGAAATTTCGTGATAGCAGCGATCAATCACTGGTAAATTCAGACGCCACTGGTAGCCATCGTGTTCGGGTTGCAGGTTTTTTAACAAAAACTGTCGAACACCGCGGGTTTCGATGTACTCTGCCAACTGGATATCAGCATCCTTACGATTACCAACATTGGTTAGGTCGACAGCTTCCAATGCATCAAGCGTCTCTCGATGACGTGCATCGTATTTTACCGGGGCAACGTCAGCAATGATAAGTGACTGTACATAATCAGGATAAGTTAAGGTAAATTCCATGGCTAACTTGCCACCCATTGAGTGACCGACCAGACTTAGTTTTTTGACTTTAAGAGTATCGAGTAGACGTTTTACGTCCTCAGCCATCGCCGCATAGGTCATGGTTTCACTGTGAAACGAGTCACCGTGATTGCGACAGTCGATTAAAATCACCCGATGGTCAGTTTCGAGGTCGCGTGCTAAGCGTTTTAGATTATCCAAGTCACCAAACAGGCCGTGGATTAAGAGTACGGTAGGGCCTTTTTTGCCCATGATTTCGTAATTTACTAAGTTCTGTTCTGCATCTGACATATTGAATTCCTGTACCCCTGTGGTCTGTTGAGTATAATAGCCTGCATAACGTCAGCTATAAACCTAAAAGAAGCGAACAGCGCATGACTAAACGGATTGAAATTGATGACGACATCTATCGTCATATCGCCAGCCACACTCAGCATATTGGCGAAAGTGCTTCATCTATCTTACGCCGCCTGCTGGGCTTAGATCAAAATGGTACGCAAGTGAGCCAAGCAACAGCAGTTGAGCCTCCGGTTGCCGAGAAAGCGCACGGACGTACGATTTTCGATAGTATGACCAGTGCTGATTTGGCTGGTCAACGCAGTGTGGTCGCTCGTTTTCTATACATTTTGGCGATGCTGCATAAATGCCATCCCGAGATGTTTCCTAAAGTGCTGCAAATAAGTGGCCGCGATCGCCAGTATTTTTCGCGTAGTGCAGCTGAGCTGGAAGCGAGCGGTACCAGTACCAATCCCAAGCAAATTCCTAATTCTGATTTTTACGTGGTGACCAACAACAATACCACTCGCAAGAAGTCGATGCTGAATCACGTTGCGCTCGAATTGGGGTATAGTCAGGCTGAAGCGGAAAAAATAAGGGACTTTTTGTAATGTCACTACATCCTCGCGCCGGACAACCGGCACTACCGGAAGATTTAACTAATATTGCGCAATTGGTCAGTGCTTATTTTGTTAACGAAGTAGATCCTCGTCAAGCGGCGCAAAAAGTAAAGTTTGGCACTTCCGGGCATCGCGGCTGTGCGTTGCAGCACTCGTTTAATGAAGCCCATATACTGGCCATCAGTCAGGCCTTGGTTGCTTATCGTCACGAACAGGGTATTACCGGGCCTTTGCTGTTAGGTCGTGATACCCATGCGCTATCTGAAGCGGCGTACATGACCGCGCTTGAAGTGTTTATTGGCAATGGCATTGAAGTGCATGTTCAAAGTGACGATGGCTATACCCCTACACCGGTGATTAGTCATGGCATTTTGCGCTACAACCAAGGCCGTACCAGTGGCCTCGCTGATGGTGTGGTCATTACCCCGTCGCATAATCCGCCCACTGACGGAGGCTTCAAATACAATCCGCCGCATGGTGGCCCCGCGGGCAGTGATGCTACCCGCGTCATCGAGAAGTATGCCAATGCGTTGTTGTCTTCGCAGCTAATGGGTGTCAACGCTATAAGCTATGCTGAAGCGCGTGCCAGTGATTTGTTTAAACAAGTAGACTGGCGTAGTCAATACATCGACGAGTTGACGCAAGTTATTGACCTGGAAGCGATTAGCAAGGCTCAATTACGGATTGGTGTCGATGCTATGGGGGGAGCCGGGGCAAGCTATTGGCGACTTATCGCGGAGCGTTATCAGCTTGATATTGATGTTTACAACGAGCAGGTGGACGCCAGCTTTCGCTTTATGAGTCTGGATAAAGACGGCAAGATCCGCATGGATTGTTCGTCACCGCAGGCTTTGGCAACGCTGCTACACATCAAAGACGACTATGCGGTTGCGGTGGCAAGTGATCCGGACTATGACCGGCATGGTATTGTCAGCCCCAAACACGGTTTGCTCAATCCAAATCACTATCTGGCAATCGCCATTGATTACCTGTGCAGTACGCGCAAGTGGAACGCCAATTTGGCGATTGGCAAGACCCTGGTCTCAAGTGCACTCATAGACCGTGTTGTTGCGAAACATAAGCGTAAGTTGTTAGAGATGCCCGTTGGCTTTAAATGGTTTGCCCCTGGTTTAGCGGATGGAACTCTTGCTTTTGCTGGTGAAGAAAGTGCCGGCGCTACATTTCTTGATCGTCAGGGACAGCCCTGGAGTACCGATAAAGACGGTATTATTTTAGCGTTGTTAGCAGCAGAGATTGTTGCGGTAACAGGCGATGATCTGGGCGATTATTATCAGCGACTTTGCGCGGAACATGGCACCAGTTACTACCGTCGTCTGGATGTCGCGTCGACCCCAGAATTGAACAAGGGCTTTGCCGGACTCCGCGCGTACAAACTGGAACTTGCCGAGCTTGCCGGTGATGCGGTGGTCGAGATGATGACCAAGGCACCGGGGAACGACGCCATTATTGGTGGCATTAAAGTGACCACAGCGAATGGTTGGTTCGCTGCACGACCGTCAGGAACTGAACCGATCTATAAGATTTACAGTGAGAGTTTTGTCAGCGAGGAACACTTAACGCAACTTGCTGAAGAAGCACAATCTCTCGTTCAACAGTGGCTCACCTAGGACGGCGAGCTACTTTTTTGTTGTTCGGTGTTGGCTTCTTCTTCTGCTGCCGCTTGTTCGGCATGTTGCTCAGCTTGGTACTCGTGCTCGTCGACCAAACTGGTCAACAATTCGTCAGAGGTTTGCGACGGCCCCAGCATTGCATAGCTGCTACTAAATTGGTCTTCAGCTCTGGCCCGACGAGTGACGCGGTACAATGAATACAGGCACACAATGAAGGTGAGTACCATAAGCAATAAGAAGAAGTAATCAACTGCACCAAATTGCATCAGTGCAGCAACTGCCGGTGCACCGATAATCGAACCTATTCCACCAACTTTAATGATAGCGCCGGTTGCACCAATCATCTGGTCTTTTTCAAGGTAGTCATTGGTATGCGCCATGCCGAGCGAATAGAGTGGCATAACACAAGCGCCAAACAGCCCGACGCACAAGTAGATAAGCCAAACCAAAGAAACGCCAAGCTGCGACAGCACCAACGCCATAATAGCACCCAGGCCAGCGCAAGCGGCCATGATGATGCGGCGGTCAAAGCGATCCGATAATAAGCCGATTGGCCCTTGTGCCAGCATGCCACCAAGAATGAATGACGCCATAAATAGTGAGACTTCGGCAATACTTAAGCCAATATAGAGCGCATACATCGGGCCGATACCGTAAAACATCGAATAACAGGCTTGCATGATAAAGGCATTGACGATGCCCAACGGCACTAACTTAAACAGGCTAAGAATGGCGACTTTCTTGGGCTCGTGAGTGGTTGGCTCGACGGTGACACTGATTAAAATTGGAATGAGCGCCAAGTTGATGAGCAGGGCGACCAGAGCAAAGGCCATGAAGCCGGCAGGGTCAGCAACACCGAGTAGCAGCTGGCCGACAACTAAGCCGGCGTAAATTAAAACTAAGTAAACTGAGAGTAAAGTCCCTCGGTTTTTATTGTCGGCCATGGTATTTAACCAGCTCTCGACAATCACAAAAATAGCTGAGATGGCGAAACCCGTTACGAAACGCATGACAAACCAGACCACCGGATCAATCCAAATGGCTTGGATCAGGATCGATGCGGCGGCTAACGCAGCAAGACCACCAAACGCACGAATATAACCCACACGGCGGATATCTTTTGGTGCCCGAGTGGTGCCAAATAGAAAACCAATAAAATACGCTGACATGATGATGCCGGTTGTTAGCGTACCGAAGTCTTCGATAGTGGCGCGCAGACTAAGGAGAGTACTGGTCATGCCTACGCAGATGCCGATCAGCGTGATACTGCTAAGAAGTGAGCTAATGGCGCGTAGCTGTTGTTTTAGCATGCCGTGAATCCCTTGGTTCGTTAGGTTAAAGCTTGGTGGTCTGGAAAGCGCGGAAAGTGTAGCACGGATGATGGTTTTCGGAAACGCTAAGAGGTTATCCACAGCTTGTTACTTGCTCGTATCTCCAGGCCTGTTTATGATGTGCAAAGAATGAGGAATTGAGGCAGTTATGCAGCGACTTATTATTATCATTTGGTTTGCTATTGCGGCTTGTTTGCTGCCTGTTCAGGCAGCGGAGGAAGTGACTGAACTTTATCAACACCGCGTGCAAGTGAATAGTCAGGCTGCGAGTGAACGTAATGCAGCACTGCAGGATGCCTTGCAAGCTACATTGTTAAAGCTTACCGGTGACAGTTCGGTTATCGAGCATCCGGCAGTTGCCGAAGCAATGCGTAACGTGCGCAATTTTATCGTGCAGTACGGTTACCAACAAGACGAACAATTGTGGTTGTGGGCGCAATTCGATCAGCCCCAGGTGGATCGCTTGATTCAGCAGGCTGGCTCAGGGATCTGGAGTAACATACGGCCAAAATTATTAATCTGGTTGGTGGTTGAAGAGCAGAACCTTTCGCGCAATCTTATGGCCTCAGACAGCGAAGCCATTATTGTTCAACAGCTACGAAATGCTGCACGGCAGCGTGGCCTGCCGATACAGCTGCCCTTGCTTGATTTGAATGACACCATGACGCTTTCAGTTATCGATGTGTGGGCGCGCTTCATGGACACTATCAGGTTCGCAAGTGCCCGCTACAGTGCTGATGGTATTGTTGTTGCCCGGGTCTATCAAACGGATCCAAGTTCCGCCATAAGTGACACATGGATGGCCGACTGGACCCTTAATTTTGGTGAACTGCGCTGGAGTGGCGAAGTGACGGCAATGGATAAAAGTGAGCTCGGCAGCAAAGTTATTAGCGCAGTCACGGAAGAACTGGCGCAACGCTACCGGATCGGCACTGAAGCTGATGTTATCAACCGCTGGCAGATAACCATTCATAATCTAACGAGTCTTGAGACGACCATTGCCGCAGAACAACTGTTGATGAACCTGCCGGCGATTCTCGATGTACAACTTATCGGCTACGGCAATCATGCGGCTCGCTTTGAATTGACCATGCAAGCAGATCCAGCGCGGATCCGCCAGGCCATTGATTTGAGTAAACGGTTGCAACCTGTGGATACGGAAAATAGTGCTGAATTTAGGTGGGTGACCACCCAATGACGTTGCAGCAGTTGCCGCTTAATGTGCAGTTACCAGCCAATGAGACGTTCACCACCCTGATCACAGGACCGAATGACGAAGCGGTGGGTTTAGCGCGCGCTGGTGAACAGTCACTGGTTTACTTTTGGGGTCGTCAGGGGGTTGGCAAAAGTCATTTGTTGCATGCCACCTGCGCCGCCGCACAAGAGCAAGTCATGTACCTGCCGCTGGCAGAGCTGCGCAATACTGTGTCGGCACAGGTCCTACGCGGATTGGAGCTGTATTCGTTGCTATGTTTAGATGATATAGATGCTGTGATCACTGACGAAACCTGGTGCTTCGAGCTTTTCGCTTTGTTGAACCGAGTACGTGACGCACAGACGGGTAGGGTTTTGGTGACCGCTAACTGTTCACCGGCGCAACTTGCAGCCGCTTATCCAGATGTTCAGTCGCGTTTAAGCTGGGGCGTCGTGGTGCAGCTTCACACGCTCAATGATGCCGAAAAAGTACGTGCTTTACAGGTTCGTGCACGCGCTATGGGGCTGGCGTTGCGGCAAGACACCGCATTGTTCATGGTGCAGCGATTAGGGCGTGATTTGGTCAGTTTAATTCACTGTCTCGAACGGCTGGATAAAGCCTCAATAGCAGCGCAACGTAAACTGACCATTCCGTTTGTTAAAGCGATTCTGGCTATTTAATTTTTTTCGTCCTTGAGCTTTTTCAAGCCCAGACCAAGAGCGCGGCCTTGATGGCGCGCATACAAGGTGCAGCCAGCAAAGGCTAAAGTTGTCAAAACCAACTCAGTGAGCGCCCACAGACGTTGTTCCGGAGCGATGTAGAGCATGGTTAAGCTGTGGAGGAAATACCACATCAAAATAAAGTTGGCCCATGCATGTGTGTAAGGCTTCCCCTTAGCAATGCCATACATTGGGAAAAGCAAGGGAAGAACATAGAATAGAGCACGAAATAAAGCCGATTGCTCGCTATGAGAGGTGCCGAATTGCCAGGTGACAACACAGATAAACAGGGCAAAGTAGCTCACTAGTGCGAGCCAACGGTAGCGGGCGATCGCTGCAGTCATAATTCGATTCATTCCTCGGTTTCAGTTAGACGAAAAGCGGCTTTAGCAACTCGTGAGCCAAGTTGCTCAGCGAGAGTCAGCTCATGTTTACTCAAACGAGCGCCAGCCGCATGCTCTACGTGTGACGCTCCGTAAGGCGTACCGCCAGCTGTTGTTTGTTGCAGTTCTGGCTCAGTATAGGGCAGGCCGAGTACCATCATGCCATGGTGCAACAGTGGCACCAGCATCGACAGTAGCGTAGTTTCCTGACCGCCATGCATGGAACTGCTTGAAGTAAACACCGCTGCAGGTTTATCCACCAGTGCACCACGTAACCATTCTTTCGAGGTTTGTTCCCAGAATTTTTGCAGGCCGCTGTACATGTGGCCAAAGCGGGTCGGGCTACCGAGCACCAAACCGTCGCATTGCGCGAGTTCATCGGTGGTTAGTACCAAGTCGCGAGCGCTAGCTGCCTCAGCATCGCTGGTGACAGTGCGGAGCAAGGGTTCAGCCCCGGCTTTGCGAACACCATTGGCAATGGCGTCGGCCAGTTGCTGAGTACTACCATTACGGCTGTAGTACAAAATGATAATGTTGCCGCGCGCGCTCATTTAGAGGATCTCCTCAACCGCTTCGGGCGGCCGACCAAGGCGTGCTTGCGAACCTTTAACAACGATAGGGCGTTCGATAAGCTTGCGATGGGCCAACATAGCTTCGATAAGTTTGTCTTCGTCGTGTTCGTCTTTAAGCTGCAACTCTTGGTACGCGTCTTCTTTTGAACGCATCAGTTCACGCGCGGAAACAAAGCCAAGTTTACTTAGCAAGTCTTTAATGTCATCCGCAGTAAGTGATTCCTTAAGATACTCAATAACAGTTGGCTGAATGCCTTTTTCTTCTAGCAAAGCCAGGGTTTGACGGCTTTTCGAACAACGAGGGTTGTGATAAATGCTAACTTCAGACATGCTAACTTCCTTCAGAGTCTTAATAGATAGATAGCATAAGGGAATCAGTATGTGTTGTCGATTTTTGTCCGTTGTTCGCTTACTGGTGATGGCAGCGGTTTTGAGCGCTTGCGCGCCGGCCGCAGACTTTCACACGAACCAAGGTGAGCAGTACCGTTGGCAAGAGTTACAGGGCCAATACGTTATTGTTAATTATTTTGCTGAGTGGTGTGCACCGTGTTTGCGTGAATTACCTGAGCTGAACGAGTTTTACGCGGAGCATGGCGCCTCGGCAAAACTTTTCGGAGTTAGTTTTGATGGTCTGACGAACGATCAATTGGCCGCGCTTCGCGCTGAGTACGCGATTGATTTTCCGTTGATTCTTAATCAGCCACCAGCAAACTTACCGTTTCCGGCGCCGGGCATGCTGCCGGCAACCTATGTGGTGACGCCAACAGGCGAAGTCAAAGGCCCATTATTGGGAGAGCAAACTGAAGCGAGTCTGTTGCGCGCGATTGACACAGACCAGTGAGAAGCTGGTTATCTCAACTTCTCAAGTTGTTGCTTCAATGCCATAAGCTGTTCAATGCGCGCCTGTAAGCGCCGCTGTTCGAGCGTGCTTGAGCTATCGCGGTGAGCGCGATGCAGACTATCAATGGCTTGATCAAATTGCCCATGTAATGCCTGCAACTCTGCCCGTGTTTCATGCATTGTGCTGGTATCACCACGTTGGCGATAGGCATCGACCAACAGTGACAGAGCGAGCACATTCTTTGGTTCGCGGATCAGATAATCACGCAATAACTCTATTGCTAAATCTAGCTTGTCAGCCTGCATAGCAGCATTGGCGAAGTTAATGGTAATGGTCTGCTCGTTGGGCATCCGTTGATAGGCTTGGCGCAGCATTTCTAGCGCCTCAGCGTAGCGCTTTTGGGCGAGTAAAATATCGGTCTGCACATCCAGATAAAAAGTATTGTAGGGATCTTTTTCTAGCAGTGGCGCTAGCGCGTTTGCTGCTGCCTGCGGTTGATCCGTGTCCAACAGCGCAATAGCCAGACCATAGCGTGCCGCAGTTGCAATGGTTGGATTAGGGTCATTCATGTCATTGCGTGCGGCAATTGCGTTGTAGCTGCCGATATGACGCACAAGGACACGATACTTGGCTAACCAGAATGCTAACTCCTCGCGTTGCACTTGCATAGTTTGTCTTAGACGCTCGGCACGGAGACGGGTATCAGCGATGCGTGATTCACTCAACGGGTGAGTCATTAACATTTCTGGAAGCTTGCTGGCGTAACGGTACTTTTCCGCCAGGCGGCCGAAGAAGTCCGGTGCGCCCATCGGGTCAAAACCAGTTTCAGCGAGAATAGTGATACCGATGCGATCCGCTTCTTGCTCGAATAACCGGGTGTAGTTGATACTGCGTTGTTGCATGCCCGCCATGCTCGCAGACATCGCCGCCATACCAAGTTCAGGATTGACGATGCCGAGTAAAATTGAGCCGAGCATGGTGGCGATTGTGGCGGGTCCGCTGCGCTCCATTGCATCCATGTTACGCACAATATGACGTTGTGAAACGTGCGCTATCTCGTGTGCAAGCACGGAAGCGAGCTCTGATTCGTTGCGTGTTTCAGCAATGAGTCCAGTATTAACGCCGACATGGCCACCGAAAAACGCAAAGGCATTGATTTGATCTTGATTGACCCAGAAGAATTTAAACGGAAAGTTTACATCATTGGTGTTACGTACCAAGCGAGTGCCAACATCATGTAAGTAGCCATTTAAAACCGGATCGCCAACAATCGGCACGGATGCGCGGATTTGTCGCATGTACATATCGCCGACGGCGAGTTCCCGATCAATCGACATGACACTGCCACCGGCGGTACCGATATCGGGCAAACGGGTTTGTTGGGCAGCGGTGGTTGCTGACGAAAATGCGAACAGCAAACCGATGGACAGGGTCGCAATGCGCGACAACAACGAGTACAACATAAATTTACCTAGCAGCTACGGCTTCTTGATAGAGTCCACTATAGGTAAAAGGTTCCCACTTTTGAATAGTTTAAATTGTATAAACTGCGGTAACACGGCTATCATGTGGTTTAGCAACCCTCAAGTATGGAGATGTCAGCGGAATGTGGGACTATTTGAAGGTCTGGTACAAGCGCAAGTTCTCTGATCCAGACGCGATTACGTTATTCCTGTTGATCGCAGTACTCTTTTTGCTGATCCTGTTTTTCGGTAATTTATTGGCGCCGATTCTGGTTGCCGTTTCACTTGCCTATCTGCTTGATTGGCCGGTACAACGTCTGCAGAGTATGGGATTGACCCACCTGATTTCGGTGCTGATCGTTTTTAACTTGTTTATTGCGCTGAATGTACTGCTGATATTATTTTTGGTGCCGGTAATATGGCAGCAAAGTATCACCTTAATTGCTGAGTTACCGGAAATGTTTAGCGCCGTCAGGGAACAGCTAAACCGCTTGCCGGAATTGTTCCCAGGCTACATTAGTGAGATGAATATCCATCAAATGATGGATAATCTGAATCAGCGGGTGATTGCCTTTGGTGAAACCATTATTAGCCAGTCATTGAGCCGCCTGATAGGTATTATGGCGTTACTTATCTATCTGATCGTGGTGCCACTGTTAGTGTTTTTCATGCTGAAAGATAAACGCGAGTTATTGGGGCACCTGAGCCGCTCCTTACCAGCGAATCGACGCTTGATATCGCAAGTTAGCGATGAAATGAACTTGCAAATTATGAACTATATTCGTGGCAAGGCGCTTGAAGTGGTTATTGTCGGCGGTTTTACCTACATTGGATTTGCATTTTTTGACTTGCGCTACGCGGCGCTGCTTGCCGTTTTGGTTGGCCTGTCGGTGCTGATCCCATACATCGGAGCGGCGGTGGTAACCTTGCCGGTAGCGCTGGTCGGGTTGTTCCAGTTTGGCTGGAGCCCAATGTTCGCCTACGTGATGATCACTTACCTTATTATTCAGGCGTTAGATGGTAATTTGCTGGTGCCGTTGTTGTTTTCTGAGGCAGTAAGTCTGAACCCAGTTTACATTATCGCAGCAGTCTTAATCTTTGGTGGTTTATGGGGGTTTTGGGGAGTGTTTTTCGCGATTCCATTGGCGAGCTTGGTGAAAGCGGTGATTACTGCGCTGTCGAGCAATGAGCCGATCGCCCCTCAATACGAGAGTAAATCGGCGGGTTCGAACTCGGATTAGCCGGCTTGGAGCGTATCAAGGACCACCTGATGGTGGTCTTTGGTTTTGAATTTATCAAAGACCTCAGCCAGTGTGCCATCCTGATTGATGAGAAAACTAATACGATGGATACCGTCATATTCGCGGCCCATGAACTTCTTCAGTCCCCAGACGCCAAAGGCTTCAGCGACGGCATGATCTTCATCACTAAGCAGGGTGAAATTTAGCTCGTCTCGCTCAGTAAATTTAGCTAAACGCTTCGGCGCATCAGGACTAATACCCACGGTGATTACATTGTGCTTGGCGAGTTCCGCTTGATGGTCACGCAACTGCTGTGCTTGCACTGTGCAGCCCGGTGTCATGGCTTTTGGATAGAAATAGACCAATACTTTGCCTTGTTTTAATAATTCAGTCAGTGCGACCTGCTGTTCATTGGCATCACTTAACGTAAACTGTGGTGCTTTATCTCCAACTTTTAACGTGTTCATAATTATCCTCGTAGGGTTGCAGGTAGAATGGGTGAGACATAGTGCTTATCTTAAGCAAACAATTTACGCAACGCAAAGGCCTCACCCCTTGTCTTTGTAGCCGTACAAAAGTACCATTGTCGCCTTAAAAAAGATCAGGAGCAGTAATGTTAACAGGTAGTATCGTTGCGTTGGTGACACCTTTTACCGAACAGGGTAACGTTGATTACGGTGCCTTGGGAGAACTTGTCAACTGGCATATCGAGCAGGGCACCGACGCTATTGTTGCGATGGGTACCACCGGTGAATCGCCAACCATGAGTCACGATGAACACATCATGGTCGTCAGTGCTGTCTGTGAACTTGCTGCCGGGCGCATCCGGGTCATCGCTGGTAACGGTTCCAATGCTACTGCTGAAGCTGTCTATCTGACGGAACGCATGGCGCACCTGCCACTCGCTGGCTTCCTGAATGTAAATCCCTATTACAACAAGCCATCAATGCGCGGGTTGCTCGAGCACTATCGTGCGTGTTGCAATGCCAGTGATTTACCTCAATTGCTTTATAACGTACCGGGTCGTACGGGCGCTGATCTATTACCTGAACAGGTTGCCGAACTGGCCGAAATTCAGAATATTGTTGGTATTAAAGAAGCGACAGGTGATGTTGCGCGGGTAGCTGAGTTGCGCACGCGTTGCGGTAGTAATTTTATGTTACTAAGTGGCGACGACCCGACGGGCTGTGAATTTATGTTAGCTGGTGGTAACGGCGTGATCAGTGTCACCGCAAATGTGATGCCGGCGCCGATGAAAGAAATGGTCACCGCAGCCTGTGCTGGCAATGCTGAACGGGCAAAAGAAATTGATGCTCAGATGCAGTTAGTGCACGAAGCTATGTTTGTGCAAGCCAATCCAATACCGGTGAAATGGGCGTTGGGTTGTATGGGCAAACTCGAACCGAATTACCGGTTGCCAATGACGGCTCCGGAACTTCCGCAACAACAACACATCGAACAAACATTAAAACAAGCTGGATTAATAAGCGCGGAGCACGAATGAAATTTTCTCATATTGGAATCTTATGTGTCACTTCACTAGCACTGTCAGCGTGTAGCTTTACCCCTCGGGAACAAGCGGAAGGCAGCTTTGAGTACACCAACAAAAAATTAATCGAACCTTTGGCTCCGGCGCCGGGCAAACAAGTTCCGCAGCCAACCCATCATTTCGCCGTGCCGGATACCAATGTTGAAGGTGCAGTAGGCAAACGTATTAATGTGATTTCGCCGGTATTAGTGCGCGCTACGGCAGCGGGCAGTCGACCTAATGATCGCATGGGTGTGACGGCGGTAGATTTTTCTGAGCTGGAAGGTATGGATGATTTACCTTCTTTTACCTGGCAGGAAATTAAAGACACGCTTGCCCGTAAAAATGTTGGTATTGTTGATGAAGTTGAACAACAACGATTGACGACGGACTGGGTAGGTGAGCGACTTGAAGTTGGCGAAGATGAACTGGAAGTCCTGATTGAACGTCGCTATGTAGTCATGCTTGATGTTCCTGAGCATCGTCGCTTGGTCACCCTTGAAGTTAATATGATGGATAAACGAGAGTCAGGGCCGGGTCGTGGCATATTGCCAGCAGGTGTTTCAGACACTAATGCCGAAGCGACGCTGTTAAACAGCATGATTAATGAAATTGCAGTGCGTCAACAGGGTATTTTTAAAGCTGCGGAAGAAGCGGCAGTGGTTAATGTTGAGCCGACCTTCAATGATGAAGGCTTTCCGGCGTACACCATTGATATCGGCTTTGACGAGGCTTGGCCACTGATGGCTGCCGTACTAGAAAATCTGGGTTTTGAGATTGATGATTTAAATCAAAGCTCGGGTATGTACTACACCAATTACTTAAAAGACACTGGGTTTAGTTTGGCGTTCTGGAATTCACGTAATAAAGGTAAACTCGATTTACCAGACGGCGATTATCAAATTAATGTGAAAGGTGATGGCAGCGATACCACTATCACTATCTTAAACGATGATGGACAACCTTTATCTGCAGCTGACATTGACCGTTTATATGGTCCAGTTGCTGCTGAAATTCGTCGGCGCAGCGCGCTGTAACTTCTGATTTAGCTGGAGAATCTGCTGCTCATGGAAAAACGTACTGAACTCTATCGTGGTAAGGCCAAAACGGTTTATACAACGGATGACCCGGAGCGTTTGATTTTACATTTTCGTAATGACACCTCAGCTTTTGATGGTGAAAAAGTTGAGCAGCTAGAACGCAAAGGCATGATCAATAATAAATTTAACAACTTTATTATGGAGAAGCTCGAGGCTGCCGGAGTGGCAACTCAAATTGACCAGGTGCTCAGCGAAACTGAAACCTTGGTTAAGCGCTTGCAAATGATTCCGGTTGAATGTGTTGTGCGCAACTATGCCGCGGGCAGTCTGGTACGTCGTTTAGGGGTAGAAGAAGGGATGGAACTTACACCTGCTACGTTTGAATTATTTCTTAAAAATGACACCTTACACGATCCTATGATTAACGAGACTCATGCGGTCGCGTTTGGCTGGGCCACAGCTGACCAGTTGACACAAATGAAGGCTTTAACTTTCAAAGTAAACGATGTATTGAAAAAGCTGTTCGACGACGCTGGAATGTTACTGGTTGATTTTAAACTTGAATTTGGTGTCGCTGCTGATGGCAATATTGTTTTGGGTGACGAGTTTAGTCCAGATGGTTGCCGTTTGTGGGACAAAGAAACTCGTAAGAAGCTCGATAAAGATCGCTTCCGTCAAGGTTTAGGCGGAGTCGTAGAAGCTTACGAAGAAGTCGCCCAACGTTTGGGCGTCGCGCTTTAATCCTCTTTAGACTTGGTCTGAGACTTTACCGCTTCTTTAGGATCTTCTTCGGCCTCTTGTTGTGCTTCCGAATGCCGTTGCTTAAGCGACGGCATTTTCATTTTTGCCGTATGCTTAAGCAGCATCAAGTTGCCAATGACGACGCCAAAAACCAGCAACATAATTAACCAAAAAGCCATCCACTGTTCTCCTGTTCATCGGTGGCACCACAAATGTTATCGATATAGTGTTCTTTTAAGTCTGCCAGGCAATCCAAGATATAATCTTTTCCGGCAACGTCTGCGGCGGCCAAGGTATTCTCGAGTACTTCGAGGGTGAGCTGTTGCTGCGCCTGAGTTGCCAGGCTACGGTAACTCAGGTGCCAGGGTTCTGCTGCCACGCCACCACGAAACTGGCGATACGGGAAAAAGAAGCCGAAGTCATGGGCATGGCGCTGTAGCCAGAGTGCAAGTTCATGACAAGGACCGCCTTCGTCGTATTCTTCGGGAACCAGTTGCAGGCTTCGCTTTCCGGCGGCGAACGGACGTGGATCGTAGACGTCGAGATCAGTGCCCCAATGATGACGACTACCGCCGGGTAGGGCAGACCAGGTCATGATCGCTGCAACAATCTCGCCCACCGCTAAGCTAGAATAATCCAGCTCTGCGCCGTTGCTGCTATACAGCGGTGCTTTGCCATGAAACTTGCGATTCCAAATCGCTCGTTGGCGTTCGAAATCACGAAATCCCGAGGCGATATCGAGGGCCACCCCAGCTTCAGCTGCGGCGCTGTGCATGGCCGAGTATGCTGTGAATACAGGCCCCTGCAAGCGCACTGTAGGCCGACAAATGTCGTTGCTGACAACATGGCTGTCGGCCTGTCCAGTAAGTTGTTGCGCAGTTAGCATAGCAATTGCTCCAAAATCTTTTCGTACATATCGGTAAGCTGTACTAAGTCATCCATTGCCACGCACTCGTTTACTTTATGGATGCTAGCATTGACCGGCCCTAGCTCGATCACTTGCGCACCGGTTGGGGCAATGAAGCGTCCATCTGAAGTTCCGCCGGCGGTAGAGAGTTGCGTGGTTGCACCGCAGACTTGTTTAATCGCGGCAGCGGTCGCGGTTACCAAGTCACCTTCCGCGGTAAGAAAGGGCTCACCGTTTAACTTCCAGTCTAGCGCATAATCGAGTTGATGGGCGTCCAGAATGTCGATGACACGTTGTTTTAAGTGGTCAGCAGTACTTTCGGTACTGAAGCGAAAATTAAAACTGACGTTAAACTCGCCGGGGATCACGTTACCGGCGCCGGTACCCGCATGCACATTGGAAATTTGAAAACTGGTCGGCGGAAATGCGGCGTTGCCGAGATCCCATTCGGTACCAGCCAGCACTGCAAGCGCAGGTGCGGCGTTATGCACCGGGTTTTCTGCTAAATGAGGGTAGGCGACATGGCCCTGAATACCAAATACGGTAAGCTCACCCGATAGCGAACCGCGCCTGCCGTTTTTCACTACATCACCGACACGGGTGGTGCTTGAGGGTTCACCAACCAGACACCAGGTAATTTTCTCGTTTCGCGCTTCCAGAACCTCGATCACTTTCGGTGTCCCGTTGATGAAAGGGCCTTCTTCATCACTGGTAATAAGAAAAGCAATACTGCCCCGATGGTCAGGATGGCGCATGACGAAGCGTTCGGCGGCAACCACCATCGCTGCCAGACTGCCTTTCATATCGGCCGCGCCCCGACCGTATAAATAGCCATTGTCGCGGGTAGGGGTAAACGGCGGAAAGCGCCAGGTATGTTCAGCTCCGGCGGGTACTACGTCAGTGTGACCAGCAAAGCAAAATAGCGGTCCTGTAGTACCACGTCGCGCCCATAAGTTGGTGGTATCAGCAAACACCATGGATTCCAATTGAAAACCCACTGCCGCCAAGCGCTGACCGAGCAGCTCCTGACAGCCAGCATCCTCAGGTGTTACCGAGGGGCGGGCGATAAGTTGTTCAGCGAGTTGTAGAATACCGTCCGCTGCGGCATTGTAGCTCATAGACCAAGCGCCTGTTGCCAGTCAGCGGCTTTGAAGCCGACCAAAAGTTGCTCGTGTTGCTGTAATACCGGACGTTTCATCAGAGTCGGAAACCGTTGTAGCAACTGCACCGCAATCACATCGTCCAAAAGCTGTTTTTCTTCGTCGGAAAGTTCTCGCCAACTGGTACTACGTTTGTTGATCAGTGTGTTTCGACCGACTTGCTGCAGCCAGGTTTGCAGAGTTTCGAGCGGCAATGGTTGCTCGCGCACATCGTGGAAGTCATAATCAATAGCATGGTCATCAAGAAAACGACGCGCTTTACGCACAGTGTCACAATTTGGAATACCAAAAACAGTTATGGTCATAGTGTTCTCTGTTGTTTAGCTGGAATTGTTTAGCTGGAAAAAATAAGCCTCGCTGCATTGTGACAAAAGCGCTGTGGATTCTCCACAGTTTGTGTGGATAACCCTGTGGGTTAACTGCTGCGAACTTAGTAAGCTACTGATATATAAGTATATTGTTGTTTGTTTGAAAGTTAACCAGGTTGGTTGAAAGCTGATCTGTCAAGTTAAACTTAAAGGAATTTGAATGTCCCACTCGATTTGGCAAGTTTTGCAAAGTGGTCAAAAATACGCGGCGATTTGGCCTCACCATGCCGTTGTCGCTGCGATGACTGAAACCCGAGTGGTACCGGCGGTAAAATTCGCCGCACACTGGATGCCTGGTGTTGCGGTGGTGAATTTCCTGGTGCAGTGGCAATGGCTCGGGGAAGCCCTGATGCCGCAGGCCGTGGTCAGCTCGTTATTTTTGTTGTCGCTGCCAATACAAGGTTGGTTCTGGTTGGGACGGCGGGCGCTGAGTAAGCTTGATCCACGGCTAACGCATTGGTATCTGGAACTGGCGCAGAAGTTGCAGGTTCAGCCGCGCAGCAAGCCCACGCGCATGGACTTGGCGCGACTGTTAAAAAAGGCGTTGCAAGAGTTGCCACCCGACGAGCATTAGAGCTTAAATTCACTCCAGATTGGCGCATGATCAGATGGTTTTTCAATGCCTCGTAGCGCGTAGTCGATACCGGTGTCGGTTAACTGAGCGGCGAGTTTTTCGGTTGCCAGAATTAAGTCAATTCGTAGACCACGGTTGTCATCAAAGCCACGTGAACGGTAGTCGAACCAGCTAAACTGATCAGTTATTGCTGGATTCTGCAGACGATAGGTATCGACCAGTCCCCAGTTTAGTAGCTTGTTTAGCCATTCCCGTTCCTCTGGCAAAAAGCTGCACTTACCCGTTCGCAACCAACGCTTGGCGTTATCCTCACCAATACCAATGTCACAATCTTGATGCGATATATTGACGTCACCCATGACGACTGTGGGTTGCTCTGGGTCGAGCTCAGTCTGTAAATAATGCATCAGGTCGGCATAAAATTTTTCTTTTGCCGGAAATTTCAGCGGATGGTCACGGCTTTCACCTTGCGGAAAGTAACCGTTGAGAATGCGGACACGAGTACCGTCAGAATTAACAAAGTCGCCCATGATCATGCGGCGTTGGGCATCGTCGTCGTCGGTTGGAAAGCCAAACTGTGGGTTCTCCAGCGGCTGCTTGCTCAACAGGGCCACACCGTAGTGACCTTTCTGTCCGTGATAAATCACATGATAACCAAGAGCTTCGACATCAGCGAGGGGGAACTGGTCATCGTGAACCTTGGTTTCTTGCAAACCAATAACATCGGGTTGATGCTTTTCAATGAGCGCCTGTAACTGATGCAGTCTGGCACGAATACCGTTGATATTGAACGAAATAACTTTCATAGAAACGTCTTTCCCATGGTCTTAAGGCTAGCTGATTGAGATTGCGATCAAGCATACCAGAAGCCCATAACAGGTGCGACAGTCAGGGTGTAGTGAAGCGCTATTTTTGGGTATACTAAACCAAGTTATAAGAACAAAAAATAATAATCCAATGGAGAAAAAGGGCGATGGCAACCGATTGGTTGCAGTTACGTGCCGGCAAAAGTGCGTGGTTGCAGATTAAGGAACAAGGATTAACTGAAGATGCGGTGCAACTACTGGTTGGAGCGTCAGGTGGCCCTAAATGGTTCGTGCTACAGGGGCTCGATCGCTATTTGTTTGGTGAGTTTTTTGCGGCCAGACAGCGACCCTTAGATTTACTCGGTACCTCAGCAGGCGCCTGGCGTTTTGCCGCGTTAGGGCAGCAGGATCCAGTTGCCGCCAGTGAGCTGTTTTGTCGCCTTTACAGAACCCAAACCTACAGTGCGAAGCCTGACGTACTGGAAATCACCGATGAAGCTCGTAAATTGCTCGCCGAATATATTCCGGATACGGCAGTTGATGAAATCCTGAATCAGGAACGCTTCCGTCATCATTGGATCGTCGCGCGCTGCCGTGGCATGACCGGCAGTGAAGGGAAGCGTCAGTTGGTGGGACTCCTCACCTCGGCGGCGGCGAACTCAGTTAAGCGTGAGTGGTTGGGCAAGTTTTATGAACGGGTGATTTTCCACCACCCGGCATCGCGAGCAACCTTTACCGAGCATTGGAATGATTTACCGACGCATTATGCCACGTTATCAACGGCCAACTTTAAGCAAGCTTTGTTAGCGACTGGTTCAATCCCTATGGTGTTAGAGGGGGTACGCGATATTCCCGGAGCTCCGAGCGGCATGTACCGCGATGGTGGGGTTACTGATTACCACTTTGATCTCGATTTTAGTGGTGTCGACGGCTTGGTGCTTTACCCGCACTTTCACCATGAAGTTATTCCAGGCTGGTTCGATAAGCGCATAAAAAAACGCCGAACGACCGGCAGCCAATGGCCAAATGTGATCCTTTTAACACCAACCCAAGAATTTATTGATGCACTACCATTCGGTAAAATCCCAGACCGCACTGACTTCGCTAAGCTTGATGCCGATGCGCGTATCAAGTACTGGCAGCAAGCGGTAGAGCAAGGGAAATGGATGGCCGATCAATTCCATGAGTGGATTGCCACGGACAAGATCCGCGACAAAGTCGAACTCTGGACCTAACATTTTGAGGTAAGGCATGAATTATCGCGGTTACGCAGGATTCTCACACGCACAGAAAGACAAAGTGGGGGTGCTAATTACCAATCTCGGCACCCCCGATGCGCCGGATACGCCATCATTACGACGCTATCTTAAGGAATTTTTATCTGACCCCCGTGTGGTCGAAGTGCCGCGCGTACTCTGGTGGTTGATTTTAAACGGCGTTATTTTGCGGATTCGTCCGCGGCGTTCAGCTGCAGCCTACAAGACTGTGTGGACCGAGGAAGGGTCACCGCTGTTGTTTCACACTGCAGAGCAAGCGAAACAGTTGCAGGCGTCGTTGGCGAAAGACTACGGCGACGATGTCGTGGTGCGTTTTGCGATGCGCTACGGTTCACCAGCCATGGCTACGGTTATCGATGAAATGCTCAGTTCCGGGGTGCGTAAACTGGTACTGTTGCCACTTTATCCGCAGTACTCTGGCGCCACGTCAGGGTCGACATTTGATGCGTTGGCGCAAGAATTTATGCAGCGTCGTTGGTTACCTGATCTGCGCTTTATCAGTCATTATCACGACGATACGGGATATATTGACGCCTGTGTGCAACAAATCGAAGCGTTCTGGCAGCAACAGGGGCGTCCCGAAAAACTTATCTTCTCTTATCATGGCGTGCCAAAAAACTATCTGCTGAAAGGTGATCCTTATCATTGCGAATGCCACAAAACATCGCGTTTAATTGCCGAACAGCTAGAATTAGGCAAAGACGAGTATTTGACCACCTTTCAATCACGGTTTGGCCGCGAAGAGTGGTTGAAACCCTACACTGATGAGACGTTAAAAGCGTTACCCGACCTGGGGATAAAAAATGTTCACATTTTCTGCCCGGGCTTCAGCGCCGATTGTCTGGAAACGATTGAAGAAATTGGTGAGGAAAACCGTGAGTATTTTGAACAGGCCGGCGGCGAAAACTACGCATACATTCCGGCGTTGAATGCGAGCGAACCCCATATTCAAGCGTTAACGTCCCTGATAAAACGCGAATTGCAGGGCTGGAGCTTGACCGCCGACGAGGCGCAACGCGAACAACGAGCGGCAGCAAGAGAGCAGAACTACGGTAAGTTAACCAACTCAGACTGATGCAGACCAATAAGAGGAGCTGCCAGGTAAGTGACAGATGCGAGCGCACAAGGACGACTGGCAACAGCGATTGAACCCTTGGTGGCAGAACACCCGGAAGACAGTGGCGCTGTTCCGCTAGTTGATGCCCGAGAGGCATTTGCTGCACGCGTAGTGCTGGCGCGACAAGCTGAATATAGCCTGGACATTCAGTATTACATCTGGCGGCACGACATTACCGGCACCTTACTCTTCGAAGCATTACACGAGGCTGCCGAGCGCGGAGTAAAGGTTCGTTTGTTACTTGATGACCATAACACTGCGGGCTTGGACGCGACCTTGATTGGTTTGCACCAACATCCGAATATTGAAGTTCGGTTATTTAATCCGCTAAAACTTAGGCGGCCGCGGTTTTTGAACTACCTGTTTGATTTTCGTCGGGTGAATCGGCGGATGCACAACAAATGCTTTGTGGTCGATGGCCAAGTAGTGATCAGTGGCGGCCGCAATATCGGCGATGAGTACTTTGGCGCGACCAGTGATTTGCTGTTTGCTGATCTGGATGCCTTACTTATTGGCCCAATCGTGAACGACGTGCAAAAAGATTTTGAACGCTACTGGCAGTGTGAATCTGCGGTTCCCCTGCAAAAGCTCTTCACTTTAACCAGGCCACAAGATTTATCTACTTTACGGGCGATCGCCGCCCGTTACGAACAGGACCCACGAGCGCAAGCCTATGTTAAGGCCATCGAAAAATTACCTTTCTTGCAGCAGCTACAACGACAAAAATTAGAAATTTACTGGTCACGCACGCAGCTGGTAAGCGACTCGCCGGCGAAAACTCTGGGGCGGGCGAAACCACAACAAATGATTTCGCACCAATTACAACAGGTGATTGGTGAGCCGCAATCGCATGTCACTTTAGTATCGCCGTATTTTGTGCCGACTAAGGCAGGGGTTACTGAGTTGATTGCCATGGCCAAACGTGGAGTTCAAATCATTATTCTGACGAACTCTCTCGCGGCTACAGATGTGGCGGTGGTGCATGCAGGCTATGCAAAATGGCGGCACAAACTACTTAGCAACGGCATTCAGTTATTTGAATTACAACGCTTATCGCCGTTAGCTCGCAAGCAACAGCGTAAAGAACGTCGCCAACGCTTGAAGGGGAAGGAACGCTTCGGTAGCTCCGCATCGAGTTTACACGCGAAAACCTTTATGGTGGATTTAGCCCGGGTGTTTGTTGGCTCGTTAAATTTTGATCCGCGCTCGGCGGCGATTAACACTGAACTTGGTTTCGTGATGCACAGCCGCGAACTCGCCGCTCGACTAGAACAAGCTATTGTACAAACCTTGCCGCATTATGCTTATCAACTACGCTTAATTAAGAATAAAGTAGTGTGGGTAGAGCGCTTAGGTGAGCAACGTACGTATTATCGTTCAGAGCCGGATGCCTCGATTTGGCGTCGTCTGGCGGTACGAATTCTTGAACGTTTGCCGATTGAACGATTGCTTTAGGGATTTGCTCAGCACGGGAGTGCAATTATGCGATTAATTTTTCTTGGTGGCAGTGAAACTGTAACCGGCTCAAAGTACCTGTTAGAAACTGAAAGCACTCGGGTGCTGGTCGATTGTGGCTTATTTCAAGGCTATAAATGGCTTCGTGAACGCAATTGGGAACCCTTGCCGTTGGGCAT
This sequence comes from Pseudidiomarina xizangensis, assembly GCF_052541995.1. Lineage (NCBI taxonomy): Bacteria > Pseudomonadati > Pseudomonadota > Gammaproteobacteria > Alteromonadales > Idiomarinaceae > Pseudidiomarina > Pseudidiomarina xizangensis. The sequence goes on from NZ_JBOBQA010000001.1 coordinate 314,649, forward strand.
CAACGAAGTTGATGCCATTGTCCTTACCCACGCGCATCTTGATCACTCTGGCTTCGTGCCAGTGCTTTACAAACATGGTTTTCGCGGCCGTGTTTATAGCCATTATGGCACTGTCGGTCTATGCCAAATCTTGTGGCCTGACAGTGGGCGTATTCAAGAGGAAGACGCCAAATTCTACAAAAAACATAACCTTAGCCGCCATGCACAGCCACAACCTTTATATGACGAGGCGACCGCTGAAGCGGCGTTGCGTTTAATGCATGGAATCGAATACGACAAAACGTTTCAGGTTGGCGATATTAGCTTTACCTTGCAAACCGCTGGGCACATTCTTGGTGCCGCGAGTGTGATCGCCGAACATCAAGGCGTCCGCATTGGCTTTAGTGGTGATGTTGGGCGTCCGGATGATATTCTTATGCGACCACCACGGCCCTTGCCGGAAGTTGACTATCTCTTACTGGAAGCAACTTATGGCGACCGTCGGCATGGCGATGATGACCCGTGGCAGCAATTTGCCGATGTGGTGAATGAAACCGCAGCAGCCGGCGGGGTGTTGATGATTCCCAGTTTTGCCGTAGGTCGGGCTCAGCTATTGCAACACATGTTGGTGACCATGATGGCAGAGGGCAAAATTCGGCGGCAGCCGATCTTTCTCGACAGTCCGATGGCGATAAGTGTGTCTGATATTTACAGCGAACATCACGACTATCATAGATTAACTGCGGCGCAGTGTGCGGCCCTAGAGCAGAATATTATGTACACTCATAGTGTCGATGAATCTAAAGCCATAGCTGCGCAAGGCGCGCCGCATATCATCATTGCCGGAAGTGGTATGGCGACCGGTGGGCGTATTTTGCACCATTTTAAACATTGGCTTGGCGATCATCGCAGTAGAGTGTTGTTTAGTGGCCATCAGGCGGGTGGTACGCGCGGGGCGAAAATGGTGCAGGGGGTTGAGCGCATTAAACTGCACGGCCAATGGTTACCGGTCAAAGCTAAGATCCGCCAACTTGACGGTCTCTCTGGTCATGCTGATTACGTCGAGCTTCATCAATGGCTACAACAGTCAGCGTTGCGTGATGACACTAAGGTTTACCTGGTGCATGGTGAACCCGATGCGTTAGAGGCGATGTCCGACTACCTGAAACAAAAAACCAGCTACGATGTGCATATTGGTGCCTACCGTCAGGTGCTGCACTTTTAGGCAACGAACAGCATTACCACTGTAGTGGTGATGACTGCCAACATGAGATTTAAGACCACACCTTCGCGCGCCATGGCTTTCACCGTTAAACGTTCCGACGAGAAAACGATAGAGTTCGGTGGCGTTGCGACGGGCATGCAAAATGCCGTACTGCAGGCGATGGTCGCTGGGATCATCAACAGTGCTGGTGGCAGGTCCAGCGCAACGGCGGCAGCGGCCATGATAGGCATAAGTAAGGTTGCGGTGGCGGTGTTCGAGGTGACCTCGGTCAGAAAGGATACACTCAGCGTCAGACAGAACACCAGCAACCACACCGGTAAACCTCCCAAGCCCGTCAATGCATCGCCAATACGCACACTCAAACCGCTGCTGATAAAGCCTTGTGCTAGGGCGATCCCCCCCGCAAATAACAACAAAATACCCCATGGAATGCTTACCGCCGCTGACCAGGTCAGTAGGGGCTGCCCCTCCTTGTCACGGGTTAAAAACATGGCGATAACACCAGCTATGGCGATGGTGGCATCACCTAAATAGGTCAGTCCGGTCCATGCTGTCCAACCACCGAAGGGTGTAGTTCGGGTGATCCAAAGCACCACCACGGCACCAAAAATGACTAATACACGTTTCTCGGCACTTTGCATTTCACCTGGGGGCTGAATCTCTAAGTCAATGGCATCGCTAACGTTACGCGACAGCCACCAGGCCATCAGTGGAATACTGACGATAACCAAGGGGAAACCGATGGCGAACCACTCGGTAAACCCAAAAGGACTGCCGGTAGAGGCTTCGTACACTGACGCAAAAATCAAATTGGGCGGGGTACCAACCAAGGTCGCCACGCCGCCGACTGAGGCGGAATAGGCAAGGCCGAGTAACAGCGCGCGTTGGAACGGCTGATCATCACAGGCGTCAGCCAGCGCCAGGGCCACAGGTAACAACGCAAGCACTGCGGCAGTGTTGGAGATCCACATGGATAGCAACGCGGTAGCAAGCATAAAGGCAAAGATCATGCGTTTGCCATGACCATTACCAACGTAATGTACCAAGGTGAGTGCCAGACGGCGGTGAACGCCACTAAGTTCGACTGCTTTGGCCAGCATAAAGGCTGCCATAAACAACCAGATAATAGGATTGCCAAGCGCGGTGGACACCTCATTAAGCGGTGTAATGGCGCCCAAAGGTAACAAAACGAAGGGTAATAACGAGGTCACCGGAAGTGGCAGTGCTTCGCTTATCCACCACCAGGCAATCCACACGGTAGCTGCAAGAGTCCAGGCTGCGGGATGCGCAAACCCGACCCACGACTGGACCAGAAAATAAACCACGATTGCCGTTACCGGCGCCAAGACCAAATGCCATTTTTGCATGCGATGAACCGTCGAATTAGAACTCACTGTAGGTTAGCAAATAGTTGTCTTATTTGAAATTTTCGACTCACGAACATAGGGAAAACTAATATTTCCCAGTGGCTAACTTAATTTGAGAACGGTCCCAAGACGACGATCTTAAGACAGAAACTTAATAAAATCTGCTAGCGGCATGGGCTTGGCGAAGTAGTAGCCTTGCCCATAGTCGCAACCTAACTCGGCCAGCCGCACGGCTTGTTCTTTGGTTTCTATACCTTCCACTACTACAGCAATATTATGCTGCCGCGCCATCGCCAGAATACCGCGGACGATGGCATCATCGCTGGGTTTATTAATGATGTCCTGGATAAAGCCACGGTCAATTTTAAGTTTATTTACCGGTAATTTTTTCAGGTAACTCAAACTGGAGAAACCGGTGCCAAAATCATCAATTGCCATCGACAGCCCCGCTTCACGGAAACGGTTAATCAAGGCAATAGCATGCTCGCTATCATCCATAAGCACACTCTCCGTCAGCTCTAATTCAATCTGCTGGTTGGCGAGTTGATGGTCATCAATGGTGGCAATGATTTGCTCAAAGAAATTCGCGCGGCTAAATTGTACCGCCGACAAATTCACACAGACCTGTATATCATTTTGCTGGCGCAGCATAACGTTCAGATCTTTACATGCTTGGGCAAATGCCCATTGACTGGCCGGAATAATTTGCCCGGTAGTTTCTGCCATAGGTATAAATTTTGACGGCGGGACATAATTGCCTGGATGGATTTGCCACCGCATAAGAGCTTCCGCGGCAACCACGTTACCGGTTTTCAAGTCAACGATCGGTTGATAGAACAACTCCAAGTGTTGTTGGTCTATCGCCTGCTGAAATTGATTGCGCAAATTAACGTCTAAGCGTTGGTTTTGCGCAATTTGTGGTTGGTAGAAGTACAAGTGGTTACGACCCTGACGTTTGGCCATGCTCATGGCTATGTCTGCTTGCTGAATTAAGTCGACAGCCTGTTGCGAGGCGCTGCAATGAGATGCAATGCCAATGCTGGCTGTGAGATAAACTTTTTGTTGTCGAATCGGATAGGGTTCTGCGATAGCTTCGAGCAATTTATGGCCTAAGGTATCGACGGTGGTTAAGCTCTCCGTTTTAACCGCAACGACAAATTCGTCACCGGCAAATCGCGCTGCAAAAGCTGGCGTAGTGAGATTCGCTGATAATCTTGAAGCGACTTCTTGTAGTACTTGGTCGCCTGCTTCCAGACCCATAGCCTCATTAACCGGTTTAAAGCCATCGAGGTCGATAAATAGTACGGCCCACTGGGCGCCGTGCTGAAAATCATGCTGGTCGTGAGCAATGACTTTCGCTAAGCGGCGCTCAAAAGCATAACGGTTCAATAACTCGGTCAAGGCATCATGCTCAGCCTGAAAGGCGAGTAACCGTTCGCTGTTGACGCGTTCAGTAATGTCTTGGTGAACACCGATAAAATGGGTAATCACACCTTCAGCATCAGCAACCGGAGCTAGCTGCAAGTCATCCCAGAAATAACTGCCATCTTTGCGGTAATGGATCACTTCGACTTTGCATTCGGTGCGCTCGGATAGTGACTTGCGAACGTTCTCAATCACTTCAGGATCGGTTTTTTCACCGATCAGGAAATCGCACGAATGACCAACGATGTCCTTTGCCGCGTGGCCCGTCATGTCGGTAAAGGCATCATTACTGTATATAACTGGACTGGTTGGATTCGTTGCATCAGATATGACAATGCCATTGGTACTAACGTTAACACTGCGCATAAGCACGTTAAGTTGTTCATCTTGTTCTTTTTGTACGGTGATATCTTTAGCAATACCGAACACACCGGTAATTTCACCGTTTATGATAATCGGTAAATTAGTGACATGAATATGCAGTAATTGTCCTTCACCGGCAAATACCCGCATATCGTAACGGCAGGTTTCACCGCGCAAAGTAAGTTGAAAGCGTTCTTCAGCGAAGCGACGGTCACCAGGAAAAACAAAAGCACTAAAGTGAGTGCCGATAACTTTATCCTCAGGGGCGTTCAGAATAGCAAGTACAGATTGATTGGCGCTGGTCACCATACCTTCAAGATCAAGCGAGAATACTGCATCCGGATGGAATAAGAATAATGAACTGTATTGCTGTTGATTAAGTTTTAATTGGTTCTGCTGACTCTGCAATTGTGAACGTACATTATTCAAGCGCCGCGTATGCTTGGTTAGCATGGTGTTTTGTTGTGCTAAAGCTAAGAAGGCAATACAGAATAATAAGCCGAGCGTGGCAATCAGCATGCGTAAATTAGAGGCGTCCGATAACTCTTTGAAAGTATAGAGCGTAACGGAAAGTTGTAACGGTTCACCGTAGGGCACCGTTAACTGTGCTTCAGCAATCGACAATTCGTTCAAATGTGATGGCTTGTTTTGGTCAAAGCTAATCACCCTGTCATTATCCACAGTCGCATAAACTTTTAGAGATTTCGGCAAGAATCTCGTTTCCGGACTGATGAGCTGCATCAGGTCAAACACAACCAGCAAGTAATAGCGTCGATTAGCTTCGTAACCAACGGGCATTAACATCAACCCCGTCGGACGCTTTTGCGCCCGAAATTGTTCGCGTGGGATCAGCATTGAAATATCAGGTGGTGCTGAGGTCAGCCAGCTTTGCACTTCTGGGTGATTAAGATGTTCGCGATAATCTTCGTTGCCATTTCGGTGCTGCTGCCATTGTGGGCGGCCACGACTATCGAGTAAGTGAATACCCATGTAATGAGGAATGTCGCGCAAATAGGTGGCAACGTCAAACTGTGCAAATGACGAAGTTGGAGCTACCCCGAGTTCTTGCCAGCGCTCACGCAAGCGATTCAAGATTTGAACATTAACTTGAATAGTTTGTTGTCTTACCTTGGCAACTTTATCAATGATGGTAATGGCTTCAGCACGAATTTCTTTAATGTGATTCAAGCTGAGAATAAACCAAGCGCAACAAATGATGGCGACAAAGACGAAAGTAACCCAAGCGGCAGGGTTATTATCTAGTCCGAATAACAGCACGCGACTTGAACTACTTAACAGCAGTGACACACCAATTAATAAGAGACTAAGCGAGGCTAAGGATGTAACTGGCGGGTGCGGGCCTAAATAAGCAAAGCCATTATCAACGAAGTGCAAGCCCATCGCCACCAGCGAAAGTACCACTAAAATGGCGGCAAAAGTGCGCATCCAGCGGCGCTGAATGGGCTCACTCGGATTTAATATCAGGGTAACGCCGAGCAGCAAGAAGGTTAGTGCAACTGGGGGATAGAAATAAGCGTCTACAGCTTTTAAAAAATCCAGATAAAAAATCGAAGCAATTGAGAGTTTTATAATGAGGCTGTGCAGAGCGGCCAGAATAACCACAGTGCCCGATAACACCTGTATCAGTCGCCGTTTTGCGGCGAGTCCGAAAAGTGCAAAAGCAACAGCAATAGACACCACGCCGGAAGTGGTCGAAATAACTCGCTCAAAGGCGCTTTCAGGCTGTGAATAGATATTTAAAGCAAGCCCTAGCAAGCCAAACAAGAAGGTGGCGCTGATGGTCACGTACAGAGTTACATTTACCAGTGATAGAGCGAGACTACGACGATAGGTCATATTTATTGTTATATTTTTGAAAGTACCGAATCACTATGTGTCAAACTTAACCTGAGGTCAATGCCTGCCGCTGCATTAACAAGCGGTGTTGACCCGGGCCCAAATAGTCCCGTTCCTGCGCGCTATTACGGAAGCCAAGTTGTTGATAAAGCTCAATGGCATTGCTGTTACCCGGCGCCACGCTTAAGTGTGTTGTCTGATAGCCGAGCTGATCTACGTTCGTTAACCAATGGCGCAGCAATTTTGCCCCGATACCCTGTCCACGATGCTCGGCACTAATCAAAACTGACATCAGCCAAAGTGACTGCGGTTGCATGCCAGGTGCGCCCATACAGTAGCCGATAGGCTGCCCGTCTGCGCAAACTAATTGCAGTAGTTCAGGCCATTGATGGTGAGCTTGAAAAAACAGTGGGGCGGGGTAGCCATCGGTAGGATAAAAACTGGCTTCCAGTGCTACCAGCGTCGCCACATCGGCAACACTTGCAGCACGGAAACTAAGTTGTGGATCATTAATGGACACGATCGAATTGCACGCTGAAGGTAACCGGCACGACATAGTCAATGCGCTGCAGTCCTGCAATTTCACGCAATTGATTAATGCCATCTACCAAACCAAATTGTTTAGTGTTGATGAGCACTGGCTGTGATGTCGTCGCCACCATGCGGTCAGAGCTTAGCTTACTGACTTGCACCATAGCTTCCAGTTCGACTGCTTCACCGGCGATAAAGACTGTTAATGGAACTACTGCCGGAAGTGTGCCGCTGGCGGTGTCGGACTCGTAGAGTTCGGTCGGCACTTGAGCGGTGGCAGTTACTACCGGATACTCACTGGCTGCAAATAAGTGTTCGCGCATCCGTTCGTTACGGATTGCAATGGTGGTATCGAGACTACTAAGCGGAATGGTGATTTTAAGCTCACCATCAATTAACTCACCTTTTAGTTCGGTAAAGCGATGGGTCTCGGCAATGTGGTCATTTTTCACTGATACGAAATGTAAGCTCGAGTGGTCGGTAGCTAATTGCCAATCGTCTGCGAGCACAGGTGCGCTGGTCGCTACATTAAGAGCCAGCCCCAAGAGGGACGCACAAAATAGAGATTTCAACATAAATAGACCTCGTTGTTGCTCGTGAATTTTAAATTCGATTGACATTAATACTAACATATTTGATTGATTGATCACTTGGTTTGCTTTTGCGAGCCTTGGGAAATACGTAGAACGTGGAGTGCTTTTGTCGACAATTGTTGTTTCTAATCATTGAAATCGGCTGTTTAAAGCATTAAAATGCCCCCAATTCCTGAAATCTGTCGACACCTGTCGACACCTGTCAACGTAACCGAAGGCGGACTAAGTGACAGAACACCCAAGTTTATTGCGCCAGGCCATTACCGCATCCGATCGTGTGTTGTATGAAATACAACGCGCCATTGTTGAGGGAACCATTGCTGCGGGCAGTAAAATAAGTGAACCTGAACTTGCCCGCCGCTTCGACGTAAGTCGCGCACCGTTGCGTGAGGCACTGGCTCGGCTGGAACGTTGTCACTTAATTGAGCGCACCCCGAATGCTGGCGCACGCGTGGTGACACTGACCCCAGCGGGCCTACTTTCACTTTATCAACTGCGCGAAGAATTAGAAGGACTTGCCTGTCGACTCGCTGCTGAACAAATGCCGGCAGCAGAGATTGAAGAGTTGTCGGCGTTGCTCGACCAGCACCTCTCGACACAACGTGTGCGCGAAGGTGAGAGTTACTATCAAGAAGCCGGCGACCTCGACTTTCATTACCGTGTCATTCTTGGTAGTAAAAACCCTTATTTAATCAATATGCTTTGTGACGAACTCTATTACCTCGTGCGCATGTACCGGGTACAAATGGGGATGAATGGACCGCGTGTATCGCGTGCATTCGACGAACACAAAGCGATTCTCAATGCCATTGCCAATCGCGATGGTGAACTTGCGGATTTGCTGATGCGCCGTCATATCAGCGCATCACGCCGCAATATCGAACAACAACTGCAAGCAGAAAGGACCTAACATGACTCAACTCGCTAGCGCTGGCGCAAAATTACGCCAAGCCATCCAAGACGAAAACCCATTACAAATTGTTGGCACTATTAACGCCTACACGGCAATGATGGCAGAAAAAGTAGGGCACAAAGCACTTTATCTGTCTGGTGCGGGCGTAGCCAACGCTTCGTTTGGTCTACCGGACTTAGGCATGACGTCGTTAAATGACGTTTGTGAAGATATTCGCCGCATTACCGGTGCTACCGATGTACCCTTATTGGTTGATGCTGATACCGGTTGGGGTGGCGCATTTAATATTTCGCGCACAGTTAAAGAGATGACGCGTGCGGGTGCAGCGGGTTTTCATATTGAAGATCAAGTGGCGCAGAAACGTTGTGGCCATCGGCCCAACAAAGAAATCGTTACCCAGGCTGAAATGGTTGATCGGGTAAAAGCCGCGGTCGACGCGCGTACCGATGATCAGTTTCTGATCATGGCGCGTACCGATGCGTTGCAACAAGAAGGTCTTGAAGCCGCGATTGAGCGTGCTCAAGCTTGTGCGGATGCCGGCGCCGATGCGATTTTCGCGGAAGCTGTGCATACCCTGGAACAGTACGATGCCTTCACAAAGGCGCTAAATGTGCCAGTTCTTGCTAACATTACCGAATTCGGTGCAACGCCATTGTTCAATAAACAAGAACTCGCTGATGTCGGCGTTGAAATGGTGTTGTATCCACTCAGTGCATTCCGTGCGATGAACAAAGCCGCATTGAATGTTTATGAAAGTATTCTGGCCAATGGCGATCAGAAAGCTGTGGTCGATAGCATGCAAACCCGTGCTGAACTGTATGACTTTTTGAATTACCACGCGTTCGAGGAAAAACTCGACTCGCTGTTTAATAAATAATAAGACAAGAGCGATGTTGGCTATTGGCTGTTCGCTGTTGGTTTAAACAAAGAGCGAAAAGCGAACAGCAAACATCGCAGTTGAATTCTAGATAAGGAGTTAAAGATGGTAGATAAGAAATTAAGTGGCGCTGGATTGCGTGGACAAGTTGCTGGTGAAACCAAATTATGTACCGTGGGAAAAAGCGGTTCAGGCTTGACCTATTCAGGTTACGACATTAAAGAATTGGCAGAAAAAGTAAGCTTTGAAGAAGTCGCCTATTTATTGGCACATAGCGAGTTGCCAAAAGCCGATGCATTAGCGGCTTACAAAGGTCGTTTGGCAAAGCTTCGTGGCTTGCCACAGGCGCTGAAAGACGTGCTTGAACGTATTCCTGCTGATGCTCATCCGATGGATGTGATGCGTACCGGTTGTTCGTTCCTGGGCAACATCGAACCAGAAGACGACTTTGCTCAGGCTGATGATAAAATTGAGCGGCTATTGGCTGCGTTTCCGAGCTTGTTGCTCTATTGGTATCACTTCAGCCACAACAGCAAACGCATCGAAACTGAAACTGATGCTGATTCAATTGGCGCGCACTTCCTCGAGTTGTTGCATGGCAAGAAACCGTCGCAGTTACATACTGATGTGATGAATACTTCGTTGATTCTGTATGCTGAGCATGAGTTCAACGCATCAACCTTTACCGCACGGGTTTGTGCCTCAACCTTGTCAGATATTTTCTCCTGTGTGACCGCTGCTATCGGTTCACTGCGCGGACCATTGCATGGCGGTGCCAACGAAGCGGCGATGGAATTGATCGAAGATATGAAAGATGCCGATGATGCAGAGAAAACGCTAATGGGCATGCTCGAACGCAAAGAGAAAATCATGGGCTTCGGTCATGCGGTCTATCGCGAATTTGATCCACGTAACGACATTATCAAAGCCTGGTCTGAAAAATTAGCGAAAGAGAACGGTGATACGCGTTTGTATGACGTTTCTGTACGTTGTGAAGATGTCATGTGGCGTGAGAAAAAACTGTTCCCGAACGCTGATTTCTTCCATGCGTCGGCGTATCACTTCATGGGTATTCCAACCAAACTGTTCACGCCAATTTTTGTCATGTCACGAGTGACAGGTTGGACTGCGCACGTGAAAGAGCAGCGTGAAAACAACCGTATTATTCGTCCAAGTGCCGATTACATTGGTCCTGAGCCACGTCCAGTGCCAGCACTTAACGAACGCTAAGACGCTGTTAGCGAAGGAGTTTGTTGATGTATAATGAAGCGTATCGGAAGCAGTTACCGGGTACCTCATTGATGTACTACGACACGCGTCAAGCGATCGAAGACATCGAGCCAGGTGCCTACGCTAAACTGCCGTATACTTCACGAATTTTGGCCGAAAACCTCGTGCGCCGGTGTGAACCGGCGCAATTGACCGAGGCCTTAAGTCAGTTTATTTACCGCAAGAACGATCTCGATTTCCCCTGGTACCCAGCACGTGTGGTTTGTCACGATATTCTCGGACAAACGGCATTAGTTGATTTAGCCGGTTTACGTGATGCGATTGCCGATAAAGGTGGCGATCCGGCGAAAGTGAACCCAGTGGTGCCAACGCAGTTGATCGTGGATCACTCGCTGGCGGTTGAGCACGCAGGGTTTGAAAAAGACGCCTTTGAGAAAAACCGGGTGATTGAAGATCGCCGTAACGACGACCGTTTCCATTTTATTAACTGGACCAAAACGGCGTTTAAAAATGTTGATGTGATCCCTCCGGGGAACGGCATCATGCACCAAATCAATCTGGAAAAGATGTCACCTGTAGTGCAAGTGCGCGATGGTGTGGCGTTCCCAGATACTTGTGTTGGAACTGATAGTCATACTCCAATGGTTGACGCACTTGGCGTCATCTCTGTGGGGGTGGGTGGTCTTGAAGCCGAAAGCGTCATGCTTGGTCGTGCTTCGTATATGCGCTTGCCCGACATTGTCGGGGTCGAATTAAGCGGCAAAATGCAGCCAGGTATAACCAGTACCGATTTGGTACTGGCGTTGACCGAGTTCCTGCGCAAGGAACGCGTGGTGGGTGCTTACCTTGAGTTTTACGGTGAGGGTGCCGATGCGTTAACCGTGGGTGACCGGGCGACAATTTCAAACATGACGCCTGAGTACGGCGCGACCGCAGCGATGTTTTATATTGATGGACAAACCATCGATTATCTAAAACTGACCGGACGCGAAGATGATCAGGTGCAATTGGTCGAGCAGTTCGCCAAAGAAACTGGGTTATGGGCAGATAGCCTGAAATCAGCTGAGTATGGCCGGGTACTGAAGTTCGATCTGAACCAAGTGCAACGCAGCTTGGCTGGACCTTCGAACCCACACGCGTTGCTGCCAGCTTCTGAGCTAGCAAAACGTGGTATTTCTGGCAAAGTCGAAAATGAAGAAGGCTTAATGCCTGATGGTGCTTGCATCATTGCGGCAATTACCAGCTGTACCAACACCAGTAACCCACGCAACATGATTGCCGCCGGTTTGATTGCCCGGAATGCCAATAAACTTGGCCTGACGCGCAAGCCTTGGGTGAAGTCATCGCTGGCGCCAGGTTCGAAAACCGTGAAAATGTATCTGGAAGAAGCGGAGCTGTTACCGGAACTGGAACAGCTTGGTTTCGGTGTTGTAGCCTTTGCCTGCACCACCTGTAACGGTATGAGCGGTACTTTGGATCCGAAACTTCAGCAGGAAATTATTGATCGCGATTTATACTCCACCGCTGTTTTGTCGGGCAACCGAAACTTTGATGGCCGCATCCACCCATATGCCAAGCAAGCATTTTTGGCATCACCGCCATTAGTTGTGGCCTATGCCATAGCGGGTACCATTCGGTTCGACATTGAAAAAGATCCGCTTGGCTTTGACGAGCAGGGCAAACCTATTACCCTCAAAGACATTTGGCCAAGTGACGAAGAAATCGATGCCATTGTAAAGTCGTCGGTAAAACCGGAACAGTTTCGGAAAGTCTACGACCCCATGTTTAGTTTGTCGGTCGATTATGGCGAGCAAACGAATCCATTGTACGACTGGCGTAAAATGAGTACCTATATTCGTCGTCCGCCTTACTGGGAGGGCTCATTTGCCTCAGAAAACCAGCTTAAAGGCATGCGCCCGCTAGCGGTATTAGGCGATAACATTACCACCGATCATTTGTCACCATCGAACGCTATCATGGCTGAGAGTGCGGCCGGTGAGTACCTGACTAAAATGGGCGTGCCTGAAGAAGATTTCAATTCGTACGCAACTCACCGCGGTGATCATTTGACTGCTCAGCGCGCGACTTTCGCTAACCCGAAGTTGTTCAACGAAATGGTGAATGATGAAAACGGTGCGGTAATTCAGGGTTCATGGGCGCGGGTTGAGCCAGAGGGTAAGGTCTTGCGCATGTGGGAAGCGATTGAAACCTACATGGAACGTAAGCAACCGCTGATCATTGTAGCTGGTGCTGACTACGGCCAGGGCTCGTCGCGTGATTGGGCGGCCAAAGGTGTTCGTTTAGCGGGGGTGGAGTGTATTGTGGCGGAAGGCTTCGAGCGTATCCACCGTACCAATCTAATTGGTATGGGTGTGTTGCCGTTAGAGTTTGAAGCAGGAACCACGCGCAAGACCTTAGAGCTTAACGGTACCGAAACTTACGATGTGCAAGGTGATATCGCACCTGGTACAACTATGACCTTGGTTATTCATCGTAATGCCAGTGAAACCGTGGAAGTGCCAGTGAAATGCCGGCTGGACACTGCTGAAGAGTTATCGATTTACACTGCCGGTGGTGTGTTGCAGCGGTTTGCCCAGGACTTTTTAGAAGCTGAGGCGATCTAGGTATGACTGACAACATGACATTTGCTCCGCAAATCAAAATCCCCGCCACCTATATGCGTGGCGGGACCTCAAAAGGGGTGTTCTTTCGTCTTGACGACTTGCCAGAGGTTGCACAGCAGCCTGGTGAAGCGCGTGACAAGTTATTACTGCGGGTCATTGGTAGTCCCGATCCCTATGCCAAACATACGGACGGTATGGGTGGCGCCACTTCGAGCACCAGTAAAACGGTGATCTTGTCGCGCAGCACTAAAGCTGGTCACGACGTCGACTATTTGTTTGGTCAGGTGTCGATCGATAAGCCATTTATCGACTGGAGCGGCAACTGCGGTAATTTAACCGCAGCTGTGGGCTCCTTTGCGATCAGTAACGGCTTAGTCGACCCTGCGCAAATCCCTGAAGACGGTGTTTGTACGGTGCGGATCTGGCAGGCGAATATTAAAAAAACTATCGTCGCACAGGTTCCCATGTGCAATGGTGAAGTGCAGGAAACCGGTGATTTTGAGCTCGATGGTGTCACCTTTCCCGCCGCGGAAGTGCAGGTTGAGTTTATGGACCCGGCGGCCGATGACGGTGAAGGTAGCGGGGCTATGTTCCCGACCGGCAATGTAGTCGACAGTTTCGAAGTACCGGGACTCGGTGAGTTGCAAGCGACCTTTATCAATGCCGGCATTCCGACTATTTTCGTCAATGCCGAAGCTATTGGTTATACCGGTACTGAGCTGCAGGGGGCAATTAACGAAGAGCCGCAAGCGTTGCAGATGTTCGAAAGCTTGCGAGCCCATGGTGCGGTGAAAATGGGCTTGATTGACAATGTCGCGGAAGCCGGGAATCGTCAGCACACGCCGAAAATCGCTTTTGTTGCGCCCCCGCAGGATTATCTGGCGTCAAGTGGTAAACAGATCCATCTGACCGATATCGACGTGCTGGTACGCGCCATGTCCATGGGTAAGCTACATCACGCAATGATGGGCACCGCAGCAGTTGCGATCGCCGCAGCGGCCGCGGTACCTGGTTCCCTGGTGAATCTTGCTGCCGGTGGTGGGGATCGGACTTCGATTCGTTTTGGCCATCCATCGGGTACCTTGCAAGTCGGTGCTGAAGCAAAACAAGTGAATGGCGACTGGACCGTGACCAAAGCCATCATGAGCCGCAGCGCTCGCGTGTTGATGGAAGGTTGGGTGCGGGTGCCCGGTGATTGTTTTTAATGACAGTTAAGGCTCCGAAAAAATGCCCTTGCGGTGGTGGTTTGTACCGCAAATGTTGTGGCCGCTTTCACCCGCAAAGTGCGGGTGGAGCGGCGCTTCCAGGTTCACCTGAGCAACTTATGCGCTCACGGTACAGTGCCTTTGCCCTGGGTTTGAACGACTATCTAATCAGTACCTGGCATGCTTCTACGCGGCCACAACAGCTCGACCTGGCTGACAACCCCAAATGGTTGCAGTTGGAAATCATTAGCAGCAATCAGCAGGGGGCTCAGGGACAGGTCCACTTTCGCGCCTATTTTCAGCTTGATAATGACGTTGGCATGCACGACGAAAGCTCTGATTTCGTCAAAGAAAACGGCCGGTGGTTTTATTTAAAAGCAACCAACTTACCGTAAGTTGCGCAGCGCCAGAGCCACTCGCACGGACCGTATTTGAAACGGCTGAGCCACCAATTACTGAATGGGATCTGCACTAGCCACAACACAATAGCCATTGCCGTCGCCGCCGCGCGGCCATACTCGCCGTACCAACCGAAACCATAGCCATAAAATAACGTTGTAAAAAATAACGAATGAAACAGGTAGTTGGTTAACGCCATACGTCCAGCTGGGGCTAAGTTCTGTAACCAATGCTGACGGTTGGCGCGATGGGCACCGCGCATGGCTAAAGCAATAATCGCCATATAAGCAAAACATAGACCAAAGTTTGCCACTTGCATCAGGGTGAAGCCGAGCGCCGAATCGAGCGTTGGCATCATCATTTCAATGTTAGTACCGTAAAACCCAACGTAAAGGGCTGAGGGTAAACCAAAAATTACTCCCCAACGCAGCAGGTTTTTGTAAGCCGTGGGACGCTTATCGAAGGAGGTGAAAATGCCAGTACGCGCAAACGAAGCACCTATCAGGAAAATACCCAGTATGGTGGGTAAAAAGAAAATTGCACCACCGCCATACATCATCGCTAATTCAGCCAGTCGGGCTTGTAGCACGTCACTATAAGAGCCGCTTGCGTAAGCTTGCTCGGCGCTGGCGATTAAGGCTATTAGCGTTTCTTGCGCTTGCTGTTGATCGGCTATCACCTCTTGGGCAAATTCTGGCGACTGCATAGCGAAATATAAACTTATCGCACCCAGCCAGAACATGCTGATTGGCACTAAGAAAAATGCCAAACCCCACTTCCATAGGCGCGACGCTGAGCTATTAATAAACAGCAAAAGTACAAGGCCGACGACGGCATAGGTCAATAAAATATCGCCACCCCAGATAAAAAATATGTGCACACAGCCGAACAGAGCAAGAATAACCAGACGTCGGAAGAACAGCCAGCGAGGATGGTCATGGTGTTGCTTGGCACGGTCGTAAAAAATCACGAAACCAATACCAAATAACAATGAAAACATGGTGTAGAACTTACCTTGAACGAAGGTAAAGACAGTCCAGCCAACCGCATGGTCGATGCCTGTCAGGCTGTTATCAAAGCCAAACATCATGGCATTTAAAGGCCGCTGAAAGAACTCGATATTCATTAACAAAATACCGAGCAGCGCAAAGCCGCGAATAACATCGAGCATGTGAATACGCTCATTGGCACGAGTGGGTTGGGTAATTATTGTCATGGGTAGACTCTTTTAGTTGTTATTTTGAGGTTTAATCCTAGTCATAAAATGTGAAAAAACAAACTAAATGATACTCAGGTTTAAAACGTAACTGACTGTTGGTGATTGCCCGATAGGTCGAATCATTAAGCGGTCGATAACTCGTAATTTGTCTGAAATTCACTAAGATAGAAATAGTATGCAAAAAATAGAGGATGTTTTATGTCGTTAATGAAGCAATTAGGCGGGTTACTGTGTTGGTTAGCGTTGTCTTTTATTGTTGCTGGAATTGGCGGCTGGGGCTCAGCCAATGCGCCGGTGTTCTATCGTGAACTTGTGCTCCCCGATTGGGCGCCACCAGCGTGGCTGTTCGGCCCCGTGTGGACCACGCTCTATACCATGATGGCAATCGCCGCCTGGTTGGTGTGGCGCGAATATGGCTTTAGCGGACTGGCCAAGCGGGCTCTGCAGGTTAACCTGGTCCAGCTTGTCCTGAATATGCTGTGGAGCTGGTTGTTTTTTGCCTGGTATCTGGGCGCCGTCAGCTTTGTTGAGATTATTTTATTGTGGTGCACTATAGTTGCGACCATTGTCCTTTACTGGCGCTTGAACAAAGCCGCTGCGATATTGATGCTGCCCTATCTGGTGTGGGTAAGTTTCGCGATGTTACTGAATTACAGTATCTGGCAGCTGAATCCTTACGTTTTGTAAGCACTTTCTCGGGCTCCGCAACGTCAGGTGCCACAGAAGGTGCGTGGTACGGCTTGCTCTGCGGTCGCCGGCTGAAGCAATTCTAATGAACCGTCCTGTTCGACAAATGGCATTTGCAAAACTTGATTAAGTTGATTGAACAGCGCCAAAGAACCGTCTTGTATGGCTTCTTTAATAGCCGCTTCAACTAAATGGTTGCGCGGAATATACGCCGGGTTGGTGCGGTTGAGTTTGGTTTTTGCATCGTCGATAGATGCATATTCGGCTTTCACAACTTGTGTCCAGCGCTGATGCCAAGCCTGCCATGCTTCGCTATGTTCGAATAATTCGCCGAGACGATTGCTATCAGCGTCACCAAGAAAACGAAAAGCCAGCGTGAAGTCGACCTGTTGCTGTTGCATAAGATCAAGGTAGTCCTGAGTTAGTCGTTTAGCGTTAGCGGTGTCAGGTGTGAGCCCTAATTTTGCGGTCATTTGCTGCCAGTAATAGCGCTCATAAACGCTCTCGAAATTCTCTACAGCGGCGGTCGCCTTGGCAATAGCACCATCAGTGTCATCACCGTTGGCAATAAGTGGTAGTAAGGTTTCAGCGAAACGGGCCAGATTCCAACTGCCGATAGCAGGCTGGTTTTGATACGCGTAGCGGCCTCGGCGATCAATAAAACTAAACACAGTTGCCGGATCGTAGGCTTCCATAAACGCGCAGGGTCCATAGTCAATGGTTTCACCAGACAAGCTCATATTGTCGGTATTCATCACGCCATGAATAAAACCAAGGCTCATCCACTTGGCAATGAGTGCGGCCTGGTTATCGATTACTGCATCAAGTAAGGCTAAATAGCGGTCGTCGGCGTCCGCGCATTGCGGGTAATGCCGCGAAATTACGTAATCAGCGAATTGCTGTAGTAAATCCCGTTGCTTGAACGCCAGTACGTATTGTGCCGTGCCGACGCGCAAGTGACTGGCGGCAACCCGCGTCAGTATGGCGCCGGGAAGGGCATTCTCCCGTTGCACCATTTCGCCGGTGGCGACCGCAGCAAGGGCGCGGGTGGTGGGCACACCAAGATGATGCATGGCTTCGCTAACCAGGTATTCACGCAGCACCGGACCTAACGGCGAGCGACCATCACCGCCGCGCGAGTACGGGGTACGCCCCGAACCTTTGAGCTGAATATCGTAGCGCTGACCATTGTTCGCGATGACTTCAGTCAGCAATACGGCGCGGCCATCGCCCAACTGTGGTACATAATTCGCGAACTGATGGCCAGCATAGGCGAGTGCTGTCGGCTGCGCCCAAGCGGGGACCTGATTGCCTGAAAACGTCTGTAAACCGGCTGCGGTGGCGCGATAATCAGCGGGCAACTGAAGTTGTTCAGCGAGCTCGTCGTTGAACGCGATCCATTGCGGATCGAGCACCTCAGTGGGAGCACAGGACGCGCTTAAACGCGGATCAAGTTTGCTATAAGTTAAGTCGGGCTGGAAAGGCATAAAACGTCACCTTTGAACTGCGATTGATGGCAGCAGTGTAACACAGCCCGAAACTTGGAGTAGTGGGTTGCTTAGGTCACCGCAGAGCCGATCAGACTCAGGGTTGCGGTATCCGCATTGAGTTCGACCACATGACCTACCGGCAAAATATGATTGTCGCGAATGTGGCCGAACTGGGCGCCGGTGTAGGTAGGTACGCCGAGCGGCTTAAAGTAATGCTCGAAAATTTCGTGCAAAGTGAAACTACCAAAACCGCCACCTGGATCGCATTCAGTACAATGGCCGAACACAATACCAGCAACATCGTCGAGGTGGCCGGCAAGTTGTAATTGCGACAAGAAGCGATCGATGCGGTAGATATTCTCACCCACGTCCTCGAGCATCAGGATTTTACCGCGCAAGTCTGGGAAATAAGGTGTTCCGCACAAACTGGTTAATACCGTGAGGTTGCCGCCAACTAACACACCTTGCGCCGTACCCGGGTTCACCGTGGTGGTACGATTGGTCATCATAGTCAGAGTTTCTTCTTTCTCTTTGTAGTTGCGCATGGTGGTGGCTTTGCCTTCCATGATGACGTCTTTGAACTGCTGCGCCTGAAAATCCGCCCAGTAGGAATAGCCGTTTGGACCATGAAATGACGCCATACCGGTTTTTACATAGAGCGCATTCATCAACGAGGTAATGTCACTGTAACCAAGCAAGACTTTGTTATTTTGTTTAATCATATCGTAATCAAGCATAGGCAGAATACGATTACAGCCCCAGCCGCCGCGGACTGCAATGACAGCGTCGACGCTGTCGTCAGCAAATGCTTTGTTGAGGTCTTCCGCACGTTGTTGGTCCGTGCCTGACAGGTAGCCATGCCGGCCAAATACATGCTCGCCGAGTTGTACGTTAAAGCCCAACTGCTCGAACGTTTCCTTGGCGATCATGACATGATGACGATCCTGTACCGCACTAGCCGGGGCAATCATTCGCACCGTATCACCAGCTTTCAGACGTTTCGGTAAGCGGCCAGCATTTAACGCTGAAGATCCTGCAGTGAAAGGCGAGGCGGCGAGTTGAGCAGGAGACATAAATTGCGTTGCAACCGCACCAGCGGCGAGAGTTTTTATGAACGATCTGCGATCCATGACAAGGTTACCTTTTATTAGTCTTAGATTTGGGCCTGTTGAACTTGTGATGGTTGACGTAGTTTGGCGTCAACGGCTACTCTCAATCCTAGTAATAATTTATTAGTAATTGAACCCTGAGAAGCAATAAATAATGAAAAAACTTATGTTACCAGTTATCGTCAGTGCCATCATCGCCGCTACAGCAACTTCTGGATGCGCGTTGGCGCATGACCCGAAATCCCATGATGAGAAAAAGCATGGTCATCATCACGAGGTTGAGCTCGTGGCCGGATTAGACAAACAACAAATTCGCTTCGCTGATATTGAGCCTTTTATCGAGCAGGCAAAACAAAGTGATCTATTTCGTACCGAGCAGGTGGGCAACTCGTATCAGGGCCGGCCGATTTATCGGATCAGCGTCGGTGACGGCGATACCGTAGTGTTCATGTGGTCACAGATGCATGGCGATGAATCAACTGCCACGCCTGCGTTATTCGACCTGATGCAAAAAATTGAAAACGATCCCGAATGGCGGGCGAGCTGGGCCGATGATATCACCTTACACATGATTCCGATGGTTAACCCAGACGGTGCTGAGCTAGCACAACGCTACAACGTGCAAGGGATCGATGTGAATCGCGATGCCGTGGCATTACAGACGCCAGAAGGACGCGTCTTAATGACACAAGGCAAAGAGCTGCAGCCAGACTTCGGCTTTAACCTACATGACCAAAGCCGCTATTACGAAGTGGGGAACACCGGTAAAACAGCAACTATTTCGGTGTTGGCGCCAGCTTATAACCATGCCAAAGATATCAACGATAGCCGTGGCCGCGCGATGAAATTAATCGGCGATTTAAACACGGTAACGGACGCGATGATCCCCGGTCATGTCGGTCGCTACAATGATACCTTTGCGCCGCGCGCGTTCGGTGACAACTTCTCGGCTATGGGTATTAGTACTATCTTAATTGAATCTGGTGCTTATCCGCAGGATCCGAACCGGCAGAAAGCCCGAGCGGCAAATGTGGCGATGTTAGTACGTGCACTCGAGAGTATTGCCAGCGTTGACTATGCCGACGTGACGTTAGAGCCGTACCACAGTATTCCAATGAATAACTCGAACAGCTTTAAAGATGTGATCTTTGATGGTGTGCAGATCGTCGACGGCGAGCACAATTACCGTATTGATATTGGTATCAATCGCAGTGCTGACGCGCGGTGGAATGGCGCTATTCGCGAGGTCGGGGATTTATCGGTGTTTCCAGCCTTTGCACGCTACGATGCGGAAGAGCTGACTTATGCCGCGGGTAAGGCCTATAGCATTCCAAGTGAAGGGCTGACGTTGTCACACCATGAATACTTGAGCCTAATCAAAGACGGTTTCACCCACTTTAGCGGTGATGCTAGTACGTTGAAAATCAGCACCCATCTACCGGTGCTGGTTAATCCGCGTTCAGTTCCTGGATCACGCCCCCAACAAAGGGAAACCGCCACCTTCTTGTTGCAAAAACAAGGTCAGGTAGCGATTGCCGTGTTGGCGGGTGTGGTGCTCCAGTTTAATTAATGAGCCAGGGCGGTAACTAAAAGTTGCCGCCTTTTTTCTTCTCGATTTTCTTTTCTTCAGTTTGCCCTGCCTCATCTTCCGCTCCATCGTCACTAGCGTTTTTTTTTCAGCGTAATATCGCTGTATTTTGTTCGCCCGGGGCGCTGTTGAACAACGTGATCAGCCTCCGCATCGGCTAAACCATCACCATCTGAATCAGCATCTACGATGTCGGTTTCGTCGTCGGAATGGGCAATTGATTGGGCAAGTTTAGGACTGGTTTTATCAAGGGAGCGCTCGGTGTGGTAATAAAGAATACAAAACGGTTCATGGTTGCGCCTCCTTTAGGCTTAGGTTCACCTATAGGTTTAGTCGATGCTCGAAAATTAACCAAATGTTGGCATAGCTTGCCGCCCCAATAATCAACAACAGAAAAGTCATATCTAGCTCGCATGCAGCTCATACATGCGTCAATCTTCGATTATATTAGGGGTATGATGGTCCCGTGCTAGCTGACCCGACAGTAATATCCACCATGAGACTGATTTGAGCAGCTATGAGTGCGTGATCCTATTTTTAAAACGGGAAAATAACGCATCAGATTTGCGGCAATAATTTGGCAATACATCATATTTGGCGCACGAGCGCATGTTGCATCATATATGCAGCAAGCTCGATTTAATGCACTAAATTTGCGGCGTTATTTTTCCGTTTATTTATTACCTACACCTACATAGATAGGACTCGGTTTAGCGTTCGAAGTCGAAACCGAGCGATAATCAGATTAAGGCTTCAAGCTGTTTGGAATTTTGAGCAATTACTTACAGCATGTTACGTTTTTTCAATGCCTCTGACTTAAGTGCATGAGGTAGAATGAATTATAGAGAGTAACAAGGAGGTTACCTATGACATTGGAGCAACATCGCGAAACAGACTTAACGACTCAGCTGGCTCGTGAGGTCGCTCGTCAACTTGGTTATTTGTTACAAAATGAGCGTGCGGGGAATGGTATCGATCAAACGGAACTCGCCGTTCAGGTTGGTGCCAGTCGTGCCACGATATCTCGCTTGGAACGCGGAAAAAATGTTGCTTCTGAGACGCTTTTTAGAGTAATGGCTGAGCTTGATGTGTTAAAAGAATTGGCGTTTATAATTTCGTCACGGCTTGACGACACTGAACTCTTACAACGCAAAAATAGTGGTCCGCGCAATCGCGAAAGACAACAAAAATGGCAAGAATTTTATGCCTATTGGAATCCCGACTAAGGGCGGGCAGTTGAAACTGTATGAAGCACTGATGCTGTTTACACAGCGCGCGTGTAGAAGTGAACCGGGCGCGGTTTTAGCGTAAGATTATCGACAATCTAATTAAAGTGATTGATTTATGAAGAATACAAACTTAATGTAATGAATTAGTTAACTAAATGGAGAGAAGTAATGAAAGGACTGTTTTTAATTACATTTGTGTTTTTCATATCGGGGTGCACTGCAGTACAGGTAACACAGATTGACCGAAAACATAATCTGGAACATGTATGCATCGAGAATAACCCGAAAGTCATTGTGGACGGCTTTGTCGAAGTGGTGGTTAACGGTCTGAATAAACACGGTATTTCTTCTGAAGTTTATGCTGCTAATCAACCAAAACATTGTGAGGTCATGCTTACCTATACTGCATTTAGGTCATGGGATTTTGCACCTTATTTGACGCATGCTGAGCTACGATTATTTAAAGATAATCAACGAATTGGCTACGCAGAGTATCGTCTTCGAGGTAAGGGCGGACTTGCGCTCAACAAATGGGCTAGTGTTGAAAGTAAAATGACACCGGTTGTTGATGAATTGTTGGGACAATACCCTGCAACGAATTGATAATGGCATAGGAATTTCGTGGACATGGATGTTACTACGGTTTTGATGACCACGACAGTTGGCGGTGTCTACACCAACTGTCGCGGAGTCGTGTAGCTTTAAATAATTACAATGCGAGTGAGAACTTTCGCAAAGCGCTGCAGTTGATGGTAATGAGGATACCAACAAAGCAGAATAATGGGTGAGCTTCTTATTTGTAGCAAAAGCAGCGATGTTTAGACCACTTCTAGCAGTGACGAATTTAGATATATCAACTACGCTTATAACAGTCTGAAAAGATAATAATCCCACGTTTTATTTGCTAAAGGGTAGAGGAGGCGTTATGAAGCTGGAAGCCATTTTACAAGATCCGTCTGCGGTGTATGACAACCCGAAAGACGTCTTAAACGACAGCAATCTCACCCATGATCAGAAAAAGGAAGTTCTGGACCAATGGGAGTATGACGCTCTGGAACTTCAAGTCGCTACCGCTGAAAATATGCCAGGCCCAGAACAAGATTATTTAGCGGATATTCTTGCGGCCAAGAAAAAGCTCAACGGCGATTAGTCGTTTAATCATTAACTACGCCATGGTGGGCGCAGTCATAGTCGCATTAACCTATCTGGTAAGTATCATCATTTCAGCAACATGGTCGGACTATAGGAAAACCACAGTTTCGACGATCTAGTAACCGACGAGAAGGTCGACCAATTGAGGTTATGGCCGTAAGTCGCCATGCAAGAACTTACAGACAAAGACCACTTTACCGTAACGTTCAAATGACCACTTAATGCATGCCTGCAATGCTGCCATCACTTCATCGTAATCGCCAAATACCTGCGTGCTCAGGGGATTGGTAATAATGTGCAAATTTTCAAACTTATTGAGTTCATCGATAAAGCCCTTAATTGGCTCAATATAATTGTCTGCGAGCGGGTATTTACTGATGTCTACGGTGAGTTTCATAACGACTTGCTTCCTTTATTACACGTAGTTGCGGATAGTTTGAATTGATTGAAAGACTTTATCAAATGGTATGCGCACACCGAGCTCCAAAGGGGTTTTAAATTTTTTGCGTTGAATCGCGTTCTATCACCCGTGGCTCAAAAACTTCCTGTAACTCGGCAATGGGCTGTTGGTAAACATTTTTGAGTACCCAGCGGGCTGCCATTTGGCCAATTTCAGCGATCGGGTAATCGACAGTGGTCAGCTTCGGATAGGTATAATGGGCAAAGTTGACGTTATCGAAGCCAATGACAGAAAGCTGTTGGGGCAGATCTAACGGAATGTCGTGTGCGGCGGTAATGGCACCTGAGGCCATCTCGTCGTTGGCGCAGACCAGAGCGCTAAATGGTAAACCAGTGCTTAATAAATGCTGCAGGGCGCGTACGCCACCGGTTTCGTGGAAGTCACCTTCGACGAATAGTGCTTTGTTTTCGTTTACGCCAAACTCAGCTAAAGCTTCGAGATGGCCAACATAGCGCTCTTTGGCGTCATTTTTCCACATTGGGCCGGATACATAGGCAATGTCGCGGTGTCCGAGCTTTAACATATGTTGAGTAGCCAGATAGCCACCCTGCCGGTTGTCCAGGGTAATACAGCGTTCGGCAATGGCACGCACGTAGCGGTTGATCAGCACAAACGGGCAGCCACCGTCGGCCAGGCCTCGAAGGTAATTGTCACTGACCGACTCAACGTGCAAAATCAGTGCATCACAATTGCGGCTGCGCAAAAACTCAATACTTTCGCGTTCGAGTTCGGCATCACTGTGCCCTGCGGCGATGATGACGTGTTTGCCGACGGCGCGAAATTCCGCCTCGATTTGGCTCAGCAACTCACCGTAGAAGGGACCACTGAGCTCTGAGACTAAAATACCGATACTATTAGAGCAGTTACTGGCAAGCGATTGTGCTACGGAATTAGGACGGTAGCCGAGCTCAGTCATGGCGGCTTCGACTTTTACGCGGGTCGCTTCGCGGACGGGCGCGGTGTTATTAATAACACGCGATACTGTTGCCAGTGATACGCCGGCGAGTTTCGACACTTCGTAAATTGTTGCCATCTCGTGCAGGACTCTTGTTAGCTTATGTTTTTATTAGGATTCGCTGGTTAATTCACGTGCGATCTTGATTACTCGCGCTTGGTCTAGAGTGTACCTGCGCATTATCCACGCAACAAGTAGTGAAGCTATCGCGGGCAGCACGGTAAACGCGACTAATATGCCAAACTGGGTGTGTTGGGTTTGAACTTGGCCGGCTTGATAGTTGTAAAACGCCAACCACCAGCCGGCGATAGCTCCGCCTAACGCAATACCAATCTTTATGAAGAACACCACCGAGGAGTAGACCAGGCCAGTGGCGCGAATACCCGATTGACGCTGACCAAAGTCGACCACATCGGCGATTTTGGCCCACAGCATAGGTGTTGCCATTTGCAGGAAGAAACTCCAGAGAAAATATAAAGCGAAGGCCAGCACGAGTTGATCGGGGCGCACCCAAAATGCAGCAACAGACATCACTGCGGCTATAATTTGTAGAGCTTTATAGGCAATAACTTTATCTACTCGGCGGGTGAGTGGATTGGCAACGGCGCAGCCTAAAATATTGCCGACCATGCCCAGTGAAATGAAAGCAGTGATAAGGTCTTCGCGCAGCAAATAGTACTTCACATAATAAATCGCCAGGGTGTTTTTAATGGCGATACCGATCAAGAGCACCACCGCAACCATGGCAAGCGTGCGCAGCGCTTGATTTTGCCATAAGTTACGCAAACCAGATCCAAGGGTCAGATGTTGTTCGGCAGGTGGTTGCACGCGCTCTTTGGTACCAGCAAAGCAAAGCAAGAACAGCACCACGCCAAATGCGCTCATGGCACCGATGGTGAGTTGGTAGCCTAACGCGCGGTCACCTTGTCCGAAGAAATCGACTAAGGGCAAGGTCAACAGGGTCACGATAAGTCCCCCAAGCATGCCGAACACGAATCGATACGACTGTACCGAAACGCGTTCTTTCGGATCTTTAGTTAGCACCCCGCCAAGCGCTGAATAAGGAATATTGATAGCAGTGTAGGCGAGCATCAGCAGGGTATAGGTAACGTAGGCATAAATGACTTTGCCGGTGGCATTTAAATCAGGGGTGGTGAAAGCAAGAATACTGCACACCGCAAAAGGGATCACCAGCCACAATAAGTAAGGACGGAATTGGCCATAGCGCGTACGGGTTTTATCCGCCAGCAAGCCCATCATGGGATCTGTTACCGCATCAATCAGGCGCACCACCAAAAACATGGTGCCGACCGTCGCCGCGGAAATGCCAAAAATGTCGGTATAGAAAAACGCTAAAAACAGCATTACGGTCTGGAAGATAAGATTGCTGGCTGTATCGCCTAAACCGTACGCAACTTTTTCGCGGCGAGAAATCATAACGCCTCCACAGCTGGTAACTGTGATTTTCGGTCGAGCCAAAAGGCCTGTAAGGCCAGTGCACTGGACTTTAATATACGTTGTTGGCTGTCAAAGTCTACATAGACAATACCGAAACGCTTGCTATAACCTTCGGCCCATTCAAAATTGTCGAGTAAGCTCCAGGCAAAATAACCGTTTATTTCTACCCCAGCTTCGATGCAATCATGCACGGCCAACAAATGTTGCTGATAGTAATCAATACGGGCATCGTCATGCACGCTATTCTTTATCACCTTATCAGGGAAGGCTACACCATTTTCAGTGATATAAATTGGCGGCAGGTTAGCGAAGCTACGATTCAAGTCGGTAAGGATTTCGGTTAAGCCCTGCGGATAAATTTCCCATCCCATCGAGGTTAATGGTGGCGCTGTCGGCGGTACATCCGAGAACCAGTCGTTCTTCGCTCGAAACACCGTGCGGGTGTAATAGTTAACCCCGAGGAAATCCAGGGGCTGCGAAATAATTGCCATGTCTCCGGCAGCAACTGAGGGTTGATCTTCTACTTGCAGTTGCTGCAGTAAATCCGGGTAACTTGCGCTTAACAGCGGCTGTAAATACCAAAGGTTATGGTAATTGTGCGCCTGCATAGCTGCCCGACGGTCGGCTTCACTGTCGGTCGCTGGATGGCAGGGACTGAAATTCAGTACGATACCATGTTGCGCCCGCGGTGCATGTTTGCGTAGCACTGGCATTGCCAGGCCGTGGGCGAGCAGCAAATGATGCGCTGCCTGGCGACCTTCACGGCGATTTTTATGACCGGGCGCGTGAATTCCCGCTTCATAACTTAAATAAGCACTACAAAAGGGCTCATTTATGGTGGCGTAGGTGGTGATTTTATCACCCAAAGCGCGACCAACTACTTCGGCATATTCAGCAAAACGGTAGGCTGTTTCACGGTTGAGCCAGCCGCCTTGATCTTGAAGGTACTGAGGTAAGTCCCAATGGTACAGGGTTACGTGGGCTTGAATACCGTTGGCAAGCAAGGCGTCAACTAAATCGATATAAAACTGTAAACCCTGACGATTCACCGAACCGTCGGCGTTGACTACCCGTCCCCAGGCAATGGAAAAACGGTAGGCATCAACGCCGAGTTTACCAATAATTTGTACGTCTTCGCGCCAATGTTTAATATGCTCGCAAGCAACAAGACCATTGGAGCTATCCTTAATGCGGCCAGGTTCAGCACAAAAGGTATCCCAAATGCTAGGTTCGCGTTGCGCCGCGGCACCTTCAATTTGAAACGAGGAGGTAGCAACGCCGAACAAGAAGTCGCTGGATAATAGTTTGGAATGCTTCGGTAAGCTTATTTGTGTCATAAAAGTCATGTTCTCAGTTGCCGAAGAGTTTCCGCCAAAGGATTGCGATTAAACTCAATTATGCTATAAATGAAAGCGCTTTCATCATAGGCTATTAAACAACCTATCGTCAAAAAATAATAAAGATTGAGGCCGTTATGACCCAACAGACAACAAATTATCGGTTCGCGCTCACAGCGTTAACCTCCTTATTCTTCATGTGGGGCTTTATTACCTGCATGAATGATATTTTGATCCCATACCTGCGGCTGCTGTTTGATCTGAATTACGCGCAGTCAATGTTGATTCAGTTTTGCTTTTTTGGTGCCTACTTTATTGTCTCGGTACCCGCCGGCTATTTGATTGGTAAAATTGGTTACAAGTCGGGGATTGTTACCGGACTAATGATTTCCGGTGCGGGCTGTGTGTTGTTTTATCCAGCGGCACAAGCGGAAGTGTACGGGCTGTTCTTACTGGCATTGTTCGTACTGGCGTCGGGGATCACCATATTACAGGTTGCCGCGAACCCGTATGTTACGGTGTTGGGCGATTCCCGCACGGCCTCCAGCCGTTTAACCATGACGCAGGCTTTTAACTCTTTGGGTACGACTGTTGCGCCATTTTTTGGCGCTTGGCTGATTTTTGGCGGTGTTGCCGATCCTGAAGTTACGGGAGTGTCGAAAGATACTGTGAGTCTGCCGTATTTTATTTTGGCCGGAACTTTGGTGTTGATGGCGTTTATTTTTATGCGTTTGAAATTACCAAACATGGGTAAGGTCGATCCGACGGAGTTCATTCCTAATGAAGCCAAAGCCTGGAAGCAAAAACACTTGGTATTGGGCGCGCTGGGTATTTTCGTTTACGTGGGCGCAGAAGTCGGAATTGGTAGCTTTCTGGCGATGTACCTTGCTCAGCCTGAAATCGGTGACATGAGCATGTCGAAAGCTTCCCATTACATCTCCTGGTATTTTGGTGGTGCTATGGTTGGGCGTTTCCTGGGTGCTGCGGTAATGCAGAAAATCAGTGGTAATCGGGTGCTGGCATTTAATGCCATCGCGGCGGTGGTGTTGGTCGCCACTACCATGATGAGTTCCGGTGCGCTGGCAATGTGGTCACTATTGTTCGTCGGTCTGTGTAACTCCATTATGTTTCCGACAATCTTTAGTTTGGCCTTACAAGATCTCAAACAAAGTCGCGGTCAGGGATCGGGCATTTTATGTCTGGCGATTGTCGGTGGTGCAATTGTACCTTTGATACAAGGCTTTCTTGCTGACCGTATTGGCATTCAAATGGCCTTTATTGTGCCGCTCGTGTGCTATATCTACATTGCTTACTATGGCTTGCGCGGTTACAAGCCACGTGCTTCACAAGTGGCGCAGGAGGCTAGCTAATGCGGCAACAGCGATTACCCAAAACAGCTTTAGCAACCTGTATTGCTTTAGCTTTAATAGGGTGCTCCGAGGTTTCGACCGAGGGCACTGAAACACCTACAGCGCAAGTGGAAACACCGATCTGGCCGGCGATCACATCGCCGGTTGCGCTAGATCCTGTCATTGAGCAACGTATTTCTGCAATGCTTGCTGAGATGACCGTCGAGCAGAAAATTGCCCAGATGATTCAGCCAGAAATTCGTGATATCAGCGTTGCAGATATGCGGCGTTATGGTTTCGGTTCGTATCTGAATGGCGGTGGTGCGTTCCCGAACAATGATAAATACGCGACCCCACAAGACTGGATTGCCTTAGCTGAAGCCATGTATCAAGCATCAGTTGACGACTCACAAGACGGCTCGAGTATTCCAACGATGTGGGGCACCGATGCGGTGCATGGTCATAACAACGTGATTGGCGCGACCATTTTTCCGCATAATATTGGTCTTGGTGCAGCGAATAATCCTGATTTGATCGAAGATATTGCGGCGGTTACGGCACGAGAAGTCATGGTGACCGGTATTGATTGGGTGTTTGCCCCGACGGTTGCCGCTGCGCAAAATTTGCGTTGGGGTCGTACCTACGAAAGCTATTCAGAAAACCCTGCCATAGTACGTGACTATGCGGCAGCGATTGTACGCGGTTTACAAGGTAAGCCGGGTGATAATTTTTTAAGCGAACAGCATGTTATCAGTACGGTAAAGCATTTCGTTGGCGATGGCGGCACCACCGATGGCGTCGACCAGGGCAACACTGAAGTGGATGAAGAAACTTTAGCGCGGGTGCATGCACAGGGGTACGTTGGTGGCCTCGAAGCGGGTGCGCAAACGGTAATGGCCAGTTTCAATAGCTGGAACGACGAAAAAATTCACGGCAGCGAGTATTTATTGACAGATGTGCTGAAACAGCAGATGGGATTTGATGGTTTCGTGGTCGGCGACTGGAATGGTCACGGGCAAATTCCGGGTTGTAGCAATGACGATTGCCCACAGGCTGCCAACGCTGGTCTTGATGTTTACATGGTACCCACGGGGGCATGGAAACCATTATACGAGAATCTGGTGCAACAGGTACGTGAAGGTGTGATCGCTGAAACCCGTGTCAATGATGCGGTACGTCGTATCTTGCGGGTAAAAATGCGCGCTGGATTGTTCGACAAACCTAGCCCTGCCGAGCGCCCTCTGGCAGGAAAAACTGAGCTCATTGGCAGCGCTGAACACCGTGCCACAGCACGTGATGCAGTGCGACAGTCGTTAGTGCTCCTCAAGAATGAAGGACTGGTGTTGCCGCTGAACCCCAAGCAACACATTCTGGTAGCAGGTTCGGGCGCTGATAATATTGGCCAGCAATCCGGTGGCTGGACCATTAGTTGGCAGGGTACTGGCAACACTAATGAAGATTTTCCCGGTGGCACCTCAATTTATCAGGGCATTGCTGAACAAGTGAATGCGGCGGGTGGTAAGGCGGTCTTATCCGTTTCCGGCGCGTATCAGGACAAACCTGATGTCGCAGTCGTGGTGTTTGGTGAAGAACCCTACGCTGAAGGAAACGGTGATATTGCTAACCTTGACTATCAACGCGGTAACGCAACCGATTTGGCGCTGTTACAGCAGTTAAAAGCGGCAGAAATTCCGGTCGTGGCATTATTTATCAGTGGCCGTCCGTTATGGGTAAACCCTGAGCTTAATGCTGCCGACGCTTTTGTGGCAGTTTGGCTACCAGGTAGTGAAGGCGCGGGCGTTGCTGATGTTATTTTGCGCAACACCGCCGGCGAAATTCAGTACCCAATAAAAGGCCGTTTACCGTTCTCGTGGCCAGCGACGCCAAACCAAGCAGACCGCCGTACGCTGAACGCGCAGAATCCACCGTTGTTACCCGTAGGCTTTGGTCTGGCTTACGGTGATACAGAGGTACTCGATGACCACTTGCCGGAACTGCTAGCTGGTACCGCGACCACGGAAGCACTGGCAATATTTGATCGTGCGCCGCAGTCACCATGGCTGATTGAGCTGCGTAGTGGCGCAGAACGAAGTATTGTCGAAAGTAGTATTCAGTCATTGGGTGCTATCACAACCAAAACCTTTGATGATCAAGTACAAGAAGACGCGCGCGTAATAGAGTTTTCCGGCGCCGCTGCTGCTGCAATTAATTTCGTTAGTCCATTCCCACGTGATTTAAGGGCTTATGCTGAACCTGACGGTGTTCTTTCGGTGACGTTGCGGCTGGAGTCTGAGGTGCCTGAAGATGCGGCACTAACCTTGTTCTGTGGCGAAAACTGCGGTATCGAGCTTGCTATCGCGGACCATCTTCAACAGCTCACGCCAGGCGAGTGGCAAACCTTGCAGTTTAATGTTCAGTGCTTGCAGGATTCCGGACTGGATATGGCGAAAGTCAGTGGTGTCTTCGGGCTTGAATCTAGCCAACACTGGACAGTTAGCTTCAATGATGTGCGGCTTGAGCCTAACCCCGAAACTGACGGTATTTGTTTATAATCCTATTTTAAATAGTTTTCTCCTCCCCAAAAAAAAGCCTGCTTGCGCAGGCTTTTCTTCAGTTCCAGGGTCGTTTCTATCGTTTCAGGTTTGCTCAAACCTGTGTCCGGGCCCCCATTAGAAGCTATATCTAGCTCCCAACGAGTACCGTGGACCATACTGACGGGCGAAGAGGAACTGTTCTTCATACCGTCCGTATCCTTGCTCGGTCTCATTGTTCAGGTTGATACCTTCAAAGAAGACCGTAAAGCGATCCGTAATGTCATAGTTTATGCTCATATCCAACTGGCCGTATTCCTTTGCATACTGCGGCGGAGCATCAGCTGAACCTTGTGACTGACCGACACCAATCAGATAGCTATCGCGCCATGCGTATGTGACTTTCACTGACACACCATGTTTCTCATAGAATGCCTGGAAGTTGGCTGAGTCACTTAACCCGGTTAGCGGTGCTTGTTGGGTCAAACTTTCGGTATCAAACTCAACGTCACCTTGCACGACGGTTGCGTTTACACCCAGACCAAAACCGGATTCACCGAACAAATGTTGCACGGCAAATTCGAAGCCATCGACACTTTTCTTATCGGTGTTGGTGGGTTGTGACACATTCCATACAATTAATGGGTCATTAGAGTTAGGCTCAATTGCGCCATCTTCGTTACCGTGACCATTGGCCAGCATCTGCTCAAAAATTGCGCTGCTGGTGGCCTGCTCATCACGCCCTTCGATATCAGCTATGGCCTGTTGGTAACGCGGACCGTTCAAAATATCGCGTAGGCCATCTATGGTAACTTCGGTAATTGTGGTTTGGATGAAGTTATCCACTTCTTTACGGAAGTAACCAACAGCCGCATAGCTACCTGGCGCGTAGTAGTACTCCAATGCCAAGTCGAGGTTGGTTGACTCGTATGGCAACAAACTTGGGTTACCTTGTGAACCGGTACGTGAACCGGGTTTCGGACTGCCGCTTAGTGAACGACCACCCGCTAAAAAGCCGAGTGGGGCACGTGAAATCGTTTTACCGGTGGAGAAACGACCGACCAATTCATCGGTAAATTCAACCTTCAGGTCCAACATCGGTAATAACACGTCGTAATCACCGGTTAACGTCAGGAAGCTGGCTTCACTTTCTGGCTCATATTGCATGATCCATTCTGATGCACTCACCCAGTTGACCTGGCTTTCAACACGTTGACGGACGGTGCTGCTAACATCGGTTTGCTCGTAGCGTACACCAAAATTTAACTCACTAAAGTACCCGGCAATTTGGAACTCCCAGTCAGATTGAATAAACACCGCATCCGTTACTTCGTTGACGATACTGCCGTAGCTGCCATCCAGGCCTCCGACGATATATGCGTCACTGCCCATCAAAGCTTCGGTCAAATACGCTTGTTGGCGTGCAACAGCTTCGTCAAAGTCATAGGTGTAGTAGTAGTTGGTTAATAAATCACTTCCGCCGCCGGCGAATTGATCCAGGAAGTTACTGGTGCTTTGGCGAGTGAACATGCCATCAGGGAAGATTTGCGTAAACGATGGATTGAAACCTGGGCCACCGACCAAACCACTCCAACCGTTCGAACCTCGCATCTCCTGGTCGGTACGTGACAGGCCACCGGTGATTTTCATTAAAGGTAAACTGAAGGTGCCGTAGTTGTACCAATCGGTTTTAAATTGGTATTGCTCAACATTTGATTCTCCTGGGCGGCGGAAAAACTGGCTGAAGTTAGAGTCAATTTCACTTGGGGCCAGCACATTGGTACCGTTATTCCAGTTGACCAAAATTTGCGGGATATCGCCATTACGAAAATCATAGATTTTCGAACGTAATTGGTCAGAGCCCAAAATGACCTGGCCGAACAGGTTACTGCCCGGGTCGGCGCCATCATCGGTTTCATTACTCGAGTCGTGGGCGTCAAACCAGAAGCGTAACGAGTCGCTATGGTCATAGACAATATTCAGGCCGACAGACTTCGCCTTAACTTCGGTTGTGCCTTTTTCCGCAGTAAATGAACCATCGTTACCAGCGATATCGGCGTACAAAGCGGTACCATTATTATCGAGCTCGTACGAGTTGATGTTGCCACCGAACTCGTTCCAGATCCCCCAACCGAATGCGGTGCGGCCAGTAAGAGCTCGGCTTGCAGTGTAGTCAGCGGTGAATACCAGGTCGTCAGTTGGGGCAAATTGCAGCGTTAACTGACCATTGGTACGTTCCTGACTCAAATCCTCGATGCCATAGTTCATGTCTTTCGGGAAGAAATGATTGCCGACACGATTGCCTTCTTCATCGACCGGGCGGGGATCAATGACCTGTGACTCATCCAGATCAGGCAACGGCACATTGGCCTGCCAACCTTGAACGTTGGCACGTTGTACCTGGAAGTCACGACGATAGTTTGATGCTGAAAAGGCGATGCCAAACATATCGTCGGCAAAGGTATTACTGTAGACGGCGGAGATCTCTGGGGTAATATCGTCACCTTGCTCGACCGAACTATCGTGCATGCCTTTCGCCATGACCGCAAAACTTTGCCCCGATTGCGCTAATGGCCGTGTGGTCACGATATTCACCGTTGCACCTAATCCACCACTGGGCAGGGCAGCACGAGCTGTTTTGTAAACCTCCAACGCACTCACACCCTCGGAGGACAAGTTCTCAAGGTTATAAGAACGCGTGTAGCCGGTACCTGGCATTTGCCGTCCGTTTAGCGTGATTAGGTTAAAGTCGGGACCAAAACCGCGCACGGTGATCTGACTTCCTTCACCATTGACCCGACTGACCGAGACACCAGTAATGCGCTGTAGTGATTCAGCCAGGTTGGTATCAGGGAACTTACCCATCTCTTCGGCAGAAATGGCGTCGACGACGCCACTACTGTTGCGTTTAAAATCTGCAGAGCGGGCCAAGCTGCCACGGATACCGCGGACCTGGATGACTTCAACTTCGTCAGGATTCGTTTGCTGCTGTTGTTCCGCTTGCTCTTCTTGCGCTGTATCTTGAGCCGTATCTTGAGCATAAAGGGGCGCCACTAAACCTGCGGTAAGCACCAGAGAGATGGCTGCAGCGACCGGACTTTTCATAAACGTAATGGTTTTCATAATTGTTTTATTCCGTTTCTGTTGTCGTACGCGTTAGAAATTCGCAATTTCAACGTTATCAATTTGATAGACCACACCCTGGCCAGTACCCCAAGCAGGGAAGACCATGATGACGTTGATATCACTGAGATCGAGTCCCGCATCAAATAAGTCTTGCAGCGGGAAGTTATAACGCGCCCATTCACCAACTACTGGCGCCTGGCCGTAATTGCCTGAGGATAGCGGTAGTTCAACTGCAGTTGCAGCACCGGTAGATTCGACTTTGAAAAACCAGTCGGTTTCACCGCCACTTGGCGCAGTGACAATACGCATATCGAAGCTGACCGCGCCGTTAGCAAGCATTGCTGAGGCATCATAAGAAACGCCTTCATCAGCGAGGAAACCAAGCACTGTTTCTGGCCAACCGGGTATTTCAAATTGAGCTACAGAACCATAAGGTGCGCCAGCGTCAACAACCTGCGGAGTGCTACCCGCACAGCAATCCCACAGCGACCAGCCGGAAGCGATAGTGTTTTCGAATACCGTTAAACCGTCATTGCCAGCACTTGGGTTATAAATGCGCGCTTCGTCGACGCGGTAAACTGCGCCATCGCCGGTTCCCCAGGCTGGGAAGATCATGATGACGTCAATAGCCGATACATCGAGTCCTAAGTCCGCTAAAGTTTGCAACGAGAAGGTGTACGTTTGCCATTCACCGGTGACTGGCTCTACGCCAGCACTGCCGGTGGTTAGATCAACCTCGACTGCGGTAGACGCGCCATCGGATTCAATTTTAAACTTCCAAACGGTACTCGCTGGTGGGCTAACGACTTTCATATCGAATTGCACCACACCTTCAACTTGAATCGCTGATGCGTCGAATTGAATACCACTACCATCTGGTGGTTTGAAGCCCATGACCGTAGGGGCTGCGCCGATAGCAAACTCCGCCACCGGGCCGCGCACATCATCGTTAACTACACTTGGCGTGCTGCCACCACAACAATCCCATAACGGCCACTCGGGATTTTCGGCATCGCCAAACAAGACCAGTTCTGGTGATGGACCTTCAGGCGCAGCAATTTCCACATTGGTTAACAGGTATTCAGCGCCTTCACCGGTGCCCCAGGCAGGGAACACCATTACCACGTCGATGCCAGAGACATCGAGGCCCATATCGGCTAGCATTTGCAGCGGAAAGGTAACCGTCTGCCATTCACCTGTTGCAGGTGGCAAACCTTCAGAGCTTGATGAAATGGGCAGTTCAACTGCGGTAGAACCCTCGTTACTCTCGACTTTAAATAGCCAAGTCGAATCAGTATTTGCTGGTGCTGATACTACTTTTATGTCGAAACTAACCGAGCCATTTTCAAGAATAGGCGAGGCATCAAATGGTGAAGGAGAGCCATTTGGATCAGTAATAAAGGGGTCACGACTGATAAATCCGTTTACCGTTGGCGCTGCACCGACAGTAAAACGATATGCGTTACCGGCTTCCGGATCTTCGACGATATCGGGGGTTGAGCCACCGCAACAATCCCATGCAGGCCAGTTTGGGTTCGCCGTGCCAGCAAAAATGGTTAGATTACTAGCGACACCATCGGAAGGCGGAGATGGAATTGGAGCTTCACCCTCAACCAGGGTTTCTTCGTCTTTGTAGCCAGCACGAATAGTTTCACAGCCACGACCGGTGTTCGGGTTCTGGGCACACTGATAGACTCGCACATAGTCAACTTCAAGCGTCTGACCGTTAGCAAAAGCCTCTGGGTCAACACCTAAATTATTGACGTTTTCCGGCCAGTTACCGCCAACCGCCAGGTTCATGATCAAGTGAAAGCGTTGGTCAAACGGTGCCGCGTCGTACACGGTTTCCAGTTCACCTGTGGCTTGATTGAAATATTCGGCAAACCAACCGCGATGGCGCAAGCCAACGGCTTCACCTTTGCTGTTATAGCGTACTGATGATTCCATTTGCGTCTGATACAAGTAGCCGTCGACGTACCAACGAATCTCGCCTTCTTGCCATTCAATGGTGTAGGTATGGAAGTCATCGGCCGGATTTGCTCCGCCGGGTAGGGCATAGGCCTTGCCTGATGAAGAGTTGTCTGGCGCGTCACGACCGTAATGCAAGGTTCCGTAAACATGTGACTCGACAGTACCTTCGTCATCTTCAGTTTTTAAGTTTACTGCTTCAACAATATCGATCTCGCCAGATTTTGGCCAACCGCCATAAACTTCATCTGTCGGGAACATCCACACCGCTGGCCAGGTGCCTTGTCCAAACGGCATTTTTGCGCGAACTTCAATACGACCGTATGTGAAATCACCCTTGTATTTACTGTTTAAACGGGCCGAAGTATAAGGTTTCTCGGCACCTTCATCGGCAGGTAGAGCAACTATTTTTAGCGTGTTATCAGAAACAAATGCATTATCAGAACTATCAGTGTAGCACTGTTGCTCTTGATTCCCGCCGCCAAGGCAGTTGACCTCAAAATTCCATTTATTAGTGTCGACTGAGCTTCCGGAAAACTCGTCACTCCACACCAACTGCCAGTCACTGACCGGTGCCGTCGTGTCTACAGCTTCAAAGTCTGAGTTAGTCTTTACATCGCCACCACCACACCCGGCCAGGCCAAGCGTTATAAAGAGTGCCGCCATGTGACTCTTTTTTATTCTAATGTTGTGCATAACTGAGTTCCTGATTGTTTACTCGCGTTGTTCTATTGTTGTGCTGTTATCGTCACGCCGAAGCTTACGATTTGTTATTATGTAAGCGCTTTCATACCATAGAACAAGAAATTCTAAGCGTCAATCATCTCTGTTTAAAAACTATGCTTTATATAATCAAGATATTGATTTAGAACAAGTTAGTTGTTTTGATGCCAGGCAAGAGTGGTATCAAGCATACGCTGGCTAAAGCCCCATTCGTTGTCGTACCACGCCATAACCTTAACAAGACGTCCGTTGACCCTGGTTTGATTGACATCAAACACTGCTGAACTTGGATTGTGATTAAAATCAACGGAGACAAGCGGTAATTCGTTAACGCTAAGTACATTGGCTAGCTGCGGTTGCTGCGCCGCTTTAACAATGATTTCATTCACTTCTGTAAGGCTGGTTTCACGCGCTGCGATAAATGATAGGTCGACTAACGAGACATTTTGCGTCGGCACGCGTACAGCCAAACCTTCAAAGCGTCCTTGTAGCTCTGGAATAACCAGTCCAACTGCTGCTGCGGCGCCGGTTTTCGATGGAATCATAGAACTGGCAGCTGCCCGGGCCCGCTGGGGATCTGGATGATAGGCGTCCATTAAACTTTGATCATTGGTGTAGGCATGGATGGTGGTCATCACGCCAGACTCAATACCTAGTTGTTGATGTAACGGCTGGGCAATAGGAGCTAAACAATTGGTTGTGCATGAGGCATTGGAGACGATCGTCATGGCGTTAGTCAATTGCTCATGGTTAACGCCATAGACGATGGTCGCATCGGCGTTTTTTGCAGGTGCAGAAATCAAAACCTTCTTTGCACCTGCGCGCAAATGAGCTGCAGCGCTTTCACGTTCGGTAAACAAACCGGTGCACTCGTAAACCACATCAATGCCGAGTTCATCCCAGGGTAATTGCTCCGGATCACGCTCACTTAATAGCGCGATAGCTGTGCCATTTACGGTGAGGGTAGTTGACTGCTGGTGCACCTGACCGGGGAAAATGCCATGCACGGAATCAAATTTTAGTAAATGAGCATGAATGGCAGGGGCACCAAGATCGTTGATGGCGACAATTTCGATATCAGCTTGCAGTTGCCGTTCGCACCATGCCCGCAGGATATTTTTACCAATACGGCCAAAACCGTTGATAGCTACTCGGATGGTCATAAAGTCCTCACTTGATTGTAATCGCTGGGTCAGAAATGAAATTTGTAATAAAATTACATTAGAGCAGGCAATAATCAAGTGGTCGGGCATTAAAATGTAAAATAATTACATTAAGGGGTTGCTGATTTATCAAACCGCGAGTCACGTAAACTTTCTTTAATCAACCGTAATTTGTCACGGAAATCAGGCCCACGGCGCAACGTGTAGCCGGTGATTAATACATCGATAAGCACCAGCTGCGCAATACGCGATGCCATTGGCATATACACGTCAGTATCTTCAGGTACCTGACTGGAGAGCACAATGGAGCATTCATTAGCAAGTGGACTTGGATCGGCGGTAATACCTAACACCGTAGCTTGGGTCTGGCGGGCAATGGCGGCTATTTCGCATAGGGCTTTGGTTCGCCCAGTGTGACTAATAAACACAAGTACATCCTGTGGCCCCGAGTTTATTGCCGCCATGCGCTGCATCATCACATCGTCGGAGAACAGCACTGGCGTATCAAAGCGCAAAAATTTGTTCTGCGCATCATGGGCGACCGACGCTGAAGCACCTAAACCGAAAAATGCAATTTTCCCGGCATTACTTAAAGCTTCAATTGCCAGCGCTAGGCGAACGATATTAATGTGCTCACGCGTCACGTTCAGCGCTGCCATGGTCGACTCGAAAATTTTGCCGGTGAAATCTTCGATACTGTCATCTTGCTCTACATGGCGGTTTACAAAGGGGGTTCCTTTGACCAAACTTTGTGCAAGTAACAGTTTAAAATCTGGGTAACCTTTGGCACCAAGAGTACGGCAAAAACGGTTAACTGTGGGTTCACTTACATCTGCAAGCTGAGCTAGTGCGGCTATGCTTTTATGAATTGCACGGTGTGGGTCTGCTAAGATGACATCTGCGACCTTGCGCTCTGATTTACTTAATGATGCGACTTCGCTGTGCAATTTTTCAAGTAGGTTCATGTTCGGTATTCCAGATTATTATTTGTAATTTTATTACATTTATTGGATTTATCGAGAATTCACTGTTAGCATCCTAGCTGATTTGTTGCAAAATTACATAACCACGAGGCAAATAATGACAACAGCTGCTGAATGTTGCGATCTCATTCTATTTGGTTCGCTCGGCGATCTCGCGCGGCGCAAACTGTTGCCAGCGTTATATCAGCTCGAAAAAGCGGAACTCTTGCATGAAAACTCCCGCATTATTGGCGTCGCACGCGATGCTATCTCGGCGGACGACTTCCGTGAGCGAGTAAAACGGAGTTTAAAAGAATTTGTAACTAAAGAACAAATCGACGATAAGGTGTGGCAGCGCTTCTGTAACAAGCTGCAGTATTGTGCAATCGATTTATCTGATCTGGAAGCCTACACAGCGTTAGCTGATCTTACGACACCCGAGCAGCGTACGCCAATTTGTTATTTTGCAACACCCCCTAGTTTATTTCCGGTTATTTGCGACGGGCTGGGCAGTATTCAACTCAATAAAACTCCAGCGCGAGTAGTACTGGAAAAGCCATTGGGACATGATTTGGCGTCTTCACGTGAAATCAATCAACATGTCGCCCGTTATTACGACGAATCGCAAGTGTACCGAATTGACCATTACCTAGGTAAGGAAACAGTGCTCAACCTCCTGGCCTTGCGCTTTGCCAACTCGATTTTTTCTGATCACTGGAATTACGACACCATCGATCACATTCAGATCACTGCTGCAGAACAGGTGGGGGTTGAAGGGCGGTGGGGTTATTACGATGATGCCGGTCAGCTGCGCGATATGGTACAGAATCACCTGTTGCAAGTACTTTCACTGATTGCAATGGAACCACCGACGCGGCTCGATGCGGACAGTATTCGCGAAGAAAAGCTTAAAGTGCTCAAATCGTTGCGCCCCATCACCGAAAATAACGTT
This sequence comes from Pseudidiomarina xizangensis, assembly GCF_052541995.1. Taxonomy (NCBI): domain Bacteria; kingdom Pseudomonadati; phylum Pseudomonadota; class Gammaproteobacteria; order Alteromonadales; family Idiomarinaceae; genus Pseudidiomarina; species Pseudidiomarina xizangensis. The sequence continues at coordinate 354,695 of NZ_JBOBQA010000001.1, forward strand.
CGCGAGGATACGGTGCGTGGTCAATACGCAGCTGGTTTTGTCGGGGATAATAAAGTACCGGGCTATATGGAAGAAGAGGGCGCAAGCGGAAACAGCGGTACCGAAACCTTTGTTGGCTTAAAGGCACATATTGATAATTGGCGCTGGTCTGGGGTTCCCTTTTACCTGCGTACTGGCAAACGTATGCCGCAGAAACGAACCGAAGTAGTGATCACGTTCAAAGCGCAGCCGCACAACATTTTTCATGAAACCCTGAGCCAATTACCACCCAATCGTTTAATCATTCGTTTGCAGCCTGATGAAGGCGTTGAAATTCAGATGATGAATAAGATCCCAGGATTGGGAAAACGTATGCAATTGAAACCCACGACCCTTGATTTGAGCTTCTACGAAACTTTCGAAAACAAACGTATTGCTGACGCTTATGAGCGGTTATTGCTGGAAGCCATTGAAGGCAACCAATATTTATTTGTGCATCGTGACGAAGTGGAACATGCGTGGCGTTGGATTGACGGTATTCGCTCAGCATGGGCACGCCTTGAAGAACCACCTAAATCTTATCCAGCAGGAACCTGGGGCCCGGTCGCTTCAGTAGCGCTGCTGGCCCAGGATGGCCGTGAATGGGACGATGAATCATGACAGTGAATGTGCAACGGTTTAGCAATGATACCGACTTGGTGGCGTATTTTAACCGCAAGTTGCGTTTGCAATTGGAACAAGCAATTGACGAACGCGGACATGCGTATTTAGTGGTGTCAGGCGGGCGTACACCGATACCTTTGTTTCAGCTATTAGCCAAGCAGCAACTGGCCTGGCCACGCGTGACCATCGTTTTGGCTGACGAACGCTGGGTGCCGCCAAGTGATGCCTCGAGTAATGAGAAGCTGGTGCGCGAGCATTTGCTCCAGGATCAGGCTGCTGCGGCAAAATTTGTTAGCTTGTTAAGCGCCGCCGACGATCCTCACGATGGCGAACAAGAGGTTAGTGAACGATTAGCGCAACTCCCAACCTTTGACGCGGTAATTTTGGGTATGGGTGAAGATGGCCACACAGCATCACTGTTTCCCGGTGCCGATGAATTACAACGTGGCTTAACCACTGACGCTGCTGCGCTGGCGGTAACGCCAAAAAACGCACCTTTAGCGCGTATGTCGATGAGCAAAAAGCGTCTGCTAAACAGTCGTCAAATCTATTTTCACTTAAGTGGCGCAGCGAAAGCAGCGGTGCTTGATCACGCTCTAGCTGAGCAAGATGTGGAATCGATGCCGGTTCGAGCGTTTCTGCATCAGCAACAGGTACCCGTTGAGGTTCTGTTGGCATCGGACTAAGAGTTCAAGGAGTTTGTTATGCATCCGGTTATTGAACGCATTACCCAACGTATTGAAGCACGCAGTGCCGCCGAGCGGCAGCGCTATTTAGACAAAGTCGCGCAGGCCCGTAAACAAGGTCCGCATCGCGGCGCGTTATCCTGTGGTAATTTAGCGCACGGCTTTGCCGCTTGCGGCAAAGAAGATAAAGGTGGATTGCGCAGTCTTACCAAAGCGAATATCGCTATTGTGACTGCCTATAACGACATGCTTTCCGCACATCAGCCGTATCATGACTATCCGGATAGATTGAAAAACGCCATCCGCGACGTTGGTAGTGTGGCGCAAGTCGCTGGTGGTGTGCCAGCGATGTGTGATGGCGTCACGCAGGGCCAACCCGGTATGGAACTGAGTCTTATTAGCCGTGATGTGATTGCCATGGCCACGGCGGTAAGCCTGTCGCACAATATGTTCGATGGTGGTTTGTTGCTCGGTATTTGCGACAAGATCGTTCCCGGTCTTTTGCTCGCCGCGTTAAGCTTTGGTCACTTACCTTTTGTATTTGTGCCTGCAGGGCCGATGCCGTCGGGCATTACCAATAAGCAGAAAGCGCGCGTACGCGAGCTCTACGCTGAAGGTAAGGTTAGTAAAGATGAATTACTTGAAGCTGAAGCCGCCTCTTACCATGCCCCGGGTACCTGTACCTTTTACGGTACGGCAAACTCGAACCAGCTGATTGTTGAGATTATGGGACTGCAGTTGCCGGGTTCGTCGTTCGTTAATCCTGGCTCAGGGCTACGCGACGAGCTCACGCGAGTGGCTGCCCAGCAAGTGACTCGGATTACCGACCTGGGTACGGACTATCAACCGATTAGTTCGATTGTCACGGCAAAAAGTCTGGTGAATGGCATCGTTGGCTTGCTGGCGACCGGCGGCTCAACGAACCATACCATGCATTTAGTTGCGATTGCCCGCGCTGCTGGATACATCATTGATTGGGATGATTTTGCCGAACTTTCCAGTGTGACACCATCAGTTACCCGAATATATCCAAATGGTGAGGCGGACATTAATCACTTCCAACGCGCCGGTGGCATGGCCTATTTGATACGCACATTGCTCGATGCAGGCTTGCTGCATGAAGACGTAGAGACGGTCGCGGGACCTGGGCTCAAGCGTTACACTCAACGTCCTGAACTGGTGGACGGCAAAGTACAATGGGTCGATGGACCCACCGAATCACTGGATACTGACGTGCTCCGTAGTGCCGCAACGCCGTTTAGCGACCATGGTGGTTTATCGGTATTACAAGGTAATCTAGGCCGGGCTGTTATTAAAACCTCGGCCTTACCTGAGGACCGCATGAGTATCACGGCACCGGCGGTAGTGATGTCGAGCCAGCACGAGTTGGATGCGGCATTTAAAGCGGGCGATTTAGATCGCGATTGTGTTGTGGTGGTGCGTTTTCAGGGGCCCAAAGCGATTGGTATGCCCGAACTTCATAAACTAACACCACCTTTAGGTGTGTTGCAGAAACGTGGCTACCGTGTGGCGCTGGTGACCGATGGTCGTATGTCGGGTGCATCGGGTAAAGTGCCGGCGGCGATTCATGTGACACCAGAAGCTGTTGATGGTGGGTTAATTGGCAAAATTAAGGATGGCGACTTGGTGCGGGTAGATGCCGAGAGCGGTGCCTTAGAGTTGTTAGTTGACGCCAAAGAACTTGAACAACGTCCGCAAACCACTCTAGATTTAAGTGCCAGCCATGAAGGTATGGGCCGTGAACTATTTGGTGGTTTTCGTACACATTTCAGTGGTGCCGAGCAGGGCGCATGTACGCTGTTTGCCGATACCTGAAAAATTAACCTAAAAATAAGTGATTGCTATGGTAACTGATACCACGAATATCAATATCGAAGGCCATGCAGTGGTGGCTGATATTGGCGGCACCAACGCACGCTTTTGCCGTATTAATCTGGCCACCTTTGAACTCGATCGCATTCAGGTATTTGCTTGTGCTGATTATCCAACGTTAAACGACGTCATGGAGGCTTATCGGGACGAGCAAAAAGTTGCGTTAGAACACGTTGCTATCGCGATTGCCTGCCCAGTAGACTCTGACCAAATCGATATGACCAATCATCATTGGCAATTTTCGATTCGCGGTGTGCGTAAATCTATGGGGCTGAAAACCTTCATTGTGCTCAATGATTTCGCCGCTGCAGCAATGAGTTTAGTTACTTTGGAACCGCACGAATTGAAACAAATTGGTGGCGGTAAAATTGATCCTAAAGCACCGAAAGCAGTGTTAGGTGCGGGAACCGGGCTTGGGGTTGGTCACCTTGTTAAGATGCCCGACGGCAGGGTTATGCCGCTGCCGGGTGAAGGTGGACATGTCGACTGGGCACCTACTAATGAAAAAGAATGGGCGATTCATCGCTTTATTGCCAATCGGTTCGGCAGGGTCTCTGCAGAGCGGGTGTTATCTGGTCCGGGGTTAGAAACTCTTTACCTGGCCTTGGCTGATTACCATGGTCGTAACGTGGTCCCCTTAAGTGCAGCAAAGATTGGCCAACGTGCCCTGAGTGGAATTGATACCTTAGCAGTGGAAACTGTAAACCAATTTTTTGCTAGCCTCGGTAGTTTTGCCGGAAATCTTGCGCTTACCTTAAACACCTATGGTGGGGTTTATATTGCCGGAGGTGTGGTTCCTAAACTCATGGGACTAATGACCACTTCGAATTTTCGCGCTCGGTTTGAGCATAAAGGGCGCTTTTGCAAAGTGGCAGAGGCTATTCCGTGCTTCGTTATAACTGCCGAGTACGCCGGATTGCGTGGTGTAGGCCAGTACCTGAAACAAACGTTGCAGCAATCAAAGAAGAGTAAATTATGAGTTTCGAAAATTGGACGTTAAAAGCGGATAAACTCTTTAACATGGGTCCAGTAGTGCCGGTGATGGTCATCGACCACTTAGAGGACGCATTACCGTTAGCCAAAGCTTTGTTAGCTGCGGACATACGGGTGTTAGAGGTGACCTTGCGAACACCTGTGGCGCTTGAGGCCATACGTTTGCTGCGTGATGCATTACCAGAGGCCGTGGTCGGTGCCGGTACGGTCACAACGCCGAAGCAGCTGCAGCAGGTTACCGCTGCTGGTGCGCAGTTTGCTATAAGTCCGGGTATTACCACCGAGTTATTGACAGCGGGTGCTGCCGGTTCGATTCCGTTACTTCCTGGTATCGCGACGATTTCAGAACTGATGCAGGCGCATGCGTTAGGCTATCGGCATTTGAAGTTCTTTCCCGCTGAGGCGGCAGGGGGCACTGCGCTGTTAAAATCGATTGCCGGTCCGTTCCCAGACGTACAGTTTTGTCCGACGGGAGGAATTCATCAAAATAACTTTCGCGATTATCTGGCACTGCCTAATGTGCGTTGTGTCGGAGGCTCGTGGATCCTACCAAAAACGGCTATAGCAGCGAAAAACTGGCAAGAAATTACGCGGTTAAGTCAGGCCGCGCGGCCATAAAAAAAGGGACCTTGCGGTCCCTTTTTTAGTCGTTCGCTTAAATTAAAGCGCGACGATGTTTTCTGCTTGCGGGCCTTTAGGACCTTGCGTAATCGTGAACGATACGTTTTGGCCTTCGGCTAAGGTTTTGAAACCGGTGCTAGCGATTGCGCTAAAGTGTGCAAACACGTCTGCGCCACCTTGCTGCTCGATAAAACCAAAACCTTTCGCTTCGTTAAACCACTTTACAACGCCATTTACTGTATTAGACATAATATTTATCCTGAAAATTTTAAAAATAGCCGTCATAGCTGATGCCATTGACGGGATCATGCGGGTAAAAAATGGAGATTTAAAACTACAGGACGAAGATTTACTACTAATAATGCGACGTAACGAGGTTTAACTTTCAAATTCTTATCCAACGCCGCCTACAATACGCTTATTCTCAGCTAAGTCAAACTTTAATTGAAAAATAAATCGAACAGTTACAGCAGAGGGGCAGGCTTATGTATTGCGTAGCCCTGGCCATAATCGATGCCGATATCTTGTAAATGGGAAATCAACGCTTTGTCTTCAATACACTCGGCGATCGTGGCAACATCCATGACGCGTGCGATATTTTGAATGGATTGCACAATCATCTCACCTATCTGATTAGTAAGAATGTTAGTGATGAATCCACCATCTATTTTTATGTATTTAATGGGTAATTTATCAAGATAATTAAACGTCGCAACGCCACTTCCAAAGTCATCGAGAGCAAAGTTTATTCCGATCTCCGCTATTTGTTGCATCATTTCGGCCGTTCGCGATAAATTTGCCACCGCTGCGGTTTCAGTCACTTCCAGGCAAAGATTCTCGGCCTCAACTGTGGGGAAGTCGACAAGTAATTGTTCAATAAAACTTTTGAAACTTGGATTGCTTAGGGTAATCCCAGAGGTATTTATAAATAACTTTGGAATAGCCTCTCCGGTTTCTTGCATCGTTACTATGGCTTGGCAAACTTTGCGAATGATGTGCCGGTCGAGCTGTTCAATAAGACCAAAACGTTCGGCTGCGGTGATAAATGAGCCCGGCGGAACCAGTGTGCCATCGACATCGACCAGTCGACTTAAAATTTCCTTATGACAGACGGTATCGGGATGACTTAAGGCAACGATATCTTGCGCATAAAGTACAATACGATCTTCGCGCATGGCTTCTTTCAGACGGCTAACCCAGTCCATATCTTTCATTTGTTGATAGATATCTGCATCGTTTGGGTGACTCACCTGAATTCGATTACGGCCTTTGTCTTTCGCTAAAAAGCATGCTGAGTCAGCAAAGCTCAGTGCATCGGAATAACTAATGCCGATTGAGCTGCCAAATTCGGCAATGCCTATGCTTGCAGTAACACTGTATCTGTTGCGATCCCAAAAAAATGCAATGTCATTTATGCGCTGGCTCAAGCGCTCGGCGACTATCACTGACTGTTCTGTATTGCAATTTGGTATGAGCATAATAAATTCATCGCCGCCCACACGTGACAAAAAGCCGAACTTACTTTCTTTCTGCAAAGCGTCTGCTACCTGTACTAATAACTCATCACCGGCATTGTGGCCGCAACGATCATTGATAATTTTAAAATGATCTAAATCTAGGTAAATAAGTGCATGAGAGCCTTTTTTACTATCAAGTTCAGTGCTTCGTTTTTGTAATTCCCGGCGATTAAATAACCCAGTGAGAGGGTCGTGTGTCGCTTGATAGGAGACCGTTTGAGTTAAATTATGTGCTTCGGTTACATCGTGTCCTTGCACAAAAATTCCGGTAACCCGATGATTAGTATCAATAATGGGTTGATAAACGAAATCGATAAAAGTCTTGCGCGGATTAGCTTCGTCTTCCGGGTAAGCGTAGAACTCCATTGCCTTGGCAGAATAAGGCTGGCCTGAGCGACGCACTTCATCAAGCAGTGCAAGGAGACCTTGCTCTTCAACTTTAGGGATCGCATCCACCACTATTTTGCCAATAATATCGTGCTGCCCGACAAGGTTTGTGTAGGCTTGGTTAGCCATTTCAAAACGATAATCGTCACCGCTTAATATGCAGACAAACCCTGGGGCTTGTTGAAATAGTTCCTGAATTCGAGCACGTTCCGTAGACAGCAAGTCTAAGAAACTCATGTGCTGATCAAACTGTTCATTAGAACTTAAACTAGCAAGGGACGATGGGTGGCTTGCACTTTTTAAATTGACGAGCTCAGTGATATCCGAAGGCTGATTAAGAATGTACTCAACATTGCCTTGGTCATCCAAAATAGGGGTATTTACCACCGCCCAAAAGCGACTTTCACCTGCAGTTGGCCAGTCATATTGAAGACAAGGAATACGGTCGGTTTGCTTAGACTTAATTACCCGACGAAAAGACGCGAGTAGTTTTTCATTTTGTTCTTCATTACCACTATTCAACGCATCTAATAAGGTGCGACCGACCATGCTATGTTTTTTCAACCCCACCAGTTTTTCGTAGGATTGATTACAGTTAACCACTGAGAATGAGGTATCAAAAACAACCACTGGGGACAGGCTATTATCGAATATTTTACGGTAATCAGTCGGTTGGTCCGTTTTTTCCATTTGCTAAACCCAGTTTTTTGAAGGTGGTACAAAAGCAGCCACCAAACAGGTTATCATTTACCCAAAATAAAAGCTCATTAAAGTGCTGAAAATTACCTTTATCAGAGCACCTCGTAGCAGCAGAAAAGCTGCTGGAATGGTGTTTCGAGCTCACATTCACGCGATTAAAAAAATAATTGGTTATATGTGCGCTACATAACCGAACTATCAGTCGAAATACGACAAACTCTATCAACAACCAGACATCGGTGTGTTGGTTGATGGAAGAACGAGGTAATTATGAACAAACCCACTGAAAAACCACAGGCCCCTCAGGGCAACCAAGATAAAAGCGGCAAAGGTCATTAGCAACAGCACCGTAAGTGAGCGCTGGTATCCGGTTAATGATACCAGCGCTATTTACAGTTTGTTTTAAGCAGCATTGTATGACGATGTTAACTTCTAAATTGTGGAGGGTTGCCGGAGTAGTGCATTAGTCGTTCAGTTTCGGTTTTCACTACCCGGTAACATTCGCAAGACAGACGTTCGAGTTTTGCCCGATCAGTGACCACAATATGCCCGCGGCTGTAGTTAATGACACCCTGTTTATGCAAGTGCCCGGCGGCTTCAGTAACCCCCTCGCGGCGCACTCCAAGCATGTTAGCAATCAGCTCTTGGGTCATGACCAAATGATTGTTTTTAACTAAGTCGAGGGATACCAACAACCATCGGCAGAGTTGCTCTTCAATATGGTGGTGGCGATTACAAACCGCTGTTTGCGCCATTTGCGTGAATAATGCCTGAATATAGCGCAGCACCAACAACATCAGTTCGCCATGGCGATTAAATTCATCTAATATACGCCGTCGTAGTAGCCGATAGGCAAAGCCAGAGCTTTGTACCACAGCGCGACTGGTGCTGCTGCCACCGCCCATGAACACTGATACACCCACAATACCGTCATCGCCGACCACAGAAATTTCGGCGGACGAGCTATCCTCCAAAACGTTCAGTAAAGAGACAATACAAGTGGTGGGGAAATAGACGTACCTTAATAATTCTCCCGATTCACAAAGGACTTTGCCGAGTGGCAGTTCTATAATTTCAAGATATGGGAAAATCCGCTTTTGTACGTCGGCCGATAACATTTTCAGCAGATCATTTTGGCTCGGTGAATGAATGCCAGCAAGCATTGCTCGCTGACTGGCGGGCCATTGAGTTGTTGCTGGCATAGTCCTAATCCTTCTGAAAAATCGACTCTGATAGTTATTGCTTCAAGCGCATCGAGTTTTTTACTGAGGTTACGCCGGTTACTCCACGAGCTAATCTCACTGCCGTGTTCATGTCGTTGGTTGAGCTAACGAAACCACTGAGTTGCACTTCACCTTTAAAGGTTTCAACGTTGATTTCACTGACAGCTAAGTCGGGATGATTGAAAATCGCAGCTTTAACTTTGGTGGTGATCACTGAATCATCGAAGTATTCGCCGGTACTCTCTCGCTGCGGTGAAGAACCACAGGCGCTAAGTAGCAAAGCGCTTAAAGCAAGAAAAAACGCTACATAAAGGGCACGAGAATTCATTATCTGAGGATCCTGTGGGCAATCAACCGAGTTGGCTGAACTCTCAGTATAGCTCTTTTTTGTTATTTGCTATGTGCGCTATCGCACAGAATCCGAGCTGGAAGGTTGCCACATTTAATTATCACCAAGCTGATAAAGGACGAGCATGCCCGTTGCATTCCTATGAGCCAGGGTTCCAAGATTTTAAAATTGCAGAAAGTCTGAGAAAAAGTGGTGCGTCCGAGTAGACTCGAACTACCGACCCCTACCATGTCAAGGTAGTGCTCTAACCAACTGAGCTACGGACGCACATTTCATTGAGGAATTCGCGAAACGCGAACGGGCGATATAGTATTCATTCACCGCGACGGGTGCAAGTATTTTTCGCGCTATTTTCGCTGCAATACGTGCGTTTGTTCGGTTTTTGCGCAGTAAGCGATGCTCGCGGCTCTTTAGCGCAATACTTGGCCGAGTTGATTTTGTGCAATCAACCGAATTACGTAAGACACTTTAAACAATCCCGCCAGTAAGATCTGCAAAAAATGTAGTACTGCAATTAACATTAAAGGGAATTGTGCTTCCATTCCCCATGCTAAATACGCAACAATTAGGAATAACGTCAAGAATATAACCATGGCGGTATTGGCACCGCGCAGAAGAGTGTTTGCTGTCATAACACACATCCATAATGTATCTTTGATAAAGCGCATTATTCATGTATCTTTGAGTAAGATCAAGTTTTTAGAAGGCTGGCACATGCAGTTAAAGAAATATACCGACTACGGTCTACGCATTTTGATGTATTTGGGTGCCCACGAATCTCGGGCGGATGCACCTAAGTTGACCACGATTCGGGAAATCTGTGAAACTTTTAAGCTATCAGCGAACCATGTAAATAAGGTCGTTCATCATTTAGGACGGTTGCAGCTGATTGAAACGCGCCGCGGGAAAAATGGCGGTTTCTTTCTGGCGAAAGCGCCTGGCGAGATAACCTTGGATTATGTGATACGCCAGCTGGAGGGTGATGAGCCCTGGATAGAATGCCACAACCCTTATTGCGTGGCATTACCGGCTTGTGAACTGAATGGCATAGTGGCACGGGGAAAAGAAATTTTTTATGATTATTTGGCGCAGTTCACATTAAACGACTTACTTAAGAAGCAGGGGCAGTTGCTGCAGATTTTTTCAACAACGTCGTAATTGCCGCGCTGATACCGTCTAGGGTTAACGGATACATGCGCGCGCCCATAAGCTCGTGCATCATGTCGATGGAATGGTGCCAACGCCAGTGTTCCTGTGGCTGCGGATTTAACCACACGGCGCTATCGAAATGGCGTAATAACCGATGCATCCATACCGTCCCTGGCTCTTCGTTCCAGTGTTCAACGCTGCCGCCCGGGTAGGCTATTTCGTACGGACCCATGGTGGCATCACCGACGAAAATCAGCTTGTAATCACGTCCGTAACGGTTGATAAGTTCCCGTGTCGGTGTTTTTTCGCTAAAGCGCCGGTCGTTCGATTGCCACACCTCTTCGTACACGCAGTTGTGGAAATAATAGAACTCCAGATGCTTAAATTCACTACGTGCTGCGGCAAACAACTGCTGACACTCATAAATAAAATCATCCATAGAGCCGCCGACATCGAACAACAACAGCACTTTTACTGCGTTGTGGCGCTCGGGTCTCCATTGCAAATCAAGTAAACCGGCTTTCTTCGAGGTTGCGCGAATAGTTTCATCAAGGTCTAATTCTTCAACACTGCCAGTACGTGCAAATTTGCGCAATTTGCGCAGCGCCAGCTGCATGGTGCGATTATTCAGCTCGCCTTCAGTGTCGAGATCGCGAAACTCACGCTTATCCCATACTTTGACGGCACGGCGCGCATTCGAGCCGTCCTGACCAATACGAATACCTTCTGGATTGTAACCGTAGGCACCGAACGGCGACGTTCCACCCGTGCCAATCCACTTGTTGCCGCCGGCATGACGCTCTTGTTGCTCCTTCATGCGTTCCTGAAAAGCTTTGAGTAATTCATCAAGACCGCCCATAGCTTGTAGCTTGGCTTTATCTTCATCTGTCAGCTGGCGCTGCAGCGAGCGGCGTAACCACTCTTCCGGAATAGCGCTGGATAAGTCGACCTGTTCAACGCCTTCGAAGTATTCCGCAAACGCCCGATCAAACCGATCGAACTGACTCTCATCTTTCACTAGGGTCAGTCGCGCAAGATAATAAAAAGCTTCAACATCGGCAAATACGATCTGCTGCTTGAGGGCATTAAGTAAATCGAGCAGTTCGGTGATGCTGGTTTTTAAGCCATGCTTACGCAGACAAAAGAAAAACTCAATTAGCATTAGCTTTCCCGGCGGCGTGACATAAAGGCCAGTTTCTCGACCAACTGAACGTCTTGTTCATTTTTCAGTAAAGCGCCGAACATCGGCATGAGGCCACTGCTTTCTTTTAACTGTTTTACGTCAATATCCTCGACTAGCAATAGTTTGAGCCAGTCAATCAGCTCAGAGGTGGACGGTTTTTTCTTTAAGTTGGGTAATTTGCGCACATCGAAAAAGATGTCCAGTGCCGTCTGCAGCAAATCCCGCTGAATATTGGGGTGATGGACATCGACAATTTTCGCCAGCGTTTCCGCATCAGGAGAATTGATGTAGTGAAAGAAGCAACGCCGTAAAAAGGCATCAGGCAACTCTTTCTCGTTATTTGAGGTGATCACCACAATAGGCCGGTGCTTCGCGCTGACTTGTTCGCCAGTCTCATAAACATGAAACTCCATTTGGTCGAGTTCATGTAATAAGTCGTTGGGGAACTCAATGTCCGCTTTATCAATTTCGTCGATCAAAAGTACCGGCCGCTCGGCAGCGGTAAAAGCTTGCCAGAGCTTACCCGGTTTGATGTAGTTCGAAATGTCATGCACCTTGTCGCTACCGAGTTGGCTGTCGCGTAAACGCGACACGGCATCGTACTCGTAAAGACCTTGCTGGGCTTTCGACGTGGACTTAATCTGCCAGCGCAACAAAGGTACCCCAAGGCTCGTCGCAAGCTCTTCTGCAAGCTTAGTTTTACCGGTGCCGGGTTCACCTTTTAGCAAAAGTGGTTTCTCGAGCGTCACTGCGGCCTGTACTGCGAGCGCTAATTCATCGGCAACGATATAATTTGAGGTACTGCTAAATTGCATGAAAAATCCTTATTTTTTGACGATTTTCGCCGAAGTTTCTAAGTAAATCTTACCTTGTTTTTTTACCGTATCATAATCCATCGTTTCTGATGCAATATGTACTTCTTCTAAAACTTCCTGCAAGGTATCCACTTCTTCATCGAGCTTTTGTAAGGCGTTTTCAAGGGTATAGCTGAGTTGGTGTACGGTTGCCATATCTTCTGCAGTGAGCTCACCATCAGCCATTAACTCGGTCATTTTTTCATTAAAGCTGGCGAGGTTAAATAACGCTTGATCAAGGGTTTTAGCCGGTTGACCTTTAAAGTGCTCATAGCGTTGGTCTTCATCAGCTTGCGCCACTGTGGTTGTCATAGTGGCAAGACCTAATAATGTAGTAGCAACAATGAATTGCAATTTCATAACAAAACTCCCTGGTGGTGTGTAATAAGTTGGTTGTTAATGCGAATAGTTATCAATAATAACCCAAGCTTGTTGATACACCAACCGCGTGAGTGGTGAGATCTGTCGCTCAATCTCCAGGAGTGAAGCCACAAGCTGCAAAGAAATCTTGCCAAGGTTGTACGTGCTGGCGGCTGGCCTGGTTTAATTCTGTTGAAATCTCGATCAATTGTTGGATGTGATGATTCAGTGCGGGGAGCGCAACCTGTGCGTTTAAGTGTTGTAGTCGCTGATTGATCGCATAGCCTTGTTCAGTGAAGCGTGCCAGTTGTGGCTGCACCTTAGCAATAAAAAATTTAACAAACACGGTATGTAAAATCTTCGCTCGTTGGGGGATACCTACCGAACTACAGCCGCTGGCAGTCGTCAGGTTTGCGATTAACGGGTCTAAGCGCTGCAAATAGGCATATTGTTCGAATAAGGTTCGCCAAAGGCGCGGCAGGTAGTCACTTTGGTGTAACGTTTTAAGCGCTTGTTCTACTTGCTCCTGGCTCGGGAGCGTTGTTGTTTCGCCGGCCATTGGCACAAGGGATGATTTTTGCATCAGTCGCAGCACGGTTTCGAGCGCTGTCAAGGCACTGGCAAAGCGTTCACTATCTGCTGTTGTCAAGGTATTGCCGGCAACGCGGAGGGTGTGACGCAGAGCTTTGTCCGTGGCGATAGCGTGTTGCTTGGCGGCAGGAAGGTTGTCGCGTTTTGCTTGTAAAGCAGTAGCAAGGCGTTTGGCTAATGCACTATCGTTACGCTCAAATTTGGTTACACAATCCTGTAACCTGGTGACCAGTTTGAGGTCGGTGTGATAACGACTTAGACCTCCTTCTAACTTACCTAATGCACTATTACGTTCAGCAATCAACAGGCTTGCGGCACATTCTTCAATGCGCCAGGAATCTAATAACGAAATACTCACCCGCGGAATTTCAACACGTAAATCACGCACTTCAGGTAGCCGTGGCACGGGTATAGCTTGGTATGCGATCGGTGCGCGCTCGAGCGTGTTGGCAACTCTGCCTTGATAGTCAATAAGTGGAGCCAGCGCAGACGGTGTCTTACTGCAGCCGGTAAGCAATACAATTACGCCGATGCCGCAAAGTGCGTAGCAAAAGCGTTGGTAAAACCGTACAATACGGCCATTCACGAATTGTCGAGGATGTCGTTTCATCATGTTCACCGGTATCGTTCAAACGCAGGCTGAAATTATTGCTATTGAGCAACGCGAACAGTTTCGTCAACTGCAACTGCGCGTGGCGCCCCAGTTTCTCACCCAATTAGAAATTGGCGCTAGTATTGCTATTAACGGTTGTTGCCTGACGGTGGTTCAATTTAGCACAGATACGGTAAGTTTTGACGTGATTGATGAAACCCTGCGCCTGACCAACCTTGGTGAGCTCAAGATGGGTTCGGCGGTGAACCTTGAACGTTCTCTAAAAGTAGGGGATGAAATTGGTGGGCATCATGTGTCGGGCCATATTCACACCACCGGAACCATTGAAACCATTACCACAACCGATGACAATGTGACGCTGTGGCTCGACTTCCCTGCGACGTTTAAACCTTATGTGTTCGGTAAAGGCTTTATTAGCGTCAATGGCGCAAGTCTTACTATCGGCCAGGTGCATGAAAATCGTTTCTCGCTGCACTTAATACCAGAAACCTTGCGTCTGACGAATCTGGCGACGGTTGTCCCCGGCACCAGGGTTAATCTGGAATTTGATCAACAAACCATCACCATCGTCGACACCGTAGCGCGCATCCTGCAAGAAAAGTCCGTGCCCGGACTTTGAATAACGCTCTAGCCTTTCAATAATAGTTCTCATCATCGCTGCGAATTTTGACAACAATCTTGTCGCGCACATCGTCAAGCGTTACCTCAATGTGTACATCGTTGCCGCAGGCAGGGCATTCATCCTGATAATCCTGATCGCCCTGCGATGCATCAATGGTGACATGAATATGATGACCACAATGCGGGCAAATGACCGCTGCATCGTGAAGCTTTTCTGCATGCATTAGAGAACCTCAATGTTTGCTTACTTAACTTGAGTATGGAACATAGAATGTAGAGTGCGCCAACTTTAACCCGAAAATAACAGTGCGATGTCAGTTACGGCTGAGGGAGGGCGATGATCCAATCCATCGGTCGCTATCTTCGCTGGACTTAAAACTCAGGCCAATAGGCGCGTTGCGCCAAATCTCACGGTGCGGTATAGTTCGTTTTTCGTTAAATCACAAGTGACACTTGGTAGGTGCCACCACTGTTAAAGGAACAAGAGAATGCCTGTAGTAACGCTGCCTGATGGAAGTCAACGCGCTTTCGCTAAACCCGTCACAATCCTCGAAGTAGCTCAAGATATCGGTCCTGGTCTGGCAAAAGCCACCGTCGCTGGCAAAATCAATGGCGAATTGGTGGATGCTTGTGATCTGATCACCGAAGATGCGACGGTGCATATCATCACCCCGAAAGATGATGAAGGCGTACATATAATTCGCCACTCGAGCGCGCACTTGTTGGGCCATGCGTTAAAACAGTTATTCCCACAGGCGAAAATGGCGATTGGTCCGGTCATTGATAATGGTTTTTACTACGATATCGATATTGACAAGGCATTGACGCAGGACGACCTTGATGCGCTTGAAAAGCGTATGAAAGAGTTGGCAAAAACTGAATATGAAGTGGTGAAAAATCGCGTCAGCTGGCGACAAGCCCGCGAAACTTTTGTGGAACGTCACGAACCTTACAAAATTGAAATTCTTGATGAAAATATCAGTCAGGACGACCGTCCAGCACTGTATCATCACGAAGAATACGTCGACATGTGTCGTGGCCCGCACGTCCCGAATATGCGCTTCTGTCAGCACTTTAAAGTAATGAAAGTTGCCGGTGCCTATTGGCGTGGTAGCTCCGATAATAAAATGCTGCAACGGGTGTATGGCACTGCCTGGGCCGACAAGAAACAGCTCAAAGCCTATTTGCAGCGTTTGGAAGAAGCCGAAAAGCGTGACCACCGTAAAATTGGCAAGTCACAGGATTTGTTCCACTGGCAGGAAGAAGCACCAGGTATGGTGTTCTGGCACCACAACGGCTGGACCATTTTCCAGGAATTAGAAAACTACGTGCGCGAGAAGCTGCGCGAATACGATTACCAGGAAGTCAAAGGCCCGTTAATGATGGACCGCGTGCTGTGGGAAAAATCAGGGCATTGGGAGAAGTTCTCAGAACTGATGTTTACCACCGCCTCGGAAAATCGCGAGTACGCCATTAAGCCAATGAACTGCCCCGGCCATGTGCAGATTTTTAACCAAGGGTTGAAATCGTATCGCGACTTGCCACTACGTATGGCTGAATTTGGTTGTTGTCACCGTAATGAGCCGTCAGGTGCGTTGCACGGTTTGATGCGTGTACGTGGATTTACCCAGGATGATGCTCATGTCTTCTGTACGCCAAAGCAGGTGCAGGATGAAGTAAGTAGCTGTATCAAGATGGTCTATGAAACCTATAAAACCTTTGGTTTCGAAGACATCGTCGTCAAGCTCTCAACCCGCCCGGAAAAACGTTTAGGTGATGATGCAACCTGGGATCATTCTGAGCAAGCCTTGGCAGAAGCGTTGAAGACCAACGGCATTAAATTTGAATACTTGCCAGGTGAGGGTGCGTTCTACGGCCCGAAAATTGAATTTACCCTACATGATTGTTTAGGTCGAGCCTGGCAGTGCGGTACGGTGCAGCTCGACTTTGCCTTACCAGGGCGCTTAGGCGCAACTTACGTCGGTGAAGATAACGAACGTCACACACCAGTGATGATTCACCGCGCGATTCTGGGTTCCCTTGAACGCTTCATGGGCATTTTGATTGAAGAATATGCCGGATATTTCCCACTTTGGTTGGCGCCAACACAGATTGTGGTGATGAATATTACCGATAATCAGGCTGATTACGTGAAAAATACCGTAAAAGAGTTGAATAAACTCGGATTTAGGGCGACAGCTGACTTGAGAAATGAGAAAATAGGCTTTAAAATTCGTGAGCACACATTAAAACGTGTTCCTTATATGTTGGTTGTCGGCGATAAAGAGATCGAGAACCAAGCGGTTGCGGTACGTACCCGTCGCGGTGAAGACCAAGGCGTAAAAGGCCTGGAGCAATTTATTGCTGAACTTACCGACGAAGTACGTAGTCGCAAAATTAGTTAATTGATTGGAGGAATGACCCATTAAAGGCGGAAAAAGAACTCAGAAACCTGCTGACAAAAATCGTATCAACGAAGATATTCGCGTCAATGAAGTACGCTTGATAGGCGTTGAAGCTGAACAGATTGGTGTCGTAAGTATTCAAGAAGCTCTTGAAAAGGCCGAAACGGCCGGTGTTGATCTGGTGGAAATTAGCCCAAATGCGGAGCCACCAGTGTGTCGTCTGATGGATTATGGCAAGTTCCTCTACGAGAAAGCTAAGAACGCGAAAGAGCAAAAGAAAAATCAGAAACAAATTCAGGTGAAGGAAGTTAAATTCCGCCCTGGTACAGACGAAGGCGATTATCAGGTAAAACTGCGCAACCTGAGTCGCTTTTTAGAGGGGGGTGACAAAACTAAAGTCACCATTCGTTTCCGTGGCCGTGAAATGGCGCACCAAGAAATTGGTATTGAATTGTTGAATCGTATTAAAGACGATTTGCAAGACATATCAACTCTTGAGTCGTTCCCAAGACGGGCTGAGGGTCGCCAGATGATTATGGTGCTGGCCCCTGCCAAGAAGTAACTGTGGTTTACAAGTAGTGAGGTTTCGACCGAGCTCACCCTGTTACACTTTTGTATGTTAACAATGCGGAGTTTTATTTTCATGCCGAAAATTAAATCCAATAAAGGCGCGTCAAAGCGCTTTAAAAAAACCGCTTCAGGCGGTTTCAAGTGCAAGCAATCACACTTGCGTCACATCCTGACTAAGAAGAGCTCTAAGCGGAAGCGTCACCTGCGTGCGAAAAGCATGGTGCACGAAGCCGACGTTCAATTAGTCGCACGTATGTTACCGTACGCATAAGGAAGGAGACAGCAAATGGCACGAGTAAAACGTGGTGTGATAGCGCGCGCGCGTCACAAGAAAGTCCTGAAGCAGGCGAAAGGTTATTATGGTGCTCGTTCACGCATTTATCGCGTAGCGAAGCAAGCGGTTATCAAAGCAGGTCAATATGCATATCGTGACCGTCGCAACAAGAAACGTCAATTCCGTCAATTATGGATTGTGCGTATCAATGCTGCGGCCCGTCAAAACGGTTTGTCATACAGCCGCTTTATCAACGGCTTGAAAAAAGCATCGGTAGAAATCGATCGTAAAATCTTGGCTGACATCGCAGTACATGACCAAAAAGGTTTTGCTGCGTTGGTAGAGAAAGCAAAAAGCTCTCTGTAAGCCACGAAGAAAGTTGAAAAAGGGAGCATCACTGCTCCCTTTTTTTATGGTTTTTCGCTATGATAGGCGCAATTACAGGGTTTGAACCATGCCGCTGGTCGGCAATCACGTATCATTGAGGAAAGTCATGGAGTTAAATGACATTGTCGCGAAGGCCGAAGCCGCCGTCGCAGCTGCAACGACACCACAAGAATTGGACACCGTTCGAGTCGAGTACATGGGCAAGAAAGGTTTGCTCACTGAGCAATTGAAAAACTTAGGTAAACTCTCAGCGGAAGAACGTCCGGCCGCAGGGCAAGCGATCAATCAAGCCAAACAACAAGTGCAACAAGCCATTAATGCGCGCAATGACGAGTTGAAACAGGCACAATTAGCCGAAAAACTCACCGCCGAACGTATTGATGTTACGTTGCCAGGTCGGCGCGCCGCGGTAGGCGGTTTGCATCCGGTAACGCAAACGATTCAACGTATCGAACAATTTTTTGGCGATTTAGGCTTTCGTGTAGAGGAAGGCCCTGAAGTCGAAGATGATTTTCATAACTTTGATGCGTTAAATATTCCTGCGAATCATCCTGCTCGTGCGGATCACGATACCTTTTATTTTACTCCGAAGACGATGTTGCGGACGCAAACTTCAGGGGTGCAAATTCGAACTATGGAACATGAGCAGCCGCCATTGCGAATCATTTCGCCGGGCCGCGTGTATCGTAATGACTACGATCAAACCCATACACCAATGTTTCACCAGGTCGAAGGTTTGATGGTCGATACCGACGTCAGTTTTACCCAGTTGAAAGGTATTTTGGAAGACTTTCTGGTGAACTTCTTTGAAGAGTCATTGGAAGTGCGTTTCCGTCCTTCCTATTTCCCCTTTACCGAACCTTCAGCTGAAGTTGATGTGCGCCGCAAAGACGGCCAATGGCTGGAAGTGTTGGGTTGTGGCATGGTGCATCCGAAAGTGTTGCAAGCGGTTGGCATCGATAGTGAGAAATACACCGGCTTTGCCTTTGGTATGGGCGTTGAGCGCTTGACCATGTTGCGCTATGGCGTGAACGATTTACGTGCGTTTTTCGAAAACGACGTGCGCTTCTTGAAACAGTTTAATTAAGTTCGGGTGCAGAGATGAAATTTAGTGAAAAGTGGCTACGTAGCTGGGTAAACCCTGCTCTTGATCAAGTCGAGTTAGCCGAGCAATTAAGCATGGCTGGATTAGAAGTCGACGACGTTACGCCTGTGGCTGAAGCCTTTAACTCAGTGGTGGTCGGTGAAGTAATAAAATGCTGGCAACATCCTGATGCCGATAAGCTGCAAGTTACCGAAGTCAACATCGGTACCGACGACCCTACTACTATTGTTTGTGGTGCTCCCAACTGTCGACAAGGTATTAAAGTTGCGGTGGCCACAGTAGGTGCAGTGTTACCGGGTGATTTCAAGATCAAAAAGGCGAAGCTACGCGGCCAGCCGTCAGTCGGTATGCTGTGTTCGAATGCTGAGTTAGGTCTAAGTGATGATCACGATGGCATCGTTGAATTGCCAAATGATGCGCCTATCGGCATGGATTACCGCGACTACCTGGAACTAAATGATGTCACCTTCGATGTGGATTTAACGCCGAATCGTGCGGATTGTTTAGGTTTACGTGGCATTGCCCGTGAAGTTGGTGTGTTGAATCGCATGGCAGTTAATGAACCAGAAATTCAGCAAGTAGCGGCTTGTCATGACGACCAGCGGGCGATTGAATTAATCGCTGCGGAGGCTTGTCCGCGCTATCTTGGCCGCGTTGTTACCAATGTTAATGTCCAGGCCGAATCGCCTTTGTGGCTGCGCGAGCGTTTGCGCCGTAGCGGTATTCGCAGCATTGACCCGGTGGTCGATGTGACCAACTATGTGTTACTTGAACTGGGTCACCCGATGCACGCCTTCGACAACGATAAACTCAGTGGCACAGTGCAGGTTCGTATGGCGCATGCCAATGAAAAACTGACGTTACTGGATGGTAACGAAGTGACCCTGCAAGACGATGTATTGGTTATTGCCGACGGTAACAAAGCGTTGGCAATGGCGGGTGTGTTTGGCGGCGAGGGCAGTGGTGTCACGGCTGCGAGCAAGAACATTTTTCTGGAGAGCGCGTTCTTTGCGCCGCAAGCTATTGCTGGGCGTGCCCGCCGGTTTGGCTTGCATACAGATGCTTCACATCGCTACGAACGCGGTGTTGATCCAGAGCTCCAGCGCACGGCGATGGAGCGTGCGACACAACTGATTATCGAAATCTGTGGTGGTGAGGCAGGCCCAGTGGTCGAAGCAAAAGAAGATCGTTATTTGCCGCAACCACAAAATGTGCAATTGCGTAAAGCGCGGTTGGCTAATGTACTGGGCATTCATATTGCCGATGATGAAGTGACAGAGATCCTTGAACGACTTGGTTTTACGGTATCTGCAGATGCCGATGGTTGGCAGGTGAGTGTGCCGACATTCCGGTTTGACATTGCTATTGAGGAAGACCTTATCGAGGAAGTTGCTCGTATTTATGGTTATCACCGTATTCAGGCGACTGCACCAGCCGCGCAACTGCGTATGGTAGCCCGGCAAGAAGCACAACTGACAACCAACAAACTTAAGCAGCTGCTGGTTGATCGTGGGTATCAGGAAGCTATTACTTACAGTTTCGTAGATCCAAAGCATCAGGCCATGTTGTTTGACGAATCGGCGGCCTTAACCCTGCCATTCCCGATCAGTGTCGAGATGTCATCCATGCGGGTCAGTTTATGGCCAGGTTTGATTGGGGCGGTTGCACACAATCAAAAACGTCAGCAACAGAGCTTAGCGTTTTGCGAGACAGGTTTACGCTTCCTACCGGATGACAAAGCTGAAAACGGCGTCCGCCAGCAGGCGATGATTGCGGGTGTTCGCGGAGGCAAAGCTTTTGCTGAACATTGGAACGAAGGCGAACGCGCGGTCGATTTTTTTGACATAAAAGGTGATGTTGAGGCGTTACTAGCGGCGACCGGTGAAGCACAGTTGTATACCTTTGTGGCCGATTCTCATCCGGCATTACATCCAGGGCAGTCGGCGGCAATCTTTAAAAATGGTAAGGCCATCGGCTATGTCGGCGCAGTACATCCGCAATTTGAGAAGAAGTTAGGCCTAAATGGCCGGACTTTTGTGTTCGAATTAGAGTTAGCTGCGGTGCAACAGCGTCGCTTACCTGCGGCGCAGCCGATTTCACGTTTTCCATCGATTCGCCGCGACCTTGCGATTGTAGTACCCACTCAGTTAGCGGCAGGAGAAATTCTCAAGGCTATTGAAAATGTTGGCGTAAATCATTTAGTTGACCTAAACTTATTTGACGTTTACGAAGGTTCAGGAGTTGCCGACGGTTATCGCAGTCTGGCGTTATCACTCATCCTGCAACATCCGGAACGCACTCTTGAAGATCAAGAAATCAATGCAGCAGTCAAAGCAGTGGTTGAAATGTTGACTAACGAATTCGGGGCAACCCTGAGGGAGTAAGCTATGGCGCTGACCAAAGCAGAAATGGCAGAACATTTGTTTGAAAAATTTGGCATCAATAAACGCGATGCTAAAGATTTGGTTGAAAACTTCTTTGAAGAGATACGTCGTACTTTAGAGCAGGGACAGGAAGTAAAACTTTCTGGTTTCGGTAATTTTGAACTGCGGACTAAGAATGAACGCCCGGGACGTAATCCGAAAACCGGCGAAGATATTCCTATCTCAGCAAGACGAGTTGTTACGTTTCGTCCTGGGCAAAAGCTCAAGCAGCGGGTCAGTACTGCCAAGCCGAAAACCTGATTGATTTTGCTTCCTCAGCTTACATAAAAAAAGCCGCTTACTATAAATAGATAGGAGCGGCTTTTTGTTGTTAGCTGGATTACTTTATTTAAAGAATAAGCTACTAAATGGGTTCAGCAAGCGACTGATACCCGAAGTGAAGTGCATCGGAGCATCTAGCGCTGCAAGCGTTAGGCAATCTTCATGACGTGTTTCTGGCGTATGCTTCACACTACCATCCAAGAACATAAAATCACCGTCGCGGTATTCAGAGGTTTCATCATTGAACAGACCGTTGACCACCAATGTTGCTTCGTTACCTTTATGGGTATGTTCTGGCACCTTGGTGTTTTTAGCCATGTAGATAAAGGTTAAGACATCTTCACCACCGACTTGTACTGGAGCTCGCCACATTTGCCCAATCAGTTTATGCCAGGCACCAATACGATGATGGCTGCGGGCTAGGGTACCAGGCAGCGGAAAACGTCTACCTTCAAGAATTAGCTCATTGGCTACACCGTTCAGTAAATGCTGTTTTGGTTGTGGTGTTTGCGCCATGATCTCGGCGAGCATGTCATCACCATCAAAACTGTCATTGGCCGCTTTAAGCTCGGTAGGTATCTGACGCTGGCCAAATACTTTCTGCGCCAGATCTTCTTCGATGTGGTGAACGTTGCGTTGACACTGGGAACACATATCCACATGGGTGCCAACCACCATCAACATAGCCGGAGTTAATTCGCCGGTCACGTAGTGAAATAGATGCTCTTCGCTAGGGTGAAACTTAATCATCGCTTTGTACCAACTCTTTTAATTTTTGCAATGCCAAACGTGTGCGGGATTTTACAGTACCTAACGGGATACCTAACGCATCCGCGACTTCTTGCTGTGATTTTCCAGCTACATAGATAAGCTCAATAACGGTTCTCTGAGCTTTAGGCAACGCTTCGCAATAAACAGCAAGCTGCTGCATCAGCAGGTCGTCATCAAGCGCGTAATCGTCGTCAAGGCTGTCGTTCTGCTCCGCAAGTACTGGCCACAATTCGTCAGCACTCAAGTCGTATTGGCGATGTTTGTTCTTACGAAGAAAATCAAAGCGTATGTTGCGTGCAATAGTGAAAATCCACGTCGATGCGGAACCACGATCAGGTTTGAATAAATGTGCTTTATTCCAAACGTTGGTCATGGTTTCCTGCACCAGGTCCATGGCGGTTTGTTCATTGCCAAACTGGCGTGTAGCGTAGGCTTTCAGGCGTGGTGCGAAGTACTTGAACAGCTCGCTAAACGCTTGCCGAGATTGTTCAGTAGCAACGAGCGCGAGTAAAGCCGCAGCATGGTCTGGATCGTCAGGCTGCGCAGAAGACATAGTGTTCCATTTTATTTTAGTTTCAGTCACTGTCTGCATAGTATTACCTGCGGGGAATTTCCTCAAGTTACTTTGCAATTACGACACTTGTATAGAAGTAGATCATAATTATTTTTCGCTTTCGTGAATGAGTCCGTTCAAGTAATCGAGCGCCGGTTCACAAGAAGGTTCGCGCAACAGCTCTTGTTTGATTTCAGCGTTGAGCGGTAGTAGCTCTAACCAGCGTTGGCAAATCCACTCAGCTCGACCGAGTCGGCCGTCGGTAGGACACTTGCCAAGCTCCGGATATTCGGCGTAAACCTGGCACAGGCGATCAGCCAAATGTTGATGTTGCTGTGTTAGCGGCGTTTCCTGCCAATGGGGAATCACTTCGATCTCACCGCAACGCAACCCATCGTCGTCAACGCTGATGTGTTTTATTTCACCTGCATCGATACCTTCAACCGTGATACCGAGCAGGCCGTCAGCACGGTGTTCGAAATCAATAATGCGCGCTAGCGTCGCCACCGGATGAATATGAGTATTGTGTTCGAGTGAACCCTGCTCGTTGTACATGCACATGCCAATACGACCTTCATCGCCTTGTGCGCAAACGTCGCGCACCATTCGCACATAACGCGGCTCGAAAATGCGTAAGCGCATCGTGCCGCCGGGTAACACATGCCCTGACAGCGGGAACAATGGTATGTTTGTGATTGCACGGTTCATGACGGTAGCCTCTTGAGCTGTTGGCCTGTATCGTTAATGTTACGTGATTACGTTAATTGGGTTAGAACAGATCGTTGTTAATGAACTTTTTTCTAAGGTACTCGTATTGTTCAGAGTAACAATGCTGCAAGAGGACTATATGCAACAAATCAAAGTTGGGATCAGCGCATGTCTGCTAGGTGATGAAGTACGCTTTGACGGTGGCCACAAACGTTCAGCATTTTGCACGGACGAACTGGGTCGCCATGTTGAGTTCGTAAAGCTGTGTCCGGAAGTCGGTATTGGTCTGCCGGTACCACGCCCGACCATAAGACTTGAGGAACAACATGGTGAGCCGCGAGCAGTTGTCGCCAAAACCGGTGAAGACGTCACCGCGCGGTTGATTGCATTCGCTGAGCGGGCACAGCCGCATGTAAGCCAGGTTAGTGGTTACGTTTTGTGTGCTAAATCGCCGAGCTGTGGCATGGAGCGGGTAAAGTTGTACAACCCCGAGAATGGTCATGCACGCAAAGAAGGTGAGGGAATTTTTGCGGCGCAGTTGCGACAACGTTACCCGGCGCTGCCACTTGAAGAGGATGGCCGCCTGAACGATCCGCAATTGCGCGAAAATTTTGTCATGCGGGTTTTTGTTTATGCCACTTGGCAAGCACTACCCGAACCACTGAGCAAAGCTGATTTATTGAAGTTTCACACCAGTTTGAAACTGTTACTTTTGGCGCATGACCAGCAGGTTTACCGGAGCTTGGGACGGGACGTTGCCGCTGTGCAGACGATTTCGACTGCAACACGAAAAAAGTACATTGAAACCGTTATGGCAGCGTTAGCTAGCCCAGCAACACGGGCCAATCACACTAACGTGTTGCAGCATATTCAAGGCTACTTTAAACAGTATTTATCGGCCTCACAGCGCGAGGAGTTAACCGATAGTATATTGTCTTATCATGAGGGCACAGAACCGCTATTGGTGCCGTTAACCTTGCTGCGGCATTATTTGCGCGAATATCCCAGCGACTATTTAACCGGCCAGCGTTACTTGAACCCCTATCCGAAAGACTTAAAACTAAGGTATGGACTCTAATGGCCCGTCTTATTTGGTTTCGAAACGACTTACGTCTGCGTGACAATCCAGCTGTCGCCAGCGCGCTTGCAGCGAATAAGGCTAACGACGAGCCGCTATACGGTTTGTTCCTGTACAGCGAACAGCAATGGCAGCGGCATAACTGGGCACCAATAAAGGTCGACTTATTGCTGCGACATTTACGCACCTTACAACAAGAAGCTGCAGAGTGGGGCATTGCGTTGCACATTAAAGGTGTTCGCGATTGGCACACGGTACCTCGTGTAGTACGTGATTTCTGTGCGCAGTTCGACATTACCGATGTGACCTACAACAACGAGTATCCCTTGGATGAGCAAAAACGCGACCGTGGCACCCGTAGTTGGCTAGCCGAGCAAGGTATCGGCGTGCAAAGTTTCCACGGCATGGTGCTGGTTCCACCTGTGTTACGCACCCAAAGTGGCGAGTATTATAAAAAGTTTACGCCTTATTTCCGCTCGTGGCTGGAACACTTGCGTGTGAGTGGCCTGCCGCAACCCTATGGCAAACCTGATGGTAAAGCTGTGGCTTGTCCAGATTTTCCTGAAGGTATTAACTATCCGCAATCCGACAGCAGCGACTGGGTGGTGGGTGAAAAAGAATGTTATGGGCAGTTGACCAGCTTTATTGAAACTTGCGTCGCAGACTACGATGACGATCGCAATTTACCAGCAGTGGCGGGCACGTCAAAACTGTCACCTTATTGGGAACTGGGTGTTTTGGCACCGCAGACCGCAGCCCGGTTATTGCAACAAGCGGCCCCGGAATTTCCTGACGGATTAACTGAAGGCGCAAAGACCTGGCTGAGTGAGTTGGCATGGCGCGAATTTTATCAACATTTGATGGATGCTGTCCCGCGTCTCAGTTATGGCAAAGCCTTCCAGCCTCACACGGAAGCTTTTCCTTGGCGTAACAGCGAGCAGGATTTCAACGCATGGTGTGAAGGTCGTACCGGTTACCCTATTGTTGATGCGGGTATGCGGCAACTTCAAGCTGAGGGCTGGATGCACAATCGTGTGCGCATGATTGTCGCCAATTTCTTAGTCAAAGATCTTCACCTTGATTGGCGCAAAGGCGAACAGTTTTTCATGCAGAACCTTATTGATGGGAGTTTTCCTGCGAATAATGGGGGCTGGCAATGGAGTGCTTCGACCGGTACTGATGCGGTGCCTTATTTTCGTGTATTCAATCCGACCTCACAAAGCAAAAAGATTGATCCGGACGGTAGCTATATTCGTAAGTACGTGGAAGAGCTAGCTGATTGCCCGACCAGTCAGATCCATGCACCAAGCGCTTGGGTCAAGGATCAAGATGTCGATTATCCGCAACCGATTGTGGATCATAAACAGGCACGTGAAGTTTTTTTACGTAAGTTCAAAGCATTGTAGAAAAACGACTACACTTTTATGTGACTACAATACGTTTGATTGGCAACTGGGTTAGCAACAAGGAGGCAAAGCATGTCGGAGAATAAAGCTGAGGAACTCGCTAAAGAGCAAGATTATCCTGAAGTTATCCAACGGCTACGCAAGTATTACGATGAATTTAGCGACGTGAATGTCGAACAGCTCGATGATCTCTATCACGAAGACGTCACGTTTATCGATCCCATCCATCATGTGCATGGCTTGGATGAACTCAAAAGCTATTTCAAAGGCACTATGGAAGGTGTTGAACAATGCCATTTTGCATTTACTGAATGGGCTGAAAATGGCGACCAGGTATTCGTTAACTGGCAAATGCGTTTACGCCATCCAAAACTGGCGGAAAACCAGGAAATTGTTGTGCCCGGCGTCAGCCATTTGGAATTCAAAGAAGATAAAATTATTCAGCAGCGTGATTATTACGACATGGGCGCAATGATTTATGAGCATGTGACACTTCTAGGTTATGTGATCAACAAAATTAAATCACGGATGGTACCGTCATGAATATTCTTATCACTGGTGCAACCTCAGGTATTGGTAAGCAATTAGCACTGGATTATGCGGCTGCAGGACACCATGTGGTGGCTTGTGGGCGAAACGAGCAAGCGCTTACCGCGTTGCAGCAACAATTTCCAGATGTCATTGCCGGTCAGCAATTGGATATCACTGACGCTGCTACCACAGTGCAGAACCTGCGTGGTTACACTGATGTTGATTTGGTGATTTTAGTCGCCGGTGTCTGTGAATATGTCGATATGAATGAATTTAATGCGGATTTATTTGCCCGCGTGTTCGAAGTGAATGTGGTGGGCACAATGCGTTGTGTCGAAGGGCTGTTACCTAACCTGAAACGCGGCTCAAAACTGGTAATTGTGGGTAGCACCGCGCGGTTGCTGCCGTTTGCCAAAGCTGAGGCCTATGGCGGCTCAAAAGCCGCAATTCATTACATTACGCGTAGTTTACAAATTGATTTAGAAGAGCGGGGTATCAAGGTATTGAGTGTCTCTCCGGGTTTTGTCGAGACACCAATGACCGAACAAAACGATTTTGAGATGCCGATGCAAGTCAGCGTCGAGTTTGCCGCAGAATTTATCCGCAATGGCATCGAAAAAAATCGCCTTGATATCACCTTCCCCAGAACCTTTGGTTGGTTCTTAAAGCTTGCGTCACGGTTGCCCCAAAGTTGGCAACTGGCTTTGTCACGACGCTTTAAAAATGCCGGTTAGTGCGCCTTAAGTTGGAAATGAGTAGGATAAATCGATGAGAATAGCAGTAATCGGTAGTGGCATTTCAGGCATGACCTGTGCCCATTTTTTAAATGACCAGCATGATGTGCAGCTGTACGAAAAGAATGAGTATATTGGCGGTCACACGCGTACGGTGGACGTTGAAGTGCAGGGCATCACCTTCGCCATTGACACTGGTTTTATCGTGTTTAACGATCGCACCTATCCCAATTTCCGTGCGCTAATGAACAAGGTTGGGGTGGCCTGGCGTGATACCGAAATGAGTTTCAGCGTGCGCGACCCAGCCTCTGGCCTCGAGTACAATGGCAATTCGATAAACACTTTATTTGCGCAACGAAGCAACCTGTTTAGTCCGTCGTTTTATCGCTTAATCAATGGCATATTGAAGTTTAATAAGAGTGCCAAAGCAGCTCACGAGCGATTAGAGCGTCCTGTAAATCAGACCCTCGGCGATTTTTTGCGCGAACAAAATTTGCCTAAAGCTGTGGCAGATTACTATTTGTTACCCATGGTTGCAGCCATTTGGTCTGCCAGTATCGACGAAGCCGCTGATTTTCCGCTGGATTTCTTTCTTCGTTTTTTCGAAAACCACGGTTTGTTGAATGTTGCTGATCGCCCACAATGGGCGACTATTTGTGGCGGGTCGTCGGCCTATATCGAGCCGCTTATTGGCGATTTAATCCGCGCTGATAGCGTTCATGTGAGCGCAGATATTAAGACTGTGCACCGTCGCTTGGAAGGCCGTGATGGTGCTGTAACCTTAGAGTTTTCGTCAGGTGAGATGCGCGATTTTGATGAAGTAATAATTGCCAGTCACAGTGATCAAGCGTTAGTACTGTTAGCCCAACCTAGCGCAGCAGAACAACAGGTGCTTGGGGCCATTCCTTACCAGGATAACGATGTAGTGTTACATACCGACATCCGCTTATTGCCACGCGAACGTCGTGCTTGGGCGAGTTGGAATTATTTATTGCATAGTAGCTATGACGCGCGACAACGACCCAGTTCGGTAACCTATAACATGAATATTTTGCAAGGTATTCAAGCACCCGAAACCTTCTGTGTAACCTTAAATAATACCGATGCGATTCATCCTGAGCGCATTTTAAGACGCTTTACCTACGCACATCCGGTGTACAGCTTGGCATCGATGCAGGCGCGTGCTAAACGTGAAACGATTTGTGGGCAGCAACATACGCATTATTGTGGTGCCTATTGGTACAACGGCTTTCATGAAGACGGGGTGCGCAGTGCTCTTGATGTCGTGCGGCGACTTGGAGTTAAGTGGCATGCTGAATAGTGCTATTTTACGTGGACGTGTGTTCCATCGGCGTCTACAACCGACGCAACACCAGTTTGATTATGCCACTGCGCAGTGGTGGATTGCCCTCGATGAGCTTGAGCAATTACACCAGCAAAGCAAGCTGCTCTCGACCCGTGGGTTTGCTCCATTATGGTTCCGACGCCAGGATTATCTGCGTGGCACTCACGGTGATTTAGCAACCGCGGTGCGCGAGAAAATGACGGCACTGGCGCACAAACGTCTGCAAGGACGGGTATTTTTGCTGGGTAATGTGCGCACCTTTGGACTCTATTTTAGTCCCATTAACTGTTATTTTTTGCAGACGCCTGGTCAACAAAACTACAGTCACATGCTTGCTGAAGTCAGCAATACGCCCTGGAATGAACGCCATTATTACTTGCTCGACCTCAACCAAGAGCTTGCTCATGACAAAGCTTTTCACGTGTCACCATTCAACCCCTTAGATATGCGTTATGAGTGGCAAATCAAGCCACCTCAAATGCGCGCTAACCATCAAAGCTCAATCCATTTGGCTGCGCGTAAAGGTGAGCGGCATTTTACCGCCACCCTAAAATTACAACGACAAGAATTGAACCGTCTAACGATTCGCAGCGTATTATTGAGATATCCGATAAATACAGTAACTACCGTAGCGGCAGTCTATTGGCAAGCACTGCGGTTGTGGCTGAAACGAACACCTATTTACAACCATCCATAACAATGAAAGCGGAAGGGTTTGGGGAGCCGATGAATACAGAAACAGTGCTAGTTACCATGAAGCAAGGAACCACCACCGATAAGTGGGCACGGCGCGCCGTGTTGCGGTTATTGAGCGAGTTAGAAGACGGTTATGTCACCTTACGTGAGCAAGGCGAAGTGCTTGGTCATTTTGGCCGTGAGCAAAGTGATTTGAAAGCCGAAATTAACGTTCTTAAACCGAGCTTTTATCGCCGTTTATTGCTTGGCGGAAGCATTGCATCCGGGGAAACTTTTATTGACGAATCATGGGAAACTCCTGACTTAACCAAAGTTATCCAGCTATTTGCGCGTAATTTGTCAGCGCTTGATGCATTCGAAGCAAAATTTAGCTGGTTATTATTGCCGTGGCAGAAATTTCAACACTGGCGGCGACGCAATAACAAACAACAAGCGAAAGAAAATATTTCTGCGCATTATGATTTGGGCAACGAGTTGTACCAGGGGTTTTTAGACCCTGCCATGCAATATTCCAGTGCGGTTTATCCAACGGCTGATAGCACTTTGACTGAAGCTCAGCAGCACAAACTCAAGTGCTTATGTGACGGACTTGAATTGCAAGCGAGCGATCATTTGATTGAAATTGGCACTGGTTGGGGTGGTTTAGCAGTGTATGCAGCTAAGCATTACGGTTGTAAGGTAACCACAACGACCATCTCGACTGAGCAATACCAGTACGCCAAGCAACAGGTAGCCGCAGCAGGCTTAGCGGATAAAATTACGGTATTACAGCAAGACTACCGGGATCTTGATGGTCAGTATGACAAACTTGTTTCGGTTGAAATGATCGAAGCTGTTGGTCGTCAGTACATGGCGACCTATTTTCAAACCTGCAGCCGCCTGTTAAAACCGGAAGGAAAAATGGCGTTGCAGGCGATCACTATTGCTGATCAACGTATGCGCAGCTATGCGAATTCAGTCGATTTTATTCAGCAGCATATTTTCCCTGGTGGATTTTTGCCATCGCTGACAATGATTACGGAAATGTTCACCAAACATACCGATATGGTGGTACGCCAATTACAGGATATCGGCTTTGATTATGCTTATACGTTGCGCGACTGGCGTGAGCGTTTTAATCAGGCACATCCGCAGTTGCAAAAACAAGGTTACGATGCACGGTTCGGGCGGTTATGGAATTTTTACCTTTGCTACTGTGAAGGTGGCTTTCTTGAACGTAGCGTTTCTGCAGTTCAACTTGTTGCCAGCAAACCCGCATGTCGTTAACTGTGACAGGCTGGCTGGCGAAAGATAATGTGCGGCGGCTGGCCGGATTAGTGTGGTTCGATCTGGTGTGGTTCAGTACTGTTGCCGGGCGCAGCGAGTGGCTGCCTATGGCCTTACCCATTGTTGCGGTGCAAATTTACTTGAGTAGCACCCGACAAGGCTTTAACTGGCTTTTGTATGTGCAATTGCTGGTGCTGGGGTTGGTGTTGGAAAGCACGGTGATTGCCCTCGGTATTCTCGATTTTACCGGTGGTTGGTTGCCCTTGTGGCTCATCGCCTTGTGGTTGGGCTTTGCGGCAATGGTGACCACAACCCTGGATTGGTTGTCGGGACGCTATATACTTGCTGCCCTCGTGGGAGTGGCCTCGGGACCTTTAACCTATGCTATTGGTAGTCGTTTAGGCGCGGCAGAGTTATTAGTAGATGAATACTTGATGTGGGTCACCTATGGTCTGCTGTGGGCAATTTACATGGTTATCTTTGCATTTCTGATGCAACGTAACGCAACGGCACTTGCGACAGCCAAGGAGCAATCAGATGGTTAGATTAAGTTTATTGGGGTTGGCGCTACTGACCGCATTTACTAGCACAGTGGCTGCGGCAGCAAACTGTACTCCAACTGTTGCAACGTCGTTCGAAACCGTGGGCAGCACGCGTTTAAGCGTTTGGTTTTGGGATGTTTACGATGCCGAGCTGTTGACCGATACAGGTAACTACAAAAATTATGATCGCCGCGCGCTGCGATTAAGTTATTTACGTGAGATTAAAGCTGCTGACCTGGTCGAAACCACCAAGGAAGAATGGCAAAATCTTGGTATCTCTATGACACCTGAACATGAAGATTGGCTGAATAAGCTCAATGAATTGTGGCCAGACGTGCAAAAAGGTGACTGCTTGATGTTGGTCGAAACCGAGCAGGGGCACAGTGAGTTTTTTAACGCTGAAGGACAACTCGGTATTGTTGCGTCTGGCGAGTTTACTGACGATTTCCTGGCGATTTGGTTAAGTCCTGATTCAAGGTTCAAGCGCGAACGGAACGAGCTTATTGGAGCAATAAAATGAAAAAACGAATAGCAGCAACCCTTGCTTTGGTCATGTTTACGCTAGTCGGGTGCTCTACCTCACTCGATACCTACCGTGACGCAGAGCCGCAGCTTAAATTAGAAGAGTTTTTTGACGGTGAACTTGTTGCGTATGGCATGGTGCAAGATTATAGCGGTGAGGTAATACAGCGTTTCCGGGTTGAGTTGACGGGAAGTTGGGAAGGTAATGAAGGTGTTCTTGATGAAACCTTTTATTATGCCGACGGCAGCGAGCAAAAACGTATCTGGTACTTAACCAAAAGCGCTCCCGATCAATACGAGGGGCGTGCGAGTGATGTAGAAGGCGTGGCTTACGGAAAAGTCGCTGGCAACGTACTGAATTGGAGCTACGTACTGAATATAGAGTTAGATGGCGAACCTTTCGCAGTTAAGTTAGATGATTGGCTTTATTTGGTTGACGAAAACAATATGATTAACCGGACACAAATGTACAAGTACGGTGTTAATGTTGGGGAGATCACGCTCTACATAGGTAAAAAATGAAGGTAAAAATAACTCACTGGAAATAAAAAAGCAGCTCAATGAGCTGCTTTTTTTAGTGCAATGCAATGACCTTAGAAACCTCGCGGTAAACGCGATAAAGAACTGCCTTGTTCTAGCTTCTCGCGCCAAAGTTCGCGGGCTGTTAAACCACCCGAAGTCGCAGACTTTTTCGCTATAGATTTTTCCGCAGCGAGTTTTTTTGCTGGCGATTTCTTGGCAGCAGGTTTCTTGGCTGCAGGTTTCTTTGCAGCTTTTGCAGTTGGTTTTTTCTCGGTTTTCGCAGCCGGTTTGCTTGCGGATTTAGCCGCAGGCTTACTGCTTCCACCTAGCGTTTTAGCTTCCTCAGCGAGTTGTGCTAAACGCATATTTTTGCCACCATCAACACTGTACCAACCGCTACTTGCTTCGATAGTTGGTTTTTTACCGTGAGCCTTTTTGTAAGCTGCAGTAAAATCAGCGATGACCTGGTCTTTATCAAGTTTGCTCATGGATAAATCCTTTGCATATTGAGTAAAAGTTCTCCATTTTTATACCGTTTTTTGCGCACTATGTCTATTATTCGACGCAAAATGTTAGAACAAGGGGTGAAACTCGTGGAACGTGAACAATTAGAAGCTTATTTACAGCAGTTTTTGGCTGTTGATGGAATTCGTGATTATTGCCCAAATGGGTTGCAAGTTGAAGGACGTGATCAGATTCAAAAGATCGTTACTGGAGTGACTGCCTGTCAGCAATTGCTGGAACGCGCGATCTTAGTCGATGCTGATGCGATTTTGGTGCATCACGGTTACTTCTGGAAAGGAGAACCACAGCCGGTTAAAGGTATGAAAAAGCGTCGTCTGCAAACCTTATTGCGCAACAATCTTAATTTGTTTGCGTATCACTTGCCGCTCGATGTACATCCGCGACTTGGTAATAACGCGCAACTTGCGCGAGTGATGGATTGGCCTGAGCCGTCAGCTCTAACTGAAGTTGAGCCTGAAGGAGTGGTGATGTTTAGCGAACTTTTGCATGATGAAACCGCCGAGCAGGTCGCGTTACATCTCGAAACACGGCTAGGACGCGCGTTAGTCTGTGCCGTGCATGAGCCGCAGCAAAAAATACGACGTGTTGCCTGGTGCACCGGCGGCGGGCAAGGCTTTATTGATGCTGCAGCACAAGCGGGTTGTGATCTATTTATTACCGGAGAGGTTTCCGAGCCAACGGTGCACAGTGCACGGGAACAGGGTATTGCGTTTTTTGCTGCTGGGCATCACGCTACAGAACGTTATGGAATTCAGGCGCTGGGTGAACATCTGGCGGAAAAATTTGGCTTAGATCATCAATTTATTGATGTCGATAGCCCGGCATAAGGTGACTATGAGCAAACCACCAATCGATCAAAGCTTTGCTGGGCTGACCGATAAATTCGCCAAAAATATTTACGCAACGGCGAAAGGCAAGATTCGTCTAGCTGTGCTTGAGCGTGATTTAGCTCCCTTGTTTACTAGCACTCAATCACTCACGGTGCTCGATGTTGGTGGTGGTATCGGCCAGTTATCCCAGCATTTTGCTCGTCATGGACATCATGTTATCCACACCGATATTGCCAATGACATGGTGACGAAAGCACAACGTGCTCATCAACAGGCGGGTTTAGCTGAGCAGTACTCGTATTTAGCTGCGCCATTACAGGAGTTGCCGGAACGTTTAGCTGGACAACAGTTCGATGTAGTGTTGTGCCACGCTGTACTGGAATGGCTGGCGGAGCCCGCTTTGGCATTGCCGGTACTCAAACAATTACTGAACCACGACGGCTGCTTATCGCTGATGTTTTATAATCGGGATGCCAAGCTCATGGCGAATATGGTGTTTGGTAATTTTGATTATGTTGGCGCGGACTTACAGGTCAAAAAGCGCGTACGCATGAGCCCCCAGCAGCCGATTGCGCCGGCGCAAATGGTCACTTGGTTAAACCAGCATAAGCTTGAAGTCACGCAGCGAACAGGAGTGCGGTGTTTCCACGATTACTTACGAGATCCACGCGATGCTGAGCGTTTTGAACAGTTGCTTCGGCTAGAACTGCTGCACAATCAAACCGAGCCATTTGCGGCTCTGGGGCGTTATCAACACTGGCAAATTCGCCATGCCGACTAAAGCTATTGCGATTTACTATAAGTCGAGCTCGGCGCGCGCGCGCAGTTATGCGGAGGTTTATCAACGGCAGTTAAATCACGATTACGGTGCTAGCCAGATCCAACTGCTCGCGAGCCAGGCCGATCGCAAGGTTGATATTCAACAACTGCATGAATGGCAAGATAATCATGCCCATTATGATGAACTCGAATGTATTGTCATCGGTGGTGATGGTAGCGTCAATATTGTTGCTCAGGTTGCCACCAACAGTAAGCTTGAGTTGAGTGTGGTACCAAGCGGCACGGGCAATGACTTAGCTTCGGCATTAACTATTACTGACTGGCGTTGGCGGTTGCAATCCGAGGGTGAGCTGATTAAACGCTCGGTGGGTAAGCTAGGCGAGTATTATTTTATTAATCACGCAGGTTGCGGTATCAGCGTGGCATTGCAACAGTTACAAGGACCACTCAGCAAACGTTGGCTAGGGCGTTACAGTTACCTGTGGGCCTTGTGTCGTTATGTGTTTTGGTTACCCAAGCGCCGGTGTAAAATTGCCGTTACCCATGACGATGGCTCGGTCGGTTACGATGAGTTTCAGGTTGCTACTGTAAATCGGACGATAGGTGGCGGTATTGTAGTGTACCCTGACGCCAAGTTGACGCAGCCACAACTTGGTCTGTTGCGGGTGCCGCAACGTCCACGCTGGCGGCAATTCAACGCGCTTTATTGGTTGCTGCGAAAGCAGCCCCAACGAAGCCCGATGATAAGCTTTAGTGAAGCCACCAAAGTAACCCTTGGTGATTCAGTAAACCAACTTGAACTGGATGGCGATAGTGTTGATTTGTGCGGTCCGGTAGATGTAGAAATTTGTGTCGGCGGTTTAACCGTGCGTCGGCCTATTAGCACAAGATAAACGAGGAATTCTATTATGAAATGTGCCTTTATTGGACTTGGAGTCATGGGTTATCCCATGGCTGGTCATCTACAAAGCAAAGGTTTTACCACGACGGTGTACAACCGTACCGCGGTGAAAGCTAAGCAATGGGTTGAAGAGTTCGGCGGAAGCATGGCCGACACGCCTCGTGAGGCAGTGCTCGATGCCGATGTCGTGCTCGTCTGTGTCGGCAACGACGATGATGTGCGCAGTGTGTTTTACGGTGCTGAAGGTTTGCTGACTAGTATTAGTGAAAATACCATTGTCATTGATCATACCACGGCCTCAGCTGAACTTGCCCGGGAACTCGCTGAAGAGGTTCATCAGCGCATTGCTGTATTTTTGGATGCACCGGTATCAGGTGGTGAACAGGGCGCAATTAACGGCGTACTAACCGCTATGATTGGTGGCGATAAAGAAGCCTATAATGAAGCACAGCCACTACTTGAATGTTATTGCAAAACACGTGAATACATGGGGCCTGCCGGGCATGGTCAACTCGCAAAAATGGTCAATCAGATATGTATAGCTGGTGTCGTTCAAGGTTTAGCTGAAGGTTTGCAGTTAGCGCGTAAGGTCGGTTTGGACGCGGATACTTTAATTCGTGCTATCAGTCAGGGCGCGGCAGGCTCATGGCAGATGCAGAATCGTTACAAGACCATGTGGGAAGGTGAATACAAACATGGCTTCGCGGTTGACTGGATGCGTAAAGATCTAAAAATTGCGTTGGCAGAAGCTGATCGAAACGGACTGAGCATGCCACTAACAGCGCTAGTCGATCAATTTTACGCCGAAGTGCAACAAATGGGTGGCAGCCGTTGGGACACTTCCAGCCTGCTAGCCCGCTTAGAAAAGTAGCCCGTAGTTCTACTACGGGTTGAATTACCAGCTATCTCGGTGTGGGCGGGTTTCCCCCGTAGTAGAACTACGGGCTACCTGTCTTTTCAGCTATCTCGGTGTGGGCGGGTTTCCCCCGCAGTAGAACTACGGGCTACCTGTCTTTCCACCACAAAAAACCCCGCTGATGCGGGGTTTTTATTAACCAATAACGGTTATCCATTAACGCTTTGGGTGTTTTTTAACGAATACCCATACGGCGTAATGCCGAAGTACTGAAATCACTACGCTGAGGCTGAATATCGAAGTCCATGTACGAAGATTCTTCGTTAGCCAGACCAAGCAAGATGTAACGACTCGAGTTTAAGTCGTATAAGGCTTCAGCAGCCATCCAGGGCGTATCGTGGTAATAGAACTGGGTGTTGTAAGCTTCAGCCACACGCCATAGTTCGCCACGGTTATCGTAATGGTCGATGACGCTGGCCGTCCAGGTATCTTCGTCAATAAACATGTGACGCGTTTGATAAATGTGACGCTCGCCATCCTTTAAAGTCGCTTTAACTTCCCATACACGGTGTTTCTCATAGCGCACCAAGTCTTGATCCATGTGACCAGGATTGATGATGTCTTCGTAATCTAAGCTGGTATCCATGAGTTTGTAGTTGTTGTAAGGGATATACATTTCTCGCTTACCAACTAGCTCCCAGTTGTACTTGTTAGGCGCACCGTTGAACATGTCAAGGCCGTCAGAAGTACGTAGACCGTCAGACGCTGTACCCGGACCATCATAAGCTACGTTAGGTGCACGACGCACACGACGTTGGCCCGCATTATAAAGCCACGCACGGCGACCTTCTTTAACCTGGTTGATGGTTTCATGTACTAACAATACGGTACCTGTTTGCCGTGCCGGAGCAAGAACTTCTTGTAAGAAGTAAAACAAGATATTGTCATCGGCCGTTTCACGACCACTTTCCATATATTCTGGGAAAACCAACGATTCACGCAGTAATACCGGAACGAAGTTACCGTCTTCAAGCACTGGGAATTGGTTCACCAAGCGCTGTACAGCGCCCCCGCGATAACGGGTAATGTGGTTCCAGATAATTTCATTACCGTTGGCCGGAATTGGGAACGGAATGTGCATTTTAAAGTTTTCCAGACCGTTACCACCAGCTACCAGCTCAGCGTTCTCGGCGTTTTCTTTAATTACGTCGTAAACTTCCTGAGGGTAGGCAGCCGAGCGGTGAGTCGGGTAAATGTTCATTTTGTAATCTGGGTATTTATTGAACATCGCAACCTGACCTGCTGAAAGCATGTCTTTGTGTTCAGCAAGGTTAGCTTTGGTGATGGTAAAAAGGATCTCATCATCAGCAAAGGGATCGGCTGGACGCACTGGAGCGTCACCATCAGCTTTCACACTGTAGCCACCGGTCCATGCTGGAATGGAGCCGTCAGCATTGCCTGCCATTTCGGCACCAACTGGTGTCAAATCATTACCTAAGCGGGCGACTTCTTCTGGGGTGGCTTTAGCCATCACGCTTGCTGAAATAACAGATAGCGCAAAAACCCCAGCCTTCAGCATCATTTTATTCATGGTTGGATATCCTTGTTTGTTCTATGTACTTTTATAGTATGTACTTTTACTAAACTTATTCATCGAAAGCTATAGTAATAAGAGTCTAAATTAATTGCCCAGCGGGTACTAGCGTTTGGGAACATCTCACGGTAAGGTAGCAGCTGGTTTGACCTGTACAAATTTATCCATAGCATGTACGGCTTAAGAAAAATTTGCAACAGTAAACATAACAATTCTAAGACAGAAAAATTGCAAGAGGGTTCCATGATTAGAACTAGAGTCTGTGCAAGCGCAGTGGCTCTGGCGTTTAGCTTGGCTGCTGCAGCGCAAGAAGCGCCGGTAGACGACTATGACGTTATCTACGCACCGGCGATGATTGCACCTGAGGCAACATCAGCGGTGTTGACAGAAATAGCAACGACCGCCGAGCGAGAAGTTGCGGTGGGCGATTACGGCGTTGTGATAACTCGCGAACAAGGTAGCGAAACTTGGCAACAAGCAGCCGTGCCAACCAGTGTATTTCTTACCAGTGTCGACTTCGCAAACGACACTATCGGTTGGGCTGCTGGCCATCATGGCGTAATTTTACGGACCATTGACGGCGGACAGACTTGGCAGCGTCAGCTCGATGGCTTCGACTATATCGAGTTACAGCTAAGTTATTATAAACAACGAGTTGCTGAGCTTGAGGCTGAACTTGCTAGTGCTGACCTCGTGCCTGAGCGTGAAGCTGAGCTGGAATTTTTGTTAGATGATGCCTTGTTTAGACTTGATAATGCCAACTTTGCTAAAGAAGAAGGGCCCACCAAACCGTTTCTTGATGTTTTAGCACTGTCTGAAAATGAAGTGTTAGTTAGCGGTGCCTACGGTGCGCTCTTATACACTGATGATGCCGGTGAGTCTTGGCAGATTCTTGATGACCGCGTCGAAAATCCTGATGCGTTTCACCTGAATGCGATACAGAATTTAGGGGATTTCGTTTTTCTTGCTGGTGAGTCGGGGTTGCTGTTTCGTAGCGATGATCGCGGCGCAACCTGGGAAACCTTGGAATCTCCGTATTATGGTTCTTTCTTCGGTATGTACGTCGATCAATTAGAACGACTCTGGGTGTATGGTTTGCGTGGCAATATTTTTATGAGTGAAGATAAAGGTGATTCATTTACTCAGTTGAAACTCGAGGACCCCGTCAATATTAACGCCGCCATTGATGCGCCAGATAATGGCTTGTACTTCGTTGGCAATGCCGGCGTGGTGGCGTATTTGTCAGAAAACGGTAAGTTAGTCGAGCATACCCATGACAGTGGTGCTGCACTAACTGACTTAGTTATTGATGGTAATGGTGATTTGACGTTTGTAGGGCAACGCGGCGTGTTGTCGATGCCGAGTCGTGCGTTAACCGAGAAGGAATAGCATTGCAATGTCTGAACAACAAGTGAAAAAAACTACAGATAAAAGCGTTTTTCTCGAGCGTTTGATTTTTAATTTCCGTCCGCTTTGGGTCCTTCTCTTTGCTGTG
Source organism: Pseudidiomarina xizangensis (assembly GCF_052541995.1). Taxonomy (NCBI): domain Bacteria; kingdom Pseudomonadati; phylum Pseudomonadota; class Gammaproteobacteria; order Alteromonadales; family Idiomarinaceae; genus Pseudidiomarina; species Pseudidiomarina xizangensis. Next base: position 394,177 of record NZ_JBOBQA010000001.1, read on the forward strand.
CTTACGGTATTTTTAGGCTGGCATGCGAGTCAAGTGCGACCAGAAGCCAGTTTAATAAAAATGATTCCCACGAGTCATCCTTTCATTCAAAACTATTTTGAGTACCGCGATGATTTGGCGAGTTTAGGTAATGTGGTGCGGATCGCGGTCGAGACCACTGATGACACTATTTTTACCGCTGACTTTCAAAAGACCCTGCAGCAAATCACCGATGAGGTGTTTTTTATTCCAGGTGTTGATAGGGCTGGTTTAAAAAGTATTTGGACACCCAACGTACGCTGGAGTGAAGTCACCGAAGAAGGTTTTGTCGGCGGTCCGGTGATACCTGATCAATGGGATGCATCACAGCAGTCGCTCGAGCAATTGCGAACTAACGTGTTGCGCTCAGGAGAAGTTGGGAATCTGGTCGCTAACAACTTTAAGTCAGCGTTAATTTATGTACCTTTGAACGAGGTCAATCCAGATACCGGTGAACCGCTTAATTACCAGGCATTTTCCGAAGAGTTGGAAACGCAAATTCGGGATAAATATCAGACCGAAAACGTCAAAATTCACATCACAGGTTTTGCGAAAATCATCGGCGATCTGATCGAAGGTGCGATGCAAGTAGGGTTGTTTTTCCTTCTCGCGATTGTGATTACGCTGGTCATGTTGTTTGCCTACAGTCGTTGCTGGCGTAGCTCGTTTGCGGTGCTTAGTTGTTCGATTATCGCGGTCGTTTGGCAGCTGGGGATCATCAAATTAATTGGTAGTGGTATCAACCCCTATTCGATGCTTGTGCCGTTTTTAGTGTTTGCGATAGGTGTCAGTCATGGCGTGCAAATTATTAATGCTATGAGCGCTAACCGTGTCGACGGCCATGATCGGATGATGTCATCCCGACTTGCATTCCGGGCGTTGTATATTGCTGGTCTTACCGCTCTCATTTCTGATGCTATCGGTTTTACCACCTTAATGGTGATTGATATTGCGGTGATTCAAGAGCTGGCGATAGCGGCGAGTATTGGCGTTGCTGTGGTGGTGTTAACCAATCTAGGTTTGTTACCTATTTTGATGTCCTACACAGGTATTTCCGAACGCGGACGCCAGTACAGTGAGAGCGTTCGTAATCAGGATCATCCAGTACTGACCTTGTTTGAGCGCTTTTCGGAACCGAAATGGGCGTACAGTGCGCTGGTCGTCGCTCTAATCGGTTTGACCTGGGGGTTGGTACAAGGTCAGCAGCTGAAGATTGGTGACCTCGATGCGGGAGCACCCGAATTACGTCCGGACAGCCGTTACAACCTCGACAACAAGTTTATCGTCGATAATTATAGCTCCAGTACGGATATTTTCGTGGTGATGGCAGCAACAGAACCGTCACAATGTATTGCCTATGAGAACCTCGAAGTCATGGACCGGTTCAGTTGGCACATGGAAAACACAGCAGGTGTGCAAGATGTGAAATCGGTGGTCTATGTTGCCAAAATGGGCTCATATGCGTTGAATGAAGGTAATTTGAAGTGGTTCAGTCTTAATCGTAACCAGTATGTGCTCAATGCCAATACTGGGCGCACACCGCCGGGCTTAATCAACCCAGATTGCTCGATGGCGCCAATTATTATTTATCTTAACGACCATAAAGCAGAAACGCTGAAAACTGTGGTCAGTGCCGTTGATACTTTCAATGCTAATTACCAACAGGAAGGGCTTGAATTGCTCATGGCTGCGGGTAACTCAGGCATTGAATCTGCAACGAACTCAGTGATTGAAGATGCGCAATACAAGATGCTGCTGTGGGTTTATGGCGTCGTTATTGTGTTGGTTTACATCACGTTCCGTAGTCTGCGCACGGTGGCTTGTATTGTGTTGCCGTTGGCGTTAACAACCATAATGGGTCAAGGTTTGATGGCGACGCTGGGTATCGGGGTGAAAGTTGCTACCTTGCCTGTTATCGCTTTAGGAGTCGGAATCGGGGTCGATTATGGCATCTATATTTATACCAAGATGAAAGAAGGCCTTGCGCAGGGAATGCACTTAGATGATTGCTACAAATATGCCCTCGATACCACAGGTAAAGCTGTTGGCTTTACAGGTCTGACGTTGGCAATTGGTGTCGCAACATGGATTTTCTCGCCCATCAAGTTCCAGGCAGATATGGGGATCTTGTTAACCTTCATGTTTATTTGGAATATGTTGGGCGCTTTGATCTTAATTCCTGCTCTAGCTCGCTTTTTTGCGGGCTTCAGCAAACGCATTCATTGATTTTAAAGCCAAAAAGGATTAGGTGTCGGCGAGGATAAAGTCGGCACCTATATCAGCAATGACCATGGTTGGCGCGTTGGTGTTACCACTAATCACGGTGGGCATAATCGATGCGTCAATCACTCTTAAACCAGCAACTCCGCGCACCCTCAATTGTGCATCGACAACAGCATTAGCGTCATTACCCATACGGCAAGTGCTGGTTGGATGATAAATTAATCCGCAATGTTTTTGCATTCGCTTGAGTAGTTCTTCGTCATTCGGTGCGTGTCCTGGCAACACCTCGCCGCCGTTATGCTCTGCCATCGCAGGTTGTTGCATGATTTCACGAATTTGCTGAACCCCTGACAACAATACCTGTTGGTCGGCTTGATGCCGCATAAAATCATAGGTAAAACCAGGTGCTTGGGAGACGTCAGCGCTATGAAGGTAAAGTCGTCCCCGGGTTTCAGGGCGCAACACACAGGCATGACACGCAAAGCCATGGCCGAAAGCTGGCCGCAGATCGTAACCACTGTCGTCAAAGCGGGTGGGGACGAGGTGTAATTGAATGTCGGGGGTTGCTAGTTCCGGTGCACTACGCAAAAAACCACCAACTTCGGCCGGTGGATGAGCCATAGCACCATCGCCTTTGCGCCAATAGCGTAAGGTTTGCCAGCCTAATTTAGCAAGCCCGACAGGGCCGAGGCTGATACTGTCCTTCTGGCGGTTGCGGTAGTGCACGAGAATATCGACATGTTCCTGTAGGTTAGCGCCAACATCAGAACTATCGACGACGGGCACAATGCCATGGCGGCGTAATTCATCGGCTGGACCAATACCCGACAACATTAATAATTGGGGCGAATGAAAAGCACCTGCACTGAGGATAACTTCACGCTTGGCTGCTATAAACTGACTGGCGTGTGAACCTGTGCGAATTAATACGCCAGTGGCACGTTGTTGATGAATCACTACGCGCTCAACCTGAGCCTGAGTGAAGACCTGTAGATTGCTGCGCTCAGTTGCGGGCTCGAGGAATGCTCGTCGTACGCTAAAACGTTTGCCTTCATAAATGGTGAACTGGAAGGCTCCAACGCCATAAAGGTCAGCACCATTAAAATCACGATTATGGGGAATGCCCGCTTGTACTGCGGCCTCGATAAAGCGTTTTGAGACGGTGTAGTAGGGCTCAACATCACTAACATGCAGTGGACCTTGGTCACCATGATAGGCATCGGCACCGCGTTGGTTGTTTTCTAGTTGACGAAAACGTGGCAGAACTGCTTCCCAGGCCCAGTCCGAGTTCGTCACCTTAGCCCAGCTATCATAATCGCCGGCCGCACCACGGGTATAAATCATCGCATTGATAGCACTACTGCCACCAAGACCTTTGCCGCGCGGGGTATAAAGTCCTTTACCTTCGCGCAAGTTTGCATCTTCACTGCGTAACTGCCAGTTCAAACCTTTGTGGTGCAACAGGAGCGCGACACCGCCTGGCATGGTCACAAAGGGCGATTTACCCTTACCTCCGGCTTCAATCAGAGCAACACGAAAACGGTCATCGCGCGACAGCTTCTCGGCTAAAACACAGCCAGCGGAGCCGCCACCGACGATAACATAATCGAATGCATTACTGGAATTAGAGGCTTTGGGCATAATGATAGAGGTCTTTAAGTAATCGCTGCTTGCGTGCGTCATCCGCATACAAGCTCGCGCTTTGCTCTAACTCGAACATAAATTGTTCCGCCGTTAGTGCTTTGGGTAAAGGTTCCAGCATGCGTTGCTGACAAAACTGGCGCCAGCGCTGAAGTTCGGCATCGTTTAAAGTGGCGGGGAAATTCCTGGCACGATAGCGAAACAACATCTCGGGCAAGCGTGCATCGCTAAATTTTACATTTAGCGCAGCAAGTTGCTGCGGCTCAGTGGCGCGGATAATGGCCATGGTGGAACGATCCTGGTCACTGAAGAATTCACCTGAGTAAAGCTGCAGCTCTGGATCCTGTGGACCGCTATCGTTGTATTCCAACTGGGTACTGGCAATTAATCGCTCACGTAATTGCGGTTGCTGTTGCAACCATTCGGCGCGCGCTAGCATCTCGTCTAGCGGCAGTTGCCAACGCTGTTGGACGTCAGCGCTTAGCACGCTGCGTGGTGCCAGAAATGGGCAACGATTGAGTTGCAGCTGCTGAGCACCGTAAACGCCCCAGCCAGCGCTTTCACGCTGTTCACCCTTGGCAAAGCGACGTTGTTGCAATTGTTCAGAGCTGAGCTCCGCTAATTCGCGAGGATCTTGGCGTAAATTCCAGTACACCAAGGCGTTAGGATTCTCATCCTTAAAGCCGAGGGGCATGATCAGCGACAGGTAACCATTGTCAGCACCATAAAAACCAGCAATGTGCACGATGGGTGTAAAGTTGACTAAATCTACTAATGGCTTGAGCGCTTGTTTGCGGCGTATGCTATAGGCGTAATCGAACAACTTGGGTTGCGCGGTCTTTACTAATTTGGCAATGGCAATGGTGGCATAGACGTCGGCCATCGCATCATGCGCCTGACCATGATCAATACCATTGGCCTTGGTCAGATGTTCCAGCCGCATACTTACTTGTCCGGCTTCATTCTCGGGCCACACAATTCCCTCTGGACGCAGGGCGTAACAGGCGCGCACCACGTTAATCAAATCCCAGCGCGAGTTGTTATGTTGCCAGGTGTGCGCGTAGGGATCGATAAAATTACGATAGAACAGGTGACGGGTCACTTCGTCATCAAAAGCAATCGAGTTATAACCCACTATGGTGGTGTTAGGTTCACTCATTTGTTGTTCGATTTTGCCAGCGAACGAGCTTTCGTTCATACCTTGGGCTAATGCATGCTGCGGCGTGATTCCGGTAATCATAACGGCTTGCGGATGCGGCAGAAAATCAGGTGTCGGCTGACTGTAAATGGTTAACGGCCGTGCTATAGGTTCGAAGTCGAGTGTGGTTCGCAGTCCTGCGAACTGAGCAGGTCGATCAACTTGCGGATTTACGCCCCAAGTTTCGTAGTCGTGCCAGTAAAAGCTTGCTTCGCTCATGTTTAGATAACGTGTTGAAGGAAAACTGAAGTTTAGACTACCTGATTGCGATAGCTGCCGCAATTGCTGCGCTCGACCGCAGATTTAGAGCTAGTAGTTGGGACGGACGCATGGCAGGATAAAAACGACTATTACATTTCAACAAGAAAGGTAGCAATATGATGAAACTCTCCACATTTGCCGCAGCACTGGTAGCTGTTAGTACCACGCTCAGCGTCGCGCAACCGGTCTCTGCTGCGGTTACGGCTGATGAAGATAAGTTTGCCATCGCCATCCATGGTGGCGCTGGCACCATTACCCGTGCGCACTTAACCGACGAACAAGAAGCAGCTTACACAGCAAAATTGACGGAAGCGTTAAATGCTGGCCATAGGATCTTAGAGGATGGCGGAACCAGCATGGACGCAGTCATCGCTGCTATTCAAATCATGGAAGCTTCACCGCTGTTTAACGCCGGTCTTGGCGCAGTTTATACCTTCGACGGCGGGCATGAGCTCGATGCGTCAATTATGGATGGGGCGACCCTTGAAGCTGGCGCTGTCGCCGGGGTCAAAACGATTAAAAGTCCAATTGCACTGGCCCGTAGCGTAATGGAACATTCGGTACATGTGATGCTAAGTGGCGAAGGCGCAGAACAGTTCGCCGCGGAGCAAGGTTTGGAGCAAGTTGCTAATGATTATTTCGATACCGAATACCGCTTTGAACAACTCGAACAAGCACGTGAAGACTTGGGCGTTGCCGATAAACAAGCTTATGTAGAGCTCGACAACAACTATAAATATGGCACTGTTGGTGCGGTAGCAGTCGATAAACAGGGGAACTTGAGTGCTGCGACCTCAACCGGTGGCATGACGGCTAAACGCTACGGTCGTATTGGCGACTCGCCGATCATCGGCGCGGGTACTTGGGCTGATAATTCCAGTTGCGCAGTTTCAGCAACCGGTCATGGTGAATACTTCATTCGCTATCATGTGGCCGCCGATATCTGTAGCCGAGTGAAATATTTAGGTGAATCGGTGGAAACTGCAGGTGACACGGTTATTCATGATGTATTGCTTCCAGCCGGTGGTACCGGTGGCGTTATTATTCTTGATGCCAGGGGGAACGTACACATGCCGTTTAATACTGAAGGTATGTATCGCGCAAGCCGTGTCGGTAATGGTGAAGCTGAGGTTGCGATTTACCAAGATTGACTATATATAATTAGTTTAAAGCATGGCGCATTACTGATGCTGTTCTATTAAGCGAGGTCATAATTATGGAATCGATGAAAGTTGCAGATTTTATGAATCGTCGTCCGGCAGTCTTTACGGCAAAAACGCCCATTGAGGTCGCTGTGGAGAGGTTATTGCAGACCCGTCAGCGTGGCGGTCCGGTAGTGGATGACGAGCGTCGTGTGATCGGATTTTTATCGGAGCAAGATTGCCTCGCAACCATGTTACGCGATACTTATCATAAGGAAATGTCGGCAAATGTCGGTGATTGTATGTTCAAAGGCGAGGTACTGAGTGTCTACGCCAATGATTCAATTACCGACATTGCACAACGTATGGATGCCAAAAAACCAAAAGTCTATCCGGTGCTGGACGATGACAACCGGCAATTGGTTGGGGTCATTTCCCGCACCGATGTGCTCGGTGCCATCGACAGCTATTTTCGAGATTCTTACCGGCGGCGTTAACAAGCTGGCGCGACACTGATAAACTCTAGCCTTTCCGCTGATGTAACTGCAGGATAGCGCGTGCAAACGACGATTCACTTCCCCGACGACTTACCGGTCGTACAAGCTAAAGCCGAGATCCAACAAGCTATACGCGAGAACCAAGTGGTTATCGTGGCGGGTGAGACTGGCTCGGGTAAAACCACACAACTACCAAAAATGTTGTTAGAGCTTGGCTATGGTGACTACCAGCAGGGCACCTTGATTGGTCACACCCAACCGCGACGACTTGCCGCAAGAAGCGTTGCGCAACGTATTGCCGATGAGTTAAAGACGCCATTGGGCGAAACTGTCGGTTATAAAGTTCGCTTTCAGGATCAAACCGCACCCACCACAGCGATAAAGTTAGTCACTGACGGCATGTTGCTTGCCGAGTTACAAAATGACCGCATGCTGCGCCAGTACGATGCGCTCATTATTGACGAGGCGCATGAACGCAGCCTGAATATTGATTTCATGCTGGGTGTACTCGCCAAGTTGCTGCCCAAACGGCCTGATTTAAAATTAGTGATTACCTCGGCCACCATTGAAACAGAACGCTTCTCGAAACATTTTAATAATGCTCCGGTGATCTCGGTAAGTGGCCGTACTTACCCTGTTGAAACCCGTTACCAGCCGCTTGAAGGTGGCGATGATAGTGGTGACGTGGTGCAGGGCGTTTGCGATGCGGTACAGGAACTTTATCGCGAAGCAAGTGGTGATATTTTGGTGTTTGGCTCAGGTGAGCGCGAAATACGAGATTTTGCTGAAGCCCTAGGCGAACTTGAGCTACCGAATACCGAATTGTTGCCATTGTTTGCCCGCTTATCGGCGAATGAGCAAAACCGTGTTTTTCAAAGTCATAGTCAGCGGCGTATCGTTATCGCCACAAACGTGGCTGAGACGTCCTTAACGGTACCGGGAATTCGTTTTGTGATTGATCCGGGTACTGCGCGCATCAGCCGTTACAGCTACCGCACCAAAGTTCAGCGTTTACCGATCGAAAAGATTTCCCAGGCGAGCGCCAACCAACGTATGGGTCGGTGCGGGCGGGTAGCTTCAGGTATTTGTATTCGTCTGTACAGCGAAGAGGATTTCCTGCAGCGTCCGGAATATACCGAACCTGAAATATTACGAACCAATTTGGCTGCAGTGATTTTGCAGATGACCGCGGCAAAGCTTGGCGACATCCGCAAATTTCCATTTATTGATCGACCCGACGAACGCTTTGTTAAAGACGGTATGAACCTGTTACAAGAGCTGCATGCTTTGCATCTCGGTAAAGGTAAACGGCGCCGTGGCCGGCCGGCTGGTCCGCAACTAACGCCACTTGGACGACAGCTGGCGCAACTGCCGATTGACCCACGATTAGCGCGGATGGTGTTAGCCGCAAATGAATTTGGTTGTATGCAGGAAGCGATGGTTATTACCGCGGCTTTGAGTATTCAGGATCCGCGCGAGCGTCCGCAAGAGTCACGCCAAAAGGCGGATGAATTCCACCAACGCTTTCACGATAAGGATTCCGACTTTAATGGTTACTTGAACCTTTGGAATTATTTACAAGAACAACAACGGACGTTGTCTAAAAGCCAATTCCGGAGGCAGTTAAAATCAGAGTTTCTACATTTTTTGCGGGTGCGGGAATGGCAGGATGTTTACAGTCAGATCCGGCAGACGATTCGCGGTTTGGGTTACAAGATCAATCAGGAACAGGCTAGTTTTGAGGCGGTCCATCGAGCACTGTTAACGGGTCTACTCTCACATTTAGGCAACAAGCAGGAAACTCACGAGTTTTTAGGGGCGCGGAATCGTAAATTTTACGTGTTCCCGGGTTCTGGTTTGTTTAAGAAACCGCCGAAGTGGTTGATGGCAGCCGAATTAGTGGAGACCAGCCGACTGTTTGCACGAGTCAATGCGCGCATTGAACCTGAGTGGATCGAGCCTGCGGCCAAGCATTTGGTGAAGCGCAATTATTTTGAACCGCACTTTTCGAAGAAATCAGGCTCGGTGGTCGCTGATGAGCAGGTGACCTTGTACGGATTAATTATCGTACCGCGGCGGCGTGTTCAGTATGGTCCAGTTGATCCAGTAGCTGCCCGGGAAATATTTATTCGCGATGGTTTGGTCACTGGTGAGTTGAAACGGCAATTGCCGTTCATTCAGCATAACCGAGCTTTAATAGAAGAAATCCGTGAACTTGAAGATAAATCACGCCGGCGTGACATTCTGGTGGATGATGAAGCGCTATTTCACGCTTACGATGCGCAAATCCCAGCGGGTATTTACAATGAGCAATTACTCGCAGGCTGGTGGCATAAAGCGGCGAAGAAGGACGCTAAACTGCTGTTTTTTAAACGTAGTGATCTGATGGCTCAGGACGCTACCCATGTTACCGAATTGGAGTATCCGGATACCTGGCAACAAGGCGCTCTCACTTTACCGTTAAGCTATCACTTTGAGCCCAATGATCCCATTGATGGGGTTGCGGTGCATGTGCCGTTGACATTGGTGAATCAACTTAAGTCACAGAGCTTCGACTGGCAGGTACCCGCGTTGCGCGAACAGTTGGTGGTGCACTGGATCAAATCACTGCCGAAAAACTGGCGCCGCCATTTCGTACCGGCACCTAATTACGCACAAGCATTTTTGCAAGCTTGTGCCGAAGAGAAAGATCCGCAAGCGTTACTTCAGCGTCCTTTAATTGAGGTACTGAGCGAGAAGTTACGGCGTATGACCGGGGTCAGCGTTCCCGATGATGCTTGGGATGTCAAACAGCTGCCGAGCTATTTGCAGGTACGCTTTGTCATCGAAGATGGAAAGGGTACCACCGTTGCTGACGGTCGCGACTTGCTGATTCTACAACAGCGGCTGCAAGGCAAGGTGCAACATGCGCTACGTGAAGCTGTGACGGAGCAGCCGACGCAGACAGCAGCGACAGACTGGCAATTCGGGACTTTACCGGAATTGCGTGAACGGCAACATCGTGGTTATTCGGTCAAAGCCTACCCAGCATTAGAAGCGACTAAAGATGGCGTCCGGGAGACTCTATTTGATAAGCCGGAGCAGGCGATCTATTCGCATCAGCAAGCACTAAGGAAATTGTTGCAGCTGCAACTTCCGTCACCGGTACGTTACTTGCAGCAGAGCTTGTCAAATAAAGCAAAGCTGGCGATGTACTACAACCCTTGGGGCAAAGTGGATGCGTTAATTGAAGACTGCATTGTTGCTGCCCTCGATGAGTTTATTGCAGCCCAATCCATTCGTACTGAAACAGCGTTTCGCAAAATGGTGGAGCTGGCTCGTGCGGAACTTAACGAACGTGTTACAGCTATTGCGAGGCAGGTTGAACCCTGTTTAGTGGGCTCGCAGAAAATTAGTAAGCAACTGAAAGGTTCGGTGGCACTCGATCAAATTCAGGCCCATGCAGACATTAAACAGCAACTGGATGAACTGGTGTATCCGGGCTTTGTCAGTGCGGCAGGGGCACAACGATTAACGGACATTGAACGCTACCTGAAAGCGATTGAGCAACGTTTGGAGAAATTGCCGGTGGATCCAAATCGTGATCGCCTTCATCTACTCACGTTGCAAAAGCTTACTGCGGCATATAAAGAACTTAAAGCTAAATGGCCAGCGGGGCAGGCATTACCGGAATCGTTGGTGGAGATTCGCTGGATGTTAGAGGAATTACGAGTGAGTTTCTTCGCCCAGAAACTAGGAACCCGCTATCCGGTGTCGGAAAAGCGGGTTCAACAAGCGCTCGCGGCAGTGAAGATTTAGGCTGCGTACAAGTCTAAATTTTCGCGTGCATAAGCTTCGAATTCTGTGCAACCACCGATGTGTTTTTCATCGATAAATATCTGCGGTACGGTTTGCACCGGTGCACCAACAGTTTTTTCCAGGTCAGCTTTGCTGATGTCTTCTTCGTGCATGTCGATGTAACGAAATTCAAAATCGTCACGATCTTCAACAAGCTTTTCAGCGATTTGTTTTGCACGAACGCAAAAAGGACAGCCAGGACGGCCAAAAATTACTGTAAACATAGTTACTCCCACAATTTTTAAACTACTTAACGGTGCTTATTCTGCCTGAAATCGGCGGTGATCGCCAATGGTCTCGGTCTATTGAGGGGATCGCTTTAATCGATTAGTGGTCTATTTCTAAATCGGAAGTGGGTACACAGCAGCAAGCCAGACAGTCACCCGGACGGACAATAGCGAGGGGTTCATTAATGTAGGCAATGGTGCCGCTGGTGACCTGTGTGCGACAGGCGCCGCAGAAACCGTCACGGCAGTGGTAGCGTGTTTCGATGCCAGCTGCTTCCATCGCTTCGAGCAAAGAAGAGCCCTTGGATGGATCAACGGTCAGCTCATGCTGACCGTTGACGCGTACTTTGAAGGTGGTGCTCATGGCAATTACAGCTCAAAGTCCCCTAAATCGGATGCGCTCACTGAGCTATCGATTTGGCCGACCAGGTAAGAAGAGATTTCCGCTTCTTGTGGTGCAACCTGTACGTTATCCGACACCAAATATTTATTCATCCATGGCAATGGGTTATTGCGTTGGTTGAACGGCGCATCAAAACCTATAGCTTCCATTCGCATGTTGGCGATGTATTCAACGTATTGGCAAAGGATCTCTTCATTAAGGCCAATCATTGAACCGTGACGGAACAGGTAGTGTGCCCACTCTTTTTCTTGCTCAACGGCCTTCATAAATATCGCGAGCGCTTCATCACGCAATTCTTCGGCGATTTCTTTCATCTCTGGGTCGTCTTGACCATATTGCCAAAGGTTTAAGATGTTCTGAGTTGAGACTAAATGTAGGTTCTCATCACGAGCGATCAAACGAATGATCTTCGAGTTACCTTCCATCAAATCACGTTCAGCGAACGCGAAGGTGCAGGCAAAGCTTACATAAAATCGAATGGCTTCAAGTGCGTTGACTGAATTAATACAGAGGAATAATTTCTTTTTTAGTTCGCGCATGGTGACCTGGTGAACTTCACCGTCCACTTCGATATCACCTTCGCCATGGGTCTGCCATAACTGAGTATAAAAGATGAGGTCGTCATAGTATTTCGAGATATCAATCGCACGTTTCTGGATTTCGTCGTTGATGACGATATCTTCGAAAACTTGGCTCGGATCGGTAAATAAGTTACGCAAAATGTGCGTATAAGAGCGCGAGTGAATGGTCTCAAAGAATGACCATGTTTCAATCCAGGTTTCCAGCTCTGGAATGGAAACGATCGGCAATAGGGCGATGTTCGGACTGCGCCCCTGCACCGAGTCAAGCAAGGTTTGGTATTTCAGGTTCGAAATAAAAATATGCTTTTCGCTTTCACTTAAGTTTTGGAAGTCAACTCGATCACGACTGACATCAATTTCTTCCGGACGCCAGAAAAAGCTAATTTGTTTTTCTATAAGTTTTTCAAAAATACTATGTTTTTGCTGATCATAACGCGCTACGTTAACCGAATTTCCGAAGAACATCGGTTCCTGCAACGGATTAATTTGGTTCTTATTGAACGTTGAATAACTCATTAAATTAGCGCCTTGTTATTAGATTTTACACGCACCGCCGGCACAATCGTCATCTTCTTCAGTGACGTCTACCGTTGCTTGCTGGTTCTCTTGTTCGCGTTGTTTGGCGTCAATCTTGTCGCGTAAGTCTACCTGGTTGTCTGAGGCACCGTCACGCGTATTGTGGTAATACAAGGTTTTCACGCCGAGCTTATAAGCATAAAGTAAGTCTTGGAGCAGCTGCTTCATAGAAACCTTGCCGCTTTCAAATTTACTTGGATCATAATTGGTGTTCGCAGAAATCGTTTGGTCGACGAATTTCTGCATGATGCCGACTAGCTCCAGATAACCTTTGTTATTCGGAATCGTCCACAGCAGCTCGTAAGCGTCTTTCAGATTTTCATAATCCGGAACCACTTGTTTAGTAACACCATCCTTTGAGGCTTTTATACTGATATGGCCGCGTGGTGGTTCAATACCGTTGGTCGCATTAGAGATCTGCGATGAGGTTTCAGAAGGCATTAAAGCGGACAGGGTAGAGTTACGCATACCGTACTTTTTCACCTCTGCGCGCAATTGATCCCAGTCAAGTTGCAAGGCTTCGGTACAGACCGCATCCAAGTCTTTTTTGTAGGTATCAATAGGCATGATGCCTTGCGAGTAAGTGGTCTCGTTAAATTTCGGACAAGCGCCGCGCTCTCTGGCTAAGTTTACGGAAGCTTTCATCAGATAGTACTGAATAGCTTCAAAGGTGCGATGAACCAGTCCGTTGGCAGAACCATCGGAGTAACGAACGCCGTTTTTCGCCAGGTAGTAGGCAAAGTTGATGACGCCAATTCCCAAAGTACGGCGGCCCATAGTGGCATTACGCGCGGCTGGAACTGGATATTCCTGATAGCTCAGCAGGTTGTCGAGGGCGCGCACTGCTAAGTCGGCCATCTCCTCAAGATCATCAAGTGTGTTAATTGCCCCAAGGTTAAACGCTGACAGTGTACAAAGGGCGATTTCACCTTCTTCGTCGTTAACGTGAGCTAGTGGTTTGGTTGGTAGTGCGATTTCTAAGCACAGGTTACTTTGCCGAATAGGAGCCAGTTTTGGGTCGAATGGACTGTGCGTATTGCAGTGATCAACGTTCTGCAGATAAATACGACCGGTACTGGCGCGTTCTTGCATAAACAAACCGAACAACTCCAGAGCTTTAATGCGCTTTTTACGAATCGATTCGTCATTTTCGTATTGCACATACAAGCGCTCGAATTCAGCTTGGTCAGCAAAGAAGGCATCGTACAAACCCGGTGTATCAGAAGGGCTGAATAACGTAATGTAATCATCTTTTACCAAACGTGAGTACATTAAGCGGTTGAACTGTACGCCGTAATCGAGGTGACGGACACGGTTCTCTTCAACCCCGCGGTTGTTTTTCAAGACCAGCAAACTTTCCACTTCAAGGTGCCATAGTGGATAAAACAAGGTGGCTGCACCACCGCGCACGCCGCCTTGTGAACAGCTTTTGACTGCGGTCTGAAAGTACTTGTAAAACGGGATACACCCAGTATGGAAAGCCTCACCACCGCGGATAGGGCTGCCCAATGCACGAATACGTCCAGCGTTAATGCCAATCCCGGCACGTTGGGAGACATATTTCACAATTGCGCTGGCGGTGGCATTGATTGAATCGAGGCTATCGCCAGCTTCAATCAGAACACAGGAACTAAACTGACGGGTCGGGGTACGAACGCCCGACATGATGGGGGTCGGTAATGAAATCTTGAACAGTGAGGTCGCATCATAGAAGCGCTTCACGTAATCCAGCCGTGTATCCTTTGGATAGTCAGCAAATAAACAGGCTGCCACGAGTACATACAAAAATTGCGCGCTTTCGTAGATCTCGCCCGTCACGCGGTTCTGTACCAGATACTTGCCTTCCAGCTGTTTTACCGCAGCGTAAGAGAAGTTGAGATCACGTGAGTGATCCATGAAGGCATTCATCTGCTCAAACTCTTCTTTACTGTAATCGTTAAGCAAATGCTCATCATAACGACCGTTGTTGACCATGGAGGTGACCTGGTCGTACAGATGCGGTGGCTCGAACTGGCCATAAGCAAGTTTGCGTAAGTGGAAGATGGCGAGGCGCGCGGCTAAATACTGGTAATCTGGTGCGTCTTCAGAGATTAAATCGGCAGCCGCTTTAATGATGGTTTCGTGAATATCTTCGGTCTTAATGCCATCGTAAAATTGAATACGCGATTTGATTTCGACTTCAGAAACCGAAACGTTATCGAGGCCTTCAGCAGCCCAGCTAATAACGCGATGGATTTTATCTAGGTCTAGCGGTTCCCGTTCACCACTACGCTTGGTAACAAAAAGCTTTTGATTCATGCGGCGCACCCACCAATTTTATCGTTATGTTTTTAGTTATGAACCACTAGATATAGTGTTGAATAGGCATTCTGTGTGAAATTTACACAATATCTTGGGTTGGTTTGATAATCGTATGCTAGCACTTATCGCAATGGGATCAAGCGCGTTTGCGTTTAAATTCCAAAGCAGATTTGCGTCATCTATTAGGGTGCTCGCTAAAAGTCTTGCCGTTCTAAAGGTTTAGCAAATGCAAGACAAAATAATTATTTTTAAATAACTTTTTGCTCTTTCAAACGCTTTGCTAATAGAACAAAACTCTAAGCCTTAATTTTAAAGGCTTGCACAACATCTAGCGGTCAAATTCTAGCTTAACACTAGATGTGGTAATCGCGGAGGTGTTGGAGTAATTGTAAAGGTTGCTGGATTTCGTAGTCGGCAGCCCAGTTTTCTGGCTGTTCTTCAGCGCCGATGTAACCATAGCGAGCCAGTACGGTTCGCATTCCAGCGGCACGGGCTGCCATTTTGACCGGGGCCGACGCACTAGGTATCGAGTAAGGTGCCATCCAAATCAAAAAGAACTGCTTTCACTTTGCGCATCGGAAAACTCAAGCATCTTTCGTTAAGGCAACGATATAGTTGACATCAACGTTACTGTCGTCGAGGTAAAAGCCACGCCACGGTAGGTAATGGATCCCAGTTATGGCTTGCGCTTTCGCGCCCACCGCATCGGTCACCCGTAGTAACTCCGCTGGCTGAATGAATTTGCCGTGTTCATGGGTACCCTTCGGCACCCAGCGCAGGATATATTCCGCCGCGACAATGCCTAGCAACCAGGATTTCAAATTGCGATTGAGGGTTGAGAAGACTAGGGTGCCACCGGGTTTAACTAGCTTAGCGGCTGCTTCAACGATACTTGCCGGGTCAGGCACGTGCTCTAACATTTCAAGGCAAGTTACCAGGTCAAATTCACCGGCGTGCTGTGTGGCGAAGTCCTCCGCCGCGATACACTGGTAATCAACGTTGAGTTGACTTTGTAAAGCATGCAATCGCGCCACTTGCAGCGACTGCTCTGCCAGATCAATACCGGTAACTTTAGCACCTTCGCGAGCCAGTGCTTCGGTGACCAAGCCACCACCGCAACCGATGTCGAGAACCTGCTTACCAAACACACCGCCGCACTGGCGTTGAATAAACTCGACACGAAGTGGATTGATTTGGTGAAGCGGTTTAAATTCGCCTTCGGGATCCCACCATCGTGAGGCCAGGGCACCAAATTTTTCGATTTCTTTCGGGTCGACATTAGTTGATTGCTGCATAGTACTTCTGCTTAGTTGAAAAACTCGGTACAGTGTACTGGAGCTCTCGAATTAAAAAAAGTCGAGGTAAAGCACACGACGGCTAAAAAGCGTCGGAAAAAGGATGCGAGAGGGCAGCGCTAAGGGTACAATGCTGCTACTAAGACAATTATAAGAAAGATTGAGCGTTTAGGGATATAACTATGAGTGATCTCGCCAGAGAAGTCGTTCCGGTCAATATCGAAGATGAACTGAAAAGTTCGTATCTCGACTATGCAATGAGCGTCATTGTTGGCCGCGCACTACCAGATGTGCGTGATGGGTTAAAACCGGTTCATCGTCGGGTGTTATTCGCGATGAACGAATTGCGCAACGATTTCAATAAACCGTATAAAAAGTCAGCCCGTATCGTCGGTGATGTCATTGGTAAATATCACCCACATGGTGATAGCGCGGTCTACGACACTATTGTTCGTATGGCGCAACCGTTTTCATTACGTTACATGTTGGTTGATGGTCAGGGTAACTTTGGTTCGGTCGACGGTGACTCCGCTGCCGCCATGCGTTATACCGAAATTCGCATGGCCAAAATCGCCAGCGAATTGCTCTCCGACCTAGACAAAGAAACTGTCGACTTTGTGCCTAACTACGACGGCACTGAACAAATTCCTGATGTACTACCCACCCGCGTTCCTAACCTTTTGGTGAACGGTTCCTCGGGTATTGCCGTGGGCATGGCGACGAATATACCGCCACATAATTTGGGTGAGGTTATTGATGGCTGTTTAGCCATGATTGACCGGCCTGATATCACGACGGATGAACTCATGGAGTTCATCCCCGGTCCTGACTTCCCAACCGCTGCTTCAATTTCTGGCCGTGCAGGTATCGTCGAGGCCTATCGTACCGGCCGAGGCCGTATCCATCTGCGGGCGAAAGCAGAGTTCGAAACCGATTCAAATGGCCGTGAAGCCATTATCGTTAACGAAATTCCTTATCAGGTTAACAAAGCGAAACTTATTGAAAAAATCGCTGAGTTAGTCAAAGAAAAACGTCTCGAAGGCATCAGCGGTTTACGCGATGAATCCGATAAAGACGGTATGCGTATTGTTATTGAACTGAAACGTGGTGAAGTTGGTGAAGTGGTACTGAATCACTTGTATGCGAACACGCAAATGCAAGTCGTGTTCGGTATTAACATGGTTGCGCTGGATAAAAATCAGCCGCGCCTGTTCAACCTACGTGACATGATCGATTGCTTTGTTTTGCATCGTCGCGAAGTGGTCACCCGCCGCTCGGTTTATGAGTTACGTAAAGCGCGTGAGCGCGCCCACATCCTTGAAGGTCTTGCCATTGCATTAGCCAACATCGACGACGTTATCGAGCTGATTCGTCACTCGCAAACAGCTGCCGAAGCCAAAGCTGGCTTAGTCAGTCGTGCCTGGATTTTAGGCGATGTTGCCAACATGCTTGAGCGCGCCGGTGTTGATGCTGCTCGACCTGACCATTTAGCTCCAGAATATGGTATTCGTGACGATGAATACCACCTGACCGAAGAGCAAGCCCAAGCAATTCTTGATTTGCGCTTGCACAAGCTGACCGGTCTTGAGCATGAAAAAATTCTTGAAGAATATAAGAATTTGCTCGGCCAAATTGAAGAGCTGTTGCTTATTTTGAACAACTCAGAGCGCCTGATGGAAGTCATTCGCGAAGAGCTGGAAAAAATTAAAGCGGAATATGGCGATGCTCGTCGCACAGAGATTACGGCTGCGGCTCACGACATCTCCATGGAAGACTTGATTAACGAAGAAGACGTGGTGGTTACGCTGTCGCACCATGGTTATGTGAAGTACCAGCCATTGACTGAGTACGAAGCACAACGGCGTGGCGGTAAGGGTAAAGCGGCGACCAAGATGAAGGATGAAGATTTCATCGAACGGTTATGGGTGGCCAATACCCACGATACTATCCTGTGCTTCTCTACCCGTGGTCGAATTTACTGGATGAAAGTCTACCAGTTGCCGTTGGCAAGCCGTGCCTCGCGCGGACGACCTATAGTCAACTTGTTACCACTCGAGGCCGATGAGCGAATTACCGCAATTTTGCCAACCCGTGATTATCCTGAAGATAAGTTTATCTTAATGGCGACCAGAAACGGTACCGTGAAGAAAACCCCAATGATGGATTATTCACGTCCACGTAATGGCGGCATCATTGCACTTAACTTGAATGAAGGCGATGAACTCATCGGGGTTGATATGACCTCGGCCGGCGATGAAGTTATGTTGTTCTCAGATGCCGGTAAAGTCGTACGCTTCAGCGAAGACCAAGTGCGCTCGATGGGACGCACCGCCACAGGTGTACGTGGTATCCGGTTGGCAGAGGGACAACGGGTCGTGTCACTTATCGTGCCACGCACCATCGAAGAAGAAGTACCTACCATTCTTACGGTAACGGAAAACGGTTTCGGCAAACGTACGCCGATTACCGATTATCCGGCGAAGAGCCGCGCTACCAAAGGTGTCGTTTCGATTAAAGTTAGTGAGCGCAATGGTTCTGTGGTTGGCTCGATGGAAGTTGTTGATACCAATCAGATCATGTTGATCAGTAACAAGGGGACGCTGGTGCGCACCCGTGTGAATGAAGTTTCAATTGTTGGCCGTAACACTCAGGGCGTGCGCTTAATTCGTACCGCTGCTGATGAAAAAGTAGTTGGTATGCAGCGTATTGATGAGCTCGACGAGATCGAAGAACTTGAACAAGTCGAAGCTGCTGAGAATGCTACTGAGAATGTTACTGAGAATGCAGCTGACAGTGTTACCGCGAGCGATGGTGAGAAGCCAACGGATCCGAACCAGGAGTAACTAAGCATAATGACGGCCCCGTATAATTTCTCTGCTGGTCCAGCGATGTTACCGCGAGCGGTATTAGAACGTGCGCAAAAAGAGTTAAGAAGTTGGCGGGGCAGTGGAATCTCGGTGATGGAAATCAGTCATCGGGATCCGGCATTTATGCAGATGGCGGCACAAGCAGAACAAGATTTACGAGATCTCCTGGTAATTCCGGAGAACTATCAGGTGTTGTTTATGCACGGCGGCGGACGTGGTCAATTTAGTGCAGTGCCACAAAATATTGCCGGGCCAAATGCTACTGTTGATTACCTGAACAGTGGTGTTTGGTCTGACTTTGCCATTCGTGAAGCACAAAAATATGTGGCTCAGGTCAATGTCGTTGGCGGTGCTATCGATACCGAGCAGGGTAGAGCTCTTGCAGCACCTGAGGCTTGGCAATTAAGTGCCGACGCGGCCTATTTCCACTATTGTCCAAATGAAACCGTCGACGGGGTTGCTTTACATCAGATCCCCGATGCAGTGACTGCACCTGTGGTTGCTGACATGTCTTCCAACATCCTGTCTGAACCTCTTGCAGTAGAGCGTTTCGGCGTTATTTACGCGGGCGCGCAAAAAAATATTGGACCGTCGGGCTTCGCCATTGCGATAGTACGTGACGATCTTCTCGGTCGGGCGCAAGGCACTACCTCGACTATCATGGATTACACCGTGCAGGCGAAGGAACGCTCCATGTACAACACGCCGAATACCTGGGCTTGGTACTTATCCGGATTGGTATTTGAGTGGTTGAAAGAGCAGGGTGGCTTAGCGGTTATGGGCCAAGTTAACCAGCGTAAAGCGGATCTATTGTATAATTATATTGACAGTTCGGACTTCTATCGCAACCCGGTTCATCCTGACTTTCGTTCGAAAATGAACGTACCTTTTTTGCTTGCCGATGCACAACGTGATGACGACTTCCTGAAAGCCGCGGAACAGCAAGGATTACTGGGTCTCAAAGGACATCGGTTTGTTGGTGGTATGCGGGCAAGTATCTATAACGCAATGCCAATTGAAGGCGTGGTCGCATTGGTCGACTTTATGCGTGAATTTGAGCAACAACACACCTAATAAAAGACACATAATTATGTTTGATGCAAAACAATTAGCTAACCAGGGCGTACGTAACCTGCAACCTTATCAAGCAGGTAAACCGATCGAAGAACTCGAACGTGAACTGGGAATTCAAGGTATCGTTAAACTCGCGTCAAATGAGAATCCATTGGGCTTAAGCTCAAAGGTTCGTGCCGCATTACAAGAAACCTTGAGCGGTCTGGCCCGCTACCCAGATGCCAATGGCTTTTATCTTAAGTCAAAGTTAGCGAAAAAATTCTCGCTTGAAACTGCGCAAATTACGCTTGGTAATGGCTCAAACGACGTGCTCGAACTCGTTGCTCGGACCTTTGTTAATGCCGGGCATGAGGTCATCTTTTCGCAGCATGCTTTTGTGGTTTACCCGTTAGTGACACAAGCGATAGGTGCGCGCGGCATCGCCGTTGCGGCAAAAGACTATGGTCACGATCTCGATGCAATGTTAGCGGCGATTACGGATAAAACACGGATGATTTTTGTGGCCAACCCAAACAACCCTACGGGTACTTTTTTATCCACCGAGGCGTTGCAATCGTTCATTAGTCAAGTCCCGCCCAAGGTGTTGATCATTCTTGATGAAGCCTATTCTGAATATGTTGCTGAGCATGAGCGGTCGCCATCATTTGAGTGGGTTGCACAGCATCCCAACCTTATCGTTACTCGCACCTTTTCAAAAGCTTATGGCTTAGCAGGTTTGCGCGCAGGCTATGCGGTGTCGCATCCGGATGTCGCCGATTTAATGAATCGTGCGCGCCAGCCATTCAATATGAACAGCTTAAGTCTACGGGCGGCTGAAGTTGCGCTTGACGATACTGATTATTTGCAGCAGTCGGTGGCTGTTAACGCTGCTGGTATGGAGCAATTAATCGAGTTTTGTGAATCGACAAAGCTTAACTATATTCCTTCCCATGGAAATTTCCTTACCATCGAGGTTGGTGACAACGCCGGCGAACTCTATCAACAGTTGTTACACGAAGGTGTCATTGTCCGTCCTGTAGCGGGTTATGAATTACCGCGACATTTGCGGGTAAGTATCGGCTTACCGGAAGAAAACGAAGCTTTCATTCGTGCCATGCGTAAATTGATAGGTTGACACCTCAGTGCTGAACACGCTAACGCTCAAAGGCTTAACAAGCTGTCGTGGCAAGGTTGATTTGCCTGGCTCGAAGAGCATCGCGAATCGCGCTTTGCTGATGGCAGCTTTGTGCGGCGAAGTCACTGAGTTGCGTCATCTACTACGTAGTGATGATACGCAACGAATGTTGGACGCATTGCGGGCACTCGGAGTGACCATCGATGAACTTAACGCGACCACTGTCAAGGTAACAGGTTGCGCTGGCGTGTGGCCAATGCAGCCGCAAGAGCTTTATTTGGGCAACGCGGGTACGGCAATGCGCCCACTTACAGCGGTACTTGCGGCAACCACCAGTGCGCCGATCAATCTCACTGGTGACGCACGCATGCAAGAACGTCCCATTGCTGATCTGGTCGCGGCACTGGTGGAAGGCGGAGCCGCGGTGAAGTATCAACAGCAGCAAGGTTTTCCGCCGTTGCGGATCGAGCAACGTCTGCAAGGTGGCTGCATCCACGTTGATGGTAGCGCTTCAAGTCAGTACATTTCAGCTTTGTTGATGGCACTTCCGTTGGTTTCGCAATCGAGTCACTTGATCTTGACTGGTGAGGTGGTTTCCTGGCCCTACATTGAATTGACCCTAGCTATGTTGCGTGATTTTGGTATCACGATTGAACAACACGATCGCCAGGCATTTACTATTGCCGGTGGACAAAGTTACAGCTCGCCCACAAGCTATTGGATTGAAGGTGATGCGAGTGCCGCAAGTTACTGGCTCGGTGCCGGTGTGCTCGGTGGAGGACCTTTGCGGATAGAAGGGGTGGGACGCAAAAGCATTCAGGGTGATATTGCCTTTGTTGATTACCTGCGCCAAATGGGTGCAAAATTAACCCTCCACGACGAGTATATCGAAGTACAGGGCGGCGACTTACGCGGCATTGATGCTGATTTAAACGCTATCCCTGATGCCGCCATGACCTTTGCCACGTTAGCGCTGTTCGCGCAAGGCCCGACAGCGATCCGCAACGTTGCTAACTGGCGCATTAAAGAAACTGATCGGCTGCATGCTATGGCGACGGAATTGCGAAAAACTGGCGCCGTTGTCGAAGAGGGTGACGATTATCTGATTATTGAACCGCCGGAACAGATTAAACACGCGCAAATTACCACCTATGATGACCATCGCATGGCCATGTGTTTCTCTTTACTCGGCTTTAGCGCGGCCGGAGTGACGATTGAAGATCCCGACTGCTGTGCGAAAACCTACCCAAACTATTTCAGCGAACTACAACGCATTACCTAATAAAGATGCAATTTTCTGCCAGACCCGTATAATTGCGGCGCTTTTAGTTGGTAGAGGATGTTTATGACCGAATCAATTCCTGTAATAACGATTGATGGCCCCGGTGGGGCAGGGAAAGGTACAGTAAGCCGCATTTTAGCGGACCAGCTGGGCTGGCACTTGCTTGATAGTGGCGCTATCTATCGGGTATTAGCATTGGCGGCCTTACATCACGACTTTGCCCCAGACGATGAAGAAAGTTTGGTCGCATTAGCCAGTAATCTCGATGTGAAATTTGAAGTGGCAAACGAAAAAGAGCTTACCCACATCATTCTCGAGGGTGAAGACGTAACCATCTCGATTCGTAATGAGGCTGTGGGTAACATGGCATCTAAGATCGCTGCTTTACCGCGGGTTCGCGAAGCTTTATTGCGTCGTCAGCGGGCGTTTCTCGAGTTACCTGGACTGATTGCCGACGGCCGCGATATGGGCACGATAGTCTTTCCAAGTGCGGCGGCGAAGGTATTTCTTACCGCAAGTGCTGAAGAACGTGCTGATCGGCGTTACAAACAATTGCTCGAGAAGGGTTTTACTGCTAAAATCGACCAATTAATCGCCGAAATCCAGGAACGTGATGAACGCGACATGAATCGCTCGGTTGCCCCATTGAAGGCTGCTGAGGATTCTCTGTATATAGATTCAACAGATTTGAGCATTGACCAAGTCGTGGATCAAATCTTGACGTTTGCTCATGGCAAACTCACTAATACTGAGAAGGCAACCTCGTAATTGTTGCCAGCTTAGGGGTCTGTAGTAAGGATGCGAACAGATTAATTTTAACAACCCCATCTCACCGGATTGTTTGATGGATGTACTTAACTGAAGTAAGTCAACTCATATGTCAGAAAATTTTGCACAGCTGTTTGAAGAAAGCCTAAAAGAGGTCGAAACTCGCCCAGGTTCTATCGTAAAAGGTACTGTCGTTGCGATTAACCGTGATGTCGTCTTAGTTGACGCTGGCCTGAAGTCTGAAAGTGCTATTCCAGTCGAGCAATTCCGCAATGCGGAAGGCGAAATTGAAATCAGCGTCGGCGATCAAGTCGATGTAGCTCTAGACGCAGTAGAAGATGGCTTCGGCGAGACAATCTTGTCACGCGAGAAAGCTAAGCGTCATGAAGCTTGGTTACAACTGGAAAAAGCCTACGAAGACCAAGAGACTGTTACCGGTATCATTAGCGGTAAAGTTAAAGGCGGTTTCACAGTTGACCTTGGTGGCGTACGTGCGTTCTTACCAGGCTCTTTGGTAGACGTTCGTCCAGTTCGCGAAACTGCACACCTAGAGAATAAAGATTTAGAATTCAAAGTTATCAAGCTTGATCAGAAACGTAACAACGTTGTGGTTTCACGCCGTGCTGTCATCGAAACTGAAAACAGTGCTGAGCGCGATGCGTTGCTTGAGAACTTGCAAGAAGGCCAGGAAGTTCAAGGTATCGTTAAGAACCTTACTGATTACGGCGCGTTCGTTGATTTAGGCGGCGTCGATGGTCTATTGCATATCACCGATATGGCTTGGAAACGCGTTAAGCACCCAAGTGAAGTCGTGAACGTTGGTGACGAAATCACCGTTAAAGTATTGAAATTTGACCGTGAGCGCACGCGCGTATCACTAGGCTTGAAACAGCTTGGCGAAGATCCATGGTCAGATATCGCAGCACGTTACCCAGAAGGGCATCGTCTTGAAGGTCGTGTGACTAACTTAACTGACTACGGTTGCTTCGTTGAAATCGAAGAAGGCGTTGAAGGTTTGGTACACGTTTCTGAAATGGATTGGACCAACAAAAACGTTCACCCATCTAAAGTTGTAAACTTGGATGATGCGGTTGAAGTTATGGTGCTTGAAATTGACGAAGAACGTCGTCGTATTTCACTTGGCCTGAAACAATGTAAGCCTAACCCTTGGGAAGAGTTCGCTAAGAACTTTAACAAGAGCGAAAAAGTTAGCGGTAAGATCAAGTCAATTACTGACTTTGGTATCTTCATCGGTCTTGACGGCGGCATTGATGGTCTTGTTCACTTGTCAGACATCAGCTGGAATGCTCCAGGTGAAGAAGCTGTTCGTGAATTCAAAAAAGGCGAAGAAGTCACTGCAGTGGTCTTACAAGTCGACGCCGAGCGTGAGCGTATTTCTCTAGGTATCAAACAACTAGAAGAAGATCCGTTCAACAATTATCTGGCGGCGAACAAAAAAGGTGCTATCGTTACTGGTAAGGTCATCGAAGTTGATGCCAAGGGCGCTAAAGTTGAACTGGCTGACAGCGTAGAAGGCTACGTCCGTGTAGCTGACATCTCACGTGACCGCATTGAAGATGCGTCCACAGTGTTGAAAGTAGGTGATGACGTTGAAGCGCGCTTCATGGGCGTGGATCGTAAGAACCGTACGTTGAGCCTGTCGATTCGTGCGAAAGACGAAGTTGAAGAGAAAGAAGCCGTGGATTCTGTGAATACTAAGCAGCAAGACGACACTGACTTTAGTAACGCAATGGCTGAAGCCTTCAAAGCGGCTAAGAACGACGACTAAGAACCCAAGCGTGCTCGGTAGCGACGCAACAAAGAGGAGCTTAAGATGACAAAATCGGAGCTGATTCAACAGTTAGCGACATTGTATCCTGAGCTTTCTCCGCGTCAGGTAGAGGATGCGGTGAAAGAGCTTATCGAACAAATGGCCCAGCAACTTGCTGGTGGCGATCGAATCGAGATTCGAGGGTTTGGTAGTTTTTCACTACATTACCGGGCACCACGAGTAGGGCGTAACCCGAAAACTGGTGACAAAGTTGAATTGGAGGGCAAACATGTTCCCCATTTCAAACCAGGTAAAGAGCTACGTGAACGCGTAGACAACATTAGTTAGACGAACGCCATTTTCGCGTCGAGTTCAGCAAAACGGCATGCTATAGTAAAGCATGCCGTTTTTTTATGACTGCTAGGACCCCAGCAATGCTGCGATTTATCTTTATTGGCTTACCCCTTTTGCTCTTGTTTCTTTTAGCCGTTGCCTTTGGTGCGCTAAACAAACAAGCGATCCCGTTCGACTTTCTTGTTGGCCAAATAACTTTGCCAGTCTCCGTGCTGACCGGTGCATTTATCCTGCTCGGTTTTTTGCTTGGCTTGCTAAGTATGTTGGGTCGCCAATGGGTGTTAAAAAATGAGAATCGAAAGCTTCGCAAACAGCTAGTCGGACGGGAATCCGCCGATGCTTGAGTTGCTGTTCCTGCTGTTACCGGTAGCCGCAGCATATGGCTGGTTCATGGGGCGCAACAGTGTCCGTAGTGAAGAGCGCCGTGACCAGGAAGAGTTCTCAAAACAGTATGTAACAGGGCTTAACTTACTGCTGTCGGACCAACCTGACAAAGCCGTCGATTTATTTATTCAGTTGTTGGATGTTGATTCCGATACCTTGGAAACCCACTGGACGCTCGGGAAATTATTCCGCCGTCGTGGTGAAATTGATCGCGCCATAAAAATCCATCAGAATTTAACCTCTCGCCCGGCGATAAGTGAGCAGCAGCGTCGGCATGCCATGTTTGAACTCGGTTTAGACTATCTGGCCGCAGGTATTTTTGATCGCGCGGAAGAAATGCTTTTAGCCTTGCAAATGGATAAGGAGTTCGCAGAACCCTGTCAGCGGTATCTGCTTGAGCTTTATGAAGCAACTCATGAATGGGATAAAGCGAGCAAAGTCGCACTTAAACTAGCCCGTAATGATGCAAGTGCAGGACTGGTGGTGGCCCAACTCTACTGCGAACTTGCAAACCTGCAAAACGATTTTGCAGCAACCGAAAAATTTTATTTAAAAGCGCGCAAGCATGACCCTGATAATGTTCGCGCAGCGTTATCGTTAGGCCGGATGTGGTTCGAGCAGGGTGAAGTAAACAAAGCGCAACGCATGCTTATGAGTATCCTTGATGCTGATCCGGCATTTATCTCTGAGGCGTTACCTAGTTTAAAAGCCTGTTTTACCAGTCAGGAAGACGAAGCTGGTTTTGTTCAATTCCTGCATAAATGCGTCAGTGAAGCAAACTCGACTGCTGCCGCAATGCTGTTATCTGAAGCGATTGCTAAAGCAGGAACCATAGAAGAAGCAGAACAGTTTATGCAGTCTGCATTGCTGCGTAATCCGACCATGAAGGGCTTTCATCAACTTATGGACTTTCATATTCGCGCAGCCGATGTTGGTAAGGCGCGGGATAGTTTGTTGATGCTGCAACGATTGGTGCAACAGCAAATGCAACAGCGACCAAAATATCGCTGCCGACATTGTGGTTTTTCGGGTAAAACATTGTATTGGCACTGCCCCTCGTGCCGGGTTTGGGGGGAAATTAAACCGATAACAGGATTAGATGGGGATTAGATGACACAGCAACCGACTGTTTTTGTTGCGCTTGATTACGCCAATGCTGAAGCGGCATGGCCTCTGGTCGAACAACTCGACCCAAGCCAGTGTGGGTTAAAAGTTGGCAAGGAATTATTTACCGCCGCAGGTCCTGAGTTTGTCCGTGAACTGGTAGCGCGCGACTTTCGAGTTTTTCTTGATTTAAAATTTCACGATATTCCAACAACAGTCGCCAAAGCAGTTCGTGCTGCGGCTGATCTCGGTGTTTGGATGGTCAATGTGCATGCCTCTGGTGGTCGTCGCATGCTTGAGGCGGCGCGCGATGCACTTGTTGATTACTCAGATCCACCACTACTCATTGCAGTTACAGTATTAACCAGTATGGACGCCAGTGATCTTGCCGAAGTGGGAATACAATGCACACCTGAACAGCAAGTTTTACAATTGGCAGCATTGACGCAAAAGGTCGGATTAGATGGCGTAGTATGTTCTGCGCAAGAAGCCGCAATGATTCAACAACAATGTGGTAAGGACTTTGTATTGGTTACCCCAGGTATCCGTCCGGCGGGTACAGCCCAAGGTGACCAGCGACGAGTGATGACGCCCGAACAAGCGGCAGAGCAGGGTATTCAAGTCTTGGTTATTGGTCGACCTATAACCCAAGCAGAGGATCCGGCAGCCGCGCTTGCAACAATACAGGCATCACTTACGGCATAATCCGTAGTTGTAATTCGCTAAGCACATAATATCCGTTTAAGCTTTTGGTACTGCATTCGCAGTTTTAACTAAGGAGCTTAAAATGTTACGGAAAACAGCAATGTCAGCGCTGGTCATCGGTTCAGCTTTGCTGCCGGCAGCTTATGCCATGCCAACAGTTCAACCCACGCAGCAAGCAACGAGCCAGCAAGCTGTTATAAAGATTAATTTGAATACCGCCTCTGCAGCTGAGCTAAGTATGGCTCTGACCGGTGTCGGGCAAAAACGTGCAGAGGCTATTGTTGCACTACGTGAGCAGTTGGGCGGTTTTACCGATATTAATCAACTCATGCAAATCAAGGGCATAGGTCCACGTTTATTGGAACTTAACAAAGAACGTGTCGAGTTCTGATTCCACTCAATGAAATTGATGTTACGACTGGGCAAGCTTCGCCAAATGGCGATTGTGAAGCCACCAGGCAAGAATGCCACTGAGAATACCGGCACCATGCAACTGCCATAGTTCGTTATCTTGTCCAGTCGTTAACGGGCTTGTCCACCAACCCAAGTATTCGGCGCTGAACTTCAGCAGCAAAACCCCGATAGCCAGATAAAGGAGCCTTCGCTGCGCTAGCTTTTTACAGTAGCGAAACTCCAGCAATACTCCCATAAGTAACAGGCCATGAACTACTGCAGACAATCCGACAAACCGATGTTGATAGCCTGCCAGCCATAGGAACACTGCACTACCAGCAGTAAGAATAAGTAGGCCATTGAGATAGGTACGAACCGTGAAATGTCGAGCGAAGATAACTGTTAAACCAGCAAATGCTAATACATTCCCAATCCAATGCAAGGTAGATAAGTGCAAGAAGTGGGCGGTGACAAGGCGCCAGGGTTGTTGCCAGAGCTGCTCACTATGAAAATCGAAGCGACTCATAAATTGCGGCGACTGGAATTGATAGAAATAGGCCCAGATACTAATCAGACAGAGTAACGCTCCACAAAGAATGACTTGGTTTTTATTAGACATAGGTCGGGTTCTTGCTTCATACATTGTGATATGTGGTCGAGGGCTTTATCATAGGCAGGAGTTAATCATCTGTAAATACAGTAAATGATCAGGACAATGATTGCCTGACCATCAAGGAACCAACGCATGAAATACACTTCTTTAGCAGTTTTACTGCTTACTAGCCTTACAGTTGGCGCCTGCACCCCGCAAGTTGCTGAAGGCGAGCAACGCGATAAACGCGAGCCAGAAGCCGCCACGGGGGTGATTGACAAGCAAGCTGTATATGCCAATAAGTATATGGTTGCTGCAGCGACGCCTGAAGCGGCCACTGCTGGTCGAGCTGTTTTGGCTGAGGGTGGTTCGGCGATCGATGCAGCGATTGCGGTTCAGGCGATGTTAACACTTACCGAGCCCCAGTCTTCTGGTATCGGCGGTGGTGCATTTATTTTGTATTGGGACGCCGAGCAACAACACCTTTTTACTATTGACGCGCGTGAGAAGGCTCCTGCAGCAGCTGGTGGTGATCTCTTTTTAGACGCTAATGGCAAGCCGCCAGAAAACTTTTGGGATGCTGTTGTCGGCGGACGTTCCGTTGGTGCTCCAGGTGTACTCAGGGGGCTTGAAATTGCTCATAATCGTTGGGGCGATCGTCCATGGGAGGTACTTTTTAGCGATGCCATCGAGGCTGCTGAAGAAGGTTTTGCGGTGTCATCACGTTTGCAGATGTTACTGGAAATGGATCTCAATCCAGGTTTACGTAAGTTAAGTCCGGCGAAAGATTATTTTTATCCAAACGGAAAGGCATTACAGGCGGGAACAATTAAAAAGAATCCTGAACTTGCCTGGGCACTACGGTTAGTTGCTGAGCAGGGAGCCGATGCTTTTTATCAGGGTCCTATTGCCGAAAAAGTTGTTACTGCAGTACAAACGAGTGAGGTGGCACCAGGCTTACTTACTCTTGAAGATTTAGCCAATTATCAGGCAGTTGTGCGGGAACCGGTTTGTAATGCTTATCGCATTTACACGGTCTGTGGCATGGGGCCACCGAGCTCAGGTGGTTTAACCGTGTTGCAGATCCTTGGTATTTTAGAAAACTTTCCGGTGGCGCAGTGGCAACCCACCAGTAAAGAGACAGCCCATCACTTTACTCAAGCATCACGCCTCGCCTTTGCCGATCGCAACCGCTATATAGCCGACAGCGATTTTGTTGCTGTGCCTGAGTACGAAATGCTGAAAAAAAGCTATTTAGCATCGCGCGCCCGTCAAATCGGTAATCGCGACCTTGTGCACGCCGAACCAGGGGTGTTTACTAATTATGCCTTTGCCGATGATCGTTCACCGGAATTTCCAAACACCAGCCATATTTCAATTGTTGATGCTAATGGCAATGCGGTGTCTATGACCACAAGTATTGAAATGGGTTTTGGTTCGTCGGTGATGGCAAGCGGCTTTTTGTTAAATAATCAGCTTACCGATTTCTCACTCCAGCCACAGGTTAACGGTGATATGATCGCCAATCGGGTACAAGCTGGTAAGCGGCCACGGAGTTCAATGTCACCAACAATGGTGTTTGACGCGAAAGGAAATGAGTTGCTGCATGTTGTCGGTTCACCTGGCGGTGCACGTATTATCAACTATGTTGCGCAGACGCTGCTTGGTGTGCTTGATTGGAACATGACAATGCAACAAGCGATCGACCAGGCACATGTCACTAACCTGAACAACTATACGTCTTTAGAAGAAGGCACCGATATGGCTAAATTGGCAATAACACTGAAAGCAATGGGGCACAATGTTAGGGTTACAGGCCTTAACAGTGGTCTGCACGGTATCAGTCTGCTACCCAATGGCCAGTTGTTGGGCGGCGCAGATCCGCGCCGCGAAGGCGTTGCACTTGGCGAACAAGACTAAATTTAGTCTTGCACCAAGGGGATGTATTGGCTGTAACCTTCCGCTGCCATATTCTCAAGTGGGATAAACCGCATGGCGGCGGAATTCATGCAATAGCGTAACCCAGTAGGCTCTGGACCATCCTCAAAAACATGGCCTAAGTGCGAATCAGCATGACGACTTTTTACCTCTGTGCGAGTCATAAACCAGGAACGATCGGTCTTGGTGACCACATAGTCATCATCAATGGGTTGGGTAAAACTTGGCCAACCCGTGCCAGATTCGAATTTATCAGCAGAGGAAAATAGTGGCTCACCACTGACAATATCGACATAAATGCCGGCTCGCTCTTCATCCCAGTACTCGTTGTTAAATGCGCGCTCGGTTTTGCCGCGCTGTGATACCGAGAACTGCATAGCTGTTAGCTGCTCGCGCAGGGTCTCATCCGAAGGTTTTTGATAGTCGCTGAAGTCGAGTCCTGCTTGTGGCTGGGAAGTGTCACTCATAGCTGGTTCATCCTTAAATTTGCGAAAATCGATGTCGTAATTGTCGCCCCAAACCTTTTCAGTAAATTGGAAACGACCCGAATTGCGGGTGTAAACCCAGTACCGGACAGAACTTTTGCGGTAGTAATCCTGATGATAGTCTTCCGCTCGGTAAAATGTAGTAAAAGGCTCGATAGGCACAACCACTGGCTCGTCATAAAGATTTTGTTCACGTAGCTTTTCGCGTTCCTGCTCAGCAATGTCGCGTTGTTCTTGATTGTGATAAAAAATCGCCGGACGGTACTGCTGGCCGCGATCAACAAACTGACCTTCAAGGTCTGTTGGGTCCATCATGCGCCAAAAAGCCTGCAGTAGCCCAGTGTAATTTACGACCGAGGGGTCGTAGTAAACCTGCACCGCTTCGGTGTGGCTAGTGCGTCCGCTGGCGACTTGCTCATAGCTGGGGTCCACTTTGCTGCCTCCAGCATAACCCGAGACGGCCTCGCGTACTCCAGGAACGTCCTCAAATGCTTTCTCTACGCACCAAAAACAACCGCCAGCAAAGGTCGCAATCTTTTCGCCGTTCTCTTTGCTGTAGGCTGCGACGCTCAAAAGTAGCAAGCCAGACAACAGCGCTGCCGTCAATAACTTCATAGTGTACCCTGTAATTGTTGCTGAAAATCATTGATACGGGCCGCATTTTTACCAACATCGCTGCGACCAACACGTGACTTACTACGAACATCGACGCGCGTCCGATCATCTTCGGCACGCAGACGAATCACCACGTCATCTTTAAAACCAAACCAGAACGTCGACGCGGTTGCTTCAATGCGACCTTCTTCGAGATCAGTGGCTACCAGTTGCCAACCCATATCGTTCACAACGGTTAGCACCGCCTGAAACACGCGCTCAAGATCTTGCGAAAAATACATAGGTGCAAGATCCGGGTAAGCTTTGCGTTGTTGTTCGGCCGTTTCTTCACCAGGGTATGGCAGAGCATTTGGCGCATCGACTCGAAGGGGCGCAATTGCGACAAATTTTGGTGGTTGTTCTAAATCTGTGGAGATGTCATGAATTGGCGGAACACTTCGCGCAGTCTGTAATTGCTGGTACGGCAAGTAAAAGCTGACCATCCCGACAATTGCTGCCACTGTAAGTAATGCCAGTCGACCGCCGCGTGGTCGCTGCCAAATCAAATAGACAATAATGAGCACAACCGCTGCGACACCCACGTACGCGGCCCAGCGCATCAGCGTGAAGGCAATACCAAGATCAAGCAATTGCCAACGATAAAGCGGGCCCGCTACGAGTAGGGTAAAGCCGGCGAGAAACCCGAGAAAAATTAAAAATGACCCCATTTTCTTTAACATGACAAGCTCCATTGTAGGTTATGGATTAATTACGCAGATCACTATACTCTAGATCAATGTACGGCAAATTCATAACTATCGATACATCACTAGGTTACGGAACTCTACGTTGTCAATTAATACCTTGTCACTTTACACGCGGTCATTTAACAGCTGGCTGTTGGCCTACTTTAAGCTTGGACTGCTGTTGTGTGGTCTGTCATTGACGTTGCCAGCAAGTGGCAAGCTCCTCGAAAATGATGCGTCGCAGAAGGTCGTCTACTTCTATGCCTGGGGTGGATCGGAATCGGTAAATGACTATTTGCGGTGGGTGCAAAAGCAACTCGCTGCCGAGCATGGTATCGACTTACGCCATATTAAGGTTGCCGATATCGCCGAAGCGGTAACGCTGCTGTTGGCAGAGCAAAGTCCGCAAGTCAGTAAAATAGATTTGCTATGGATAAACGGCGAAAACTTTCAAGTGTTGAAAGCAGCTGACAAGTTGCTGTCAGGGTTACCGACGAAGGTACCGAACACCCGTTTACTGCGTGATGATCTTGATTGGCAGAGCGATTTTGGGGTCGCCGTAGACGGGCAAGAATTGCCCTGGGGTATTGCACAATTCCAGTTGGTTGTGCGGCAGGCGTTACTTGCGGAGATTGGCGTCAATACTGAGCTTTCAGCTGAGCAATTTCTGCGCCTGGCCGAGCGTTTCCCAGGGCGTTTGTCGTATCCAAAACCACCAACCTTTCATGGCACCAGCTGGTTGAAGGCATTGGCGCATGAATTAGTTGCCGATCCACAGCAGTTACAACGTGCACCGAGCAAGGTGCAGGCCGAACAGGTGTTGGCACCCCTGTGGCGTTATCTTGATCAATTGCATCCGCATTTATGGCGTCAAGGTAAGGAATTCCCCGGTTCAGCAGAACAACAACGGCAATGGCTGAACCATGGCACCTTAGACAATGCGGTTACCTTCAACCCCAATGAAATTCCGGCGCTGCAACAGCAATTACGCCTGACGCCGACCGCGCGGGCCGTGGGGTTGGGTGCTACCGCGCTCACCAATTTTCATTATCTTGCAATTCCACGCGCTAGTGCCCAGCAGGCCGCAGCATTGCAGGTTATTAACTTTCTCTTGAGTGAACAGGCGCAACAACGTAAGGCCGCACTTGATGGCTGGGGCGACCCTATGGTCATCAAGCCAGCCGTAAGCTCAGACCAAGCTGGCGGGGTGGTATTATTTCCCAGCCATGCTGAACCTCATGTGCAATGGACAGCTGTGCTTGAACAACAGTGGTTACAGAGGTACCAAAGATGATGCGGCAAGTGCTGTGGACACTTGGGTTACTGCTGGTAGTCGCGGCCTTAGCTGCGCCGTGGTGGTTTGCCGTACAGGGCTTACCCATTGACCTGCCAGTGGCTGAGGCTGCACTGTGGCGTTATCCTGGCATCCTCACAGTGATCAACAAAACATTGTTGGTTGGAGTGTTGAGTAGCTTGCTCGCCTTAGGCTGTGCGGCGCTGATCATTAGCCGTGATGCTGTTAGTGGTCAGCCGGGCAGAAATGATGTTGGTATTACCTTTGCAGCGCCACATTTAGCTTTTGCTATTGCGTTTTTGTGGCTGTTTACGCCTTTCGGCTGGTTCGATCGATTACTACCTTTCTCCTTACCTTGGTTTGAACAGCAGTCATTGCTAACACTTGTGGTTATTTTAGTGCTAAAAGAAACACCATTTTTGGTAGTGATGGGGCGTCAGCAATTGGCGCAGTTGCCTTACCGGCAATGGTTATTACAAGGTCAGACACTAGGCACAACGCCCAGCCGGAGCTGGTGGTTAGTAATATTCCCAGCGTGGCTGCGGGCGATGCGACTGATAGTATTTGCTGTCGCTATTTACAGTATTGCGGTGGTCGACTTAGCACAAGTTGCCGGGCCGTTGAATCCGCCGTTGCTTGCCCCTTTGATTGTCAATTGGCAATTGCAGTTCGATGGGCTAAGTCAACGTCTGGCAGCGCAGGGCACCTGGTTGCTTATAGTCTTTGGTGTGGCAATGGTACTCGGGGTTTATATACTGGAGCGCAGCCTGACAAAGCTTATCGCACGGCGTGTGGGTACTGGGGGAAAGCCACTTGTCACCGAAGTCATTGGCACTGCAACTCAATGGTTTAGTGTTGCGGCGCGCAGCATTTTCGTTGTGGTCAGTGTGATTGCGTTGCTGGCGTTAGTGGCTTTGAGTTTGGGACAAGGCTGGTTCTATCCGCAGGTGTTCCCGCAGAACTGGAGTTTGGAGCAATGGTTGGAGCGCAGCAGCGGTGCGCTCCAACTCGCCACGAACACGCTCGGTCTAGCACTGGCAACCGCATTATTGGCGACCTTGTTGATTGTTTGGCTACGTGAGTGGCAGCGCTACCGGCGCTATGAAATAGCTGACGGCTGGCTGTTGCTGGCATTGTTTGTGCCGCAGCTAAGCCTAGTTATGGCATGGCTCGCCAGTGATTGGTCGACAGTCATGTCGTCCACCAATCTCAGTGTTGTTGTCGCTCATGCCTGGTTTTCGTTTGCCTACGGTTACCTCGTTTATGCTCCGGCCGAGCGTGCGGTTACACAAGTACATTTAACTGTGGGGCGCAGTTTGGGTTACCGGTACTGGCACAGTTGGTGGTGGTTTAAACGTCCGTTATTGCACAGCGCACTGGCTCATTGCTTGATGGTGACCTTTTTAGTCAGTGTTGCACAGTACGTACCGACATTACTGCTTAGTTCGGGACGTTTGCCCACCTTGACCACGGAATTGGTTGCGGTAAGCAGTGGTGGTGAATGGCAGTTGCCGGCACTTTATGCCACGATGCTTTGGCTGATTGCATTTAGTGTATTAATGCTGACTCAAATCACCCGCAAACAGAGGACGCAACAATGAATTCTGAACCAGTTGAAATCGTTTTTCGTAATCAGCTGTTACATTGGCAGGACACCACTGCGACTACCGCGCTGCCCGATATAACGCTATCGAACGGCCAGAGCGTCGGTGTCATGGGTCCGAGCGGTTGCGGCAAATCGAGTTGGTTGCACTGCTTACTGGGTGAATCTGTCAGCCATATACGATTAACAGGCGATCTCTGTGTGCGCGGACGTGATGTAAGTCAACTTGCCATCGAGGAGCGCAATATTGGCATTTTACTGCAGGATAACCCGTTATTTCCTCACTACAGTGTGCGTAAAAACTTAGCCTTTGCATTGCAACAGAAGCAGAGCAATCGAGCTGAGCAGAATCGTATCATTACGACACAACTTGAGACATTAGGTATGACGGCCTTTATCGATCGGCTGCCCGGGCAACTCAGCGGCGGTCAACGAGCCCGGATCGGGTTGTTGCGTACGGTACTTGCTGAGCCCGCTTTGGTGTTGTTAGACGAGCCGTTTAATGCGCTAGATAGCCAACGTCGCCAGCAGGTACGGGATTGGACCTTTAGTTTCCTAAAACAGCGCGGCATAAGCAGTATCATTGTTAGTCACCAAGCGGATGATCTTGCGCAGGTTGATCAACGTTTAAATTGGCCAGAGGGAGGTTCAGAATGATTGACGCGATGTTATACCACCGGCTACGCCCAGTTCTTGACAGCGTGGTAAAACCGCTTGTGCGCGCAGGTATCAGTGCTAATACGGTAACAACTGTCGGTTTTGTCATTGGGCTTGGTGTGTTGCCTGCTTTGGCCTGGCAACATTACGATCTGGCGTTGCTTTGCATCCTGTTGAACCGGCTTTCCGATGGTCTCGATGGTGCCATTGCGCGACAAACGCAGGTTACGGATGCTGGTGGCTACCTTGATAGTGTCATGGACTTTATTTTTTACAGCGCCGTACCATTTGGTTTTCTGCTGGCCGATCCTAGTGCTTTTGGTGCTGTTGCTGGCTTGCTGATGTTTAGCTTTATGGGGACCGCGGCAACCTTTCTCGCTTTTGCTATTTTGGCGGGCAAGCACGGGATCGCTAACCCTAACTACCCGAATAAATCATTGCATTACATGGGCGGGATTACCGAAGGCTTCGAAACCATTGTGGCGTTTATCGTGTTCTGTCTATGGCCGGCAGTGTTCCCCGTTACCGGTTCCATTTTCGCGGCTTTGTGTTGGCTTACTGCGTTGACTCGTCTTTATCTTGGCTTCCAGACTTTACGTCGGTTGCCGTCGGTTGGCGAAAAGGAATCGCCAGAAGGTAGCTAAGTTTGGTACTTTGCGCCTGAGCTGGATACTCTTTCAGACCGATTTGGATAGCGTCAGACCCAGCTTGCGGGCGCGCCGTGTACGACCGAAATAGCCGATCCCAAATGGATAGATTAAAACTGTAATTACTGTTGGTTTCAGCGGGCAGCTGGCTGTGATGAATTCGGTGCATTTCTTGGGTAACTATAACGCGTCGGACCGGCCATTCCAGGCGACGAGGCAGTGCCACATTACCATGGTTAAACAGCGACGTAGCGTTTAAAACGATTTCAAAAATAAGTACTGCCAAAGCGGGTATACCAAATAGCACGACGATGCCAATTTTGATTAGCATACTGAAGACAATTTCTAAGGGGTGAAAGCGTAGTCCTGTAGTGGTATCAAAATCTGTATCTGCATGGTGCATGCGATGAATACGCCAAAGCAGGGGAATACGGTGAAACAAACGGTGTTGCCAATAAATGGTGCAGTCGAGAATAAGAAATCCAGTCACTACAGATAAGGTTAACGGCCAATCCCAATAATGCATGAGGCCGAAGCTAACATCCGCCGACCACAAAGCAGCACCTATTGCACCCGCTGGAATCAAAACTCGTAGCACGACAGTATTGATGACGACGATGCCTAAATTCGCCGGCCAACGCCGTTTCGCCGGCAGTTGTGCCTGACGCTTAGGTTGCAATCGTTCCCACAGCAGCATAATGGCGAGCACACCGACAAAACAACCTAATCGCCACCATACCTCTGCGGGCATACAATTAGCCTTGTTTCGGTTCGGTATTGGCGTAGGGTGGCCAACCGAGGGTTTTTCCTGCAAGTAAGTGCAGGTGAATATGGTATACCGATTGACCACCGTCTTCGTTGCAATTCATAACCAACCGGTACCCGTCTTTGGCAAAACCGTATTGCACAGCAATTTTACGCGCCACCACAAACAAATGTCCGACTAACTCACGTTGGTCTTCTTGGATGTCATTTACGGTAGCAATTGGTTTTTTCGGGATGATGAGCAAATGCACTGGGGCTTGCGGGTTAATATCTTTGAAAGCGAGACTTATGTCATCTTCATAGATAATCTCCGCCGGAATTTCGCGACGAATGATTTTGTCGAAAATTGTTGTGTCTGCCATAGGGTTACCTCATTTGACTGAAAACAGCTTAGATTCATACTAGTCAACTCAGCCTCTGAGTACCAGCCCTTTAAGATAGAGCGACTCTGGGAAGTTGGTGCGTACCGGGTGATCAGCGCCTTGAAAAAGTCGTTCAATAATATGCAGTGGCCGTTTGGCATCGAGCGCGGCATCGGCAACGACTTTCTGAAATAACTCACCACTGAGTAAACCAGAACAAGAGAAGGTGATAAGTGTTCCACCAGGGTTCAAAATTTTGCATGCCATGCGGTTAATATCTTTGTAGCCGCGGCAGGCGCTAATTAAATTGGCTTTGCTGTCGACGAACTTTGGCGGGTCGAGCACGACTACATCAAACCGCTCACCGCGATGATGAAAATCACGCAAGGCCTGAAAAACATCCTGTTGCTGGTTATCTAACAGGTCTGCGCTAAAACCGTTACGGCTGTGATTTATTTCGGCTTGCGCCAGCGCAGGTGCTGAAACGTCAAGGTTTACAATCTCGGTCGCACCAGCTTGTGCGGCGAACAATCCGAAGCCACCGGTATAACTGAACGCATTTAACACCCGCTTGCCAGCTGCATAACGCATGATGGCCTGACGACTGTCGCGTTGATCTAAATAGTAGCCGGTTTTATGCCCTTGTTTCACATCGACGCCCAGTTGCAAACCATTTTCATGGATCCAAAGCGTATCGGGCGGGCCCTCGCCAGTAGCGCTATACAGCAACTTATCCACAAGGGGCAGCCCCTCCTTTTTGCGGACGTCGACGTCGGAGCGTTCGTAGATACTGCAGTCGGGAAAGTGCTGGCGCAGGCCTGCTACTACGGCATCACGCCAGGTGTCGGCTCCGGCGCTTAACAATTGACAGACCAGCCAATCACCGTATTTATCGATGGTGACACCGGGTAACTCGTCCGCCTCGGCGGCAACCACACGCCAGGCATCGCTATCAATAGCTAGACCTTCGCGTAGTGCTTTGGCCGCACCAATGCGTTGGCTAAAAAATTTATCATCGATGATCTCATTCGCCTGAAAACTCCAAATTCGTACCCGAATTTGGGAGTGCGGCGACCAGGCACCGGCGCCGAGCCAGTCGCCTTCAGCACTATGAACACTGACGGTATCGCCGAGTTGTGGGTCACCTTTTACTTTGGCAATCGCGCCACTAAACACCCACGGGTGTAAGCGGCGTAAAGATTTACATTTTTGCGGCTTTAAATGAACGGTAGCAGTCATCGGTTATTTGACTCGCATACCTGGCTTGGCACCGTCGTGAGGGTTTAAAATAAACACTTCTTCACCGCCAGGCCCGGCTGCCAACACCATTCCCTCAGATAATCCGAAGCGCATTTTCCGTGGTGCCAGGTTTGCTACCATAACCGTTTGTTGACCGATTAAGGTAGCAGGGTCGTAGGCTGATTTAATACCGGCGAACACCTGCCGTGTTTCACCGCCAAGGTCGAGGGTAAGCTTCAATAGCTTGTCTGCCCCCTCAACATGTTCAGCGTTGGCAATAAGCGCCACCCGAAGATCAACTTTGGCAAACTCATCAAAGTTGATTTGATCACTCAGCGGGTCGTTCTTCAATTCGTCGTTGGCAGCCGGTGCGGGCGCTGCAGCAGCTTTGGCTTCTTTTGATGCGTCAATCATTTTCTCTACGTGCTCCATATCGATACGTTGCAGCAAGGCTTTAAATGGCTCAATGTCATGATTTTTAAGAATGCGGCGGTGACTGTCCCAGCTAAAGTCTTCGTTTAGGAAGGCTTGCACGCGTTGCGCTAATTCAGGCACCACTGGGGTCAGATAAATCATCAGCAAACGGAACAGATTAATGCCAATGGAACAAATTTCGTGCACTCGTTCCGCTTGGGCTGGGTCTTTAATCAGCTGCCAAGGCTCTTCTTCGGCAATATAAAAGTTAGCTTTATCAGCAAGTGCCATAATGTCGCGCATGGCACGGGAAAATTCGCGTTTCTCGTAGGATTCAGCGATCGTCGTGGCAGCCGCCTGGAACTCATCTAGCAGTGCTGTTTCGTTGATGGTTTCAGCGAGTTTTCCGTCGAATTTTTTCTGAATAAATCCGGCACAGCGACTGGCAATATTGACAACTTTACCCACCAGGTCGCTGTTCACGCGTTGCGCAAAGTCGGTTAAATTCAAATCGAGGTCGTCGATTCTGCTGGTTAACTTCGCAGCGAAATAGTAGCGCAGGTAATCTGGGTCGAGATGATCCAGATAGGTGCGCGCCATAATAAAGGTACCCTTAGATTTCGACATCTTAGTGCCATTGACCGTGATAAATCCATGCGCCCAAACATTGGTCGGCTGACGGAAGTTGGCGCCACTCAACATGGCTGGCCAGAATAAGCTGTGGAAGTAAATGATATCTTTACCGATAAAATGGTACAGCTCAGCACTACTATCTTTTTGCCAATAACTATCAAAATCAGCGTTCCCAGTTGTTGTACAGTAGTGTTTGAAACTACTCATGTACCCAATTGGGGCGTCGAGCCAAACATAAAAATACTTGCCTGGTGCATCAGGGATCTCAAAGCCAAAGTAGGGCGCGTCGCGGCTAATGTCCCAGCGTTGCAGACCTGACTCAAACCACTCGTTAAGTTTGTTGGCCATTTCTTCCTGCAAGGATCCTGAACGCGTCCAGGCTTTCAACATCGCTTCAAAAGCAGGCAAATCGAAGAAGTAATGTTCCGAGTCACGCAGCTCTGGCGTGGCACCAGAAACCGCAGAAACCGGATTCTTTAACTCTGTGGGAGCATAGGTTGCACCGCAGACGTCGCAGTTATCACCATACTGATCCGCCGCTCCACATTTCGGACAGTCGCCTTTAACAAAGCGATCAGGCAGGAACATTTCTTTTTGTGGATCAAATAACTGCGAAATGGTTTTGGTTTTAATGTGTCCCGCGTCGCGCAAACGTGTATAAATGAGCTCAGCAAGCTCTTTATTTTCCGGGCTATGGGTAGAGTAATAATGATCAAAAGCAACATGAAAATCGGCAAAATCCGCCTGATGCGCGCGGTTCATATCGGCGATCATTTGTTCTGGCTCAATGCCTAACTGTTGCGCTTTAAGCATAATAGGGGTGCCATGCGCATCGTCGGCACACATATAATGACACTCGTGGCCGCGCATTTTTTGAAAACGCACCCAAATATCAGCTTGTATATAGCCGAGCATGTGGCCAATGTGGATCGGGCCATTTGCGTACGGTAGCGCATTCGTGACAAGAATTTTACGCGTTGCTGTGGTCATGTATTTGGTCCAATAACTTACGAGTTTCTGAAAGCTCGAAGTGTACCTGAAACAGCACTGGCAATCCACCTACAGTCACCGTATCATGCGGCGTTAAAGCCAAGATTGGAGAACAGAATGTTGGGTAAATGGCTCGGTAAAAAAACGGCAACCGAAAACGCTGACGCATTTTCTGTGGCCGAACGTTCACAGCTCCAGCAATTTCGCATTCCAGGTTACGAAGGCCCGGTCCCGGCGGAATGGTTTAGCAAACAAGGCGAAGAAGCCTTGTTACGCCTGCCGTTCTCTGCCGGGAATCAGCTACTCCGCGCGCTGCAAGACGATGCACAGCTTGGCCAATACCATTGGCACTTGCACTGTAAGGTCGAGAAGTTACCGAATTCGCAACCGGAACTGCCATTAATTTATGGCAATGTTATCGTCATTTCGTCAGGTAAAGGCGGGGTTGGGAAATCATCGGTAGCGGTCCACCTCGCAGTCGCCTTAGCTGAAGCCGGCGCTAAAGTTGGTTTACTTGACGCAGATATTTACGGTCCATCATTGCCCACTATGTTAGGTGGCGCTGACGAAAAACAACAAATAAACGACCAGAACAAAATGCAGCCGCATTTGCGTCATGGTGTCTATGTCAGTTCCCTTGGTTTTCTTGCTGACAGCAAAGATGCCGCGATTTGGCGGGGCCCCATGGCCAGTGCCGCATTGCAGCAATTGTTTCGGGATACTGCATGGCCAAGGCTTGATTATTTAATTGTAGATTTACCGCCGGGCACCGGCGACATCCAGCTGACCATAGCACAGAAACTCCCGGTGACGGGTGCTGTGGTGGTGACAACGCCACAGAATGTCGCGTTAGCGGACGCCGAAAAGGGCATCTCCATGTTCCGTAAAGTTGGTATTCCGCTGACTGGCCTGGTAGAAAATATGAGTCACTACCATTGCCCCGCTTGCGGTCACGAAGAAGCCATTTTTGGTCACGATGGCGGGCGTAAAACCGCAGCGTCACACCAGGTCCCCTTACTGGCCCAATTACCCTTAGCGAGTCCGATTCGGCAAGCCCTTGACCAAGGTCGTCCGTTGCTTGTCGAGCAACCCGAACACTCACTGAACGATGCTATTAGAGACATGGCAACGGCGGTAGCAGCGCAACTGTATCAGCAAGCGAAAAAATCGGTATAGTGGTAACCAACACCTTTATGGAGGCAAAGCATGCGGTTAACTGATGAACAAATCGAGGCCTATTTAGATGACGGCATGATCGGCATTGAGCCGCGTCCACTTAGTGCCGATATCAGTGGGGTGACGGTCGATATTCACCTAGGTAATGAGTTTCGTGTTTTGCAGGACCATGCTGCACCTTTTATCGATATTAGTGGGCCGCGAGAGGACATTGAACGCGCCATTGCACAGGTGATGAGTGATGCTATTATTTTGCAACCTGAGCAAGCATTTTTTATTCACCCGGGCGAATTTGCTCTTGCTGTTACGCATGAAAGTGTGACGCTGCCGGCAGATATGGTGGGCTGGCTGGACGGTCGCTCGTCACTCGCGCGGTTAGGCTTAATGGTCCATGTCACGGCACATCGAATTGATCCGGGCTGGT
This sequence comes from Pseudidiomarina xizangensis, assembly GCF_052541995.1. Taxonomy (NCBI): domain Bacteria; kingdom Pseudomonadati; phylum Pseudomonadota; class Gammaproteobacteria; order Alteromonadales; family Idiomarinaceae; genus Pseudidiomarina; species Pseudidiomarina xizangensis. The sequence goes on from NZ_JBOBQA010000001.1 coordinate 436,752, forward strand.
CAGGGCAAGTGGTATTGGAATTCTTTAATAGTGGTAAGTTGCCACTTGCCTTGCGTCCTCACATGAAAATTGGCGCATTGAGTTTTGAACAGCTTAATCAGCCATGCGGCCGACCTTACAGCAAACGTAAAGACGCGAAGTACAAAGATCAACGTGGCGCGGTGGCATCACGTATTAGTGCCGACACCGACTAGCTACAAAAAAGGCCCGCAGTTGCGGGCCTTTTAATGTAACGTTCAGCGTTCAACAGCGTCGATTAACGCAGTGGACGCGCGTGTGATGCACCGCCGAAAATTGCGTTCATCAGGGTTACGTTCAAGCCGTCCAGGTAAGCACGATAGGTTGGTTCCTGAGTGAAACTAATCACCATCCCGCGGCCACGTGGCTGCCACATTAAATAGGGCTTATGTGCCAACTGTTGCTTGTTCTCTGCCCATAGATAGCCACTAACGGCTAATTCGTCGGCGCCAGCATAGGTCATCAGGTTACGCCCGTTATTGATGGTTAGCGGACGAAAGATTTGATTACCCACGGTTAAACTAACGACATTCTCTGGTACTCCAGCGGTTAACCAATGTTCCTGATCGACATCAAGCTTGGTGAGCACACCAGAAGTCCAGTAAGGGTCGGTATCGGCACCGTTAACGTACTGATGCAAATGCTCAGCGCTGTTCAACAATAAACCGTCGACGCGTTTTTCAGTATGAACTTCCAGCTCGTTTGACTTGGCCTCTTTTTCCAACGCACTAGCCAACAGATTTGCTTCAACTGCCCACTTGGTCGCGTTTGCGAAGGTGATAAGCACACCGCCGCGCTCAACCCACTGGGTCAGATTCTGTTGCCCCTGTTCACCAAAGGTTTCCGTTAGCGAACCGTAACTGGTGGGTAAGATCAGCACTTGATAGCGACTGAGGTCGGCACGGCGTAACTGATCCGCACGAATCGCAGTAACTGGGTAGCCGAACTGGCGTTCGATCAGGTAACGCGTGTGACCTGCGTTGAGACTGCTAAAGGGTTCATCCCATGCTAACGCGATACGAGGCGCATGCACCTGTTGCACATTGTTTGAGCCGAAGTTTGGACCGTCAACAATCCAACTCGTGTCCACCCCGTGAACCTTGGCACCGGAAGTCACAGCAAGCTCCGTAAGACGCGCACTCAAATCATCAGTGTTATCCGCTCGGGTAAAGATTAATGAACCCGCTGGATAGCTGGTGCCATCTTTAAAGGTAAAGGCTAAGTCGCTTTGTTTAACAGTTAGTCCTTCACGCAAAGCTGCGGTGAGAAGGCGAGCTGAGTTCATGTCGCCCCAGGCAGCGACAAAACCAATTTTCGCATCAGGGTTGCTCAGTTGCCCTGGGGCAATAAGTTCGCCGGAAACTTGACTAAGTTCCATCCGCGGCAAGCGAGCACAGCGTTGTTGTTCAAGGTTGAACATTAACGGCAAGGACCAAGCGGTAACATCGTAAATTTGGTCGGGCAAATTATTGCTGCGCAGACGTTTTTGCTCGGCAATAAAATCTGGCGCCATCTCAATTTGCTCATCCAGCAAGGTTCTTACCATGAAATGTGCTGGTTGTGCAGTGTCGATGACGTAACTACCGGCGCTGAAGTCACTACCACAGGCCTCAAAGGCTTGCGTACTTTGTTGCACTTGTACGCCATGTTGGGTTAACAGGCCTGCCAGACGTTTACTTCCGGCAGGATCTTGTTTGCTGTCAATAACAACGTAGCGTTCATCGCTTTTTTTACCTTGCTCGATAGCCTGCTTGCGATAATTCCAGAAGTCCTGCAACAATCGCTGGCGTTGGTTGCTGGCGGTTTCTATAGTGGAAAGTGATGCAATGAAATGCCGCTGAACACCATCACCGTAGGTCAGGATTTCACCGTCTTTGGTGCGGAACTTGTGTCCGCGTGCGGAGGCCATTTCATAGGTCATGGCAAGGGTGCCATGGTACAGCGGCCAACTGGCACCGTAGCCAGGGTAAAATGCGTCAAAAATTTCACGGGTAAAGTAATCAAAACCGTGTTCATCAAACCAGCGGCCGTTATTCTCACCGATGGTCCACAATGCTTCCCGTTGGCTCTTGGCGATAAGCGGGTTATACGGACGGGCTTCCGGAGTAAAGTAATAGGTTTGATCACCGCCCATTTCATGCAAGTCCACGAAGATCAGCGGATAAGTTTCTAACAGTGCATCAACCTGTCCAGCAACTTCTGGTTGGGTGAGCGCAATCCAATCGCGATTCAGGTCAAATAAGTAATGGTTGCTGCGACCACTTGGCCAGGGCTCGTTGTGTTCAACGGAAATTCGATCAGCGCTATGTTCCATCCCGGTATTCATATAGTAGCGACTGACGAAACGGCTACGACCATCAGGGTTTTGAACCGGATCAATAAACACCACTGTATTATTAAGCATGTCTTGTGTCGCTTGATCATCTGCGGCAAGCAAATGCCAGGCAGTCAACATGCCGGCCTCAGGTGATGAAATCTCGTTACCGTGAACACCATAGGACAACCAAATACTTGCCGGCAGTTCATTAATCAGACGTTCTGCTTGCTCTGAACTGGTATTTTGCGGATTCGCTAAAGCCTGCATGCCTGCTCTATAGTCACCAAGTTCGGCGATATTTTCAGCGTTTGAAATTGCAACATAGTAGAGTGGCCGACCTTCCCAGGTTTCACCGTAATTAAACAGTTTGACTTGATCCGGATGCGTTTGTTGTAAGGCTTGAAAATAGTTGTACATTGCTGCAGGACTGGAAATACGAGAGCCTATGGGGTAACCCAAGACATTCTCAACACTCGGTGTCAGCGCACGATAATCCGTGTCGAGACCGAGTGAGTGGGTATCTGCCTGAACCGGGCCAAGACCGGCGACGGCGAATACGGCTGCTAACAAGGTTTTCTTCATAGTTGGTTCCCTTCATTTGAGTTTCGTGCGGCGCTGAGATGCTCAAGTGCCAAATTAAGTGCGCTGCGTAAACTTTCTTTATCGTGTCGCTGCGGAGCATCGGCAGCGGCTTTTATATGATTAATATGTGGTTTTGTTAGCCCACCATCGGCGTTATTGGTAATAACTAAATCTATGATGTCGTGACCAATGGTTGCGGTTAACCACTGTAAGCGTGTGCTTAGCGGTAATTCACCCGCTGGGCTATACTCAGGAAGCAGGTTATCAATAAATAGCACGGGTGCCTTGCTAGAAGCGATGGTTTCCACAATTCTGTCTACCAATAACGGCGGCATGATTGACGTCAGAAAACTGCCGGGCCCGATAATGATCAGATCGCTGCGGCGGAGTTGGCGCAATGCTTCTGGTGTAGCGGTGACAGGCTTGGATAACCGTAAGGCTTGCGGCATATGATGTAGCTGATCGACCAATAGCTCGCCAAAACATTCCAACCCTTCCTGAGTATCGGCGACCAGATCGACTGGCGATTCAGACATTGGCAGGAGCCGAGTATTGACGTTGAGTAGGCGGCTAAGCAGTTGGATACCATCGAGGGGGCGGGCACTGAGCTGATTGAGCGTGTGCAGCAGTAAATTACCGAAATTATGACCCGCAAGTGTAGGGTCATCAGTAAATCGGTAGTTTAGAACATTTGCAGCTAGCGGCTGTTCAACGAGTTGCGATAAACAATTACGGATATCACCCCAGGCGATAGTTTGATGTGAACGCCGCAGCAATCCGCTGGCGCCACCATTATCGGTGGTCGCTACAATACCAACCAAGCGACTCTGTAAAAATTGCAAACTTGCTAATACGCGTCCTAAACCATGTCCGCCGCCAATAGCAGTTACACGCTTGAGTTGATCGATCCGGCAATGGTGGGTTGATTGAGCACGAAGCCCTTGCTCTGTCATTCTGGTTTTACCCTTACTCGCGTTAACGCCGAATTGGCAAGTCTCTACTTTATGCTGTCGCTGACATTTGATCAATTTTAACGGACGATTTACTGAACGCTTACCGAATCGCTTGATTATTAAGCAAGTGATTAAAAATTAGATGTAAATTCACCGTAAATGGGCTTTTCATTGTTGCAAGACGGTGCATACTTCTGTATAACACAAATCGTATAACATGAGGGCTATAACTATGTTAATAAAATATTGGTTGCGTAATGTTTTTGTTGGTTCGTCTATTCTGCTTCTTACCGCTTGCGGTGGTTCAGATGATGAGGATAAGACAGCACGCTTTTCGCTTGCGGTTAGTGACGCTCCGGTCGATAGTGCCGATGCTGTTGTGGCCTGTTTTAGCGCCGTTGAATTGGTAGGTAATGGGGATGGCCCATTAACTTTTACAGTAGGTGAATCGGCGAATACGGTTGCGGCGAATGACATTTGTAAAGATGCCAGCGGCGATACTGTTCCGAATACTCATGGTATCGATTTGTTGAACTATACAGGTTCAGATTCGGCAGCGCTGATTTCTGGGGTAGAAGTACCAGCGGGTACCTACGGGCAAATGCGTTTAATCATGGCGCAAGGTTCATACGTGCAAGTTGGCGAAGAACAAATTCCGTTGAGTGTGCCATCGAACGAACTTAAGTTTGACAGCCTTACGCTGGATGCGGGCGGTAACGTCGCTTACACCGTCGAGTTTGACTTACGTCAAGCATTGGTGAATCCGGTCGGACAAGCCGGTTACTTTTTGAAACCACGTGGTGTTCGTTTGGTTAACAACCTTGAAGTTGGCCATATTGAAGGCACGCTAGCAGAAACGTTACTTATTGAAAATTCTTGTACTGTCGCGCCAAGCGATACTACAGAGCCAGTAGCTGTGGTGTACTTCTATCAAGGAAGTGATTTAGAAGTCACCACCCTGGCGGATGTGGGTGGGGCAGAGACACATCAACCCTATGCCGTTGCAGCGGTGTATTTTGATGACGTCTCTGCCTACACCTTTTCTGTCGGTTACGTTGCGGTGAGTGATTACACTGCAGCGTGGAGCTGTCAGACGGATGACGATCCTGAGACAGACGATGACCTAACGTTTAACGGAACAGTAAACGTGAGTGTCAGTGGAGATGAAACGGTGACAACTGTGGATATCTCTGGATAAACACCACTGATAATTGCAAAGTTAGTGCATGTTTATCACTTTGTTCTCCAATTTAAAGCCCCGGAAGGGGCTTTTTTGGCTTTTTTTTCCCTCCGAATCAGGCCATACTTGTGCTCCGTTCTGTTTAAAAAGGTTGCTGCTCGTGTTTATTCGAACTTGCATTTTTGCTGGGCTGATTGGGGTCTCGCTTAGTCTGGCGCCACGTGCGTTGGCACAAAATGAATGTTCCACCGAGAAAGACGCAAACTGTGAATATGAAGTGGTTAAACTTTGTGGCGCAGTCGGGCAACCGCCGATGACGGTGGAGATCGCCAATACCTTCGCTAAACGTGAACGTGGTTTAATGCACCGTGAAAGCCTCGCTGAACACCATGGCATGTGGTTTGTCTACGAGCGGGAACGTCCAGGCTATTCTGGTTTTTGGATGTTCAATACCAAACTTCCGCTTGATATCGCGTATCTCGATCAATCTTTAAAGGTCGTAAAAATCTATACAATGCGTCCATGTACCAGCGTAAATCCGCGTAATTGCCCAGCCTATCGACCTGAGGTAAATTACTGGGGCGCACTAGAAATGCCTGCTGGATATTTTGCTAACCATGACATCCAGAAAGGCACCCAACTACAACAATGCGAAAAACAGGAGAACAACCGATGAAAAAATTCTCGGTACTTGCCGCAAGCTTGCTTATTGTTGCATGCTCGCCAGCGAGTGAACCCGAAACATCGACCAATCCGCAAATGGAAGTCGACCCTTATAGTTTCAACGAAAACTATCGTGAGTATCTCGCAACATTAAGCTCCGATAAGTTTGAAGGGCGTGCACCAGCAAGTAAGGGTGAAGAACTCACCGCCGCATTTGTTGAAAAGAAATTTAGCAATTGGGGGCTAACACCCTATGACGCCGAAGCTGGTAGCTACCGTCAGCAAGTACCGTTGGTCAAGATGACACCTTACAGTGTGTCGGAAATGAGTTTCAGTGATGGCGATCTGGCAGCTTTTTCGTACAAGCAAGATATGATGGCGTGGTCACCACGGGTACAGGAAGACGTCAGTCTTGACGCCAGTGAAATGGTTTTTGCCGGGTACGGCATTGTAGCTCCGGAGTTTGGCTGGGACGATTACCAAGGCCTTGATGTTGAAGGTAAGACCGTAGTTGTTCTGGTAAATGACCCGGGCTACGATTCAGGCGATGAAGAAGTCTTTAATGGTCGCGCGATGACCTATTATGGTCGTTGGACGTACAAGTTTGAAGAAGCGGCTCGGCAGGGAGCAGCCGGTATCATCGTGATTCACGAAACCGGACCTGCAGGTTACGGCTGGGGTGTCATCGCTGGTGGCTCAACGGTGCGATTCGATTTGGCACGTGACAATAAAAATATGGACCGCACGCAAATTGAAGGCTGGATCACGCAAGAGGCAGCTGACAAATTATTCGCACGTGTCGGTTCATCGTATGAAGATATGCGTGAACAGGCACAACAGCCAGACTTTGCACCTGTAGCATTGAATACTGCGATGTCGATTACCGTTCAGTCGGACTTTGAGTACCTGAATTCGCCCAATTTGATTGGTTACATCGAGGGCAGCAAAAATCCTGAAGAGCATGTCATCTATATGGCACATTGGGATCATCTCGGTATCAACCCAATTACCAGTGATGATCAGATTTACAATGGGGCGCAAGACAATGCCAGTGGTACCGCTGGGGTTTTAGCGTTGGCTGAATTCTATGCCAGCCAGCCACAACCAGAGCGCTCCGTTGTGTTCGTATTAGTGACTGCAGAAGAACGTGGTTTGCTGGGCTCGAATTGGTATGCGAATAACCCGATGTTACCACTGAGTAAAGCTGTTGCAGGTATCAATATGGACGTCTTAAACGTTTATGGGCCGATGCAGGATATGGTGGTAGTCGGGCATGGTAATTCAGAGTTGGAAGAGTATTTAGCCAAGTATGTTGAGCAACAAGATCGCTATGTCGCACCTGAACCAACGCCAGAAGCAGGTTCATTTTACCGCTCTGATCATTTCAACCTAGCAAAACGTGGCGTGCCTATGCTGTATGCCAAAGGTGGTAACGATCATGTCGAGCTTGGTGTCGAGTACGGTAAAGGAAAACGTGCCGAATACGTACAAATTGCTTACCATAAACCCGCCGATGAATATGATCCTGAGTGGGATTTACGTGGTGTGCAACAGGATCTCTGGTTGTATTATTGGATCGGTAACGAGTTAGCGAACTCAGAAAGCTGGCCAAATTGGTATGAAGGAAACGAGTTCCGCGCAATCCGCGATGCGACGGCGGAAGAACGTCAGTAACGGCTAAGTTCAATGCGTTAAACGGCGTCGACTTGGAAAGGTGGCCGCCGTTTTTGGGTTTAGAAGGGACTAGAAATTGGGCTTTATCTCTATAGCTGAACTCTTTGGGTTCTTTGCTTTAATAACGAATTTTATTGCCTATCGGCAACCGACAGCGAATCGATACCGGATAGTTTCGGCGCTGGCTTTGGGCTCGTTATCTATCCATTTTTTTATGCTAGATGCAGTTGCCGGCGGCATCGTTACCGGTATTGCTGTATTGCGAAACTTTATTGCACTGCGCTGGCAGGGGCCATGGGTGTTGTGGGGGTTCGTCGCACTTAATATTGTATTTCTGCTGATTGAATGGTTATTTCCCATCGCTGCATTGCAGTTTTCGGGTAGTGGTATAGCTGTTATTTTTTCCGATGAGCCAAGCCATTGGTCAATTTGGATCGCTTATACCTCGTCGATCATTTTTACCGTTGGCTCAATAAAATTGAATGATCCTGAGCGCATCAGGCGCTGGTTTCTAGTTGCCGAGTCGTTAGGGCTGATCTATGCCATTATTGTTGGTAGCGTGTCTGGCACGGTTTTTAATATCGTCAATCTGACGAGCATTATTCTCAAATTGTTACAGGATAAACGTGCGCGAACCTTGTAATTTAGCTCTATGGCCTCAATAGTAGTAGTAGGACGAAATAAACAGTGAGTAGCAGTTAATTATGATGATTTATATTCGCCAATGGCAAGAAAAGATAAAACCACAACCCGGTGCCAACCCACTTATGGTGGTACTGAGTTGGTTACTACTGGGTATCATGCTGCTGGTAGCTCTTGGTTTAGGTTTGATCTTCTTGTTGGTGGGATGGATTTTACTGTTACCTATGCTCTGGCGGAAGCGCCGTCAAATTAAGCAAGTGTGGCAATTTAATAAGGCCGCTCAACAAGCGCAGCGCGATGCCCGGCAACGTCAAGAGCGTCAGCGTGAACAACGCGACAACCAAAACGACAGCTCGGTTATTGACGGTGAGTATTCCGTTAAGAACGACGATTAGTATAACCACGATGGCGTCGCCGCCGGCGCCACATTCCTTTCCATGTAGCGCCTAACGTGTCGATGATGACCACTAGCACTAAAGCAAATAACCCGCCGGTTGCTATGGCTTGTTGGTTGAGCGGTACATTAAAACTGTAGTGCTCCAGCGTACCCGTCATTAATTCTTCATCATGCCGCCAAGCCAGCGACCAAAGCTGGGTTGGATAATCTGCTTGGAAATAACGTTGCTGTTGTTCGAAGGTTTGTACCCGCTGAACTAAATTGCTTATGATTTTTGCTTCTTCTTGAAAAGCGGGTTGTTGATTCTCTTCGTGTGCTTCAATCAGGCCACTTATCTGGCCATTATAATACGTATCCGCGATGGCCTGATACTGCTGATAATAGACCATGGCCTCAGCGTACTGTGCTGCCAGCCGCTGTTGATATTGGGCAAGTAGGTTTGGTGCTTGAATGCCCATGAGTAGGGCGGCAGCAGCGAGACAGAGAATGAAGTATCGATAAATCATAAGCTATGGCTACCCCAGAAATGTGAGATAACCATAGCATGACATCAGGTACATCGACTAGTCCTCTTCGCGGACCTTGGGTGGGAAGGCTCGTCGCACAATATAGAACAATAGCGGGACAAAGAAGATCGCCAGGATGGTGCCGCCAAGCATCCCCCCGATCACCCCAGTACCAATCGCTTGTCGACTTACCGCACCCGCACCTGTTGATAGTGCTAGGGGGAGAACGCCGAAGGTGAAAGCGAGTGAGGTCATCAGGATTGGTCGCAAACGCAGACGCACGGCTTCCAGGGTTGCCTCAAGCAGTTCCTTACCTTGTGCCTGCAGATCTTTGGCAAACTCGACAATCAGGATGGCGTTACGTGCTGACACGCCAACCGTCGTCAACAGGCCAACCTGAAAGTAAACATCGTTTTCCAGACCGCGCATGGTTGCGGCAATGACCGCACCTAAAATACCTAAAGGCACGACCAACATGACCGAGAACGGAATTGACCAACTCTCGTATAAAGCTGATAAACAGAGGAATACGATCAGCAACGATAATGCATAGAGCAGCGGAGCCTGGTCACCGGAAGCTTTCTCTTCAAGTGAAATTCCCGTCCATTCAAAACCGATGCCTGCTGGCAGCTGGCCGATAAGTTGCTCCATGGTCATCATGGCATCACCAGAAGCATAGCCCTCAGCAGCTTCACCTTGAATGTTCATGGCTGGTACGCCGTTATAACGCTCCAGTCGCTGCGGTCCAAAGGTCCAGCTTGAGCTGGCAAAAGCGGAGAAGGGCACCATTTGACCCTCATCGTTGCGCACATACCATTGCTTGAGATCATCTGGAGTCATGCGGCTTTGGGCATTCCCCTGAACATAAACCTGTTTCACCCGACCGCGATCAATAAAGTCATTCACGTAGGTCGAACCGAACGCTGAGCCAAGCGTTGCATTGATTGAATTAATCGACAGACCTAAAGCTTTTGCTTTTTGAAAGTCGACTTCCACACGAAACTGCGAGGTATCTTCGAGACCATTCGGCCGTACCCCGGTTAAGGCTTCTTGTTGTGCAGCCATACCCAACAATTGGTTACGCGCATTGAGTAAAGCCTCATGTCCTAAGCCACCGCGGTCCTGCAGATACAAGCTAAAGCCGGTGGCATTGCCGAGGGCTGGAATGGAAGGCAGATTAAACGCAAAGATCATTGCTTCACGGATCTGACTGAGGTGTCCCATGGCGCGACCAATAATAGCGTCGACCTGTAACTCAGGTGATGTGCGCTCAGACCAGTCGGTCATGCGCACGAAGGCCAGACCAGAGTTTTGTCCCTGGCCACTGAAACTAAAGCCGACTACGGAGAATACCGAGCGAATTCCGGGGGCATTATCAAGGTAGTAATCCTCAATTTTTTGCATGGTGTCAAACGACTGCTCCTGAGTTGCTCCTGCTGGCAATTGCATTTGGGTTAAAAATACCCCGCGGTCTTCGTCTGGAATAAAGGAACTGGGCATGCGTACAAACATTATGCCCAGCACCACAATTAACGCCAGATAGATAACCACAAAACGCACACTACGCTTAATAATGCCTTGTACTGAAGTTGTGTAACTCTCAATCAGCCGGTTAAGACCGCGATTGAAGGCGCCTAAGATACCTTTGTTCTGCTTTTCATGATCAACAGGTTTTAGTAAAGTTGCACACAAAGCAGGACTAAAGATAATAGCTACCATGACCGAGAGTCCCATGGCCGAAATGATGGTAATGGAAAATTGTCGGTACACCGCCCCCGTCGATCCGCCGAAGAAGGCCATGGGTACAAACACTGCGGCCATAACCAGGCCAATCGCAACTAAGGCTCCGGTGATCTGACTCATGGATTTAATCGTGGCCTTGCGCGGCGACAGTTTTTCTTCGCTCATCAGGCGCTCAACGTTCTCGACCACCACAATGGCATCATCCACCAGTAAGCCGATCGCCAACACGATGCCAAACATGGTCAAGGTATTAATACTAAAACCAAAGGCCGACATAATGCCGAAGGTGCCGAGCAGTACCACTGGAATTGCTAGCGCGGGGATAAGGGTAGCGCGGAAGTTTTGCAGGAACAAAAACATCAGCAGGAACACCAAAACCACTGCTTCAAACAGAATCTTGACCACTTCGGTGATGGCTATCTCGACAAAAGGAGTGGTGTCGTAGGGAATCACCAGCTCAACGCCCGGTGGGAAAAACTGTTCCAGCTCGGCGACAGTTTCTTTCACTGCGGCGGCGGTGTCCAGCGCGTTGGCACCGGTTGCCAGATTGATTGCTAAGCCCGAAGCCGCTTCACGATTGTAGCGCGCGATAGTGCCATAATTCTCACCACCTAATTCGACGTGCGCGACATCAGCTACGGTTACTGAAGAGCCATCGTTATTTACCCGCAGTAGAATTTGCTCGAACTGCTCGACACTTTCAAGCCGCGTTTGAGCAATGATTGATGCGGTCAGACGTTGCCCTTCAACGGCAGGTGTACCGCCCAGACGTCCAGCGGCGACTTGATTGTTTTGCTCGCGTAACGCTAAAACGACGTCTTCCGTTGTCAGTTTAAAACGGGTCAACTTTTGTGGATCTAACCAAATTCGCATTGCATAGGGCGAGCCAAATAATTGCACATTACCGACACCAGGGGTACGTGCAATAGGATCCTGAATGTTACTGGCAATGTAGTCGCCGAGGTCAATCTGATTAAAATCTGGATTATCAGAAACTAACGCCAATACCATTAAGAATGAATTATTGGACTTCGCCACCACGATCCCCTGATCTTGCACGGCCTGCGGTAACAAAGGAACGACTAACTGCAACTTGTTCTGAACCTGTACCTGGGCGATATCAGGGTCAGTGCCAGCAGCGAAGGTCAGGGTGATGCTGGTATTGCCGGCAGAGTCACTGGTTGAGGAAAAATACTTGAGGTTATCGATACCGTTGAGGTTTTGCTCAATCAGCTGAGTGACACTTTCCTCTAAGGTTTCAGCAGTCGCCCCCGGGTACGTCGCATTGATTTGTACCGATGGTGGTGCAATCTCTGGGTACTGCTCTACCGGTAGCTGCGTTACCGCGAGACCACCAGCAAGCATGATGATGATTGCAATAACCCAGGCGAAAATCGGACGGTCGATGAAAAATTTGGCCATAGTTTATTTCACTTCTTCCGTTTTTACCGTTGCACCGGGTTGTACCTTTTGCAGACCTTCAACAATAATCTGGTCGCCAGCGGATAAACCTGAGCGGACGATCCAGTTGCTGCCGGATGTTTCGGAAACTTCAATGTAACGTTGCTCGACCAGCCCATCAGCGTTCACAACGAGCGCAACTGCGCGTCCGCGTGGATCGCGTGAGACTCCCGTTTGCGGTGCGAGTAGCGCATTAGTTAGAGTGCCAGTCGCTATTTCAGCAGTGACAAACATACCTGGTAGGATACGACGTTCTGGATTATTGAACTTGGCACGCAACGCGATTGAACTCGTTGACGGCTCGACCGTTACTTCATTGAAGAGCAATTTTCCTTCGGCGATAACTTCAGCCCCGCCGTTGGCAAAGAGTTTTACGCTGGCCTGACGATTTGCATCGATCCGAATACGGCCGGCGGTAATCGCTTCCTGCAACTGCAAATACGCCTCGCTGCTTTGTTGGATATCGATGTAAATCGGATCCAATTGATGAATCGTCGTTAACGGCTGACTTTGCCCGACACTAACCAGCGCACCCTCGGTGAGCACTGAACGACCGATACGACCATTAATTGGCGCCTTTACAGCTGTGTAGTCAAGGTTAAGCGCGGCACGTTGTTGTTGCGCTTCAGCCACTTTTAACTGGGCCTGAGCTTGCAAGTAAGCCGCTTCAGCTTCGTCGAATTCCTGCTGACTGACCGCTTTGTCGGCTAACAGGTCACGAAACCGATTAAACCGCGCACTGGCCGCACTCAAGCTTGCTTTAGCTTGAGCTACGGCAGCTTTAGCTGAAGCGAGGTCTGCTTGATAGATTGCCGGGTCGATGCGATAAAGCGATTGACCTGCCTCAACCTCGCTACCCTCGACGAACAGTTGCTGTTGCAAAATTCCACTTACTTGCGGACGGACTTCTGCGCTACGATAAGCGGTAGCTCGGCCTGGCAGTGTCGTCGTTAACTCAAGTGGCTGGGTTGCAAGCGTAACCACGCCAACCGTCTGCCGTTGCTGAGCTTGTGCCGGAGCAGATTGCTCTGCATCACTGCAACCGGCAATTAACATCGCGCTACTAAAGACGGCGATGGCCAGTGGTGATAGGGTACGTTGACGCATGTTATGACTACCTCATTTGAATTTTACGTAAAGCTTAATGAGCTTGTATAGATGCACGTAATTATACATACATACATGAATGTTTGTAAGTCAAAATCACAAATTCCATCGATTGCTACGTGACTTAAAGGGTAATAGTTTATGTCAGTAACTTTTAAAAAGAGTCTGGTTGCGGCTTTTGTCGTGTTAATCATAGGTAGCTTAGCAAGTTGGCTATGGCATAGTGCCGCGCAGAAAAACAGCTCGAAACAACGTAATGCCCTTTATCAAGAGCTACTCGAACTCTCCGGTAAGCTTAACCGCGATTTACCGCGTTTGCTCGATAAACAGACGCGTTTTGATCGCGCTGAAGTTGTAAATTATGGTATGCGTTTCTATTACACGCTGATTCGCGTTGATCGCTTTGTTCATGATGAGAACGATTTTGAACAACAAGTTAAGCCCGCTATGTTGCATGAGTATTGCACTGGCGAAGCATTAAAATTCTATCGGGAAGAAGCTGATTTTGTTGAGTTCCGTTATTTAGATCAGAACGAACTAAATTTGTTTACTTTACGCTTTACTCCAGAAGATTGTGAATAAGAGGTTCACTTATGAAATCCATTGCTTTATCGAGTCTGTTTGGTCTTGCACTCGCAACGAGCGCGCAAGCAGAAACTATCAATTATCAAGACCAGGGAAAGTTGCATGCGATCGCAGCAGCTGTTTCTGCTGAGCGTATCGAACAGGATATTACCAAGCTGGTGAGTTTTGGCACCCGCCACACCCTTTCTGAAACTGAGTCTGATACCCGTGGTATCGGTGCCGCGCGGCGTTGGATAAAGGCTGAGTTTGAGGAAATTTCAGCGGCCTGTGGCGACTGTTTAGAGGTTTACTTCCAGTCTGAAGTGATTAGCGGTGAATCACGCATTCCGAATCCAACGGAAGTAGTGAGTGTGATTGCAGTGCAACGTGGCAAAATTGATCCGAACCGTTACGTGATTATGTCTGGTGATATCGATTCACGTGTTTCTGACGTGATGAACGCCACCGCGGATGCGCCCGGTGCGAACGACAACGCTTCTGGTGTGGCGGGTACACTCGAAGCGGCGCGCGTATTAAGCCAGTATGAGTTTGCTGGAACTATTGTTTATGCTGCGTTAGCCGGCGAAGAGCAGGGCTTGTTTGGCGGTAAAATTATGGCAGAGCAAGCGCAGGCTGACGGTTGGCGCATCAAAGCCGTCTTGAACAACGATATGATTGGCAACATTGCGGGGGTGAATGGGGTTATCAATAATTCCACCGCCCGTATTTTTGCCGAAGGTACGCGCATGGACGAGACTGACGATGAAGCTCGCAGTCGTCGTTATACCGGTGGTGAAGTTGATTCACCAAGTCGTAACCTCGCGCGTTACATTGACTGGATGGCCGATCGTTATATTCCAAACTTAGATACCATGGTGATTTATCGCCTTGACCGATTTGGCCGTGGCGGACACCACCGTCCGTTCAATGACTTGGGGTATCCGGGCGTTCGTATTATGGAAACCAATGAGAACTACAATCGCCAGCATCAGGACTTGAGAGTCGAAGATGGTATTGAGTATGGCGATACACTCGAGGGGGTAAACTTTGACTATGCGGCAAAACTTACCGCACTCAATGCGGTTTCGTTGGCCAGCATGGCATGGGCGCCTAGTCCGCCAGCCGAGGTGAGTATTGCGGGTGCAGTAGCTCCGAGCACAACCCTTAAATGGCAACCTGCCGCAGGCGACGAAGGAGATCATATCGCCGGTTATCGCGTTTACTGGCGTCATACCGATGCACCAAATTGGGAGTTTAGTCGTGATGTCGGTTTGGTGACTGAATACACCCTTGAGAACATCGTTATCGATAATTACTTCTTTGGCGTCGCCAGTGTCAGTGAAGACGGTTTTGAAAGCCCAGTTGTATTTCCGGGCCCTGCAGGTGCGTTTGGCGAGTAATGACCCGGCCTGATAATAAGCGTGCCAACAAGTGGTTGGCACGCATTCTCGATTCGAATCATATTTTATGGATGATTTTCCTGCTCTCACTGCTGGAATCCATCATCTTGCCTGTGCCCTTAGAACTCGTTCTGATCCCGCTTTTGCTACACAAACGGGAGCGCTGGTTTGTGATTGCGACCGTCACTCTTACAGGATGTCTGGTCGGTGCAACTATAGGGTACTCTATCGGCGTTTTCTTTTTCGACACCGCCGGGCAATGGCTCATTCAATGGTTTGGATTTACCTCAGAATTCTCAGAATTCCAGCAGGACTTTGACGAACATGGATTTTCTACTTTACTGTTGGTCGGCATTACACCTGTCCCGTTTCAGATCGGGATGCTTGCAGCAGGCAGTGCAAACTATCCCTTCCTATTCTTTTTCCTGGCGTCTTTGATTGCCCGTGGTATTCGCTATTACGGACTGGCTCTACTGGTTAACTGGTTCGGTGAACGTTTTCTTAACTGGTGGCAAGCACATCGCCAACGCTTTGGCTGGAGTCTGTTAGTAGTAGGTTTAGCTATTTATCTGGCGGTGGTTTTAAGCTAACCAGTGCAATCCGGCCTTTTCCTTCTGAACTCTTTCTATAAATCCTTTTTAAACCCGACAACGGCAGTAAAATAGCGTTCATGTGGTACCTTTTTCGTTTATTATGAGGTTAAAGGGTGACAAGTTAACCGCTAGATGATCCGGCAGAGAAATGCGGTTTAGCTAAAGGATATTTAAGGATAATTATGTTTCGTTGGTTTGAAAACCGCCTGAATCCATTTCCACCGCCAAGTCATGAGCAGCCGCCAAAAGGACTGGTGGCGTTTTGTCGGCATTACACGCAAGGCGCCTGGCTGTACATCTTTGCCGCTGGCCTGTTGATGACGGCCATTGCCATCACTGAGGTTTGGTTATTTAGTTTTATCGGCAACATCGTCGACTGGTTGAGTGAACAGTCGCGAGAAACCTTTGTCGGCGATCAGCTATGGTATTTGGTCGGTATGGCCGCGGTGGTTCTGCTTGTTTTGCCCGCACTCGTGGTGATGCACTCACTGGTCACTTTCCAGTCATTGCTGGGCAATTACCCCATGCGTATTCGTTGGTTGGTGCATAACTACTTATTGCAACAATCCATGGTGTTCTATCAGGATGAGTTTGCTGGACGCATTGCCACCAAGGTCATGCAGACCTCATTAGCGGTGCGTGAAAGTGTTATCAAGCTATTTGATGTCCTTAACTACGTGAGTGTGTATTTCATCGGTACTGTGGTTATTGTGGCGACGGCCGACTGGCGTCTGGCACTACCTCTGCTGGCATGGCTTGGTTGTTATGTGGTGCTGTTACGCTATTTCGTGCCCAAATTGGGTAAGGTCGCTGCAGCGCAAGCCGACGCGCGCTCAGTTATGACCGGCCGTATCGTTGACAGCTACACTAACATTCAAACCGTGAAGTTGTTCTCGCATGCACAACGCGAGAGTGCGTTTGCCAAGGCGGGTATGAATGAGTTCCTTGGTACCGTACACCGGCAAATGCGCTTGGTCACCAAGCTCTATACCTGCCTGTATGTACTTAACTCATTACTCTTGTTCAGTATCGCGGCGTTGGCCATAAGCTTGTGGGTGGATGCCTTGATCAGCGTCGGTGCCATTGCAGTCGCATTGAGCCTGGTGTTGCGCTTATGGGGGATGAGTCAATGGATCATGTGGGAAGTCTCTGCGTTGTTTGAAAATATTGGTACTGTGCAAGACGGGATTAAAACCATATCGGTGCCACAGGTGATTAAAGATGACGAGCAAGCTGCCCCGTTACAGGTGAGTAGAGGTGAAGTTGTCTTTGACCAAGTCAATTTTCATTATTCCGATGACAAGCCGGTACTACGTGATTTCAATTTGCACATTAAACCAGGCGAGAAGATCGGCTTGGTAGGGCGTTCGGGTGCTGGTAAATCAACCCTGGTAAACTTATTGCTGCGGTTTTATGAGCTTAATTCGGGCAGTATTGCCATTGATAAGCAAAATATTGCCAAAGTGACTCAGGACAGTCTGCGCGCACAAATCGGTATGGTCACCCAAGACACCTCGTTGTTGCATCGTTCGGTAAGCGGCAATATTGCCTATGGTCGGCCTGATGCCGATCAGGCGATGATTGAACAAGCAGCAGCGCGAGCTGAAGCGACTAGTTTCATTGCCGATCTCGGAGATGCAGCCGGACGACGCGGTTACGACGCGCATGTTGGTGAGCGCGGAGTAAAGCTCTCCGGTGGGCAACGGCAGCGTATCGCGATTGCCCGTGTGATGTTAAAAGATGCGCCTATTCTGATCCTCGATGAGGCCACCTCGGCACTGGATTCTGAAGTCGAAGCGGCAATTCAAGAAAATTTGTACCGACTCATGGAAGGTAAAACCGTTATCGCGATCGCGCATCGTCTATCGACGATTGCAGCTATGGACCGTTTGGTGGTGATGGACGAGGGCCGAATTATTGAGCAGGGGACGCATACTGAATTGCTGGCGCAAAATGGTCTGTATGCCAGTTTATGGGAACGCCAATCGGGTGGTTTCATCGCGGAATAAAAAAGATGGAGAAATTAAGGTCCGGCCGATAAAACCGTAAAATTTCGCGTTAAATTTGACGGCATTCCAGCCTGTTTGGGTGCCAGGAAGTGGCACTGGCGCCTGACCAGATATGTCGCGGCTGTACCTCCTCCAAACCGTGTAGACCCAAAATGTTCAATAATTCTGTCAAAGCCTTGATCGTGGTATGTTGGTAATTGGCCACTCGTACCCCCTTGTCGGTGACATTCAGCTGTTTGTAGCGCGCCGGGTTTTGCGTGGTGACCCCGGTGGGGCACTTGTCAATATTGCAGCGGCGCGACTGAACGCAGGGCCAGCACAAGCCAGGCCTTTTTGCCACCCTCGTAGTGAATGATTTGGCGATAGCCGAGGCTGGCGAGTCGCTCAGCGGCAAGGCCTGCCCGCTTTCAGCTCTCGCTGGCGCAATACACCACAATGGTGGCCTGCTTATCGGGAAGCCGCTGGGGTGCCTCATCAACAATGTCATCGGAGACAATGTTGATGGCGTCCGGCAGATGCTCCTTGGCGAAGGCGTCGGCCGGTAGGGTGTCGACCAGAACGAAATCATGGCCCTGGGTCTGAAAACCCTGCAGAGTTTCAGTATCGATTCTAGTCATGGTGTATTTCCGTGCTCAGGTCTGAGACGGCTTAGCAAAATAGCGGTCCAGCAGCCACAAGAGCAGGCCGAAAAGAATATGAGGTATAGCAGAGGCGACAATCAATTTGGGGCTGATCGCCAGGCCAGCGAAACCCCAACCGACAATGGGAAAGAATACCGCCAGGATGACAACCCACAGTGCGGCAGCCAGGGCCAGTGCGGTCAGCAGGTTTTTGCGTGGAAAATAGCGCACGAACACCACCGACCAGAAAGTTACGTAGGCGGTGTGAAAGAGTAAACCAACCGGCATCGGCAGACTGCGTCCCAGCAGGGTCTCGGCTAAGGCCAGCGATGGCGGCTGAGGAAATGGTGAGATGCCGGCTTTCATCAGGATCACCGCAACAATGGCGGTCAGGATAGACACGCCAATGCCTATACCTATTGCCCGTACCCAAGTCGGTTTATTAGGTGTGGAATGTGTCTCAGATGTAGAATCTATCATGGTTAGTCTCCGTTCAGTTCTAAGAAAGCTTCTTGGTGTCTGGAATAGCTGTACCGGTCGTAGGACAATATGGTCTACCTTTTTCGCCACCATTTTGTCGTTTATTTGCTGTTAACTGTCTTGATTCACACTTCAAGAATAGATGGAATATTCAATTTATGAACTATTTAAATATCGATTCTATTCATAGAGTCATTATCCCGCACAGCAAGACAACTGTTTCACATCTTTGGTGAAGGTCTGAGCACAAAGTTTGAGGCCTTCCACCATGGTGAGGTAGGGAAACAGTTCATTACCGATGTCTTCTACCGTCATTCGAGCCCTTAGCGCCATCACCGCCGTCTGGATCAGCTCACCGGCTTCCGCGGCCACCGCCTGCACACCCAGCAAGCGGCCTGAGTCACGCTCAGCGACCATTTTGATAAATCCATGAGTCTCGAAATTGACTAGTGCCCGGGGCACGTTGTCCAGATCGAGCACACGGGTATCCACGTTGAAACCTTGCTCAAGCGCCTCGGCTTCCGTCAGTCCAACGGTGGCAACCTGTGGGTCAGTAAACATCACCCCCGGCATGGCGCTGAGATCCAGAGTAGCCTCGCCTCCCGTCATATTGACAGCGGCACGACTGCCCCCGGCAGCGGCGACATAGACAAACTGCGGCTGATCGGTGCAGTCACCGGCGGCATAGATACCGGGAACGGTGGTTTGCAGATGCTCATCCACCTGAATGGCGCCACGGGAGGTTTCCACGCCGATGCCCTCCAGGTTCAGGGCTTCGGTATTGGGTGTCCGGCCGGTCGCTACCAGCAGTTGATCCGCTCGCAAGTTGCCAGCATTGGTGTCCATGATGAATTCATTGTCGGTATAGTCCACACGGCTGGCCTGGGTCTGCCTGAGCACCTCGATGCCCTCGCACCTGAACGCGGCGTCTATGGCCTCACCGATGGTAGGGTCTTCACCGGATAGCAGGCGACTGCGGGCCAATACGGTGACCTTGCTCCCCAGTCGCACAAACGCCTGGGCCAGTTCCAGAGCAACAAATCCGGCACCGATGACGATCAGTCGTTCGGGAATGGTTTCCAGTAACAGCGCAGTGGTAGAGGTGAGATAGGGCGTTTCAGCCAGGCCCGGTATCGGTGGTTCTGCCGGACGGGCGCCGGTGCCGATAAAGGTGCGATCGAAATGGACCGTCTGCTCACCGCCGTCGTTCAGCTGGATCGTCAGGGTATGGGCATCGACAAACCGGGCCTCACCGTTCAGCACCGTGATGGCCGTCTGATCGCGCAGTATGCTTTCGTATTTATTGTCACGCAGCTCTTCGACACGTGCCTGCTGTTGCTGAAGCAGTTTCGTCCGGTCTACCTTCGGAGCCTTGGCGCTCACCCCCTCGTCAAAGGGGCTTTCCTTGCGCAGATGCGCGATATGCGCGGCGCGAATCATTATCTTCGAGGGCACGCAGCCGGTATTCACACAGGTGCCCCCGATGGTGCCGCGTTCAATCAGGGTGATACGGGCGCCGCGCTCGACCGCTTTCAGGGCGGCCGCCATGGCTGCTCCGCCGCTGCCGATCACCGCGATATGCAGGTGCTTGTCATTACTCATTTTACGTTCATTCGCAGCAGGGTTTTAGGGTTTTTCATAGGTTACTCCGGATCGACTTCCGTGGCAGTTTGAGTTGAGGGGTACCCAGCGTTAGTGGTGGCCTGGGTCAGTGCCTTCACTGATGTCCGGGTGTCGTCGAAGGTGACCACAGCCTCACGCTCGGGGTAGCTCACCTCGACTTGCGAGACACCGTCCACCTTGTTGAGGGCGGCCTTGACGGTGAACGGACAGGCCGCGCAGGTCATGCCCGGCACCGATAGGGTGACAGTCTGCAGGGCTGCTAGGGCTGGCGCACTGAGCAGGGCAAGTAGCGTGATAAGGGTGAAACGAGCTTTCATGGGAGCTATCCTTTTAGTAGTAAAGCGGGAGTGCGTAAGGGAACAACAAGGCAATCAGGACCAACACTGACACCACCCAGAAGATCACCTTATAGGCGACCCGGACTCGGGGGACGGCGCAGACTTCGCCGGGCTGGCATTCTTCCACTGGCCGATAGATGCGGCGCCAGGCGAAGAACATGGCTACCAATGCGACGCCGATGAAAATCGGACGATAGGGTTCAAGAGCCGTGAGGTTACCGATCCAGGCACCGGAGACCCCCAGCGTGATCAACACTAGCGGTCCAATACAGCAGGCTGAGGCCAAAAGCGCCGCGATCCCTCCGGTAACCAGAGCCAAGGGGCCGCGCCCCGATTTGGAATTCAACATAGCGGTTACACCTTTCATAACTTTGCTCGATGAAATAAGCTTACTCCCGTAGTCAGCTACGGAGTCAAGGCGTATGTCGGATAAAGTGAATTCATTGACCATCGGGAGCTTGGCCAAGGCAGCTAATGTCACTGTCGAGACGATCCGCTATTACCAGCGACGAGGGCTAATACCGGAGCCCCAACGTCCTCCAGGTGGTATTCGACGCTATGGTTCCGGCGATATTGAAAGGTTGACGTTCGTAAAAACGGCGCAGCAGTTAGGCTTTAGTCTCGACGAGATTGACAACCTATTCCAGCTGGAAGATGGTGCCCACTGTCAGGAAGCCAGTGCTCTTGCCGAACACAAGCTGAGAGATGTGCGTGACAAGATCGACAAACTGAAACGCGTTGAAACGGTGCTGAGCGACATGGTTGATCGGTGTTGCGCACACCAAGGCAATATCACTTGCCCTCTAATTGCGTCATTGCATGAGGGGATTCAGGACGAGGACGGGGACTCAGGCGACTAGCCCATGCCGTTCTCCGGAGTGTAACCTAATTGAGATCCTGCAACTTTGGTGATTAGAACAGGTTATTTCTACCGGTATTTACCTAAATTTTACGGATAAATTTGTATTTTTTTTATACACTGCTATTAGAGTAACGGGCGGTACACTAACTTAGTATCCCCGTTGTTTTTAATGGAGTGATAAAGAAAATGCGCAAGTTATTGATATTAACAATTTTTGCGGCTGCATTTTATCAATACTATTATGGTGGATTCGGTGCGCACTTGATGCCTGATGTCGATTTAGGCCAAGTTGCAGGTGAATTAAAACGCAAAGCCACCGAAAAAGACCCATCCAAACTTACGTTGAAATGTCCTCCTGGACATTATGTTGCCGTCGATCAACAACTACAGACCGCGAGCTGTCAGGCCCGCACGCGATTGTAACAGAGCGTAAAAGCCCCTTTACCTGATTTGCTTGCTCCAGTATCTTTAACCTTCCTCCATTACACAAGGAAGGACCTCCTTGGTTTTTTCGCGATTTGAACAATTTTGGTTGACTGAACACCAACGTATGCGCGATCAGGCGGATCTAGCGGCCCAGATGCAGGCCTTCGACGTGGGTGAATTAGCGTCAGACGAAACTGAAGAAGAGCAGTTGCGAAAACGCGCGGTAACCATCTCAGAACGCCGCGGAACAGCATTGCAGTTGGCCGCATGGCAGCGCGCGCGACGATTGTTGACGTTTATTGCCGGTTTCATCGCGGTTATCTTAGGAATAGTGGCGACGCAAACTGTGTTGGCGCAGCCACAACCCCTGTCGCTGTTGTTTGCGTTGGTGCTGTTATTGTTACCCAACCTTGCCATGTTGCTGCTCTGGCTACTGGTCGCGTTACGCAACAGCGAACCTCATGGTATAACCGCAGTGGGCCTACACATCATGCAGTGGTTTACTAGCAAAGCTGGAAATACGCATGATACCAGTGAACGGCAACAGTTGAGTCAGGCCTGGTTGCAACATGTGCAGCAACAACGCCTGCTGGCGCCACTTATGGCAGTGGCGTCTCATGGTTTTTGGCTGGTCATTAGTTCCAGTAGTTGGCTAACCTTGTTACTTTATCTAAGCTTTAACGATTACCAGTTTCATTGGGCCACCACCATTTTGCAGCAACCCCAACTGGCGGCGATTGCACAGACACTGAATGTTCTTCCCGAGTTATTGCTCGGCATAAGCGTGCCAATGCCTACCGATATCGCAACCGCGGGCGATTTTGCCAACCTAGCCGGGCGCTGGCTGGCCAGCTGTGTATTAATTTATGCGGTGCTGCCGCGGGCGCTGCTGGCGTTGGTGAGTGTGGTTTGGTATCAACTTAGCTTACAACGTATGCGGCTTGATATAGCAGCATCTGGGCACGATGCTGTGGTTCAGTCGATACGCAAGCATAACCATCAGCCGCAAGTGATTGACGCGGATCAAAACACAGCTCACGAAACCATTGAAATGAATTACGCCAAGGCAGGTGAAGGCTGCACTAGTGCGAGCCTCGACTACGAAGCCAACCGCCACTGGCTCAGTCAGCAACCAAACGATTACTTTGGTGTGCTTGACAGCCATGCCCAGAAAAAGGCATTTCTCACCTTATTGGAACAGCAGCCGCGACGTCAGGTTGAAATTCGAATCGCCGCGAACCTTACCCCGGATCGCGCCAGTCTGCGTTATCTCGCGCAAATTTCCCCTTTTACTATGCAACTGTCGGTGCACTTGATTGCCACCGAGGGCGACACTTATTTGACCCAATGGCAACGCTTGCTGAAGCAACATGGAGTTTCCTATGTCACGCTCTGAGCCAATCTTAAATATCGCCGTGGTCGGCCATACCAATGCCGGCAAAACGTCGTTGCTACGTACTTTGTTGCAGAGTCGTGAATTCGGCGAGGTCGATCAACGACCCAGCACCACGCGTAGCGTACTAGAACAGGGCGTGTGGCTAGGAGCGACGCAGGTGATGAGTTTCTTCGATACGCCGGGGCTTGAATCAGGCTCAGATTTATACGCAGAAATTGAAACCTACGGCGACCAGTTTCGCCACGACGGTCCGGCGCAAATCAAACACTTGTTGGCAAGTGCGCAAGCCGATACCGTTTACGCCCAAGAGGCCAAAGTATTACGCCAACTGTTGCAATCGGATGCGGCGTTTTATGTTATCGATTGCCGCGATCCGGTGTTGCCAAAGTATCAGGACGAACTGCACGTGCTGGCGCGCTGCGGCAAGCCTTTACTGCCAGTGCTTAACTTTACCGCGGTAAAAGGCCATCGCCAATCTGACTGGCAGGCCGCGTTGGCTAAGTTGAACCTGCACGCGGTAGTGGCTTTCGATACAGTGACGCCCCCCGAAGGCGGTGAAAAGCAATTGTTACAAAGTTTGGGCGTGGTTTTGCCGGCGGCGCAACCGGTGCTTGAACGGCTTGTCGAACGACGTCAAAAGGAACGCGAGGAGCGTCGTCAGCGCGGGTTTAAGACGATCGCCGAATTATTAGTAGATGTGGCTGCGATGCGCCATAAAGTTCCGTTAGAGCTCTCTGAAGACGCCTTAGAAGGCGAAGTTCTGGCTTTGCAGGAACGTGTACGGCAACGCGAGCACGCTGCGGTCCAGGATTTACTGGCACGATTTGCATTTTTGCCCGACGATGCGGCATTTGAACATGTGGATATTGGTTCCGGTCAATGGCACGACGATCTGTTTGCCAGTGAAACGTTGAAAACCTGGAGCAAAGACACCGGCTTTGGCGTGGGCGCCGGCGCTGCGGCTGGGGCCGGTATTGATTTGTTGGTGGGTGGCATGAGTCTCGGCCTAGCTGCCGCACTCGGCGCAGCCGCTGGGGGCTTGTATCAAAGTTGGCGACATTTTGGCGAAAAGCTAAAGCAACGTATGCAAGGGGAACGCGAACTCGGTGTCGACGCCGCCACCTTGGCGACGATTGCCGGCCGTCAACTCTATTTACTGGAACAACTCAGTCGCCGCGGGCATGCGGCTAATGATGCAGTGACTGTAGCAGTGACCGTAGCAAAAGAGCATCGTTTATCGCGCGATGAGTTTCGTCAAATTGATAAGTTACTGCGACCATTAATTCAGGATCAACCCAGTTGCGATAAGCAACGGATTATTGATGCTTTAACGAGTTATTTAGTACAAATCAACAGTCGTCCGCTGGCGGCCAGTTGTTAAGTAATTTAAGGGCGTCATCGAACGCGACGGGACGACTGTATAAATAGCCTTGGATGACATCACATCCAAGCTCTTGCAACAGCGCGCGCTGGGCTTCGTGCTCTACCCCTTCGGCAACAACCTTAATTTTCAGGTCATGGGCGATACGAATAATGCCAGCGACCAGATTGGCAGACCGCGAATCCTCGGTCAGATCGTCGATGAAAGTCTTGTCAATTTTAAGAGTATCGAGCGGCAAATCTTTTAGATAGCTCAGTGACGAGTAGCCGGTGCCGAAGTCGTCCAAAGAGATCTGAATATTGTGATCGCGTAGTTCTTCCATAACTTGGGTCGCTTTGTTAATATTAGCTAGAATGCTGTCTTCGGTGAGCTCCAGAGTCAGGCGTTCGGGTGCTAATCCATACTCCTCTAAAGTGCCTAGCACAAAGCTGACGAATCCGTTTTCCAGAAACTGAGTAGGGAGGACATTGATGGCAATCCGCAGGGGAACGTCACCGGTTTTTTCAGGCCATTGCTTCGATTGACCACAAACCGTCATGAGTGACCATTTTGTCAGCAGCCTGGACAGCTTGGAATTCTTTCCGGCTATAGGCACAAAGTCAGCCGGACTCACATTCCCCAACTCGGCATCCTGCCAGCGGGCCAGAGCCTCGAAACCCACGATGTGGCTGCCGTCAATGGCCACCAGAGGCTGATAGTGATTATCCAACTGATGATTAAGAAGAGCCGATTCCAGATGTTGTGCGATGGTATCTCGTCTTAGTACTTTTTGTTCTACGTCGTGGCTGAAAATATGCAGTCCCGAGTGGAGAGATTCGGGCGCTTCTAGAGCCGCGCTTGCATTTGCCAACAGCTCTTCAGAAGTTAGGCCATCGACAGGAGCCAGGCTAATACCCACGTCAATATCAGGATGAATGGTAACTTCCTCTACTTCAATCGGATTTTTGAGTTTATCGGCGATGGGAGCGACTACGTCGAAAATAGCATCTAACACGTACAGCGGTATCACTGCCCCGAAGCAGGTCTGGCTCAAGTGACCTACCGTCAGAGTGCTGATGTCGTTGGCGATCAAACGTTCGGCCAGGCGGCGCAACATCGCATCCCGTATAGCTCGGCTATAAACACGGTTGATTTCATCGACTTTGTTCAAACGCACGTACAATATGGCCAGATAATTCTGCTCCTGTTTCGACAGGTTAATCAGATGGTTAAGGGTACTAACGAATAGCTTCTGGTCCGGGAGTCCTGTAACGGCATTACGACGGGCAGTCTGTTCCGCCTCCTGACGGGCATTAATCAAGACATGATCGTGGATGATCAGTTCCTGTATCATATGGCCAAAGGTGACTAACCAGGCACGCTGTAGTCGGGAGAAGTAACGTGACTGGGTATCCATGATGCACAGTGTGCCGAGCGGCTGGCCGGTCGGTCCGCACAGGACGGTGCCCATGTAGAAGCGAATAAAGGGAGCTTCCACCACGGCAGGGTGATCCCGGAACACGTCATCTTCAAGAGTATCGGGGACTTCGAGTATGTCCTTGTCGAGGGCGTGGACCGAGAAAGATGTTTCGAGAGGCTTATCACCCAATTCCACGCTGACGGCGGACTTGATCCACTCACGATCTTTATCAATCAAGGCTACTGCGACCATGGGCACCCTGAGGATCTCTGCCACGAGACGCGTGTAGCGATCAAAATATTTATCCGCTGGAGTGTCAAGAATTTTCAGAGCGTGGAGTTCCGCGAGTCGCTCCTTCTCATCGAAAGATCTGGTCGTACTTTTGTTATTGCCAAGCATAGAAGTTTCCTTTCAATGCGTTGTTTCTTGACAGTAAACTGGAATGACAGACTATGTTCTGTGGGAGAATCTTCAGTGAAATTATTACTACCACAACAACCACCGGTCGCTTTATTTATATTTCTATCTTAGTCCAAAAGGCTACTAATTTCGCGGACTTATTTTCAATACCCTGGTGATGGTAGTTGGATCACGCTAGACAATTACGAATATGCCGGCACGCGAAGGCAGTTAAGTAGTACGTACGTTAATTTGGATGGTGATTGGAGTGGGTCGAACAAGAAAGTACGAGTGCCGGGCGGCAGCTGAAAATTTTAAAAATTGGTCGGCGTGAGAGGATTTGAACCTCCGACCCCTGACACCCCATGACAGTGCGCTACCAAGCTGCGCTACACGCCGACCGAGGGCGTTATATTACTGGTTTTTGGCAATTACTCAAGCACTCAGACACACAACTCTGAACGAACGCCTATTTATTCATCAGATTTTCGGCTGAAGCGCTGCAGGTGTTTCAATCCATCCACCAGTACTGGTGTGGCAGGAGACACGTTGGGGCGTGGTTCAAAGGTGATATTATCGAATGAACGCATGGTGCCACCGCTACTGATGATTGAGGTGGTCTGGCTATCGTAAATGACCAAATCACGACCAAAACTGGTCATTACCGGAAATTCCCTCGCATTAGGTTCAGCAATGTTGCGACCTGTTGCATAGGCACGAACACCGTCGGAACAATTCATGTAACCATTAACGACAGTGGGCATGAGATCGGTCAATATCACTACATCCTGAGGCTGAATATTCAACGTGGGTGAGTGATACAGAGGAACCTGCAAGCGTGTCATGGCGTAGCTTTCGGCGTCATGGTCAAGTGCCTGGTTAGGTGTTAAAGCGGTTATAACCACCTGTTGTTCAGCTACCAGAGCCTGTTCAATCCGCGCTAGCAACTCGGCATCGACGCTGGTACTGAAAACCAGATCAATGCGGGTACGGTAACCACTGCTTGTCTGTTTGAGCAGATACTCCGGAACTGCAAATGCCGCGGTATCGCCCTGAATTTCAAACTGTACCTGATAGTCATTCAACTGACGCCAGTAGGCAGGCATTTGCTCTGTTTTCATCACCGGTGGTGCATAAATGTCCGCTAGACCGTAAAGAACCTCAAATACGCCAGCCTGTGTGCTCGTTTGACCAAGTACCGGGCTAGTATAGTTTTGCAAACCAGGTAAATTCTGCTCCAACTGCTGCTGTTGGGCAGCCGTTAAATGATTAAAGACGACAAACAGTGTATTGCGATGTTGTGGTAGTCGCGCGCACATCAACGGTCGGGTCGGATACTTGAGTTCAATGCTTGAGGTTTCACGTAATAACTTATCGGTCGCTTGCAAGCGTTCTTCAGCTAACCAACCTTGCTTACTCATCAAGGTGCGTGCGGTGGTCGGGTAGGACACTGGAAATAAATCGTCTTGTTTAGTGATCGGGGTGTAGAACACTGCGTCAGCCCAAATATGGATACTATGACTACTTAAGAAGCAAAGCATGAATACAGCGCTAAACGACGCTCCCCAATGATGCGCACGTAAACGGTCGAGGCGCTTCCAGGCAATGTTTGCCAATGCTAATTCAAATACCAGCAACACCACAAACAACAACAGCATACTCAGGAGTAGAACAAAACTGGCACCAGTAAAGGCGGTTTCCGCATCTAAGGCGAGCTGCGATAGTGAGTAGGTATTGAGATGATAACCGTACTGACGGAAAAACAGCGCATCAGCCACTAACGCAATCAGGCCAAAGGAGGCCACCAGGGTTGAGATGCCGCGTAATACCCGGGAATACGGAATAATCAGACAAAACGGAAAGATCAGCAGAATAAACAGAATAAACGGCAAAAAGGCAAAGTGACCAAGCCAGCTAATAACCATGTAAATGCCACCGAGGAAGGTAGCTGGGGTCTCTGCTGCTTCGATGTACAGCGTGCCTATAGCGAGCGCAATAAGAATGTTGAAAAAGGTGAACCAATGGCCCCAACTGATCAGTCGAGCTATTTTATCGCGACGCTGTCTCCGTTGTCTCATAGTTGCCCTAAGCGAGTAGCCTTAACGTGTAAAGTTTAAACAGCTTATGCTGATTTTCCTAAAGATTGTAGTAGTACTTTACCAAATTGTTCGGCGACTTGCTGCGCTTGCTGAGGCGAATAATGTTCAGCAATGATATGCGTTACTGCATTGCCCAAAGTCATCAGGGCTAGATCGACCGGAGTTTCTTCGTTTTGCAGCGTTTCCAGAACGTCGTTAAGAAGCTTCTCTTGTTGTTCGACGGCATATTTTGAAACGATCGGCATCGAAATCTTTCCTCACATGTTAGAATGTGCGCAATCTTACCACAGGGATTGCAGAAGGACAGTAGTAGCACCATGCAAGCAGATGTTAACCACAGCATTATTCACCAGTTTTACACCAATGACGGACAAATTGGTCTACGCGTCGCACCGAATACACTTGCGATTAATGACGAAGTCGGTCTTTTGCTTAATGAGTTAACTGAGGTTTATCAGGCTAAACCAAGCAAAGGCTATGCGCGATTTTTAACTGCTGAGGACGAACAGGAAACCACCTTAAAAAGTGATTTCCCAGAACTGTTAGCGCAGTGGCGCAAGGAACAGCTGGAGTTCGTCGACTTCTCGCAGCAAGCGGCGAAACTTTTGCATCAACAGCTGCAACACTACGGCATTCTCGAGCCCGGTTTTTTACTATTGGCAACCTACGCGGAACGCGGTCAGGATTTTCTGGTGGTGGCATTTTTACCGAGTCAGGACGGTGTCAGTATCGCCCCTGATTTAAGTGTCGATCGCTCTTCGCAGCTGGCGATCAGTAAAGTGCAGCTAGCGGCTTCGATTAATCTACGTGAATGGCATGAAGAACCAGATTCAACGACCTACATTTCATTTATCAAAGGTCGTGCCGGGCGCAAAGTGTCAGATTTTTTCCTCGACTTTTTGGGCTGCGCTGAGGGGCTAAACCCTAAGAAGCAATCGCAACAATTGATCGACAGCGTATCGCGCTATGCTCATGAAGAGCAGCTTGAGGCCGATCAGGCTAGGCAATTACGTAAGTCGGTGTACGAGATCTGTGACAATCAATGGCAGCAAGGTGAGCCGGTCCGGGTTAAAGATTTGTCCGAGCAACTTAACGAATCGCTGCCGCGTGAACGCAGTTTTGCTGACTTCAACCAAACCCAGCAAGAGCGGACGCTGGTGGATGAGTTTCCAACGGATCGTTCAACCCTGCGGAAATTGGTGAAGTTTCAGGGGCAGGGCGGCGGTCTCAGCGTTTCTTTTGATCAAGACTTGCTCAGCGAACGGGTGGAATACGATCCACATAGTGACAAACTTACTATTCACGGCACGCCACCTAATTTGCGCGATCAATTGCGGCGTTACTTTGGTATAGATAGTTAATGGTATAGATAGTTAACGATAAAAAAACGCCAGCGACTGCTGGCGTTTTTGCAACAAATGGCTGCTTGGTCTTACTTTTGCACGGGTGTGATATTCGTGGCGTGTAGACCTTTAGGACCTTCTTCGAGTTGAAACTCGACATCTTGTCCTGCTTTTAAGGTGCGATAACCTTCCATTTCAATTGTTGAATAATGCGCGAAGATATCACCTTCACGCTCTTCTGCTTCAATAAATCCAAAACCTTTTGAATTATTGAACCATTTCACTTTACCGGTTGCCATACTTCTACTTCCTTTATTCTGCATTTACAATGTAGTTATTGTTAGAATGGCGCCAACGGCAGAGTCATTGAAAAAGCCAATTGTTAACGCCATGTTTTACTCTAGGTGAGTTCTGTACAGAGTCAAGCCGAAATTTGATTATTTAATGTACGAAAGAGTCGTTAATTTCTATTTTAAGTGAGCGAAATTCTAGTTTTGTGGCTATATATAGGTAAAGAGACGTTATGAGTAGTATGGACCAACATCAACAAGGCACAGTCCATGACCTCGAGAGCGAGAAACAGAAACTGCAGCCGCCGTCCATGTACAAAGTCATTATCAATAACGATGACTACACCCCAATGGATTTTGTGATTGAGGTGCTGATCAAGTTTTTTCGAATGGATGAGGAACGTGCGACGGACACCATGCTAACCATCCATTATAAAGGCCAAGCAGTATGCGGGGTCTATTCTGCTGAAGTGGCAGAGACCAAAGTAGTACAAGTGAACCAGTACGCACGTGAGCATCAGCATCCGTTGCTGTGCACCATGGAAAAGGCCTAGTGGTCTATATGCGTAGTCGTCTGGCGTAGTCGAGGAGTGCTTACATGCTAAATAAAGCGTTAGAAATTACCTTAAATGATGCGTTTCGCATCGCCCGTGACCGCCGTCATGAATTGATGACGGTAGAACATCTGTTGTTGGCACTTCTTGATAACCCTGAAGCCTCTAAAGCCTTGCGCGCTTGCGGGCTAGAGTTTACCAAGTTGAAACAAGAGTTATTATCCTACATCGATCGCAGCACTCCGTGTTTTGATACCGAAACATCAGAAAGTGACACCCAACCTACATTAGGTTTTCAACGCGTGTTACAACGCGCGGTATTTCATGTGCAGTCATCTGGCAATAGTGAAGTCACTGGGGCCAATGTGCTGGTGGCGATTTTTAGCGAACAAGAGTCACACGCGGTATTTTTATTAAATAAGCATGATATTACCCGGCTTGATTTGGTGCATTTCTTGTCTCACGGGCTTTCAAAAGTGGATGATCCAATCATTCGTCCGGATGCCGACGAAGCAGAACAACAAGAAACCGCAAGTGAGGAGCAACAAAGTTACCTAAAGCGCTTTTGTAGCAATCTGAATGCCCGCGCCCGCAGCGGTCTTATCGATCCCTTAATAGGTCGTGACAGTGAACTTGAACGCTGTGTGCAGGTACTTTGTCGGCGCCGTAAAAACAACCCATTACTGGTGGGCGAGGCTGGTGTGGGTAAAACCGCGATTGCCGAAGGTTTGGCTTATCGAATTGTACAAGGCGAGGTGCCCGAGGTGATGAAAGACGCCACCTTGTACTCGTTGGATATGGGTGGCTTGTTAGCAGGTACCAAATACCGCGGCGATTTTGAAAAACGTTTTAAGCAGTTGCTGAAGGAAGTGCAAGCCCACGAACACGCGATTTTATTCATTGATGAGGTCCACACCATTGTCGGCGCCGGTGCTGCCAGTGGCGGGGTCTTAGATGCCTCCAATCTATTAAAGCCGTTGCTAAGTAGCGGCGAACTGAAATGTATCGGCTCAACCACCTATGGTGAATATAAAAATATATTCGAAAAAGACCGTGCATTGGTTCGGCGTTTTCAGAAAATTGATATTAATGAGCCGTCAGTAGATGACACCACTAAAATCCTCATGGGATTGAAAGAACGCTACGAAGAGCACCATGGCATTCGCTACACACAAAATGCGCTCCGTGCTGCTGCTGAACTCTCAGCGCGATACATAAATGAGCGGCACTTGCCGGATAAGGCCATTGATGTCATCGACGAAGCGGGCGCAAGTCAACGCTTGGTCACGCCATCGCGGCGCAAAAAAACCATTGGTGTTGGGGATATTGAGCAAATTATCGCCAAAATTGCGCGTATTCCTGAGCAAAGTGTTTCACGCTCTGATCAACAAGTACTGAAACAGCTGGATCGTAATCTGAAGCTTGTGGTGTTTGGTCAGGATCAAGCAATTGATCAACTTACTGCAGCGATTCGACTGTCGCGTTCAGGGCTTAGTGAAGAACATAAACCTATTGGTTCATTTCTGTTTGCTGGACCAACTGGGGTAGGTAAGACGGAAATCACTCAACAACTGGCTAAAGCGTTAGGGATTGAGTTTCAGCGCTTTGATATGTCGGAATATATGGAACGCCATGCGGTCAGCCGATTGATTGGTGCACCGCCAGGCTATGTTGGCTTTGAACAAGGTGGCTTATTAACTGAAGCTGTGATCAAGCATCCGCACTCTGTGGTGTTGCTCGACGAAATCGAGAAAGCCCACAGCGATATTTACAATATTTTATTGCAGGTGATGGATCACGGTACCTTAACGGATAACAACGGGCGGAAAGCTGATTTTCGCAATGTGATTTTGGTGATGACCACCAATGCTGGAGTACAAGAGACTGTGCGTCAGTCGATTGGCTTTAAACAACAGGATCATGCACCTGACGCAATGCTGGAAATCAATCGTACCTTTAGTCCTGAGTTTCGTAATCGGCTAGATGCTGTGGTTTGGTTCAATCACCTGAACACTGAAGTGATTACCCAAGTGGTCGATAAATTCGTAACTGAGCTACAGGCACAGTTAGATCGTAAACAAGTCAGTTTAGAATTGGACGAAGCGTCCTACGCATGGCTGGCAGAAAAAGGTTACGACAAAGCAATGGGTGCGCGACCAATGGCCCGGGTTATCCAGGAATATCTGAAGAAGCCACTCGCCAACGAAATCTTGTTCGGCAAGCTCACCAACGGCGGTAATGTCCGCGTTAGTGTCGCCAAAGATGCGTTGAAGTTGAAGGTAAGCGAGCGTGAAGCCCGTGGTTCGACCACGGGCTAACGGCGGCAGCGTTTAGCGCGCGCGGAAGACAATGCGACCTTTGGTCAGATCGTAGGGCGTCAATTGCACGGTGACTGTATCACCCGTCAAGATGCGGATGTAGTGCTTGCGCATTTTTCCAGAAATATGTGCCGTTACCACATGACCGTTTTCTAATTCAACACGGAACATGGTGTTGGGCAGGGTATCCAGAACCGTGCCTTGCATTTCAATACTGTCTTCTTTTGCCATTCAAATCCTCGATTTCTCAGTTAAAAACAAATGCTCTAGAAAAAGTGGTCAGAATTCTAGCTGTTTTCCGCGACAATTACCACTTGATTTATGTGGCAATGACCGCGCCTGCCAAAAATCAGCCGCCAGAGTAGCCGTTGAACGTAGGCTAAGGCGTAATTGATGGAGAAATTGCTGGCGTGGAATTTGACGCAGCCCGAGCCGCTGCAGGTGGGGGTTCTCCACCTGTGCATCAATCAGTTGCCCGCCGGCAACAAAAAAATGTTCAGCAAATACCAGTAATGCGAGCTTTGAGGCATTGCTGCGCTGATGAAACATGCTTTCGCCACAGAACAGGTTAGCTACTGCCATCCCATACATTCCACCGACCAGTTCTCCTTGCGACCAAACCTCGATGGAGTGAGCATGCCCTAAGCGATGTAATTCAACAAAGGCCTGTTGCAATGCCGGCGTGATCCAAGTGCCTTCCGGGCTCTCTTTATGGGTACGGGCGCAGGCGTCAATCACCTGTGCAAAGTCGCGGTTTAGACTAACTGTGAAGTCGGTGCGTTGTCGAAACCGCTGCATACTGCGACTTTGATGCAAACTTTGGGGAGTAAACACAGCACGAGGATCGGGACTCCACCAAAGCGGTGGAGTGTCATCGGAAAACCAAGGGAAAATACCACTACGGTAGGCGTTGATAAGGCGATCGGGGTGCAGGTCACCACCCATCGCCAGTAAACCATTGGGATCGCGAAGCGCAAGTTCTGGACGTGGAAAGGTGTAGTCCTGTGGCGCTAAGCGAAACATAAGCTGATTAAGCTTTCGTTAGGGCGTCAAGATAGCGCTCCGCATCAAGTGCCGCCATACAACCCGTCCCCGCAGAGGTTATTGCTTGACGATAGACGTGGTCCATCACATCACCAGCAGCAAATACACCTGGCACGCTGGTTGCTGTAGCGTTACCAGTGATACCTGATTGCACCACAATATAACCGTCCTGCATTTCTAGCTGGCCGTCAAAAATACCGGTGTTGGGTTGATGCCCAATGGCAATAAAACAGCCCATCACTTCGAGTTCAGAAAGGCTGCCGTTCTGGGTGTCCTGCACACGTACACCAGTGACTCCGCTCGCATCGCCCAGTACTTCATCAAGGGTTTTGTTCAGATGCAGAGTGACATTGCCGTTGGTGGCTTTAGCCATCAGCCGGTCAACCAAAATTTTCTCCGCACGAAACTCTTCGCGGCGGTGAATGACGTGGACTTCGCTGGCGATATTAGCCAGATAAAGCGCTTCTTCAACCGCGGTGTTACCACCACCAACGACACAAACCTTCTGGTTGCGATAGAAGAACCCATCACAGGTTGCACAGGCTGATACGCCTTTGCCCATAAAAGCTTCTTCCGAGTCTAAACCAAGGTACTTTGCCGACGCACCGGTGGAGATAACCACAGCATCGGCGGTAAATTCGTTGCTATCGCCGTACAGGCGGAAAGGTTTACTGCTGAAATCAACTTTATTAATGTGATCAAAAACGATTTCGGTATTAAACTTCTCTGCATGTTGCTGCATGCGCACCATTAAATCTGGTCCGGTTAACCCTTCGGCATCGCCTGGCCAATTCTCGACGTCAGTGGTAGTGGTTAGCTGGCCACCTTGTTGCATTCCCGTCACCATCACTGGGTCAAGGTTGGCACGAGCGGCATAGACCGCGGCGGTGTAGCCTGCGGGTCCAGAGCCAAGAATGAGAAGGCGGCAATGTTTGGCGTCTGCCATAATCGATGTACTCCGTTATTTTTTAATTTGTTTGCGACATGCTTACATACATAGGGGTCGATTGTATGGATTACAATCGCCACAAACAAGAGACCCGCAAACATTGTGCGGGTCTCTGGCTGTAACCATTTTCTACCAGTGACAACTAGCCACGAATAGCATCAGTTGGATCCTGATAGTCCAAGCCGAGTTTATCACCTAAATCGTCATGCACTGCCTTATAGGTAATTTTACCTTTGTGCATGTTTAAACCGTTACGCAAGTGTTCATTGCTTTCCATGGCAGAAAGGCCGTGATTAGCGAGGGCTAAACCGAAAGGCAGAGTAGCATTGTTCAACGCGATAGTTGAGGTACGTGCCACGCCACCTGGCATGTTGGCGACACAGTAGTGGACGATCTCATCAACAACATAAGTCGGCTCCTGATGAGTGGTAGCTTTGGATGTTTCAAAGCAACCCCCTTGGTCGATAGCAACGTCGACGACGACAGAACCTGGCTTCATGTTTTTCAGGTGCTCACGGGTGAGTAGTTTTGGTGCCGCTGCGCCCGGAATAAGCACTGCGCCGACCACAAGATCAGCTTGGCGCGAAAAGTGGTCGATCGCATCAACGGTGGAGTAGATGGTTTTCACCCGTCCGCCAAAGATATCATCGAGCTGGCGTAAACGCGGTAATGAACGATCAAGAATGGTAACTTCTGCACCCAGGCCGACCGCCATTTTTGCCGCTTGGGTACCAACTACACCACCACCGATAACCAACACTTTACCTGGTTCAACGCCGGGTACGCCGCCGAGTAAAACACCACTGCCGCCGTTGGCTTTCTCGAGGTTGTGGGCACCAGCCTGAATTGACATGCGGCCAGCGACTTCGCTCATCGGTGCCAATAATGGTAAGCCACCATTACGATCAGTAACGGTTTCGTAAGCAATTGCAGTAACACCGGCTTTCGCCAATAGCTCCGTTTGCGTTGGATCTGGCGCCAAGTGTAAATAGGTGTACAAGATTTGACCTTCACGCAACTGCATACATTCGTTTGGTTGCGGTTCTTTTACCTTGATAATCATATCGGCTTTGGCAAAGATTTCTGCAGGGTCTGCAACAATAGTGGCGCCTGCAAGTTGGTAATCTTCGTTGAGAAAGCCGATTGCCGCACCACCGTCGTTCTCCACCATAACTTCATGGCCGTGGGCAACATATTCGCGTACAGCTGCTGGCGTAAGGCCGATACGGTATTCGTGGTTTTTAATCTCTTTAGGTACACCAATTAGCATGGATTGATTCCCATTTAGGTTGTCGGTTAAACATAAGGATTTAAGGCGGCAATTATAGGCGAACTTGATGGTTTGTTTCGTACTTTTTTTACTATAGTTTTCCGTCTATAATGAGTCCAAATTAACAAATAGTAGTGAAAAACAATGTTTACAGCCGAAGAACCCGTTGAAATCACTATTGACAGGATCGACCGAAAAATTCTACGTCTATTGCAGCAAGAAGGCCGCCTTAGTAACGTCGCAATCGCCCGTCGTGTGGGGCTCAGCCCGACGGCGTGTAGCGAGCGGGTGCGCAAGTTAGAAAAGGAAGGTGTGATCGAAGGCTATCATGCGCGCATCAACCCCGCTAAGCTGGGTGCAAATCTGATGGTTTTTGTCGAAATTACGCTGACACGAACATCATCAGATGCATTTGCTGAATTTAGCGAGGCCGTGCAAAAGACCCCGGAGATTCTGGAATGCCATTTGGTTGCCGGTGATTTCGACTTTCTAATCAAAGCTCGGGTGCCGGATATGCCGTCATACCGTAAACTCCTAGGTGAGACTTTATTGATGATGCCTGGAGTAAATGAATCGCGTACCTACGTGGTCATGGAAGAAGTGAAAAACGATAATAAAGTTCTGATAAAAGGTTAGCAAAGACGTAGTAAAACAGCTGAATCTCTTGCGCTGACAAGCTACACTAGTGAAACTAAGCTAAAGCAGAACCCATTAAAACAAGAATCGACGCTAACAGGGAATAACGATGATCAGCATGGCAGTGGTGCAACAACGACCGCAGGTTAAGTCATGAGCGGTGCTCAACGCGTACTCGAAGTCGGGCTCATCTTGTGTGGAGCCTTCGCGATTTTCCTTTTTCTCGCGCTAGTGAGTTTTAATCCTGCCGACCCTAGTTGGTCGCAAACAGGCTACCAAGGTGTCATCGAAAATGCCGCGGGGGCTATCGGTGCGTGGTTTGCGGATGCTTTGTTGTTCTCATTTGGTTTTGTTGCTTACGCCATCCCTTTTGGTCTGGCAGGCCTGGGTTATGTAATGTTTCGCCAGCCGCATCGATTGATCGAACTGGATTACCTGGCACTAGGCTTGCGACTGATCGGACTTATTTTGACCTTGGTCGGTGCATCTGCGCTGGCATCACTTAATTTTTCCGAACTTTATTCATTTTCCGCCGGCGGTGTTGTTGGCGATGTCATCAGCAGTTCATTGTTACCTTATTTCAATTTGATTGGCACAACTTTGTTGTTGCTGACGTTCTTATGTACTGGCCTGACTTTGGTTACCGGTATTTCCTGGGTCTGGTTGGCAGATAAGCTTGGTGAGTGGACGATTAGGGCAACTTTATGGTTGTTCGAGCAAAGTAAAACGTTGATTGCAAACATGCGTACTACTGCGGACGAGCCTCCTCGCGAGCGCAAGAGTAAACGCAGAAAAATGAAGCCGTTACCGACCGCAGATGATGATGCTGCTGAGGATATTTTTGAGCGTCGCGAACCTGAACTAGACTTAGATATCACGCTTTCGACGGAAGAAGAAGATAGTGAGCCCGATCTCGGTTTGTTCGGTGCTGCCGAGAAAAAGTCGATGAAAATTGCGCGCGCCGATAGCAAACCTGCGCAACAAATCGAAGCGGAGTACGAGGAAACAGACGAGGCTGACGATGCGACAGAGAGCTCAGCCGATGCAGCTCTGCCTGCCGTTGACCCATTACCTTCCATTGCATTGCTTGATAAGCCCGCAAAAACCGGTAACCCGCTGACCCCAGCTGAACTGGAACAAATCAGCCAGACTGTTGAAGCCGTACTGCAAGATTTTGGAGTGGAAGTAAAGGTTGCAAATGTGCAGCCAGGGCCGGTGATCACGCGTTTTGAGCTAGACCTCGCGCCCGGTGTGAAGGTCTCGAAAATCTCAAATCTGGATAAAGATATTGCTCGCTCATTATCGGCAATTTCGGTGCGGGTGGTCGAAGTCATTCCGGGTAAATCCTACGTTGGGTTAGAGCTACCGAACAAGAGTAGGGAAACCGTGTTTTTCAGCGATGTCATTAGCTCTGATGCGTTTCAACAAGCCGCATCACCATTAACCATGGTGTTGGGTAAAGGTATCGCCGGTCAGCCGGTGATTGTCGATTTAGCCAAGATGCCGCATTTGTTGGTCGCCGGTACTACAGGTTCAGGTAAGTCGGTCGGTGTGAACGCCATGATTCTCAGCCTGCTTTATAAGAGCACACCAGAGCAAGTTCGTTTGATTATGATCGATCCGAAAATGCTCGAACTCTCAGTTTATGAGGGCATTCCGCACCTGTTAACAGAAGTTGTCACCGATATGAAAGATGCAGCCAATGCCTTGCGTTGGTGTGTTGGTGAAATGGAGCGGCGCTACAAATTAATGTCAGCCCTTGGGGTGCGTAACCTCAAGGGGTACAACGTTAAAGTTGAGGACGCAGCAGCCAAAGGCGAACCGCTGCGTGATCCGTTATGGAAACCCGGCGATTCGATGGATGAAATGCCGCCAATACTGGATAGCTTGCCAAGTATAGTGGTCGTCATCGATGAATTTGCTGACATGATGATGATTGTCGGTAAAAAAGTTGAAGAACTTATTGCCCGGATTGCGCAAAAAGCACGGGCGGCCGGTATCCATTTAATTCTGGCAACCCAACGGCCATCGGTGGATGTTATCACCGGTTTAATCAAAGCCAACATTCCGACCCGTATCGCGTTCCAGGTGCAATCAAAAATAGACTCTCGCACCATACTTGATCAGCCTGGTGCTGATCAACTGTTGGGACAGGGCGATATGCTTTACTTGCCGCCGGGAAGCGGCGTGCCGACACGGGTTCACGGTGCGTTTATCGATGACCATGAGGTACACGCGGTGGTGGCTGATTGGAAACGTCGCGGTAAGCCAAATTATCTGGAAGAAATACTAAGCGGTGATCAAAACGAAGATGCATTATTGCCAGGTGAAAGCGCTGGTGACGATGACGCCGAAAGTGATCCTTTGTACGATGAAGCCGTGGCGTTCATCACTGAAACGCAACGGGTATCGGTGTCAAGCGTGCAGCGTAAATTCAGAATTGGTTACAATCGTGCGGCGCGTATTGTTGAACAAATGGAACTTAGCGGTGTCGTTAGTAGTGCAGCAAGTAACGGCCAACGCGATGT
The DNA here is from genome assembly GCF_052541995.1 of Pseudidiomarina xizangensis. Classification (NCBI taxonomy): domain Bacteria; kingdom Pseudomonadati; phylum Pseudomonadota; class Gammaproteobacteria; order Alteromonadales; family Idiomarinaceae; genus Pseudidiomarina; species Pseudidiomarina xizangensis. The sequence goes on from NZ_JBOBQA010000001.1 coordinate 476,516, forward strand.
TCTAGCGCCACGCCCACCACGTGATTAAGGAACTATTATGAAAGTTTTCATTAGCAGTTTAATGGCTGCCGCGGCACTTTTGCTAACGGCTGCGAGTTGGGCCAGCGAAGCTAAAATCGAGTTACAGGAACGCCTCGCGCCAATTAGTACCTTACAAGCTGATTTTGTGCAGCAAGTAGTCGACGCGCAGGGCGATTTGGTGCAAGAACTTCAGGGCCGCTTAGCGATGGCGCGGCCGAACAAATTTTTTTGGCAAAGCGATGCGCCAGATGAGTTGGTGCTGGTCGCGGATGGCGCCACGCTTTATTACTTTGACCCTTTTGTTGAGCAGGTCACACTAAATGATCAACAGAGCTCTGCGAGCCAAAGCCCATTTCTGTTGCTATTAGACGGCGAAGCCACAGCCTGGGCAAATTATCAAGTCACTGCTGCGGGCACCAGCTATCAGTTGGAGCCAATCGAAGGAGCTGAAACTCAGCAAAGCTTACAGTTGAACTTTGTCGATGATGTATTAAGTGAAGTTATTCTCGATGATGGGCAGAATCAACTTACCCGCATCGCACTGAATAATGTTCAGCTAAACGCAGCACTGCCGGCCAGTACCTTTCAGTTTGAAATTCCTGCCGGCGTAGCGGTCGATGATCAACGAGGCGACAACGAGTAAGGTGGTAGGTGAGTAACCAAAGTTTTGATTTTGCCGCAGACTTTCGCCCGTTGGCGGCACGCATGCGGCCTCTTAAACTCGACGACTATGCCGGACAAAGCCACTTGCTGGGGGCAGGAAAGCCCCTGCGTGATGCAATTCAACAAGGTCAGTTGCATTCAATGGTGCTGTGGGGTCCCCCGGGTACCGGTAAAACCACGCTTGCCGAGATCATTGCACAAACCGGCGCAGCCTCGCTGGAACGCATTAGCGCGGTTACCTCGGGCGTCAAAGAAATTCGTCAGGCCATTGTCAAAGCGAAAGAAAACCAGCAGCAGGGCGTGCGGACATTACTTTTCGTCGATGAAGTTCACCGTTTTAATAAAAGTCAGCAAGACGCCTTTTTACCGCATATCGAAGACGGCACCATTATTTTTGTCGGCGCGACAACCGAAAACCCAGCCTTTGAATTAAACGGCGCGCTATTGTCACGGGCACGCGTTTATCGACTGAAATCACTTGCCACGGGAGAGCTTGCCGGCCTGCTTGAGCAAGCCTTAGCCGATCAAGATCGCGGTCTTGGCAAGCGCCAACTGCAACTCACTGCAGAAGCCAAAGATTATTTACTGGATGTTGCCGGCGGTGATGCGCGGCGGCTGTTGAATTACTTAGAGATCTGTTCCGATTCGGTCAATGATGGCACTACCATTGAGCGAACCTTGCTGGTCGAAGCTATTGGCGGACGCCAAGCAGGCTTCGATAAGCAAGGTGATATTTATTATGATCTGCTTTCTGCGCTGCATAAGTCTGTGCGCGGTTCATCAGCAGACGGCGCTCTATATTGGTATGCGCGTATATTGCAAGGGGGTGGCGATCCATTGATTGTGGCTCGGCGATTGCTAGCGATTGCCTCAGAAGATATTGGTACGGCTGATCCTCGCGCGTTGCAACTAGCCCTGAATGCCTGGGACACCTTTCATCGGGTTGGCCCCGCTGAAGGTGAGCGCGCCATCGCACAAGCGCTGGTTTATTGTGCCTTAGCGCCAAAAAGTAATGCATTGTATCGGGCGTTCGGTGCCGCTAAGAAACTCGCGGCCGATTTTCCCGATGCACCGGTTCCGAATCATTTACGAAATGCACCAACCAAAGTTCATAAACAAGAAGGCTTCGGCGCGGACTACCGTTACGCCCATGACTTCCCTCAGGCGATTGTGCCAGGTGAACGCTACTTACCTAGTGTGGTTGGACAGCCGGAGCTATACCAGCCTAGCGACAGGGGCTTAGAGAAGCAGCTACGCGCAAAACTCGAGTGGCTGCAGCAAAACGATACTTCTAGTGACTGGCAACGCGACAATGATACTAACTAATTGGCTTTATATTGCATTGGGTGGCGCACTAGGCGCTCTGGCTCGCTATGGGGTAACTGTCAGTAGTCTGGCTTTGTTCGGTAGATCATTCCCTTTCGGCACACTTATCGTTAACATAGTAGGCTCTTTTTTACTGGCTATTTTGTTCCTTGGACAGCAGCAAGGTGCGGTGACTTCAACCACATGGTTGTTTCTAGGTGTTGGGGTGCTCGGCGCGTTTACCACCTTCTCGGCATTTTCTCTTGATGTCGTGTTAATGCTGCAGGCTGGGGAAACATTAAAAGCGTTGGCCTATGCCAGTTTGAACTTTGTTTGTTGTATTGCCGCAGTGTTTGTTGCACTGGGGCTTAAAACTTATTTTTTATCGATTTGGAATTAGCATGTTAGACGCCAAGTTATTTCGTAGTGAACTGACAGAAACCGCAGCACGCCTCGCCGAAACCCGCGACTTTTCGTTGGATTGTGCTCAGCTTGAGCAACTTGAGCAACGTCGCAAAGATCTGCAAGTCCGTACTGAGAATTTACAAGCGGAGCGTAATACAAGGTCCAAAGCGATTGGTAAAGCTAAGGCGCAAGGTGAAGATATTCAGCCGCTACTTGCGGCAGTGGATGACCTAGGTAACCAGCTTGATCAGGCTAAAGCTGCTTTAAATGAGATCCAAACTGAGTTACACCAGATTATTTCCGGCGTACCAAATCTGCCTGATAGCTCCGTACCACTTGGTAAGGATGAGGATGATAATGAGGAAGTTAGTCGTTGGGGTGAATTACCAGAATTCGACTTCGAGCCAAAAGATCACGTGGACGTTGCGCATGAGTTAGCGCAGGGAATGGATTTCGAACGTGGTGCCAAGCTCGCCGGAGCCCGTTTTGTGGTACTGCAGGGGGCAATTGCACAGCTGCACCGTGCCCTGGCGCAATTTATGTTAAATTTACATGTGAACGAGCACGGCTATACCGAAGCTTATGTGCCGTACCTGGTAAATCACGATACGCTGTTTGGCACTGGCCAGTTACCGAAGTTTGGCGAGGACCTGTTCCATGTGCAAGGCGCCACCGAAAACCAGGTTCCTATGTCACTAATACCGACCGCAGAAGTTCCATTGACTAACCTGTGGCGTGATGAAATTGCTGATGAAGCTCAGTTGCCGCTGCAATATGCAGCACACACACCTTGTTTTCGCAGTGAAGCTGGCTCGCATGGTCGCGATACCCGCGGCCTGATCCGGCAGCATCAATTCGATAAAGTTGAGCTGGTGTGGTTGGTCAAGCCCGAAGATTCTATGGCGACCTTGGAAACCCTTACCAGCAACGCTGAACGTGTTTTACAACACCTGGAGTTGCCGTATCGTAAGGTTTTACTCTGTACTGGCGATATGGGTTTTGGCGCCTGTAAAACCTATGATCTTGAAGTTTGGTTGCCGAGCCAACAAACCTATCGGGAGATCAGTTCATGTTCGAACATGGGCGATTTTCAGGCACGACGTATGCAAGCGCGCTTCCGCCGCAAAGGTGCGAAGAAACCTGAGTTGATGCATACTCTGAACGGTTCAGGCCTTGCGGTTGGCAGAGCCTTGGTAGCGGTATTAGAAAACTATCAACAAGCGGACGGTTCGGTGAAGATCCCAACCGTATTGCAGCCCTATATGGGCGGTAAAACAGAGATCAATGTTTAAATACACTTCGCTGGTTTAGGCAGCCCGGCAATCCGGGTTGCCTGCTTCGCTGGGCCTTTTGGAAATAATCGATACAGGTAACGGCTGTTCGCTTTTTCTGCACCTAATCGCTGGCCTATCGCTTTTACCAGCACCCGCATGGCCGGACTGGTGTCGAATTCCTGATAAAACTGACGGACAAAGTAAACCACTTCCCAATGCGCCTCAGAGAGCTCAATCCCCTCCAGCTCAGCGATATATTGCCCAAGCTCAGGACTCCAATCACTGAAGTTGGCAAGGTAGTCGTGTTTATCTGTGGCGTACTGTTGACCGTTGAATTCAAACATAGCGTAAGGTCACTTTAGTTTAATAAGGTTAAGCAAAGTGGGTTACCAGTTGCGATTGTAACGTCAGCTCTACCCAGCTTGCATCATTTAACTGCATAACGAATGCTGGGAAGGGTAGTTCGGTTAAATCATCTTCAGTAGCGCGTAATGCCTGAATTTCGGTTTGAATGGCATAACAGGTGTAGGGGAATTGCAATAAGTCGTCGGGCGTCTGCCACAGGTGCGTTAGCGCATTTTCGGTGAGGATCAGAATCACCTGCTGCTGCAAAGCTGATTGTTGCAATAACGCGCGATCGTGATCTGCCAAAGGCCAGCGGCGAACATAGTAAACGCATTGTTCTGTTACCTCTGGAACTTCGAACATAAGCTAAAACCTTAGCACTTTGGTGCTTGTCGCAAGTAACTGACTTAATTCGCTATAACTCACTGCCTGTACGTCACAGACAAAGTCAGTGGTACTGAGTTGCTGCTGTGCTAACTCTTCAGTAGCCACCAACGGCGGCGGGCAGTCGTAAAGATCCATCAGCGCATAACGCTTTTGCAATGATCGTTGCTGGCGTTGCGCATCATGGCCAGAAAGTAGATGGCTAAGAGCTTCGCCGAGCAACACCAATTGCGGATTCAGCTCTAAGGTCGCTAGTGCCAGCAGCATGTCCTGCCCGTGCCAAGTGGCTACTGCATCAGGTTTTTGACTTTGCACAATAAACACCGTCATCAGAATTGCACCACACGTTCAGCTTGTGCAGCAGCCATGCTGAATTCAGTAAGCCCGCCCAACTGATAAGCTGCGTGCAACTGCGCAGGAGTAAGTTGGTAATCATTTTCGATGACCGTCGAACAGGCTACCAGCGGAAAACCGTGCTTTTGGCTTAAGAGCACCCACTCAGCAGCGACAGGGGTCAGCTGTTGATCTTGATTCAACTTAGCGTGCAACACGCCGTCCTGATAGAAAAACACATGCTTTAGCGTATGACCTAACGCAAGCGCAGCCTGAGCGTATTTTAACGCTAACAGGCTGCGGGTTGAGATGGTCGCTGCGGCGGTTATAGGTGCCGCATGTACCGAGATGACAAGATCAGTCACGAGCTATTAGTCGTCGCCACCAAATGCCATCAAAATGTGCAGTAAGCTGACAAAGATGTTGTAGATTGAAACGTACAGAGTCACGGTTGCGAGCACATAGTTGCGTTCACCACCATGAATAATTGAACTGGTCTGCATTAAAATGGCACCGGCTGAGAACAGGATAAAGAGTCCTGACAAGGCCAAACCAAGAATTGGCATATTAAGGAAGATATTGGCGATGAACAGCGCAATGATGACGAAGAATCCGGCAACCATCATGCCACCCAAAAACGACATATCTTTCTTAGTGGTCAGTACATAAGCCGACAGCGAAAAGAAAATCAATGCCGTGCCGCCAAGCGCGGTCATAATGATTTCTGCGCCTTGCGGGCCAATAGCGTTGACCATGCCCAAAATAGGGCCGAGGGTGTACCCCATGAAGCCGGTCAGTGCGAATGTTAAAACCAGTCCCATGGCGCCGTTGGCATTTTTATGGATAAGGAATAACAAACCATAGAAACCCACCAGCGTAATGATAAAGCCCGGATGAGGTAAATTCATACTGGCTGACAAAAACGCGGTAAAGGCACTAAAAGCCAGCGTTAAGCCCAGCAACATGTAGGTGTTTCGTAAAACTTTATTGGTTTGTAAAGCAGATTCACCACGTTGTGTGGTCGAAACGTGAACTTGGTTGTTCATTGCATTCTCCGATGATAAATAACTGTGTTCAGTGTATCTTAAAAGTGGGGGTGTAAGGCAATCCTTTCAAGGGATTTTTGTTGTTAATTGTATAAAATGACAGCAAACGGGCCGGAAGATTCAATTTTTTGCTTTACAAGCGCGTTTTGGCTCTTTATCATTCGCTTCGTCTTGAGGCACACAGCCTTGTGACTACGGAGAGATGGCAGAGCTCGGTTTAATGCACCTGACTTGAAATCAGGCGTGGGTTCACACTCACCGGGGGTTCGAATCCCTCTCTCTCCGCCAAATTCCAGGAAAGCCCGCTGCCTTTTTAGCGGGCTTTTTTATTGCCTCTTTCACATCTGGTCCTACCTGTTTATACTGCAAAAAACTAAAACTAGTTGAGTTCAGTATGCAAAATTTTGACGCTATTCTTGGCCAAATTACCGACGCCCCCAAACAACAAATACAGCTGCCTGCGGGTTGGGGCCAGGGGCGTGCGTTGTTTGGTGGTTTGACTGCAGCGCTTGCTTGGCGCCATGCTGCCGCAGGAGCTGCACCGGATCAACAGTTACGTGCCATGACCGTGTCTTTTGTGGCTCCGGTATTAGATGGCTCAGCAGAATTACAACGGCGCGTTCTACGTCAAGGTAAGAATGTTACTCAAGTCGCCGTTGATATCGTCCAACAAAATGAGATCGTATTAACCGCATTACTTAGTTATGGGCGCGCACGATCTTCGGCTATTCAAGTTACCGATACGCCAAATCCAAGTAAGCGACCGATGACTGAAGGGCAGAGTTTTCCTGAGGGGGTTGCATTCCCAGAGTTTACCCGTGCATTCGATTATCGGGTAACCATCGGAGGGTTACCTTTTTGCGGCAGTAAAAGTCGCGAATTTGGCGGTTACATGCGCTTTCGTGAACTCGATACGCCAGTAACTATTGGAAAGTTGCTGGGCCTTGTTGATGCCTGGCCACCAGCTTTGCTCACGCACGTAACCAAACCTACCCCTGCCAGCTCGTTAACCTGGACCATTGAATTTCCGGGCGAGATCCCAGCAAAGTCCTCGCATGCCTGGTGGCACTATGTAGCTACCATAGATTACGCCGCCGATGGGTACGGTCACACCCATGCGCATATCTGGGACGACGAAGGGCAGTTGGTCGCAATTAGCCGGCAGACGGTGACCGTATTTGGTTAGGGTTATCGATAACAATTATCAGTCAAATCATATGATTATAAGTCAAGCTATTTTGACCTTTAACATGTAATTAGCTAAGTATTTTAATAAAAATAGGGTATTTATTGTTGCGCATACAACGGTGACAGGGCATACCTTAAATCGCACTAAAATGGGTTTAGTGCGAATACCGAAATTTCTCGGAACTTTGGGATAAGGAAACTCACATGACCCAGTTCATTGTGGCAGTCCCTTCGGAACTGATCAGCCAGGGCATGACAACCGTCCTGGCGTCTATGGAGTCGCAGTTTAATGTTGTTGCGATAGTTTTCAATCAACACCAGCTGCGTGAGGCGATACAGGCATCACCTTACGCAACCGTCATTCTTGGTAGTAGTTTATGTGGTGACGGTACCATCGAAATCTGGCGCCGCTTGCAGCGTCGTTACACTGATATTCAACTGTTGTTATGGGCTGCACGCTTTCAGGATGTGCTTGATTTTCAATGCAACGTAGAACGGGTCGACGGATTTCTGTTAGCCTCTGCGACCCTTGATGAATTCAAGCAAGCCTGTACCACCTTAAGTCGTGGTCGTATGTACGTAGCGGCGAGTGTGGCTGAGTATTTGGCGAAGAATCCCGCGCGGCAGAAGCAAACGGTGCTGCTGACCTGTTTAAGCAAACGTGAAATTCAGGTCGCGCAAATGATCGGACAGGGCAAACGTGTTGCCGAAATCGCCCGGCTGCTGAATATTAGTAGCAAAACAGTAAATACCTTTCGTTACCGAATTTTTGATAAACTGCAATTATCCGGAGACGTCGCATTAACCCATTTAGCAATACAGACGGGTCTCGTCGAAATTGAACCAAAGGTAACCATTGTTTTAAATGAAGAAATCGAAGGAGCCATTTAACGCAGAGCAATTTTTGCGTAGCCTGACCCATCAACCGGGTGTTTATCGTATGTACGATGAGTCAGGCGACATCATTTATGTGGGCAAAGCCAAAGACCTGCGCAAACGCGTGGGCAGTTACTTCCGTGCCCAGGTCGATAGTCCCAAAACGCAAACCTTAGTTAAGCAGATCGTCGATATTGACGTTACGGTTACCAATACCGAAGCGGAAGCGCTTATTCTTGAGAATAATTTTATTAAGAAACATCGCCCGCGGTACAACGTGCTGTTACGCGATGATAAATCGTATCCCTATATTCTCGTCAGCGATCATCAGCATCCGCGGTTGGCGTTTCATCGTGGTACGCGGCGGGAGAAAGGCCGTTACTTTGGGCCATTTCCAAATGGTGTTGCCGTGCGCAACAGCCTGCGCTTATTACAGAAACTGTTTCCGGTACGCCAGTGTGATGACACCTATTACCGCGCCCGCAGCCGGCCTTGTTTGCAGTATCAACTCAAACGCTGTCTGGCGCCTTGTGTTGAAGGTTACTGTACGGACGATGAGTACAATGAACAGGTGGAGTTGGCGACCTCGTTTTTACAAGGCAAGAACCAAGAGGTGATTGAGCGTCTGGTAATAAAAATGGAATCCGCCAGCGCTGGTTTGGAGTTTGAACGGGCGGCAGGTTATCGCGATCAAATTGGTGGCTTACGGCAAATACAAGAACGCAATGCGATTACCGGTAACCAGCAAGAGCTGGATGTAATTGGTTATGCACGCCAGGGTGGAATTGCTGCTGTACACCTACTGTTTGTTCGCGATGGTTCGGTGCAGGGCAGTCGTAGTTATTTTCCGAAAGTGCCGGCAAATACCGATGACAGTGAAGTTCTGGTAGCGTTTCTGTTACAGTTTTACCTGAACGATCAAGTCGAGCGCCAACTCCCTAAGGAAATCATTCTGCCTGAACAAAATGGCGTAAATGTGTTGGATCCGAACCAAGAATTAGCGACACTGGAGCAGGCTTTGGCACAACAAATACGCATGACTCACAATGTTCGCGGCGAGCGCCGGCAGTATCAGGTGTTAGCGCAAAAAAATGCACTGAATGCGCTGGAAAGTAAGTCACATCAGGCCAGCACCATGATGATGCGCACTCAGGCACTGGAACAGGTGCTTGATTTCGGCCGACCGATAACGCGGATGGAATGTTTCGATATCAGCCATACCATGGGTCAGGAAACAGTGGCGTCGTGCGTGGTATTCGACCAGCAAGGACCGAAGAAAAGTGACTACCGGCGCTACAATATAAAAGGTATTACGCCAGGTGATGATTACGCCGCCATGGCTCAAGCTTTACAGCGCCGTTTTGATCCAGTTAAAAATGCTAAAATTGATGCCGCTCCGATGCCAGATATCCTGTTTATTGACGGTGGTAAAGGGCAGTTAAGTCAAGCCGAAAACTATTTTGCTGATTGGTCGAGCGAAGCAACCAAAGCAGCACCCTTGTTAATCGGCGTAGCCAAAGGCGAATCGCGTAAGCCTGGGCTGGAAACGCTTATTTTAGCCGGCAACCATGCCACCATACCTTTGTCGGCCGATGCGCCAGCATTGCATTTGGTGCAGCATATACGCGATGAATCCCATCGGTTTGCGATAACCGGACATCGCCAGCGTCGGGCCAAGGTGAGACGAACCTCGCGTTTAGAAGACATTCCTGGCATTGGCGCTAAGCGGCGGCAAAAATTGCTGCAAAATCTAGGTGGATTACAGCAGGTAAAACAGGCTAGTATTGACCAACTAGCAGCAGTGCCCGGCCTTAGTCGTGAACTCGCTGAAACCATCTACCACGCATTTCGTGACGAATAAAGGACTGACTAACTCCATGTGGAATGTTCCGAATCTGCTGACCAGCTTCCGAATACTGTTAATTCCGGTCTTTTTAGGTATTTATTATCTACCCGGCAGTGATGCAAACTTCTGGGCAGCGTTTGTCTTTGCTCTGGCTGCAATTACTGATGCGCTGGATGGTTATATTGCTCGTAAGTTTAATCAATTCACTAAGTTCGGTGAATTTCTCGACCCTGTGGCCGATAAGGTCATGGTTGCGGCGTCACTGATTATCGTGGTCGAAACCTACGCCACCTGGTGGATCAGTATTCCAGCGCTTGCCATTGTTAGCCGTGAGCTGGTGGTTTCGGCCTTGCGGGAATGGATGGCGAAAATAGGGCGACAGGAACACGTCAAAGTTTCCAACTTAGGCAAGATCAAAACAATTGCACAAATGGTCGCTATCGGTGGTCTTATCTGGGAAGCCAATACCTTGGTTGTGGTTACCGCAACTTTGCTGCTGTACATAGCGTTCGTACTGACCTTGTGGTCAATGTGGGAGTATTTGCGCGCGGCCTGGTCAGATTTAAGCCAAGTGGATTAAAAATAAGCAAACAAACGGGTTTAAGGCAAAAAATCGTTGACCTTGCCGAAATAGACAGTAGAATGCGTCGGCACTGGATGCGGGAATAGCTCAGTGGTAGAGCACAACCTTGCCAAGGTTGGGGTCGCGAGTTCGAATCTCGTTTCCCGCTCCAAATTCGATGGCGGGTTGGCAGAGTGGCTATGCAGCGGATTGCAAATCCGTGAACCTCGGTTCGACTCCGGGACCCGCCTCCATCGAAGTCCGCAGGTAATACCCAAGTATGCCCGGGTGGTGAAATTGGTAGACACAAGGGATTTAAAATCCCTCGCTGGCAACAGCGTGCCGGTTCAAGTCCGGCCCCGGGCACCACTTTATTTAGCGTCCCCTTCTGAACTTAACTATACCCAGCCTCATAATTCATTGAAGTTTTAATCCTTCAGTACGCACCGGTGAAGCCGTGTGGTTATAGCCCAAAGCAACGACTTTTGCAGAGGTATCCAGCGCCTTAAAGCAGCCGGAGATGACCGATGGTTAGACTTGTTGCAAAGCCCGCAGCCCTGTACATTAGGAACAGCTAAACAGATTCTGAGGTGATTACATGACCGATAATGCATGGATGAATGGAAGCACGCTGTTAATCGTTGCACAGTGGCTGCTAGGCTTATTTGTGTTGCTTATAATTTGCGGCATTATTTCCGTAGTGGTGATGTATATTGTCGATAAAAATCAAACCAAACATACGATTCGCCATAACTTTCCGGTGATTGGTAGGTTTCGCTACATTTTTGAGGAGCTTGGTGAATTCTTTCGGCAGTACTTTTTTGCCATGGACCGCGAAGAGATGCCATTTAATCGTGCGCAGCGCAGCTGGGTATATCGGGCTGCTAAAAATGCCGATCGGACTTTGGCTTTTGGCTCCACCCGCGATCTGACTAAAAGCGGTACCATCATTTTCGCTAACGCACCTTACCCGCGCCAAACCGAAGAAAAAACTCATCCTGAACCTGTTCAAATTGGGCCTTTCTGTGATCATCCCTATGAGCCTGTGTCGTACTTTCATATTTCTGGTATGAGCTACGGCGCCTTGTCGCCGGTGGCAGTGCGTGCGCTATCTAAAGGTGCCAAACTTGCCGGATGCTGGCTTAATACTGGGGAAGGCGGTCTTAGTCCTTATCATTTAGAGGGCGAGTGCGATGTCGTTTTTCAGATTGGTACGGCCAAGTACGGAGTCCGCAATAAAGATGGTTCATTAAATGAAATGCGTTTGAAGGAACTGGGTGAACATAAATTAATAAAAATGTTTGAACTGAAGCTAAGTCAGGGCGCAAAACCCGGTAAAGGCGGCATTTTGCCGGGGATAAAAGTCAATCAAGAGATTGCGGAAATTCGTGGTATTCCGCAAGGTGAAGACTCCATTAGTCCAAATCGTCATCCGGAAATAAAAACTGACGATGACCTCCTCGATATGGTGGTACGCATTCGGAAAATCACCGGTAAGCCAACCGGTATAAAGTTTGTAATGGGGGACCCGAGTTGGATTGATGAATTGATTCATACCATTCAGCGCCGCGGAAGCGAAGCAGCTCCCGACTTTATAACTTTAGATAGCGCCGATGGTGGTACCGGCTCAGCACCGCAACCATTAATGGACTATGTCGGGTTAAAGCTATCTGAGAGCTTACCTATTCTGATCGACAAACTCATTGCTGCTGACCTGAAGGACCGTATTCGTGTGATTGCCTCAGGAAAAATGATCTCGCCGGCAGACGTCGCCTGGGCTCTGGCCATAGGTGCCGACTTTATCGTTTCCGCACGAGGATTCATGTTCTCTCTGGGTTGTATTCAAGCCATGCAATGCAACAAAAACACCTGCCCTACGGGCGTTACCACCCATGATAAAAAATTACAAAAAGGTTTAGATCCTGAAGGCAAGTCAGTGCGGGTTGCTAATTATCACAAATATCTTGAGTACGGGGTAAATATCATCGCTCACTCTTGCGGAGTCTCTGATCCGCGCCAATTAAATCGTCGGCATGCGCGCGTGGTCACCCATACCGGCGATAGTGTGAGTCTTGCTGAACGTTATCCACCACAAGCGCCGAGGTAAGCAAAACCACGATGTTCAGGCAGTATTTTAAGTTGTTGCGGCAACATCCGCAGTTTTTAGCCTTTGGCTTTCTGGCAACGTTCTTTTCCAGTTTTGGACAAACCTTTTTATTGGGTTTATTCACTGATGCCTTTCGAACGGCTCACTCACTAAGCCATGGTGAATACGGCGCCATTTACGCAGCAGCTACGTTTATCGGTGGGCTGTTGCTTATGCGAATTGGTAAGCAACTTGATAAGGTTAGTCTGGCTTACTTTACCACGTTTACCTTTATCGGCATTGCGCTATCTGCATTGATAGTTACCTGGTCAGTACATTTAGCGGCGTTGTTTGTTGGACTCGCTGGTCTGCGCCTGTTCGGGCAGGGCTTCATGGGCCATATTGCGATGACCAGTATGGGCCGTTATTTCATTGAACAACGTGGCAAAGCGGTGGCCTTCGCGGGAATGGGATTTCCGCTAGGTGAACTGTTGTTACCAGTGCTCATTGTAGCTTTAGTTGCAGCCTCAGGCTGGCAAATGACTTGGTGGCTATTTGCCACTTTTCTAGTTTGTGGTTTGCCATTAATGCTGTGGCTGCAATCCTATAAGCCGCAGCCAGTTGCTGCACCAGTTGCGCCAACCTCTGTTGAGGGCGACGTTCAGGCTGCGATAAGACAACGTGACCTGTTACGGCAGGGGAAATTTTGGGTTGTACTGCCAGCGTTATTAGGTTTGCCGTTCGTGGTGACTGCCTTGTTGTTAAATCAGCTTTGGTTGGCGAACCAACAAAGTTGGCCCGTTGCGGCAACGGCGAGTGGGATCATGATTTTTTCGCTGTGCAGAGTGGCGGTTTCGGTCGTTGCTGGTGACTGGATCGACCGCTTGGGTTCCCGGCAATTTATTGGGTTAAATATCTTACCCGTGACTTTTGGCACTGTACTGCTGGCAGCCAACTTTGGCGTTTGGTCGTGGTGGGTATTTCTGGGGTTAGCTGGTGTCAGTGCCGGTATTAATTCCGCATTGTCAGGAACCCTTTGGGCAGAACTCTATGGCACTAATTATTTGGCGACCGTACGCGCTTTAGTTCATGCGATGATGGTATTTGCTACTGCACTAGCCCCGTTTTTAATGGGCGTACTGATTGATACCGGGTGGTCGCCAACGGCAATTATGCTGATGTTCAGTGCCATTTTAGTACTAGCTTGGCTAAACGCTCGACGGCTGGCTAAGTGATGCCATACTTTGCTGCACTCGGTTGGCTAACCATTTGCTAAAAGCGATGACCGCCACCGGATGCCGCTCGCGCGCCTTCAAGCAAATATAAACGCCGGATTTAGCCGTAATCGATGTCTCGGGTTGCAATGTCCATTGATTAAATTGCGGATGTTGCGCGTAAAGGGTATTGATCAGGCTGTAACCAGGTAAGCTGGTAAGTAAATCAAGACCAATACTGGATTTAGGCACACTTTGCACAGGGTAAGCCTGGCTCACCTGTTTGTGCTGCTTACAAAAAGCCTGCCATACAGTACTCGCAGGATTAGCGTACCAGACTGTTGCCGGCGAGCTCGCTGTGATCGGTGAGGTAATCGGACAAAAATGTGGTTGATAGAGCAATTGCTGCTGCAAGCTTCGATCTTTAAGCTTGCCGCTGAGCACCGCGAGATCGATACGCCCATGCTGCAAAGCTTGGCTCATTTTTGACTGTTGAATATCTTGTTCATCTTCGGCATACGTATCAACTTGCACCCGAATATGTGGATAAACAGCTGAAAAGTCGGCAAGTCTTGACGCCAGCCACCAGCGTAAGAAGGTATCGGGGACCAGTATTCGCAATGTGGTAAGCTCGTCATCACCGCAGCTGCGAGCTTGTTGCACGGCTTGTTCCAACTGCTGGAACAGGCTCAGCAATGTAGGGGCAAGCAATTCTCCGGCGGGAGTTAAAGCATGCACCCGGTTATCGCGATGAAATAGCGGTGTTCCGAGCTGATGTTCTAAGGTTTGAATGTGGCGTGTAATAGCAGATTGTGATAATTCGAGTTGTTGTGCTGCATGCTTAAATGATGGTGCATTAGCAGCAACGGCAAAAACTCGCAGGGCATTCAAGGAATAGTCTTTTAAGCTCACAGCAGCAACCTTTTCGCATTAAATGAATTTGCGGTTAAGTAAATTTGTATTGCATAAATTTAAACTTTATAGAGTCTCTGAGCAATGTATTTACGTGAATTTATCGAAATAGCTATCTTGCACTTTTTAGCGGTTGCTTCACCGGGGCCGGATTTTGCGGTCACCGCCCGCTTTAGCCTAGCCTACGGTCGACGTATCGGTCGTTGGGTTGCAGCTGGCATCGGTGTTGGCATTTTGCTTCATGTTAGTTATTCACTATTGGGCGTTACCTTAATCATCCATCGTTACCAATGGGTGTACGCCACCTTACTTTTACTGGGTGCGCTGTATCTTGGTTGGCTCGGCTGGCAAGCGATTCGCGCCAAACCTCGTAACGACCAGCCGGCCGCCGCAGCAGCGGCCGGTGATATTTCCAGACGTAAGGCATTTCGGATCGGATTTATTACCAACGGCCTAAATGTTAAAGCAACGCTATTTTTTATGGCGTTATTTACCGCAGTCATCAGTCCCAGTACGCCGACCTTGCTGAAAGTAGGCTATGGACTCTACATGGCGGTCGCTACAGGACTCTGGTTTGTGATTCTTGCCACCTTACTGACAGTTCCCGCATTCTATCAACGCATTTGGCACTATGGTCATTGGCTTGATCGGATCATGGGAGCCTTTTTGTTACTCCTGTCTATCAAGCTCATCGTCGACTGGTTTGCGGTAATTCAAGTTCTCGTAAAGGACTGATGATGCTATCATTGACAACGATAAAAACCAGTTTTCAACAGAGATTTATATGCAGTTATTTGTAAACGATCTGACGGTCATTGATTTTTCTTATTTATGCCCCGAGCGGGGCATCGTGGGTGAAAGTTGGATCGTTGATATTGTGCTGGATGGCAGCTTGAACGAACAGTCCATGGTGTTAGATTTTGGCCGTGTGAAAAAACAGATTAAGCGCATTATTGACGATGCGGTTGATCACAAACTGGCGGTGCCGGCGAATCATCCTTATAGCCTGGTTACCCATGATGCTGATGACAGCTGCTATTGGGTGGATTTTTTGCGTGCCGAGAATCGTTCTATTCATTTATTCTGCCCAGCTGATGCCTTTGCATTTATTGATGCCAACCGCGTAACTATGGACTCAATCAATACCTATCTGCGCGCCGTTATTAAGCGCGAGTTACCGGGCAATGTCGCAGGGCTCGAGGTTACATTGCGGGCCGAAGCGATTGATGGAGCCTATTATCACTACACCCATGGTTTGAAAAAACATGACGGTAATTGTCAACGTATTGCCCATGGACACCGTTCGCGGTTACAGATAGAACTCGATGGTATCCGCGCCCATACTATTGAAAGTGATTGGGCCCAACGTTGGCGCGACATCTACCTTGGATCCGCAGAAGACGTGTGCCCAGTGGTTGAGCTACATAGGTCAGTTGAAGCGCTTAAATGTAGTGAGCAGACCCACGTAGGCTATGGTTATGTAGCCGACCAGGGACGATTTGAATTGATCGTGCCAAAAGCAGAAAACTACATTATAGAGAATGACTCAACAGTGGAATGTATTGCCGATTATTTGGCGCATACCATTCGTACTGAACTCACCGATGCTGCTGACGTTACAGTTAAGGCTTATGAGGGTGTAGGAAAAGGGGCAATTGGTTATGCGTAATGTGGTGCTGTTGATCGTGCCGATCATAGTGTTGCTGGGGCTGACTGGCTCAAGCTATGCTGACGAAGCTGTTGAGCAACCCGTTATTAAATTAACCGGAGCCATGACATCAGGCGCACTGGTGGTTGGTAAAACAGACCCAGCGAACTCGGTTAGCTTAAATGGTGAGCAGCTTACCGTTTCCGCAGAGGGAATCGTGGTCTTTGGTTTTGACCGCGACGCCACCGGAACACAACAATTAACCCTTACCCAAGCGAATGGTGAACAATTAACCCGGCAGCTAAATTTAATTCCGCGAGAGTATAAAATTGATCGCGTCGAAGGGGTGCCACAACGCACCGTAACTCCAGATCCAAAGCAGGTTGCACGGGCGAGAAAAGAAGCTGCAGCAGTGTGGCAGGCGCGCCAAATTTTTAGTCAACGCCATGATTTCCTAACCCCCGTTATTGAACCTGCCCAAGGTCGCATCAGTGGTGTTTATGGTAGCCAACGGATCTTTAATGGCGAGCCGCGTAATCCTCATTTCGGTCTCGATGTGGCTGCGCCGACGGGCACACCAGTTAAAGTGGTTTGGCCGGGCCAAGTGGTATTTGCCGCGGACGATTTATTTTACTCCGGCGGTACTATCATTGTTGAGCATGGCCATGGGGTAACCACCACTTATATCCATTTGAGTCGGGTTGACGTTGAAGTGGGCGATGAGCTTGAGCAGGGCGCGGTTATCGGTGCTATTGGCGCTACTGGACGAGCGACCGGACCACATCTGGATTGGCGCGTGAATTGGCGCAATGTGCGGCTTGATCCGGCCTTAGTGCTCGAACACTTTTAAGTTGCCAGGGCCAACCAGCCCTGCGCGCGCTTGCGGTCAGCCACAGTGAGTATGTAGTTATTGGCTTTTGGCGCGTGCCAACATAGTCCCAAAGTGAGCAGTTCATCGCGTCGAAATGCATGCACGGTGACCACATCATCGGGTTGATAGCGCTCAAATACTTCACGCATATTGGCATCGGTAACCTGTAGGTTATCAATCGCAATAATTCGATCTTGCGCACTTAAACCTGCTTCCTGCGCTGCTTCATCAGCAAATACCACTTGTAACTCTAAACCAGCACCAGATGCCTTGAATTTGGCACCCAAGGCGACTGGAAGTGGTTGAGCCGCTGGTTTCCCCCCAAAACCAGTATCGTCTTGTGCCGCGCGACGTTGAACGTCGATACCAAATTGTTCCAGCAGTTCAACAATAGGTAACGGCTCAGTAGTTGCTACTGCACGTTCGATAAACGCGCCCAAGTGCAATTGGTAATGACTCACCAAAAACTCAGCAAAACTGGTGTCAGTGGTGCCGTGCTGGTTTGCGCCATACGTTTGCCAAAACTTTGCCATGACTTGCCCAAGCGTGATCCGACCATCACTTTCCAGACGAATCATCAAATCAATACATAGGGCGATCAGCGCGCCTTTGGCATAGTAGCTGACAATCGCGTTAGGGGCGTTTTCATCTTGTTTGTAGAAACGGTTCCAGGCCTGCAGGCTGGAATCACTGACAGTATGGCGATCAACCCCGGTCCCGCGATGGACTCGGGCAAGAGTATCACCAATGAGACTCAAGTAGGTGTTGGCATCAATCAAACCGGCCTGGTGTAAAACATAATCATCGTAGTAAGAGGTGATACCCTCATAGAACCACAGCTGACGGGTGTATTGCTCAGCGTCCAATTGATAAGGGATAAAATCTTTAGGTTTCAGGGTCTTTATATTCCAACTATGAAAATACTCGTGACTACAAAGGCTCAGGAACGTCCGGTAATCGCTATCGATGGCAGGGCGAATACCTTTACTGACCAGGTCTCGGCGGCTACACACCAAGGCGGTTGAGTTGCGATGTTCTAACCCACCAAACCCTTTACCCACAACCATGGTTAAAAACAGATAATTATCGAACGGCACCTGCTTATCGAATAAATTAATCTGATGCTCGCAAATACGTGCAAGATCGCTACAAATACGATCGTAATCTGCGAAATTTCTACCGGCCGTGACAAATGCATGTTTCTTACCGCCAGCAATGAATTCGTGAATATCCAGCTCACCCAGCAGAAACGGGTAGTCAATCAACGCTTCGTAGTCAGCTGCGTAAAAAGTACCGGCTGCAAAAGCATCGCCGCTATTACGTGGCATCCCTGTCGCAACCTGCCAATGGGCAAATTGCTGCGGCAATACAACAGAAAGCTTGACGGATTCTTTGGTATGTCCCTTGACCGCAAGACACAAACTTGAATTGTTGAAAAAACCAAATAATTGGTCTAGATACGCGCTACGCACTGATAAATCAAACGCATAAACCTGATATTGAATGAGCACGGTGGCATCGGTTGGCGCTAGCCGCCAGGTTTGTTTATCGACTGCGGTAAGCGCTAGCGCCTGGCCATCGGCCTCGGCACGCAAATCAAGAATGTTTCTGGCAAAGTCACGAATCATATAACTGCCGGGTATCCAGGCGGGTAACTTTAGCTCGAGTGCCTCATGTTGTTTTGGCGTCACCCGAATGGCTACGGCAAACTGGTGGCCGTTGGGATCAAGGGGAGTAACTTCGTAGTGCAACACGGTAACCTCTGGAATTTTAGCTCGAATGAGAAAAAGGTTAGCACGACAAAGACACGCTATACAGTGGGTTGTCTGCGATAAATGAACCGACAGCGCAGGAAACTCTAGGTATAATCGGTAGCAGGTACACGACCAAAAAACGATGACCACAATGATAATGGGACGCTGGAAAGTTTTATTAGACGATCGAAACCGTTTCTTCTGGGTGCTGCAAGCAGCCGGATGGAGCGGTTATGCGCTGGTGCATTATATCGGATCCTTAATGCATGAAATGCGCGATATCTACGCACTTATCATTTTACTTGGGGCCTATGCGGGCTTCCTGTTAACGGTGCCTTTGCGTTATTTGTACCGCCAAATATGGGACAGCAAACCCTGGCTGTTAGTGCTAATTGTGTTGGGTTCAGCTTACATCAGTGCGAGTATTTGGGCGGTCATTGACAATGCAACGTACTGGGAAATCTACAAATTTGGTTTCCGCCCCGAGAGTAATTGGTTCTACTTTAAAAATACCACTGCCAAGTTTTACATCATGTTGAGTTGGAGCGGTCTTTACTTTGGTGTTAAGTATTACCAAATGCTTCAGGACGAGAAACAAAAAGCACTCATGGCAACCTCAATGGCGCATCAGGCGCAATTGAAAATGTTACGTTACCAGCTGAACCCGCACTTTTTATTTAATACTTTAAACGCGATCTCCACCTTAATTTTGATAAAAGAAAATGAACTGGCGAATAGAATGATGACGAAGTTGAGTTCGTTTCTGCGTTTCTCGCTGGATAATGAACCGATCAAAAAAATTCCGTTAGCGCGGGAGATCGAAGCGTTAATGTTGTACCTGGACATCGAGAAAGTACGCTTCGACGAACGTCTTAAGATCACTATTGAAGTAGACGAAACGGTCAAAAATGCGCTGGTTCCAAGTCTTTTTCTACAGCCTTTGATCGAAAATTCAATCAAATATGCCATTGCGAAAATGGAAGAGGGTGGTGAGGTCATCGTCCATGCCGAACACAACGCTGATGATCTGGTGGTGGTAATTGCCGACAACGGACCAGGCATAAAACAGCCTGCCGACGATTTGGTTAATCGCGGCGGGGTTGGTCTGGCAAATACACGAGATCGATTGCAAGCCTTGTATGGCAAGCGTTACTCATTTACATTATCAGCTAACGAGCCCAGTGGCATGCGCGTGGAAATCCGCATTCCTTTCGAACAGGTTGACGCTTAATGACTAGCAAAATTCGTACACTTATTGTTGATGATGAATCGCTTGCACGCCGTGGTCTTACAGTACGGTTACAGCAGTTTTCGCAAGTAGAATTGCTTGATGAATGCCAGAACGCGCGCCAGGCTCTGGAAAAAATTATCGAATTAAAACCTGATCTAGTTTTTCTTGATATCCAAATGCCGGGCATGAATGGCTTTGAATTACTGCGCGAAGCAAAAGCGCGAGGGGCTGAATTACCGATCGTGGTATTTGTCACAGCCTATGATCAGTACGCCATCAAAGCGTTTGAAGTGCGTGCTATTGATTACCTTCTTAAGCCTGTTGATCATGACCGTTTGCTGCAAACCTTAACTCGTGTTGAAAAAAATCTTGCTCAGCGTGAACGCGATCAGCAACAACAACGTATGCTTAATTTACTGGCTGATGCGACCGGTGAAGATTGTGAAGCGATACTGCGAAAGCTCGCGGATAACGAAGATGTAGGCCATGTTCGCTACCCGGAACACATTGCAATTAAAGAGAGCGGTGAAATTACTCGCGTAGCGATTAATTCCATTGAATGGGTCGATGCTGCGGGTGATTATATGTGTATTCATGCAGCCAACGAGACGCATATTTTACGGCGTACCATGAAAGAGCTGGAAGATGAATTAAACCCAAATCGTTTTCAACGCATTCACCGTTCAGCCATCGTAAATTTAGAACAAATAGAAAAACTCTGTAGCCGCCAGAATGGCGAATACCATATCGTTTTGAAAAACGGTAAAGAGTTGAAAGTGAGTCGTAGTTATAAAGAACGCATTAAACGGCTAATTTTAACGACTTGACCCATCCGAAAAAAGGGAGCCTGCAAGACCCCATGCTGAAAGTGTTATTTGGTCGCGTTTGTATGATTTCCCTGCTGCTCATCGTCAGCGGTTGCTCAACTCAATTTGGTTACCGTTTTGCCGATACTTTTATTGAATGGCAGCTGGCTAAGTATGTCAGTCTGTCCGGTCCACTTGAAGACAATGTTGATCGTAGTATCGATGAAATCCATCTTTGGCATGCGCGCACCCAGTTACCGCAATATCGAACCGTACTCGATGAATTAATTACCACCCTCGATGACGATAAACTCACGACTGACGACATTATTCACTACAGCGAGCAACTCTTTGTTTTCTGGCAAACCATCCGTAATCAACTCGAACCTTACTCGTTAACTTATCTGCCGCAACTTTCCGTTGAGCAACGCGAGCAGATGATTGAAAATTTACGTCAACGACTTGAAGAAGAACGCGAAGAAGAAGCGGATCTTGAACCTCGCGAGCAACGCCGGGAGCGCCTGGATAGAGCTTTTGAGCGAGCGAAAGAATGGTTAGGCCCGTTACAAGCCGAACAGCGTACGTTGATTCGGCGATGGCTTGATCAGCGGACAAGTAACGATCAGCAAAGGTTGGCTTACCAGGAAACCTGGCTCGAGGTTTTTGCGGCAACGCTGCGGCAACCTGAAGCCAGTGATTATGCAGAACGCATGAGCTTGTTAATCACAGCTCCAGAGAGCCTGCGTAATGAGGCTCTGATTGCCGCAACCGAAGCTAACCGCGTGTTAACTCAACAGCTAATGTTGGATCTTTATCACACGCTTTCTTATAGTCAGAAACGTCACTTACGTAACAAATTGGCAGACTACCGAACAACTATCGATAGTCTGATAAAAAACTTCGCTACTTAACCTCAATAATTTTACAGGTATTGGTTGAGCCAACGGTTTCCATAACATCACCGTGAGTCAATACCACCAGGTCTCCAGTGGCCAAATGACCGCGCGCTTTGATTTCAGCTATAGCATCGTAAACTAAATTTTCGGTTTTGCTCTTGGTTGAATCGAAAGCCACCGGGTAGACGCCACGATACAAGGCGCACCGGTTACGGCTCTCTTGATGCCGCGACAGCGAGAAAATGGGCAGTATGGTGTGAATGCGTGACATTAATTTGGCCGTTGAACCCGACTCGGTTAAAGCGACAATAGCTTTAACACCCTTTAGATGAGTCGCCGCATACATAGATGTGATTGCGGTGGCCTCTTGAATATTGGTAAAGGTTTCCTCTAACTCATTATTATCTAATCGCGCCGAAGGATGTGTTTCTGCCCCTAAACAGATTTCCGCCATCGCCTTTACGGTAGCTACGGGAAACTTGCCAGCTGCGGTCTCTGCCGACAACATAACTGCATCGGTGCCATCGAGGACCGCGTTGGCGACATCCATGACTTCCGCACGAGTTGGCATAGGGTTTTCAATCATCGATTCCATCATTTGCGTCGCGGTGATGACAACTTTGTTGAGCTGGCGAGCACGTTCAATGATACGTTTTTGTTTACCCACTAATTGCGCGTCACCAATTTCTACGCCGAGATCTCCGCGCGCAACCATAACCGCTTCGGACGCGCGAATAATGTCGTCGAGTGCAGCATCCGTTGCCACCGCTTCTGCCCGTTCTATTTTGGCGCACAGCATGCCGGTGCCATTCGCGGCACGAAAGAGCCGCCGCGCTTCATGCATATCCTCGCCTGAACGCGGAAAAGAAACGGCTAGGTAATCGACTCCAATTTGGGCAGCCAATTTTATGTCTTCGTAATCTTTTTCAGTTAATGCCGCTGCCGAGAGGCCCCCACCAAGACGGTTGATACCTTTGTTATTAGAGAGTTTGCCGCCGATAGTAACAACCGTGTAAACTTTCGCACCTTCGACGCTTTCAACCTGCAACCGAACACGGCCGTCATCCAGCAACAAGATATCGCCGGGATTAACATCGTCTGGCAGTTCTTTATAGTCGATACCAACGCTCTGACCTGTTCCCTCGTTGGTTGCAAGCTCAGCATCAAGCACGAAAGTATCTCCCTCGTCGAGGGTGACAACATCATGAACGAATTTCGCGATGCGAATCTTGGGTCCTTGCAAATCTCCCAAAATGGCAACGTGCGTACCGAGTCGTTCGCATATAGAACGTACCATGGTTGCGCGTTCTTGATGATCTTCTGGCTTACCGTGAGAAAAGTTTAAGCGGACAACGTTGGCGCCAGCTTTGATTAATGCTTCAAGCGTTGTAGGGTCATCAGTAGCGGGACCTAGTGTCGTCACAATTTTGGTACGGCGTAACATGTTAAACTCCTCGGTGGGCAAGCCTTTAAGTGCGATATCAAGACAATAATTATGGCGCCGATTATACCACGCTGGTACTGAGGATACAGAGTTTCTGGCACTTAACTGGTGTTTTAAGTACAATAGCGCGCACTTTTTGTTTATCTTCTTTCCAATGTAACGTAAAGGTAATCGCATGACTGATCAGCAGCAGGATATGACCCTTCAAAGCTGGCAAGAACGCCAAGAATACGCCGAGCTGATGCAGCCGTTTATTGGCCGTCTGTACCGCAACTACGGCGTCGAAATTTTAGTCTATGGCCGGTCTTTGTTGAATGTCGACACGATCAACATTATTAAGGCTCACCGTCTTATTCGCCGCCATGAAGGCATCAAACTGCGTTTACGTGAGAGTTTTCCTTTCATTGAAGCACTTAGCAAAATGAAATTAGCACCAGCGCGTGTCGATTTAGGTAAATTAGCCTTTAACTATCTACACAAAGATGCGGGTAAGGGTGCTTCTATTGAAGAATACCTGCATCGTGAATTGGTTGATATCGTTGATAAGGTGGACGAAATTCCTGCGCAAGACGTGGTGCTTTATGGTTTTGGTCGTATTGGCCGCTTATTGGCGCGTCTGCTGATTGAACGTAACGGCAGTAATAATAAGATGCGTTTACGTGCGATCGTTGTCCGTGGCGGACGTGATGGCGATCTTGAGAAGCGCGCAAGTTTATTGCGTCGTGACTCGGTTCATGGTCCATTTAATGGTTCAATCACGGTCGATCACGAAAACTCGGCGATTCGTGCCAACGGAACGAGCATTAAAGTTATTTACTCAAGTGGTCCGGACCAAGTTGATTACACGCAATATGGTATTGACGACGCTATCGTCATCGACAATACAGGTATCTGGAAAGATGAAGAGGGCTTAGGTTTGCACCTGAAATCTAAAGGTGTAAAAAAAGTCTTGTTAACTGCGCCATCCAAAGGCGCAATTAAAAATATTGTTTACGGTGTTAATCATACTGATATTAAGCCAGAAGACTTAATTGTTAGTGCTGCAAGCTGCACCACTAATGCAATCACGCCAGTGTTAAAGGTGATTAACGATAACTACGGCATTCGTAACGGTCATGTTGAAACAGTGCACTCGTACACCAACGACCAAAATCTTATCGATAATTACCATTCAGCTGAACGCCGTGGTCGATCTGCACCATTAAATATGGTTCTGACGTCTACTGGCGCAGCAAAAGCAGTAGCGAAAGCACTGCCTGAGCTTGCCGGTAAGTTGACCGGTAATGCGATTCGCGTACCGACACCGAATGTTTCAATGGCGATTATGAATCTTAATTTGCATAAAGTAACCAGCAAAGACGAACTCAACGCATTTTTGCGCGAGCAAGCCTTGCATTCAGAGTTGCAAGCACAAATTGATTTCACCGCCTCCATAGAAATGGTATCCAGTGACCTCGTGGGTTCGCGTTATGCTGGCGTGGTTGATTCGCACGCGACAATTGTAGACGAAGACCGAGCAGTGCTTTATGTTTGGTACGATAACGAATTCGGTTACAGTTGCCAGGTGGTTCGAGTTGCCGAACAAATGGCAGGCCAACAACTCATGAATTTGCCATTGTAAAACGTTTTTTCTCTACGAAAGCGCCTGACGGCGCTTTTGTTTTGAACTAACGACATAACTACAGGAAATAAGCGAATGTTTATCACTGCCCAATTCGATAGCGGTAATATTGAGGTTATCGATGCAACCAATGAAAATGCTATTGAACTCAAAATCCGCAAGGATCATCAATCGGACTTTTATCAATGGTTCCACTTTAAACTCTACGGTGAACTCGGTGCTGAGCACGTCATGCAGATTACTAATGCTGGGGAATCTGCTTATCCTGACGGATGGAAGGACTATTCAGCTGTTGCTTCGTATGATCGGGAAACCTGGTTCCGTGTTCCGACTAGCTTTGATGGAAAAACACTTACTATTCGGCATACTCTAGAGCAAGAAAGTGTCTATTTTGCTTACTTCACACCCTATTCGTATGAGCGCCATCAAGATTTAGTCCAATCAGCGCAACAGTCGAGCTTGGTCGAGCACGTCTGGCTTGGTCCAACACTCGATGGCCGCGATATGAACTTGCTGGTTATCGGTGAACCTGCTGACAACAAGCGTAAAGTGTGGATCACCGCACGGCAACATCCAGGCGAGAGTATGGCCGAATGGTTTATTGAAGGCCTGTTAGGTCGTTTACTTGACGATGAAGATGGTGCTGCACGTAAACTGTTACAAGATACCGTATTCTACGTTGTGCCTAATATGAATCCTGATGGCAGTGTGCGCGGGCATTTACGTACTAATGCCGTCGGTACCAACCTTAATCGCGAGTGGCATGAACCTTCATTGCAGCGAAGCCCTGAAGTTTATTATGTATTACAAGCGATGCAGGAAAGCGGTGTCGACTTGTACTTAGACATTCACGGTGATGAAAACTTACCTTACAACTTCCTCGCGGGTTGTGAGGGTGTACCATGCTACAAAGACAGTCATGCGAAGCTTGCCCAACGTTTTAAAGACACCTTATTAGCCATTACCCCGGAGTTTCAGGTTGCCCATGGTTACGATGTCGATGCACCGGGTGAAGCGAACCTTACGGTTGCAAGTAATGCTGTAGCAGAGCGTTTCAAGTGTTTAGCTTTCACGTTGGAAATGCCATTCAAAGACAATGCGAACCTGCCTGATGAAGATTTTGGTTGGTCCGCCAATCGCAGCGCGCAATTAGGTGCAGATGTACTAAGTGCCGTATATGCTGTAGCAAAAAACTTGCGCGATTAATTCGCGCAAGTTAGCTTTACCAACATAACCACAATAAATAACGCTAACAATTTCACAAGGGGGATACCTTGGAAGCCATCAATAACTTTCTTTTACTGCTAGACAGCTATCTCGGTTCGGCAGCTTATTTTCCATACATACTCCTGGGTGTAGGTATCTTCTTCACGCTTTACCTGGGGTTCCCACAGATTCGCTTTTTCGGCCATGCCTGGAAAGTGGTGAGCGGGAAGTTCGATAAAAAGGGCGCCAAAGGCGACACTAGTCATTTCCAAGCTTTATCAACGGCGTTATCGGGCACGGTTGGTACAGGTAACATTGGTGGTGTAGCGCTAGCTATTTTCCTTGGCGGTCCGGCTGCACTGTTCTGGATGTGGATTACCGCATTCCTGGGCATGACCACAAAGTTTGTCGAGGTCACGCTTTCACACAAATACCGCGTTCAAACTGAAGATGGCACCATGGCTGGTGGCCCCATGTATTACATGGATCGCCGCTTGAACATGAAGTGGTTAGCCGTGATTTTTGCGATAGCGACTATTATCAGCTCGTTCGGCACCGGTAACATGCCGCAAATCAACAACATCGCGCAGAGTATGCAAATGAGCTTTGGCGTCGACCCAATGCTCACGGGCGGCATCTTAGCGATACTGTTGGCGATGGTTATCATCGGTGGTATCAAGCGTATTGCCGCAGTAACCTCGCGGATTGTACCTATCATGGGTTTACTCTATGTACTCGGTGCTTTCAGTGTCATTTTCTACAACTTAGACCAAATTGGGCCATCGTTTGTCGCTATCTTTACCGATGCGTTTACCGGCTCTGCAGCAACCGGTGGTTTCTTAGGCGCAACCTTCGCTTATGCGTTCAACCGTGGTGTAAACCGAGGCTTGTTCTCCAACGAAGCGGGTCAAGGTTCAGCCCCTATAGCTCATGCCTCAGCGCGTGCGGACGAGCCAGTATCAGAAGGTCTGGTTTCGATTCTTGAGCCATTCATCGACACTATTATCGTGTGTACTCTGACAGGTTTGGTGATTTTGTCTTCGGGTGTTTGGAATCAAAAACACGAAAACACATTCTCACGCACCGACCTGGAAATTGTCGCTGGCAACTACAATGATGCTGAAGAAGCAAACCGCACAGCGCTTTATCACTACTTAAACAGCACCGATCAAAATACCATCGAAAAATATACCGGTACGATTGAGGTCGAAAAAGGCCAAGCGGTGAACAACGGCTACACCATGCTACACGCTCGCTCAGTTGCTGAAAACGTGCGCTTTATTGTGGCAGGTGAAGACCCGTATACAGGCACGTTACGCATTGATGATGGCCGCTTAATGAAAGAGGACATCGTTATTGTGGGTGACAGTTTGGTGCACTCAGCAGCTTTGACTTCAATTGCCTTTAGCAATGGCTTCTTGGGTGACTGGGGTGAGTATATTGTGCCGATCAGCTTGCTGATGTTTGCCTTTTCGACCGCTATAGCCTGGTCGTACTACGGCGACCGCGCTGTGGTCTACTTATTTGGCCAACGTGGCGTGATGCCATACCGGATTATTTACGTGGCAGGCTTTTTCATCGCCTCGTTTGCGGATACCACATTGGTATGGACATTGTCTTACGTTGCGATTGTACTGATGACCCTACCGAACTTACTGGGTATCATGCTCTTGCGGCGTGAGATGAAAGACACAGTTAAAGCGTACTGGCAAGATTTCGACGCCGAGCAAGCTAAAAAGAAAGAAGAACAGTAACTTACTCTGAAATCATGAGAGAACCCGCGCTTTGCCGCGGGTTCTTTTTTAGCTGAGCCAGCGTACACGCTTGAAATTACCGCTCAATCCCTTATATTGCTTAGTTCGAAGTATAGAAATAGAGGACACCATGGCACTCATTCATTGCCCCTCCTGTAATAAACGCATTTCTGATAAAGCGAAAACCTGTCCACACTGCGAGTTTGTGCTTGCAGGTCGCGATAGTGAAGACCTCGAGCGTGAGCAACACCGTGCAATACAACGGCGCAAGGACAAACTGCTCAGTCACTCGATGTTAGCCTTGTTGATCGCTATCGGCGCCTTTGCCTACACGTTCCTGGAACAACCGCATCCTGATTCCTGGTACGCGAAAGTAAGCTATGGCCTGATGGGGTTAGGCGTCATTTGGTTTTTGATCAACCGAGTTCTTATTCTGATGTTGAAACGAGGGCGCTAATGGAATTTCAAGATCTATTAGCCAGTATTTCAGCAGACACCTATGAGCGCTTGGTACAAGCCGTGGAAACAGGACGTTGGCCCGATGGTGTCGCACTCACTGAGGCCCAAAAAGAAAATACCGTACAACTAGTTATGGCTTATCAGGCAACCTACTGTCCATCGGCAGAGCCATTTCGTATTGGCGCTGATGGTTTGCTGGTTACCCGCAGTAAGCGTGAAATGCGCGACAACCTGAAGCAAGATACGCAGCAAACCATAGCAACCTTTCCACTGTCAGCCGAAGAGTCCTAATTGCATGAGCAAAACTGATTATGATTTAGTGTTAGCCCAAGCCGAAGCGATCACTTCAGGTGAACCTGATTTGATAGCAAACCTTAGTAATATTTCTGCTCTGGTGTACGACCACTTAGCTGATGTCAACTGGGTTGGCTTCTACTTAACACGCGCGCCAGAAACCTTAGTTCTGGGTCCGTTTCAAGGCAAAGTAGCCTGTTTACGAATAGCCTTCGGCCAAGGCGTATGCGGTGCCGCTGCAGCGACTCGCACAACCCAATTGGTGCACGACGTCCATGAATTCTCAGGCCATATAGCTTGTGATAGTGCCTCGAACGCGGAAGTCGTAGTGCCATTGATCGTTGAGCAGCGCGTCGTGGGGGTATTTGACCTCGATAGCCCCACGGTCAGTCGCTTTACTCAGCATGACGCTGATGGATTAAGTAAACTCGGTCGCTTCATTGAAAGCCTTAATTGGTCGCAATTACTTGAGGCTGAGAATGTATAGTGAATTTGATGTCTACGCGTATCTTGTCAGCGTCTCAGACATGGTTTTTTTTGATGATGAGGCCGAAGTTGCTGTCGATCAGATGAATGAACTATTACACTATATCGGAAGCTATCGCGAAGAAGATGATAACCTGGACGTATTGGAAGAAGTCGTTCGCCGTACACTTTTCGATTGGATAGAGAATCCAGACTTGCTGGGCCTCGAGAGTGATGAAATGCAGGCGTATATTTTGGAACAACTAGCTGACGCCCGTCAGCAGGACACTGAAGATCATGACTGAAGTTAAGAAATTGA
Organism: Pseudidiomarina xizangensis; assembly: GCF_052541995.1. NCBI lineage: Bacteria > Pseudomonadati > Pseudomonadota > Gammaproteobacteria > Alteromonadales > Idiomarinaceae > Pseudidiomarina > Pseudidiomarina xizangensis. The sequence goes on from NZ_JBOBQA010000001.1 coordinate 505,744, forward strand.
GTAATAATAAAGAGGTTCTGGCCTATCTAGCGGAAAAATTCCCTGCATGTTTTTCTCTCGATGGCGATGCCAAGCCATTAAAAATTGGTATTTTTGAAGATTTAGCAAAGCAATTGGAAGACGATGAAAGCGTGAGCAAAACACGCTTGCGTACAGCGCTACGTCATTACACCAATAGCTGGCGTTATTTGCGCGCGATGAAAAAAGGTGCCGAACGCGTTGATCTTGCCGGTGAACCGGTGAGTACAGTAGATGAAGAACAACAAACCCACGCGGCAGAAGCTTTAGCGCAATCTAAAGCAGCAGCGGCAGAACGCAAAAAGGCGGCAACTGCGACAGCACCAACGCCGCCGCAACGGGCTAAGGTTCCTAATCGAAACAAAACTGCTACTAAACCGTCCGGTGACAGCAAAGCTCCAGCAAAACGCGCAAGCAGGAAGGTTAGTAAACCTAAATTGCAAGCTGCTGATAAAGCAAGCTTACGTATTGGACAACGCGTTCAGGTAAAAGCTGGAAAACAGCCGATCGCTGGCGAAGTCGTCGAGGTAGACCGGAATGATGTTGTGGTGCAACTTCATAATGGCTTGACGGTCAAAGTTACGGTAGATGCTATTTTTCTGACGCAGCAGGAGTAATTACATGCCCAAGGTAACGATTAAAAATTTAGCTATCGCAGTCACTCTACAATGTGGTCTGGTGTCCGCAGCTATTGCGCTGCCCCCAGCACACCAAGTAGACGACCTACCGACATTGAGCCAGGAAGATCAACACAGCGTTGTCAGTCAGCGGGTTACCACCTATTTCACTCGCTACCATTTTAAAAATATGGAACTGGACAATGCATTGTCGGAGCAAATTTTAGACCGTTACCTTGAAATGCTTGATTATAACAAGATGTCCTTACTGCGCTCAGATGTGGAACAAGCAGCCGAATACAAGCATCTGTTTGATGACATGATTCATTCCGGAAAGTTAAGTCCTGCGTACTCACTGTTTGAAAAAGCGCTGCGACGGAATTATCAACGCTACGTTTATGCCTTAAGCCTGCTTGACCAAGAAAAGCCGTTCGACTTTACCACTGACGGCGACCGCTATCACTTTGACCGAGAAGACGCTGAGTGGGCAACAACTAGCGAAGAACTCGATGAATTATGGCGACAACGGGTAAAATATGATGCATTAAATCTAACCATGACGGGTAAAGAATGGCCGGACGTTGTAGAGACTCTTGGTAAACGTTATAACAACGCGCTTAAGCGGTTGACCCAGACCAATAGTGAAGACGTATTCCAAACCGTAATGAATGCGTTTGCCCGCAGCGTTGAAGCCCATACCAGTTATTTATCTCCGGCGAATGCGGAACGTTTCGAGCAAAACATGAATCTGTCACTTGAGGGCATTGGCGCGGTGCTCCAGTCAGAATTTGACTACACAGTGATTCGTAGCTTGGTACCCGGTGGGCCAGCGGATAAATCTGGCGCCATTGCGCCAGAAGACAAAATTGTCGCAGTGGCTCAGGGGGACGATGAAGATGCTGACTTTGTTGATATTGTCGGCTGGCGGTTAGATGAAGTGGTGGAACTTATTAAAGGCCCGAAGGGCACAACGGTGCAACTGCAAGTATTGAAAGCAAATCAAGCCGCCGGCGCCAAGCCGACTGAGATTTCTATCGTTCGCGACAAAGTGAAATTAGAAGACCGCGCTGCCAAAGTGGAAATAAAAACTCTGGAGCAGGGCCCTTACGCAGGTCGTACCATGGGCGTGATTTCGATTCCAAGCTTTTACCATAAGCTAACAGACGATGTTAAAAAGCTCATTGATGAAGTCACAGCAACTGATGCGGAAGGCGTAATTATTGATTTACGCGGTAATGGCGGCGGCTCACTGCAGGAATCTATTAGTTTAACCGGTCTCTTTATTGATGAAGGCCCAGTGGTGCAGGTCACCGATGGCAGCGGGCGCAGTGAGGTCAATGGCGACCGTGACGGCGAAACCTTTTATGAAGGCCCGTTGGTTGTCATGGTTGACCGTTACAGTGCTTCTGCCTCAGAGATTTTTGCCGCAGCGCTGCAAGACTATGAACGGGCGTTAATTGTCGGAGAAAATACCTATGGTAAAGGCACGGTGCAGCAACATCGTGGTTTACAACGTCGCTTTGATTTTTTTGATGAGCCTTTAGGCAGCGTACAATATACCATTGCTAAATTTTATCGAATCAATGGTGGTAGCACGCAAATGCGGGGGGTTGAGCCTGATGTGAAATTCCCTACTGTCACAGACACCGAAACTTTTGGCGAAAGTAGCCAGAAAAATGCCTTGCCTTGGGATAAAATTGACACCGCTGATTACCAACAACTGGAATTAATTTCAGCGGCGAAGCTCCCCGAACTGCAAGCTTTAAAAGACAAAAACATCAAAGCTAACCCAGAATTCGGTTATGTTCTTGAAGACGCGGCTGAATATCAACTGGAAAAAGATAAAACCTGGGTTAGCTTGGTTCTTGCTGAACGTGAAGCAAAAGAGCAAGCGGATGAGAAGAAGGCATTGGAACGTGCCAACGAGCGTCTCGTTCGGGCTGGATTAGAGCCAGTGAAAAGTCTCGAAAATGTCCCGGAAAATTTTGAATTACCAGATCCATATTTAAATGAGACCTTAGTGCTTAGCTTCGAACTGATTGATAATATCAAGAAGCTGGCCATGCAATAAGCGTGGTTCGTCACCGCAAAAGCCGCCAACGGCGGCTTTTTTGTAGACTAAGCAGTACCCAAAACAATAATAACATTACGGAACGACAAGGTTATGACACGTCCTAAACTGATTGCCAGCCGCTGGTCAAGCCGCATGGCCTTTATTCTTGCTTCAACGGCGGCAGCTGTCGGCTTGGGTAACATTTGGAAATTCCCCTACATCACTGGTGAAAATGGCGGTGGGGCCTTTGTGCTGGTTTATTTGCTCTGTATTGCGGTCATCGGTATCCCAGTGATGATGGCAGAAATAATTATAGGCCGGCGTGGCCGGCATAGTCCTGGCATCGCCGCGCGAGAGGTTGCCAAAGAGTCAGGACGAAGCGGTGCATGGCAAATCACTGGGTGGCTGGGTATGGCTACAGGATTTTTGGTGCTTAGCTTTTACGCTGTTATTGCAGGATGGGCAGCCGCCTATGTCTACGAATCAGCAAATGGTGCCTTCAATGGTAAATCCGTGGCCGAAATTAGTGGGGTCTTCGATCAGTTAGTCAGTTCATCATTACGCCTCACATTATGGCACGCCATTGTTCTTATCGCGGTCGCCATCGTCGTTGGTAAAGGCCTTAAAGATGGCTTGGAGCGCACGGTGCGATGGATGTTGCCCATAATGATCGCATTACTTGTTTTGATCGCGATTTATGCAGCATCAATTGGTGACTTTTCTGCTGCTATCAACTTTATGTTCGCGCCTAATTTCGCCGACCTATCAGTAAATGGGGTATTGCTTGCTCTCGGTCACGCATTCTTTTCATTAGGTCTCGCCTCAGGCGTAGTCATTATGTATGGTGCTTATCTACCGCGCGAAACATCGATTGTACAGACCACTTTATGGGTTGCGTTGGCGGACACTTTTGTTGCCTTGCTCGCCGGGTTAGCTATTTTCCCCATCGTATTTGGTAGTCAGCTCGCCCCAGAAGCAGGGCCTGGACTTATTTTCAGAACCTTGCCAATTGCATTTAGTACTATGCCCGGGGGCATTTTTGTCGGTACTGCATTTTTCGTCATGCTGGTCATAGCCGCGTTCACTTCAGCTATCGCGATGATTGAGTCGGCGGTTGCGTTTCTTGAAGAGAAGTGCGACTGGGGGCGTTGGAAAGCTACTATTGTTGCTGTTTTTACTTTATGGCTGCTGGGGCAAGTAACTATCTATTCATTTGTTGGTGCGCCTTGGACGCATTTAGACTTGCAGGCTCCGGGCAAAAGTATCGGCAGTTGGTTTGATCTCATTGATTACGCTACAGGCTCGATTTTACTACCACTCGGCGGTTTACTTCTCGCTGTGTTCAGCGGTTGGGTGATGACGCGCTCGGCAAGTCAAGATGAACTCGATACAAATCCGGTACTATTCCGTCTATGGTTGTTCATGGTGCGTTGGTTCGCTCCTGTTATCATAGCGATTATTTTTCTGCAGTTGATTGGCGTACTGAACTTTTAAACTATGCGCATTCAATCGTTGCAATAACTAAAAAACATCAGAGATAATTATGCGAAATCAATCACTTTCAGCTTTTAAAGAGCCAAGTTTATTGCAAGCGACACTACCTCTGGTGGTGCTGATTTTTGCCTTAGGGGGCTCAGTTTATTTATTTGGCGAAGACTCATCGTACGGACCCAATCAAATCGCTCTTTGGCTTGCCGGTGGTGTCGCCGTTATCATTGGCTTTGTAAATAATTACCGTTGGGATGATATTGAAGAGGGTATTAAAGAGGGTATTTCAGTAGCCCTTGGCGCACTTCTTATTATTCTTGCGGTCGGGTCGTTGATTGGTACCTGGTTGCTTTCCGGTACGGTGCCAACCATGATTTATTATGGCCTTGAGCTGCTCAATCCGAGTTGGTTTTACGCCGCCAGTGCTCTTATTTGCGGCATTATTGCACTCGCTATCGGCAGCTCGTGGACTACCGCTGCGACCATTGGTGTGGCCTTGATGGGGGTCTCTGCTGGGATGGGGTTATCACCAGCAATTACCGCCGGCGCAGTTGTTTCCGGTGCCTATTTCGGTGACAAAATGTCGCCGTTGTCGGACACCACTAACTTAGCTCCTGCAGTGGCCGGAACCGAGTTGTTCGCGCATATTCGTTACATGTTGTATACCGCCGGACCAGCTTACCTTATCGCTTTAGTACTGTTTTTCTTTCTTGGCCTGAACGTAGAAGCAAGTGCTAACGCATTACAGCTGGAAACCATGCAGCTTGAGCTCACCAACGCCTACAACATTGGTTGGGAAATGCTGGTGCCACTGGGTGTACTCTTGTATCTGGCTGCCACCCGCAAACCGGCGTTGCCTACCGTGTTCTTTGGCGCGTTGTTAGGTGGTGTGTGGGCGGTCATTTTCCAGCCCGAACTCATCACTCAGCTGGCCGGTGAAGATTCTGCTGTAGCAACATTAAAAGTGGTTTGGCTTGCATTAACTGACGGTATTACTGTCGAAACAGGTAGTACCCAACTTGACTCACTGCTTAGTGGTGGTGGTATGTCGAGCATGCTGAACACCGTTTGGTTGATACTCAGCGCCATGGCATTTGGTGCTGTGGTGGAAAAAATAGGCCTGTTAGAACGTCTTATCGCTGGTGTATTAGGCTTCGCAAAATCAACCGGCAACTTGATCGCAGCAACGCTGTTGACCTGTTTCGGCGCCAATTTACTTACTGCCGATCAGTACATGGCAATTGTTATTCCCGGCCGGATGTTCCGTGAGGAATACGAAAAGCGTGGCTTAGATGCGCGCGTATTGTCACGTAGCTTAGAAGATAGCGGCACTCTGACATCGGCGTTAATCCCCTGGAATACCTGTGCTGCCTTTATGATGGGAACGCTAGCGATTAGCCCACTTGAGTATGCACCTTTTGCATTCTTTAACTGGTTAACGCCGCTGGTAGCATTGTTCTATGGTTACACCGGAATTCGCATCTTACACCGCAGCGATGCAACTCATTCACCGATCCACGCAAGGTAGTTAAAAGTCGTTATGTCGAAGAAGTTAGCCAAATACCGGAGCGATTACCGCGCTCCGGCTTTTACTATTGAAAACGTTCATTTAAATATTGATCTTGATGATCATGCGACCCGTGTCCGCTCACAATTACAACTGAAACGACAAGCTCCAGGTGCACTAGAACTTGATGGCGAGCATCTCGAATTAATCACCTTAGCTGTTGACGGCGTACTGCGTTCGGCTGACAGCTACGAAGTGACGGATAAACAGTTAATACTTACTGAAATCCCGGATGAATTTACTCTGGATATTGTGACCCAGATTGATCCCAGCGCTAATAGTGCACTAGAAGGGCTATATAAGTCCGGCGGGGCATTTTGCACCCAATGTGAAGCTGAAGGTTTCCGTCGCATTACCTATTATCTAGATCGTCCTGATGTACTCGCAGTATTTACAACGACACTATCGGCAGATAGTGAACACTTTCCGTTTTTGCTTAGTAACGGCAATTTGATCGACGAAGGTAAACAAGATAACGGCCGTCACTACGCGACCTGGCACGATCCGCATCCTAAACCAGCCTATTTGTTTGCCCTGGTGGCGGGGGATTTTGATCGCCTGGAAGATCATTATCACACCCTCGAAGGACGCGATGTTCGCCTTGAACTCTTTGTTGATAAAGGTAATTTGAGCCGTGCTAACTATGCAATGGAATCGCTTAAACGAGCCATGCAGTGGGATGAAGAGCGGTTTGATCTCGCTTACGATTTAGATCGCTACATGGTCGTCGCAGTTGAGTTTTTTAATATGGGAGCTATGGAGAATAAAGGCCTCAACATTTTCAATTCGAAATATGTTCTGGCTGATCAGGCAACAGCTACCGACTGGGACTTTGTCCATGTTGAATCGGTGATAGGACATGAATACTTTCATAACTGGACAGGAAACCGTATTACCTGTCGCGACTGGTTCCAACTGAGCCTGAAAGAAGGTCTGACGGTATTCCGCGACCAGGAATTTAGTTCCGATTTAGGTTCCCGCGCGGTGCATCGCATTGATGCCATCCGTGTTATGCGCAGTTTTCAGTTTAACGAAGACGCCGGGCCAATGGCACATCCAATTCGCCCTGATAAAGTTATTGAAATGAATAACTTCTATACCGTCACTGTATACAACAAAGGGGCGGAAGTGATTCGTATGCTGCACACTTTGTTAGGTGAACAGGGCTTTCAACACGGCATGCAACTGTATCGTCAGCGGCATGATGGTCAAGCTGTTACTTGTGAGGACTTCGTCGCGGCAATGGAAACTGCTAATCCTGTTGATTTACAGCAATTCCGGCGCTGGTACAGTCAGGCAGGTACACCGCAAGTACGAATCGAACAACGGTATGACGCTGCACAGGGCCTGCTGACTTTGACTTTCGAGCAAATGACCCCTGCCACTCCCGGGCAAACGGCAAAAGCTCCAGTCGTTATTCCTCTGTTATTCAGTGCTTACACTCATGCCGGTGAACGGCTTCTGTTAACAGACTCAGCACAAGTGAACGACCATGAATCGGGAAGTCAGCTGTATGTGTTGAGCGATAGCTCTGCAACACTCACTTTCACTGAAGTTGAGCAAGAGCCCATCATCGCCTGGCTGGAAAACTTTAGTGCGCCGGTAAAATTGCAGACATCAGTTAACACCGAAGAGTTAGAATTGTTACTTGCCCATGGCGAACAAGAAGTGACGCGTTGGGAAGCCGCTCAGCAAATTTATCTCACCTGTTTACGCCAGGCCGTTACTAACCAGCAACCAGTACAACTTTCAGCGAGTCAATTACGAGCCTTAACAAAGGTTCTTAAGGCGCCCATTGATAACGCATTAAAAGCACTTATTTTCACCTTGCCAAGTGCCGAAGAGTTACTTGAATATTACCCGGAAAATGCACCGCTTGACGCGATCGAGCGGGCGGTGAAAACTCTTGCGCACGCGCTTGCTAACGGTTTACAAGAGGTATTCGCGGCCACCTTCGAAGCCCTCGAAAGTCAATCTGAACAGCTCAGTGGTAAGGCGATGGCAGCACGAGCACTGCGGCAAAGGTGTTTATATTTCTTAGCGTTAGCCAAACCGCACGACTACAGTCCGGTGGTCGCGCAACAAGCTTTAACGCAGGGCAACATGACCTTGCAGCAAGGCGCGCTTGAAATCGCCGTGCAGCACCAGTTGCCATGCGCTGAACAGGTACTTGCTGAGTTTGCAGAACAATGGCAGGAAACGCCTCTGGTTATGGATAAATGGTTTGCGGTTCAAGCCAACGCAAGGCACCCTGAAACTGTCAAACGGGTGGCACAATTACTTGATCATCCAAAGTTTTCTTTACGCAATCCCAACCGTGTTTATGCGTTACTTGCGAGCTTCAGCCGTAATAGTTTACGCTTTCACCAAGAAGACGGTAGTGGCTACAAATTATTGCAACGCATAATTACGCAATTGAATACGTTAAATCCACAAGTTGCGTCGCGGTTAATCACCCCCTTCATGCAATGGCGAAGATTTGATACAAGACGCCAGAGTATGCTCAAACAAAGCCTTGTTGAGCTGCAACAACTTGCTGATTTAGCACCCGATCTTGACGAAAAAATCACGAGCGCGTTGCAATCCGAAGAAACAGCTTCGCAATAATCATGCAGCAACCTGTCATAATCATGTTCAGGCCGCGTTAAACGTGGTCTGAACACTCCTTTTTCGCGCTAATAAGCATTGAATAGCTTAGCTAAATGTCCGACAATACTAAGCAACATCGTTTTTGATAGTTTTTGATAAAACAAAGTAGTGTTACACCTCTCAAGGTTACAAGGATACTTAGCATGAACTCCCTTGGCGATAGCCAGACTCCTGTTATATTGCAAAAAGTGGCCACCCTCATTCAGCAGCGCGCGACCGACCGCGCTGATCTCATCGAAGATTTTGCTTTACGTATGTTCCGAAATGTTTCGTCTAATGAACTCGCACAACGTAACGATAGCGATCTTTATGGCGCAATCATGGGTCTTTGGCATAGCTTCAATGAGTATCAACCAGGGGACAAAGCGCTAATTAAAGCTTACAACCCTGAAGTTGCGCGTCATGGCTGGGAATCAGCACACACCATAATTGAAATCATCCAAAGCGATATGCCGTTTATGGTCGATTCCATTCGCATGGCCTTGTCACGATTAGGTATTAACTCTCACTTGTTGCTGCATTTGCCCTTGAGCCACGAACGTGACGACAAACAACGCATTACCAAATTATTGAAAGCGGGAACCCGTGGTGACAATGAAGTCGATACCGTGTTCCTGATTGAAATTGATCGACAAACCAGTAAAGACGCGATGGCGCAGTTAAAACGTGAACTGGCCTCGGTTATGGATGACGTCACCTTATCGGTTAACGATTGGCAACCCATGCGCCAACGCTTGGAAACTATAGCCAAAGAGCTAAGCGACATAAACTATCCCGGCGATGCTAAAGAGCTGAAAGAAGCACAACGCTTCTTAAAGTGGCTCTCGCAAGATAACTTTACCCTGATGGGCTACCGCCGTTATGATTTAAAGGCGGTGGAAGGGGATTATCAGATCCGACAAAACACTGACTCCAGTTTAGGACTCATGCGTAAGTCGGCAAACAACAAAGAACGCATGATCTCATCGTTGCCTGAAATGGCACGGGAATTAACCTTCGATAATACCTTATTGCTAGTGACCAAAACCAATTCCAGATCGCGGGTACATCGTCCGGCTTATTGTGACTATATTGGTGTAAAACGCTTTGATAAGAATGGCAAAGTGATTGGTGAAGATCGCTTTATCGGGCTCTACTCCAGCAGTTTCTATAACAACAGCGCACGCGATGTTCCGTTGGTAAGCGAAAAAGTTAAACGGGTGATGGATGCTTCGGGCTTTGCTTCTAATTCGCATGCAGCCAAAGCCTTACTGAATATTCTGGAAACCTATCCACGCGACGAAGTAGTACAAGCTAGCGAAGACGATTTACTTGAGGTCGGTGTGGGCGTCTTGCAAATGCAAGAGCACGACATGACACGGTTGTTTGTGCGCCGCGACATATTCGGACGCTTCGCATCATGTATGGTGTATGTTCCTAAAGAGCGCTATAACACGCTGCTCCGTCAAAAAACTCAGTCGATTCTATCAGCACGACTGAACAGCAAATATGATGTGGAATTTACAACCTATTTCTCTGAATCCTCGCTGGCGCGTACGCATTATACGGTTCGCGTCGGTGACCACGTACAGGACATTGACGTGAAAGAATTGGAAAACGATCTGATTGAAGCGGCGCGGACTTGGGAAGACAACTTTGAGCGCATCTTGCGTAGTACTTTTGGTGAATCAAAGACCAATGCGCTCAATAAGAAATATGCGAATGCTTTCCCACGAGCATATAAAGAAGAAATATTACCGTCGGTAGCAATTGCTGATATCCAGCAATTGGAGGCCCTCGACAAAGATCATAAGCTGGGGATGCTGTTCTATCGTTCGCGTGAAGAAAACGAGCAGAGCAAACGTATTCGTTTAAAACTTTTCCATAAGGACGAACCGATTCATTTGTCTGATGTGCTACCCATGCTGGAGAATTTCGGCTTGCGCATCATTGGCGAAAGTCCTTATCAAATTAAAGCGACCAACGGCGACGTTTTCTGGATATTAGACTTCCAGATGTTACACAGCAACACCAAGCTGGATCTTGAGGCGAGTCGTGATCTATTCCAAAACGCCTTCGCTCGCGTATGGGATGGCCATTATGAGGACGATGGTTTCAACCGTTTAGTTCTAAGTGCTGGTTTAACAGGTCGTCAAGTGATCATTTTGCGTATGTTTGCAAAATACATGCGACAAATCGGTACCACCTTTAGTCAAAGCTATATCGAGAGCACCTTCAGTAAGTATCCAGTTATTTCGACGCTGATTGTGAAGCTTTTCTACAGCAAATTTGAGCCGTCGGCTAAGAGCCGTAGTAAAAAAATTGAAGCTCTGGAGACTCGCATTACCAGTGAACTTGATAACGTAGCGAACCTTGATGATGATCGGATCATTCGCCGCTATGTTGAGTTGATCCTTGCTGCACTGCGCACCAACTTTTTCCAGAACGATGCTGATGGCCAAGAAAAGCCATACATCTCAGTTAAGTTCTTGCCTGAGAAAGTTCCTGAAATGCCATTACCACTGCCGAAATATGAAATTTTTGTTTATTCGCCGCGGGTCGAAGGTGTTCATCTTCGTGGTGGTAAAGTTGCACGTGGCGGCCTGCGTTGGTCTGACCGCCGCGAAGATTTCCGTACCGAAGTTCTTGGTTTGGTAAAAGCGCAGCAGGTAAAAAATACAGTTATTGTTCCAGTAGGCGCGAAAGGCGGTTTCTACTGTAAAAACCTCCCGGAAGAACGCGAGGCGTTTTTCGAAGAGGGTAAAGCATGTTACCGCACCTTTATTCGGGCATTGTTAGATATCACTGACAATATCGTTGCTGGCGAAGTTGTCCCACCAAAAGATGTGGTACGCCATGACGATGACGACACTTACTTGGTTGTGGCCGCTGATAAAGGCACAGCGACTTTCTCTGATATCGCCAATGGCATTTCAAATGATTACAACTTCTGGTTAGGCGATGCGTTTGCATCGGGTGGCTCGGTTGGTTACGACCACAAGAAAATGGGTATCACTGCACGTGGTGCGTGGGAGTCAGTCAAACGACATTTCCGCGAGATGGGCATCGATTGCCAAACCACAGATTTCACAGCAGTCGGTGTGGGTGACATGGCAGGCGACGTATTCGGTAACGGCATGCTGTTGTCGAAGCACACGCGCTTGATTGCAGCGTTTAATCATCTGCATATTTTCATCGACCCAGAACCTGACGCCAAGAAGAGTTATGCTGAACGTGAACGCTTATTCCAATTGCCACGTTCGTCGTGGGAAGATTATGACAACGCACTGATTTCTAAAGGTGGCGGTATATTTTCACGAAGTTCGAAGGCCATTGAGCTTACTCCTGAGCTGAAAAAACTGTTTAACACACAAAAGAAATCCATGACCCCAACGGATATGATCCGCGCCATTTTTATGTTGCCGGTCGACTTGTTGTGGAACGGCGGCATCGGTACTTACGTTAAATCGAGCAAAGAAAGCGACAGTGATGTCGGTGACCGTGCTAATGATGCTTTGCGGGTGAATGGTAAAGAATTGCGGGCCAAAATTGTGGGTGAGGGCGGTAACCTGGGGCTGACTCAGCTTGGCCGCATCGAATACGCCCGCAACGGTGGACGCATAAATACCGACGCCATTGATAATGTCGGTGGTGTTGATTGTTCAGATAACGAAGTAAATATCAAAATTTTACTTAATGGTCTGGTCGCAGATGGCGAACTGACCCGGAAGCAGCGGGATCAGTTACTCTATGACATGACCGATGAAGTCTCGCAGATCGTTATCAAAGACTGCCATCGTCAATCACAGTCGATTTCGGTAACAGCCCTGCGTGGCGCTGATCAAATCAAAGAACTTCAGCGTTTTATTCATCATTTGGAGCGCGAAGGGCAACTCAATCGTAGTCTTGAGTTTTTACCCGATGATGACGAACTAGCAGAACGCCAGGCCAGCAACAAGGGCTTTACACGTCCCGAACTTGCGGTAATCACGGCCTATGGAAAAATGGTTTTGAAGGAAGATTTGCTTGATGAAGCCGTGATGGATGACCCATTCCATGCGCGTTCTTTGATTAATGCGTTCCCTAAACCTTTACAAGAACCCTACGCCGAGGCAATGCAAGCGCACCCATTGCGGCCACAAATCATTGCGACGCGGTTGGCCAATAATATTGTAAATGATATGGGGCCAAACTTCGTTTTCCGCAAAATGGATGCGACCGGCTCAACAGCCGCAGAAGTCGCCTCGGCTTATGTGGTTGCGCGTGAATGCTTTAATCTTCGTGGCTTGATGGAACAGATCGAAGCGGGGAACAATAAAATACCAGCGGACATGCAAAATCACATGCTGTTTCAGGTACGTCGGGTCGTACGTCGTGCGACGCGTTGGTTCCTGCGTCATCGCAAACCTGAGCACATGACGATTCAACAACGCTTGGACTTCTATCAAGGTGCCTTTAACGACTTACGCAAAAATGTGTTGGATTACCTAGTACCAGACGAACGTGCCGGAATTGAGAAGGAAATCGAACGCTTAACCAATGCAGGGGTGCCGGATAAATTGGCGTATCAGATTGGTACCTTGTCGACCTTGTTCTCAGCCCTTGATATCGCAGATATCGTGCATGAAACCGATCGCAAAGTGAAAAGCGTGGCTTTAGCCTACTTCCATCTTGGTGCTCGGGTCTCTCTGCATTGGTTCCTTGAACAGATCAACACGCAACCGGTCGATAATCACTGGCAAGCACTGGCTAGAGCGGCGTTCCGTGAAGAACTTGATTGGCAGCAACGCTCCTTGACCATGAGCATGCTGAATAGCGGTGATGCTAAGGTTGAAGGGCTTGATGTACTTGATGTTTGGATGAAAGAAAATCAAGCTTATGTGGATCGTTGGTTACACATGCTAGCCGACTTCCGTACCACCAAGAGTCATGAATTTGCCAAGTTCTCGGTCGCATTACGAGAGCTAATGTTACTTAATCACAACTGTACGGTGGCTTCCTAATATGTACGGACTGGCTAAGGCGTGGCTCTTTCGCAAAGACGCAGAGCAAGCTCATGAACTCACACTAAACCTGTTGAGCCGATATGCGCACACGCCATTAGCCATCTTTTGGCGCCAAAAAGTAATCAGTAAACCGATTAAGGTGATGGGCATAAACTTCCCTAATCCGGTAGGTTTAGCTGCAGGCCTGGACAAAAATGCCGAGTGTATCGAGGCCTTCTCGCAAATGGGCTTTGGTTTTATTGAGGTCGGCACCGTCACACCCCAGCCGCAAGAAGGCAATCCGAAACCACGTTTGTTCCGGATTCCGCAAAAAGAGGCCATCATTAATCGTATGGGCTTCAATAATAAGGGCGTCGATTATCTTGTTGAGCAAGTAAAGAACGCCGATTTTCGTGGTGTGCTTGGCATCAATATCGGCAAGAATAAGGATACAGCTGAAGAGCACGCGGTCGATGATTATGTGTACTGCATGCGCAGGGTTTATCCTTACGCAAGTTACATTACGGTAAATATTTCTTCACCCAACACACCGGGTTTACGCGCCTTTCAACATGGCGAAGCACTAGATAAGTTGCTTAGCATTTTAAAGAAAGAACAAGCCGCACTGACGACAAAATACGGCCGCTATGTGCCGCTCGCGGTAAAGATTGCGCCTGATCTATCCGATCAAGAATTACAGGCAATGGCCAGTGCATTATGCAAACATGCTATCGATGCTGTGGTTGCGACCAATACCACACTTAATCGAGCCGCTGTTACCGGACTACCGAATGCAGAAGAAGCAGGGGGCTTAAGTGGTGCAGTATTGTTTGAGGACAGTACCCGTATTGTACGTAAATTATCAGGCTTACTCGACGGCACTGTACCTATTATTGCTGTCGGCGGGGTTGACTCGCACGCGGCGGCGAAAGCAAAACTCGCCGCTGGAGCAAGCTTAGTACAAATTTATTCTGGCTTTATTTATAAAGGTCCAAAACTTGTAGCTGACATAGTGAATCGCTTGTAATTTAAGCTTATATTAGCTATGTTAAGCAGCATCTAATAACTATAAAAAGGGTAGAACCGTGCACGCATCTCAGCATTGGCGCTGGATATACGACCCCGAGGAACATCAGCTGGTTGTTGAACTTGACCATGGTCTTGTGCACAAGTGTCCCTACAAAACCTCTCGTTTAATTCCCATGAAACCTTTGCACGCAGCGTTCACTGTGGACGACGCAAGCTGCTTCCAGGAGTTTTATGACGCCTTGTCAGCCTATGAGCTATGGGATCCAATGTTGCTGACCCAAGCAGCATTAAATCGCACCATTTTAGAACATTTCGGCCGTCCGCAGATGCCACAAAGTTGGTATTTTCAATCTTGTGAGACAGCCCCAAACTACACCCTTGAGCCGGGCGCTCTAATTGAGCTCAACTCAGGCACCGAAACCGGTATCTTTGCCATCATGACGATTGATGACGAGTTTGCCGAGTGTATGTTGCTGGCGAATTCTATGACGCTGTCTGATGTTAAAGTAATGCAACAATTTGAGTCGGTAAAAGTCTTGAGAAATCGCCTACAGCCCAGTCATTACCTGCAATTACAGTTAGACGACGACCATTTACGCCACGCGTAAGCGAGTTTTCTGTGTTGTATAACCTCAAAATTTTCTCAATTACCGTCATACTTATTGGCGGTTTAAGTAGTTGCGAGCGAACGATGCCCAATCATGGTAGTTACACCACTTCTTTGCGGATCATGGAAACCAGCGATGTTCATGGTCAACTATTAAGTTATGATTATTTTGCCACGCAGCAACAAGCAGGTTTAGGTTTGGCCGCCACCGCGCTCCTGATTGCCGAAGCCAGAGAACAAGTACCACTTAACTTACTCGTCGAAAATGGTGATCTGATTCAAGGTTCGGCACTGGCTGATTGGGCTGTAGCTGAATTTCCAGTGGCACAAATAACCCACCCCATTACTGCGGCGTTGAATCACTTGGATTATGATGTCGCAAATCTGGGCAACCATGAATTTAATTTTGGCTTGGATTATCTTGCTGATACCTATCGTGATGCAAAGTTCCCTCTGGTTAGCAGTAACCTTGAATTACTTGAGCAAGCTCCCGCGGCTTTAGCACAGAAGTTAGCGCCTATCGTTTGGTTTGCTTATTCAGTAGTGCCACCTACGGGCCAGCCGATCCCTTTGAAAGTCGCTGTGATTGGCGTATTACCACCACAAATCATGCAATGGGATCAGCATCATCTCGAGCACCAGGTTCGTGTTCACGACATGTTATCCAGCGCGCGTAGTATGGCGCAGCAGGCTCGCCAGCAGGGCGCTGATGTCGTCATTCTTGCCGCCCATACAGGAATGCCCAAAAACACCGCCAACCCTGAAGATGCAGAGCAAACAGGCTGGTTATTAGCAGGTATTAAAGACATTGATGCGTTATTGCTGGGGCATCAACATGAAGTTTTTCCTGGGACTGATGTTTATGATCTATTACCTGAAGTAAATAGTACCGAGGGCACCATCCGCGGCGTTCCGGCCGTGCAACCCGGAATTTACGGCAGCCACCTTGGAATTATTGATTTACAGATTAATTATGATTTCAGCGCTCAGAAATGGCGGGTAAGTGATTTTATTGTTGAGGCTCGTCCAGTCAATGACGAGTTAAAACAAGATGCCAGCATCAACCAGCAAGTTGCCAACGCACATCAGGCTACGCTGGCATTTATGCAACAACCCGTTGGGCAAACCCATTATCCACTAAGTTATCGAACCGCGCGCTGGCGGCCAAGTAGTGCAGTGCAGTTTGTGCAACGTGCACAAGCCTGGCAAGCGCAACAACTGCTAACCGCTAACGGTTTAGCTGAGCTACCGTTGTTAAGCGCAGCAGCCCCCTTCGATGCTGCATTCCATGCTGATGATGGAGCAACCAGCATTGCCGCTGGGCCAATTACTCGTGGGGCTATTGGCGATCTCTACCGTTATCCAAACACATTGGATGTGGTCAAGGTCAATGGTGCACAACTGAAAGCGTGGTTGGAGCACAGCGCTGAGGGGTTATCAGGCGTGGCGACCTTAACCGATGAACCGTCAAGCGAATGCTGGTCGTTCATTAACCAAGACTTCCCGCATTATAATTTCGATATGATTATGGGTGTTCATTACGCGATCGACTTACGCGAACCTAGCGGTAAACGTATCGTTGACTTAACCTATAAGAATAAACCGGTAACGACGCAAGATGAGTTTTATGTGGCGACCAACAACTACCGCGCAAACGGCGGCGGTGATTTTCCTAGCCTGGACGGACAAAATACAGTTGCACATGGTGCAGACATGATGTCAGACGTACTCTTGGGTTATGTTGAGGCACTACCAGAGAATAGCTATCAGGAAGAAATAATAAAACATTGGAAGGTTATCGGAATTGGTTGCGGGGGCAGGATTTGAACCTACGACCTTCGGGTTATGAGCCCGACGAGCTACCAGACTGCTCCACCCCGCGTCCGATGCTGCGCATGTTACCAAGCTTTCAGGATAACGCAATGCTTATTCGCAGCAACTGCTGATTATTTCATCAATTTCCGTTCGACTGCTGCTTTTTAGCACAATTGCGACAATACAGTGCGCTCCGCATCACGTATAATCGAGTCGTTTTCCAATGACGCAAAAGGATTATCCACAATTATGACGTCAGCTTTGCAACTTTTTGCAACCTGTGCCAAAGGTCTCGAACCATTGCTGTTCGATGAATTACAATCTTTGGGTATCGACGATGTGCAACAAACCTTAGCTGGTTGCCGCTTTAGCTGTGACCTGAAAGGTGCGTACCGCGTTTGTTTGTGGAGTCGACTAGCCAGTCGCATTTTAGTCCAGCTTGGTCAATGCCCCGTCGGTCAAGACGTGGGCGCCGTGAGTGCTGAAGTGGCAGCAACGTCATGGCAAGATCACATGACCGCAGAGCAATCCTTTGTGGTTGATTTTACTGGCGAGAATCAACAGATCCGACATACCCAGTTTGGCGCCCAGTTGGTCAAAGATGGCATTGTTGATTACTTTCGTCATGCTGGATTAGGTCGCCCTAATGTTGATAAAGCAGATCCCGACATTCGTATCAATGCTCATTTACAGCGTGATCAGTTGACCTGGTACCTCGATTTAAGTGGTGAAGCTTTGCATCGCCGAGGTTATCGCCTGCAACAGGGGCAAGCACCGCTGCGTGAAACACTTGCTGCGGCCATTGCGATTCGAGCGGGGGTAAACCGCACAACAGAGGTCATCGTTGATCCTTTCTGCGGTTCCGGAACTTTGCTCATTGAAGCCGCTATGATCATTCTCGAGCATGCTCCCGGCCTACGCCGTGCACACTGGGGCTTTAATCATTGGCGTCAGCATCAACCAGAACTCTGGCAAGACCTCTATGCGCAAGCTGAACAACAACACCAACAGGCGAAAACGACGAAGTCGCTGCGCCTGTATGGATCTGATAATGATCCACGGGTGTTAGCTATTGCAGACCAGAACGCTCAACGACTCGACCTCGCCGGTTTTTTCACCTGGGAATCCGGCGATGCTACAAAAATAGATGCGCCAGAGAAAGCCGCAAGCGACCAGCGCTCGCTACTGATTTGTAATCCTCCTTACGGTGAGCGGCTAGGCGAGGAAGTAGAAACTTTATTGCTGTACCGACGTTTCGGTCAACGTATACGGCAAGAATTTAGCGGTTGGCAAGTTGCGATATTAGCGGGCGATGAAAGTCTATTAAAGCGTCTCAAATTGCGCAGCCATAAGAAATACAAGCTGTATAACGGTGCTTTAGAGGTCATTCTAGCACTTTATGACTTGAATAAAGAGCAAGTTGAGTTTACCAGAGAGCAATCAAGCGATTTGGCAAACAGACTTAAAAAGAACTATCAAAAATTTGAAAAATGGTCGGCAAAAGAAGGACTTAGTGCTTGGCGGTTGTACGATGCAGATCTGCCAGAATACAATGTAGCGGTTGATGTTTATAATGAACATCTGGTTATTCAAGAGTATGCCGCACCCAAAGATATTCCACCGGCACTCGCCAAAGAACGTCTATGGCATTTGCTCGATACTTTGACCGAAGTACTGCCTTTTTCGGCAGCTAATATGCATTTAAAAGTGCGTCAAAAGCAAGCTGGTAAGCAACAGTACCAGCGGCAACAGTTGCGTGGTATCACCACGGTTGTGCATGAAAACAATGCACAGTTCATCATCAATTTGAGCGACTATTTAGATACCGGTCTTTTTCTTGATCATCGCTGGGCGAGAAAGACGATTGGTGAACTCAGTCAAAATAAAGTGGTACTGAACCTATTTGCTTACACGTGCAGCGCATCTGTGCACGCTGCATTAGGCGGGGCGCGGACAGTAACCTCAGTCGATTTATCAAAAACTTATTTGGCCTGGGGCGAAGAAAACTTTCGTCTCAATGGACTGCAACTAAGACCACACAGCTTTATTCAAGCTGATTGCATGCAGTGGCTACAACAACAGCCGCCGCAGCAGCGTTTTGACCTGATCTTTTTGGATCCTCCGACCTTTTCAAATTCGAAACGCATGCAGGATGTTCTTGATATTCAACGTGATCATGTTCAATTGCTCAAGCTTGCCGCGCGTTTATTAAAAAACGACGGTAGTATTATTTTTTCCAATAATAAACGTCGCTTTAAACTTGATGAAGCAGGACTGGAAGATGCATTCTTGCAAGCTGAAGACTGGACTAAGCGTTCGATTAGCGCTGATTTTGCCAGACACAAAAGCATCCATCATTTATTTAAGGTAACCCAGCGTGTCGACTGATTTTTATTTATTGAGTAAACCGAATTGCTCGCTTTGTATCGAAGCACTTACCCAGTTGCATCAATTGCCGCTGGAGGAGCCGATACGGTTACACTGGGTTGATATCAGTGAACAACCTGACTTATATGAAGAATATGCCTTGTTAGTACCAGTGTTAGTACGTGAAGCTGACGATGCAGAACTGCGTTGGCCATTCGGTGAGCAGTTAATGGAGTTTGTAACAGTATGACAGTATTACGCGTGCAGCAAGCACAGCTCGCTTTTGGTAATGACCCAATTCTAGATCGTGTCGATTTGCTCATTGAGACAGGCGAACGCCTTTGTTTAGTGGGCCGCAATGGAGCTGGAAAGTCGACATTATTGAAAGCTATTGCCGGTGATATTCAGCTCGATGAAGGTACCATTCAAAAAGTAGGAGACACTGTGGTGGCGCGGCTACCTCAGGATCCGCCAGCGAACTCAGAACAACGTGTTTACGACTATGTCGCTGAAGCTTTGGCGGATGTTGGTGAGGTATTAAAGCAGTACCACGAGGTATCGCAACAGCTTACCGACGCAATTCCTGATGACAAACTGTTAGACAAGCTTGCGACGCTGCAGACGCAACTCGAAGCCGCCAACGGTTGGCAGTTACAAACGCGTATCGAGCAGACGCTGACGCGCTTAGGGCTTGACGAAAACACCTCAATGGCGAGTTTGTCTGGGGGCTGGTTACGCCGCGTGGCATTAGCTCGCGCATTGGTTGTTGATCCCGATTTACTGTTGCTCGATGAGCCGACTAACCATTTAGATATTGATATGGTGCAGTGGTTAGAAACCGTACTTCTGGATTTTCAGGGCGCCGTGCTGTTCATTAGTCACGACCGGATGTTTATTCGACGGCTGGCGACGCGAATTATCGATCTTGATCGCGGTCAATTGAGCTCGTTTCCAGGTAATTACGATCAATATCTGACAGCTAAGCAAGACTTATTAGACGTTGAATCCAAGCATAATGCTGAATTCGATAAGAAACTCGCGCAAGAAGAGACTTGGATACGGCAAGGAGTAAAAGCACGCCGTACCCGCAATGAAGGTCGTGTGCGCGCCTTGCAGGCTCTGCGTGCTGAACGCAAAAAGCGCCGTGAGCAACAAGGTTCTGCCAAACTTGCGGTGCAGGAGTCACAACGTTCTGGCAAGCTTGTGTTTGAAGGTGAGAACATGAGTTTAAGCTTTGCCGATCAAGTGATCTTCAACGACTTTAGTTTAACTTTACAACGCGGTGATAAAATAGCACTGGTGGGGCCAAACGGCTGTGGTAAGAGTACCTTGATTCGCGTGGTTCTTGGGCAGCAGGGCATTGATAGTGGTGTACTTAAGCTAGGAACCAACCTTGAGGTCGCTTATTTTGACCAACACCGAGCTAAACTCGACCCGCAAAAATCCGTGGCTGAAAACGTTGGCGAAGGTAAGCAAGATGTTACCTTTAATGGCCGTACACGGCATATTCTTAGTTATTTGCAGGATTTTTTGTTTGTTCCACAACAAGCCCGAACCCCAGTACACGCACTTTCCGGTGGCGAACGTAATCGCGCCTTGTTAGCCAAGCTGTTTTTACAACCAAGTAACTTGTTGGTTCTTGATGAGCCGACCAACGACCTCGATATTGATACCCTGGAACTTCTTGAGCAAATCATTGCCGACTACCAAGGCACCGTCATTCTGGTCAGTCACGATCGCGAATTCGTTAATAATACGGCCACCAGTATTTTACTTTTCGAAGGCGCGGGTAAAATTACTGAAATCGTTGGTGATTTTAATGATGTTGAACATTATTTGGCACACCAAACAAGTAAGGGAACTAAACCACTACCGCCGCAGTCAGAAAAGCCTGCAAGCAAAGCTTCTGAACCAACAAAGAAAAAGTTATCCTATAAGCTGCAACGTGAACTTGATATGCTACCCAAGCGCATCGAGTCATTAGAGGCAGAACAACAGGAGTTACAAGCGCAAGCCAGTAACGCTGATTTTTATGATCAGCCACACGAAGTAACAGGGCCAGTTCTAGAGCGTTTAGCGGCTTTAGAAGATGAGCTAATTACTGCGCTTGAACGTTGGGAAGAACTCGAAAATTTACAAAAAGAGAGCAGTTGAATCACATATGAAAAAATTTACTTTAGGGGTGTTTAGCGTAGCTGTAGCTTCGTCTTTTTTGAGCCCAGCAAAGGCCGATGTCTTCACGTTTCAACAACTTGAAACCCCTGAAAAAGTCCGCCATTTGTTTCCAACAGATGTTAACGATAATCGACATACGACACTATTGGGACAATTCCCTAGTGATCTTGAAATTGATTTGACCAAGCTGCAACCGAGCACACTGGCGTCGATCGGGATTGATCCTGAAAACGACGACCTGGCGAACTACTCTTTAAGCTATGCCCAGTACAGCGCTTTGATTCACGCCTTGCGTGACAGCGACAGTCCGCAGTTACGTAACCCGCGTATTAGCTACTACTTTGCGGGTTACTTTAATGGACAAAGCATTTCATTTAATGACTTTTTTAACGATACCGATCCTGATACACCAGAATTAGAGAATACCTCTGACCACTATTTTTATGGCCTGAATAACAATAATATTCGGGTAGGTTGGGGCACTGCACCTTATCGCTATGAGAGTTTTAGTTACACCACTGACGGCGATGATCCTCAAACTATCACCTACGAAGCGGCTGAGCGCGATTTTACCCGCCAGGCAATGTGGTCAGACGGTAACCAAACTAAAACCTACCCAGCGCCAGAACAAGCCTATCTGGGTGGCGAGTCAGCAATGATGGATATCAACGAACAAAACGTTGCCGTCGGTTTTGTCAGTACCGCATTGAGTCCAAACGCTGTGGTCCTTGCCGAACAGTGCGAGACCGCAGTAGCAGAAGGTAATGCGATACGTTCAGTTTATGGCTGCATGTGGCAACGCTGGTTCTCTTTGCGTAATGCAACGGCATCGAACCTGCAGAACTTTTACAACCGCACCAGTATTGCCAGCAATCAATCTATCTACGATATGCGCGCCTCAGTATGGCAACTTGATGCCAACGGTGAAGTCATTAACGTTGACTATTATCCGCCGTTAACGGAACGCGCCGACGACGACGGCAGTGATTTCTCCAGCTATGCATTTGCGGTAAATAATAATGGTATTGCGGTAGGCCAAAGCTGGACCTATTACGAAGGTATTGCTGAAGCGGGCCGTCGTATTAAGATGCCAGCTATTTTTAAAGATGGCGAAACCTTACCGATTACTGATGACCTTGATTATCTTTGGGGTTCGGCAACGGATATCAATGATGAAAATCAAGTTATTGGTTTCCTGGTGCGCAATATACAAGGAATCCAGCGCTTTGTAGGCTTCCTGTATGAGCTCGACACCGATACCTTTATGGAGTTACCAGGTTTCTTCGTCGGCTCAAGTACCTTGCCAGCGGCAATCAATAACGCGGGTGTTATTGTCGGTTCTGCTGAAATTGAACCGAGTTTATCAACCCAACGCCGTCGGGTCGGGTTCAGCTACGACAGTGCAGCGGAAGACGCACTTTTTGTCGATCTCAACAATACATTCAACACTACAGTTGACTGTGATGCGGACCTGTTTATCGCAACCGCTGAGGGTATCAATAATAACGGTGTGATTGTCGCAACCACGATTAATGAAGGCGAAATTATTGATAATGAAGGGAATGCGCATACCGAACAGTTGGCGAAAACAGTTCTTCTTGATCCAGCCTCTGGTGAGCGTAATCAATGTTCCGTAACCGATAATCGAGTCGAGCGTCAGGGTGCCGCGACTGGGTTAGGCGGACTTTTAGCTATGTTCTTGATCGGTGGTCTTATTACAGTTCGTCGATTGTTTAAGGCCTAAACGAAAAACTTGTTCTAAAAAAAGTTAATCGTAGATCTGACGCTTTTTCAGGAGCTTAGCCGGCGAACTGGAAAAGCGTCTTTTTTTACTATTGAACTCCTTATCTGAGTTGCTATCTATTATTACAAGAGTGAAATAATTTTCGCTCTTCGTAAGAACGATTACAAGAACAACTGGACGAGGAAATCAATGATGAAAAGACAGAAACGCGATCGCCTGGAACGGGCACATTCACAGGGTTTTAAAGCCGGTGTAGCGGGTCGTTCAAAAGAGCTATGTCCGTATCAAAATCAAGAAATTCGTTGTCAGTGGTTAGGCGGTTGGCGCGACGCGCAAGAGGCGCGAAGTGTAGGATTGTATCGTTAATCTGTCCACGCAAATTAGCTAAAATTATCTACTCTAAAAAACCAAAGCCCGCAAAAAGCGGGCTTTTTCATGAGCAAGTGATCAATTGCCACCAACTTAAAAGTTAGATGTGTCAGTAAACAAACCGACCTTAAGATCTTTTGCGGTGTAGATAGTTTTACCGTCTACTTCAACGCGACCGTCAGCTACACCCATAAACAGCTTGCGCTTAATTACACGTTTCATATCAATAAAATAGCTTACTTTTTTGGCAGTAGGCAGAATCTGACCAGTGAATTTTACCTCGCCAACACCTAATGCACGGCCACGGCCTGGACCACCGCTCCACGCCAAGAAAAAGCCCGTCAACTGCCACATTGCATCTAATCCCAGGCAGCCTGGCATAACTGGATCGCCCTTAAAATGACAGGCGAAGAACCAAAGGTCTGGAGAAATATCCAATTCAGCATGGATATAGCCTTTTCCATATTCGCCGCCTTCATCACTAATAGTGACAATGCGGTCCATCATCAACATATTAGGGGCGGGTAATTGGCTATTCCCTGGACCAAACATCTTGCCTTCTGAGCAAGCCAGCAGGTCATCGCGATTTAAGCTTGATTGAGTCATAAACACCTTGTTTGCGGCGTGAAAAGTGCTGTTAGCTTAGCGAACACTTGTACGCTAAACAAGTCCGACTAGTCGACTTTACCAAATTCGTTTGTACCATGGTTGCTCAGGTTCGTAATGCTGCAGTTGATCCAAGCGCTTCTCAATCCGAGCATAAAGCTGCTCTTGCTTTTCGCCAGTTAAAAGCGTCAGCGCTTCTGCCACATCGTCAATTGCATAAACATGGTATTGCCCAGCAACCACTGCTGCGATAACGTCAGGTTCAAGATTTAGTTGACTTAGGTTTGCGCTTGGCACAATCACCCCTTGGGTACCATCAAGTCCGCGTTCCTGACACAATGCAAAGTGTCCTTCGATTTTTTCATTGACTGCACCAATGGCTTGCACCCGGCCGAATTGATCGACTGCACCGGTGATCGCCAAACCCTGCGCAAGAGGAGCTTCAGCTAAGGCTGAGAGCAAACAGCAGAGCTCAGCCAGAGAAGCGCTATCACCATCAACTTCATAGTAGGATTGTTCAAACACAATGGTCGCTGATAAGCGCATTTCTTCGCTGCGAGCAAAAACGTTAGCAATATAGGCTGACAAAATCATCACGCCTTTAGTATGAATGTTGCCACTTAGCTCAGATTTCCGATCAATATCAATAATGTCACCGTCACCGTAATGAACGGTGGCAGTTATCCGTGTGGGTTCACCAAACTCAGTTCCGCCCATGGTCACCACGGTAAGGCCATTCACCTGACCAACCACGCTACCGCTGGTTTCAATATAAACCTGACCTTCAAGAATTTGTCTGCGACTTAATTCAGCGATGTAACCGTCACGATACAGGCGTTGCTGCAGTACGGCTAAAATTGTGTCGTGTTCGATAGTGTCACGGTCTTGTTCCATGGCTAATGCGGCGGCTTCGCGCAGCAATTGCATTAGGGCGATGGTGTCGAGTGATAGCTCAGTTTGGTAATCACTTAACCGCGACGCGTATTTCAGCACGAGTGGTATTGCCGAAGTTGCCAGTGGCAAAGTTGCGGCCTCACGCTCGACATAACTTAAATAGTCAAAGTAGGGTACTAATGGATTCTGACTGACCGGATAGTGCGACGAAAAATCAGCTAAATAAGGGAAAAGATTGTCGAAATCGCGATCAAGCTCGCGTAGTTGCGCATATATCGAACGCTCACCTAATAACAGTACTTTTAAATGGATCGGCACAGGTTCAGGTTGGTAATAGGCAGCGATATTTGCTTCGCCTGGCTGTGGCCAATGAAATAAGCTGGTACGCAAAATATATTTAAGTTTACGCCATAAGCCGGGCTGAGTCAGCAGCTCTTCAGCGTCTATCGCGAGGACACCGCCGTTGGCTTTCAACAGCGACCCAGGCTGTATAAGATGTAATTCAGAGGATATTGTGCCTTCGACAGATTGCAGTCGGATACTACCAAACAAACTGGTCTCGGTGACTCGATCACACAACACAAAATCGTTGCTCTGTGCATCCGACTCAACTATGACCATTGCCAGTTCTTTCCCCGGCAAGTCATCGAAGGTTTTGTCTTTAATTTTTTCCAGATAACGCGCTAATCGCTCACTGGCAAAGGACTCAAGGAGTTTACTTAGGGCCGCATCACGGTCAGTTAACTCCAGCTCAAAAAACTCCATTAAGCCTTCGAGCACTGCTCGAGCAGTACCTGCCGGAACATTGACACAAAGCGGTTCGTTGGCTGAATCCGGATTAGCTAAATACAACCAGTCAAAGCGCTCAAAATGAACCCATTGATGACGCGTCTGTAACTCGTGCAACACATCCAGCACCCGCAAGCCAGGCGTAGTTACCACATAGCCATGGGCATAACGTCCACCAATGCGCATCGTTTGCTTAATCGCGGCTAAAGCGCGATCTTGACCAATCAGCGGATTGGCTTGCGGAGAAGCAGGGCGCTGTTGCGCCCATTCATCTAATGGAGGCTGCAGTTGTTCAGCGGCGACGCGCATATTTATCCTTAATTATTTATTTTTAATTTTGAACCTTGGTAGAAACAGCTTCAACCGTATACCCGAGGTCTCTAAGCAGCTTGATCATACCAGCATTACCACCTAAGTGACCCGCACCAACAGCAATAAATTCAGTACCTGGAGCCTGTAAATCAGCATCAAGCCTTTGTTGCCAGTTGCGATTGCGATCGTCGAGCAATAAAGCTGTATATTCGGCGTACGCATCAGTTTCAGCGATCATTCGATACAAGCCTTCCATGTCTTCAGCTACGTAAAGTCGAATCATCTTATCCAGCTCAGCTGTTGCGTCTGCTTCTTCTTCTAATGACTCGATCAACCACTGAACTTGTTCTTGGTAGGGAATTTGGTCAAAAATACCAAACTGAAAATCAACGCTCTCCAGTCCATCGACGGTTTTCTCCTGTTGTAACGCTTGCTGGGTAAAGTGACCTTCATAAGACATTTGTTGCTCACAACCCATCTGTGAAGTCATTACCATGCTACTGAGTATAAACGGACGCATACCGTCAAAGGTAGTTAATCCCATACCCATAGTATCGGTAAGAAATTTATCTAGCAGCGCGTACTGAGCTTCTGTTAATCGCGACGACAATTTTCGTCCCTCAGGATCCAATAGTTTAGTTTGCATTGACTGCATAACCGCAGGATCCGCCATGTCCAATTCCATAATTAAACGATCGGCTTCATTAAATGCCTTTTCAGTTTGCGCATGAACGTTGAATTCGTCCGCACAAATCATGTGAATGGTACCAAACAGATAGGAAGGTTCTGCCATGTCTTTACCGCTAATTTTATAAAGTAGCGAAGCTTGAGCGCTGCTAACTGACAAAACGCCAGCAACCATAAGAGTAGAAAACGTTTTAAGCATGTTTCTAATGTCCTTATTTGTTTTTTCGAATCGTTGTTAACTCTAGGTGCAGTTTAAGCTGAAGCCGTAACAGACACAATTAACAGAGGGCAGTAAACCTCTCTATTTAGCAATCTTATGATTGCGCATAATGTATATTATGTTAAATCAACTATGGATAAGTATGATAACCCTAAGTGGGTGTTCACATAATTAAGCATTCATACGCGAAAAATTGGCAGTAATCACCCTGCGAGTTGATCAGAATTCGCGTAGCGCACAGCTATTTAGTGCTCTAGGTGGGTTTTCAGCGCGTCCATCTGTTGCTGTAGTACGCCCTCGCAGCTCGCGCGCCCGCTTCGAACGATCCTCGTGTATTAGGCTCAATTTTCATGACACGGTTAAGCTGTTACTGAAGGTTAGCTTCATTAGTGTCTTGCGCTTTTTCCATTTCACGCTCTAAACGCTGGGTTTCATCCGCCCGAGGCTTGGTAAAACGCGCAAGTCCAAGGTAGATGACTGGGGTCAAATAAAGCGTAAAGACGACTGCAAAGGCAAGCCCACCAAACACCACCCAACCAATCGAGTTACGAGCTTCAGCGCCGGCACCGACCGAGAGAATCAACGGTAAAGCGCCAAGCAAGGTTGATACCAAGGTCATCATAATTGGCCGTAAACGTATATCAGCTGCATTTTCAACAGCTTCGCGCACGGTTTGGCCTTGATCACGCAATTGGTCGGCAAATTCGACCAGTAAAATAGAGTTTTTCGCAATCAAACCAATCAGCATAACCAGACCAATTTGTGAGAAAATATTGATCGATGTACCGGTCAGATACAATGCGAAAAATGCCGCAGCGATGCCAAAGGGCACCGTTGCCATGACCACAATAGCACTGTTCACGCTTTCAAACTGCGCGGCGAGCACCAGTAATACGATTAAGAAAGCGAGCACATAGGTCATCATAACTTCGCGTTCGGTTTCTTCATAAGCCTCTGCTTCGCCAAGTAGAACCATGCCTATGTTATCAGGCAAGGTGTCAGAGGCGATCTGACGTAAGTTTTCAACAACCTCTTCGATTGGAATACTGGTTGGCATTTGCATATCGACTTCGATGGCACGACGTTGTGCACGACGTTCTAATTCGGCGGCAACGCCCTCCTCACTAATGGTCGCGATACTCGACAGCGGCACTAACGCACCGTCAGCTGTGCCAACGTACAGGTTAGCAAGGTCTGTTGGCGATTTAATTTGACTGCGCTGCGCTTGCAAGATGATCGGCACCGCCTGATCACCTATATTTAAGTCGACAATGTCATCACCATTGATAGCGACGCGTAACGTGGCCGATATATCACTCAACGACACCCCAAGGTCTGATGCACGACGTCGATCGATATTTACCCGCAATTGCGGTTGCGTGGGCTGATAACCTACACGTGGAAAGCCAATTTCAGGCATGGCTTGCTGGGCCGCTTCACCAAATGCCAACGCTGCATCATAGATTTCACGGTAGTTATCACCAGTTAAGGCAACTTCCAGGCCACCACCCTGGCCGCGTAGATTTAAGCTGTTAGAACCAAAGGCGCGTGCTGGTGCTCCAGGAATACGACTCAGCGGCTCGTTAATTTCATCGATAATTTCTTGCTGAGAACGATCACGTTCCTCCCAATCGGTTAGCCTGACAGTAATAAATACCAAGTTAGGATCCCACTGTCCGACACGGGTGTTAATGCTTTCAACCGCGCCACCATTCACATACGGAAGCAAAATTTCTTCCATTTGCTGAGCTTGGCGATTCATGAAGTTCAGCCCAACACCATCGGGCCCTCGGGCAAAAATCCGAATCTGCCCGCGGTCTTCGGAGGGCATGAGCTCGTTATCGATATTCAGGTAAAAACCCACCGCACTACCAGCGATCAGTACACAAATGGCAAAAACCAATTTCGCATGATCAAGAACCCAATGAAGGGTTTTAACATAGCGATTACGGAAACGCGCACCGATGCGGGTTAGAAATGTTTCTTTGTGATCTTTCAGTGGCAACCGCGCCGTCAGAGCCGGAACTAAGGAAAGTGCTACAAACGATGAAATAATAACGGCTGCTGCTAATACTCCACCAAACTCCCGGAACAAGCGACCAGCGGTTGATGGTAAAAAAGCAATGGGTACAAATACAGCTACTAACACTGCCGTCGTCGCAACCACGGCAAAGAATACTTCACGGGTACCTATTACTGCGGCGGCACGTGCGCCAAGCCCCATACCACGCCGGCGCTGGATGTTTTCTGAGACAACAATTGCGTCATCGACAATTAACCCGGTAGCCAACACTAGGGCAAGTAACGTAAGTATATTGATCGAAAAGCCTAAAGCCCAAATTACGGCAATGGACCCTATCAACGCTACCGGAATAGAAACTGCAGGAATAACAGTAGCGCGACCGGAGCCAATAAATAACCATAGGGTCGCGACAACAAGTAAGATAGTCAGCGCTAAGGAAGTGATGACCTCTTCCACCGAACTACGGATGAATTCAGCATCGTCGTCGGTTACCCGTAGTGTCAGCTCTGGATATTGCTTACGTAAGTCCTCAACCAAGCGCAATACTTCGTTGGAAATCTCGATGGTGTTAGAACGCGCTTGGCGGATAATGCCTAAACCGAGAACCTGCTTGCCGTCGAGTCGCGTTATGCTATTGGCATCAGCAGGACCAAAATAAACAGTGGCAATGTCGCCGATTCTAGTGGTACCGGAAATAATTATATTTTCAACATCTTCAGTCGACACTGAGCTAGCATCAGCCCGAACTATGAGCTGTTGATCCGTTGATTTTAAGCTCCCTGCCGGAACATCGAACGGCGCCTGTCGCAAAACCGCAGCGACGTCACTTACTGTCAGTTGATAGCTCGCCAATCGTAAAGGTTCGATGACAACACGCATGACGCGGCGACGATCACCGGTTAACCGTACATCAGCGACCCCCGGGATATTTAAAAAATTTGGCGCTAAATCGGTTTCTACTCGCTCTGTTAATGCCGGTAGGTCAAGTGCTGCACTGGAAATAGCTAAAGAAACCACAGATTCCGCGTCATTATCGGCTTTAATAATCGCAACATTCTCAACTTCTTCAGGTAACGCGCGCTGTACCCGACTTACCGATTCCCGCGTTTCATTGGCAGCATTGTCGAGATCAATCCCGGGGCGAAACTCAACCACGACCCGCGAGCTACCCTCTTCACTTGATGCGCGTATGGACTTAACCCCACTTACGCGCGCCACCGCCCCTTCTAGCCGACTGGTAACCTCAGTATCTACAGTTTCCGGCGCTGCGCCAGGATAGCTGGCGGTGACCGAAATTACCGGCCGATCAACATCGGGTAACTCACGTACCTCAACCCCCTGAATGGCAGCAAGTCCGGCAATAATGATAAGCAAGTTCAAAACAACAATAAGTACCGGACGGCGGATCGAAAGTGACGGTAAATCATTTAGTTGCGGAGCCCATTTCATTGATTAGAACTCCTATTTGCTAATTCTTTAACGGACTGACCTTCACGTAGACTTTGCACGCCCTCAACGATAAGTTCATCACCAAGTTGCAAATTACCGTCCACCAGCACGCGGCCGGGTAGGCGCTGTTTTATCGAAACGTCGATCCGCTTCGCTTTACCGTCTTCCGCAATCCAAACGTAGGCACCTTCTGGCCCCCACATTAAACCGGCTTCTGGAACCACTGGATAACTGTCACCAGCTAAGGTTAAGGCCACTCGGAAGCTCATACCGGGGCGATACTTGTCGTTGCTATTGTCGATTAGCGCACGGATCCTCACAGTACGGCTACTTTGCTCAATACGTGAACCTATTTCGGTAACTTTTGCTTGCAAAGGCTCTTGCAGACGCAACCACGAATAAACCGTTAATTCGGCACCTTGCTCAAGCATTGCCACCGAAGCCTCAGGTGCCTGAAAATCGATATACAGTTGGTCTCGCTTATCCAGCGTGGCGATCAATGTTTGCGGCGTGATTCGGTCACCTGCTTCGACATCTGTGATACCTACAACTCCGGCAAACGGAGCGACAACTTGGCGGTCATCCAGATTGGTTTGTGCTTCATCAACAGCAACTTCAAGTAAGTCACGGGCGATCACTGCCTCGTCTAACTGGCTTTGTGGAATAGCCCCTTTGGCACGAGTCGTCTGCAACCGCTCAACGGTGCGTTCGGCATCGGTCAATTGCAATTTCGCACGCTGTAACGCGATACGCTGCCGTCTAGCGTCCAGTTGCACCAATACTTGACCTTGCACTACCTGGTCTCCAGGTTCGAAGTTGACCGCTGTTACGACATCACCGATAGCTGGATAAAGCTCGACAGATTGCAGGGCTTCTGCGTAGGCAACGGCTTCTTGTTGTTCCCGCTTACGCTCAAATCCTAATGGTTGTAACACAACTAAAGCGGCTTGCTCGGCATTCCCCCACTGTTGCGCAGCAACTGGTTTTGAGACCTGAGGTACCGTCACGGCCAGAGTAAGCACAGCAAGTGTTAAAGCAGTAGACAACTTCATTGAATTTGATTTCCTTATGCACGGATAATGTGTATTAGTTGTAAACTATGCGTATTTCAGCAAATACGATCAAAAAAGACTGCCCATCTACGATGAACAGTCTTTTAGATACGCCAGTTTAACAATTACCGCTGGCTGGGCTTGGCCTTTAGTACTTCAGTAAGGCCTGCTACGGCACCGCCGATATCCGACAGTTGCGCTGGCAAAATTAATGTATTGGTTTCTTTCGCTAACTTACCAAACTCTTTCACATACTGCTCAGCAACACGAAGACTCACGGCATCCTGACCGCCCGGCTCTTGAATTGCACTCGCTATCTTGCGTAATCCTTCAGCTGTGGCTACGGCAATCAGTTCGATTTCGCGTGCACGGCCTTCAGCCTCATTAATTTGTTTTTGCTTTTCGGCTTCCGATAAATTAATCACTTCTTGTTTCTGACCTTCAGAAACATTGATCATGGCTTGGCGTTCGCCTTCAGATTTTGCGATGGCAGCGCGTCGCTCACGCTCGGCGCGCATTTGTTGTTCCAATGCGTCTTTGATACTCATTGGTAGTTCAATGTCAGAGATTTCGTAACGCAGTACCTTAATGCCCCACGGGGCTGCGGCCTCATCTAACGCTTGCACCACGATTTCATTAATGCGCGCGCGCTCTTCGAAGGTCTTATCAAGATCCGTTTGACCAATCACTGAACGCATGGTGGTTTGTGCGAGCTGCGATGCCGC
Organism: Pseudidiomarina xizangensis; assembly: GCF_052541995.1. Taxonomy (NCBI): domain Bacteria; kingdom Pseudomonadati; phylum Pseudomonadota; class Gammaproteobacteria; order Alteromonadales; family Idiomarinaceae; genus Pseudidiomarina; species Pseudidiomarina xizangensis. The sequence goes on from NZ_JBOBQA010000001.1 coordinate 537,963, forward strand.
ATAACGGTAGTCGTTGATGCCATAACTTGCCTTGTGCGCATCCACCACTTGTATGTAAAGCACACCGTTGATACCGACCTGGATGTTATCTCGGGTAACACAGGCCTGCCGTTCAACGTCAATCACTTCTTCTTTAAGAGTATGTTGGTAGGCGACTTTATCAACAAAGGGGATTAACAGATGAAAGCCCGACTCCAGCGTACGGCTATAGCGCCCTAGCCGCTCGATAACGAAGTTGGTCCGTTGTGGCACAATTCGTGCAGTTTTTAAAATAATAATGATAACAGCAAGCGCAAAACCTAATGCGAGTACCGTGCCAACATTTAATTCCAACATAGCTGCTTCCTTTTAGTTTTATTCTTTTACCGGTTTTTCGCGGCCAACGGTCAGTTGAATACCTTCGTTTGCGAGCACCCATGCGGTTTCGCCCGCTTTCAACTCATCTTCAGAGAATGCATCCCATTGCACACCGTTGAGAACCACCCGCCCGGCGCCATGATTAAAATCACGAATGACTTTTACCCGTGCGCCAATATCACGTTGAAAATTCGGTTTGGCGTCATCTTCATCGGTTGTGTATCCCATAAACCAGCGCTTAAACTGGCCTCGGGCGAATATTAAAAGCGCCAGGCTAACCACTCCAAAAACCGCAAACTGAGTTGAGCTTTCTGCAATCAAATCCCAGTGTAATAAAAGCCCGGTCGCTATTGCGCCGATTCCTAAAAACACAGCGATTACGCTGGTTAGAAGCAACTCGGAGAGTATCAGTAAGATACCTATCACGATCCAAATTAACGCCACAGACATAGCATTCCCTCAGCTAGTTTACATGTTATTGCAAGCGACTATAGCACGCTAATTGTGCAGTGCGACAAGACAATTGTTTCAATTTGCTACGCTAGTGAAGGTGATGCTGATTGGTCGAGCAACTTCAGTTGCAGGCTCTAGTAACGGTACCGTGAGTCGCCAAATCATTTTTGCCTCGGTACATGCGCCCAAGTATAAAGTTGCTTGCCAACGGCCTGTATCGTTTTCGTTCCACTGTAATGGTATGCGTCCCATGTACATTGATTCACCTTCAACAAAGCTTAATCCCGGAACTACATGGGCTGGAAGCTCTAATTTTAGCTCTAAGGGATGCTCAATCGGCACTGGTTGGCTGGGCATGATCAAACTAATAGAGGCGCCAAACATTTCATAACGCGTGGTAGGCAATGCTCGTTCTGTAGTTGGCTTGCAACTGAGTAAAACAAGCGCGCAGACCGCCAGGGCAGAGACCTTACATAAAGTATGGTTAAGTTCTTGAGTCATAAAACCTTTTAATTCCTAGTAAATCCCTGATTGTTTTTTCTTCAAGCTGCCGGCAGGCTTGATATTTTAACGGTTTATCGCTGTATTTTTGCGAATAAACATCATAAAATATGCATGTTTGTTGAAGTATCCGACACGCGATCATCAATGTCACGTTACTCTTTTTAGAAGACGGTTGTGAAATTATCGCTTCCCAAGCACGAGCATCAACGCGGAAAACAAAAATGAGTCAAACAAATCCACAGCAAATCGAATACAACCTCAAAGTCGTCAGACAGTTTACTGTGATGACGGTCATTTGGGGGATTATCGGTATGGCATTAGGTGTTTGGATTGCCGCTCAGCTGATCTGGCCTGAGCTAAATTTCGATACTCCATGGCTTACCTACTCTCGTCTGCGCCCACTGCATACCAATGCTGTCATTTTTGCGTTCAGCACCTCAGCGCTCATGGGAACCTCGTTTTATATTGTGCAAAAAACATGTCGCACCAACTTATTTTCGGACAAGCTGGCTGCTTTTGTGTTTTGGTCTTGGCAAGCCATTATTGTGCTTGCCGTGATCACTCTACCACTCGGCCTTACTTCATCTAAAGAGTATGCCGAACTGGAGTGGCCCATTGACATTTTGATCGCATTGTCCTGGATCGCCTATATTATCGTATTCTTTGGGACTCTGGTTAAACGCAACACGTCACACATTTACGTTGCAAACTGGTTCTATGGTGGTTTTATAATCACCGTTGCGGTACTGCATATCGTCAATAGCATGGCGCTTCCAGTCTCCTTCACCAAGTCCTATAGCATCTATGCTGGTTCTGTCGATGCCATGATTCAGTGGTGGTATGGCCACAATGCGGTAGGCTTCTTATTGACCGCAGGCTTCTTGGGTATGATGTATTACTTCGTTCCCAAACAAGCCGAACGCCCAGTGTATTCGTATCGCTTGTCAGTTGTTCACTTCTGGGCCTTGATCTCGCTTTATATTTGGGCAGGTCCACACCATTTACATTACACAGCTTTACCAGACTGGACTCAGTCTCTTGGTATGGTGATGTCTGTTATCTTATTCGTGCCGTCATGGGGCGGTATGATCAACGGTATCATGACCTTGTCAGGAGCTTGGCATAAGCTTAAAACCGATCCAATTTTGCGCTTCTTAATCGTTTCCTTATCGTTCTACGGTATGTCGACCTTTGAAGGCCCGATGATGGCAATCAAATCTGTTAACGCCTTATCGCATTATACTGACTGGACCATCGGTCACGTGCACTCAGGTGCATTAGGCTGGGTCGCAATGATCACCATTGGTTCGCTGTACTATTTGATTCCACGTTTGTGGAGCCAAACCCAGATGTACAGCGTACGCTGGATCAACATCCACTTCTGGTTACATACCATTGGTGTCGTGCTGTACATCGTTGCATTGTGGATTTCTGGTGTAATGCAAGGTCTGATGTGGCGCGCAGTCAATGCGGAAGACGGTACACTCACCTATAGTTTTGTCGAGAGTGTCGAAGCTTCGTACCCATTTTGGTTTATTCGTTTTGTTGGTGGTCTGTTCATCGTTGCCGGTATGTTGCTCATGGCATGGAACGGTTACCGTACCATCAAGGCTGGTACACCAAGTTCTGAAACCATCGATGTTGCTCCCCGTGAAGCAGCACTAAAATCAGCTTAAGGAGTCGCACTAATGAGCAAAAACATTAAGCATGATTTCGTTGAAAAGCGCGTCGGTTGGCTAGCCATTCTAGCCACCATCGCCATTTCAATCGGTGGTTTAGTGGAAATCACCCCATTGATTTTCCAAAAACAGACCAACGAGCCGGTGGTTGGCTTAGAGCCTTACACTGCGCTTGAACTTGAAGGTCGCGATATTTATATTCGCGAAGGTTGTAACAACTGTCATAGCCAGATGATTCGTCCTTTTCGTTCGGAAACAGAGCGTTACGGGCACTATTCATTGGCAGGTGAACATGTTTGGGAACATCCTTTCCTTTGGGGCTCAAAACGTACTGGCCCTGATCTCGCGCGCGTTGGTGGTCGTTACAGTGACGAATGGCATTATGTTCATTTAATGAACCCGCGTGATGTGGTTCCAGAATCGAACATGCCAGGGTATCCATGGTTAGTGGAAAATAAACTGGATGGAGAACTAACAGCTAAGAAAATGGAGGTTTTTCAACTCTACGGCGTACCTTACACCGAAGACGATATTAATGGTGCTAAAGCGGCTGTTACTGGGAAAACCGAAATGGAAGCGTTAATCGCCTACCTACAATCGTTAGGTACTGGTTTGCAACAACAGGCCAATTAAGATGGATTACATCACCTGGCGTAGTTTTTACACAGTTTTAGTTTTCGTATTGTTCATTGGCATCGTGCTCTGGGCATACAGCAAAGGTCGTAAAAAGAGCTTTGATGAAGCCGCTAATTCAATCTTCGAAGAGGATGAATTAAAGCGCACTAAACAAGACAATACTAAACAGGAGTCGAAGAATAATGAGTAGCTTCTGGAGTGCATGGATTATTGTCCTTACCCTAGCGTTTTTGGTTGGTATCATCTGGCTGCTACGCTGGAATATGACCAACTTTACCGGGATAAAAGAAGGTGAACTCATGGATCATGAGTTCGACGGTATCGTTGAAATTAACAACCCGTTACCACGTTGGTGGATGATCCTATTTTGGGTCACTATCGTTTGGGGTATCATTTATCTTGTCCTATTCCCTGGACTCGGTAATTTCCAAGGCTTATTAGGCTGGAGCAGTTCGAATCAGGACGTCCGTTCGATTGAAGAATCACGTGCCGCTACTGAAGCGCATCGTGAAGCTGGTTTAATCGTGGAATACGACCGCAAAATGCAAGCAGCAGAAGAACGCTTCGGTCCGATTTTCGAAGCATACGCGCAACGTCCGATAAAAGAACTTGCGCAAGATCCCGGGGCAACTGAAATAGGCCAACGCTTGTATCTTCAGAACTGCGCACAATGTCATGGCTCGAATGCAATGGGCGGTAAAGGCTTCCCTAATTTGACCGACGATGATTGGCTCTATGGTGGATCACCGGAAGCAATCAAGACCAGTTTATTGCAAGGTCGCCAGGGTCAAATGCCTGGATTCAGTGCACAGTTTAATGAGCAACAAATTACTGAGCTAGCCACTTATGTATTGAGCCTGAGCGGTCGCAAAGTTGATCCTGAACTTGCTTCAGCAGGCAAACAGAACTATGCCGTCTGCGCTGCCTGTCACGGTCAAGACGGTACCGGTAACCAACAACTCGGTGCGCCAAATCTTACTGACAACATTTGGTTATATGGTGGCTCGCAAGAAGCTATCGAAACAACGCTGACCAATGGTCGTAACGGCGTTATGCCAGCGTGGAAAGATATCCTCGGCGAGGATAAAATACACGTCATTAGTGCCTACGTGTACGGGCTTTCAAACGACTAAACTGAAAACCCCGCAGCAGCGGGGTTTTTTATAGCGACATGAATTTGAGGATAGTGGTAATGGGTAAGCCTTGGTACAAGCAGGTATGGCCTTGGGTATTGATGTTAATTCCCTTTTCTGTGGTAATCGCAATGCTCATTACCTTAACCGTAGCCTCAAGTTACGGCGATAATCCAATGGTGGTTGACGACTATTACAAACAAGGTCGCGGCATCAATACGCAAGTTGAAAAAGTCCAGGAAGCGCAGGCGCGCAGTATTTCATTTGTGTTTAGCCATGACGGGCGCAATTTAGTTTTAGCCTACAAAACCGGTCAACCAAACGAGCTTACCGCGCTGACACTTAGTTTCTATCACACTACGCTGGCTGATAAAGACTTCACTTTGCGGCTTACTGCTGATGCTGACGGTCGTTTTCGTGGACAGCTACCAGTAGATGTTGCAGATGAGCCGGGAAAGTGGACCCTCACGATCACGCCATTTGATGGTAGTTGGCGCTTAAGTCAACAGATACAGCTGCCCAGTTATCGAGAGTTAACACTCGAACCGCTAACTTACGGCGTTTGATCTCATGCCTAGTGCGCTGCCGCATCCTCCCGCCGGTACTTGCTTTCATTGCCTGCAGCCCTTGCCCGATAACGGCGGCTATGAGGTAACAGTAGCCAATGAGAGTCGTGCTGTATGCTGTTATGGCTGTCAGGCAGTAGCGCAAACAATTGATGATCAAAACCTCTTACATTTTTATCAATTCCGGGATACCAGTAATCCACTACAGATTCCGCTGCTGCCGGAAGAACTTCAACAACTTGAAGCCTATGATCAAAGTGAGTTGCAAGATCAGTTCACGCAAACCACAACTGCAGGGCTGAAAACCACAACCTTATCAATTGAAGGAATGACCTGCGCTGCCTGTGCCTGGTTGATTGAACAACAACTCCAGCGTCTTGACGGGGTGCACAAAGCCCAGGTCAATGCCACCACTGAGCGGGTGCTAATTTGCTGGCAACCAGAACAAGTGAAGTTGAGTACCCTATTGCAACAAATCGCGGGTTTAGGCTATCGTGCGCTGCCGTTTCAGGCCGCTACTCAAGAACACGACTTCAAACGTCGACGTCGCTATTTTGTACGTCGTATCGGTATTGCCGGACTTGCAACTATGCAAGTGATGATGATTGCCGTCGCTTTATATTTCGGTATGGTCTCTGAACTTGATCCAACCATGCGTCAGTTCTTTTGGTGGATCAGTTTGTTGTTTGCCACCCCGGTTTTGTTATATAGCGCACAACCCTTTTATATGTCGGCGCTACGCAGCATACAGGCCAAGCAACTGAATATGGACGTGCCTGTAAGCTTGGCTCTTTTAAGTGCCTACGGTGCGAGTGCTTACGCAACTTTCGCCAATCAAGGTGAAGTCTATTTTGAATCCGTCAGCATGTTCACTTTTCTGTTATTAGTAGGCCGCTACCTTGAGCTTTTAGCTAAGCAGCGCGCCATCGCGACAGCGGCTAACTTAGTCAAGTTGCTACCTGCTACCGCGCAGCGTGAAACCAGTGACGGACAGCTTGAGGCCATTGCCGTTCACAAACTCAAGCAAGGCGATGTCGTCAGGGTGTTGCCGGGCCAGACATTACCCGCCGACGGTCAGCTATTGACCGCACAAGCAGCTATCAACGAAAGTATGCTTACCGGCGAGAGTGTTCCCGTGAATCACCTACACGGTCAAACGGTATATGCCGGAACCTTGAATCAAGCACAGCCGATTCGCGTCATGGTACAAGCAACACAACAAAGCACCGTAATGGCTAAAATTGCTGCGATGCAAGATCAAGCACTGGCCAATAAACCGAAATTAGCCTTACACGCCGAACGCTTAGCTAATCAGTTCGTTAAACAACTTCTTATTTTAGCCGCGTTGACCTTTTTGGTATGGAGCTTTATTGAACCGCAAGAAGCCTTTTGGGTCACCCTTGCGGTGCTTGTCGCAACTTGCCCTTGTGCTCTGGCGTTAGCTGCTCCGACTGCAGTGACCGGGGTTATTCACCGGCTCAATAAACAAGGTATTTTGCTACGCAATACCGATGCTATCGAAGCGCTGCGCGACTGCCGAACCCTAGTGGTCGATAAAACCGGAACCCTGACCAGCGGAAAATTTAGCATCGCCGAGCAAAGTTATCTGAGCGAGCGTTATCCCCCTGCTGTGATTGATAGTTTGGCGCGCGCGCTTGAGCAACACTCGGAACATCCATTGGCCGCACCTTTTGCAAGTTTTGCTAACCCTGAGCAAATTCAGCTCGATAACGTAAAGGTAGAACTTGGCGCCGGCATTGAAGCACTTTGGCATGACGACGCACTACACCAACACGTACGCATTGGTAACACGCGTTATATCTCAGAATGGCACCCGCAGGCGCGGAACCTGCCCGCAGCCAACGTGATCCTCGCGACCCGTAATGAAATCCTGGCTTGCTATCACGTCACCGACACCTTGCGCGATGATGTTCCAGCTACCCTTGCGGCGCTGCGCAAATTGGGTTTTGAAATTATCATGTTAACTGGTGACAGCCGTAGCAATGCCGAGCAAGTTGCTAAGCAGCTGAATATCACCCAGGTGAAGGCCGAGTGCTTACCTGAAGATAAACTTGCTTTTGTGCGCGAGCAACAGCGACTCGGCCCAGTATTGATGATTGGCGACGGCATTAATGATGGCCCGGTAATGGCACAGGCGGATATCTCCATGACCTTTGGCCATGCTGCCGATCTCGCCCGTCAGGCAGCAGATATTGTGGCCATGCGCAACGATTTTGCCGCCGTCACTACACTACTGGCAAGTACCCGTAAAAGTCGACGCATCCTCAAACAAAACATTACCTGGGCGCTGCTGTACAATGTTGGCATCATTCCTATTGCCGTACTGGGACTGGTCACCCCCTACATAGCAGCTATTGGCATGTCGCTGAGTTCATTGTTAGTTTTAGTAAACTCACTTAGACTCTACCGTAGCGACACTGCTACAAAATCATCGAGGTAGCTTTGGAAAGCCTTTATATATTAATCCCAATTGCCATTCTGTTTGTCATTATTGCTGTGGCGGTGTTCTTTTGGGCGGTTCGTAGCGATCAATTTGAAGATCTCGAGCGGCAAGGGATGAACGTGTTGCTCGATGATAACCAACCGAAAAAAACCAAAGACAAGCAAGATAAAGATGAATCTTGATGTAGCTGCAGCTTTTTTCATGGGCTTAGCAGGTGCTGGGCATTGCCTTATGATGTGCGGTGGTTTAGCCGGAGCTTTGGGCGCCAAGCCGGCACTGTCAGAACTTATAAGTTACAACCTAGGACGTATTACCTCCTATATGCTTGCCGGTGTACTAGTAGGCCTATTCAGTCAAATTTTACTAAGCAGTTTTGCCCCTGCCCTGATTGGCTTACGTTTTGTCGCGGCAGTTTTTTTGGTCGCACTCGGTTGCTACTTTGGCGGTTGGTGGCTGGGCCTGCAGAAGCTTGAAAGAATCGGTCGACCACTGTGGCGCAAACTTGCGCCTTATGCGACCCAATTACGTGAGCAAAATGCTCTTTCCAGTCGTTTCGCCGCCGGCATGTTGTGGGGCTGGCTACCCTGTGGTTTGGTCTACAGTGCGTTAAGTTGGGCAGCACTTAGCGCCTCTGCAAGTTCTGGCGCACTGTACATGTTAGCCTTCGGGCTTGGTACCTTGCCAGCAATGTTGGCGTTTGGCTGGTTTAGTGGCGCCCTGCAAAGTATTTTAAAGGCACGAGGCTTCCGCCAGGCAATGGGCGTAATCATGATCATGTATGGCCTTTGGGTGGCAAGTATTGCCCTTCGTCAAACTTTGTTAATGACATAATTAGCCAGCTGCAGAATTCCCGACTAAACTCAATTAATAAAGTAGGCGATTCAACGAGGTAGCTATGTCTTGCGTCAATAATATTTTGGTCGTTCTCGACCCCGATAAGCAGCAGCAGAAGGCGCTAAATCGTGCGCTGCACTTAGCACGTATTAGTCAGGCATCGGTAACCCTGATGCTCTCTATTTATGACTTCTCCTACGAAATGACCACGATGCTCGCAGCTGAAGAGCGCAACACCATGCGCGATAGTTTAATTAAAGACCGCAAGGTTTGGGTGGAAGATCTGCTTGAGGATTACAATACTCGTGACCTTGATATTACTATTACGGTGTTGTGGCACAATCGCCCCTACGAAGCTATTATTGAAACTGCCATTAGTGGCGAGTATGACATCATTGTTAAGGCCACTCATCCCCATGAGGGACTAGCACACTTAATCTTCACACCTACTGACTGGCATTTGTTGCGTAAAGCGCCCTGCCTGGTGCTATTGGTAAAAGAACACGAGTGGCCAGAGCATGGCAAAGTTCTCGCCGCCATTCACACGACCGGTGAACACGACCACCATGATAGTTTGAACCATAGAATCACCGAAGCGGCACAAGGTTTCGCAAGTTGTCTACACAGCGAAGTACATCTAATTAACGCTTATCCTGGCGCGCCGGTGACCATTGCCGCTGAAATCCCTGAATTTGATACGGGTAATTATCGCGAGGTAATTGCTGAAAATCATCAACAAGCACTTGCCGAACATGCCCAACGCTTTAGCATTGCTGAAAGTTGCCAACACGTGCGCGAAGGTCTGCCAGAGCAAGTTATTCCTGAACTTGCAGAAGAGCTCGATGCCGAGCTTGTGGTACTTGGAACTATCGGCCGTACTGGTATCAGCGCTGCGCTATTAGGGAATACAGCCGAACATGTCATCGAACAAATCAATTGTGATTTGCTTGCCGTAAAACCAGCGGGATTTGAATCACCAGTTAAGGTATAATCCGCCGGTTTTCTGGCAAAATGAGTAACGGTGAAGTGAGTTCAATGAGTTTAGCGAGTAATAATTCAGATAATGGCGTAGAAACATCCTCTGCTAGAGATACTCTAGCGTCCGCCGAGCAGGCGAAGAAACAGCGCTATAACTTTAATAAATTAGAGAAGCGTTTGCGTCGTCACGTTGGCCGTGCTATCGAAGATTTCAAGATGATCGAGCACGGCGATAAGGTCATGGTGTGTCTGTCTGGCGGGAAAGATAGCTATACACTGTTAGCTATTTTGCGCTTTCTACAAAAAATTGCGCCGATTCAGTTTTCTATTGTTGCAGTCAACCTGGATCAAAAACAGCCTGGCTTTCCTGAACATATTCTGCCTGCTTATCTGCAAGCAGAAGGTGTTGATTTTCGTATTATCGAAGAAGATACCTACAGTATCGTCAAAGAAAAAATTCCTGCTGGAAAAACGACGTGTTCACTTTGTTCGCGGCTGCGCAGAGGCATCCTTTATCGTGTCGCCAGAGAACTCGGTGCCACCAAGATCGCACTTGGCCACCATCGGGACGATATGTTGGAAACCCTCATGCTAAATATGTTTTACGGTGGCAAACTAAAGTCAATGCCACCAAAGCTGGTCAGTGACAATGGCGAACACGTGGTGATTCGACCCTTAGCTTATGTGCGTGAGAAAGAAATTGAGAGTTATGCAGCACATCAAGGTTTTCCAATTATTCCCTGTAACCTCTGTGGTTCACAAGAAAACCTGCAACGTAAAGTCATTAAAGAGATGTTACGTAGCTGGGATCGAAACTCTCCAGGCCGCCTGGAGAGTATGTTTACAGCAATGCAAAATATTGTTCCTTCGCATCTTGCCGACTCAACATTATTTGATTTCCAAGCTATCGAAGCGGATGGACAAGCCAATGATAATGGCGATACTGCATTTGACCATAGCGTGCCGAATGCATTTGCGAACTTTACCGATGACGCAGCAGCCGAAGCAATCGACGGCCCAGCCGCCGACCGCAACGGTGTTATTCAGGTGCGGAACTTGAGTTAGGGGCAAAGCCTGGTTCAGCTACGGGATCATCTGCGCCCATAGTTTCCAAAATTATCGGCCGATTGACACGGATCATCGCATTGAGCTCTTCAACATAGGCTTCGCCACGTTCAGAGTAGCTCAATAAACCCGGCGTCAAATCCAAGGCACGAATGCGGTTCTTACGATCACGCTGTTGGGCACGTAACTGACGCAGTTCAAAATACGCCGGATGCGTGTTCAAATTACGCAAATAACTACGAATCGATGCGTTGATCGAGGCGAATTTTTGCACTTCGTGATTAGCCTCGTCGCCACGGGCGCCGGGAATTAAACCACAACCTTCAGTGAAGCACCACTGACCAAAAAGGTTCAGCGCCTCGGTCGCGAAACGTGATGTCCCCCATGCCGACTCGTTTGCAGCCTGCACTAAAACCAAAGTTTCTGGAACCACATCAACACGGCGCATTAGCAGTGCAAAAGCTTGCTCAGCCTCAGCTTGTTCCGCAAGGTTAAATTCGACGCGATAACGCTTGGCTAAATATTCCAGCCAGCTGATTTGCTCATGAGATAAAGAGTCGGGCTTTAAACGCCACTTCGTATACAGTGCTTCCAGACCACTTCGTTGCTCGAGAATTAGCGCGTTTTCTGCTTCTACCAGGGGTGCTAAAAACTCAAAAAACGCTTGTTTCTTATCGGCGGTTTGTTGGTGACTGGCAAAGTTCGGCAGCTCCGTCACTGTTGGTGCGGCTACGGCGATATTTCGCGCCGGAACAACACCATCATACAAGCGATACGGATTTGCCAAATGCAATGCATTCGGTGCCACTAGCGCCGCAGCAACGGCGAGAATACCTAACACAATAACGAGACTACGTAACATTAATTTTCCTCGGTAACTGTCGTTTCTATTGTTGTCGCTTCTTCTGGTACGCCAATAAGACGATTATAGATGACACCAATTACATTGAAGCTCATAGGAATGGTGAAAATTAACCCAAGAAGGAGGGGTAATGCACTGATAATAACAATAATCGTAAAAATCGCATAAATCGCAATCAGCGGTAGCATTTTCTTATTTAAGATAAGCACTGAAGCAAATATAGCTCGTGATACCGACAGCTGTCGTTCCAAAATCAGCGGCGTCGCCAGGGTAAAGCTTAATTGTAAATAGATGGCGATAACTACGAACAAGGCGAAAAACGTGCCGCTTGAACCAAAGATCAGATACAACAGAACGCCAGGGATGATCATCGCTGTCATCAACACTGCCGCGACGGCAGTCATTTTAGGCGCATATCGCAAAGCTTCGCCGATAGTCGCAGCAGTTGGCTTGCTATCCCGTGCATTTTGCAGCCCCATAAGCGCCATGATGGCGGTAAAAGGCGCAATCAACAAAGCGCTCAACACCGATTGTGCAGAAATATTCAGGTAATCAATATCCGTTTCATCGACAGGGAAAAATTGCGCTGAAACACTCGAAATAGCCCAATTGGCGAGCATTAAAATCACCATACCGAGCAACATTATCGGTAGCGCACGCAAGGTTATATCCCAGCTACGTTGAATAACATCACCAACGCTCAATGGCACCTCACCACGCAACGCGGCGGCAAAGTTATCCTGTGTGGTCGCCTGACTTTGTGAATCTTTGGGATTTGAGTCCTGCATCGCTAGCTTTTCCTTTATACTGTTGTTGTTTTTTTAATGGCTGACGGTTAGAGCAGCACATATTCTAACATTAATCACGTGCTGGACGGTACTCGCCGAACTAAGCAGGAGCTGCAAATGCAAAAACCTTATCAAAAACGCAGAAAAACTAAGTCGCAGCCAGGCCCCGCTAATCCAAAACTCGTACTGTTTAATAAACCCTATGGTGTATTGACTCAGTTTTCCAGTGCCGATGGCGAAGCCACCCTAAAACCCTATATTCCATACAATGATGTCTACCCTGCCGGTCGCCTCGATAAAGACAGCGAAGGGCTGCTGCTACTCACTAACGATGGCAGCCTGCAGAATAAAATCAGTCATCCTAAGCACAAACTACCGAAGACCTACTGGGTGCAAGTCGAGGGCGTGCCAACAGAGTCAGCATTGCAACAGTTACGTGATGGTGTTGAACTTAACGATGGCATGACCTTGCCTGCCGAAGCTTTCGTCATGTCAGAACCGGATAACCTGTGGCCACGAAACCCACCTATCCGGGAAAGACAGTCAATTCCAGACACTTGGCTGTGCATTGTCATTCGCGAAGGTAAGAACCGTCAGGTAAGGCGAATGACCGCCGCAGTAGGTCATCCTACTTTACGTTTAATCCGTGCTGCAATTGGCCCGTGGCGACTAGCAGGAATGCAGCCGGGCCAGTGGCGTGAAGTGCCGCCAGTGTGGTAGAATTCGCGCGCCTAGCAGTCACCATGAAGGTCGTCATGTCGAATCCAGAAAACTTGAATGCAAACAAAAAAGTCATCGTCGGAATGTCCGGCGGCGTCGACTCGTCCGTGTCAGCTTACTTGCTCCTGCAACAGGGGTATCAGGTCGAAGGCTTGTTCATGAAAAACTGGGAAGAAGACGACACCGACGAATACTGCGCTGCAGCAACAGACTTGGCCGATGCCGAGGCGGTATGTGGCAAGCTTGGTATTGAACTGCATACGGTCAATTTTGCTGCAGAATACTGGGACAACGTATTCGAATATTTTCTTGACGAGTACCGCGCTGGGCGCACCCCCAACCCTGACATCATGTGCAATAAAGAAATTAAGTTTAAGGCTTTCCTCGAATTCGCTGCAGAAGCGCTAAATGCTGATTATATCGCCACTGGTCATTACGTACGCCGCAGCCAACAAAACGGTAAGTTTCAATTACTGCGCGGCCATGATAGCAACAAAGACCAAAGCTATTTTCTTTACACCTTATCCCATGAACACGTGGCTCAAACCTTATTTCCAGTCGGCGAACTGGAAAAACCTGAAGTGCGACGTATTGCCGAAGCACAAGATCTGGTCACTGCTGATAAGAAAGATTCAACCGGAATCTGCTTTATTGGTGAGCGGAAGTTTAAAGACTTTTTACAAACCTACCTGCCCGCCCGTCCAGGCGCTATTGAAAGTGTTGAAGGCGACCACCTCGGTGAGCATGAAGGCCTGATGTACCATACGCTAGGACAACGTAAGGGGCTTCACATAGGTGGTTTAGCCAATGCTGGTGATGAACCGTGGTATGTGGTCGACAAAGATCTTGAGCGCAACGTTTTGATCGTCGCACAGGGCAAACATCATCCGCGACTTTATTCCAAAGGTTTAATCGCCGCCCAACTCGATTGGGTCGATCGCGTCGGACCACAAGAGCCGCTCCGATGTACGGTGAAGACCCGTTATCGGCAGCAAGATATTCCCTGTCTGATCACTCCTAAAACCGATGGCACCTTAGCAGTCGAGTTTGATGCTCCGGTAGCGGCCGTCACCCCAGGACAATCTGCAGTATTTTATCTTGATGAGGTTTGTTTAGGCGGTGGCATCATCGAACAACGAGTGGCTGATCATGAGGTGTTGCTGTGAATGAATGGCAACAACGCGTTATTGCCCTCGCCGCCATTGCCCAGTGTGCTGCTGCTGTTAAAGCGCTGGCGCGGCAGGGTAAACTTGACGAAAGTTTTGAACGCCAGGCGTTGCTCGATAGTGTATTGGTGCAAAACCCTGATTCCTTTGCCACCATTTACGGTGATGTAGGTAAGCTAAAAGTGGGCTTACGCGTATTACTTGCGCAACTCGGAACCACCCGCGACAAAGATATCGAAACCACGCGCTATATGGTGGGTGCGTTGGCGTTAGCACGGCGCATTCAGCGGCAACCAAAAGAGTTTGCCAAACTTGGTGAACGGATTGAGCAATTGCATCGTCAACAGCATCAATTCCAGTTCGAGCAAGAAACTATTTATATGGGCATGGCAAGTACCTACAGCGATTGCATCTCACCGCTTGGCCGCCCCATTCAAATTCACGGTAAACCTGAGTTTTTACAACAACAGCCGGTGCAAAATCAGATCCGTTCGCTACTTTTAGCAGCCATCCGTAGTACCGTACTTTGGCGTCAGGTTGGCGGTAAACGCCGGCATTTTCTATTTTCGCGGACGCGCATGATTGCCACCGCAAACGAACTTTTACGCGCATTAAGCTCACAATCGGAGTCCTCAGAATGACCACACTATCTGCTTTAACAGCTCTCTCTCCTGTCGATGGCCGTTATGGCTCGAAAGCTGCCGCATTACGACCTATGTTTAGTGAATACGGCCTGATTCGTAATCGTGTCATCGTCGAGGTTCGCTGGCTTCAGCAACTTGCGGCAACCGCTGAAATAGGTGAGGTTCCAGCATTTTCTGAACAAGCTAATGCCTTTCTTGAAGCGCTCATCAACAACTTTAGCGAAGCTGACGCCGAGCGCGTTAAAGCCATTGAAGCTACCACCAATCATGATGTAAAAGCGGTCGAGTACTTTCTAAAAGAGTGTGTTGCTGAGCAAGCAGAACTGCATGCGGTGAGTGAGTTCATTCACTTTGCTTGCACATCGGAAGATATCAATAACCTGTCGCACGCATTGATGCTGCGCGAAGCGCTAAATGACGTTATGTTGCCGCAAATGCAGCAACTCGCGGACGCAATTAAACAACTGGCGCAGGAACATAAAACTGTGCCGATGATGGCCCGTACTCATGGCCAACCGGCAACACCGAGTACCATGGGTAAAGAAATGGCGAATGTCTATGTGCGTATGCAACGCCAACTCGAGCAACTGCAAGCCGTGCCTTTAATGGGCAAAATCAACGGTGCCGTCGGTAACTACAATGCCCATCAGGTCGCTTATCCTAATGTCGACTGGCATCAACTGTCGGAGCAATTTGTTACCGGCTTAGGCTTAACCTGGAATGCTTACACCACACAAATTGAGCCACATGATTACATTGCCGAATTATTCGATGCAGTGGCACGGTTCAATACCATCGTTATCGATTTTAACCGTGATGTTTGGGGCTATATCGCGTTGAATCACTTCAAACAACGCACTGTGGATGGTGAAGTAGGCTCATCAACCATGCCGCATAAAGTTAACCCTATTGATTTCGAAAATTCCGAAGGTAACCTTGGCATTGCCAATGCCATCATGCAGCACTTAGCCAGTAAGTTGCCTGTTAGCCGTTGGCAGCGCGACCTAACCGATTCGACTGTGTTGCGCAATTTGGGCGTTGGTTTTGCTTATGCCTTGATTGCCTATCAGGCGACTCTCAAAGGTGTTAGCAAACTTGAAGTAAATGCCGACAACCTACTCCGCGAACTTGATCAAAACTGGGAATTGTTAGCCGAGCCGATCCAAACCGTGATGCGCCGCTACAGTATTGAAAAGCCTTATGAAAAACTAAAAGAACTCACTCGCGGTAAGCGCGTAAACCAAGCTGCGATGGCTGTTTTTATCGATAGCCTCGAACTTCCTGAGACGGTAAAAGCTGAGCTGAAACTATTAACGCCGGCCTCTTATATTGGTCGCGCGGTAGAATTCGTTGACGAGTTAAACTAATGGCATTTCAGCTTAATGTTGATCACACTGAATTCTTGCGTGACTACTGGCAACAGCGGCCGCTACTTATACCTGGTGGTCTATCTCAGTTTGAAGATCCCATCGCCCCGGAATTATTGGCCGGACTTGCCATGGAGGAAGGCGTTGATGCGCGCATTATTCAGCAACAAGCTGAAGCCTGGCATGTTCAACATGGCCCGTTTGAGGATTATGAAAAGTTCGGAGAAACCGATTGGACACTCTTAGTTCAAGCCGTTAACGAATGGTTTCCCGATGTGCAAAACTTGCTGCTGCCCTTTCGCTTCTTGCCTGACTGGCGCCTTGACGATGTCATGGTAAGTTTTGCCACTGAAAACGGCAGTGTCGGTGCTCATCTTGATCAGTACGATGTATTTATCATTCAGGGCACTGGCCAACGGCATTGGCGGGTTGGAGAGCGCATTGAAGGTGCAGCGGAGTTTTGTCCGCACCCCGACTTAAAACAGCTTCGCAACAGTGACTTTGACGCATGCATTGATACCGTGTTGCAACCTGGCGACGTGCTCTATATTCCGGCGGGTTGTCCGCATCACGGCGTAGCGCTGGAACCCAGCCTTAATTATTCTATCGGTTTTCGCGCGCCCAATAGCGCTGAATGGTTGGCCCAGCTCGCAGACCAATTGTTGGCGAGTGAACAGAATTTCCCCCGTTATGTTGATCCACAACTCAATCTAGAAACTGCGCCCTATTGCATCACCAACAGCGAAATCGCCCAAGTACAGCAATTGCTTATGCAGCAACTTGAATCAACTAGTGGTGTGCAGGCGATTCAGCAAGTTATATCACAAGCCAAGCGGCCATTACCGCAACCTGAGCGTGAGATCACTACGGTTGAATTAGCGAGTTATGCCACCACTGACATGCTGCTGTGCCGCACGCCAGGCGCGCGGTTACTGTTAGGGTGTGATAACCAGCTGTACGCCAATGGTGACTGTATAGCAGCGCCCGAGCAACTGACAGCGGGGTTTCAGGAACTGCTCCAGTTAGATCAGGAAGTGGCGTTGGCCGAATGTTCTGCCATTTTTGCCGATACCGCAGCGCTCAACTGTTTGACTGAGCTGCTGAATATCGGCGTGCTACATTTAGTGCAGGAATTAGCTGAAGAAGATGGCGAAGCAACAGATTAACTGTTGCCTTGCTCTTCTGGGGCAGTCCAAAGATCTTCCATACCCACGACGTCGTAGAGCGCTTCGGCACGCTCAACCAGATAGTGAGCGTAGCGCTGCTGCTCTGGATCTGTGCTCGCTTTAGGATCATCCAGAATAGCTTGAGCTTTCATTTGCCACTGAAATGAAAAATAACGCAACACATCACGGGCATTATCCGCTGCATTTTTGCCGGCCACATCTGTTGGTACATCACCATTAATTAACCACAATTCTTTTTTATCTTGCGTAGTAAATTTCCAGATCGCCACGTAAGGCGCTAAATAACGCGAATCTTTGGTTAATACACGGTCGCTAATGATACCGTTTTCGGCCAAGTATTTATTTGCTGCCTGGAATTGTTCACGTACCCAGGCGGACATTTCTTCTGGACTCATTTGCGGCTGTTCAGTTGCCATAATCAGGGGGTATCCTTTCGTAAGTTTGTTTCGTACAACACTGCTACATACTACCGTGAAAGGGCTTTAGGGCAAAGCCCGATATCGTGTAAACTTTGCTTGCAAAAGTTTACGTTAACGTAAACGTTTTATTTTTTACAATGACTAGCGCAGGCAAAACTTAAATGATAATGTGCGCGAAATTTTTGGGATGAACGAGGAAACATCACTCATGTCGCTATTTGAACATCAAGAGTTCGACCAGCACGAACAAGTCGTCTTTTGTCACGATAAAGAAACCGGTTTAAAAGCTATTATCGCGATTCACGACACGACCTTAGGTCCCTCTTTAGGTGGTACGCGTCTTTGGAATTATCCTTCTTCAGCAGAAGCACTGACCGACGTGTTACGTCTATCACGCGGTATGACCTATAAAAGCGCCCTCGCCGGCCTTCCTCTTGGTGGCGGTAAAGCCGTTATCATCGGCGATCCGAAGAAGATTAAATCACCAGAGTTATTCCGCGCTTATGGTCGTTTTATCGAATCACTGAGCGGACGCTATATCACCGCAGAAGATGTCAACATTCGTACCAGCGATATCGCTATAGTGGCTGAAGAAACTAGTTTTGTTGCTGGCACCGAAGAAAAAGCCGGCGACCCGTCGCCACATACTGCGTTGGGTACCTATCTGGGTTTGAAAGCTGCTGCTAAGCATAAGTTTGGTTCAGATGAGCTATCGGGATTATCCATCGCGGTGCAAGGTCTTGGTGCAGTAGGTTATGACTTTGCTGAATATTGCGCCAAAGAAGGTGCTAAGCTCTTTGTTACCGATATCAACGACGAAGTCTGCGCACGCGCGGCCAAAGAGCTTGATGCTAGCATCGTTGGTTTAGACGAAATTTATGGTTTGGATGTTGATGTTTACGCACCTTGTGCTTTAGGTGCAACCATCAATGACGATACCTTGCCACAATTCAAGGCAAAGGTTATTGCCGGCAGCGCCAACAACCAATTAGCTACCCCTGCGCATGACAAAAAAGTCATGGATATGGGGATTCTTTACGCCCCTGACTACGTGATCAATGCTGGTGGTGTCATTCATGTCTGCAGTGAAGCATCCAACATGAGTCGTGAAGAAACTGATAAGCGCGTGCGTGATATCTACGCCACTCTTGATACTATCTTCACCCGCTCGACTAGCGAGCAGCGCCCGACTGGCGAAATTGCCGATGAATTAGCTCGTGAAGTTATCGCAAAAGCAAAAGCGGCAAAGCAATAAGCTTAAGTTAGCAATTGCGCTAAAAGCTGCACCGGGTGTTGTACCTGTTGCAGCTTTTTTGTATCCGTAGCGGCAAACCGACCCGCCTGACAGCGACATGAAAAACCAGTAACCAACGCTTGTTTGCTATCCGTTAACGGTTGTTTCCAGCTCATTTCGTAAAGCTTTTCACTGTTTTGCTGTTGCTCTTGTTCATGCCCGTAAGTACCCGCCATTCCGCAGCATCCAGTTGCAACTACGGTAATTTCGCTGTCCAGTGCCGCAAATAACTGTTGCCAGAGTTTACCCGTGCCCGGCAGTGCAGTTTGTTCCGTACAGTGAATGAACAACTCAGCCGCAGTCGATCGCGTACTCGTTGCCATCGCCGCAAGTTGCGTTTGATGTTCAGCTAGCCACTCCTGCGCTAATGCCACTTCGAAACAAACTTTTTCGGCGGCATAGTCATGGTATTCATCACGCATACAAAGTACCGTTGAAGCGTCCATACCGACCATCGGGTAGCCCGCCTCCGCGATGTGATTCAACTGCTTTGTGACCTCTGTAGCTGTCGCGCGGAACTGACCCAAAAAACCTTTTACATGTTGCGCTTTACCGTTGCCAATAAAGTTCAGCAAAATCGGCTGATAACCGAGCTTTTCTGCAACCCTTCCCATTGCCTCAACGACCTCAGCTTGATAGAAGCTGGTAAATGGGTCCTGCACAATGATCACTTGCTTAGCGCCAGCTGCTGGTGGTTGTGCCACTAATTGATCAACTGAGTAACGCTGCCAACCACGCTGCTGCCAACGACTGTTCAGGTTTGGTACTGAAAGGCGCGGCGTATCAACATAGCCAAGGCCCTTAGCAAACAGCCACTGACTTACGCCATTGTGGGTCAAAGCATTATTAAACCGTGGCAACTTCGCCATAAGTGGCGCCGTGCGCTCGATACTGGCAACCAGGTAATCACGCAATGGCCGCCGATACAGCTGATAGTACCATTGCAAAAACTTAGCCCGAAACGACGGCACATCGACCTTTACCGGACACTGACTGGCACAGGCTTTGCAGGCCAAACAAGCATCCATGGATGCTTTGACCTGGTGATTGAAGTCGCGGTTGTTATCCCCACGCGTCGATTGGCGCCAAAAATAAAGTTTCTTTTTAGGACTTTTACTGGCATCAAGCCCTTCATTAGCAGTAAGTCGCAACCATTCACGAATCAAGCTCGCCCGACCTTTCGGCGAATGACGACGATCGCCGCTGACTTTGTACGACGGACACATGGGGGAATCTTTGGCGTAATTGAAACACAAGCCATTGCCGTTACAATTCATTGCCGCCGCGTAATCTTCTCGCACCCTAGGCGGCAACTGGCGATCGTAATAACCACGTTTACGCGCATCTACCGAAACCAATCGCGCCGTAGGATGCCCGTAGGGCGTCGCCAGCTTGCCCGGATTAAGTCGGTTATCCGGATCAAAGGCTGCTTTAATCTTTTGCAGCTCGGTATACAGTTCAGGACCAAAAAATTTTGGCGCATATTCAGAACGGTAACCTTTACCATGTTCCCCCCACATCAAACCGCCGTATTTAGCGGTCAGTGCGGCAACCTGATCACTAATGATTCTTAGTAACTTCTCGTCGGTGGGATCTTTCATGTCTAAGGCAGGACGAACGTGCAACACACCGGCATCAACATGGCCAAACATTCCGTATTTAAGTCCATATTCGTCCAATAGTTGGCGGAATTCTGCAATAAAATCAGCCAGGGATTCGGGCGGAACAGCAGTATCCTCAGCAAAGGCGATGGGTTTGCGTTCGCCTTTCACCGCACCCAGTAAACCCACCGATTTTTTGCGCATAGCATAAATCATTTGGATACTCTGGGCGTCGCGGCAGACTTTATACCCAACCACCCCATGAACATGCGTACCTGCCGCCAATTCGCCGTCTAACGTATTCACTAAATCATTGAGCTTAGCGTCTAGTTCAGCCTCATCAACGGCAGTAAATTCCACCATATTGATGCCATCCATCGGCTGATCTGCCTGTCCTTCAGACAAATGGTCGCGCACGTTGTGCCAGATAATGTCGTTTCTTGCCAAATCTAAAACGGTGCTATCGATGGTTTCTACGGAAGTCGCTTTGGCTTTAACTAACATTGGAGCATGTCGCAGTGCTGAGTCAAAATCACGGTAACTTATGTTTACCAATACTTTGTGACGGGGAATTCGGGTCAAATTCAGTTTAGCTTCGGTAATAAAAGCCAAAGTGCCCTCAGAACCAGCAAGCAACCGCGACAGGTCTATGGTTTGCCCTTCCGGGTCGTAACAATGTTTAAGATCATAGCCAGTTAGAAAACGATTCAGCGGGGGAAATCTGGCTTCAATATCACTGCGCTTGTGCACACAAGTCGCTAAGGCTTGCCGGTACAAAGCCGCTTCCATTCCGTTGCCAGTAGCTAGTTTTTCGGCCTCAGTCATCGCTAACGGACGTGTTTCAATCACTTCACCGTTAATTAATACTGCCTGTAAACTTAGAATATGATCGCTGGTTTTGCCGTACACTAACGACCCTTGGCCCGAGGCGTCTGTATTAATCATGCCACCTAAGGTGGCACGGTTACTGGTCGATAAATCCGGGGAAAAGAACCAGCCACCGCTGCGCACGACGTCATTGAGCTCGTCTTTGATAACACCGCTTTGGCAGCGCACCCACCCCTGCTCTAATTCGGTCTCGAGCACCTGTTTGAAATAGCGGCTTAAGTCAATAATGATGCCATGTGTGAGACTCTGACCATTAGTGCCGGTTCCACCACCACGGGGACTGAATTGTAAATCCTGGAAGCTTTCGCTCTGACCAAGCTGCAGCGCGAGTTGCAGATCGGCAGTAGTACGAGGATAGACAACTGCTTGCGGCAGTTGTTGATACACACTGTTATCAGTAGCGGCGATGAGCCGGCCACCATAACTGTCGTCAATATCACCGGCAAACCCCGCCTGCTCAAGCGCCTGAACATAACGTCGATAGACAGGTTCAGGCCTTTCATAGCTAGCTAAAACTGAAAGCACCTGTACTGCTGTGTTTGCCAAGTGAAACTCCTCGCCGAAGCGTTTAAGTATTAGTGCTTTTGTTTCGCAAGATACAACCAAGTATCAACCACAGTATCAGGGTTTAGCGATACCGAGTCGATTCCTTGTTCAACCAACCACTGGGCAAAGTCTGCATGGTCCGACGGACCTTGACCACAGATCCCGACGTATTTGCCTTTTTTCTTAGCCGCAGCAATGGCCATGGCAAGCAAAGCTTTTATCGCATCATTACGTTCATCAAACAAATGCGCAATGACCCCAGAATCGCGATCGAGACCAAGAGTCAGCTGAGTCAAATCGTTTGAGCCAATGGAGAAGCCATCGAAAATATCGAGGAACTGCTCGGCCAGCAATGCGTTTGATGGCAGCTCGCACATCATAATTACCCGCAAACCATTTTCGCCCTGAACTAAGCCTTGTTCAGCCAACAGCTCAATGACCTTGCGACCCTCTTCGAGCGTACGCACGAACGGGATCATGATCTCCACATTGCGCAAGCCCATGTCGTTGCGTACCCGTTTTATTGCCTCACACTCCATGGCAAAACAATCGCGGAAATCTTCTGAGATATAGCGCGATGCGCCGCGGAAGCCCAGCATCGGATTCTCTTCATGGGGTTCGTATTGGCGACCACCAAGCAAATTGGCGTACTCGTTTGATTTAAAATCTGACATCCGCACAATCACCCGCTCCGGTGAGAATGCCGCGCCGAGCGTTGCAATGCCCTCGACCAATTTCGCCACGTAATACTCGCGTGGTGACGAATAACCCGCCATAAACTCGCTAATCTGCTGTTGCAGTTCAGTGGATTGCTTAGCGAAGTTCAACAATGCCTTCGGATGAACACCAATCATACGATTGATGATGAACTCAAGCCGTGCAAGACCAACCCCCGCATGAGGTAAACCGGCAAAATCGAAAGCACGGTCAGGGTTACCCACATTCATCATGATTTTCAACGGCAAATCGGGCATATCGCCAATATCTGAGCGATTAACCTCGAAATCTAGCTTGCCGTCGTAGATAAAACCAGTATCACCTTCAGCACAGGATACCGTCACGGCTTGACCATCTTTGATTAAATCTGTTGCATCACCGCAACCTACCACTGCCGGAATACCAAGTTCGCGCGCAATAATCGCCGCGTGACAGGTACGACCGCCGCGATTGGTGACGATCGCCGCCGCGCGTTTCATGATCGGTTCCCAGTCGGGATCCGTCATATCAGTAACCAGTACGTCGCCGGGTTGCACTTGGTCCATTTCTGAAATATCTGCTAATACCCGCGCAACGCCGCTACCAATACGCTGACCGATAGCGCGACCGGTGGCAATGACATCACTTTTTTGCGACAGACTAAAACGCTCAACCGCTTGACTGTTTTTGTTCGACTGCACCGTCTCCGGGCGTGCTTGGACAATATACAATTTGCCGTCAATACCATCTTTCGCCCACTCGATATCCATCGGACGTCCGTAGTGTTGCTCAATGATTACTGCCTGACGGGCTAAATCTTCAACTTCAGCATCGTTAATTGAAAAGGTTCGTGCCTGTTCGACAGGAATATCGACAATATCCGTCTGCTTGCCGTGCTCGTCACTTTGCGAATAGACCATCTGGATTTTTTTGCTGCCCAGATTACGGCGTAAAACAGCAGGACGATCTGCTTTCAAAGTAGGTTTGTGCACATAAAATTCATCGGGATTAACTGCGCCCTGCACTACCATCTCGCCCAGGCCAAAAGATGAGGTGACAAACACCACATCGTCGAAACCGGACTCCGTATCAATAGTAAACATTACCCCTGATGACGCGATGTCACTTCGCACCATCCGTTGAATTCCAGCGGATAATGCAACACCACGGTGGTCGTAGCCTTGGTGAACCCGATACGAGATAGCACGATCGTTAAATAACGACGCATAAACATGCTTGATAGCTTCCATGATTTGGTCGATGCCACGCACATTCAAAAAGGTTTCTTGCTGGCCAGCGAAGGACGCATCGGGCATATCTTCGGCGGTAGCGGAACTGCGTACTGCGAAGCTAACTTCCGCATTACCACCAGTTAAGTTCTGATAAGCATCACGAATGGCTGCATCCAATGACGCTTGAAAAGGCGTATCGATGATCCACTGCCGGATCTTTTTACCTGCTTCAGCAAGCGCTTTAACGTCATCCGTATCAAGATCATCTAACACCGCATGGATACGGTCATTCACGCCCGACTGCTCGAGAAATTCATTAAACGCTTCAGCGGTGGTTGCAAAGCCATTCGGGACGACAACCCCTGCTCCAGTCAGATTGCTGATCATTTCTCCGAGCGATGCGTTTTTCCCCCCCACGCGGCCTACATCATTCATCCCTAATTGATCATACCAAAGTACGTACTCGGTTACGTTTTGTTGCACGTGTCATTCCTCGTCATTGGAGAGCTTTGCCGTTTGGCGCGTGAGATGGTAGATCATTTTACACGTAAGCGAGGAAAAGGTTAAGATTGATCAAGCATTTCTAGCCAGAGAACCATTCATGCGGACTATATTTTATATCTCCGACGGTACCGCACTCACCGCCGAAGCTTTCGGGCGTGCCATGTTGTCGATGTTCCCCTTAAAAGTGGAACACAAAACCCTCGCCTTCATTGATTCGATCGAGAAGGCTCAGCAAGCTGTTACTAAAATAAATGCAGCTTTTGAGGCGTCAGGCATCCGGCCGATTATCTTTCATACCTTTGTGAGTTTAGATCTAAAACGGGTCATTACCTCATCCAAAGGCAGTCATTACGACTTCTTAGATTATTTTGTCGCGCCGCTAAGTGCCGAACTTGATATGGAGGCGCGGCCCAAAACCCACCGTACCCATGGTATTCAGGAAAATGGTGTACGCGACAGTTATGACAGTCGCATCGAAGCGGTCAACTACTCCCTAGCGAATGATGATGGTAGCAACATTTCCAACTATGACGAGGCTGACATCATTTTACTTGGGGTGTCACGTACCGGAAAAACCCCTACCAGTCTGTACTTAGCTTTGCATTACGGCATTAAAGCGGCGAACTATCCATTGACCGAAGATGACAACATGGAAAATTTGCAACTACCCAAGCCACTGAAACCGCATCGGCACAAAATTTTTGGGTTGACGCTCGAAGCTCAACGTTTGCATGAAATTAGAAGCAAGCGACGCGAAGGATCGCGCTATGCATCAATGCAACAGTGTCGATTTGAATTACAGGAAGTCGAAAAACTGTACCGTCGCGAAGCGATTCCTTTTCTCGATTCCACGCGGTTTTCAGTAGAAGAGATTGCCGCCAAGATTCTCGCTGAGACCAATCTTGAGCGGCATCATTACTAGTATAGCCCGGGGTAAGCTATCAGGCTTTAGTTGTCCTGATCTGCCAATGCACGCGTGTCGGTACTTTCAAAGATCTTATCCGCTGAAGCTGCAACAAAGCCGGTGTAGAGTTTGTTGGGTGCAACTTCATAGCGCTTAGCAAACTCATAAAAACAGCTTGGAATAACTTTTTCCATATCACTAAAAAGCACTGGGGAGTGGTCCGCCATAGTGGACGATTGCTCCAGATAAACATCTGGAGAACCTTTGATTTCGCCACCTGAACTGTTCAAACGAAAACCTGCGGTTTTTAAGGTTTGGTTCACGTGTTCAAGCGATTCGTAATCCGGTAACTCGTTGACGTTAACTGTAAAGTGGTTAGCACGGAAGCCAAATGCTGCCATCCAGGCCGCGTACTCACTTTCCGCAAGCAAAAGTTCATAGTCGCTGCTGCTGATCTGCCAATGCTTGCCTGAATACAAAAATTCAGGTTGCTGTACCGCAGCGGGATCGATTTGAGCGACCAACCGTTTAACGATGTTTTGCAACGCTGGCGAAAATTCTTCTACCATGAGTTCGCTAATGAATATTTTCGGTAACTGCGGATCAGCGTGTTCGAAGTGTTTGGCCACCAGACGTTTTGCCTCGAACTCGTAGTCACCACATGGCTTATAGCCCATCGCAATGAAATGTTGCGCTAATGTCTCTAAGCGCACTGGCGCAATATCAAAGGTACGAAACGCCACATGATCATTAATGATTTCACGCCCTTGACCAAGTACTTGATGTACTTTTGCCGCCGATGGCGTGAGTTTGATGTAATCGTTCCAAAGGTTATCGAAAAACTGCTCAACCTGTTGTGACATATACTACTTAAACCTCGAAAATGTCGGTTACCCGCGGCCTTGACGTGCCTCACGGAGAGAGTCTGCAACCAAAAATGCTAACTCGAGCACCTGGTCTGCATTCAAACGCGGATCGCACTGCGTACGATAACGTTGCGTCAAATCTTGTTCACTAATCTGATACGCACCACCGGTGCACTCAGTCACATCTTCACCCGTCATCTCCAGATGTACTCCACCAGGGTAAGTACCTTCTGCTTGATGGACGGCAAAGAACTGCCGTAATTCCTGATGTATGGCGTCAAAGTTACGGGTTTTCAAGCCGTTTTCAGCTTTCACCGTATTACCATGCATTGGATCGCTCGACCATACCACATGACGACCCTCAGCTTTCACACGCCGCACCAATGCTGGAAGCGCGTCGCCCAAGTTACCAGCCCCCATACGAGTGATTAGCGTCATGCGCCCCATTTCATTCTCAGGATTCAGGGCGTCAAGCAAGTGAATCACATCATCAGGCTTAGTGGTCGGACCTATTTTAACACCGATTGGGTTATGAATGCCACGCATGAACTCGACATGGGCGTGGTCCAGCTGTCGCGTACGTTCGCCGATCCAAACCATATGTGCCGAGCAGTCATACGGTAAGCCGCTTAGCGTGTCAGTGCGAGTTAATGCCTCTTCATAAGGCAACAGCAAGGCTTCGTGAGAAGTAAAAAGCTGTGTTTCGTGAATCGTGGCGTTGGTTTCCGCTGTGATCCCCATCACTTCCATAAATTTTAGCGCGGATTGAATCTGCTCAGCGACTTTCAAGTATTTATCTTTCAGCGGATTGGCAGCAACGAAACTCATATTCCATTTATGCACTTTATGCAGGTCGGCCAAGCCGCCTTGCGCAAATGCCCGCAGTAGATTCAAAGTTGCGGCTGAATGATGGTAGGCCTGTACCATACGCTGTGGGTCTGGTTGCCGCGCGTCGGCAGTAAATTCAGAACCGTTAATGATATCGCCGCGGTAACTTGGTAATTCAACGCCGTCAATGCTCTCGAGATCGCTTGAACGTGGCTTAGCGTACTGCCCTGCCATACGCGCAACCTTTGTCACCGGACACGAACCAGCAAAGGTCAAAACGACCGCCATTTGCAATATGACTTTGAAGGTATCGCGAATTTTAGGTGCGTTGAAATCAGCAAAGGATTCAGCACAATCGCCACCTTGTAGTAAGAATCCTTTACCTTGACTTACCCGGCCTAGCTGCGTTCGTAAGGCTCGAATCTCTTCAGCAAAAACCAGTGGTGGATATGTCTTAAGCTGATGTTCAATCGTTTTCAATTGATCTGGATCGGTGTAGTTAGGCTGTTGTTGGATCGGCTTTTCACGCCAGCTCCGCGCACTCCAATTGGTCATGATATTCCTTGCTTACTACTTCGCGTGTCATCTATTCCAGTGCTGCGATCCGTGTCGCCAACGGCGGATGGCTCGCATATCATTCACTGAAGCTAGTTCCCGAGGGCCCTCGATTTGTAACCAGACCCACATAACGATAATACTTGCAAGAATTCCGAATACAACCTCTAGTACTATCATGCATTCGAACTAAGTAAGTTTATCTGAGCTTTATTTTACCCTAATCCAATCGCTTGGTGGCGAACTTTTTGCTAGCATAAACGCACTTTTAGGCGGTTTTTAGGAAAATAAATGGACCAACGTAGAATCTTGTTGTGCTCGAGTTCCAAAGTGGCCGATAGCGATTACCTTGAGCCAGTCATTCCGCACTTGCAACAATATCTGGGAGCGACAGAAGAACTTCTCTTTGTGCCGTTCGCTGGGGTGGGTATGAGCTACGATGATTATACCGCAAAGGTCGCTGCGCAACTGGAACCCCATGGTTTCACGGTTACTGGCCTGCACCAAGCCCAACGGCCTGCCGAGGCCATTGCGAACGCAGCAGCGATTGTGGTCGGTGGTGGTAATACCTTTCATTTACTGGCGCAGTTACAACAACAACAACTGGTTGCACCGTTGCAACACGCCGTTGCTGCAGGCGTACCCTACGTAGGTTGGAGTGCTGGTTCAAATATTGCGGGGCTATCTATCCGCACCACCAACGATATGCCAATTGTTGAGCCCGAATCGTTTAGCGCGTTGGCGCTCGTTCCGTTTCAACTGAATCCTCATTACAGTGATTACCAACCACCTGGTTTTCACGGTGAAACACGTGATCAACGACTGGCTGAGTTTATGGCGGTTGCCCCAGAAACACCGGTACTGGCTATTCGCGAAGGTACCGCACTGCAAATTGACAACGAACAAATGGTGTTGTTAGGTAATCAAGACGGTTTTGTCTTTCAAGGCGGCCATAAACTTCAGTTACCTTGCAATAGTGACATCAGTTCATGGCTTGCTGGCAAATAACTCGCCGCAGTCGCACGTTGCTCCGTAGCTAAATAAGGAATCGTGGCCAACAGTGGCAGCTTCAAGTGTTGTTGCAACCAGGCCACGTTTTCTGTTTGCAGCGCCATGGGTTCAGACTGCACTTGATTAGCAACCCAGCCGATGACCTTGATTCCACGCTGTTGTAAATCTGCCATGGTAAGTAATGTGTGGTTCAAGCAGCCGAGCTTTAAACCTACGACTAACACTACTTTGGCACCAATTTCACTAACAAAGTCAGCGAAAGTCTCGTGATCGTTGAGTGGAACTTGCCAACCACCAGCTCCCTCTATCATTAGTAGCTCATGAACATAGCTCTGGCGTAACGAAGCCGTTGCCTCGACTAAGTCGCTGACATTAAGGCGATGATTCACTTGCGCAGCGGCTAAATGCGGGGCTACCGGCGGTGCCAGACAAATTGGGTTGAGCTGATGATAAGCGACATTAGGTACCGTCATAGCGGCCGCCAATTGCAACGCGTCGCTATTACGCAACCCGTGCTCAGTTTGGTCAGCACCTGCAGCGATAGGTTTCATCGCTAACGTCTGAAAACCGCCCTCCGCTAGTCGCTGCAGTATCGCGGTTGAGACCAGAGTCTTTCCTACGTCAGTATCGGTTCCCGTTACAAAAATACAAGTCATATTTAGTTTTACTCAAGTGTCTTAAAGCCGCTGATCAATCCGATATTCCAATGAAGCTCAAGTTTACCGCTGCTTGTACGGTAGTTTTCCATGGTTTTTTCGAGTCGCGCAAATCGTTCTCGTGGATACAGACCACTGGCATGTCGGACAGTATAGTTCGCCCCAATTCCTTTCAGTTCGCGGAGCATCTGCAACAGATTATCGTAGCTCAACACAAAAGTTTGTTCGGTCACTGTTAGCTCACTGTTCAGCTCCGCTAAAGCCTCGCGAATCATCTCATAACTCGGCCATTGGTTGTGATGGGGCTCGCCGTCAATGGCTTGAAAACACTGACCCAACGGCCACATCGAACCAGGTAAAATCGTGGATGCCAGCAACTGTCCACCAGGTTTCAATACCCGTGACCATTCCTGCAGGAGTCCTGTCAGATCATTGCCCCATTGCATAGCTAAGTTAGAAAAAATACTGGTGATTGATGCCGAGGCGAAAGGCAATTGCTCCATATCCGCGAGCAACCAATGACCGGCAATTTCTTGAAGCTGAGCTTGTTCCAACATTGCTGGCGCCAAATCAATACCCAGATAATGTTCTGTATAGTGGTGCAATTCCTCGGCATGATGCGCAGGTCCACAACCCACATCGAGCAAGCTGCCCGGCCGATATATCAGTGAATCCATCAGCACCGCAGCCACTTGCCGTTGCAAACGGTCATGTACCACATAACTCTGCGCGGCGCGGCCAAACTGTTTAGCCACACGCTTTTTATCATAGTACGAAACCTTTTCAGCAAGGTTGAGGTGACTATTCATTAACAACATCTCCGTACTGCCGCGTTGCAGCTAACGCTCGTGTCAGCTGTATAATTTGCGCGTTTGAATGTGCGGCACTCAAGGTAATACGCAGTCGCGCACTACCTTCGGGAACGGTCGGTGGCCGTATTGCTGTACACCAAATGCCCAATTGTCGCAGCGCCTGACTTTGCGTTACAGCAGCAGCGTCACTGCCAACGATCAGAGTCTGAATAGCGTGCGATGACGCCTCTATAGGTAACTGCAACGTCGTGCATTGATCTTTAAATTGCGCAATATTGGTTTGCAATTGCTGGCGTAGCCGGTCGCCCTCGGCGCTTTGCAACAGCTTTATTGATGCTTGAATCGCGCGAGCTTGTGCGCCAGGCATCGCTGTTGAATAGATGAACTCAGGACAAAAATTAATCAGGTACTCAGCAACTTCCTCAGCCACCGCAACAGCGCCTCCAGCGACACCGCAAGCCTTACCAAAAGCCAGACTGACCACTGCCAGTTCAGTTTGCGTATAGTCCGCGCAAATGCCATTCCCATACTCACCAAGTAGGCCAAAGCCATGGGCATCATCGACATAACCGTCATTATGTGGCGCGGCAATAACTCCTCTGAACCCCTGCTGGTCAAGCTCATCGCCATCCATACTGTAGATCGACTCTGCAACCACCAAATTAGCCTGCGCGGTAACCTTAAGTTTTCGCGCAAGTGACTGAAACTCTTGATGTGCAAAACGACGCCAGTTGACGCTACTTTGCTTCGCACCAGTTAGTAATGAGGCATGTGCCAAGCGATCTAGCCAAAGGTGGTCGTAGTACCTCCCTAAGCTACCCAATGAACCCACATTGGCCGCAAAAGCAGAGCTAAACAACAGCACTTTATCGCGCTGCAGAAACTCCGCCAACTGCGCAGCAAGATCGTGATGAGCCCGACTGTAGCCCGTAACCAAAGGTGATGCGCGGCTGCCAGCGTGTTCAGCATTACGTAACGCCGTAACCACTTTGGGATGATGACTTAAACCCAGATAGTCGTTACTCGAGAAGCTGGTATAGCGCCGTTGCGCGATGACGACGTCGGTCGCATTTAGCGCAGTAATCGTGGTTAGTTCACGCAGACGCCCTAGAGTTCGACGTCGTTGCAACGCTGCATGAAGTTTTTGTTGAATCGCCGTTTGCACCGGTTTTTGGTCCTGTTAGCTCACTTCGTAATAAAGTGGCGGTTGCTCTTCCTCAGCAACTGCATCAGCAATAACAGCCTCGTAAACATCATCGCTATAATCGTCAATCTCAAGCGGTTCGAGTCCAAGTCGACGAAACAACAGCTGATCTTTATCGGCTTCCGGGTTAGCGGTTGTCAACAAACGTTCACCGTAGAAAATCGAATTTGCACCCGCCATAAAACACAGGGCTTGCAACTCATCACTCATGGTCTCGCGGCCCGCCGACAAACGCACGTAAGACGCTGGCATTAAAATACGCGCAATGGCAACCGTGCGAACAAATTCAAATGGGTCAAGGTCATCAAGTTCCGCAAAAGGAGTGCCCTTAACTTTGACTAACATATTGACCGGAACGCTCTCTGGATGTTTCGGCAAATTCGCTAACTGCTGCAACAACCCGGCACGATCAGAGCGACTTTCGCCCATGCCGACAATACCGCCGGCACAAACTTTCATTCCTGCATCACGAACGTTGCTTAGGGTCTGTAAGCGATCATGATAGGTGCGGGTACTGATAATCTCACCGTAAAACTCCGGCGAGGTATCGAGATTATGATTGTAGTAATCAAGTCCTGCTTGTTGCAGCAGTTTGGCTTGCTCGGCGGACAGCATACCCAGTGTCATACAAGTTTCCAGACCCAGCTCTTTTACCCCTTTTACCATCTCCATCACGTAGGGCATGTCCCGGGCTTTCGGGTTACGCCACGCGGCTCCCATACAGAAACGACTTGCACCCTGTTCCTTCGCCGCACGAGCTTCGGCGAGCACCTTTTCAACTGCCATCAGCCGCTCGCGATCCACCCCGGTATGGTAATGGGCGCTTTGCGGACAATACTTGCAGTCCTCAGGACAAGCTCCGGTTTTTATTGACAGTAATGTACTCACCTGAACTTTATTCGGGTCAAAATTGGCTCGGTGCGCTTGCTGCGCTTGAAAAAGTAAGTCATTGAACGGCAGATCAAATAGCGCTTCAATTTCATTGCGTTGCCAGTCGTGGCGTACTGTTGTAACTGTCATGAGAATGCATCCGTTGTTATGATTTTTGTTTCAAATTTATGCTCGAAGAGGATACCTTTTATCGGTACACTGTCAACATTACACTCCTTATAAATATGACGACTGTTTAATTATTATGCAACCAGCAGATTTAAGCTTTGACCGTGACCACATCTGGCACCCCTATACATCCTTTAATAAGCCACTTCCTGTTTTTCCTGTAGCACGGGCTCAAGGTTGTGAATTAGAGCTTAGTGACGGCCGCCGTTTAATCGATGGAATGTCGTCTTGGTGGGCAAGTATTCACGGCTACAACCATCCACACCTTAACGCAGCAGCCCAAGCACAGTTGCAGGAAATGAGTCACGTGATGTTCGGTGGCATTACCCATCAACCAGCGGTTGATCTGTGTCGACGCTTAGTCAAATATTCCCCAGCAGCATTGCAGCGCGTATTCCTGGCGGACTCTGGCTCTGTTGCCGTTGAAGTCGCCATTAAAATGGCCGTGCAATATTGGGTATCCAGACACCTACCGGAGAAAAACCGGCTCGCCACCCTCCGTGGCGGCTACCATGGCGACACCTTTGCTGCGATGTCAGTGTGCGATCCGGTGAACGGAATGCACAGTCTGTTCCGTGGCAGTCTCCGCCAACAACTATTTGCACCGGTACCAACGATTCGCCCTGAAGATGATTGGGATGCCAGTGCGATGGCACCGCTCGAACAATTATTAAGTGAGCATCAGCATGAACTTGCGGCACTGATCCTCGAGCCTATCGTTCAAGGCGCGGGGGGGATGCGTTTTTATCACCCTAGTTACTTAAAGGCAGCAGCAGAACTTTGTCGACACTACGATGTGTTGTTCATTGCTGATGAAATTGCTACCGGCTTTGGTCGTACCGGTCGCTGGTTCGCTTGTGATCATGCTGATGTGAGTCCTGATATTATGTGTGTCGGCAAAGCACTGACGGGCGGCTACATGACTCAGGCCGCGGTGCTCTGTAGCGACGACGTTGCAACCACCATAAGTAATGGACCGGCTAACGGTACTTTTATGCACGGCCCTACATTTATGGGTAACCCCCTCGCTTGCGCAGTCGCTAACGCTAGCCTTGAACTCTTAGAGGCCAATGAGTGGCCGGCACAGGTGGCAGCCATCGCGCAGCAGCTGAAAACCGAGCTTGAGCCGTTACGTCGTCTGCCAAGCGTAGCTGATGTCCGTTGCTTTGGTGCTATCGGTGTCGTCGAGATGATCGAGCCGGTAGATGTCGCTGCGGTGCAACAACAATTTGTCGATGCTGGGGTCTGGATTCGGCCATTCGGTAAGTTGGTCTACTTAATGCCGCCGTTCATCATTACCCCAGAACAGTTATCACAACTGACCAAGGCCATTGGTGATCTTGCCCGACAAGGGTGATTTTCACTTGAGTCTTGGGCAAAGCAAGGTAACATAGACGCTCTTTTTCGAGTTAATCTTCGAACGAACGAAAATTTACTGTTTTTCACCTTGTACACGGAGTTTTAAGACGTATGTCCTTCGCAACAGTTGTCGATGTTTTAGCAGGTAAAGTCGCTGTTGGTGAACAAGTTACCGTACGTGGTTGGGTGCGAACCCGCCGCGATTCAAAAGCGGGTATCTCGTTTATCAATATCCATGATGGTTCATGCTTTGATCCGATCCAGGCGGTGGTGCCTAATGAGCTCGATAACTACGAGGACGAAGTCTTAAAGTTGACCACCGGTGCGAGCGTAGCGATAACCGGTAACGTCGCGGAATCAGCAGGTAAAGGACAAGCATTCGAACTCCAGGCGACCCAAGTTGAAATTTACGGCCTGGTGGAAGATCCTGACACCTACCCGATGTCGCCAAAGCCACACTCCATGGAGTATCTGCGCGAGTACGCGCATTTACGTCCGCGCACCAATGTTACCGGTGCCGTTATGCGGGTCCGTAACTGTTTGGCGCAGGCCATCCATCGGTTTTTCCATGAGCACGGTTACTTGTGGGTCGCCACCCCAATTTTAACTGCATCAGACGCTGAGGGCGCCGGCGAAATGTTCCGGGTATCCACCCTTGACTCACTGAACTTGCCGCTTAATGAACAAGGTAGTATCGATTACAGTAAAGATTTTTTCGGTAAAGAATCATTCTTAACCGTATCCGGTCAACTTAACGTTGAGACCTATGCTTGTGCGCTATCAAAGGTCTACACCTTTGGTCCAACGTTCCGCGCGGAAAACTCCAATACCAGTAGGCACCTTGCGGAATTCTGGATGGTCGAACCTGAACTTGCGTTTGCTGATCTTAATGACATTGCCGATCTCGCAGAAGCGATGCTGAAGTACTGCATTAATGCGGTACTTGAAGAACGTGCTGACGACATGGCGTTCTTCCAGCAACGCATTGATAAAAATGTGTTGGACCGTCTGCAACATTTGACGAGCAACAAATTCGTGCACATGGATTACAGCGAAGCGGTGGAAATTTTGCAGAACTGTGGGAAGAAATTTGAGTACGCCGTTGAATGGGGTACCGACCTGCAATCTGAACATGAACGCTACCTTGCCGAAGAGCATGTCGGCGCACCTATAGTGCTGAAAAATTACCCGAAAGATATTAAAGCCTTTTATATGCGCCAGAACGACGACGGCAAGACTGTCGCCGCAATGGATATCCTCGCCCCTGGCATCGGCGAAATTATCGGTGGCAGTGCCCGTGAAGAACGCTTAAGCAAGCTCGATGAACGGATGGAAGAAATGGGGCTGCCGATGGAACACTACAGCTGGTACCGCGATCTTCGCCGCTACGGCACCGTACCTCACGCGGGCTTTGGTCTGGGATTCGAACGCCTGGTGACCTATGTTACGGGCATGACCAATATTCGCGATGTGATCCCATTTCCGCGTGCGCCAAAAAATCTCGAATTCTAACGTTACTAGCCGTCGCTGAATTTTTCGGCGATGGCTTTCTCTGGCTTGATAGGTGTTGGTACCGCTGGAGTGCCAACATACAAAAAGCCAACGATCGCATCGTCACTCTTTCCGCCCAACTCACGCAATACCTGAGTGTCCTCAGCAAACCAACCCGTGCGCCAGATCGCCCCTAAATTTTGTGCAAAAGCAGCCTGCTGCATTAACAATGTTGCACACGCAGCACTGGCGAATTGTTCGTCGCGAGGGACTTTTTCATTGGTGCTGTAGTCCATTAAACAAGCAATCACCATCGGCGCTCTTAATGGCAACTGGCTCGCTTGTAAGCATGCATCTTCGGACAAACCTTTAGCTTCTGCAGCACCACGATAAATTGCACCTAGTCGTTGTCGTGCGGCGCCGGTGTAAACCACAAACCGATACGGCATAAGCGCCATATGATCGGGAGCCCTTGCTGCGGCACGTTGCAGCAACTCAAACTGCGCAGGGCTTGGACCTGGCTCAATCAATCGTGGCATTGAGGAACGTGTGGTGAGTAACTCGATTGCCTGCATAGTAGTTCCTTGGGTCGTAAAAGCTGATAAAATTCGTCAGTGATTAGCTTATCAAAGGATCACGCTCTGTTACATTGTGCTACTGGTTTATTCGCAAAATCTTCAGTATTCTGCACACTGACCTCGAAATGATAACCATAAGGGACCCAAAGTAATGAGCGGAATTGCCAACGTATTCAAAAAATTATTCGGCTTAATCAATGGGATCCGCAAGATCTTATTGAATGTCATCTTCTTCTTTTTGCTCGCTATTGTCGTCGTGGTAATACTGGCCGGCGATGAACCAATCTTAGTACCGGAGAACGGCGTTCTTGTGGTGCAATTGCGCGGCGCGCTGGTAGAAGAAAAAACCTGGATTGATCCCATGGATACCTTTTTCAATGAGGCGTTTGGCACTGAGGGTGCTCCACCTGAAACCTTGCTAAGCGATGTTGTACAAAGTATCGAAACAGCCAAAGATGATCCGCGCATTAGTGGTATTTATCTCGACTTATCAGATTTTACCGGCGGTGGCATAAACAAAATGAAGCAAGTCGGTGAAGCATTGTTGAGTTTTCGTGAAGCTGGCAAGCCTATCTATAGTTACGGTGATTACTACTCCCAGTCGCAATACTTTTTGGCCGCTCATGGTGAAAAAATATACCTGAACCCGTTGGGTGCGATGTTGTTCGAGGGTATGGGTGGTTACCGCCTTTATTTCAATGAGCTGTTAAATAAGCTAAAAGTTAGTACTCATGTGTTTAAAGTGGGTGCCTACAAATCAGCAGTTGAACCTTATACCCGTAACGACATGTCAGAGCAAGCTCGCGAAGCAACTGCTGAGCTTTACGACGCGCTTTGGGCTGATTATGTGAATTCGGTACAACAATTGCGCACTATCGACCCCCGCTTGTTGTCGGGAACCATTGAAGACTTTAAAGCTGTGTTAGCTGAAAGCAATGAAGACATGGCGCGAATGACGTTAAACGGCGGCTTGGTCGATGAACTTCTGACGCGTGAAGACTTCCGTAAGCAAATGATTAACTTAACCGGTCTCGATGATGACGAGAAAAGCTGGCGCAAAATAACTCACAAAAATTACCTGGACGCGCAAGATCCAGTCTTCGTTAAAACTAAAGACAAGAGCGAAATCGCTATTGTGGTTGCGCGTGGCGTCATTGTCGATGGTTATCAGAAACAAGGCTCAATTGGTGGTGACAGCACTGCAGAATTACTACGCAAAGCTCGTTTGAACGACGCCACCAAAGCCGTGGTGTTGCGCATTGACAGTCCAGGCGGAAGCGGTTTCGCATCCGAGGTTATTCGCCAGGAAGTACTTGAATTACAAGCCGCTGGTATCCCTGTCATCGCTTCCATGTCTTCAGTCGCGGCATCAGGTGGTTATTGGATTGCAGCAAGTGCAGACCAGATATGGGCCGCGCCGACCACTATCACAGGCTCCATCGGTGTGTTCGGTATGTTCTTCACCATAGAAGATTCATTGGCCCATGTTGGCGTTTATAGCGACGGTTACCACACCACAGAAATGCCAGTGATGGATATTACCCGTCCGCTGCCAGAGGCTGCCGCAGATGTTGTACAAAGCTCGATAGACAAATTTTATCGCGACTTTGTTAGCATGGTCGCAGAAGGTCGGGGCATGACTTACGAGCAAGTGCATGAAGTTGCACAAGGTCGGGTTTGGACCGGAGCTAAAGCACAAGAACTTGGTTTGGTCGATCGCTTGGGTGATTTGGATGAAGCGATTACTGCTGCTGCAGAATTAGCTCAGGTTACCGATTACAAGGTCGTCACTGTCGAACCTGAACTGAACGCCCGCGAACGTTTCCTACGCGATCTGTTCAGTCAAGCGCAAGTTTTCTTGCCTGTCAGCGAGTCTCCACGTACCATCGACCCCATGAAACAAGAGTTAATGGGTGTCTGGCGCGAGTTGCAGTTGACCTCTAAGTTTAATGACCCAAATGGCGTCTATCTGCTGTGCGAAGTTTGCCCCATTAACTCATCGCCGTAACTTTTGGCAGTAAGGTTATAGAGTGCATGACAGCAAAACGTAAGCGGATTTACGTCGCCTATACAGGTGGCACCATAGGTATGCAGAAATCGGCGCAGGGTTATGTTCCTGCGCCAGGCTTTTTGACCGAGTGCGTCAAAAAAATGCCGGAATTCTTTCGTGCTGAGATGCCCCTCTTTGATATCCACGAGTACACACCGTTAATGGATTCATCGGATATGTCGCCAAACGACTGGCAACGTATCGCCGACGACATTCAGGATCATTACGCCGATTATGATGGCTTTGTCGTCTTGCATGGCACTGACACCATGGCGTATACCGCGTCGGCGCTATCGTTTATGTTTGAGAATCTTGGCAAACCAGTAATTATCACCGGCTCGCAAATTCCTTTAGCGGCACTGCGATCCGACGGTCAAACCAATCTTCTTAACGCGTTGTATATTGCGGCGAACTATCCGATTCATGAAGTTGGCTTATTCTTCAATAACCAACTGTATCGCGGCAATCGTGCAACCAAAGCCGACGCCAACGGTTTTAATGCATTTGAGTCGCCTAATTTTCGCCCCTTGCTAGAAGCTGGTATTCAAATTACGGTCAAGGCAGGCATCGTTAAAGAGTTAGACCCCAGCCCGTTACGCGTACGCCGCGTTACGCCACAGCATATTGGTGTGATAACCCTGTATCCGGGCATTTCACCAGTAGTGTTTGATCATTTACTACAGCAACCAGTACGTGCCTTAATTATGCAAAGCTATGGGGTTGGTAATGCGCCGCAGAATGAGCAACTACTGGCAAGTCTGGCGCGCGGAGTAAACTCTGGGGTAACCATTTTAAACTGCACCCAATGTTTTAAAGGTAAAGTTAATATGGGGGGTTATGCGACCGGCAATGGGTTGGCCAAGATTGGTGTTATTAGCGGCTTTGATATGACCGTAGAAGCTGCACTAACCAAACTTCATTATTTACTGTCGCAAGACTTAAATCAGGCTGAACTTGAACGTTGTCTGCAAACTGATCTCCGTGGCGAGCTTTCGCCGTAAACACATTTTAAATAACAATAAAAAGAATCAAACTATGGCTTCTTCATCACCTGCTTTTTCTTCGCGCATCGGTTTTATTCTCGCTGCAGCTGGTTCTGCTGTTGGGGTTGGTAATATTTGGGGCTTTCCCACACAAGCTGCGAGTAATGGCGGTGGAGCGTTTTTACTGGTTTATCTCTTCATGATCCTGGCCCTTGCTTATCCGATGTTAGTCGCCGAGCTTACCATTGGACGCATGCGGCAACAGAACCCCGTTGAAGCGCTGCGTGCATTGAGCGAAAAACCACTATGGCGTGGCTTCGGGGCTCTAACCGGTATTGTGGCACTGGTTGTGTTATCACTGATCCTGAGTTTCTACGCCATCGTTTCTGGCTGGTTACTGGCCTTTATGTTCGCACCTGTTGCCGAATTAACTGGCTTCTACGCAGCGGCTGAATGGCTTACCGCGTTTAGCGTTGAGCGGAATCTCAGCATGATGGTGTTGTTTTTGCTGTTAACCATTCATGTGGTGCGTTCCGGTGTAACCGACGGTATCGAACGTTGGTCTACCCGCTTGATGCCTCTCCTGTTCGTACTATTGATTGCGATGGTCATCTACATCCTGACCTTACCCGGTGCCAGCGAGGGTCTGAAGATGTATCTAACGCCCGATTTTAGCCGCGTGTTTGAGCCAAATTTAATCATCCGTGCAATGGGACAGGCATTTTTCTCACTATCTATTGGCGCGGCATGCATGATGACCTATGGCGCCTATCTGTCAAAGCAAGAAAACTTACCGAAAACTGCCGGTTGGGTTGCGGGCCTGGATACCTCAGTTGCCTTTCTTGCTGGCTTGCTGATTTTGCCGGCAATGTTTGCCGCGCAAGAGTTAGGGGTAGTTATTTATGATGATGCCGGCGCCCTGCTTTCTTCAGATACTCTGGTGTTCGCCGTGTTGCCAGCAATGTTCGATTCGATGGGAAGCGCCGGATTGTGGGTTGCCTTCGCGTTCTTCACGCTGATGGTCATCGCCGCCATCACTTCATCAATTTCGATGCTTGAGGCGCCAGTCAACGCACTACGAGAGGAAACTGGCCAGCCGCGCTCGCAAATGGCATGGGTGGTAGGCCTGACGATAGGTCTTATTTCCGCCATCATTATCTACAACTTCGAGAGTTTATTTGGCTTAGTAATCACCGTAACTACGGTATACATGCAACCATTATTGGGATTAACTTTCGGTCTCTTGTTAACCTGGATTCTACGCCAGCATTTCTTGTTGAAAGCATTACAGGAAGGTTCGCCAGAAATCCAAACCTCATGGTTTTGGAAAATCTGGCCTTGGTATGTGAAATTTGTTTGCCCAGTACTTATCTTGTTGGTGATTTGGCGCGGTTAAATCGTTAACCACGCCATCATTTCGTGTACCGGCGTTTTTAACAAACGCGCGTGATCGGAACAAACCTCGAGAATATGTGCCACACGTTGTTGCGGAAAGCGTGTGGCCAGGTTTTTCGCAAACTTATCCTTTAGCACCGGCAACCCTTCAGCGCGACGCTGGCGATGGCCTATCGGGTACTGCACTTCAACCTGCTCCGAGCTCGAACCGTCTTTATAAAAAACTTGCAGCGCATTAGCGATTGATCGTTTATCAGGATCCAGATAATCGCGGCTGTAATTTTCATTCTCAACCACTTCCATTTTTTCGCGTAACGCATCAATTTCCGGATGCGCCTGATGAAAATCGTCCTCGTAATGATCAGCGTTTAGCGCACCAAAAATCAACGGTACAGCAACCATGTACTGTAAGCAGTGATCGCGATCTGCTGGATTGGCCAGCTTCCCCTCTTTAGCAATGATCCGAAGTGCTGATTCATGGGTCGTAATGACGATTTTCTCAATATCGTCAAGGCGATTACTCACGGATTCATGCAGCGTCATGGCCGCTTCACAGGCAGTTTGCGCATGAAACTCGGCAGGAAAAGAAAGTTTAAACAGAATATTTTCCATCACGTAACTGGCGTAGTTCTGTTCCCGTTGCAACGGCTTATTAAACGTCACATCGTAAAAGCCCCATTCCTTCGCCGTCAGCGCGCCGGGTATTCCCATTTCATCGCGCATAGCAATACCGGCAAGTCGAACCGCTCTACTCGTGGCGTCGCCCGCCGCCCACGATTTGCGTGAGCCTGCGTTAGGTGCATGTCGATACGTGCGTAGCGCCTGTCCATCAACCCAGGCATGCGATAACGCCGACAGTACCTGCTGACGATTACCTCCTAACAACCAGGTTGCTACTGCGGTTGAGGCCACTTTAACCAGTACAACGTGGTCCAAACCGACACGATTGAAACTGTTCTCTAAAGCCAACACACCCTGAATTTCGTGCGCTTTAATCATGGCTTCTAATACAGTTTTTAGAGTCATAGGCGCCTCACCACGCGCCACACGTTGCTGTGATACGTGATCACAGACTGCCAGAATCGCCCCAAGGTTATCTGAAGGGTGCCCCCACTCTGCGGCAAGCCAGGTATCATTAAAGTCCAGCCAGCGTACGCAACAACCGATATCCCATGCCGCTTTGACCGGATCGAGACGGAAAGAGGTTCCGGGAACGCGTGACCCGTGCGGTACCGAAGTACCTTCAACCAGGGGGCCCAGATGTTTTAAGCACTCCGGATAACGTAGTGCAAGTAAACCGCAGCCAAGACTATCCATAAAACAATAACGCGCAGTCTGCCAGGCGAGGTCACTATCAATGGAAGTTGTCATCACATAATCGGCGATAGCTTGTAACTCAGTATCAAAGTCTGGTCGATCAGAGCGATCCTGTGATGATCCGGTCGCTGTTCCCATAGCTTTACCTCTTCATTGTTGGTCTTTAGATAAAAAAATGCTCGGGACCAATTGATAAGTCCCGAGCTTAGGGGAATGGCTCAAGGGATTGAGCCGTGCGCTAACTCGATAAATTTTGAAGGTAGATTTGATTGTAGACAACAATTAGAATTTTACTAAATTTTTTGCTGTTTTTTACGAAAATTTATCGTACCACGGGTGTTACCCGATCAAATAACCGGAAAAAGTTAGCAGTTGTGGCTGTGGCAACCTCCGCCAAGCTTATCCCTTTGATATCCGCAACACACTTTGCGACGTCAGCCACATAGGCTGGCTGGTTTTGTTTACCTCGGTGTGGAACAGGTGCCAACCAAGGGCTATCAGTTTCAATTAGTAGCTTATCTAATGGTAGTCGTTTCACCACGTCACGCAATTCACTGGCATTGCGAAAACTTGCGATACCCGAAATTGAGATATAAAAATCAAACTCATCAATAGCTTGTTTTGCCATTTCATATGACTCGGTAAAGCAATGCAATACTCCACCACACCGCTCGGCATGACCCTCGCGTAATAACCCTAAGGTATCGGTTTGTGCGTCTCGTGTATGAATAATCAATGGCTTACTCAAATCGTTGGCAAGCTGGATGTGATAGGAAAAACTGCGTTGTTGAATTACTTTACTGTCACCATCGTAAAAGTAATCGAGCCCGGTTTCACCGATAGCCACCACCTCGTCGGTAGCAGCAAATTCTTTTAACTGCTGTTGTTCGAGCGGATGCTTGGCGATGTACAATGGATGCACACCACAAGAAATAGCTATCTCTGGGTACTCGCTTACTAGCTCTCGCATAGCCGGAAAATCTTCGAGTGTAACGCCGATACAAAGCATCTGCTGAACACCTGCTT
The DNA here is from genome assembly GCF_052541995.1 of Pseudidiomarina xizangensis. Taxonomy (NCBI): domain Bacteria; kingdom Pseudomonadati; phylum Pseudomonadota; class Gammaproteobacteria; order Alteromonadales; family Idiomarinaceae; genus Pseudidiomarina; species Pseudidiomarina xizangensis. The sequence continues at coordinate 580,640 of NZ_JBOBQA010000001.1, forward strand.
GCTTTGCTTGCGTAATAACTTCCGCTAGTGAACCGTCAAATTCATCCAGCTTTAATTTATCAAGATGACAATGTGAATCGATATACACAGCGACTCCTTAACGTTGTGCTAAAACTTATCGGGAACTGCTTTATTACATGGTTGCGGTAGGTGCGGTCGATTCGCCGAGATGACCAAGTAACGTATCTATTCGATTACGAAGATGGGATTTATCTTCTAAAAATTGCACCCCAACACCTCGTTGATCGGTCCGTCCAGGCCGCGCTGGTGCCAACCAAACCACTTTACCTTTCACCAGCGTCTCATCACTATCACCAGGCAACCGGATCAGTAGCGAGAGTTCATCACCAATGCTATAAGGATCATCGGTCGCAACAAACAACGCCCCGCCTTTAATAAACGGCATAAACATGCGGCGTAATTGTTCTTCTGATTTTAAATGAATACGCTTCGCTGCCATTGTTAATGCAACCTCGTCCAGAGTTCTTGGAGTAGTAAGGGGCCATTAAGACCGCTTTGTTCGGCGATTTTTCTTCGTATACCATAACATGATTTTAACCAATCATTTAATTCTGTCACCTGATAATTTTTTTCGGTTAACCAGCGGCTCAATTGTCCCTGTTGGGAGACTAACTGTAAATGCTCGCTACTCAAGCCTTGCTTCAAGCGCATAAACTCACCAAGTAATTGTTCAGTAGTAAGCAACCAATCGCGCCAATTTGATTTATCCGGCGCAGGCCAACCAGCATCTCCGAGTAGCGCTGCAGCAAGTTGTTGCAAGTAATCAGGTGGCACTCGCTCGGTTTTCAACCATTCCAACAATACCAGTGGTCGCTGATGATAGCGCTTGCACAACTGTTGCTCGTCGGCCGTCAACATTCGTTGTAATTGTTGCCCTAGCCATTGCTCGACCGTAGCTTCACTTGGAATATTAAAACGCTGCAATTGCATACGACTACGCAAGGTGGGAAGTAAACGTTCAGTTCGTTCAGGACTCACCACAAAATAGGTCGACTGTGTGGGTTCTTCCAGGGTTTTTAGTAACGCATTTGCGGCGGTAATTGACATGCGCTCAGCATCACGCAACCAGACCACCTTGGCACCCGCTTGATTAGGTGTTTGCTGCAACTTCCCGGTAAGTTCACGGATTTGATCGACGCTTATCCCCTTCCCGTCACGACTGGCAACCTCATAATAATCTGGATGGTTGCCGGCTTTATGTAATAAGCAGCTCTTACACTTACCACATGCACGTAGTTTGGCTTGGCTACACAATAACAGCTTCAGCCATTCTTTAATAAAGGCTTCGGCGCCAATATCTGGTTGCCAAGGTACGCAGTGCGCATGACTGAGTTTACCACTGCCATGTTCATTGACCAGTTGTTGCCAGTTTTCTCGTAGCCAAGGTAAACTCACTTAGTTAATCCTCGCTCACCAAATAATGCCAATTCAAGTGCATTAATCAATGCCTGATGCACATCAGCCATTGGCTGTTCTGCATTAATAACTTGAATCGTCCGATCCTGTTCGGCAATTTCCAGATACCGTGACCGGGTGCGTTCGAAAAAAGCTACAGTTTCTTGTTCGATACGATCCAGCTCACCGCGTTCACGTGCACGCTGAAGACCTACTTCCGGATCTAGGTCCAAGAGCAAGGTTAAATCCGGTACAAAATCGCCTAATACCAGTTGTTTCAGGGTTTGCAGTTTATTGTCGCCTAATTCTCGCCCGCCACCTTGATAAGCCCGTGAAGATAAATCATGACGATCAGCAATGACCCATTTACCAGCCGCTAAGGCGGGTTTTATCACATTTTGCACCAGCTGCATCCGACTTGCATACATCAGTAACAATTCAGTTTCCGCACTGAGGTTTTCTTGCCAGTCTTGCTTGACCAAATCACGTAACGCTTCTGCAAGTGGTGTGCCACCTGGCTCACGCACCGTCAGAGTGGCGATACTTTTAGCTTGCAAATGACTCACTAAACTGGCGATCGCCGAACTTTTACCGGCGCCTTCCAAACCTTCAACAACGATAAATTTTCCCTGCATAGTGTTAATGCTTTCCTCGTTGATAGCGATCAACTGCACGATTATGTTCCGCCAATGTCTCAGAAAATATATGGCCTCCCGAACCGTCAGCGACAAAATAGAAATAGGGTGATGCTGCCGGCTGCGCTGCAGCAAGCAGGCTCGCCTCACTTGGCATCGCAATCGGAGTCGGCGGTAAACCATCAATGCGGTAAGTATTATACGCTGTGGTTTCACGTAAATGTGCCCGCGTCAAATTACCGTCGAAATCAGCGATACCATAAATTGTAGTAGGGTCTGATTGCAATCGCATACCGGTATTTAGCCGATTCACAAACACTGAACTGACTAAATCTCGCTCACTACCCAAGCCAGTCTCTTTTTCAATAATTGACGCCATAATAAGTAATTCGTAGGGAGCTGTGTAAGGTAGTCCTGACGCACGTTGCTGCCAAAGTTTGTCAAGGCGTCGCCGCTGAGTCATATACGCTGTACGCAACAATTTCAACGCTGCCGTGCCAGCAAAAAAATGATAAGTGTCCGGCGCCAAATAACCTTCCAACGAGCTAAGCTCATCGTTATCGGTAACCTTAGTGATCAATTCTGTCGGAGAGCTAAGCTCCTCTGCTCCCTTAATGTAGGGATGCGCGGCAATTACCGTCAGCCATTGCGTTAAGGTTTGGCCTTCAATTAAGGTAATACTGAATTGATACTGTTCCCCCTGTCGCAACTGTTGCCAAAAATCGGCTAAGGATTGCTTGCTGCGAATTTGATAGACGCCCGCCTGTAAGCCTTCCGGGTGACTCCAAAGCCGACTGGCGAGGTAACTCGGCGTAACAGCTTGCTGCAGCCATCCGCGTTGCGCCAACTCGTTTAAAATTGATTTCGCATGGGCGCCGCGTTTAATCTCTAACAGTTTTGGCTCACCACTTAACTGCAACGGCTGCTGCGCCAGTTGATAGCTCCAATAACCACCTACTAGTGCGCCGAGAACGATAAGAGTAACGCTAATTAAGAAAAAACGTTGGATGCCTGCCACCAGTTTTTTAATGCCTTAGGTAATGTCGGATCAGTAAGCCTATGTTCGCCTATTTGCGCAACTGGGCGCAAGCCTAAAACGCTATTGGTTAAAATCAGTTGATCGGCCGCCAGAATCTGCGCTAGCGATGAGGTGTCACACACCTGTATCTTTATCGGTTGCTGGGCCAGCAGTTGTGCCCTGACAACGCCAGCGACTCCTGCATGCTCAAGCTGCGGGGTAAACCAGTCTCGGCCTTGCCGCCAGATCAGATTACTGGAAATAGCTTCCACTACCTGTGCGTCAGTATCTAAGACAATCAGCTCATCAAGCGAGCGCTGTTGCCGTTCATGGCTCAATAATACTTGCTCCAACCGGTTCAGAGTCTTTAGCCCTGCCAGATTTACTGACCGGCTTAAGCGTAATTCCGCAACGTCAACCCGTAACGGCTTGGCAGAACGTTCTAACAAAGGTGTTGCGGTGATGTACCAATTGGCGGTGGATTGAGTATCAAAACCATAACCTCGATCGCCGGAGCCTCGAGTAACGATAATTTTGACCACTAAATCCTGGCTTGGATTGCGCTGGGCAAGTTGCGTTAAGCAACTGTAAAGTTCAGTTTCAGCAGGTAAATAAAGGTGGAGTCGTTGACTCGCTGATTGCAAGCGCTGCCAGTGGCTTGACCACCAACGGATATGCCCGTTTTCGATAGTAAGCGTGGTAAAGTGGCCGTCGCCAAATTGGAGACCGCGATCAAGAGCTTGGTCGGGTAACTCGCTGCCGTTGTGCCACATAGAAAAAAGGCGGAATTTTCATTCCGCCCTTTTCAATAAGCTTGCGCTTAGTCGTTTGCGTGATTGGTCACGTAATCGATAGCGGCTTGAACAGTTTTGATCTTCTCAGCTTCTTCGTCTGGAATCTCAGTTTCGAACTCTTCTTCAAGAGCCATGACCAACTCAACTGTGTCAAGTGAGTCAGCACCAAGATCGTTCTCAAAAGAAGCTGCTGATTTTACTTCTTCTTCTTTAACGCCAAGCTGTTCAATAATGATTTTTTTTACGCGTTCTTCAATAGTACTCATTGTTTCAATGTCCCTTCATTTAGATATCGTGTTCAAATTTGGGCTTAGTGTAGTGAATGCGGCGGCATTAATAAAGGAAAAATTCGTGATTTCCCGAGAGGTCATACCCCTTGCTCACCGATTTACTTACACCATTGCCAGACCACCATTAACATGAATGGTTTCGCCCGTAATATAAGCCGCCCCTGGTGACGCTAAAAACACCACCGCGGCAGCAACTTCTGCAGGCTGACCTAAGCGGTTGGCCGGTATATTCGCGAAGATGGCTTGTTTCTGATCGTCAGTCAAAGACTTGGTCATATCGGTGTCAATAAAGCCTGGAGCTACACAATTCACGGTAATTCCGCGAGCGGCGATTTCTTGCGCAAGAGCTTTACTAAAACCAACCAGTCCAGCTTTTGCTGCACAATAGTTAGTCTGTCCAGGGTTGCCGGTAGTTCCGACCACCGATGAAATATTGATAATACGCCCGCTGCGCCGCTTCATCATACCGCGCATGACGGCCTTAGAAAGACGATAGACAGATTTTAAATTGGTGTCCAGCACGGCATCCCAATCATCATCTTTTAAGCGCATTAATAAGTTGTCTTTGGTAATGCCTGCGTTATTAACCAGAATATCCAATTGCCCATAGGTTTCATCAATAGCTGCCAATACTGCGGCGACGCTTTCAGCATCAGTAACGTCAAGTTGACGTCCTTCACCATGGTCACCTAAGTATGCGGAAATTGCCGCTGCGCCTTTATCACTGGTTGCTGTACCAACAACTTTTACACCTTGAGCGGCGAGTTGTTCAGCGATGGCCTTGCCAATTCCACGACTAGCACCCGTAACGAGCGCAACCTGACCTTGCATTATTGTTGTCATGATCTAAATCCTTGCTTTAATGGCATCAACAGTATTCACAGCATCACCCTGCACTGTTTTATCGATACGCTTGTTAAGCCCGGTCAAAACTTTACCTGGGCCAATTTCATAAATCTCGGTAACACCTTGTTCAACCAAGTAGCGAATCGTCTCGGTCCAACGCACCGGCGAATAAAGTTGGCGAATTAAGGCATCGCGAATTTTGTCAGCGTCGCGTTCAACTTTAACGTCAACATTATTTACTACCGGAATATTTGGCGTGGTTAAAGTAATTTTTCCAAGTTCAACCGCCATATGCTCTGCCGCAGGCTGCATGAGTGCACAATGCGATGGCACACTCACTGGTAGTGGCAATACACGTTTTGCACCTCGCTCTTTACAAGCTTCTCCAGCGCGTTCCACCGCTTCTACGTTACCTGCAATAACCACCTGCCCTGGTGAATTGTAGTTCACAGCGCCGACGATTTGGTCGCCCGCGGCTGCCGCACATGCCTCTTCAACCAAGGCATCATCGAGACCGATGATGGCTGCCATTGATCCCACGCCAGTGGGTACCGCTTCCTGCATCAGCTCACCGCGTTTCGCAACTAAGGCTACCGCATCTTTAAAATCTAAGCAGCCACTACATACCAGAGCTGAGTATTCGCCTAAGCTATGTCCAGCTAACCAACGTGGCGCAACAACACCGGCCTGCTCTAGTGCACGGTAAAGCGCGACACTGGCAGTCAGCAGCGCGGGTTGCGTGCGTTGCGTTTCATTTAGCCGTTCGGCCGGACCATCCTGAACCAGTTGCCAGAGGTCGTACCCAAGCACTTCGCTGGCTTCAGCAAAGGTCTCACCGACCACTGAGTACTCAGCAGCAACATCAGCTAGCATACCGACGGTTTGTGAGCCTTGTCCTGGAAAAACATATGCGCGCATGGTGCCTTCCTTTCGTGTTAGTTAATACGTGACTAATGCAGAGCCCCAGGCGAATCCACCGCCAAAAGCCTCTAACAGTAATTTTTGACCGCGCTGTATGCGTCCGTCCCGAACCGCCACATCAAGCGCGATTGGAACCGATGCGGCCGAGGTGTTGCCGGTATCAGCGAGCGTTGTAATAACCTGCGACATCGGCATTTTTAGTTTCTTTGCAGTTGCTTTGATTATACGTAAATTCGCTTGATGGGGAACCAACCAATCCAAATCATCCGACGTTAAGTCATTGGCAACTAAGGTTTCATTAACCAGTTCGCTTAATTTACTCACCGCAACTTTGAACACTTCATTGCCCTTCATGTACATCCAGGCTTCACTTAATGCCTCTGCCGGTCCTGCGCCAGCACGCTGGGGATGATTTACGCCCAATAAATCGGCGAACTCACCAGCACTATGTAAATGGGTTGATTCAATTCCTGGTGTTTCGCTGGCTTGCAGTACTACAGCACCAGCACCATCACCAAATAGCACGATGGTGTTGCGATCATCGGGATGGCACAAGCGTGATAATACATCAGTACCAATAACCAGCACCGAACGATAAGTACCACTGCGAATATATTGATCCGCCACGCTCATGGCAAAGATAAAGCCTGAACAAGCAGCTGCTACATCAAAAGCAGGTATATTTGCTTCGGTTAACGCTGCTTGCACTTCGCACGCAACGCTCGGAAACGCGCGGTCTCCCGAAGTTGTGGCGACCACAATCAAATCAATTTCGGAGGTTTCTGTTTCTGCTGCTGCTAAAGCTTGACGTGCGGCAGCCACCGCCATAGTGACAGCATTTTCACCGTTACTTGCAATATGGCGCTGATGAATGCCTGTACGTTCAACAATCCAATCGTGAGTTGTGTCGACGCGTTGCTCAAGCATGGCATTGGTCAAGCACTGCTCTGGCAAATAATGCCCAGTGCCTGCGATTCTAGAAAACATAAGAACCTTTATTCCTGCTCTAGGAGTACGTTTTCCACCTGATCACGAATACGTGTCGGGAGGTCCTGTTGCGTCTCCGATACGGCCTGCTCAATCGCGCTAAGAAAAGCTTTTGCGTTGGCATCACCGTGACTTTTTATTACGACGCCCCGCAATCCTATCAGACTTGCACCATTGTAGTGGTCGGGCTTCAACCAGTCCCATGAACGTTGCAAGCGACTATAGAAAAGTTTAACGAACCAACGTGTTAACCAGTGGGCATGGATGTTGGCACGAATATTGGTCAGCAATAATTCAGCGAGACCTTCACAGCTTTTTAGTGCAATATTGCCCACGAAACCATCACAAACAATAACATCTGCCTTGTCTGCAAACAGGTCATCGCCTTCGATAAAACCGATGTAATTTAATGTCTTAGATTGTTGGAATAGTTGCGCAGTTGATTTTACGACATCGTTTCCTTTGATGTCTTCCTCACCCATATTTAACAGTGCAATGCGTGGATTTTCTTTATGCAGCACTTGTTTAGCGGCAACCGAACCCATAACACCGAATTGAAACAAAGTGTCACTGTCACAAACTGGATTCGCACCTAAATCTAGCAGAAAGGCACTACCTCCAGACGCTTGTGGAATAGCCGACATTAGCGCTGGGCGCAACACCCCGGGTAAGGTTTTTAATGAGAAATAGGCTTTGGTCATCAGCGCGCCAGTGTTACCGGAACTAACACAAGCAGCGGCTTCTCCGCTGGCAACCAGATCTAAGGCAATACGCATCGACGAATCGGGCTTCGCACGCAGCGAATAGCCTGGCTTGTCACCCATTTCAACGGTTTGGCTTGCATGTTTGAGAGTGACGCGTGGATGCTGTTCAAGCTGTTGAGCAGCTAATAGAGGTGCTAGCTCAGCTTCATCGCCGACAACGATAAAGTGATGCTGGGGAAATACAGATAACGCATCGACTAGTGCGTCAACAACAATTGAGGGGCCATTATCGCCCCCCATTGCATCAAGTGCCAGAGTCAGTGCGGCCATAGCCTCACTTCCTTGTACTGGTTATTTGTTAATCACTTTACGGCCTTTATAAAAACCGTCAGCTGTTACATGGTGACGACGATGCGTTTCACCAGAGGTAGAGTCAACCGACAGTGTAGGGCCGTTCAGTGCATCGTGAGAACGACGCATGTCGCGACGTGAACGACTTTTCTTACTCTTTTGTACAGCCATTTACGCTATCTCCTAGGTTTATTTACGCTTTAATTCTTGCAACACTGCGAAAGGATTATCCTTATCACTGGTGGCGTCTTCAATCTTGCCCCACTGCATTGCATTACTATCTATACGACATTCGCGCTCATCGTGTTTTACCACAACTGGCATCGCTAATATCAGCTCATCTTCAATTATTCGATGCAGTTGGATTTCGCCAAGCTCATCTACTTCAATGGCTTCGTACTCACTCGGCATATCGGTGGCCGTTTGGCGTTTTGTCACTGGTGCGTAAACAAAGTCACTTACCAGCTCAACTGCCATGGGATCTCCACAGCGCTCGCAAGCGACTGTGACTTTGACCTCGGCATGCCCTTTTAGGTGCTTGATGTTCTGTGCGTCCACTGCAAACTCCAGCTCTGCCTCAACATCAGCACAAGGAACAACCAAAAGCTCTTGTAAACGGTTAAGCGATGCACCTGGCACAACACCAAGGTAACTCAACTGCTTACCGGCACTTTTTACCGGATCGACCGAAATGGGTATACGAACCTTCTGCATAGGGCGCGAATATTAAAGGATTCAGGTGCTGAAAACAAGTGATTTTCAGCTTTTTATGCTGTTCTCTGGCAGTAATGGGTTCACATTCCAGTGCCGTAACATTTTTAATAGCTGAATCACCGGTAAACCAATCAAACTATTGGGGTCGTCACCCCGTAATGACTCGAACAAACTAATACCGAGCCCTTCGCTCTTGAAGCTTCCAGCGCAATTGAAAGGCTGTTCCAAAGCGACATACCCTTCAATTTCAGCTGCCGAAAGTTGCCGAAAGGTCACATCAAAAGGTTCAACACAAGATAACAACTCATCTTTGCCGCTGTGATAAACCGCTAACCCAGTATAAAAGCTAACGGTTCTGCCATTTGCTGCGTTTAATTGTTTGATGGCATTGGCCGCGCTTCCTGGTTTACCAAGAATACAACCGTCGACTACCGCGACTTGGTCGGAGCCAATTAACAGGTGAGCTGGGTATTCCTCTGCTAAAGCACGTGCCTTAGCAATGGCTAGTCGTTCCACCAAAGCTTGGGCATCTTCACCACGCTCAGCAGTTTCATCAACATGGGGTGCCGCACAACTGAAATCAGGTAGTACCTTTTCAAGTAACATGCGGCGATATGGTGATGTCGATGCTAGTACAATAGTTGCCATAAACCGCCCTCCTATCCGTGTTTTCCGCTCAGTAAAGCTGGGAATTGTTGCCATGAAGACAGCACCGCCAACGGCGCATAAGCCGTCAATTGTTGAGCTGAATGAACGCCAAAATCAACACCAACACGATCCATTCCTGCAGCTTGAGCCATTCGTAAATCGTGTATAGAATCGCCAATCATCAGAGCTTTATCTAAGCTACACTGAGTTTCTTCAAGTAACTCATACAGCATTCGCGGATCGGGTTTTGAAATTGATTCGTCAGCACAACGCGAAACATCAAAGTAATGCGCCATATCGGTCTCTTGCCAAACCCGCTGCAACCCTCTTCGCGCTTTTCCCGTAGCCACAGCAAGTTGATATCCCTGTGCCCGCAAATCACCAAGCATCTCGCGAACCCCTGCAAATAAAGGAGTCGGGGTTGGATCAAATTCTACATACTGATCGCGATAGCGCGCTAAAAATTGACTATATCGCTCGCTATCAAGCGTCCCGAACAAACGTTCAATCGCCGGTTCAAGACTTAAACCAATGATATCGCGTACTTGGGTATCGGACGGGATTGGCAACGACAAATGTGCAGCAGTAGCTTGCATCGACGATACAATGCGACCAACAGAATCCATTAAGGTGCCGTCCCAATCAAAAATAAGTAATTCGTATTTCATGCTTGTAAACGTTTTAAGGTGTTGGTTAAGGTGCTATCTAAAGGCGCTTCCACAGTAATCATTTTGTCACTCTGCGGATGCCGGAATGTTAGCTTGTGCGCATGCAAGAATAAACGGTTGAGGCCAACCTCATTCATTGCCGCAGCAAACACTTGATCACCGTATTTTGGATCACAAGCTATCGGGTGACCGGCATGTAAAGCATGGACACGAATTTGATGCGTGCGTCCCGTTATCGGTGAAGCTTCAACTAAGGTACAGTTGCTATACTTTTGTTTAACCCGAAACCGCGTCTCTGATGGTTTCCCAGCAGTATCTACCCGCACCACCCGTTCGCCCGATTTCAACGTGTTTTTTAGTAAGGGGGCGGCGATAAATTTCACATGTTCCTGCCAGTGACCACGTACCAAAGCAAGATAGTGTTTGTCCATGGTTTTTTCCCGCAGCTGCTCGTGCAGAGAACGCAGCGCCGAGCGACGCTTTGAAATCAGAATACAGCCGCTGGTTTCGCGATCTAAACGATGCACCAGTTCTAAATGCTTAGCATCGGGTCGCAATGATCGTAGACTTTCAATAAGTCCAAATTGCAACCCAGACCCACCGTGAACAGCTAACCCAGCCGGTTTGTTCAATACTATTAACAGATCATCTTCATACAGCACCTGATCATTAAGTGCTTGTACTTGGTCCAGCTTCGCCGAGGGCAATGGGTTACGCTCCGCGACGCGCACGGGAGGGATACGTACCTGATCACCCTCCTGTAGTTTATAGTCGGGCTTGCAACGCTTTTTATTTACCCGCACTTCCCCCTTGCGCACGATGCGGTACACCAACGACTTGGGTACCCCCTTCAGCTGCGCAAGCAAAAAGTTGTCGATCCGTTGGCCAGCATAATCAGCTTCGATGGTGACCCAACGTACTTGTATTTGTTGATTTTCGCTCATGGCATAAAGTTTATCATTTTCCGATTTTGGTGACTGCATTTTTGTACCTTTATTTTATCTTGTACTGACAACCCTGTTCATGGGATAATGACTATCCGGAAAAAACCGCACCGGACAGTTTGAGAGCGGTATAAGCTAAAAATTTTAGTGGTGACTTGGCGCATCGAATGCGATTGCAACGAAACCTCCACCTCAGGATACAAAAGTGCACACAACGCCTTTGAGATTCTGATGGCACGGAACATGCACAAGACCGAGTCACTAATTTGTCAACGCATTTTGCGACGACACGGTACGAACACAAGCGTATTTCGGCTTGGTAACCAATTGCGTACCTCACGTTAGTGTTCAGTAACACAACGGGAGGTGTCATCACCCGCTGCGATAGCGCGATGGCAGTCTACAATTTAACCTCGAAATAGCGATGGCGAGTGCGCCTTCGTACTGTGTTGTGGCACAAAAAAGAGTCACAACTATGAAAAGAATGTTGATCAATGCAACTCAGCAAGAAGAGCTGCGCGTTGCTTTGGTGGACGGACAGCGATTATACGATTTAGATATCGAAAGTCCGGGTCACGAGCAAAAAAAAGCAAATATCTACAAGGGTAAAATCACCCGTATCGAACCAAGCCTTGAAGCCGCCTTCGTCGATTATGGCGCTGAACGTCATGGCTTCCTCCCGCTAAAAGAAATTGCCAAAACCTACTTCCCGAAAGGCTATACCTTCTCTGGCCGTCCCAATATCAAGGACGTCATTAAAGAAGGGCAAGAAGTTATTGTGCAAATTGATAAAGAAGAGCGTGGCCAGAAAGGCGCAGCGCTGACAACTTTTATCTCTTTAGCCGGAAGCTACCTTGTATTGATGCCGAACAACCCGCGCGCAGGTGGTATTTCACGCCGTATTGAAGGCGATGAGCGTACCGAGCTGAAAGAGGCGATGAGCGATTTGCATTTGCCAGATGGTATGGGCCTTATTGTTCGTACAGCAGGTGTTGGTAAGTCAGCGGAAGAGCTGGACTGGGATCTTAATGTACTTGTGCATCACTGGCAAGCAATTGAGAAAGCCGCACAGCAACGCCCTGCTCCATTCCTGATCCATCAGGAAAGCAACGTTGTCTTTCGTGCTATCCGTGATTACCTGCGCCGTGATATCGGTGAAGTTCTCATCGATAATCCAAAAGTGTTCGAACAGGTTCGTGACCATGTCACTCTGATCCGTCCAGATTTCGTCAGCCGCGTAAAAATTTACGACGGTGACATTCCGCTGTTTAATCATTACCAGATCGAAAGCCAAATTGAATCAGCGTTTCAACGCCAGGTTCGATTACCATCAGGCGGTTCCATCGTCATCGATCCGACCGAAGCATTGACTTCAATTGATATCAACTCTGCCCGGGCAACCAAAGGCGGCGATATTGAAGAAACAGCCTTTCAAACAAACTTAGAAGCAGCGGAAGAAATTGCGCGTCAACTTCGTTTGCGTGATGTCGGTGGCTTAGTGGTTATCGATTTTATCGATATGACGCCAATGAAACATCAGCGCGAAGTTGAAAACCGCTTACGCGATAGTCTGAAGCAAGATCGGGCGCGCATTCAAGTCGCTCGGATCTCACGCTTTGGCTTGTTAGAAATGTCGCGTCAGCGTTTACGTCCATCGCTGGGAGAGTCCTCCAACCATGTCTGCCCGCGTTGCGATGGCCATGGCACAATTCGCTCTGCAGAATCTTTAGCACTGTCGATTTTACGTTTAATAGAAGAAGAAGCATTAAAAGATAATACCATTCAAGTTCAAGCTCAGGTGCCAGTTACTGTTGCAACCTACCTGCTGAACGAAAAACGTAAGGCCCTTGCGGAAGTTGAAAAACGCCATTCAGTTTCGGTGCTGGTCATTCCAAATCTACATTTGGATACGCCTCATTTCGACGTTAGACGTCTGCGTAACGACGAAACAGAAGAAGCAAATAGCTTTAAACTAATTGAGAAACCAGAAGATACTAGTACTGAAGTTGTCTTGAACAAAGACAAACCAAGCTTTGAAGAACCTGCACTAAAAGGTTTACAGGCACCAGCCGCACCAGCTCCTACGCCAGTACCTCAAGCGGCAGTCAAAGCAGTGGTAAACACAGCTCCATCGTTATTAAAACGGGTTAGTAAATGGCTTAAAGATCTGTTCGCTAATGATGACAGCGAACAACAGCAAAGCCAGCAACCAAAACGCGACGATAACCGTAACCGTAATAGCAATCGCCGTGGCGGACAGGGTCGTAATCAACGTGGCGGTAACCAACGTCGTCGTAATACCAATCGTTCACGTCCACGTGACGAAGAACAAAAAGGTGTTACCGAGAAGCCGGAAGAAGTTAAAGATAGCGCACCAGACACCGGCAACAAAGACGGTAAGAAGAATGAACGTGGCCAACAACGCCGTGGTGGTCGAAACCGTAATCGTCAGCAATCCGACGCTACGCCAAAACCGAAAGATGAGACTACCGAGAACGCGCCAGAGCCGAAGCAAGAAACCGAGGCGAAAGTTAAACCACGTCGTCAACGTCGTAAACTTGATAAATCGGTGCGTATGGGTCAAGACGAGCAAGCTCAGAAAAAAGAGGCTGCGGTCCCTGATCTAAAACTTGATGAGTCTGCTAAAGATGAACCAGCGGCGTCAACCAAACCTGCTGATGCAACAACTAGCGATCACACAGCTGCTGACACAACAGTAGACACAAGTGCGTCAGATCAGACCACAACCACGTCTGAACAACAAGATGGTGAAAAACGAGAAGGACGCAACCGTTCACGTCGCAGCCCTCGTCATCAGCGCGCTGCAGGCCAACGTCGGAAAGCTGAAAATCAGCAAGACGACGCAACAACTGCCGATCAATCAGCTAAAGATGGTGAAGCAGAAGCCGTTCCCGCTAAAACTAGCGACAATGCCAAGCCGAGAAAACGCTCAGCACGTATGACCCAGGCGGCAAATGATGTAGCGGCGGAGAAAAAAGCTGCCGAAGCTGCAAACGCGGACAAAACAGAAGATACTCAGGTTGAACTGAAGTTAGATGATACCGCTGCTGCGGAAGACGTCACAGCTAAACCTGAAGTCGAAGCTAAGCCAGAAGCCGAGGCTAAGACTGAAGCCGAAGCTAAGCCAGAAGTCGAAGCTGAACCTGAAGTCAAAGCTGAGCCTGAAGTCGAAGCTAAGCCAGAAGCCGAAGCTGAGCCAGAAGCCGAAGCTGAGCCTGAAGCCGAAGCTAAGCCTGAAGTCGAAGCTGAGCCTGAAGCCGAAGCTGAGCCTGAAGCCGAAGCTAAGCCTGAAGTCGAAGCTAAGCCAGAAGCCGAAGCTGAGCCAGAAGTCCAAGCTGAACCTGAAGTCAAAGCTGAGCCTGAAGTCGAAGCTGAGCCTGAAGTCGAAGCTAAACCTAAGACTAAGCCCAAGCCCAAGCCCAAGCCTACAGCAAACAAAGCTGTGCCTAAGCCAAAGGTTAAAGGTAGCAAGATTAGTGCACCTATGGCGAAAGCTAGTGCGCAACCACGGACTGACGACTTTAAGCCTTTTGCTGCAGCTGATGAGAGCCAACGTGCAGAGTTCAGCAAGGCCGATGCGGTAGCAAGTTATGGCCAAGCTCGGGCTAGAGCTCAAGCTGAAATGGCGAAGTGCAAAACTTCAAAAGACTAAGGCGTTCAATTTAGAACATTGAGTAGCTACTAAATAAAAAGGCCGAAATCATCGATTTCGGCCTTTTTTTATTCTGTTAACCTTACCTCAGCTATTTAAGGTTCTCTTCAAATAACTCAAAGATCCGACGGTATTCATCAAGCCAGCTCGAAGGTTGACGAAAACCATGAGGCTCGACTGGGAAAATAGCCGTTTCAAAGTCTTTTTTCTCATGCTCAATCAGGCGCTGCACAAGACGCACGCTATCCTGAAAGAAAACATTGTCATCCACCATTGGCGAGTTAATCAGCAACGCATCTTCAAGCCCTTTGGTAAAATAAATCGGCGAGCTGCGACGATAGGCAATTGGGTCATCATCAGGCAGATTCAGAATGTTCGAAGTATAACCGGTATTGTAATGTGCCCAATCCGCCACCGGACGTAGCGCCGCACCAGCTTTGAATAAGCCTGGCTCATTAAATAGCGCCATAAAGGTTAGAAAACCACCATAAGAACCGCCGTAAGTCCCCATACGGTTAGTATCAACGTTGGTATTTTCACCAGCCCACTGCACCACATCAACTAGGTCTTCAACTTCTGGCCAACCCATATTGCGATAGATTGCCGTGCGCCAGTCCCGTCCGTAACCTTTCGAGCCACGGTAATCGAGATCCAGTACCACATAGCCCTGACGGTTTAAGAAGGTATGGAACATAAACTCACGTTGGTAGTTCGACCAACCGGCGTGGGCGTTCTGCAAGTAGCCTGCACCGTGAATAAACACTACCGCCGGGTATTTTTCAGCACGAGTTGGATCGTAATCTTGCGGATAATAGACGCGCGTGTAAATTGGCTCATCCACATGACTAGATGGCACTGGAACGATTTCTGGGACGCTCCAATCAAAACTGCTAAATTGCTCCGTCGCAGTATGGGTAATACGCTCCGCGGTAGCAGTTTCTGACAATAACTGCACATATAATTCCGGCGGTTGTAAGGCACTCGAGTATGTCAGTACTACTTTATCGTTGGCTGGACTCACGTCGAAGGACTGAACCATGCCGTCAAGATCAGTGAGCTGTTCACTTTCACCGGTACGATAATTCACTCGGTAAAGCTCGTAGATACCGGGATGCGAAGCGTTAGCTGTGTAATAGATGGATTCCGCTTGGGCATCAACTTGAGGGTTTTCAGTCACAAACTTACCGCTGGTAAGTTGCTGCTGTTGTCCACCAAGTTCTTTAGTGTAGAGGTGGGCATAGCCATCTTCTTCACTTTGGAACCAAATTCTATTGTCGCTATCGGGTAAGAAACCAAACTCGTTATGGGTATAATTTATCCACGCGTCGTCATGCAAACGATGCTCGTTGATAAGTTGCTTTCCAGCAAAATCAACCGAAGCAATCCAGCGGTCCTTGTTGTCCCATGCTTCAAGCATTACAACAGCATTCTGGCCAGATTCAGACCAACGGATCGCTCCACTTTGCCAACCCCAATCTTGCATTAGTGTTATCGCACGAGGCGACTTTTGAGACTCGTAATTTTTGCCCTGAGCAGCGTAGTTTTCCGCTTTAACCTCGGCAAGAACGTCGTCATTCCAACCCGGTAAGGTATTGTAAGTAAAAGGTGTCTGTTCACCCGTCGCTAAATCCAACAGCAATAACTGATGCTCAACAGGTTTCGCGTCGGCAACGCGGCGACGCACAGACTCAGCTTTCACGCGACCATCTTCTGCGACATAATTCGGCATTATGTCACCATCATCACGCCAACTTTGCGGGTCAGTGATAGCAACTAAAACTTTATCGCCCGCTGGTGACAAGCTGGCTGCAACGATCTGCTTATTGTTACCCAAATAAAATGGCTGTGGCGCAAGAGAGTTATTTGCTTTAGCAAGTTCGGCCTGATGATCAGCGCGGGTTTGGCGATCATGACGTTCGTTTTGCACGAACTCAATCAAGTTCAGCTGTTCGCGCGCCACAAAATCTTTCGGTGCCGACACGGCTTCAGGTTTATCACGTGTAGCCAAAGCAACGACTTGTTCGGTCATGCCAGTCCGCGGATTCACGACGTAAAAGTCATTACCCTGACGAAAGCTCAGACGACCATCGTTAAGAAAACCTAATTGTGACTGGCTTGCTTCATCTCGAGTTAATTGTCGAACTTCCCCTGCTTCCATATCGTGCACAAATAAGTTGCCTTCGAAAGTGTAGGCTACAAGACTTCGATCATCGTTGTAGATAGCATTTTCGTACGCATAATTGTGCAGTCTTTCGACCGGAATTTGATGCGCGTCAGCTTCATCTTCCGGCAAATGGAACCAATCATTGACGACGCTTCCTGCCCGTTCTTGTTGGTAGATAACACCACTGCCGTCTAGCATCCAATAAGCAGAATTAGGCGAGCGAGCTACCCATTCTTGATCAGACATGATCTGTTTAATGGTTAATTGACCCGTTTCCGCAACAGCACTGGTGTTGGTCTCGGCTAAACTAAGAGTTTCCGGCGCGGTTGCAGCCTCCGCAGTTGTACTAGGTACGTTCGTTGTCGCGCACGATGCCGCAATCATGGCGGCAAGTATCGAAACCGTAAATTTGGTTTTCATTCTTTTGTTTCCCTTTCATATGAGTCACCGCCATTAAAGCAAAATGCCCAGCAAGTTACGAGCTGGGCATTTAATGGTTGCGATGAAATTATAATTTCCTGCGATCAGGATTCAGCATCAGGCTGCTTATTTGGATGCGCCTCAATGACCCACGGCAAGTCTTGCAAGCGTTCATAGACTCCGCTGAGCAAAGGATAATCCATTAACGCAATACCAAACCGTTGGGCACTGTAGACCTGTGGAATTAAACAAACATCCGCAAGTGAAAACTCATCGCCCACGCAATAGTTGCCGGAAACTTCCTCGAGGTTTTTCTCAAAAGCTTTAAAACTTTCAGCAAACCAATGGTTCAACCACTCTTGCTTCTGTTCGTCAGTGACCTTAAGTTGCTGTTTTAAATACTGTTGTAAGCGCAAATTAATCAATGGTTGCAACTCACTAGATAGATCTAGCGCTAGCGCACGAATCGCGCCGCGTTGCTGTGGTTTACCCGGCAACAAACTTGGTTTTGGGTATTTTTCTTCCAAATACTCAATAATAGCCAAAGACTGATGCAAAATAACCTGGCCATCAACCAAAGTCGGTACCAAGCCATTGGGGTTAAGCTGGCGATAAGCCTGCTGATGCTGCTGCCCACCATCTTTGAGTAAATGCACAGGCAGATAATTGTAGTCGATCTTTTTAAAATTTAGGGCAATACGAGCCCGATAACTGGCGCTGGAGCGCCAGTAACCGTAGAGTTCCATAAAATAGACTCCGCAGATGAATTTTTAGTCGGGCTGATACTGTAGAACCTTTTGCTCAATACTGCCAAAAATACTTGTACCTTGCGCGTCTTTCATTTCAATTTTGATGGTATCGCCGAATTGCATGAAGCCAGTACTAGGCTTTCCGTCTCGAATAGTTTCAATCATCCGAACCTCAGCAATACAACTATAGCCCACGCCGCCTTCGGCGATAGCGCTACCGTGATCGGTACCTTGCTTATTCGAAACGGTACCTGAACCGATGATAGCACCCGCACCAAGATGACGAGTTTTTGCCGCATGAGCGACCAATTGAGCGAAATCAAAAGTCATATCTTCACCAGCATTCGGCTTACCAAATGCTTGACCGTTGTATTCACTTAACAGCGGCAAATGTACTTTGTTGTCATGCCAGGCATCACCAAGTTCGTCTGGAGTTACCGTTACAGGTGAAAACGCTGAAGAAGGTTTAGATTGGAAAAAACCAAAACCCTTACCTAATTCGTTCGGAATCAAACCACGCAAAGAAACATCGTTTACCAACATCAACAGGCGAATGTACTGCCCGGCATCTGCTGCTTCAACGCCCATAGGTACATCGTCAGTAATAATGGCGACTTCACCTTCAAAATCGATACCCCAGGCTGTGTCGCCCATTTCAATCACGTCTTTCGGACCGAGGAAATCGTCAGATCCACCTTGGTACATCAGCGGATCAGTCCAAAAACTTTCTGGAACTTCCGCATTGCGGGCGCGCCGAACCAGTTCAACGTGGTTGACATAAGCGCTACCATCAGCCCATTGATAGGCACGCGGTAATGGCGATTCACAGAGGCTTTCATCAAACGCAACTGCGTCATCAAACTCACCATTATTCAGCGCAACATAAACCGTTTCCAGTTCAGGCGCAATGCCATCCCAGTCATCAAGAACTTCCTGTAAGGTCTCAGCTAAAGCTGGAACCGCAACAGCTTTCGTAAGATCACGACTCACCACCATAAGTTGGCCGTCGCGTGTACCATTTCGATAGGTTGCAAATTTCATAGATTATTTAGCCTTTTCGTCTTTTGCTTGCCAGCTATACACATAGTCTGGATTTTCGACTTGCGCACAAACATCGCCCATTTCAAGCGCATTTCGAGTATCTAACATCACTGCGACTTCATCGGTAAATTTTTTCCGATATTCACGTCCGGCCTGGAACGCTTTCGGATGCGGTCCATGGGTAAAGCCGGCTGGATGAAACGTCACCATGCCTTTATCGATGTTATCACGACTAAAAAAGTCACCTTCGTGATAAAACAAGACCTCATCGTAATCGTCATTATTATGATAGAACGGTACTTTTAATGCACCAGGATCCGATTCAATTGGCCGTGGTACAAAGGTACAGACTACGAAACCGTCAGCAACAAAAGTCGTATGAGCAGATGGTGGCAAATGGTACCGATGACTCATCAGCGGCCGTATATCGCGCCAATTAATGCGCACTGGCGCTAAATCACCATGCCAGCCAACTGCGTCCAACGGATTATATGGATAGGTAATACACGATAGCTTGTTGTGTCGTTTAACCTCAATGCGCCATTGCTCTTCGCTATATTGCTGCTTGAAATCAGCGTCAATGTCAGGCGTATCTAAACACGCCGGATCAAATATCGCATGGTTACCCACTAAGCCCTTTTCAGGCAGCTGGTAAGCACTGTTGGTGGCCTCGATCATAACAATTTGCATCGGTTCTAACGGTTCAATGCGCCAATTGGTTGATCTTGGTATGGAAAAGTAGTCACCTTTTTCCAGAGTAATATGACCGTAATCGCAAAACAGTTCGCCGCGGCCCTCATGAATAAACAAGAGTTCATCACCATCGGCATTTCGCACTAAAAACGGCATCGCTTCATGGCAGTGCCAGATACGGAACTTACATTGGGCATTGTGCAACAGTAAAGGTACTTGCCACGGCGATTCCGTGGCGACATTATCAAGCTTATTGAAGTCGAAGTTACGTGGCCGTAACTCACCTTCCCACTCGCTCCATCCGGTCGGTGCATGGCGGTGATGAAAGTGCGTCGCCGGACCGAAAAAGCCACTGCGGCCGACTTCACGTTCATAGATCGCCTGCTCCGGGAAGTCTGCGTGAGCTTGTTTCGAGCTCACACCAACCTGCTTCGGAAAGCTAATCCATTTACGCATCGTTTAATACTCCACGACGTATTTGATCTTCTTCGATCGACTCGAATAAGGCTTTGAAGTTACCTTCGCCGAAACCTTCATTACCTTTGCGTTGAATGATTTCAAAGAACACTGGGCCAATTACGGTTTTGGTGAAAATTTGCAATAAAATACCGTCTTTCAGTGGCGCACCATCAATCAAAATTTGCAGCTCACGCAACTCCTCGAGGTTTTCTTCGTGGCCTTCAACACGATCATTTACGTTTTCATAGTAAGTGTCAGGTGTTGGCATAAAGTCCATACCAATTTGCCGTAGGTCACGTACTGTTTTGTAGATATTGTCTGAGGTTAAGGCGATATGTTGGATACCTTCACCTTTATACTCGCGCAGGTATTCCTCAATTTGTGATTTGTCATCATGCGACTCATTGATGGGAATACGAATTTTGCCACAAGGAGCTGTCATCGCCCGGCTCAATAAACCGGTCAATTTGCCTTCAATGTCAAAGTAGCGAATTTCGCGGAAGTTACCAATACGTTCATAAAACCCTGCCCAGGTGTCCATGTTGCCACGGAATACATTGTGCGTAAGGTGATCAACTTCATAAAGTCCTGCGGCGTGATCGTTCATCTTCGCCTGCCAATCGTCGTAGAAGTCAAAATCATCCGCATAAACGCCTTGTCCTGCAAAGTTATCAATGAAGTACAACACGCTTTCGCCAATACCGTAAACCGCTGGGAAATCAGCTTCATTAGCACCCACATTGCGTTGAAACGGCTTGGCACCATTTTCCACTGCATGTTCAAACGCATGTTGCGCATCCTTAACACGCCAGGCCATACCACAAACGCTCGGACCGTGTTCTTTGGCAAAAGCTTCTGCCTGAGCACCGGTTTGCGCATTAATCACGAAATTAATATCGTTTTGCTTATACAACCAAGCTTCTTTAGTTTTATGCTTCGCAACTTCAGTAAAACCAAGTTTCACAAACAAGTCTTTAAGCGCTGCGATACCCTTTGCATCAGGGGCTGTGTATTCGACGAATTCAAATCCGTCAGTTTGTAATGGGTTATAGTTAATGTCTGTCATTCTGTAGTCCTCATTCGCACGTTAGGCTTTAATAGTGGTTATGTTCTACTATGCCTGTCGGCCAACTACTAGTGCTGACACTGAATGCGTCAGCACCCTCGCAACCCGTACTTTTGTAAACATGTTGATACAGAACAACTTTAGCTGACATTTAGCGCTATCGATGTACGCTTTTCCATACATAACGCTCGCTTATCGTAAACAAAGCTTTACTGCGAAGATTTGCTCACGCCACGCCGACGTTGTTTGCCGATGCCATACTCGCGCAATTTATTGGCAACTGCGGTATGCGAAAGACCGAGTTTTTTCGCTAGTTGGCGGGTGCTTGGATAACTTGGATACAGACGACGTAAAATTGTACTCTCAAACTTCTTCACCGCCTCATCAAGACTTCCCTCTTCCAGATCAATGGCCACATTCTCATGTAATCTATCGGCTTCAGGCAGATAGACATCCGTCGCCTCTAGGCGGTCGCCCTCGAGCATCGAAATGGAGCGAAATAATACGTTCTCAAGCTGTCTCACGTTACCTGGCCATTGATAGCGCTGCAGCAGCTCACGGCAATCATGGGTTAATAACACCAAGCTTCGACCCAGACGTTGGCAGGCTTGCAGGCTAAAATGCTCAGCTAACAATGGAATATCAGATTTACGATCACGTAACGGCGGAAGCTGTAAGCTCAAAACATTCAAGCGATAGAATAAATCTTCACGGAAGTTGCCTGCTTCAACGCGCTCCAACAAGTCATCACGAGCTGAACAGATAATTCGTACATCAACCGCGACCTCTTGTTCCTCGCCGATACGCCGAAACTTGCCATCTTGAATGAAGCGCAGTAGTTTCGCTTGTAGACCATTGGACATTTCCCCGACCGCATCGAGTAAAACAGTGCCCCCATTGGCCTGCTCAAAAATGCCTTTTTTTGCTTCAGTGTGCGGACCAAGACTGCCTTTGCCGTGACCGAACAGCTCACTTTCCGCAACATTGTCTGGCAATGCTGCGCAATTCACCGCTAAGAAAGGTTGTTCCGCGCGATGACTGGCCTGGTGGCAAGCACGCGCCAACAGTTCTTTTCCTACCCCGGTTTCACCTTGTACCAATAAAGGCACATTGAGTTCAGCCATACGCCGCGCTTCTTTTAGTAAACGTTTCATACTGGCATGTTCACCGAGTAACTGATGGAACGCATCCTGTTGTCCAGTGCGTTGCCACTGACTGCTTAAGGGTTGCGGCTTGCAGGTTAACACGGCACCAGCAAAGCTGGTTTTATCATGCTCATCAGCAACCCAAATCGGCATCATTTCGGCAAAATATTTAGCTCCGTTAATAGTGACCTGGCTCACCTGTGGTTCTGTTGGTTGACGTTCAAGCCAGCGACTTATATTAAAACCACTCAACCATTGCGTGATAAAAGTCCCAGGTAGGTGCTGGCGAGTATCCGTGAGCAGCAAGCCTGCCGCATCGTTGGCAATATCAATTACCCCGCGAGCGTCAATAGACAGCACCGGATCAGGCAGTTTGTTTAACAGTAGACTGAACTCAAAGTGCTCGCGCTCTGAAGGCATGAAGGCAACGGTTTTGACATCTTTAACATTAGGAATGCGGCGGATTTCAGGCATTAGATGTTGAAAATCTTTAAACTCAAGCTCCGGAAAGTTAAGAAAAATCTTTCCTTTCGGATCAACTTCAATACCGCGTAAATCAATTTCACGTGACCGCAGTATTTGTAGTACATCTTGGCAAAGACCGAGCCGGTCATCACAGGTAATTTCGAGACGCATCAGCACAACTTATCGGTTAATTAAAATGTAAACATAAGTATACATAAAAAAACCTCTACCCGTCACTAGGGTAGAGGTTTTTTGTCGATAGCTTTACGCCGACTGGCGCAACAGCACGGTTTATTCTTCGGCTTTTGCGGCGTCGGTACGTGCAGCCATAATAAAGTCATTTTTGTGCAGACCATTAATTGAATGAGTCCACCAGGTGACTGTCACTTTACCCCATTCCGTCACCAATGTTGGGTGATGGGCTTCAGCTTCTGCGATATCACCAATTTTGTTGGTGAAAGCTAGGGCTTGTTTAAAGTTCTTAAACTTGAATTCACGCTCAAGTTGCATCACGCCATCGCGCGACACCGGCGTCCAGTCTGGAATTTCACGCATAAGTTCTGCCAACTCGTCATCACTCACTTTTGGTGCTTCTGCATTGCAAGCTTCGCATTTTTGTTGTTTCAAATCACTCATATTAACTCCTTTTTCGTTAATCCGTTATGCGGCATCTTTAGGTGGAAACTTAGGCTCGAATAACCCCAGCTCCATCGCTTCATGGACCAATGTCATGATATCCAGATCCGCAATTTCAAACAGCTTTTCAGTGCTTTCAATGGTGTAATAGAGCGGCTGCATAATATCGATACGGTAAGGTGTCCGCAATGCATCTAGCGGCACCAAGGGCTTACGCTCAGGAGTCTCACTGTGAATAGCATACTCGGTTTCGCCCGGTGAAGACAAAATACCGCCACCATATATGCGCAATCCGTCCGCGGTATCCAGCAAGCCAAATTCAACCGTGAACCAATACAAACGCGCTAAATACACCCGCTCTTTTGGCGTCGCATTGAGCCCAAGCTTCCCATATTGATGCGTGAAATGGGCAAAAGCTGGATTGGTCAGCAGCGGACAATGACCAAATATTTCATGGAAAATATCCGGCTCTTGCAAGTAATCGAATTCTTCACGGGTACGAATAAACGTCGCTACCGGAAACTGTTTATTCGCTAATAACCGGAAAAACTCATCAAAGGGTATCAGCGCCGGTACCTGAGCTACTTGCCACCCAGTAGTCGCGTCCAGCACCTCATTAATTTCATGTAATTGCGGCACGCGATCCTGCGGCATGTCAAGCAATTCCAGGCCGTGCATGTATTCATCACAGGCTTTACCCGATATGTGTTTTAACTGGCGAGCAACCAAATCGCGCCATACCGCGTTATCTTCGTCACTCCAGTCGATAATACCATTTTCGTCTGGCTGGCGTGAAACGTATTGGCTTTGTTTACCCATAAGTCAAAGTTTCCCCTTGTTGTTGTTCTGTCTTTGTTGTTGCGAATGCCTGAGCAAACGCTTGTTCTAAGTCAGCAATAATATCGTCTACGGCCTCTAAACCAACCGCAATACGAATCAGCGTGTCACTTATTCCTGCCCGCGCACGCGCCTCTGGCGTATACGGCGAGTGCGTCATCGATGCGGGATGCTGAATCAAGGTTTCCGCATCACCTAAACTTACCGCTATTGTAATTAAATTCAAATTATCCAACAGTTGCCGCGCATGGTGAATATCACCTTTAAGTTCAAACGCGATAACAGCGCCACTACCATGCATTTGCGTTCCCATTAAGCGTTGCGCAGGATGATCCGGCAGGCCGGGGAAATAAACCTCGCGCACTAACGGTTGCTGAACTAAATACTCAGCTACTTTGACGGCATTTTGGCAATGTCGTTCCATCCGCACATCAAGGGTTTTCAAACCACGTAAAATCAACCAGGCATCGTGGGGGCTCATAGTTGCGCCCATATCTTTGAGGGTGGTTGCTTTGATCATCTCGATATCTTCTGCACCACCGCAGATAAGGCCAGCAACCACGTCACCATGACCATTTAAAAATTTAGTAGCGCTATGAATCACAATATCCGCGCCCTGCTTGCGTGGTTGTTGCAGTAACGGAGTCATAAACGTATTGTCGACAATTACGCGAGCCTGGCCTTCATGTGCAATAGTGGCAACGGCAGCGATATCAATGATTTTCAAATGTGGATTGGCAGGGGTTTCTATAAAAACCATTTTGGTCGAGTCGCGCATTGCGACTCGGACATTTTGCGGCTCAGTCATATCAACAAAGTCGACCTGAATACCGAACTTCTTAAATAAATGTGAAAACAGCGCAAAGCTGCAACCGTAAATAGCGTCGGCCACGACAACATGATCGCCTTGTTCCAGAAACGCTAACATCGCCGCTGAAATAGCACCCATGCCTGTAGCGCACGCGGCACCGGCCGGAAAACCTTCCAGTTGCGCAATCCTAACTTCGAGTTCATTGGTGGTTGGATTGCCAAGGCGGGAATAAATGTAGCCACTCTGTTCGCCGGCAAACCGCGCCGAGCCTTCTGCGGTATTACTGAAAGCAAATGTCGCAGTTTGGTAGAGCGGTGCAACCAATGCACCATGTTGATCCGGCTGTTTACCACCGTGAATCGTCATGGTCGCTGGCTGCCATTGCGATTTCTGATTAGCATTGTTGCGCATTGGCAGTACTTCCTCTTGTTGACAACATTAAAGAGTGCATGCTGCCTTTGCGCAACGCAACTTGTCAGGGTGACAGAGATGCGGCTTTGCTGTAACGCTAATTTTCCACCTTAAGCTTGATGAGGCGCAAATTTATAGGTTTTTTAGCTCATGGTCGACTTGATAAGCATTTGACGTTACGTAGCGTTCCATCTCCTGCAAGCGTCCTTCGAGTTCACGAAATTCTTCGTCGATCTCTTGGTAAGCACGACGTGGCGGTTCGCCAGCACCGTATACCTTGGTTTTTAAGCCAATCGGCTGGTGATCTCCATTGTTCTTTTTTACTGGCTTTTCATCTAGGATCATCCAGGCAGCAATGTAAAGTATCAGTACGAAACCGTGGCCAAAAATAACAGCGGTGACGACAATAATACGCACCAGCCAGGCTTCAATGTTGAAGTAGTTCGCTATTCCGGCACAAACACCTGCAACCTTGGCGTTCTTTTTATCCCGGAGTAATTGCTTGCGTGGTTTGTGGTTATCATCAGAGTAACTCATTTGCGTTCCCTCCAGGTAGGCGCATCCGCATCAAGAATAGACTCTAAAGTCCTAATACGTTCACGCATCTGTTCGGCTTGCCGCGCTAACTGTTGTAAGTCTTGCAATTCTGTTTCAGAAAGGCCCTGACTCAACTTACGCTTGCTGCGGTAGTGCATGATGACCCAAACTGGCGCCACAAAAATCATAAACAGGATTAGTGGCACAGCAATCATCGGTACAAGTATGTCTGCCATTGTAAAGGTTCCCTATGGTCGTTCTGGTTTCGGCATGCACCCGCAGAAGCGGGTGAGGCCAAAGTTTCGAGTCAATTAGTCAGCTTTCTTTTCTTTCTTAACGCGCGCTTTTAACGCTTCCAACTCGTCGTTAATTTTATCTTCGCCTTCAAGTTCAGCAAATTCATCGCGTAAGGTTTTCTTGCCCATATCATAAGCTTCGACTTGTGACTCTAAATCGTCAATTTTAGACTCATAGCGTTCAAAACGAAGCATTGCGTCATCAATTTTACCGCTATCAATGCGTTTTTTAACTTCTAAACGACTACTTACTGCGCGTTGACGCATGATAATCGTTTTCTGACGCGCTTTAGCATCGGCCAATTTCTCTTGCAACTGCCCTACTTCTTGATTTAAACGGTTCAGGTGCTCGTTAATACGGTTGATGTCGACGTTTAAGCTGGCAACAGCATCGTCAGCTTTGCGTTTTTCGACTAAAGCTAAGCGCGCTAAATCATCACGATCTTTGCTTAATGCCAGCTCAGCTTTCTTTTCCCATTCCGCTACATCGTTTTCATAGCGGCTCATTTGACGCTCGGTATCTTTCTTCTCAGCAATCAGACGGGCTGATGTTGAGCGTACTTCTACCAATGTGTCTTCCATTTCTTGAATAATCAGACGCACCATTTTTTCTGGATCTTCTGCTTTATCCAGTAATGCGTTGATGTTCGAATTTACGATATCTGAAAATCGTGAAAAGATACCCATGTTCGTGTCCTCATTAATTGATTCGAAACTGTTACTTTACGGTCACGACTAATAATGCAGATACCATGCCAACTTTTAAAAACCAGCTTAATTAACTGATTTTTAGCTATTTATACGAGAATATCAAATTTTTGTTTGACCCTGACCCGTTATCAAATACACTAAATATTAGCCAAATTAACCACACCAGCAGTATGATAATCGCACAACAATAATAACGAGGCTTGGTATGAGTCCCCCACGCGAAGCGGATAACCTCATCGGCGAAGCAAATAGCTTTTTAGCCGTGCTAGAGCAAGTGTCACAAATAGCACCGCTCGCTAAACCAGTATTAATTATCGGTGAACGCGGTACCGGTAAGGAACTTATCGCCGCCCGGTTGCACTTCTTGTCACAACGTTGGCAAAACAACTATGTAAAACTAAATTGTGCGGCATTAAGTGAAAGCCTGCTAGAGAGCGAATTATTCGGTCACGAAGCCGGTGCCTTTACTGGCGCACAAAAACGTCATGAGGGCCGCTTTGAGCGCGCAGATCAGGGGACTTTGTTTCTCGACGAGCTTGCGAATACCTCGCCTTTAGTCCAAGAAAAAATATTACGCGTTATTGAGTATGGTGAATTCGAGCGCGTCGGCGGTTCTAAAACCGTACGCACCGACGTTCGGCTGATTGCGGCAACCAACGAAGATCTACCCCAACTAGCTGAGCAAGGTCAGTTCCGCGCCGACCTACTCGATCGTCTGGCATTTGATGTCATCACCCTGCCACCCTTACGGGAACGGCGCGAGGATATCCTAATATTAGCTGAACATTTCGCCATACACATGGCTCGTGAACTTGGCTATGACCTTTTTAGCGGTTTTACCCAACGCGCCCGTCAGACATTACTGGAATACCCATGGCCGGGAAATATCCGGGAACTTAAGAATGTCGTTGAACGCTCAGTTTACCGTCTGGGCAGTGGCGCCGTGCCGCTCGACGATATTGTCATCGACCCTTTTGCCAGCCCGTGGCGTCCGCAACCCGCGGCGCATCGCACTGTCGATATTCATAGCACCAAGCAAACGTCAAGCGATGAAACCACACCGATAATCGCGACGGCTACAGCAGTTGATTTCAACGGCGGCGCTATCGATTTCAAAGAAGTTACCGCCGATTATGAGACTGAAGTTTTACAACAGGCGCTGCGCCATGCACAATTCAATCAGAAGAAAACAGCAGAATTGCTGGGGCTCACCTATCATCAACTACGAGGCTACTTGAAAAAGTATCAATTACTCGATGGATCTACCAATTAAATGAGCATGTGGCGATTTTTGTTACTCATACCAATATTCACGCTAGCGGCCTGTTCGCCTGCCAGTGAAGATGTCGCGCCGCTACGTAATGGTATTGTCTATTGTTCCGAAGGCAATCCTGAGAGTTTCAATCCGCAACTGGGAACCTCCGGCACCACCATTGATGCCACCTCCGCACAAATCTACGATCGGCTTTTGGATTACGATGACAGCCAACAGAAATTTGTGCCAGCGCTGGCAGAATCCTGGCAAGCACTGGATAATGGTACCCGCTACCGTTTTCTACTTCGCCCCAACGTACAGTTTCATCAGGCCCCATGGTTTACTCCAACCCGCGCATTTAATGCCGATGACGTGGTGTTTACATTCAAGCGTTGGTTAAACCAAGAACACCCTTATCATGAGGTCAACGGTGGCAGCTATCCTTTCTTCACCGCCAGTGGTCTGAATCAACTCATTACCGATGTTGTGGCAGTAAATGCTACCACCGTCGATATCTATTTAGAGCGCAGTAACAGTTCTTTTTTAGCTAATTTGGCGACCGATTTCGCGATTATCCTCTCCGCCGAATATGGCGCCAGATTACTCGCGCGAGGGAAGCCAGCACAAATCGACAAACAACCTATTGGCACAGGTCCGTTCGTATTTGAAGAATTCCGCAAAGATCTAATTATCCGCTACCATAGGCATGATAACTATTGGCGAGAACCTGCCCACATTGAGCAACTGGTGTATTCGATTACACAGAATGCCAATAAGCGTATGCTTAAACTTATTACTGGTGAATGTGATGTTATTCCCTACCCACTGGTAGAAGAACTTGCGCAATTGAATACCGGCGACGATATCAAAATATCCAGCAACGTGAATCCTAATATTGCCTTTTGGGCATTTAATACCGACCATCCTCCTTTTAACAACGTACTTGTTCGTCGAGCAATGGCCAGCGCTATTAATCGTCAGACCATTATTCAAACGGTTTATAATGGTAACGCTAAACTAGCCACAGGCGTGTTGCCCGAAACATCGTGGGCCTACAGCCCCGTCGACCAAACCTATGGATACGCTCCCGAGCGAGCTCGCGAGTTGCTTCGCGACGCAGGCTACGCTGAGGGATTTGAGTTTGATATTTGGGCCATGCCAGTACAGCGGGCCTATAATCCGAATGCGCAAAAAATGGCAGAGTTAATTCAATCAGATCTCGCCCAAATTGGCGTCCGCGCAAACATCGTCAGCTACGAGTGGAATGCGTTTCGACGCCGCCTCGCGCGCAATGAACATGACAGTGTACTCATTGGTTGGATTGCAGATAATGCTGACCCAGATAACTTTTTTCAACCGTTACTCGGCTGCACCGCACTCAATGTAGGCACTAATCGTGCAAATTGGTGTGAGCCGGAATTCGATGATTTGCTTCGGCAAGCAATTAGCGAGGCCAACACCGATAATCGGAAAAAAATCTACCAGGAAGTCGAAAACTGGGTTTATCGCGAAGCGCCATTGGTGCCCATTGCAAATTCCATGCGTTTTCAAGCACATCGTAGTGATATTCACGGCGTTGAAGTGCCCGCTTATGGTGGTGTGAGCTTCCGTCATGCCTATCGCGACAATAAACCCCAGCAAGAGGCGCAGCCATGATTCGTTATACCTTGCGGCGCCTGACATTACTGATTGTTACCCTTTGGTTATTAACGGTCTTTCTGTTCAGTCTAAATTATTTGTTCCCCGGCGATCCGCTCACCAATATGACCGGGATCCGTGCCAGCAACAGCTTGAGTTATCAACTAGCCACTGAAGCACGAGGCTTCAATGCCTCTATTATTAGCCAATACTTTAACTTTGTCGGCCATTTTACCCACGGTGATTGGGGTCAATCGTTGACCACCCAACGCGATGTTTTCACTGACTTAATCCCCTTACTGGGGGGGACTCTTGAGCTCAGCATATTAGCCATGATACTCGCCATGGCAGTTGGTGCGCCGCTAGGATTATACGCCGCAGGGCAACAACGCGGCACCATGGATCGTTTAGCCATGGGCGTGAGCCTGAGCGCATACTCGATTCCGGTGTTTTGGCTGGCGCAGTTGCTGATTTTACTGTTTGCGGTCAAACTTGGTTGGACCCCTATCTCGGGTCAAATCAACCCGCTTTTTGATATCGACGTTTATAGTGGTTCAATTATTCTCGATATCCTCGTCAGTGATAACTCCTACAAACAGGCCGCACTGCTTGATGCCATCAATCACCTTTGGTTACCGGTTATTGTCTTGGCAATCATGCCAGCAACTATGCTAATGCGGGTTACCCGCAACAGTATGCTTGAGGTTTTACAGCAAAATTACATTCGCGCGGCCCGCGCGCGCGGTCTCACCGAAACACGTATATTACTGAGACATGTCTTACCCAACGCGATGCAGCCGGTGGTTCGTCAACTCGGTCTGATGTTCAGTATTCTCATGAGTAATATTATCATTACAGAAGTTATCTTTAATTGGCCAGGCTTAGGAAGTTGGCTGGTGAAAAGCATTTACGAACGAGATTACCCAGTAATGCAAGGCGGTTTATTCACCTTCGCGGCACTGATACTGTTAGTTAATGTATTAGTTGAACTATTTCACGCTTGGCGCTACCCACAGGTACGCAAGGAACTCTATGCAGAACGCTAATATTTACTTTCAGCAACGCGAGCCTTCGCCACTTCGGCAGCTTTGGCTGCATATGAACGCCAATCCTTTCGCCGTGGTCGCATTTTACATTCTGGCGCTGGCGTTATTGATGATGCTGCTATCGCCGTTGATCACCCCTTTCAATCCAGATGCACAGTTTTCTAACGCGATTCTGCAACCGCCAAGTTGGGATGCTCAAGGTGAGATTGAGTATTTATTTGGTACCGATGATTTAGGTCGAGATATTCTCTCCAGAATCATAGCGGGTTCAGTCTATAGCCTAGGTTACCCCCTGATTGCCGTACTTATAGCAGCTACGATTGGCATTGGTATCGGGGCTTGGGCAGGAATGTCGCGTGGCGTTCAGTCCTCAACCTTGAATCACATGCTCGATGTCATATTGTCGATTCCTTCGCTGCTACTCGCCTTGGTCATAATTGCCATACTGGGGCCGTCACTCATTAATGTCATGCTGGCGATTACCCTGGTGTTAATTCCCCAGTTCATTCATGTGGTACACAATGCAATCTATGATGAACGTTACAAAGAATATGTTACCGCCTCGCGTTTAAACGGCGTAAATCGCTGGTATATGCTGACCCGCGTTATTTTTCCAAATATAACAAGTGTCTTGGTAATGCAAACCACCTTTGCCCTATCAACTGCAATTCTCGACATTGCGGCACTTGGCTTTCTCGGTTTAGGTGTTCAGGCACCAGCGCCAGAATGGGGCACCATGTTAGCGCGCAGCCTCGACCAAGTGTATGTTTCCCCTTGGATGATGATACTTCCGGGGATCGCGCTATTTCTTACTATCCTTTCCATTAATGTTCTTGGTGATAGCATTCGTGCAGCTATCGCCGACCGGGTACGTAATTCATGAGCATTCTCGATATTCGCAATCTCACCATTGAACTGGAGACCGACAATGGCCCGGTGCGAGTGCTTGATCGGTTCAACCTGCAGTTAGCCGAAGGCGAAATCCATACCTTAATCGGTGAATCTGGTTCTGGTAAGAGTCTGCTCGCCAAAGCAATTTTGGGCTTTATCAATCCGCGTTGGAAAATTACTGCGGACCGCTTATGGTGGCGCCATTATGATTTATTGGGACTCAATAATGCCCAACGGCGGATTGTTACTGGTCGTGACATGGCTATGATTTTTCAGGACCCTAGCAGCTATTTAGACCCAAATGATAAGGTTGGAGCGCAACTGCGGGAAACTATCCCTGCCGGCGAATTAACCGGCATTTATCTCAAACGTCGTGCCGGTCGGCAGACTCGGGCCGAACGGTTATTGCATCGCGTCGGCATCAAAGATACCAAAGAGGTCATGGAAAGCTACCCGCATGAACTTTCTGAGGGGCTGGCGCAAAAAATCAGTATTGCTATGGCGATTGCTCATAATCCGAAATTGTTGATTGCTGATGAGCCCACCACCGCTATGGAACCCAGCACCCGCGCGCAGATTTACCGCTTACTGGCGAAACTCAGTGCTGGGCAAGGCATGTCTATTTTGATGATCACACAAGATCTAACCGCTGTTATTCCGGAAAGCCAACACATCAGTTTGATTTACTGTGGTCAACTGATGGAATCTGGCCCCACTGAGCAGGTCATGCAATCGCCTATCCATCCGTACACAGATGCGATGTTAAGCATGAGTTTATTCAATCAGGATACTGGCCCAAAAACGCGTTTACCAACGCTTTCGGGGGCAATCCCGACCTTACAGCACATGCCTATCGGCTGCCGTCTGGGCCCACGCTGCCCCTACGCTCGACGCGCTTGTGTGAACCAACCCAACTTGGTCCAACGTCACCAACAGCAGTTTGCCTGTCACTACCCACTGTGGGAGGATAGCGAACATGACTAAATTGCTGGAAGTTCGGGACATCAGCAAATACTACGTGCATAAAGATGGCTGGATGCCCGGCAAACGTATTTGCGCTCTTGAACCCTTGAGCTTTGATCTGGAACGGGGTGAAACCCTTGCTATCATGGGTGAGACCGGTTCGGGAAAATCAACTATCGCAAAAATCATTGCCGGTGCTGAGCGTCCTTCCAGCGGCGAGTTATTTCTTAATGGTCAAGCTTTAAGTGCCATGACAGATCGGCAACGTTGTCGTTACGTGCGGATGATTTTTCAAGATAGTCTGCGTTCTCTTAATCCGCAGATTACGGTAGGCCAGCAGCTCACTGAACCGTTGATTTTTAATACCGACTGGAAGCCCCAACAACGAAAACAGCACGTATATGAAACCCTACGTAAAGTGGGCTTGTTACCCGACCATTACGGCTTTTATCCGCACATGCTCTCTAGCGGACAACAGCAACGGGTCTGTATCGCACGGGCCATAGTGCTCGAACCTCAAATCGTGATGGCCGATGAGGCTTTTGTCGCTCTGGATCCATCGATTAGAGCTCAAATCATTAACCTCATACTCGATCTTCAACAAGATATGGGTATTTCGTTCATTTTCGTCTCACATTCGGCGGAGATCGTGAAACATGTTTCAGACAAGATCTTGATTATGCATCGTGGTAGTATGATCGAGTTTGGAACAACGCAGGCACTGATAAATAATCCTGAGGAGCAACATACTAAGAACCTGTTGCACTCAGACCATAATTACAAAGTGCCGTTACACTCAACAACGAAGGAGTAAAGCTTTGGAAACAGGTACGCTTCTATCATTAGCGCTCTATTTCATAGCAATGCTGGGGATTGGTCTATACGCATATAAAAAATCAACCAGCGACATTTCTGGCTATATGCTGGGCGGTCGTGGATTAGGTCCAGGCGTTGTAGCCCTCTCCGCCGGTGCATCAGATATGAGTGGTTGGATGCTCATGGGACTTCCTGGTGCAATTTACGTCTCTGGTGTTTCGCAACTGTGGATAGCTGTAGGTCTGGTCGTTGGTGCCTACTTAAATTATATCATTGTTGCACCACGTCTACGGATGTACACCGAAGTCGCAAACGACTCAATCACTATCCCTGATTACTTTGCCAACCGATTTAATGACAAAGCGCGTATGCTGCGTGTTTTCTCATCTTTGGTTATCATCATTTTCTTCACTCTGTATACCTCTGCAAGCCTTGTTGCTGGCGGTAAATTGTTTGCGAGTTCAGCATTCGGACTTGAATACAGTTTAGGTCTTTGGGTGACGGCCGGAGTGGTCTGTGCATATACGTTGTTCGGTGGTTTCTTAGCCGTAAGCATGACGGATTTTGTGCAAGGTTGCATAATGTTCGTTGCTTTGGTGCTCGTGCCGATAGTCGCTATTTTCGATTTAGGTGGAATAACCTCGGTAACCGATCAAGTACGCACCATCAATCCAGATTTCCTCGACTTTTTCCGCGACGCTAACATCGCAGATCCGATGTTAAATCAATTGTCGTTCCTCGGAATTATCTCGTTGCTGGCTTGGGGCTTGGGTTACTTCGGACAACCGCACATTATTGTCCGTTTCATGGCCATTCGCTCAGTCAAAGATATTCCTAAGGCACGCCGCATTGGTATCGTTTGGATGACGGTCTCTATCATTGGTGCGATGATCACCGGTTTCGTAGGTATTGCCTATGTCGCCGAAACAAAAATGGTGCTCAATGATGCCGAAACGATATTTATCATCTTCTCGCAGTTCTTGTTCCATCCGTTAATTGCAGGTTTCTTATTGGCCGCAATTCTTGCCGCCATTATGAGTACCATATCGTCGCAATTGCTGGTGACTTCGAGCTCACTCACGGAAGATTTCTATAAAGCTTTCTTACGCCGTGATGCCAGCCAGAAGGAATTGGTGATGGTGGGTCGAATTTCTGTGCTTATTGTTTCATTGGTGGCCATTGCTCTTGCATGGAACCCAGAGAATACAATTCTAAGCTTGGTTGCAAATGCTTGGGCAGGATTCGGTGCAGCCTTTGGTCCGGTTATCATTCTCAGCTTGTTCTGGAAACGCATGAACCGACACGGTGCGTTAGCGGGCATGTTAACAGGTGCAGCGACGGTTCTCTTCTGTATCTATGTACCCGTAATAGACGGGCAAACATTAAGCAGTTTTGTTTACGAAATTATCCCTGGGTTCATCGTTTGTACCCTCGCCGTAATTATCGCAAGCCTTGCTACAGCTGAACCTGAGAAAAACATACGCAGTACCTTTGAAGAAATGGAACGTGAGATGCTTAAATAATTACATCCTGTGTTGACGTGCAATTACGTACGTTAATAACGTTCAATAAAAAACCGCAGTTCTCAGGCTGCGGTTTTTTTATGGCTCGTGTTCAATCGATTAGGTAATTATACGGCAGGCTTAACCACGGCGTTTAGTGTAGAGCTCAAGCTCGCTAAGAATATAGTCCTTCATCCGCATCGTAGTTTCATAACCCAAGTCAATTGCCTCGTTACCGCGCTCGAATTCCAATAAGCCAATATGACCGAGTTTAGGTTGTACCAAAATATCCGGCGGGTCCCCGGCAATACGTCCCTTGGTGATACGTTCTTGCATAATATCAATGGCACCTGCCATGACCCCAAACATTCCCGGAGCTTTATGGGAAGAACCACTAAATTTATCCATCACTGTATCCCAGTACTGACCACTGGCTGCTAGAAAGTTTTTAAAGAATCCTTCATCAGCTTCAGCTTCTTCCTGTACTGACAACTCAGAGATTTCAGATACACCACCGCTTTCAATCGCAGTGGTACCTGTTTTTGGCATAGCATGCACATCTGCGTGCGGTTCAGAGTGAGGCGGATTACCCCGCCCGCGTGCTTCAATAGCAGCATGATTCAACTGTGAATTGAGATGCACCGCAATCACAAAGTCGCCACCAAGGGCACGACAAAGGGATACCGGAACTGGGTTAACTAAGCCACCATCAACTAGCCAGCGACCGTTATGCGCAGCCGGTGCGAGTAAACCAGGCATCGCACATGAAGCCCGCGCAGCATGATAGATATCGCCTTCACGTAACCACACTTCACGGCCGGTATAGAGATCTGTTGCGACCGCACCATAGACCACATCGAGATTTTCAATCTCAACGCCGCCAAAACGCTCCCGCGCATGACTAAATACTTTTTCACCTTGAATAAGACCGCCATGACTAAAGCCAAAATCTAGCAAATTGAACACTTGCCACCGGCCCATATCCCGAACCCAATTCTCGAGCTCATCTAGTCGCCCAGAAGCAAAACCGGCCCCCACAAGGGAGCCGATAGATGTTCCTGCAACAATATCAACTTGAATACCCATCTCATTTAGCGCTTTTATCACGCCAATATGGGACCATCCACGAGCTGCACCAGAACCAAGTGCGAGAGCAACTTTCACATCACCACTCATCGCTTAACTTTCCTTTTCATTAAATCAAATCTTCATCCGTCACTTCAGCATCTTTCTTTTCAGCGGACTTTTTCTCAGCCTTAACTGGTTTAGCCAATAACTGCTCACGGATGCGTTTTTCAATATCGGCAGAAATTTTTGGGTTCTCTATGAGAAACTTCATTGCATTTGCTTTACCTTGACCGATCTTATCACCGTTATAGCTATACCATGCACCCGCTTTATCAACAATTTTCTGTTTTACACCCAAATCAACCAGCTCACCTTCTTTAGAAATACCTGAGCCATACATGATCTGGAATTCCGCTTGCTTAAATGGTGGCGCTACTTTGTTTTTCACAACCTTGACGCGCGTCTCATTGCCGACGACTTCATCGCCCTCTTTCACCGCACCGGTGCGGCGAATATCCAAACGCACAGACGAATAGAATTTCAACGCATTACCACCCGTTGTGGTCTCTGGGTTGCCAAACATCACGCCAATTTTCATTCGAATTTGGTTGATAAAGATACACAAACTATTCGATCGCTTAATGTTTGCAGTCAATTTTCGCAATGCTTGTGACATCAATCGGGCTTGCAAACCTACGTGGCTGTCACCCATTTCGCCTTCGATTTCAGCTTTAGGTGTCAACGCAGCTACGGAGTCAACGATGACCACATCAACGGCGGCTGAACGCACCAACATGTCGCAAATTTCTAGTGCTTGCTCACCGTTATCCGGTTGCGAAACCAGCAATTCATCAACGTTTACACCGAGTTTCGCGGCATAAATTGGATCCAGTGCATGCTCAGCATCAACAAACGCACAAACTTTACCTGCTTTCTGCGCCTCAGCAATAACTTGCAAGGTTAACGTCGTTTTACCGCTTGATTCTGGACCATAAACTTCAACAACACGGCCAAATGGTAAACCTCCGATACCCAGGGCAATATCTAGACCAAGAGACCCTGTAGAAACAAAATCGATGTCTAACGTTTGGTTATCGCCCAAACGCATAATGGAACCTTTACCAAATTGACGTTCGATCTGACTGAGTGCCGCGTCGAGTGCTTTTTGTTTGTCGTTGCTCATAATAGTGTCCGTTGTATTGAATACGATAAAAATGAGTATACTGTATTTTTATACAGTATCAAGAAATTTTTTCATAACACCTTAATGCCTCACTAATTGTGGCTTCGCGAACCGCCGCCCGGTCACCACTAAATTGTTTTGCCCAACTGTAAACTCCCCCTGGCCAGGCCAAACCAAACCAAACTAAACCTATGGGTTTTTCCACACTACCCCCCGCCGGACCAGCTATACCGGTAACCGCAACAGCAAGCTCAGTACCAGTATTTTCGCGTGCGCCCTTGGCCATCGCCTCAGCCGTTGCTGATGACACCGCCCCAAATTCCTGTAAAGTTGCTTCAGGAACATCTACCAAACGCTGCTTCAGGGCATTACTGTAGGTAATAAAACCACCCTCGAACCACTGCGAACTTCCGGCGACTGAACTTAAAGCATAACCTATACCACCAGCGGTACAGGACTCCGCGGTTGCGATGCGCCATTTTTTTGTCACTAGCCAACGACCGATTTGTTGTGCCAGTTCATGCTGAGATTGTGTTACCATTTTGCCATCAGGCTCCCGTAAAAACTAACTCTAGACGGATAATAACAGGCATGCCGAAAGCGACAACAGCTAGTGTAGATTTTTCCGCTCATACACCCATGATGCAACAATACTTACGCATTAAGGCGGAACACTCAGACACACTTTTATTCTATCGTATGGGAGACTTCTACGAACTCTTCTTCGACGATGCGCGCAAGGCTGCTGAGTTGCTCGATATATCGCTTACTCAGCGGGGTGCCAGCAATGGCAAACCGATACCAATGGCAGGGGTGCCCTATCACGCGGCGGAAAATTATCTTGCTCGGCTATTGCAAATGGGCGAGTCCGTCGCTATTTGTGAACAAATTGGCGACCCCGCAACCAGTAAGGGACCGGTGGAACGCAAAGTCATACGCGTACTCACACCAGGCACTGTCACCGATGAAGCACTGCTCTCAGAGGCCAGCGAGAATCTCCTCGTCGCCGTCACCTATGACCAAGTCTTCGGTATCGCCTGTCTCGATTTAGCAAGTGGCCGTTTTAGTGTCTTAGAATGTGCCACCGAAACGCAGCTGCAAGCAGAGCTACAACGTTTGCAGCCAGCAGAACTGCTCTATCCGGATACCATGAGCTGGCAGAAAAATTGGTATCAAAATGGCTCAATTCGGCCCCGCCCGGACTGGGAATTCGCCGGCGATAGCGGCACTGCTTTGCTATGCCGTCAGTTTCAGGTTCAACACCTTGATGGCTTTGGTATTGCCGGCCTTACCCGGGCAATTGGTGCTGCCGGTGCAATTTTAAGTTACGTAAAGCTAACCCAACGATCAACACTTCCGCATATTCAAAGCATCCGTGCTGAACAAGGTAACGATGCAATACAAATGGACGCGGCAAGTCAGCGCAATCTTGAATTGGTCAGCTCTCTTAGCGGCGCGGCAACATCGTTGTTTGCCACGCTCAATACCACGGCAACGGCAATGGGCGGACGCTTATTTCGCCGTTGGCTGCAACGACCTGTACGTGATCAGCAGGTATTACGGCAGCGTTACGATGCGGTCGCCGAGTTGCAGAACCTTGAATTAGATGACCTACGTAAACTACTTCGTAACATTGGTGATTTAGAGCGGATCTTATCGCGCATCGGTTTGCGCAGCGCTCGGCCACGTGATCTCACGCGCTTACGCAGTGCTTTGCAAAGCTTACCTGAGCTCCGCCATGCTTTACATAACGCACACTCATTAATTCCTTGGACGACCAGGCTGCACGACTTCCCGGAATTACTAAACACCTTGCAACACGCACTGATTGAAACACCACCGATGCTTATTCGTGATGGTGGCGTAATAGCCGATGGCTTCGACGAAGAGCTTGATGAGCAACGGCAGCTGGCGGCGGGCGCCACTGATTTTCTGCGCCAGATTGAAACACGAGAACGCCAGCGAACCGGTATTCAGACCTTAAAAGTTGGCTACAACAAGGTACATGGCTATTATTTAGAGGCCAGCCGCGCCAGTTCACAACATATTCCTGCAGATTATCAGCGTCGACAAACCTTAAAAAATGCTGAGCGGTATATTATTCCTGAGTTGAAAACCTACGAAGACAAAGTCTTACAGGCTCAGTCACGAGCCTTAGTCAGAGAGAAATGGCTTTACGAAGCCTTATTGAATGAGGTCGCTGAGAGCCTTACTCCATTACAAGACACCACGCAAGCGCTAGCCGAACTCGATGTGTTGCGAAGTTTCGCGGCGCAGGCGTTAAGCCACAACTATTGTCGGCCAAAACTACAGAAAAGCATTGGGATAGATCTTTGTGAGGCGCGACATCCGGTCATTGAACAGCAACTCGATGAACCTTTTATAGCGAATGATCTCAGCATAAATGAACAACAACGCATGTTGTTAGTCACTGGCCCAAATATGGGCGGCAAATCAACTTATATGCGTCAGGCGGCGCTATTGGTGATTATGGCCCACTGCGGAAGCTTCGTCCCAGCCGCATCAGCATGTTTTGGCCCGATCGATCGTATTTTTACCCGGATTGGCGCGTCAGATGATCTCGCCTCAGGTCGATCAACCTTTATGGTCGAAATGACCGAAGCAGCGACGATTCTTCACAACGCAACACCACAGAGCTTAGTGTTAATGGACGAAATTGGTCGTGGCACCTCAACTTACGATGGTTTAGCACTCGCTTGGGCCTGCGCTGAAGCCTTATTAAACCAAAATCGTTCCTTGACCCTGTTCGCTACCCATTACTTTGAACTTACGCAAAGTATTGGCGGACGGGATGGCTGCATGAATGTGCATGTTGAGGCGACTGAGCATGACGACACTATTGTATTTGAGCACCGTGTTAGCAAAGGCGCTGCGAATCGCAGTTTTGGCGTTCAAGTGGCGCAACTTGCGGGGTTACCGAAGGAAGTACTACAACGCGCCAGACAAGTCTTGGGCGAATTAGAACAACAGCCGAAACAGTTAGCAGGTAACACTGCCGCAGTGTCCGAAACAGCGCTGACTGACTCCGCGGTGCCAGAGCCTGCAAAGCAACTACACGAGGATGCTTTGCACGCGCTCAGCGAACTTAAGTTAGACAGCATGACTCCGCTGCAAGCGTTGCAATGGCTGGCTCAATGGCAACAGCGTATTAGCGACAACAATTAATCGACCTGAAATAACGCATCAAGACTCAAGCCCTGTTGACGTAACATATCGCGCAATCGACGCAGGGCTTCGACCTGAATCTGTCGAACGCGCTCTCGGGTTAATCCAATTTCTCGACCAACATCTTCTAAAGTTGCTGGTTCGTATCCCATCAAGCCGAAACGACGTGCTAGTACTTCACGTTGCTTAACATTCAGACTAGCTAACCATTCAACAATATGCTCTTTTAGGTCATCATCTTGCATAACCCCTTCTGGGCCATGGTCGTTTTCGTCGGAGAGTAAATCAACCAAAGACTTATCATTATCACCACCCAAAGGAGTGTCAACAGAGGCGACGCGCTCATTTAAGCGCAGCATTCTACTGACGTCAGCTACGGACACATCCAATTGCGCGGCAATGTCTTCCGCTGTCGGTTCATGATCAAGTTTATGAGCAAGCTCGCGCGAGGCACGTAAATAACTATTCAGTTCTTTTACCACATGAATAGGCAAACGGATGGTACGCGTTTGATTCATAATTGCGCGTTCAATCGTTTGTCGAATCCACCAGGTGGCATAGGTCGAAAAACGGAAACCACGCTCAGGGTCGAATTTTTCCACCGCGCGAATAAGACCCAAATTACCTTCTTCGACCAAGTCGAGTAAAGGCAATCCACGGTTGGTATAACGTCGGGCAATTTTAACCACTAAACGCAGGTTACTCTCGATCATTCGAGCCCGCGCAGCTTTGTCACCTTTCAGCGAAAGCCGTGAATAGTGAACTTCTTCTTCTGCCGTTAATAGCGGTGAAAAGCCAATCTCACTGAGGTACAGCTGGGTAGCATCCATTTTTTTCTGATACTTCGCTCGGTTAGCGATGATTTCCTCAAAATCGGAATCATCCGTGTTGGTATCAGAAGCAGCTGACTTTTCCATTTCCGACATGACTTCTTGCTCATCAACGTCGTCCACGTCATTTTGTCGACTCATTGTGACCCCCGTGGTAAATAATGCCGTGGATTTACAGATTTGCCGCGGAACCGAATTTCAAAATGCAACTTCACTCGATCCGCTTCTGTGTTCCCCATCTCGGCTATTTCATCCCCTGCGCTGACCCATTGTTGTTCTTTAATTAACAATTTATCATTGTGGGCGTACGCAGTTATATAATCATCGTTATGTTTCAGAATAATTAAATTACCATATCCTTTTAAAGCATTGCCTGCGTAAACAACTTTACCGGCGGCAGCGGCGAACACTGGGTCGCCTTTGGTTCCGGCAAAATCTATCCCTTTATTACCAGAAGCAGCAGTTGAAAAGTCACGAATCACCTGGTGCCTTGTCGGCCATTGCCAACCCAACGCGTTACTGGCTGGAAATCTTTCAGTGCCAGGTTTCACCATGCTAGGTTGCCTGTCGGGCGTTGGTTTCACCGCAGGCTTCGGCGACGAACTCGTAACTTTTTCTTTACTTTTATCCTCAACATACTCTTTCTTCTTGGCAGAATCAACGACTTGTGATCGTCTTGTTACCTCACGCGTTGCGTTCAATGGGGTGGTTTTAGCGGCAAGCCGCAATTCTTGTCCGGGGAAAATCGTGTAAGGTTCAGCAAGACCGTTGTATCTCGCTAACGTTCGTACATCAAGGTTGGCGCGAAATGCAATCGAATAGAGAGTATCGCCACGGGCCACATGATAGGTCTCACCCGCAAGGCTATTCGGCTCAAAATCGTGAATACTTGGCCCTTGATAGACACGCGTAACAGGAGCAGGTGCTTGGCGTTGCGCACAAGCTACCAGGGTCAACATCACCCCGCTGACCAAAACGATCCTAAAAACGTGTCCATACATAGGCAATTACCGCAAGAATAACCAACGCCCAACCGATACGGTCGACGTAGGTTCGAAGTTTTACGGCCATAGTAGGACCGCCTGTTCGCAATAACCACGCCACCAGATAATAACGTAGCCCACGACTAATAAGTGAACCTAACACAAAGGGTACAAAAAGCACCTGCAACATACCACCTGTGACTGTAAATAACTTGTAAGGCAAGGGTGAAAAACCGGCTATAAAAATAATCCAAAAACCGTAATCCTGGAACCAGCGCGTGACTGTCGCCAATTTCTCCTGATACCCGGCCCACTCTATCAGCGGCAATACCAAAGGTTCAAAAGCAAAGTAGCCCAACCAATAGCCGGCAATACCGCCAAGTACCGAAGCGACGGTGGTGAGAAATGCGAAAAACCATGCGCGCTTAGGCTGGGTCATCGACATCGGCGCTAACATGACATCCGGTGGTATCGGGAATATCACTGCTTCGGTGAAACTGATAACCGCTAAGATCGTCGGTGCGCGACGATGCTGAGACCAAACCAGTACCCGATCATATAAAGAACTAAATAACTTCATGCGAGACTTCCAGGTACCAGCGGAACGAATTTAACGTCGCCAAGTTGTTTGTGCTCATAGTCATCACCAAAACGGCGAATAACGACCAAACGTTGTTTTACTGAACCCACCGGAATAATCATTACTCCGCCGTCGCCAAGTTGTTCCATCAGCGCGTGGGGAATGTCGCTAGCAGCGGCCGTGACAATAATGCCATCGAACGGTGCCTTTGATTGCCAGCCCTGCCAACCATCACCATGACGCATGCTGATATTATGTAAATCTAACTTTTTCAAACGGCGTTTTGCCTGGTATTGCAGTTCAGCTATACGCTCAACCGAAAAAACACGATCCACTAACTGTGCAAGAATCGCCGTTTGATAACCACTACCCGTGCCGATCTCTAATACCGAATGACAATGATGCTGCATCAATAATTGGGTCATGGACGCCACCATTAATGGTTGCGAGATAGTTTGACCTTTACCAATCGGCAAAGCGGTATTTTCGTACGCCTTATGCGCTAACGATTCCGGCATAAACTGATGCCGCGGCGTCGACGCTATGACCGCTAATACCTCATCGTTAGTAATGCCTTGATCGCGCAACTGTGCGACCAGACGCTTAGCCATTCCCTGAAAATTTTGAATCATGGTGTTGTTGTTCTTATTTTTCGTTTAACCAACTTGCTAGTGTATCCTGAT
The DNA here is from genome assembly GCF_052541995.1 of Pseudidiomarina xizangensis. Lineage (NCBI taxonomy): Bacteria > Pseudomonadati > Pseudomonadota > Gammaproteobacteria > Alteromonadales > Idiomarinaceae > Pseudidiomarina > Pseudidiomarina xizangensis. The sequence goes on from NZ_JBOBQA010000001.1 coordinate 624,314, forward strand.
GGCTGCGTGCGGTCATATCCAAGCTAATTGGAGTAATTGAGACGTAACCTTCGCGTACCGCATAGAAGTCAGTATCTTCGCCATCATCCTGATGCCCGCCAATGGGACCATACCAATAAATTTTACGACCAAAAGGATCGGTTGACTCAACCATGGTTTCGGCCCGATGCCGACGTCCTAATCGCGTTACCTTAATTCCCTTCAAGTCTTCATAAGGCATCGCCGGCACGTTAATATTTAGGATGGTATCAAGTCGCAACGGATTATCGGCCATTTTATTAACCACATCGGCAACCACGCGAGCTGCAACATCATAATAATCTTCGCTGCGTGACCCCATCGATACGGCAATGGCTGGAAAGCCCATGTAGCGCCCTTCCATGGCGGCTGCAACAGTGCCCGAATAAAGCACGTCGTCACCCATATTCGGACCATCATTGATCCCTGAAACAACCAAATCTACATCATCAGTTAACGGCGAGTTAGTGCCAAGATGAACACAGTCGGTCGGAGTTCCGTTGAGTGAATAAAAACCATTCGCTAAACGTTGTACCCGCAGCGGATTGTGCAGCGTCAACGAATTACTTGCGCCGCTGCAATTCCGATCGGGAGCAATGACACGAACTTCGGCAATTTCATTTAGTGCTTCATACAACGCCGCTATCCCCGGGGCGTGTACGCCATCGTCATTACTCACTAATAACTTCATCATAATCTTAAACCTTCTCTTATCGTATTAGGTTGCTAAACTAGTCTGCAACAATTCGCGCAATAAACCGGTAGCAAAACTTCCGCGCGGCAAAGTGAAGCGTACGTCTGCTGTGGTTGCATCAAGCTGCTCAAACTCCGGCAGTGTAGGTTTCACCATTAGCGCACGACGCGCTAAGTCAACGCGTTGTTGTTTTAGGCCACTAAGGAGCTCTGCTTCGCTCTGTAACAGATCAAATTCGAAGTCTGTCAGATGCGCTTCTCGCGGTTCTGGCCAGCTGCCTGCCAGCGGAGCTGATAGCAAAATATCACCCGAGCGCCAACGTGCCAGTAGCTCATCATCCAGCGTGGTAATCTGAAAAAATGAGCGACTACCCGCTAGAATCATAAAATCACCTGGTTCTGGATCCACACGTCCGGCGGCGATGCGCGCGCTGACAATGGTATTAAACAGATAGCTACGCGCTGCGGAAAGTAACAAACCTTGCTGCTGACGACTCCATTTGCGCACCTGTTTGCGACTCAATTCACCAGTCAACCACCCCCGTGCCTTGCTTAGATTTTGTCCATTATGGCCGAAGCGTTGCTCGCCAAAGTAGTTTGGAACACCTTGCTCAACAACCTGTTGCCAGCGGGCAAAAAGCTCATCACTATCGCTAATATCGCGCAATCGTAAAACGAAACGATTACCTTGGTGATACCCCTGTTTTAACTTCTTCTGCTGTTGTACGGCCCGCTCAACCCGGAATTCTGGATGTTCAAGCTCGTGCCACGCCAGCAACTCCTGGCCAGGTAGCTGTACGGAAAACCATTGCCAGGTTTCGGCATGACGATCTTTCAACCCAGCATAGCTAACCTGACGTTCGTTAACCCCTGCAAAATCGGCAAGTTGACGTGCGACGAAGTTGGTATTTGCACCATTTTTATAAACCCAAAGCCACTGATGTTCACCCGGCTCATCATTACCGACCGTTAACTGTTCAACCACCTGAAAGTCTTGATTGGACTGCCGGAATTTTCCCGTAACCGTCGGTTCCCCATGCCAATACGCTAACTCACTCAATGCATTATCCATCATTTATTATTACCTTCATGATGACTACTGCGTGGCAGGCGATACCTTCTTTACGTCCGACAAACCCCAGTTTCTCAGTCGTCGTCGCTTTCACATTGACACAATCGACAGTGGTATTCAGTAAATCTGCTATGCGGACCTTCATGTTTTCTATAAACCCGGCCAAACGTGGCTCCTGCGCGACTACAGTGACATCTAAATTGCCTAATACATAACCCTTATTTTTCGCTTGGACAACCACTTGCGCAAGTAGCTTACCACTGTCAGCACCAGCATAAGTCGGGTCAGTATCAGGGAAATGATGGCCAATATCGCCTAGTGCAAGCGCACCAAGTACAGCATCCGTGATCGAGTGCAGCACCACATCACCATCTGAGTGAGCAATCAGCCCCTGTGTATGAGGAACTTCAACGCCTCCTAGCATTAGCGGTTTATCACTACCAAATTTATGCACGTCATAGCCGTGGCCAATCCGCATAACTACTCCTTTTCCAATACAATTAAGCGGGCAATGTCTTCATCGCCCGGTTGCGTGATCTTTAAATTACTACGGCGACCCAACACTAATCGCGGCTGCAGCCCCAACGCCTCCATTACCGATGCTTCATCGGTAAAATCAGCATGATCCGTGCCAAGCTGTTGCCAGCCACGTTGTAATTCCGCCGCGGGGAACACCTGTGGCGTCAGCGCGTGCCACAACTGCCCGCGGGCAACACTACCTAAGCTGCGTTGAGCTGATCCACTACGTTTTAAAGTGTCAGCCACAGGCAGTGCCAACAAAGCTCCTGCGGGATCACCTAATGCCGCATCCAGCACGGCAGCAAGCTCTGCGGCGGTTAAACAGGGACGCGCTGCATCATGCACTGCCACCCAGCTGAAGCCATCAGCCATAGCTGCATTTACCCCAGCAGCAACTGAAGCTGCTCGTGTCATGCCTCCTTCAACTTGCACAATAGGTTGCGCAACCTTAAATTGCTGCGCTGCAAAATAAGGGTCATCGCTACTTGTAGCAATGTAGATTTGGCTAATTCGGGGATCTTGGCAGAGTGCCTGTACCGTCCACTCAAGCACAGTTTGCTGGCCAAGTTTTAAATACTGTTTAGGGTATTCAGATTGCATCCGCCGACCTATACCCGCGGCCGGAATTACTGCAGCAACCCGCTTAATCGTCGTCATAGGATTTAGATTTCACCGGTATCAAACGGAAAAAGGTTTCATCTTGTTTTATCAAACCAAGCTCATTGCGCGCACGCTCTTCCAATGCCACTTCGCCTTCGCGCAGATCTTCGATATCAGCAATAAGAACCTGATTACGCTGGCGTAATTTCTGATTAGTTTGCTCTTGTCGCGCGACATCTTGTTGCAAATGCCAATATTCGGGAAGGCTATTTTTACCGAACCAAAGTCGGTATTGCAGCACCACCAGTAGCACGAACAAGACAAGTTTTAACAGGCGCATCGTTTCACTCGCATGGTATGATGTCCTAAGTATACCTTTCTTTTGTTATGAACCAAGTAATTCAAGGCTAACATGGAATACTACCTTATCGCATTGATCATGTTTGCGGGAGCTTCTTTACAAGGAATTACCGGCTTCGGCTCTGGGCTGGTTGCGGTACCCCTGCTCAGTTTGCTTATTCCGTTACCACAGCTTACCCCGTTGCTATCGGTAATCAATGTGGTTATGGCGATTTATCTGTGTTGGTTGCTACGCCATTATTTTAGTATTACAAAGTGGTATGGCTTACTTGCAGCTGGCGTCATAGGCACCTTGGTTGGCAATTTTGCCCTCGCCTATCTACCCCTTGCTACCTTGCAACAAGGCATGGCTATTTTTGTAATTAGCGCCGGCTTGCTGTTCTGGTTTGGGGTACAAATCAAGGCTCGAGCGACAGCTTCTCAACAAGCATTTACCGGACTTATTGCAGGCTTTGCCAATGGTGCACTGACTCTGGGTGGTCCACCTGTAGTGCTTTTCCTGACTGCCAATCGCCTCGATCGGAGTCAGTTTCGTGCCACCCTCGCACTGTTCTTTTTGGTGTTGGGTATGACTAATGTGACGTCTTTTGCTCTGCAGGGTAGTTACACCAACACCGGCTCAGTAAGTCTTCTAGCGCTACTAATCGGGGCTTTAACTGGTGCTTATTTCGGTCATCGCATCAGCCATCTGTTACCTGAGGCGTTGTTTCGTAAACTCACTCTGGTCATTGTTATCGGGGCGGGATTAATGGTGCTACTCACCAGCTAGTCGGACTTTTTAGTTCCAATTTATAGCGGTAGCCAATAACAGTTCACGAAGCGATAACGTCCGTGGGTCGGCGCGTCCTTTGTGTGACCACTGATGGCCGCTAACTGCGGCCTTCAAGAGTGCTAGCTCTGGTTTGGCAAGAGCCACGTGATCACCGTCCGCTTCGGTACTTTCGCCGGTATAAAGAAACCAGCCAAATTCGTTGCAGTGCACCCGCCGGCCGTCACGATCTATACGATCTATCGAATCAAGGCGAACCTGCTGCAAGCGCGGATCTAAATTTAAGATAGGGACCGTTGTACCAAGTTGCACTTTACCGGTCGACAGCCAAATCTCAAGCTTAGTCGAGCGATTTGCGGCGGGTTTCAAGCTGCGTTTTTGCGGCGTTTGCCAACTGGCATTCTGAATATCGAGCTCACAGGGACAATCACTGTTCAACATTGCCCGCGCCGCAGTTTTTACATAATAGCTGAGGCTTTTTAAGCGGCGTTGCAACCCTACGGGGGATTGCACCTGTAAACCGGCAAGAAAAATAAGTTCGCGTTCATAAAGTGCAGTGCAAAGCTCGGGATAAGCAGCCGGGTCATAACCCGGCTGCCGTTCGACAACTTCGAAAATATCGCGTTGGTCGCTCACCGCTAATTCACTCGAGTTCAGTTCGCAGCGCGAACTTCACCTCGGCCTCGATAAGGTGCGCTGCTATTAAGCTCTTGCTCGATGCGTAGCAGCTGATTGTATTTAGCCACTCGATCAGAGCGACACAGTGAACCCGTTTTGATTTGCCCTGCAGCTGTACCTACGGCCAAGTCTGCAATGGTTGCGTCTTCTGTTTCACCAGAACGATGAGAAATAACAGCGGTAAACCCAGCGTCATTTGCCATACGGATTGCCGCCAGCGTTTCGCTTAAGCTACCGATTTGGTTAAATTTGATAAGAATCGAGTTACCGATACTCTCGTCAATACCACGCTTGAGGATTTTAGTATTGGTGACGAAGAGATCATCACCGACCAGTTGAACCTTCTCACCTAAACGCTCGGTCAGTATCTTCCAGCCTTCCCAGTCACTTTCGTCCAAGCCGTCTTCGATAGAGATAATCGGGTAACGTTCGCACAATCCGGCAAGATATTCCGCAAATTCGGCGGCGCTAAACGATTTGCCTTCACCAGTTAGATGATACTTGCCATCGCGATAGAATTCAGATGCAGCGCAATCGAGAGCCAAGGTGATGTCATCACCCATCCGATAGCCAGCTTTCTCAACTGCCTCAACGATTACAGTAAGCGCTTCTTCGTTTGAACTAAGATTCGGAGCAAACCCACCCTCATCACCAACGGCTGTACTCAAACCGCGTTGGCGCAGTACTTTCTTAAGCGCATGAAAAATTTCTGCGCCCATCCGCAAGCCCTCGTGGAAATTCCTGGCACCTACCGGCTGAATCATAAATTCTTGGATATCGACGTTATTGTCCGCGTGTTCACCACCATTAAGAATATTCATCATCGGCAACGGCATGCTGTAGTTACCGCTGGTACCGTTTAAATTGGCGATATGAGCATACAAAGGCAATCCAGCACTGGCTGCAGCGGCTTTTGCTGTCGCCAGCGATACCGCTAGAATTGCGTTGGCGCCCAAGTTTTCTTTATTTTCAGTGCCATCAAGATCAAGCATCAGCTGATCAATCTGTTGTTGATCAGCCGCTTCTGCACCTACTAATTTGACAGCAATGATGTCATTGACGTTGGCAACTGCACGCAGCACGCCTTTACCAAGATAGCGCTGCTTATCGCCGTCACGCAGTTCGAGTGCTTCGCGTGAACCAGTGGAAGCACCGCTTGGTGCTGCAGCGCGTCCCCAATGACCATCCGTCAAATGCACATCGACTTCGATAGTCGGGTTGCCGCGCGAATCCATAATTTCACGAGCTACAATAGTTTGAATTGTTGCCATGCTAAAACTTCACTCCTTTGTTCAGCGACGGTTAGCTACGTCGTTGCTTTTGATACTTACCTGCGGCTGCAATAAAGCCACGGAACAACGGATGCCCATCGCGAGGCGTTGAGGTGAATTCCGGATGGAATTGCGCTCCAACAAACCACGGATGTTCAGGTATCTCAATAATCTCAACCAAGCGGTTATCATGCGACCAACCTGAAATTTTCAAGCCCGCAGCTTCCAGCCGCTCAATATAATTACCGTTCACTTCATAGCGATGGCGATGACGTTCACGAATCACATCTTCACCATACAGCTCGCGAGCCTGGCTGCCCGCTACCAGATGACATGGTTGCGCGCCTAAGCGCATGGTGCCACCCAAGTCAGAATGTCGATCACGTAACTCTTTTTGACCTTTATCATCCATCCACTCGGTGATTAGACCAACGACTGGGTGTTCTGTGTTTTCATCGAACTCAGTACTATTAGCACCCGTTAAACCGGCAACATTGCGTGCATATTCGATCATCGCAATTTGCATACCAAGACAAATACCAAGGTATGGAATTTTATGCTCGCGCGCATACTGCGCAGCCATAATTTTACCGCGAATACCGCGTTCACCAAAGCCTCCAGGAACAATAATGGCATCCACATCAGCCAACTTCGCCACACCTTTAGTTTCGACATCCTGCGCATCAATATAACGCAGGTTGACCGTTAGGCGATTTTTCAAACCAGCGTGAGCAAGCGCCTCGTTCACTGATTTATAGGCGTCTGGCAACTCAATATACTTGCCAACGAAACCAACGGTAACTTCACCACTCGGATTCGACTCCTGATAAAGCACTTGTTCCCATTCTGCCAAATCAGCTTCTGGGCGATCCAAACGGAAACGATTTACCACAATTTCATCAAGTCCCTGTGATTTTAATATCGCTGGGATCTTGTAGATACTATCGACATCTTTCAAGCCGATAACAGCGCGTTCTTCAACGTTTGTGAACAACGCGATTTTCGAGCGCTCATTAGCTGGCAAAGCGCGATCGGAACGGCAAATCAGAATATCCGGTTGAATACCGATGGAACGCAATTCTTTTACTGAGTGCTGAGTCGGTTTGGTTTTAACTTCGCCAGCGGCGCCGAGAAACGGTACCAAAGTAAGATGCATAAACAAGGTGTGGTCGCGCGTTACTTCTGTACCAAGCTGCCGAATCGCTTCAAGGAAAGGTTGTGACTCGATGTCACCCACGGTACCGCCAATTTCAATAATCGCGATATCGTAACCTTCACCACCTTCAACGATGCGACGCTTGATCTCATTGGTAATGTGCGGAATAACCTGAATCGTGGCACCAAGAAACTCTCCACGACGTTCGCGACGAATAATATCTTCGTAGACACGGCCAGCAGTGAAATTATTTTTCTTGGACATTCGCGTACGAATAAAGCGCTCGTAGTGGCCTAAATCCAAATCAGTCTCAGCACCATCTTCGGTAACAAAGACTTCACCGTGCTGAATTGGGCTCATAGTGCCCGGATCCACATTGATGTAGGGGTCAAGTTTAAGAATTGTGACCTGTAAGCCACGTGCTTCGAGAATTGCCGCCAATGAAGCTGCAGCAATACCTTTTCCCAGCGAAGATACTACACCGCCGGTGACGAAAATATAATTAGTTGTCATGCGAAACCTAAGTCGTCAGGGTAAATAAGGGAATTGCTTTAAGACGGGAAAACAGTATACCTTAACGGCCGAATTCCGACAATTTAAAATTGATCCGATTGTCGCTGCCGTTTTACCTGTTGCCATTCGTCTTCCAATTCCTCGAGACTCAATTCTTCCGCAGTGCGTCCCTGCTCTGCCAAACGTCGTTCGATGCCTTGAAAGCGTTGCTTAAACTTTAAGTTGGTGCGCCGCAATGCGTGCTCAGGATTCACCTGCGCATGACGCGCCAAATTCACTACAGCAAACAACACATCACCAATTTCATCCTCAACTGCATTTTGATCTAATTCTGGCGCATTGAGTTCAGCTTCAACTTCCGCAATCTCTTCTTTTATTTTTGCCATCACTGGCGCCATGGTGTGCCAATCAAAACCAACATTAGCCGCCCGTTTTTGTAACTTTTGCGCCATTAAAATACTTGGTAAATTACTCGGGATGCCGGCAAAAATCGAATCATCAACTCCCTGCGCGGCACGCTCTTGTTGTTTTATTTGCTCCCACTGAGCTTTTATCTCAGCATCGGTTTGCGCCGCCGTTTCGGCAAACACATGAGGATGGCGACGAATCAGCTTGTCTGCGGTCTGCTGCGCCACCTCATCAAAACCAAACTTACCCTGCTCTTGAGTCAGTTGGGTATAAAACACCACCTGAAACAACAGATCTCCCAGTTCATCTTTAATTGCGTGATCATCACCTTCGGTCAATGCCGCTGCCACTTCGTAGGCTTCTTCTATGGTGTAAGGGATCAAACTGGTTAAGGTTTGTTTTAAATCCCAGGGGCAGCCCGTTTCCGGGTCACGCAAGCGTTGCATTACCTCAAGCAATGCCGTCATGCCAGGAAACGAATCAAGTTGTTGCGTGTTAATTGTTGCCACTACGTGTCACCTTATGAATACCTTTTACCTGCAATAAGCGAGCAATGATCCGTTGCAAACTGGTTTGACTCTCAATCAACACCCCAAGTGATATGCGCGCCTGTTGTGTTGCATCATCCAGTTGTGAGTCTAACTGCGCAACACTGGTTTTCTCGTTCGCCAAAATCGCCGTAACGTCATGCAACAGGCCGCTTCGGTCATCCGCATCGATTTGTAAGTCGGCCCGGTAGCGACCGTAATCAGTGCGACTCCAACTTACTTGTAACCCGCGTTCAGGATGTGTTTCCAATAAATGTTTAAGCTGCTCACAGGAACGATGGTGCACCGAAACACCACGTCCCTGCGTGACAAATCCCATAATAGGCTCACCCGGTAACGGCTGACAGCACTTAGCAAATTGCACCAATAAGTTACCTATGCCCTGCACGCTGACGTCACTTTGCTTGCCAGCTTTACCTTGGGATCGGCGCTGTAACCGTTCTAATCGCTCAGAAGCCGCATCCGGTGCTGGTTTAAGTTGGTTTACAACTTGATTTAAACGCACATCACCGGCGCCGATAGCGGCCAACAGGTCATCCAAATGATTGAAATTAAAGCGTGCCAAAACGGTGCTGGCTTGATTGAGCGGAATTTCGAATTTGCTCAATTCAGCTTCAAGCAATTCCCGCCCGGCTTTCAAATTCTTGTCACGGTCGAGTTTTTTGAAATAACTAGCAACCTTACTTCGCGCCCGCGATGTACACAAATAACCGAGTGCCGGATTCAACCAGTCACGACGTGGATTTACCGCTTTCTGGGTGAGGATTTCGACCCTTTGACCGTTTTTTAAGGTATAGGTAAACGGCACGATGTGTCCGTCAACTTTTGCTCCCACGCAGCGGTGACCTACTTGAGAATGAATGTAATAGGCAAAGTCCAAAGGTGTAGCGCCCTGCGGCAAATCAATCACTTCCCCTTTGGGAGTGAAAACGTACACCCTGTCTTCAAATACTTGCGAGCGAACCTCAGCGACTAATTCATCATTCTCGGCCATATCTTCATGCCAAGCGAGCAACTTCCGCAACCACGCGATTTTCTCTTCAAAGCCACTGGCCTTACTGCTGGTACCTTCTTTATAAAGCCAATGCGCGGCAACGCCAAGCTCAGCGTCATCGTGCATTGCCTGCGTGCGGATTTGAATTTCAATGTGCTTGTCTTCCGGGCCGATCACCACGGTATGAATTGACTGGTAACCATTAGCCTTAGGGGTCGCAATATAATCATCGAATTCGGATTGAATATGGCGGCACTGACTATGCACCACGCCTAGGGCGGCATAGCAATCTTTCAATGAATGGGTGATGACACGTACAGCGCGGATATCATAAAGCTGCTCAAAATTAAGATGTTTTTTCTGCATCTTGCGCCAGATCGAATAGATGTGCTTAGGACGACCATAAACTTCTGCGTGAACATCTTCTTGCAGCAAACCATCACTCAAATTTGCGACAAAGTGAGCAATGTATTCTTCACGATCCAACCGTCGCTCGTGCAGTTGCTTGGCGATACTTTTGTAGGTTTGCGGATGCAAATAACGAAACGCAAGATCTTCAAGTTCCCACTTGAGCTGACCTATTCCAAGGCGATTCGCTAGCGGTGCATAAATATCCTGGCATTCTTTGGCCACTAAAACCCGCGTCTCTTCATCATCGTTTTTGACTTCGCGCAGCCGACAAATACGTTCCGCTAACTTGATTAAAACCGCCCGCACATCAGCTACCATCGACAGTAACATGCGGCGGACATTATCAATTTGTTCAGCATTGGGTTTGCCGTGCTGGAAATGCTGTAGATCACTGATCATTTGCATTTGTTGCACGGCATCTAGTAGAGCTACTAAGTCAGAAAGCTTTGGATCGTATTGAAGTAGTTGCTCAGCACTGACATATTTCGTCTGATATGCTGGGCTGTAGAGGGCCGCCAGCAACGAATCCGTATCAAGGTTCAGTGCGGCAAGAATTTCCACCATTTCCTGACCTTTTATAAGCAGCTCAGGCTGTGTTTTAGTATGCTTTTGCAGCTGCTGGTAGTGACTGGTGAGCTGTGCTTTTACCTCGTCGACAGCAATATGCTGCAACCAATCTCCGTGTTGCTCAGGCCTATCAACATGGGTACTGCGCACATGAACCACAGCTATGCCTCCCGTTCAAACCAAGTAAGACATTCAATGTGATGGGTTTGCGGGAACATGTCAACGATTTGCGCCCGCGCCAGATGATAACCTGCTGAAAATAAAGCCTGAGCATCTCGCGCCAGGGTATCAGGAGCGCAGGAGACATAGATCACGCGTTGTGGTTGTCGCACACAAACCTCTTCGATCGCATGCGCCGCACCCGCCCGTGCGGGGTCGAGAAAAACTTTGTTGAATGGTGTCCGCGCCCATTCGTACTGTTGCCAATCCGCGCTCAAGTCGGCTTGTCTGGCAACAATCTCCAAGTCATGTTGCCGCGCACTGCTATTGAGACGTTCCACCATCGATTGCACACCCTCGATGGCAGTAACTTTCGCGCCTTGTTTGGCGATTGGCAGACTAAAATTTCCGCTGCCCGCATAGAGTTCGAGAATACTATCCTCAGGTTGCGGATCGAGCCAAGCTAATGCCTGCTCAACCAATAAAACACTTAAGTCTCCGTGGGCCTGTAAAAAATCCCCTGGTTGAAATGCTAATTCAGTTTGCCAACTGGCATAAGTAGGTAATTGCTGTTGCGGATCCAGGGGCTGCGGAGCGGATTCATTACACTGGATCCAGAAATCAACTTGATACTGCTGGGCAAACTTTTGCAGCTGAGGCAAATCTACAGCGTCCGGCCAGCGTTGCAAACGCAGCACGATACTGACGACTGTACTAGAAATTAATTCGACATGTCCAAGTTGCTTTACCAACGACAGCTGGGACAGTAAACCACGTAACGGCGTCAGCAACCGGGTTAACGCCTCATCACTAATCAAACAATCGTCGATTTCAACAATGCTCTTACTGTTAGCCTGACGTAAACCTAGCTTGAACTTGCGCCGTTTGCCATCCCAATGACAGGCCAGCCGTAAGCGCCGTCGATAGCGCCATGCTTCAGCCGTCAGCGGTGCCTCCCAGCTGGTGATTTTATGGCCGGCAAACTTAGCAAACAGTTCAGTTACCACTTGCTGCTTATGTTGGCGTTGTGCGGTCAGCTCCAGATGTTGCAGGTCGCAACCACCACAGTCATTGTAGTGTGGGCAAGCAGCAATAACTCGGTCCGAAGTAGGCGTCTTCACCTGTAATAACTTGCCCTGCCATTTCCCTTGCGGCTGAAAGTCAATGACCTCGCCGCTCAAAGCACCGCTAACAAAACGTACACCACTTGAATCGCGCACGACACCTCGCCCCTGATGGTCCAGCGCGCTGACGTTAACGTCGCGTTTGACGGGGGATGTAGTTTTGCTCTTGCGCGCCTGTGACGGACGATAGATTTGCGCCATGTCAGCGTTTTAAAACACTCAAATTGGCTCGCGCGTGAAGCATTAAGTTCTTCATATCGCGCACTGCCTGATCAAGCCCGACCAAGACTGCACGGGCAATAATTGCATGCCCAATGTTAAGCTCTGAGAGCTCAGGCAAAGCCGCCACCGCAGCAGTATTAGTGTAGTGTAAGCCATGCCCAGCGTTAACCTGCAAGCCTGCAGCTTGCGCATATTTTGCCGCATCATGCAGCATCAATAAACTGTGATGCTGTTGTGAAATGTTCGATTGTTCCGCGTAAGGTCCGGTATGTAACTCGATAATCTTAGCGCCAGTCGCCACCGCAGCATCAATTTGCTGTTTGTCGGTATCGATAAATAATGAGCTCTCGATACCTTGCTCCGCTAGGCGTTCAACGGCACTTTTTATTTTATCCTGTTGATTAACAACGTCTAATCCACCTTCCGTTGTCAGTTCTTCGCGTTTTTCCGGCACCAAACAACAGTAGGCAGGCTTAACCCGACAGGCAATATCGAGCATTTCGTCGGTGACAGCCATCTCTAAATTCATTCGGGTTTGCAACGTCTCTGCCAATATATCAACATCACGATCAGTGATGTGCCGACGATCCTCGCGAAGGTGTACGGTGATACCGTCCGCGCCCGCTTGTTCCGCAATTGCTGCAGCGGTGACCGGATCGGGATAAGCTACACCTCGGGCATTACGCACTGTTGCGACATGATCAATATTCACACCAAGCAAAATGGGATTACCGAGAGCAACGTTATGCATTGTTGGTTCCTTATTGTTTAGACTTCTGTGAAAGTTGCGACAACTGCGCAAAAAGCTGACGGCTTTTTAACGGTTGTTCACCGAGGTACGGTAACAACGCCTGGCGCATAATTAACTTCATTGAGTTTAGCAGGCTAGGATTTGCTAGCTCAAATGTCGCAAGCTGCTGTATCTGTGAGCCTGGCAGGTCACCTGGTCGCGCCTCGCTGACGCGACAAAAGCCTTGTTCGGCAGCAAAACGATAATAAGATGACGGCACAATTTCTGCCCCTTGTTCATCGGTAAACCAATCAAAACCATGCCCTAGTTGACATAACAAACGCCATTCAAATTCGCGCAACACAGGCTCTACCTGAGTTGTTTGAGCCAACCGTGCAATTGCGTTTTGGTAATCATCGAATAAACCATCCAGCGGCTGATAATTTGAAGTCAAACGTTGCACCAGCTCATTAAGATAAAAACCGCTGTAAAGTGCCACGCCGCGCAACGGGATGCTATCAGCAAGTGCTTCGGCATGAATGAGGGTTTGTAGCTCGTGGCGACCACGGGAACTGATCAGCAGCGGGTTAAAAGGTTGTAAGATCGCGCGCCACTGACTCTTAGGCCGACGCGCCCCCTTCGCTACCACCCGGAACCGCCCCTGCTCACGGCTTAGTAGCTCGACAATTAAACTGGAGTCCTGATAAGGCCAGCGATGCAACACAAAAGCGGGTTCCACCGCGATTAATCCTCGTTATAGCCCAAGCTACGCAAGGCCCGTTCGTCATCCGCCCAACCAGATTTAACCTTCACCCACAGTACCAGATGAACCTTACCACCAATTAATTTTTCAATGTCCTGCCGCGCTTCAGAACCAACGGTTTTAAGTTTACTGCCGCCAGCGCCTATAACCATACGTTTTTGGCCATCACGTTCAACCAAAATAAGTGCATTAATATGGGTTGTCCCTGAGGGCGCCGTCTGAAAGCGTTCAATTTCTACTGTGGTGCTATAAGGTAATTCATCGCCAGTGAAGCGCATCAGCTTTTCACGAACAATTTCTGCTGCCATAAAACGCAATGAACGATCGGTAACATAGTCTTCCGGGTAGTGATGCGCACCTGGTTTAGCATAGTTGTGAACCAGTTGGCGTAACCCTTCGACCTTATCACCAGTTTTGGCTGAAAGTGGAATGATCTCGGCAAATTCATGACGTCCCGCAAGTTTCTGAAGTAACGGTAATAACGCGCTTTTATCTTTAATTTGGTCCACTTTGTTTACCACTAAGATAATCGGTTGCTGGCTTTTTTTCAGCTTATCTAATACCAAATCATCTTCCTGAGTCCAGCGCTCAGCTTCAACCACGAAGAGTACCAGTTCAACGCCACTGATAGAACTTGAAGCTGCGCGGTTCATCAACCGATTGATAGCTTTCTTTTCGTCTTTGTGAAGGCCTGGAGTATCGACATAAACAACTTGTCGCTGACCTTCAGTTTCAATTCCCAAGATACGATGTCGCGTGGTTTGTGGCTTGCTCGAAGTGATACTGATTTTCTGTCCGAGAATACGATTTAGTAAAGTTGATTTGCCAACATTCGGACGGCCAACAATGGCCACAAACGCGGATGCAGATTCGGTTAAATCGGTTTCATTGCTCATTTTGTAATTTGCTCCTGCGCTTGCAACAGTTCTAAAGTTTGCTCGGCGGCGTGCTGCTCCGCTTTGCGGCGGCTAGTGCCGCTGCCCAACACCGGTTCAGCGAGTAGCTCCGTAATGCAACTTACCGTGAAGCTCTGATTATGTGCTTGCCCTTGAATCGCCACCACATCGTATAACGGTAGTGGCAATTGGCGCCCTTGCAAGTACTCCTGCAAGCGAGTTTTAGGATCTTTATGTCCGGCACCTGGTTTAATATGATTAAGCTGCTCTTTGTACCAATTAAGGACAACGTTACGACAGTTCTCCAGATCGCTTTCCAGGTACATTGCGCCTAATAAGGCTTCAACCGCATCGGCTAGGATAGATTCGCGGCGATGACCACCGCTTTTCATTTCGCCTGGACCCAGCCATAAATGGCGTCCCAATTGAAATTTCTGTGCCAGTTTCGCCAACGAACGACCACATACCAGTGTGGCCCGCATGCGACTGAGGTCGCCTTCATCAATATTCGGGAAGCGCTCATAAAGAGCTTCGCTGATAATTATACCGAGCACAGAATCGCCAAGGAACTCCAATCGCTCGTTGTGTTGTGCATTGGCACTACGATGAGTTAACGCTTGTTCAAAGCGCTCCCGATTGTTAAATGTATAGCCGAAGGCTTGTTCTAATTCACTCAATGGTGGCTTTGGTAAGCTCACTGTTCATCTACTCCGCCTAGCCGTTTCCAGCGCACGCCACTCGGTATCCAGGTCGGTAACAAACTAGATTCAGGCCGTTGCATTTCGAAACTCATCCAAATGAAAACTGCACGCCCTACCAGGTTTTCTTCTGGGACGAAGCCCCAGTAACGACTATCTTCTGAATTATCGCGATTGTCGCCCATAACAAAATAGCTCGCTTGGGGAACTATCCACTCGTCACGTGCCGTACCCTGCTGCTGAAAGTAAAAACGCTCGCGGCCGCCGACGGTTGGATCAATCAGGGTCGCATGTTCAATCTTCCCTAGTTGTTCATCAAACCGCTGTAACGGTGAAGCACCGTTAAAGTAAAATGCATCCGTGTGCGCTAAGTTCCGCGCAATCACTTTTAATGGCGGGCATTCACCCTGGCTACCGTCACACGCCGGCTCGATATAAAGCGTTTTGTTACGATAAATCACGCGATCGCCGGGCAAGCCGACAACCCTTTTAATAAAGTCTAATGATGGCTCAGGTGGATACTTAAATACCGCAATTTCGCCACGCTCAGGCTGCCCTGTTTCTAATAATTCATAGCGCCAGATGGGATCACGCAACCCATAGCTAAATTTTTCCACCAGAATGAAATCACCCTCAAGCAACGTTGGCATCATTGACGCTGAAGGAATGCGAAAAGGCTCATAGAAAAATGAACGCAAAATCAAAATCACAAATAGAATCGGAAACACCGACTGGGCAAATTCAGCAACGTTACCCTGAGGTGCGATGCGTTGTTGTGCCTCACTATCAAGAGTTTGTTGTAAACGCTGTTCTTCAGCTGAAATACGCTGTTGGCGCTTCGGTTTCAAAACTTTGGCATCAAACAACCAAATGAGTCCCGCGACAATTGTCACGACCGTAAGCAGTACCGAATAAAAGTTTGCCATGCTTGACCTTGTGGTTATTTCCCTACTTTAAGCACCGCGAGGAATGCTTCTTGCGGAACTTCGACATTCCCTAACTGTTTCATCCGCTTTTTACCTTCTTTCTGCTTCTGTAACAGTTTCTTCTTGCGACTGACATCACCGCCGTAACATTTTGCGGTCACGTTTTTACGTAATTGTTTCACTGTCGAGCGCGCAATGACATGGTTGCCAATGGTCGCTTGTATTGCGATATCAAACATTTGCCGCGGTATTAATTCGCGCATTTTTTCCACTAACAAGCGGCCTCTTCCTTGCGAGTGCTCACGGTGAGTAATCATCGCAAGTGCATCAACACGATCACCGTTAATCAGTACATCGACACGGACCATATCGGCTTCCTGGAATCGTTTAAACTGATAATCTAAAGACGCATAACCGCGCGACGTCGATTTCAAACGATCGAAGAAGTCCATCACAACTTCCGCCATCGGCAACTCATAGGTAACGGCAACCTGTTTACCGTGGTATGCCATTTTTGTCTGCACGCCTCGCTTATCAACACACAGCGTAATAACGTTACCAAGATACTCTTGTGGTACCAAAATATTGGCTTCAACAATAGGTTCGTAAATCGCTTCAATATCGTTGACCGGCGGCAAATTAGTCGGGTTATCTACACTAATTTCGGAACCATCCGTTTTCACGACTTTGTATACCACGGTTGGTGCAGTGGTGATTAAATCGATATCGTATTCACGCTCCAGCCGCTCCTGAATAATCTCCATGTGCAACATGCCGAGGAATCCGCAACGGAAACCAAAACCAAGAGCTGAAGAGTTTTCAGGTTCATAGAACAACGATGCGTCGTTTAACGACAGTTTGCCGAGGGCATCACGGAAGTTCTCGTAATCGTCAGAGGAAATCGGGAACATGCCAGCATACACTTGCGGCTTCACTTTCTTAAAACCCGGTAAAGCACCATCTGCTGGAGTTTTCGTCAGCGTTAAGGTGTCACCCACAGGTGCACCCAAAATGTCCTTAATGCCAGCGATCACGAAGCCAACTTCGCCACAGCGCAAAATACCGGTTTCTGTTGGCTTTGGTGAGAAAAAACCAACCTTATCAATTTGATGCGTTTGTCCGGTTGACATCACTTTCATTTTGTCACCCGCGCGCAAGATACCATTCTTTACCCGGACTAATGACACTACGCCTTGGTAGTTATCAAACCACGAGTCAATAATAAGAGCTTGTAACGGAGCGTTTGGGTCACCTTGGGGTGGCGGTATTTGACGCACAATTCGTTCAAGTACTTCAGTTATGCCAACACCCGTTTTCGCCGAACATTGCACGGCATCGATGGCTTCGATGCCAACAATGTCTTCAATTTCTTCAGCCACGCGCATCGGGTCGGCTTGGGGCAAGTCGATTTTATTCAGCACCGGCACCACTTCAAGATCCATTTCAATCGCTGTGTAGCAGTTTGCCAAGGTTTGCGCTTCCACGCCTTGAGCTGCATCAACGACCAACAACGCACCTTCACAACCGGCTAAACTACGCGAAACTTCATACGAGAAATCTACGTGGCCCGGCGTATCGATAAAATTTAGTTGATAGCTTTCACCATCTTTTGCAGTGTAGTGCAAGGTGACACTTTGCGCCTTGATGGTAATGCCCCGCTCCCGCTCAAGATCCATGGAGTCGAGCACTTGCTCAGCCATTTCGCGATTGGATAGTCCGCCGCAATCTTGAATAAGTCGGTCAGATAAGGTCGATTTACCGTGATCAATATGCGCAATGATCGAAAAATTTCGAATATTTTCTTGCTTAAACGCCCGTTCTGGCATTCATGCCCCCGCAACTACAAAATTAAATACGTGAATAACCGGTGATCATACTGATAATACGGCTCATAACAAAGGTTTTTCGGGAGATTTCAGTGCAATTGTTGCACTTGAAGTAATTGACTGACTTTAACATCACGCATCTGGAACCAACGCTTAAGTCCCCAAAACGAAGCCGCAAAGCCGGCTAAGGACAAAAGGATAGCCCTTCCCTCACTGATACCAAGCACTAGCTGGGCCAATAAGGCTGTTGCCAACAAGGCAACAAGCGGTACCCCGTATATCAATAAAGATGCTCGGGTTAACATTTGTTCGGGCAATAACAATTCGATTTGCTCGCCAACCGCGAACGTCATGCCCGCTGGTTTTGCCACTCTGAATTCTGCTCGTCGATCGGAAAATGCTTTGGAAATAATACCGGCGCCGCAGTTCGACTGTTGCGCGCACCCTGAGCACCCGGATTTAAGCTCAGTGGTCACCAGCAGGGTATCTTGCTCGACGGTTTTGATAATCGCGACTTCTCTAATCATTGGCTTACCGTTTAACTGTTTACTTAACTACTTGATTGCATGCTCTCAGCAATTCGCTGCAAGGTGTTCACTGGAAGTTTACCTACAACGGTGATGGCATAGTCACCTTTATTAAGGTTAAACAGTGATTCAGGTCCTTTCAGCGCCAACTCTGGCAACGCTTGTTGCTGACTCTGACTCACGTAAATTGACACTTCAGTAAGACCATCGGTGTAGAGAAAGTAATCGGTCGCTAGCCGCGTTTCCGCAACTCGTCGGTGGCTGGCTCGTAGCAAGGTAAATCCAGCAGGTACCCACTGGGGTTCCAGGCTGAATCGTGGTGGCTCCATATTGCGTATCTCATGCAACCGCGGAGGGCGCTGAACACCACGTAAATCACTCAAAGTAATTGGCATTGATTCACGTTCCACAAAGGTGGTCAGTTGGATTTGCTCTAGCACCTCGCCTTGCGGCGTGGTCATTTGCATTTTTAACAGCATGCCACTCTTGCGGTCGATCCATAAACCATAATGGTAGCGATCATTATCGCGACTTAAAATGCGAAGAAAATAGGTGGAACGGCCAGTAACCCGCATACCACGGTCAACTAAAACCTGATAATGAGGCTGTAATTTTTCGAAAGGTAGGTAGAACGCCGCAGGCAATAAGCCATAGGTCACATCACTATGCAAGGTGTAAGAGCTATCGCTGGGCTGTGAATAATAGGACGTATCGTCACCAATGCGGACACTGCGAACATCGGCACCATTCAAGCGCACTACTAACTCGACTTCGAGACCATCTTCGTACACACCGTGCAGCCAGGTCATCGGTTCGAGCCGCGCACCGCTGCTTTTAACTAGCGTAGCTTCAAAGTTGAGTTCGCGAAGCGCTGACGACATTTGGTTAAACCAATACTCGGCAGACGCGGAAGGTGTTTGTGCGGCAGGAGCTTGGGCGACGACTGGAGCGGTAAAACTAACCAGCAGCAGCCCAACAAGGCTGCCACGCCACCAGCTATTGGTCATTTTCGACTGGTTCTTCGTCCGTTTTAGTATTCGTTTCAAAATTCTCATTTAACTGCTGCGCCTGCAAAGAAAGCTGAAGTTGTTGTTGATGATCCAACATGTAGGATTGCAGCAAACGACTCTGCTGTGCAAGCTCAGCTTGCGTTGGTTCATTCGATTGCAGCACAGTATTATAACTTACTGGATTCCGACCACCAATAGGTGCGGTTGCAAAAGCAGGTTGCGCGGTTTCTTCTGGTACCACAGGTGCCGTTTGTTGCACCGAAAGAACTGCTACTAAAGCGACACTTGCCGCTATCGCAACGCTGCCAGCAGGTCGCAGCCAACCTTGTAACGCTTGCTTACCAAACCGACCTTGAACGACTTTGCCAGGTTGCGCTTCGTTACTGATTTTAGCTGCTACTGCAGCACTGATATCCAGTGGCTGCTGTGTTGTAGCATCGTTTTTCATTACTCGACCTATTAAGGCATAACGTCCCCAAGCTTGTTGCGCTTCGGTGTCGCTTAACAAAGTATCCAATTGCTGCTCCTGCTCCCGCGAATCATTGATCGCGTTATCGAGCAGTGCTGATACTTGTTCATAGCTACGGTCTGTCATAAGGTTTCCTTTAACTTTTTAGCGCTCTAATAAGGGTTTTAACTGCGCGTCGATTGCTTCTCGAGCTCGGAAAATGCGTGACCGCACCGTTCCAATAGGACAATCCATCTCGATTGCAATTTCTTCGTACCCTAGCCCTTCTAATTCACGTAAGGTAATTGCTCGACGGAGGTCTGCCGGTAATGCCTCAATTGTGCGCATCACTACATCGCGAATTTCATCCGTCAACAACAAACTTTCTGGTGATGCTGAATCACGAAGTGCGCCTGAACCTTCGTAAAAACCTGCTTCTTCTGCATCAACATCTGATGCCGGTGGCTTGCGCCCTTGTGACACCAAATAATTCTTCGCAGTATTCACGGCGATGCGATACAACCAAGTGTAGAACGCACTATCGCCCCGAAAGTTCCCTATCGCCCGATAAGCTTTGATAAACGCTTCCTGGGCCACGTCTGGAACATCTGCTGCCTGCTTTACGTAACGCGAAATCAGGCTCATTACTTTGTGCTGATATTTTTTAACCAACAAATCAAAAGCCTGTTGGTCACCCTGCTGTACTCGCAGTACGAGGGCTTTATCAGTATCTTGTTCGCTCATTTGAGCCTGTTCTCCTCAACTCATAGCGTGTACTGCGAACCAGGCCCAAGCTCTTATAAATTGCATGTTGCAAATTATGACCGAAGCTCTGGTAAAAAGTTCGCAAAATAATTCTAAAAGAGTAAAATCGCTGGTATTCCATCGACAAAACAGCGCTTTGTGCCTGATTATTCCCCTACTTTATGAAACAAGTCATCGATTATCAATGCGACGTACTTATCATCGGCAGTGGCGCTGCGGGCCTTACCCTTGCCTTGCATCTTGCTGATCACGCTAATGTCATTGTGCTATCCAAAGGACCACTTACTGAAGGGTCAACCTATTACGCTCAAGGTGGCATCGCCGCTGTCTTCGATGAAGATGATAGCATTGAAAGTCACATTCAGGATACGTTGGTCGCTGGTGCCGGGCTCTGTGATCCTGATGCTGTTGCCTATACCACGTCAAATGCACGTAAAGGTTTACAGTGGTTGATTGACCTCGGGGTTGGTTTTGACCGCGTTGACGCCGCCGACAGTGCATCTAAATTCCACCTAAACCAAGAAGGTGGCCACAGCCATCGGCGTATTTTACACGCAGCTGATGCAACCGGTAAAGCCGTACAAACCACACTTGTTGGTAAAGTTAAGGCCCATTCCAATATCCGCATTTTAGAACGCTATAATGCCGTTGATCTGATTACCAACCGGCAAACCCTTAAACAACAACAGGTTTATGGTGCTTATATTTGGAACCGCGCAGCTGAACGGGTTGAGACCGTCGCTGCCAAGTTTGTTGCGCTGGCAACAGGTGGCGCAAGTAAAGTCTACCAATACACATCCAACCCGGATGTCGCCAGTGGTGATGGTATTGCCATGGCATGGCGTGCCGGCTGCCGGGTCGCTAATATGGAGTTTAACCAGTTCCATCCGACGTGTTTGTTCCACCCTAATGCCCATTCATTTTTGCTCACCGAAGCCTTGCGTGGTGAAGGTGCTTTATTGAAGCGTCCGGACGGTACCCGCTTTATGCCCGACTTTCACGAAGCCGCTGAGCTCGCGCCTCGCGATGTTGTAGCGCGCGCCATCGATTATGAGATGAAGCGTTTAGGTGCTGACTGTATGTATCTGGACATCTCCCATCAAGCTGCCGATTTTATTCGTGAGCACTTTCCAACGATTCACGATAAATGCTTAGGCTTAGGTATTGATATCACTCACGAAGCTATGCCGGTAGTGCCAGCAGCCCATTACACTTGTGGTGGAGTCATGACAGATTTGCGTGCGCAAACAGATTTACCTCATTTATATGCGATTGGTGAGGTCGCTTGCACCGGACTGCACGGTGCCAACCGCATGGCGAGTAATTCTTTGTTGGAATGTGTGGTTTTCGCCCAAGCCGCTGCGGAACATATCTGTACAAAACTAGCGACTGCACAATTGCATTTAGATTTACCAGGCTGGGATGAAAGCAAAGTGACCAATTCCGATGAAGAAGTCATCATCCAGCACAACTGGCACGAACTTCGTTTATTTATGTGGGATTACGTGGGTATTGTGCGTACCAATAAACGCCTCGAGCGTGCCTTACGCCGTATCGAGTTGCTACAACAAGAAATCCACGAGTACTACAGTAACTTCCGGGTCAGCAACAACCTGCTGGAACTTCGGAACTTGGTACAAGTCGCTGAACTTATTGTACGTTCGGCGATGCAACGCAAAGAAAGCCGCGGCCTGCACTACAATCTCGATTATCCAGAAACGTCAGAGCTTGCGCACCCCTCGGTTCTCACGCCAGGCCAAAAATAAGCGTCGACAACGAGCAAAGGCCTGGCCATCGGTCCAGAACACGCAGCACAGCCACCAGCAGGGTGCGCGTTGCAATTTTCCACATTGCACACGTTCAAAGCGAGCAAGTATTAGCCAGGGTGTGACAAAGATAGCGCTCGGCTGCTCCAGTTGCCATAAAGCAAAGCTATCCAGCCGCAGTAGTCGCTGTTGCTCACTATCGAACGCCCAAACCGATGGTGCAATACCGCACCACAACCACGGACGCTGACAGCAAAGCCACACCTCTAAACTTTCACTCGACTCAAAATAAAATCGACCATACCTTTAAGCTCTTTATCTTCGCAGGCTTGATGCCCCATAAACCAGGCAAAAAGATCAGGGTCATCGCAAGTTAACAAGCGTCGAAATGCAGCTTGCTGGGGTTCATCTAAATCGTCGTAGGCCTCTTCGACAAATGGCATAAACAGTACATCGAGCTCCAACATGCCGCGGCGACAAGCCCAACGCATGCGGTTCTTGTCACGTAAGCTATCTGCATTTTGTTGTAACTTTTGCATAGGATTTTATTGCGCCCCTTGTATATTAAAAATCTGTCCCCACCTTTCTGTCATAGACGCGAAACAACGAGGTTGATTGTGTTAACGACAGAGTTTACCAAAGCTCCACCCGAATACGTAACAGTTTCACTTGATGATCACGGGATTATTCAAGTTTCGGGACCTGACACTGAAAGCTTTTTGCAAGGGCAGTTCACCTGCGACCTCGCTCAGCTCTCTGAGCAGGACTGGATTTTCGGCGCTCACTGCGACAATAAAGGCAAGACGTTGAGCCTATTTTGGATTCTTCGTTACGCTGATGGCGTACTTATAGTTACGTCCAAGCCAGGCTTGGAAGCATCGTTAAACCAACTCCAGAAGTTTGGCGTCTTTAACAAGGTTGAGATTCGTGATGCCACAACCGACTTCCAATTACTTGGCGTGTTTGGCACAGCTGCTCCAGCTTATCTGGCAGAACTGCTTGGCACACCACTTAAAGAAGCAGGCACAAACAGCGTGAGTCACACCGATCATGCTGTGGTGCTAAGTCTTGGTACACATCCTGACCAGTATCTTTGCCTGAACCGTGGCGAACCACTACCCAGCAACTCGGATCTGCGCTATTGGCATGCGTTAGAAATCGAACGTGGTCGGCCGACCCTGTTTTCAGGTACAATACAAGAGTTCGTACCCCAAATGCTGAATGTTCAAGCCTTGGACGGCATAAGCTTTAGCAAGGGGTGTTATATCGGCCAAGAGACGGTGGCCCGAATGAAATATTTGGGCAAGCAAAAGCGTGCACTTTTCCGCCTTAGTGGTCACGGCAAGCAGGTTGCAACAGGTACAATTGTTGAACAACAGCTTGGTGACAACTGGCGACGTGCAGGTACGGTAATAAATGCAGTGAGCCGTGCTGACCAGCATCTTGATGTGTTAGCGGTACTTCCGAGTGATCTCGAAAGCACCACACCATTACGCATTAAAGGTGATGACGCGAGTCTTTTGGAAATTTACCCACTGCCTTATAAATTGGATGAATCATGACTCAAACCATTAGCCAAGACAAAGTTGTCGGCATTCACTACACCGTGAAAACTGCCGAAGGACAAACGTTAGACCAATCTAAAGAAGGTCAACCGTTACAGTTTATCTTTGGTCGCGGCATGTTGATTAAAGGTCTCGAAGATGCACTTGCAGGTAAAAGCCAAGGCGACAAATTCGCTACCGACATCTCTCCTGAAAATGCTTACGGCGAGCGCCACGATGGCCTGATCCAAACCGTACCGCGCAACTTGTTCGGCGACAACCCTGTCGAACCAGGCATGCAATTCCGTGCCAGCACGGACAACGGTGAGCAATCAGTAGTTATTGTTGAAGTTAACGATGATCAAGTAACTGTCGATGGTAACCACCCATTAGCAGGTACTGAGCTTAACTTTGACGTAGAAGTTGTTGAAGTTCGTGACGCTGATCCAACCGAGCTGGAGCATGGTCACGTGCACACTGACGGCGATCACGACCACGCTTAATCGAACGACTTACGGTGTAGACTTACACGCCAAGCATAATAAAAAGCGCATCCCAACAAGGATGCGCTTTTTTATTGCCTGCTTAGTCCTTTTCAATACCCTCGCATTTCTATAATCTAAACCTCTTATTACCACTGTAACCGCACAAGAGAAACCTTATGTCTGGGAATGCCAATTCTGGAAAAAACTATCCTTACTCAGCTGCCACTGCCCTCGCTCAATCGTTGGGTAAAATTGATCAGGAAACTCAAGCCGTCGTGCCCCCCATTCATGTTGCTACAACCTACCTGCGCGGTGCCGACAACAGCTACCCCAGCGGGCGTGTCTACTCACGAGCAGATAACCCAACCTATCAGCCTGTCGAAGCTCTGTTATGCCAGCTTGAACAAGGTCACGAGGCACTGCTCTTTGGCTCAGGGATGGCTGCTGCCACTGCAGTTTTTCAAGGTCTACGGCCGGGGGATCACGTACTTGCACCAAAAGTTATGTACTGGTCCTTACGTAACTGGCTACTCAATTTTGCGACGGACTGGGGTTTACAGATCGAATTTATTGATATGACTGATGTAGCTGCCGTGCAACAACACCTGCAGCCGCACCGCACCAAGTTAGTATGGTTAGAGACCCCAGGTAATCCACTCTGGTGCGTAAGTGATATTGCTGCTATAGCTCAACTCGCACACCAAGCCGGTGCCCAGGTTGCGATCGACTCAACCTGTGCAACGCCCCTGCTGAGCCAACCTATTGCTCTAGGTGCCGATATTGTTATGCATTCGGCAACCAAATACCTAAATGGCCACTCAGATGTTATCGCCGGAGCCTTGATTGCGGCCCGTGATGATGCTTACTGGCAACGCATTCGCCTGGTTCGATCGCAAGGTGGTGCAGTGCCAAGCCCACACGACGCAGCCCAGCTTTTACGCGGTATGCGAACCATGCATTTACGCGTTCGAGAAAGCTGTGCAACAGCACAATTTATCGCCGAACAGCTGGAACAACACGCTGCAGTGGTAGCAGTTCTCTATCCTGGCCTGCCATCATTCGCCGGTCATGAAATTGCCAAGCAACAAATGCACGGCGGCTTCGGCGGCATGCTTTCGGTACGCTTGCGTGATGGCGCTGCAGCCGCTATCCACGTCGCCGCCCATACCAAATTATGGAAACGGGCAACGTCACTTGGCGGAGTCGAAAGTCTCATTGAACATCGCGCCAGCGTTGAAGGTCCTGGCACACCCTGTCCGGATGATCTGTTACGCATGTCGTGCGGAATCGAGGATCGACAAGAGCTGCTAGACGATTTTCTTGCTGCGCTTCCTAACTAAAAAAGGCCCCGCGGGGCCTTTTTATTATTCTATTACTACTTTACTTTAGCCTTTACGCGGGCGCATATGTGGGAATAACAATACATCACGAATCGACGGCGAGTCGGTTAAGAGCATGACCAGACGGTCAATACCAATACCTTCACCGGCAGTTGGTGGCAAGCCGTGTTCAAGCGCGGTAATGTAGTCTTCGTCAAAGAACATGGCTTCATCATCACCTGCTTCTTTTTGCTCGACCTGATGCTGGAAACGTTCAGCCTGATCTTCAGCATCATTCAACTCAGAAAAGCCATTCGCCAATTCACGCCCACCAACAAAGAATTCAAAGCGGTCGGTGATATGCGGGTCATTATCATTGCGGCGCGCCAACGGCGAGACTTCTGCCGGGTAAGCAGTAATAAAGGTCGGCTGGATAAGCTTGTGTTCGGCAACCGTTTCGAAAATTTCGATTTGCACCTTACCCAGACCCCAATTTTTCTTAACGTGGATACCAAGACTTTCCGCCAATGATGAGGCTTCCTCAAACGTCGCAAGCTGCTCAGCTGATGCGCTTGGTAGATGTTGTAAAATAGCTTCGTTAACCGTCATTCGAGCGAACGGCTGTGCGAAGTCATAATCAACTCCTTCACTGGTAAACTCACTCGAACCTAAGATTTCCTTGGTCATACCACGTAACATCGACTCGGTTAAATCCATTAAGTCATTAAAGTCCGCGTAAGCCCAGTAAAATTCAAGCATAGTGAACTCTGGGTTGTGACGGGTCGAAAGCCCTTCGTTGCGAAAGTTACGGTTGATCTCGAACACTTTCTCGAAACCACCTACCACCAGCCGCTTCAAGTACAACTCAGGGGCAATGCGCAAGTACAATTCCATATCAAGAGCGTTGTGGTGGGTCATAAAAGGACGCGCCGCAGCGCCACCCGGAATAGTTTGCATCATTGGAGTCTCAACTTCCAGAAACTGCTGTTCAGCAAGGAAACGGCGGATGTAATCAACAACTTTCGAACGCACTATAAAGGTGCGGCGGGAGTCATCATTGGCGATGAGATCGAGATAGCGTTGACGGTAACGGGTTTCCTGGTCAGCCAAACCATGAAATTTATCCGGCAGTGGTCGCAGCGCTTTGGTCAACAGGCGAATATCATCCACCTGAACACTCAGCTCGCCGGTTCCGGTAATAAATAAAGTTCCCGTGGCGCCAATGATGTCGCCTAAATCCCATTTTTTAAATTCTTGGTTGTAAAAACCTTCAGGTAGATTATCCCGAGCTACGTAAAGTTGAATTTGCCCAGACATATCTTTAATGGTCGCAAAGCTTGCTTTCCCCATGATACGGCGAGTCATCATGCGACCGGCAACAGCGACACGAATACCCTTGGTTACTAACTCTTCTTTGTCAGCATCATCAAATTCAGCATGCAGGTCGGCAGCAAGGTGTTCACGACGAAAGTCGTTTGGAAACGCCACACCGCGTTCACGCAAAGCTTTTAATTTCGCCTTTCGCTGCGCAATCTGTTCGTTAACATCAACAACTTCATTGCCTTGCGTTTTATCTGTCATGGTTAAAATCCTATAGTTTCTTTAGTGCTCTTTAAAATGCTGCGAAAGCGCCGCTTAAAGTCCAGACTTCAAGCTCGCTTCAATAAATGGATCGAGTGCGCCATCGAGTACTGCTTGGGTATTGCGGTTCTCAATGCCAGTCCGTAAATCTTTAATACGTGCATCGTCAAGTACATACGAACGAATTTGGCTACCCCAGCCAATATCTGACTTACTGTCTTCCAATGCCTGCTTTTCTGTCAGCTGCTTTTGCAATTCAAGTTCAAATAATTTCGCGCGCAATTGTTTCATCGCCGCATCTCGGTTTTTATGTTGCGAGCGATCGCTTTGACACTGCACCACGATACCCGTTGGTTCGTGGGTAATACGGATGGCCGAGTCGGTTCGGTTAACATGCTGTCCACCAGCACCCGACGCACGGTAGGTATCGACCCGCAGATCCGCAGGGTTGATCTCAATCTCAATTGAGTCATCAATTTCCGGATACACAAAAACCGATGCAAACGACGTATGCCGACGATTTCCGGAGTCAAACGGCGATTTACGCACTAACCGATGCACGCCCGTTTCGGTGCGTAACCAGCCGTAAGCATAATCACCCTGAACCCGCACTGTGACTGATTTAATACCAGCCACTTCACCCTCTGATAACTCGGTGATTTCGGCTTTGAATTCGTGATTTTCTGCCCACCGCAAATACATGCGTAATAGTATATTGGCCCAGTCTTGTGCCTCTGTACCACCCGAGCCAGATTGAATATCCAAATAGCAGTCAGCGGCATCCTGTTCACCGGAGAACATCCGCCGAAATTCTAACTTAGCTAACTGTTGCTCCAGCTGGTTTAGTTCCTCAACGGCTTCGTTATAGGTAGCTTCGTCTTCGGCCTCGACCGCGAGATCGACTAAACCTTCAACATCTTCTAATCCCTGGGCAAGTTGGTCTAAGGTTTCGACCACTTCTTCCAGGCTGGCCCGTTCTTTACCCAGTGACTGCGCCCGCTCTTGGTCTTCCCACACATTTGGGTCTTCCAGTTCGCGGCTAACCTCTTCTAAGCGCTCAACTTTATGAGCATAGTCAAAGATACCCCCGAAGCGCTTCACTGCGCTCACGCATCTCTTTTAGGGCAACATAGGTCGCATTAGTTTCAAACATAGTGAGTCTCAGCTCGTCCATTCATGGATACAAAGGGCGGCATTTTACCGTAAAGGTTGTAAATGCTCCACCAGCAGCTGCACATTGGTGCGGCCACGGAAGTGATTTAATTGTAATTTGTAGACAATTTTTACCTGGCGTACAGCTAAGTCGGGCCATTTTTGCGTATCGACATTGAAAGCAATCGCGTCAAGCATCACGCCATCGTCACTACGCAACACCAGTTTAAGATGATTTTGACCAACAATACGTTGTTGCA
This sequence comes from Pseudidiomarina xizangensis, assembly GCF_052541995.1. Classification (NCBI taxonomy): domain Bacteria; kingdom Pseudomonadati; phylum Pseudomonadota; class Gammaproteobacteria; order Alteromonadales; family Idiomarinaceae; genus Pseudidiomarina; species Pseudidiomarina xizangensis. The sequence goes on from NZ_JBOBQA010000001.1 coordinate 653,092, forward strand.
CAAATTCAAATATCGCATCGAAACTTGGCTCAGGGAAACCTTGGCCCCATGGTCCGAGCCGCTGCAGTTGTTCGACAAAGGGAACACTGAAACACGAACCATCGAGTTCGCCGTCACTCCATATTTGTCGCTTTAAATCTTGTTCGTTGAGCCATTCTTGCGCAACCTGTTCGGCAAGCTCTTTGAAGCGCGCCAGATTTTCCGCTGGCAACGACAGCCCTGCCGCCATGGCATGCCCGCCAAAGCGGGGAATGAGTTCAGGTTCAAGACTATGAATACGCTCCAATAAATCGCGCATGTGCAACCCCGGAATCGATCGCGCTGAGCCCTTCAATAAGCCATCATCGCCCGGCGCAAAAGTAATGGTGGGTCGGTGAAACTGTTCTTTGACCCGACCTGCGACGATACCGATAACGCCTTGATGCCAGCTTTCCTGATGTAACACCAACAACGCGGGTAGTTCGCTACTGTCTAGCTGTAGTTGGCTGACATACTGAGCAGCGCTCTCACGCATTTCAGTCTCGATCTCGCGCCGCTGGCCGTTGAGTTCATTGAGTTGCTGCGCCAACACCTCGGCATTGCTATAGTTCGCACTCAGCAAGCACTCGATGCCCAGCGCCATATCATCTAAACGACCCGCAGCATTAATTCTTGGCGCCAAAGCAAACCCTAAATCGCTCGCTTGTAAGCGCGGTGCTTCCCGTTGAGTCACCGCCAACAACGCCTTAATACCTGGCCGACAATGGCCGCTACGGATCCGTTGCAAGCCTTGTTGCACCAGAATACGGTTTACCCCATCAAGTTTAACCACGTCAGCGACGGTTCCCAGCGCGACCAGATCAAGCCAATCGGCAAGATTGACCTGCGCCGCTGCATGCTGCCGTAGCCGCGCTTCAGCCCTTACCGCTAACAACAAATAAAACGCTACCCCGACTCCCGCAATCGCTTTACTGGGAAAGTCACATTCCGGCTGGTTGGGGTTAACAATGGCAAATGCGGGTGGCAATTCGGCACCCGCCAGGTGATGATCGGTAATGATAACATCCAGCTCGGCCGCATTGGCGGCAGCGACGCCAGCATGACAGGAGATACCACTGTCGACGGTAATCAACAGTTCGGCACCTTGTTGCTGCGCCGCCCGCACTAGATTCGGCGATAACCCGTAACCATCAGTAAAACGGTTAGGCACGCAGTAATTTACTTTGCTCGCCCCCATGGCTTGCAACACTGACACCATCAGCGCGGTTGAGGTCGCACCATCAGCGTCAAAGTCACCACAAATACAAATCACCTGATCGGCAATAATGGCGTCCATAATTCGTGCGGCGGCTTTTTCGCTATCACGCAATTGCTGAAAATGCGGTAAATGTTGCACCCGCAAATCGAGTTGATTTACCTCAGACACGCCACGTCTGGCCAAGATTTGGCGCAGAACCAGCGGCATTTCCGCTGGCAAATTACCGACCTCAACATCCGCTCGGCGCTGTATGTCTACCGCTAAATCAACCACAGTTAAACAACATTATTGTGAGCTTTTCAGCATTCCGAGCATACGTTCTGCCGGCACCAAGCCGGGTAACATTTCACCTGAAGGCAAAACAATTGCTGGCGTGCCACGCACCCCAAATTTATTACCTAAAGCAAAATGCGCATCGACCGGATCATCACAGCTAGCCGCTGGCAAGCGCTGATCGTTTTTCGCAGCATCTAACGCGGCCTGTTGATCGGCTGAGCACCAAATCGTTTTTAACTGCTGATACGCGCTACCTTGCAAGCCACCGCGCGGCCACGCCAGATAGCGTACTGAAATACCCAAATCATGGTAAGTGTCGAGGTTATTGTGTAACTGGCGGCAATAACCACAGGTTGGGTCGGTAAATACGGTAACCATGTACTGCTCGTCTGCGGCCGCATAAACAATAGCTTCATCACTCACTTTGGTGATATCTGATTTACGCATTTGGCGATTTGACGCTTCACTCACATTCACCGGCTCACTGCCTGAAATATCGTAAAAACGACCACTAATCAGGGTTTCACCATCAGCGGTAACATACACCAAACCCTGATCTGTAATCACCTCGTAGATACCAGTGACGGTTGAATCAGTTACCGATTCAATCTTGAAGCCCATCCGTTCAAGATGCTGACTACTGAAGGTTGCATCAATTTGCGCGGTATCATTCTGAGTATTGCCATTTTGCGTTGCACCCTGTGGGCTACAGGCTAGTAAGCCAACAACACTGGCAACCACTAGTAGATGTCTCATAGTTTTCCTAATTTTTCAGCTGTTCATTATGGTTACCAGTTTATCGCGAATTAAGCCTAGCTGCAGCACTTTTAAGCCCGTGGATGATGACTTGCATGAAGCTGTTGCAAACGTTCGCGAGCAACGTGGGTGTAGATCTGAGTTGTTGATAAATCGCTGTGTCCGAGCAACATTTGTAATACCCGCAGATCGGCACCGTGGTTAAGCAAATGCGTTGCAAATGCGTGCCGCAACGTGTGCGGCGATAAATGCGAACGAATATCAGCGCGCTGCGCGTACAATTTAATACGGTGCCAGAATGCTTGCCGGGTCAAAGGTCCTCCGCGACGGGTGATAAACACAAACTCACTGGGACTGGAGCTCAACGCCGCTCGGCCATACTGTTGGTAGCGTTGCAACCATTCCAGCGCCGCTTCACCAAGCGGCACTAAGCGTTCTTTGTTGCCTTTCCCGACCACGCGCACCAATTCCTGTTGCGTCGATACCTGCGCAAAACTCAAATGCACTAACTCTGTGACCCGTAATCCCGTGGCATACAACACTTCTAACATCGCGCGATCACGTAATTGCACAGGATCATCTATATCTGGCGCTTCGAGCAACGCTTCAACTTCGCTCTCGACGAGACTATGGGGAATCGCTTGTGGCTGCTTAGGTTGCCGCAAGCGAGTGGTTGGATCGGTACTTAACAAACGCTCGGTAACGGCATAATTGTAAAACTTTTTCAGCGCACTCAACGCCCGAGCTGTACTGCGTGGCGATAAACCTTGTTGGCGTCGCCACAACATATAACTTTCTATAACTTCGGTTTCAACCTGCAATAAATCAGCGTTTTCACCCTGTTGTTCCAGCAAAAACTGATAAAACTTTTTCAGATCTGTGCCATAAGCAGAAGAAGTATTTTTACTCACGCCCTGCTTTAACCAGAGTCGTTCGAGGAAGGTGTTGATTAATTCAGCAGTTGTTGTCGACAAAATAAGCAACCTGTTCAAGTCGAACGATAAATACCAAGCATTCATCATAGCGGGGTTTACAGCCCGCCTCAATCTGCTATGATGCGGCGTCTTCGTGGAGGGGTTCCCGAGTGGCCAAAGGGATCAGACTGTAAATCTGACGGCTCAGCCTTCGCAGGTTCGAATCCTGCCCCCTCCACCATTTTCTTACCAGGCTAAAACTAACTTTCCCTTTGTTCGATTATCTGCTAGCTGCTGTAACGCCACAGCCATTTCAGTAATTTGGTACACCTGTTCGATTCTCGCTGCACACTTGCCATTGCTTAACAGTGCCCATACGTTCTGTTCCAGCGCTCGCATAATTCGTGCTTTCACGGTTAACGATTGATTGCGCAAAGTACTACCTTGTATACGCTGTCGTTTCATCAATAGGCGTCCAGCATCTAATTCTGCTGTACGGCCGCCCATCAAGCCAAGCACCACAATGCGACCATCAACATTTAACACCTGCTGATCGTCCGCCAAATAGTCTCCGGCCACGGGATCGATAATAACATCCGCACCCCCCCAAGTTTTAATCGCTTCCACAAATGATCCTTGATGACGATTCCAACCACCACTTGCACCGAGTTGCTGGCATAACTCGAGTTTTTTATCACTTCCAGCGGTGACAAACACTGGGTTGCCGGATTGCACCGCTAATTGTAGTGCCGCCAAACCAACGCTACTGGCACCAGCATGCAAGACCAGCCTCTCATTAGCTTTTAACGCTGCAATTTCATAAAGGTTATACCATGCGGTCGCATAGGCCTCACAAATTGCTGCACCTTGCTCGAGGCTCAATCCTTGCGGCAGTGTTGCAACTTGCTGCTCGCTTACCACCACATGACTGGCATAACCGCCGGCGGCCAGCAGTGCACAAACCTCATCCCCAACCTGTAAGCGACTGACCGTGGGGCCAACTGCAACCACACGACCGCTCGCTTCCAAGCCAAGAATATCGGAAGCGCCCGCAGGCGGCGGATAATGCCCCGCCAGTTGCATTAAGTCGGCGCGATTGATGCCGCTATGGCTAATCGCGATCACAACCTCATCTGCAACTGGCGTAGCAAGATTAAAATCTATTTGCTTGGGTTGTCCCTGCTCAACAACAAAACCGCTTGCGGTGCTTGGCATGGTTATTGGTAACTCCTGTCGTTAGGCCGTCAGTTTGCCACTTTGATAATCACGAATGGCTTGTTCAACTTCGGCCTGAGTATTCATTACAAACGGACCGTATTGCGCAATAGGTTCGCCAATCGGCTGCCCCGATAGCAGCAGCATGCCAGCCTCACCGTTTGAACACAATGTCAGCAACGCTTTAGGATCAAGGCGTACCAGTTCACCGCGAGCTACGTTTTGCTCATTGACGACAATGTCGCCTTGATAAACATAAGCTAGCCGGGTTTCCTGTCCGTCACTTTGATGCTGCCACTGGGTACTATCCGCGAACCGCACATCAAGCATTTGGAACTGTTGCTGGGCTTGCTGCACCGGACCTTTTAGTGCTCCGTCAGCTGTCGCCAACTCACCGGCAACCACGCGCACGGTAAGGGCACCCGCCCGCAGTTCGGGAATTTTCTCTGCTGGGTAGTCAGCCCATTCCGCTGCTGCCAGCTTTTCTTTTGCCGGCAAATTAATCCACAGCTGAAAGCCCCACATCAAGCCGTCCTCTTGTTGCGGCATTTCAGCATGAATGATACCACGTGCAGCCTTCATCCATTGCGCTCCACCACCAGCAACTAAACCGGTATTACCCACTGAGTCCTGGTGCTCCATCCGTCCCGCTAACATGTACGTCAACGTCACAAAGCCGCGATGTGGATGCGGCGGAAAGCCTGCAATGTAATCGTTAGGATCATCGGAGCGAAATTCATCGAGCATCAAAAATGGATCCTGATGCCGTAAACTGGGCTGGTTCACAATCCGCGTCAGTTTTACCCCCGCACCATCTTGTGCAGGCATGCCGCGATGACGACTTAAAATAACGCTCATAACACCTTCCCTCGTTGATGGGCTGCATGAAAATCGATGGCTGGGCCGCGCGGTATGATCTGCGTCGGATTAATCATGGTATGACTGGCGTAATAATGCGTTTTAATATGGTCCATAACCACAGTCTCGGCAACACCAGGGACTTGATAGAGCGCTTTTACATAGTCCCAGATTGCCGGGTAATCGACAATACGATGTTGATTGGTTTTAAAATGGCCGTGGTAAACACTGTCAAAACGCACCAAAGTAGTGAAAAGCCGCCAATCGGCTTCAGTTACTTGGTCTCCTGTTAAAAAGCGCTGTTTTTTCAGTCGCTGCTCGATCTCGTCAAGGCTTGTAAACAAGGCATCAAAGGCTTGGTTATAAGCCGCTTGCCGCGTCGCAAAACCACACTTGTAAACACCGTTATTGATGGTGTCATAGACCTGATCATTGATAGTGTCGATTTCGTCATGCAGCGCTGTGGGGTAAAAATCTAAAGTGTTGCCGGTGATGTCGTTAAAGGCACTATTAAGCATGCGAATAATGTCAGCGGATTCATTGCTAACGATGGTTTGTGTTTCTTTGTCCCATAACACCGGTACCGTAACGCGGCCGCTGTAGTTAGAATTCGCACGCAGATACAATTGGTACAGGTAATCGTGTTGGTAGAGTGGATCAGCAAGTTCATCGGCGCCAAATTCCCAACCGTTCTCCAGCATTAGTGGCTGTACCGCCGAAACCGAAATATGATCTTCTAAGCCTTTCAGTTTTCGGAAAATAAGGGTGCGGTGTGCCCACGGGCAAGCATAGGAAACATACAAATGGTAGCGCCCTGATTGCGCCGGAAATTCCGCGTTTGCATCGGCACGAACAAAGTTCCGAAATTGTGCTGCGCTACGTTCAAAACGTCCCTCGTTTTTCTCAGTGTCATACCATTTATCATGCCACTTGCCATCAACTAATAATCCCATGGTTCACCTCAATTTGCTTGTGAACACCTAGTATAGCTAGAACTTAATTGAATAATTAGTGCGAAAAAACAGGCTTTACGTTCGATTAAATCGAACTATCTGAGGACGTCGCTAAGCTTAATGCAACATCTGCGCTAACCTTGTCGGCATCACGTTGCAATCGATGATGCAAACGCGTGAAAGTTGTAATGAGCTCGCCATGATCGGCAGCTTCCAGCTGCTGTTCAATCGCCGCGACTATGCGTTCAGGATTGACCTCGTCTTGCAATAATTCTGGCACCAGTTCGCGTCCGGCAAGCAAGTTAGGCAAACTAAAAAAAGGCGCTTTAAACATGTGTCGCATAATTTGAAAGGTCAGCCAATTGAAGCGATACGCCACCACCATCGGTCGTTTTATCAACATCGCTTCTAGCGTCACGGTACCTGAAGTTAACACTAAAGCGTCGGCCGCTGCCATTGCTGACCTGGACTGGCCATCAATGAGCTGCAGTGATAGCTCAGGTGCAAGTTGCTGCTGCAGTGCTCGAAATTGCTTGGCGCGCGCAGCTGAAATCATCGGACTAATAAATAAGGTTTGTGGATGCCGTTCCAGGTACTGCTGTGCTGCCTGCAAAAATACCGGCCCCAACCGAGCTATTTCGCCGGCTCGACTGCCGGGTAATAATGCGACCACCTGTCGTTGGCCACGCTCACGGTCAGTTAAATGGATATCTTCACGTGCTTGCTCTTGATCCCATTGCAGCGGGATTGAATCTGCTAATGGATGCCCAACAAAAGTCGCGGGTAGTTGATGCTTATCGTAAAACTCTTTTTCAAACGGTAACAAGCACAGCACATGGTCAACACTTTGTTTAATACCCTTAATACGACCTTGCCGCCACGCCCAGACGCTCGGGCTAACGTAATGCAAGGTTGCAATACCCTGTGCCTTAAGACGCTTCGCAATCGGCAAATTGAAATCAGGTGCATCAATACCGATAAATAGACTGGGCTGACGTTCGAGAAATGTTTTGACTAAAGTTTTTCGATGGGCAAGTAAGGTGCGCAATCGCCCCAGCACTTCAGCAAGGCCCATGACCGCTAAGTCATCCATTGGCACTAAACTTTTCAAGCCCTCAGCTTCCATCAAGGGCCCACCGACACCTATAAACTCGATGTTTGGCTGGCGTCGCCGCAATTCGCGTAACAAGCCAGCACCAAGCAAATCGCCGGAGTGCTCACCGGCAATCACTGCAATCAATAGCGGTTTATCTTGAGTCATTTGCTAACGAATAACGCCGCGGGAGCTTTGCTGGACAAAGCGAATGAACTCATTAAGTTCCTCGGCTTGCCAACTTGTCATTTCAGCCACCGCTTCATCTACGGTAAGGCCTTTGCGATACAACGTTTTGAAGGCACGTTTTATCATCATTACTTGCTCTTTGCTAAAACCCCGGCGTTTCAGGCCCTCGCTATTTATGGTACGAGGTACCGCGTTATGTCCTTGGGCCATCACATACGGAGGAATATCCTGTACTACCACAGAGTTGACTGCGGTAAAGGCATGTTCGCCGATGTGGCAAAATTGGTGCACACCGGTAAAACCACCCAAAATAGCCCAGTCACCCACATGAACATGACCTGCCAACGTGGTGTTGTTGGCAAGAATAACGTTATCACCAACGATGCAATCATGGGCAACATGAACATACGCCATTAATAAATTGTTACTACCAACTTTGGTTAGGCTTTGATCTTGTACTGTGCCGCGATGAATAGTGACACATTCACGAATAACATTATGGTCACCAATTTCAAGACGGGTGGGTTCGCCATTGTATTTCTTGTCTTGGCAATCTTCCCCCACTGACGCAAACTGAAAAATGCGATTGCCCTTGCCGAGCACCGTCGGACCTTTCAACACCACATGGGGACCTATCCAGCAGTCATCACCAATCACAACATCGGCCCCGACAATACTGTAAGGGCCGATTTCAACATTTGTTCCAATTACTGCTTTTTCATCAATAATAGCTGTTGGATGAATCACTTAAGTTTCTCTTCTCGCACAAATGATGTCGGCACTACAGGCCAATTGTCCGTCGACTTCAGCTCGGCCCTTGAACACCCAGATACCACGACGTTCCTTTTCAAAGGTCACATGCAAATGCAAAGCATCGCCGGGAATAACCTGACGTTTGAATCGAGCCTTATCGACGCCTGCAAATAAGTATAGGTCATTGTCGCCAGGCTTGCTTTCGGTGATTTTAAAACCTAACAGGCCAGCAGCTTGTGCTAGCGCTTCTAAAATCAATACCCCAGGAAAGATAGGATTACCTGGGAAATGACCGTTAAACAAGTCTTCATTCACCGTGATGTTTTTCACCGCATGGATCTGCGTTTTTGCATCACAACTGATGACCTTATCGACCAATAAAAATGGATAGCGATGCGGTAACAACCGCATAATTTCATGTATATTAAAAGCTGAGTCAGAGACAGACAAAATTGAATCTCCAATTACTGGATTAATCGGCGAGTTTTTTCTCGATTTTTTTCACGCGCTGGAACAAGTCATCGAGTTGACGATAACGCGCACCATTACGGCGCCATTCGCGATGTGGAGTAGCCGGAATACCCGATGCATAAACACCTGGCTCAGTGATTCCTTTGATAACCATCGAGAAGCCACTGATTTGTACATCGTCGCAAATTTCAATGTGGCCATTAATTGCGGTTGCACCACCAATTAAGCAGCGTTTACCGATTCGACAGCTTCCCGCCAGCACGGTACAACCTGCAATAGCAGTATCTTCGTCAATGAAAACGTTGTGTGCTATCTGGCATTGATTATCGATAATACAGCCGCTGCTAATGATAGTGTCATCTAATGCACCACGATCAATAGTGGTATTCGCACCAATATCAACCCGATCGTGAATAATCACCCGACCAAGCTGCGGTATTTTTACCCACTTACCGGCTTCATTAGCCCAACCAAAACCATCTGCACCGATAACTGCACCACTATGGATTAAGCAATAGGCACCAATTTCACAATTATGGTAGACCACAACCTGTTGCCAAATTTTGGTATTTGCCTTGATTACCACACCGGGACCGATGTAGCTGCCGGCGCCAATCTCGACATTGTCGCCGATCACTGCCTTATCGGCGATAATGGTTAGCGGACCCACGGCAACGTTAACGCCGATTTGAGCTGTATCCGCGATCTGCGCCGACGGGTCAATCCCCTCTGCCGCTTTAGGTGTGGTATCCAGCTGTTGCGCTATTTTTGCAAACCCAGCATAAGGATTCTTGGTCACTAACGCAGATAATCCCGCAGGCACTTCAACATTAGGCCCAACAATAACCGCACTAGCTTTCGTGGTATCGAGCTGCGCACGATATTTTTCGTTGGCTAAAAATGCAATTTGCCCCGGCTTGGCCGAGGCAAGAGTTGCAACGTCAGTGATGAGTTGTTGCTCATCACCGACAATTTCAGCATCAATGACTGATGCTAATTGTTGCAATGTTTGTTGCTGCATCCGACTTAGTTTCCGCCAGTCATTTTAGCGATAACTTCATCAGTAAGATCAAGTGATTCACCTGCGTAAAGAACCGAATTATCGTTCAATACCATGTCGTAGCCTTCTGCTTGAGCAACAGTTTTCGCTTCACGGACGATATCGAGCATCAACTTGTTACGCTCTTCTTGCTGGCGACGCTCGCTGTCTTCGCGCAATGCTTTGTACTTAAGTTGACGACGTGTTTCCAGCATTTCGACTTCACGGCTGATTTGCAGACGCTCGCTTGGCGACATGATTTGTGCGTCACGCTCGGCTTTTTCCTGCAAGCTTTGCAGCTCAGTTGTCATTTTTTCCAATGCCGCAAAATCGTTAGCAAATTCTTCTTGCAAACGAGCAGAGATTTCCTGTGCTTGCGGAAGCTGTTGGAAAACATTCTGCATGCTTACAAAACCAATTTTCTGCTGAGCTTCAGCTGCGTTTGCAAAAAACGCAGTAGATAAAAGAGCTGCTGCAATTGTAGTTTTCATTAATACTTTCACGTGAATACTCCTGTTCTTTAAAAATGTAATAGCCCGACTCATGATGCTTATTAGAAAGTCGTGCCAAAGTTGAAACTAAAGCTTTTCGTCCGATCCCCGGTATAGGTCTTGATTGGACGACCCAATGCAAAGGTTAACGGACCCATAGGTGATAGCCATTGTACGGCAATACCCGCGGAAGCCCGATATAAACTTGGTGAACTAAAGTCATACAAACGGAAATTTCGGTTTCCGCTTTGTTCTAATTGACTGAACTCTTGGTACTGGAATTCTGTATCCCAAACGCTACCTACGTCAACGTAAACACTCGTGCGTACGGAATTCTTTGTCTCTTCATCTATAAACGGGGTCGGTACGATTAATTCAATACCCCCCGCATACATGGCATTACCGCCCACTGAATACTGACTCACCGCTAACGTATCAGCACCTGGTCCGACTGGCAAATCGCTTGGTGTACCATAATAATTTGGCGGTCCAAAGATTGAATCGGGATAACGGTAAACGGCACGCGGACCTACTGTGTTCGCTTCAAACCCGCGTAAATCGTCATTACCGCCGATACGGAAATTTTCATAAAACGGGAAGATGTAATCGTTACCCTTATCGTCTGAACCATAACCATTACCGTAACCAATTTTAAACCGCGTCAATAACACAAAGCTATGATCGTTGGTAATAGGTAAATAATGCTTAAATTCGTAGTTCACTCGGAAATAGCGGATATCACTTCCAGGAACCGTAATTTCGGCATTAATACGATTTGACGTACCCGCTGTCGGGTAAGTGCCGCGGTTAAGCGTGACCCGCTGCCAACCGGCTTCCAACGAAAGCATATCGAAAGCTACGCCAGAGTTTGGATTTTCTTCATCCAGGTACGGCTGATAAAAACGTTTAACTTGCTCGTAGCCTTCAACATTGGTGACTTCTTCACGGCGCGCCATGGCCCCAAAGCTTAAACTACTCACTTCGTTGATTGGGAAACTCAGGTTGCCACCGATACCTAAACGCTTGGTGTTGTAACGGATAAGGTTTTCTTGACGACCGGCATCAAACTCACTCATGAAAACTTGTCCTGAAAGGTTCACGCCATCTTTTGTAAAATAGCGATCCATATACGACAAGCTAACTGACTTATTAAAGCGGTTTGTATTAACATTAATCGCCGCTCGGTTACCTGTACCCAAAAAGTTATCTTGAGAAACACCCACACCAAACTGCAATCCAGAGTAGTCGCCATATCCCATCATGAAATTAAATGAGCCAGACGGTTGCTCTTTCACCAAGTATTCAATGTTGACCAAATCGTCACGGCCATTTACCCGGCTTGTTGTGCTTTCAACGGTCTCAAAAAAGCCCAAACGTTCAAGCCGCACTTTGCCCTGCTCAACCAAGTCATCATTCAATGGCGAACCTTCGAATTGGCGCATTTCACGACGCAGAACTTCATCCTCGGTGACATTGTTACCGCGGAACTTAACACGGTTAACATAAACCCGTTTGCCCGGGTCAATCGAGAAAATCAGATCAACTTCGTTGGTCGCTTCATCAATCTCTGGGATTGCCCGAACCTGCGGATAGGCATATCCGTAACGACCATAAACTTTCGCTACCAATTCTTCTAAATAAGTGATTTCAGCAGCACTGTAACGTGTGCCGGGTTCAATCTTAGTTAGTCGCTTAATAACTTCGCCCTGACCGCGTAAATCACCGATTACACGGGTTTCGCGGACATTGAATATCTCACCTTCATGAATATTCAGAGTAATGTATACCCCTGAACGATCAGGCGTCATGCTCACCTGTACAGACTCAAGACGAAACGTCAGGTAACCGCGGTCTTTGTAAAACGACTCTAAGGTTTCAAGATCGCCACTAAGCTGTTGCTTTTGATATTGACGAGCACCTAAGAAATTCCACCATGGCAATCGATCTTTAAGTTCCAGATTGGCGAGCAGTTCTTCGTCGCTAAAGACAGTATTGCCAACAATATTAATCTGTTGGATTTCAGCCGACTCACCCTCATCGAAATCTATCTCAAGTCGCACACGGTTACGCGGCAACTTAATAATATTAACGTCCACCTTAGCGCTGTACTTACCGATGGAGTGATAGAAATCTTCGAGACCCGTCTCAATGCTGGAAATAGTTGTCAAGTCGAGTGGCTCGCCTTCAATGATGCCCTGGTCGGTTAAACTTTGTACCAACTGTTCATCTTTGATATCACTATTACCATCAAACTCAATGGCGCTAATGGTCGGTCGTTCAGTCACTTCAAATACTAAAGTATCACCGACACGACGCACGACGACATCATTAAAATGCGTCGAGGAATACAATGCTCGAATAGAGCTTTGAATGTTCTCACTATCGACATTGTCGCCAACGCGAATAGGAATGTAGGTTAACGCAGCGCCTAAAGCGACCCGCTGTAAACCACGAACCCGAATATCTTCTACGACAAATTCGTCAGCACTGTAGGCTGGTAATGCAGCACCCGCTACAAGGGCGCTTAAAAATAGCTTTTTCAACGTCATTCTGTGCTACTTATTTGTTTATTGTAAATTTATTCTCACCGAAGTAATCGCAAAACATCATTGCTGATTGCAATTGCCATCAGTGCAAAAATCAGTACGCCACCTATGCGGTAGCTCATCTCTTGGACTCGTTCTGAGACCGCTTTTTTACGGACGCTTTCTATTGCCAGGAACAGCAAATGGCCCCCATCAAGCATCGGTAATGGTACCAGATTAATGATACCGAGATTAACACTGATTAGCGCGAGAAACCCTAAAAAGTAAACCAATCCGTAGCTCGCAGAAACACCTGCTCCTTCTGCGATAGCTACCGGGCCACTTAAATTTGTGACCGACACCGTCCCGGTAATCAATTTGCCAATCATTTGCACACTGAGGACCATTAATCCCCATGTGCGTTCAGCACCTTTCACTAGGCCGTCCACTATACCGTATTGTTGCACAAACCGATACGCTTCCGGGTAAGCTTCACGACGCGGTTCGACCCCAAGAAAACCATAGTTCTCTTCATCAACCACCCGTTCACCAATCACCACCGGCACCGTGATTTGCTGCTGTTGCCGTACAATCGTTAACTCAACCGCTGCACCAGGCACTGCCATGATTGCGTCCCGTATTTGAGACCAATCGCGCACAAGAGTTCCATCAAAGGCAAGAATTTTATCTCCTACCTGTAAACCCGCCTCAGCGGCTGGTGAATTTTCTTGGATATATGCCAGTTCAGTGAAAACTTCCGGTTGGAAAGGTTGCAACCCAAGAGCCATAAACGTAGGTATCTGCTCTTCACCGAGTCGCCACGAGCTTATGTCCAGAGTTACTGAATGCAGTCGTTGTTGCTGATCTCGCACCGTTACAGTCGCGCTATCGTCACCAAGCGCCCCGGCAAAAGCCAAGTTCACCTGTTGCCAGTCGATAGTCTCTGTACTATTGACCGTGATCACCTCACTTGGCGTTGGCCAGTCAGCCTGCGCCGCTATAGAATTCGGGGTGATACTTCCGATGATGGGTTTAACCGACGGCACGCCGATTAAAAACATCCCCCACAGCACCACGATCGCCAAAATGAAGTTAGCCACCGGGCCCGCTACCACTATTGCCGCACGTTTAGCTACAGACTTCGAATTGAAGCTTTTATCACGATCTGCGGCAGGCACATCATCGACGCGTTCGTCCAGCATTCGCACATACCCGCCCAGCGGAATACGACTTAGCTGATAAAGTGTGCCGTCCTTCCCCCGACGCTGCCAAAAGGCTTTGCCAAAACCAACTGAAAAGGTCAGCACTTGCACCCCGCACTTGCGTGCGACCCAAAAGTGACCAAATTCATGAAAGGTCACCAATACGCCCAAAGTGACAACAAATGCCCCAAGTGACCAAATAATATCTAGCATGTCTCAACCTGTTTAATTCGTTCACGTGCATAGGCACGCGCTTGCTCATCAAGAGACAAAATCGCTTCGATGGAGTTCAATTTAGCCACATTACTCGCTTGCTGTACCCGCTCAATCACTGCTGAACAGATGGTCGCAATCGACGTGAATTTGATTTGTTCCGATAAAAAGGCGGCAACCGCAACTTCATTTGCAGCGTTAAGTGCGGTGGTTGCCCACTGGCCCTGCCAACACGCTTTCATTGCCAAATCGAGACAAGGATACCGTGTGCTGTCCGCTGCTGCAAAGCTCAAATTGCCGATGCTTAAAAAATCGAGCGGTTCGACCCCACTCAAAACCCGTTCTGGATAACTTAAACAGTGTGCAATCGGCGTGCGCATGTCCGGTTGACCCATTTGCGCTAACACCGAGCCATCGACATAACTGACCATTGAGTGAATGACACTCTGTGGGTGGAGTACAACGTCAAGCTGTTGCGCAGTACAGTTAAACAGCCAGCGCGCTTCAATGTATTCCAACCCTTTATTCATCATGGTCGCGGAATCGACCGAGATTTTTTGTCCCATATCCCAGTTTGGGTGAGCACAAGCGGCTGCCGGAGTTTGTTGTGCAAGCTCGGTTAACGCTAACTCACGAAATGGACCACCAGAACCCGTCAGTAGTATTTTATGGATACCTGCCGCGGCGAGGTCACAATGACCAAGTTGATCTTGTGCGGCAGCCGGTAAACATTGAAAAATAGCGTTGTGTTCACTATCAACGGGCAAAATTTGTGCCCCACTTGTCGCGGCTGCATCAATAAACAGTTGTCCGGACATTACCAGCGCTTCTTTATTCGCCAGTAACACACGTTTACCTGCATTAACCGCCGCAAAAGTAGGTAACAAGCCTGCGCCGCCAACAATTGCTGCCATAACAGTATCGCTGCTGGCATCTGCGGCAACTTCCGCGACCGCTTCTGCACCGCACAGCACTGTGGTCGATGAGTTTGCTAAAGCTGCGGTCAAACGTCGTGCCGCATGTTCGTCTACCATAACTGCGATCTGTGGCACGAACTCCTGACAAATTGCCAGCAACTGTTCCACATTGCTGTGCGCAGTTACCGCGGTCAACTCAAAACGCTCGGGGTGCTGCCGTAATACCGCTAGGGTGCTTGCACCGATCGAGCCAGTAGCACCGAGAAGACAAAGTTTGTGCGTCATACCAATAACCACAGGTAAGCAAGCGTAAATACTGGTAAGGCTGCAGTAAGGCTATCTATACGATCGAGTAAACCACCGTGCCCCGGCAACAAAGCCCCACTATCTTTAACCCCGGCACAGCGTTTAAACATGCTTTCGGTTAGGTCACCAAATACGGAAACCACCACGGTCAATAACCCGGTAAAGTAATAGCCACTGTAATCCGCAGCAGGTATTTGTACCCACTGCGCCACTACCATCATCACCACAAAAGCGAGGGCAACACCACCACATAAGCCTTCCATAGTTTTTCCAGGGCTTACCGTTGGCATCAGTTTGTTGCGTCCATAACGCACGCCGGCGAAATAAGCACCAACATCGGCAGCCCAGACCAACAGCAAAATGAATAATAAGACGAAACCACCGAATAATGGCTCCGCAGTATAATTCAATGAGCGAACGGCAAACATACCTGCTGCTGCGGGCAGTAAAGTCAGGTAACCAAAAATACCAACGATGGACCGCGTGCGTGACCACAAACGGCGGCTGCCAGGGTAGTTTAAAACCAGAAGTGTCGCGATGGCCCACCAAACGCCACCAGCGATGAGCAGCCAAAAATAAACGGGATGAAGTTGGTCGCCTTGCCAAATATGTGAAACCGGAATCCACCATTGTAATCCTACCAATGCAATAGCCACCGATACGGTATAACAAATGCGACCCACTGGGCGTTTTAACCCCATGATCGGTGACCATTCCCACGCGGCACCAAGCATCACCACAGTGATGACAGCCGCAAACCACTCTAATGCGAGACCAAAAACGCAGTACAACGCTAGGGGTAGCAGAATGAGAGCCGTTATTAGACGTTGTTTTAACACGCTTACTCCCCAGTAGTTACATCAGTATCGAGGATGGCTTGTTGTACCTGCTCGCTGGTTAAACCAAATCGCCGTTCGCGACAACTAAAGTCGGCAATAGCACGCGCAAACGCTTGCTCGTCAAAGTCTGGCCATAACACATCAGCAAAGTAAAACTCCGCATACGCAAGTTGCCACAACAAAAAGTTACTTACCCGATGCTCCCCGCCCGTTCGTATTAATAAATCCGGAGCCGGTTGCTCAGCTAAACAGAGGTTGTCAGCAAGCTTGTCCTCAGAAATCTCGTCAACACTTAGCTTACCCGCTTGCACTGCCTCCGCCAACTGCTTTGCAGCTTGCGTAACGTCCCAGCGACCGCCGTAGTTGGCAGCAATATTCAAGGTTAGTGCCGTATTTTTTGCGGTCAGCGCTTCCGCTTCAGCGATGCGCTGCTGCAATTTATCAGAGAAACCCTGTTTATCACCAACAACGCACAGGCGTACATTGTGTTTGTGTAATTTTTTCACCTCGCGCTTGAGAACTGTAAAGAACAAGTCCATCAGCACGGAAACTTCCTGCTGCGGTCGATTCCAGTTTTCGCTACTAAACGCAAATAGCGTTAACGATTGAATTCCTTTTTGTCGAGCAAAGGTAACAGCACGGCGCACAGCTTCGGCGCCTGCTTTATGTCCAAACGTGCGATGTTTACCGCGTAATTGCGCCCATCTACCATTACCATCCATGATGATAGCGACATGTTTGGGTAACCTAATTTGTTCGAAATCGATAGTTTCCATTCGCGCTGCCATAAAAATAAAAACGCCGTGTGAGTGTAACCGAACACGGCGCCTGGAACCAATGAGATATAAAGCGGTAAATTAGACTTCCATCAAGTCGCGTTCTTTTTCCGCTAGTAATTCATCGATTTTTGCTACGAAAGTATCTGTCAATTTCTGGATATCATCGTTACCACGATGTTCCTCATCTTCCGTGATTTCTTTCTCTTTTAATAATTCTTTAAGATCGCTGTTAGCATCGCGACGAATATTACGGATCGCAACGCGCCCTTGCTCTGCTTCAGCGCGAACAATTTTCACCAAATCGCGACGACGTTCTTCCGTCAATGCCGGTAATGGAATGCGAATTACAGTTCCTGCTGCCGCTGGATTTAATCCCAAATCAGAGGTCATGATCGCTTTTTCAACTGCACCACTTGACGACTTATCGAATACTGTCAGCGCCAAGGTGCGCGAATCTTCAATGGTGATATTAGCAAGCTGTTTCAGCGGTGTTTCAACACCGTAATAGTTAACCGTCACGCTATCAAGCAAGCTTGGATGCGCGCGCCCTGTGCGGACTTTTGAGACTTGTGAACGCAAGGCTTCGACAGTTTTTTCCATGCGTTGCTTGGCATCTAATTTAATTTCGTTAATCACTGTGCTTTCCCTTTTTAAATTCTTGATTACAACCGTTCTAGCATTTCTTCGCTGGCGATTAAGGTACCCTCTTCCGAGCCCATTATAACCGCTCGCAGCGCACCTGGCTTATTCATGTTAAATACCCGAATCGGTATTTTGTGATCCCGAGCCAAGGTGAATGCGGCAAGGTCCATCACTTTCAACTGTTGTTGCAGTACGTCATTATAACTGATTTGCGAATAGAGTTGTGCATTGCTGTCAGTATTCGGATCAGCAGAATAAACGCCATCTACTTTAGTGCCTTTCAATACCAGCTCAGCTTCGATTTCGATGCCGCGCAAACACGCCGCAGAATCAGTCGTAAAAAACGGATTCCCAGTACCCGCGCAGAAAATCACAACTCGGCCTGACTTAAGTAAACTAATCGCATCAGCCCAATTGTAACTATCACAGACACCATTAAGTTCAATCGCCGACATCAATCGTGCATTAACAAAAGCCCGGTGCAACGCATCACGCATCGCCAGGCCGTTCATCACTGTCGCCAACATTCCCATGTGATCGCCGACCACTCGATTCATACCCGCTTTCGCTAAGCCTTCACCGCGAAACAAGTTACCACCGCCAATGACCAGTCCAACCTGTACACCGAGTTCCACCAGTTCTTTTATTTCATGAGCCATACGATCGAGAACTTTTGCATCGATACCAAATGGTTCTTCGCCCATTAATGCTTCGCCACTTAGCTTTAATAAAATGCGTCGGTAGGCCGGTTTAGTGATTGCGGTCATTTGATTGCTCCCTGTGCAGCATGAACGGTGAAATTGAATAGCGTTAAGCGCATAGTCTCACTTTACGCGAAAAAAAACCGCATCCCAACTACATGGGATGCGGTTTCTTTAGCTTTGACTCTGCGTCGTCGATAGCGACATGGGCATTAAGCCTTTTTCGCAGCAGCCATTTGAGCTTGTACTTCAGCAGCGAAATCTTCAGATTTCTTCTCGATGCCTTCACCTACTTCGAAACGTACAAAAGTAAGCACATCAGCACCTTTCTGCTTCAGCAAATCACCAACAGTCATGGCTGGGTCTTTCACAAAAGCTTGACCAGTTAAACTGATTTCGCCAGTGAATTTACGCATACGGCCTTCAACCATTTTCTCAGCGATTTCCTGCGGCTTGCCACTTTGCATCGCGATATCTAGCTGAATTTGACGCTCACGGTCAACAACTTCAGCGTCAACATCTTCTGGCTTCACATACTGTGGAGCACTTGCTGCAACGTGCATTGCCAAGTCTTTCGCGAGTTCTTGATCGCCACCAGTGATGGCTACCAATACACCGATACGACCGCCGTGAACGTAAGCTTCAACCAAGTCACCACCTTCAACAGTGATAACACGGCGAACATTCATGTTCTCACCGATTTTAGCAACCAATGTTTCACGAACTTCTTCAACAGTGCCGTCGCCGATGTTGGTTGCTTTTAGCTTCTCAACATCAGTTTCTTTATTAGCGAATGCTGCGTCGATAACTTTTTCACCAAATGCCAAGAAGTTCTCGTCACGGGCAACAAAGTCAGTTTCACAGTTCAGTTCAACCAAAGTACCGACGTTGCCATCAGTTTTGGTCAAAATGACACCTTCGGCGGCAACACGACCAGCTTTCTTAGCTGCTTTTGCCTGACCGCTCTTACGCATGTTCTCGATGGCGGCTTCGATATCACCATTGGTTTCTTCCAAAGCCTTTTTGCAATCCATCATGCCAGCGGCAGTGCGCTCGCGCAGTTCTTTTACCAGAGCTGCTGTAATAGCCATGTGTAAATTTCCTCTATTCGGATGTTTTATTCAGTTTCTTCCGCTTCAACGAAGTCGTCAGCTTTACCTTCAACAACCGCACCACGTGCGTCGTTTACAGCTGTTGCAGCAGCGTTCAAGTATAATTGCACTGCGCGGATCGCATCGTCGTTACCTGGAATAACGTAATCTACGCCATCAGGGTTTGAGTTCGTATCAACCACTGAGATAACTGGAATCCCAAGATTATTCGCTTCTTTGATCGCGATATGTTCGTGGTCAGCATCGATAACAAACAACACGTCTGGCAAGCCAGCCATGTTTTTAATACCGCCCAAGCTTTTCTCAAGCTTTTCCATTTCGCGAGTGTTTACCAAGGCTTCTTTCTTGGTCAACTTCTCAAAAGTACCGTCCTGGCTCATGACTTCGAGCTCTTTCAGACGTTTGATTGACTGACGAACAGTTTTCCAGTTGGTCAACATGCCGCCCAACCAACGATGGTTGACAAAAAACTGGTTACAGTTGATCGCTGCTTCTTTTACAGATTCAGCTGCTGCACGCTTAGTACCGACAAACAAGATTTTACCTTTGTTTCCAGCAACGTGTTGCAATGAGTTCAACGCGTCGTTGAACATTGGGACTGTTTTTTCCAGATTAATGATATGAATTTTGTTACGCGCGCCGAAAATATAAGGTTTCATTTTCGGGTTCCAGAAGCGGGTTTGGTGACCGAAGTGGACACCAGCTTTGAGCATATCACGCATTGATACGTTAGCCATTTTATCTTTCCTTTTTAAGGGGTTATGCCTCCATACATCCCATAGTTCGACCCGCAGCTTACGCCTTTGAGCACCCCGATCTATGTGTCGATGTATGTGTGTGGTTTAGTTAACTAATGTTTTTGCAATCGAAATTGCGGGCGCTTTATACCATGAAAGAGCCTTACTGCGCAAGCTTTATTGGCGTTCGAAGCGCTTCCCCGACCGGCCCGCAAATGCTATTATACGCGCCATCAAACGACGTTAATGCACGACATAGGACTAGGCATGAGTATTACTATTAAAACGCCGGACGAAATCGAAAAAATGCGCGCAGCCGGTAAGCTGGCCGCCTCAGTATTAGAAATGATCGGACCCCATATTAAAGCGGGGATTACCACAGAAGAGTTAGATAAGATCTGTCACGACTATATTGTCGAACACAACGCCTACCCGGCCCCGTTAAACTACCATGGATTTCCCAAGTCGGTATGCACATCATTAAATCATGTGGTCTGTCATGGCATTCCCAACGAGAAGCCACTGAAAGACGGTGACATTATGAACTTAGACGTTACCGTTAAACTTGATGGTTACCATGGCGACACCTCAAAAATGTTTGTCGTCGGTGAGCCAAGTATTTTGGCGGAACGCTTGATTCGCGTGACCCAGGAATCGCTCTACAAAGCGATCAAGATGGTCCGTCCTGGCCTGCACCTTGGCGACTTCGCCGCGGTTATCCAGCAGCATGCCGAACAACATGGTTACTCTATTGTCCGCGAATACTGCGGCCATGGTATTGGCGCAGTATTCCATGAAGAACCACAAATTTTGCATTACGGTTCGCCGGGTACCGGCGAAGTACTCAAACCGGGTATGTGTTTTACCATCGAGCCGATGGTCAATGCCGGTAAACGGCAGACCAAGTTGTTGCGTGATGGCTGGACCGTGCTCACCAAAGACCGCAGCTTAAGCGCACAATGGGAACATACCCTGTTAGTTACCGAAACTGGCGTTGAAGTACTTACGTTGCGCAGCGATGAGGACTTTCCCCGTGTTATCGAGCATGCGGAAGCCTCTTAATGACCAGCTCGGTAGCTGACATTCATTGGCCCAGTCCGATCACCGTAAGCGCTGGGCGAGAGTGTTTGGAGCGCTATCAGCATTGGTCAGCAGAAGCTTTCGTGACCGCAGACATTGAAAGCTTACTGACTGATCGTAGCGTGTTCATCGACACCTTGTTGTGCCAACTCTGGCAACAACTCGGCTTAGCAGAAACCGAACTAGCTCTCATTGCAGTTGGCGGCTACGGCCGTGGTACTTTGCATCCCCACTCCGATATTGACTTGCTGTTCCTGCACAAAACGGCTTTGTCGCCATCGACCCAAGATGCCATTGCTACGATGATTCAGATGCTTTGGGATCTGCGCCTCGATGTCGGCCACAGTGTGCGAACCCTTGAAGATTGCGAGCGTGAAGCTGGCGCCGACACAAGCGTCGCCACCAGTCTGCTCGAGCAACGCTTTATCAGTGGTAACGCTGATTTAGAGCAAGGGTTACGGCAACTTATCCACAACCGTTTTCCGTGGACCAGCGATCAGTTTTTTCACGCCAAGCTAGCTGAACAAAATGAACGCCATCAACAATTTCATAGCACCTCATATAACCTTGAACCCAATATTAAAAGTAGCCCTGGTGGACTGCGCGACATACAAACCATAGGCTGGATTGCCAAGCGTCATTTTCATACGCAAAGCGATGAAAGCCTGGTTCAGTACAACTATATCAGTGCGGCAGAGCTACTCGAACTACGTGAATGTCAGGAGTTTCTGTGGCGCATTCGTTTCGCCCTGCATCTCGAAGCTGATAAAAAAGAAGATCGCCTATTATTTGATCATCAGCCGGCTGTTGCTGCACGCATGGGTTATGAAGGTCGCGGCAAAGCGGCGGTTGAAGCCATGATGAAAGATTATTTTAATGCCGTCGTTGATGTCAGTGAATTGAACGACATGTTGCTGCAATTTTTTGCCCAGACCATTCTTAGCAGTGCCAAAGACCTGAACACCTTTACCATCGATGAAAACTTTAAGGTTCTCGGAGAAAGCATTGCCGCACAAAGCGATACCGTATTTGACCAACCCGAGCATCTACTCGAATTGTTTCTGGCTATAGCTGAACATCCAGAAATAGGGTATATCCGTGCCCATACCATACGCTTATTACGTAATGCGCGACGTGAACTGAGCGCCCCACTCAGTGATTCGCCGCAATGCCGCGAATTATTTATGCGCTTGCTCAGACATCCGCGTGGTTGTGGCCTCGCATTCGAACTCATGCACCGCCACAAGGTCATGGCACACTATTTGCCGCAGTGGGCGCAGATCGTCGGACAAATGCAATTTGATTTGTTCCATGCTTATACCGTCGACGAACACACCTTCCGTCTGGTACGTAATCTTTACCGTTACACCCTTGAGAGCGGTGAAGAAGAATTTCCACTTTGCGCCAGCATTGTAGATGACATGGAGAAACCAGAGCTACTGTTTTTAGCTGGCGTATTCCATGACATTGCGAAAGGTCGTGGTGGTGATCATTCCGAGTTAGGTGAGCTCGATGCGCGTAACTTTGGTTTGCAACATGGGCTGGCAGAATCTGACACGGATCTAGTCGCATGGTTGGTTCGTCATCATCTGTACATGTCGGTGACAGCGCAGAAACGCGACATTCATGATCCAGAGGTGATTGAAGAGTTTGCCAATCAAATAGGTAACCAAACCCAGCTCGACTACCTCTACTGTCTCACCGTCGCAGATATACGCGCCACTAATAATAGTTTGTGGAATAACTGGAAAGCGACGTTGCTGGAAAACCTCTACCAGGCAACCAAAAATTACCTGCAACAACAGCAGCCTTCACCGCAACGGGAAATGCGCCAGCGCATTCATGAACATCAGTCGCACGCGATGGCATTGCTGCTAAGCGCAGGTTTTCCAGTAAAACAAGTGCAAGAGCTTTGGTCACGCTTTACGGCGGATTATTTTCTTCGTCATCAGCCAGAACAAATCGCCTGGCATTCGCAGTATATTATGGCGGTCAGTGACGATGAACTGCTGCCACTGATTTTGGTCGGCGATGAAAATCGTCAGGGCACCACGGAACTGTTTATTTATCACCTTGAGCATGAGCACTTGTTTGCGGAAGTTGCGGCGGTGCTGGATCATCAAAATTTAAGTATTCATGATGCGCAGATCCTTGCGACCCGTGACGGCTTTGTCATGGATACTTTTGTGGTGCTGCAAGATGACGGTGACCCCCTGACCGACCCGCGGCACATTGAACGTTTAAAACAAGAATTACATGATGTACTGCGTGCACGGCGACCGGTGCCGAGTAGTCAACGGCGGTTACCGCGCCAGTTACGTAGCTTTAATGTTCCAACCAAAGTCGAGTTTGTGCCCTCGCGTAATGCCCGGCGAACTGCTTTTGAACTTACTGCACTCGATCGCCCCGGTTTGGTTGCGCAAGTAGCCCACGTATTACAACAACTCGATTTAAATATTCTTACTGCTAAAATCTCCACCGTTGGCGAGCAAGCTGAGGATTTATTTATTGTCGCTACTGATGCAAACACGGCATTGAATGACTCCCAGCGGCAAACTTTGCGCGAACAAATAGTGAAGACACTAGACGACGCCTAGGCGCATTAGATTCATAAAGGAAATGTCATGATTGAATTACAACAACGTATCGAAGACGCCTTCGAACAACGTGCCGAACTATCTCCCAAACAAGTACCCGCACAATTGCGTAAAGATTTAGAAAGCGCGATCGAGAGTATTGATAGCGGTACCTTGCGCGTAGCGGAAAAGCTTGACGGCAAATGGATCGTCAATGAATGGCTGAAAAAAGCGGTGCTACTGTCGTTTCGTATTAACGACAACCATTTGATGAATGGTGGTGAAACTCGATTTTTTGACAAGGTCGATAGTAAATTTATCGGTTATGACGATGCCCGTTTCCGTGCCGAAGGTATGCGTGTGGTGCCACCAGCAATGGTTCGCAAAGGCGCATTTATTGGTCGTAACGTGGTACTCATGCCGTCTTACGTTAACATCGGCGCTTATGTTGGCGAAGGCACTATGGTCGACACCTGGGCAACCGTCGGTTCGTGCGCACAAATCGGTGCCAACGTGCATTTGTCCGGTGGTGTTGGCATTGGTGGTGTACTTGAGCCTTTGCAGGCGACACCGACCATTATCGAAGATAACTGCTTCATTGGCGCACGCTCGGAAATCGTTGAAGGTGTGATCGTTGAAGCAGGAGCGGTGATTTCTATGGGCGTTTACATTGGCCAAAGTACCCGTATCTATGACCGTGATACTGGTGAGATCCATTATGGCCGAGTCCCGGCAGGTGCTGTAGTTGTACCTGGCTCTTTACCGAGCAAAGATGGCAACTACAGTTTGTACGCCGCTATCATCGTCAAGAAAGTCGATGCCAAAACACGCGCCAAGGTTGGTATTAACGAACTACTGCGTTCAGTCGATTAATTAGACGACTGGAATGCCCGCACTAACTCGTCAGGCACAGGCAGTTCAAGTTGAACTGCCTGTTGCGTATGTGGATGCTGGAATTGCAGCGAAGTTGCAGCGAGTAAAAGTCGCTGGCAGCCAAAGTGCTCACGAAAAAATCTATTATGCCGACCGTCACCGTGATTGGTGTCACCAATAATCGGATGGCGCAGGTGTGACATGTGGCGCCGTAATTGATGTTTCCGGCCAGTTTTCGGCTGCAGGTGCATTAGCGAATAGCGGCTGGTTGCATGCTTCTTGCTGACTGCGAATGACAATTCGATTTGCGCCAAACACTGGTAATCAGTTACCGCTGGCTGGGCAGCTTTCTCTTGCTCTGCGTATTTATCGGCAATTTTATCCAACTCTTCACGCAGTGGGTAGTCCAAACTACCGTCACCCAGAAAGCCCCGAACCACTGCATGGTAACCTTTACGCACCTGGCGGTCGGTAAATGCAGTCGTCAATAGACGTGCGGTGTCTGCGTCTTTGGCAAACAGCAAGATACCTGAGGTCGGGCGATCGAGGCGATGCACCGGATAGACCCGCTGGCCAATCTGGTCACGTACACGCTGCAGGGCAAATTCAGTCGCTCCTTTAGCGAGCCAGCTACGGTGCACCAGTAGACCACTGGGTTTATCGATAGCTACAAGGTAAGCATCGTCATAAACGATGTTAAGATCAGGCATCTTCGGCCAGCGGATCCGTTCCACTTAGCAGAATATCAAACTCGCGTAGAATAATAATCAAGCCTTCATGATTATCTAACTCATTGCGATAGACATGTGCAGCCATAGGACTTACCGCGATGTTTTGCGGCAACGGGTGTTCCCCGTCAATAACATCCCACATGCGCGGCAGCATAATAAATTGCAACCACTGATGGAAATCCAGTTTATCAATGGCAAAAGGTTCGCTGCTCTGCAATTCGTGCGCAGCAGGATACTCACTTTGCCATAATCCCAGGCCATTCAACTCGGCCTCGATGCGTTCTAACAAACGCGCAGCACGTTGTCGTTGGTCCATTACTACCTCCACGACCATTTAATCGTTATAATGGCGCACATCTTTCAGCAAAATGAAGCCCGATGCAAGTTTAATGAGTATATCTACCTTAACGCAATTACTTCACGAAGGGCAAAGCAGCTACCTTTGTTACGATTTAGGCCGTCTGGTACAGCCTATCAGCAACGCTGATTTCGCCGCGCTCGAACAGCAAGCCATGCCCTATCCTTATCCGGTTCAGGGACACGCCTGTTTCGCCTTGGTGTTCTGGCCTAAACTGGCCGACAACGATCAAGATCCCTATTTATGGTTTTTGAAATTCCCAATTGATGAACGCGGTTTGCTAGAGCAAAGTAGTGTTTATGAATTTATTACCCAAGTGATTACCCTGCTGGGCCAGCAAGTAACGCATGCCTTGACCGAAGCGCAAGAGCAACAGTTACAAACGAGCGCTTATTTGTTTACCCCCGCGGAAGACAAGCGCGCGGCTTTGCATGCCCAACTAAGCTTGCGCTGGCAGCGGCCGCCGTCGGTACACTTCGAGTTAGCGCAAAGCAATCTGGAGGTTCCTGACCAATGGCAACACGTTGGTGTACAAGGTCTGCATGAAGTTTGCGCGCGCTTGGCTGAATTACCCGCCAGCCAAGATGCTATCTGTACTAACTTCGTCAGCTATCCAGCGCCGTTACGTCAAGCATTGGCCATTGCTTTGGAGCATCAGCAGTTGCCTGTTGCAATGGTCGAATCGCTGGCGACTCAGTTGCAGCAACAATCCGCTGCAACCGAACTTCGTTGCGATTTATTACGTTCGCTGGCAGGTCAGGTACCCGCGGCGAGTTCTGCTGCAGCGATTACACACGTGCTACAACAAGCCTCAGCGGATGAGGTAGTGATTTGTTGTGCGCGCCTGTGGCGGGCGTTCGACCCCATGACTGAGCATGCAGTGCCGTTGGAGCGTCTACTTAGTGCCATGGCACAACAACCAACGCAAGTATTCGCAGCGCTACTGACTGATCTTTTGCGCCTGCCGAGTTTACGGCCGCATCTATTGATTTTGCTACAACGCGATGATTTGTCCCAGCAAATTCGCCAAGCCTGGCAAACATTTACGGGAGCCCACTAAGTGGTGTTATTTGACGCGATTTTACTCATAGGGATTGGCTTTATTGGACTGCTATTTTGGCAAGGCCGCCGGCAAGCCGAGCTGGCACGCGTGCATGCGCAACGCTATTGTAAGCAACATGAGCTGCAGTTTCTCGATATTGCCTGGCAAGGAGGACGTATAGCACGTCGTGGACGCCATATCGGTTGGCTCAGTCACTATGAGTTCGCCTTCAGTAGCGACCGGGAAAGTCGTTACGAAGGCGACGTGGAAATGCTTAACTTACGTTTAGTTACCATTCAAACACCAGCTTACCGACTACCTGAGTGATCTTTGCCAGCGCCGAGGCTACGACGTAAAAATTCGGCGTACATGACCCAGTCACCTAACAGCGAATACCATGGATGCTTGAAGGTGGCTGGCCTATTATGCTCAAAAAAGAAGTGCCCGGCCCAGGCAAAACCATAGCCCACCACAGGCACAGCAAGTAACCACCACCATTGTTGCAACGCCAACGCCGCGATAATTATAAGTACCGCCAGCGTGCTACCAATATAATGGAGGGCGCGACATTTAGGGTTCGCGTGTTCCGTCAGGTAATAGGGGTAGAACTCGCGGAAAGATTTAAATTTTTTACTCGCATCGTTAGCCATAAGCCACCTCAGAAACAGTCGCCTCACTGCGATAAAAATACAGCTCCCCGTCGACATTACCAATGGTAAGTTGCGTAACCAGCTGGTAATCATGTTGAACAAACAACTGCTTATGGTGAGATTGCGTCACCAGCACCGCAATCCCCTGTGAACTTGGTGCATCAGTCAGCGCTTGCTGCGCGGCTTGCACCAAAACGTCGCCCCAACCTTGTTGTTGGTAGCGCGGACTAACCGCAATAAATGCCAGCATATGATAATGATTAGAACCTAATTCCTTTTCGATGGCGGTTTGAATCCGTTGTTCTTTATCGACCAGTTGTTTAGTGCTCACATAACCGGCGGTCAGTAACATCTTCAAACGCCAATGCCAGTATCGTCCTGGCCCAAAGCTTTTACCGGGCTCTGTTAAACAGGCAACGCCAAGCAAACTATCGCCAGAAAACACACCAATCATCGGCTGTTGCGCTTCCCAGAACGCCGCCAGTTCTTCACGAATGGCAGCCCGCAGACGTTTTTCGTAGTCGGCTTTGTTGGCCTGAAATAATGACATCAACAATTGATCGTCATGATAAGCCTGATAAAGCAACGAAGCAGCTAACTTTAACTCTTCGGCCACTAAATAGCGTAATTCGCCAGTGAGGGAAGCGGTTGCGGGTTGTACAGTGTTTGCGGTTGTCATTGTTTTACCTGAATTACCTCAGCGTTACAGAGAGTTGCAACGTTCAATGCTTACAAACTAGCCGATTGCCGCGTCGTTTTCTACCACTCTTGGGGTACTTTTTGCTAAAAATTCCGCCAACGTCGGTGCCAGGATTTCGTGCTGCTGTAGGCCAACAAACTCCAAACCCACGACACCTGTTTGATTATCCAGCGTAATCAGCAAGTCATCTGATTCTTCTGCTAACCCCAAAAATAACGTGATGGGTTGCTTTAAGCGCCGTTTCATAAGCACGTGACCCGCTTGGTTGGCGAGCATACGATCAGCATCATCGTCGCCATGTAAATGTAACAACCAAAGCGGATGCTCGTCCCAAAGTACCGCCAAATCAGCGCTAAACCAACGCGAAAAATACGCCACAAAATCTTCATGAAACGGTTCTTCAAGCGCATTCACCAAGTCGCTAAAATCTAACGCTCGCTGCTGCCGAACGGGTTGCCAGCTCACAGTATCGTCGCTGCCAACAGCAGCCGTATAAATTGGCGCCTGCCATGCATCATTGGCTTCGGTAATCAGGGGTACCTTGGCCGCTTCATAGGCGGCTATATAACGGGCGATTAAATCATCTAAAGCTTCGGTGATCGTCATTAATATCTCTCGCGTAGGTTATGGGCATAAATTGCTACGCAGCGCTTGGTGCGCAAACTAGCATCTCAAGAATAGCAGCGGTACAATGGACGACTGACTTGGGTCGACTGATTTGACCGAATTGACTGCCAAGCCAAATTATCCCTAAGTGTAACAAGGTAATGAAACGCAATGAAGCAAACTCCTGCAGAACATTCACTGGCGCACCTTGAATTAGGTCAAGCGACCCAGTATCCCGAACAATACGATGCAGGTTTGCTAAAGGCGGTACCGCGGCAACTCAATCGCAGCCCTATTGGGATTGGGGAAAATACGCCATTACCCTTTCATGGTGACGATTATTGGACCGCTTATGAAATCTCTTGGTTGTTACCCAACGGCCTGCCACAAGTCGCAATTGGCTATTTTACGATGCCCTGTAGCAGTCCCCATCTCGTTGAGTCCAAGTCGTTCAAGTTGTACCTCAACAGCTTCAATGGCAGTCAATGGTCGACTTGGGATGACGTCCAAACCACATTGGAACGTGACCTAAGTGATTGTGCCGGAGCAGCCGTTAAGGTACAACTAGTTGAATTAGATAATGTGCAGCACGCCGTGAGCGGCTGGTCTACTGAATCCATTGATAACAATGACATTGCAATAACCAGCTATGATTACGCGCCCAGCTTGCTACAGCATGCTGGTGACGCTCGGGTGACCGAACAATTAAGCAGCCATTTACTAAAATCAAACTGTTTAATTACCAATCAACCTGATTGGGGCTCACTTTATATTCATTACCAAGGTCGAGTGATTGATCGCGCAGCTTTACTGCGTTACATCGTGTCATTCCGCAACCATAATGAATTTCATGAGCAATGTGTTGAACGTATTTTTATGGATTTGGTTCAGCGTCTCGACATCGAAAAACTTACGGTGTACGCACGCTATACCCGGCGCGGTGGGCTCGATATCAACCCCTTTCGCTCAAATTTTGAAACGGCTCCAGCAATGACGCGATTGAGCCGTCAGTAAGTACAAGAAGAAAAGGAACTAGAATGAAAGTAACTATTTCTCCACGAGGCAGCATGAGTTTGCTGTCGCAACTGGAAATTGACCGATTACAAGAATCAAGTGACGAACAATTATACCGTTTATTTCGTAATTGCTGTCTGGCTGTGTTAAACGCTGGCAGTACCACCGACAGCAGTGAAGAAATTTTCGAAAAATACCAAGACTTCGATGTTAATGTTCTTAAATGTGAACGTGGGGTTCAACTCCAACTGGTGAACCCACCTGCCGAAGCTTTCGTCGACGGCAAGTTGATTGCCGGTATGCAAGAACTGGTCGAAGCTGTTTTACGCGATATT
Source organism: Pseudidiomarina xizangensis (assembly GCF_052541995.1). NCBI lineage: Bacteria > Pseudomonadati > Pseudomonadota > Gammaproteobacteria > Alteromonadales > Idiomarinaceae > Pseudidiomarina > Pseudidiomarina xizangensis. The sequence continues at coordinate 683,275 of NZ_JBOBQA010000001.1, forward strand.
CTGTTCACCGGTGAACGCTATAATGCGCAAACGTTGGACTCTGCCGACACCCATACCCTTACCCACGTGGTCTTTGATATTCTGCGTAACGCACAGGTGGTACAACCTAATCGCGAGCCCAACATTATCGTCTGTTGGGGTGGTCACTCGATTAATGAGGTGGAATATAAATACACCAAAGAAGTCGGGTACCATCTTGGTCTGCGGGGCTTAAATATTTGTACCGGTTGTGGTCCCGGCGCAATGAAAGGGCCGATGAAAGGCGCAACCATTGGCCATGCCAAACAACGAATACCTGACGGTCGCTACTTAGGCTTTACCGAGCCGGGCATTATTGCTGCCGAGCCACCAAATCCGATTGTTAACGAGTTAGTAATATTACCGGATATCGAGAAACGCCTTGAGGCTTTTGTGCGTTGTGCACACGGTATCGTTATTTTCCCAGGTGGCGCAGGCACCGCTGAAGAATTGCTCTACATTCTCGGTATTCTCATGCATCCGGCCAATGAACGCCAAGTGTATCCTTTGGTATTGACCGGACCAGCGAGTAGTAAAGCCTACTTCGAAGCCATTGATGACTTCATCGCGGCAACCTTAGGTGACGAAGCACGTAAGCTTTACACTATTATTATTGACGATCCAGTGGCAGTAGCCCGCCACATGTGCGATGGCACCAATGACGTGAAAGAATACCGCCGTGAAACTGGTGATTCGTACTGCTTTAACTGGACCTTACATATTGACGAGCCGTTCCAACGACCCTTTATTCCTAATCACGATAATGTGGCAAACCTTAATCTGCACCGTAATCAAGAGCCGCAATTACTGGCAGCTGACTTACGTCGCGCGTTCTCAGCGATTGTTGCCGGTAACGTTAAAGATGAAGGCATTCGCGCGATTCGTGCTCATGGGGTGTTTGAAATTCACGGTGAACGTGAAATGATGCAGAAGCTCGACGTGTTGTTACAGGCATTCGTCGAACAAAGCCGGATGAAATTACCTGGTTCAGTGTATTATCCGTGTTATCGAGTGATCACCGATTGATGATCGGGTGAAATGCATTAAAAGCGAGGCGCTGTTATGTCAAAAATGATGAAAATAATACTGATTGGCTTTGTCATTTACCTGACAGCAACAGCGCTGATCTTAGCAGTTTATCAGGCTGACCCAGACAACATGAGTTGGCAGGAACGCGAAACCTTTAACTTGAAACAGATTGGTCGGCTGGATCTCGGTATTCCGAAAGAAGATGTCATCCGCCTGCTCGGCTCGCCAGATATAAGTGAAGCCAAGTCGACAGCGACTGGTGAAGAAGTTTTAGTCTTGTTTTATCGTACCCATCACGTCAAATCTGATGGCATTACGACGCGTGACGAGTGCACCCCGTTGCTGTTTAAGAACGGCTCCCTAATTGCCTGGGGAGCCGATGCTTATCAAGACTATCAAGACTCTTAGGCCAGCGGGTTAAAGCCAGCGCAAGTGTACCGTGATTTCTTCACGGTCATGATAAAGCTGTTTAGCTTGTAACTCGAGACGGCCACGGCCCTGTTCCATCAGGGTTTGCTTAATCTGTTCCAGATACTCCGATACCGCCGCATAACGGCGTTTCATCGGCAACTTCAAATTAAAAATGGCCTCTTGGCAGTCACCTTCCACTAACCAGTCAGTTATTAAAGCACTGACGCGGGAAGGCTTTTCAACCATATCGCACACCAGCCAAGTCACATTTTTCTTTTTTGGCCGATATTTAAAGCCGTCTTCTTTAATATGTTTCACCTGTCCGGTGTCCATTAGGCTCTCAGCCATAGGACCGTTATCAACCGCTTGCACCATCATTCCGCGGCGCACCAGCTGATAAGTCCAACCGCCAGGCGCGGCACCCAAATCGACGGCATTCATGCCAGAACTAATACGTTGTTCACGCTCATGTGCTGGCACAAACACTTGAAAGGCCTCATCGAGTTTCAAGCTAGAGCGACTCGGTGCATCACTTGGCATGCGTAAACGCGGAATACCCATCAACCAAGGGGATTGGTTAAAGCTAAAGGAAAAACCGATAACCACATGACTGCTGGAAATAAAAAAAGCATGCAAGGTCGGCCGGCGATCGCTTTCTTGCGTGGTCATCCAGCCAGCTTTTCGCAGTCCCTGCCGCAATGGCACGGTAAACTTCCGACAGAACTTTGTCAGTTCTTTACCTTCGTTGGTGTCCGGGGTTTCAACCCGCAAGTCACCCGCAGGCTTAATGGCACTGAATACTTCCTGCAAGCCTTCGTCAAGCAAGGCAAGTTGTACCGCAGACACGCGGTCTTCACTGGGTAAGTCGTTCACTTCTGCCAGAATCGCAATAAATTGACGGGTAAAGATCAATTCGTTCAAGATTAACTTTTTCGCTAGGTGCTCCGCTTCTTCCGCCGCACAACGATAAATCACGTAACCCTGATTCGCTTTGGTCTGACAATAGCCAAAGCTGCCCAACAGAGCAGTTTTATCCTGCAGCTCCGCGGCACAATCACTCTCAAAGCCAGGCCGACAGTAGGCTAATAATCCACTCATGTTCTCTCCGTAATAAAAGTGCGCACCGTATCGATGGCCTCTTGCCACAACGCACGGCGTTCCAGACCACTGCGTTTAGTCGGCTCAAAGCTATGATCACCATAGCCAAGCCAGTGCACGGCGATGGTCTCCGGTAGTTGGTAACTTGCAACTTCCGCAGGTTTACCAAAACCATCACGCTCGCCTTGTATGATCAGATTCTTGTCACAACTGTTACGAAGATCTGTCACTCGTAACTTTTCGGGCTTACCCAACGGATGGAATGGAAAACCCAAGGCAATTGCGGCGCAAGCGTTAGCTTCATCAGCAAGTCGAAAGGCAACCCGCGACCCCATAGATTTTCCCATCAGAATTAGTGGCTTACCATCGTCGAATTGCTCAATAACCGTACGCATGCAATGCTCGAGCTGCGGCATTGGATTCGGTGGTCGACGCACACCGGTATCCATAAATTTTTGCCAATAAGGGAAGTTGAAACGGACCACGTCGATATCGTTCATCGCTAAACCTAGCGCAACATACTGCATGAAATCGCTCTGTAAACCTGCGCCCGCGCCATGAGCGAAAATCACTCGCACTGAACCATCAGGATTATCACGTTGCATCGCGACGCGTTGTGAATCATTCATAAGCGTCTTCTTCCTCTTCGACTACGTTAAGCAGCCAATTGCGAAAGGTGGCGATTTTACCTATTTCTGACTGAGAGTCACGACAAACTAAATAAAATGATTTTTGCCGTGGCAAGGCCTCCGGAAATATCTGAATCAAATGGCCAGAGTCAATTTCCGGCTTCACCAAAACATTATTTGCCAAAGCAATGCCCTGACCATGAACCGCGGCTTTCAGCGCAAGATTAGAATGACTGAATATGGGCCCATTATCGCCTTTATTTTTATCGATGCCCACCAGCTTAAACCAGTCCTTCCAGGCGTTACGCGTCTCGTCGTGCAATAAGGTCTGGTTTAGCAAATCTTTTGGTTCTCGCAACGGTTTAGAACCGTTCAACAACAGAGGTGAACAAACGGGCAACAGAAACTCATTATGCAATTTATAGGCTTTTAAGCCCGGCCACTTGCCCGAACCATAATAAATCGCAACATCCACATCGTCTGTCAGCGAGCCATCAACTTCATCCACCGCACGGATCCGTACATCGATTTCCGGACACGCTTCGCGGAAACGACTCAGACGTGGCACAAACCATAAAATGGCGAAACTCGGCGGTAAACTAATGGTAAGAGAGCCTCTTTCAGAGGCACTTTTCAGGCGCTCTGTTGCTTGCACTAAATGATCGAAAATCTCTTTTAACTCAAGGTAATAGGTTTGCCCTTCGGGGGTAAGTAACAGTGAACGATTACGCCGGATAAACAGCTTTACCCCCAAAAATTCCTCTAAGGCTTTAACTTGATGACTGACCGCCGCCTGAGTGACAAAAAGTTCATCCGCAGCACGGGTAAAACTTAAGTGTCGAGCAGCAGCCTCGAAAGCCTTTAGCGCATTTAATGGGGGTAATTTTCGCATGTTTAGTCGATTATAGTCGGACGCCTCCGTCTATTTCTAACACACGTCCACTGAAAAAGTCATTTTCTATGATGTAACGGGCACTGTGCGCAATTTCGTCGGGCTGTCCCCAACGACGCAATGGCACCATGCTCAAGGCGCGTTCAATGGCCTCTGGTTTCATTTGTGCAGTCATAGGTGTTTCGATAAAGCCCGGTGCAATGGCGCCACAACGAATGCCGAAGCGACCTAATTCGCGAGCCCAGGTGACCGTCATCGCAACCACTCCGGCCTTGGTTGCTGAGTAGTTGGTTTGGCCCATGTTTCCGGCCCGTGCAACACTCGAGATATTGATAATCACTCCACCATTGCCCGCTTTAGCCATATGCGCTGCGGCTTCACGGCCACACAAAAAGCTGCCGGTCAGGTTCACGTCGAGCACCGATTGAAATTGCTGTAATGGCATTTTATGCGTGATTTCACCGTCTTTGCACTTAATCAACAAACCATCACGCAAGATACCTGCGTTATTAACCAACACATTGATACCACCGAAGTCCGCATGAATAGTTGCAAATATTTCCTCAACAGCTGCTTCATCAGTCACATTAGCTACGTAACCTTTAACTTTCTTTGCGCCTTTATCAACACAAATTTGCTCAGCTTCGTGCAGAGTTTCCTGATTCATGTCGATGAGCGCCAATGCAGCGCCTGCTGCTGCGAAATGTTCCGCCATGGCACGGCCTAGCCCTTGGGCTCCGCCAGTAATAACTATTGTACTTGATGCAATATCCATCGATTGCTCCTACTTCTTCATTTGTGGCGTAACATACTTGAAAATACTCGAGAAGTCTTCACGACCATGTCCAAGTTGTGCCCAACTGCGGTACAAGTTTAAAGTTAACGAGCCCATTGGTGTACTCGCTCCGCTGCGCAGAGCAGCTTGTTGCGCCAAGCCCAAATCTTTTGCCATCAGATCGACCAGGAAGCCGCCCTGATAGTCATTACTTGATGGCACACCATCCATGACGCCAGGACACGGGTTATACACGTCTAGGGTCCAGTTGCTTCCGGAACTTTTTTGCATGATTTCTGATAAAACTTTGGCATCAAGACCATGCGCAATACCGAGTTGCAGTGCTTCTGAGGTTCCCGCCATCAGCACTGAAAGCAGCATGTTATTACAAATTTTCGCTACCTGACCTGAACCTGCATCACCAGCACGGAACACGTTTTTACCCATTGCACTAAGCACCTCTCGGGCACGGTCAACTGCGGCTTCAGTCCCACCACAGATAAAGGTCAGCGTCCCCGCTTTGGCACCACCGACACCACCGGAAACCGGTGCGTCGATAAAGCCAATATCACTTTCAGCTAACTCCGCCGCCACTTTACGGGCTGTTTCGGCACTAATGGTGCTGCAATCGATGACCAAGGTGTTTTTGTCCAGTGAGTTTTTCAGGCCCTTTTCACCTAAATAAACACCCTCAACATGATGATCGGCCGGCAGCATCGAGATGACAAAGTCAGCACCATCAGCGACGCTGTGTGAGTCACTTGCGACCGCACAGCCCACTTTACGCGCCTGCTCAAGCGCAGCTTCAGAAAGATCAAATACCGTCACTTGATGACCGGCTTTAACCAGATTGGCAGCCATTGGGCCACCCATATTGCCTAATCCAATAAACCCTACTGTTGCCATAAGATTCCCCTTATTATCCTAAATCAGCGAGCGGATGCTCTGCTTGCGACCACGGTGAAGTGAAAAAACCATCCACTTCTTCAGCAGCAACCTCTGCAACCGAGGCGTGTTGCCATTTAGGTTGTTTGTCTTTATCAATCAGCAAGGCACGAATACCTTCTGCAAAATCACCTCGCGTCGCGCACTTAACTGACAAGGTAAGCTCAAGTCGGAAACAATCCGCAAGTTGCAGGTCTTTACCCACATGCAACTGATTCCACACGATATGGGCTGTCATTGGACAACCGCCCGCCAGAGTTTTACTTGCCCGACTCAACCATTTATCGTCGCTTTCCAAACTGGTTATTGCGTCCGTTACCGCTGCAATCTCGTCAGCTGAGGTGAGTTCCTGAATCAACTGATGATGCGGCTCGACCTGAGCAGCAGGACGCAACTTACTATCAGCTTCACCGCAATGCGCTAACACGTCAGTGACTTTTTGCTGATTCAAACTAGGGGTTTCGCCCCATTGCACCTCTGCTAAAGCATCCAGCACCTTAGTCTTGCTTTCGCTGGCGACAAAATGATCGGCAAGCTTCAGAAACAATGCGTCACTGGCATTCATTTGCGCACCCGTCAGGCCTAAAAACAGACCACAGCCTTGCGGCATCTGGTTGAGGAAGTGCGTGGCGCCGACATCAGGATACAAACCGATAGTGATTTCTGGCATAGCCAGCAACGAACGTTCAGTGACCACCCGATGGCTTGCACCATTCATTAGCCCCATTCCGCCGCCCATGACAATGCCGTCACCCCAGACTACAAAAGGTTTTGGGTAGCTATGAATGGTGTAATCAAGCCGGTATTCCTGGCTAAAGAAATCAGCCACTTCATCCACCAGTTCACCCGGCTGATCGCGCATCGCGTTGTACATAGCGACAATATCGCCACCGGCGCAAAAGGCTTTTTCACCTGCACCTTCCAGCCAGACACAAGCAATCTCAGGATCGCCCGCCCAGTTATCGAGCTGCGGTTGCAACTGCTGAATCATTTCCAGACTCAGCGCGTTCAATGATTTTTCAGAGTTTAACCGGGCAATGCCAAGGCGTTTTCCACAGGCGGTTTGCCGTTCTTCGAACTGAACCACTGTACTCATGATAATTCCTTGTTGGTTGCGATAAGGTTTACCAAATTAAAGAATCGCGCGATCAATGTCCGCCAATAAACGACGGCCAATAATCACCCGCATGATTTCATTGGTACCTTCGAGGATTTGGTGCACGCGAACATCACGTACATGACGCTCAAGTGGATATTCCTTGATGTAACCGTAACCGCCATGAATCTGAAGTGCTTCATTACACACCTGGAAACCAACATCAGTAGCAAAACGTTTTGCCATTGCACAGTAGGTGGTTTTATCGGCATCATTGTTGTCGACTTTGAACGCCGCTAAGCGCACCATTTGCCGCGCAGCAACAAGTTCAGTTGCCATATCCGCCAGTTTGAATTGCAGCGCCTGGAACTGTCCCAGCTCTTTACCAAATTGCGTACGTTCCAACATGTAGTTGCGTGCAGTATCTAATGCTGCTTGCGCCGTTCCCACTGAGCACACGGCTATGTTAATGCGCCCACCATCGAGACCCATCATGGCAAATTTAAAGCCTTCACCCTCAGCACCAAGCAAGTTCTTCGCTGGAATACGAACATCTTCTAACGTAACCAAGCGCGTCGGCTGAGCGTTCCAGCCCATTTTGGCTTCTTTTTTACCGTAACTAACGCCCTCTGCGTCAGCTGGAACGACAAAGGCTGAGATGCCTTTTGGCCCAGCTTCGCCGGTGCGCGCCATAACGACCAGTACATCGGTACTGCCAGCCCCGGAGATAAACATTTTTGAGCCATTCAGCACATACTCGTCACCGTCTTTTTTCGCACTGGTGCGCAAACTTGCGGCGTCCGATCCTGCACCCGGCTCAGTTAAGCAGTACGAACCAAGCTTCTCCCCGGTGACCAGCTCAGGTACCCACTCTTCAACGACCTCTGCGGTGCCAAAAGAGCCGATCATCCAGGCCACCATGTTGTGAATGGTCATCATTGCCGTGGTCGCAGTGCAGCCCATTGCTAATTGTTCGAAAATCAACGCAGAATCAAGCCGACTCATACCAAAGCCACCCGCATCTTCTGGGGTGTACATGCCCATAAAACCCATTTCACCGGCTTTACGGAACACTTCGATTGGAAAGTGTGATTTCTCGTCCCACTCTCCGGCATAAGGTGCTAACTCTTTTTCAGCGAACGCTTTTGCGGTATCGACAAACGCCTGTTGATCATCAGTTAAATTAAAATCCATGCCACACCTCGTTACTTCAAGTTAATGGTCATATTCGGGCCGCTCACGTCGGCGATATCGCTTTCGAACCAGCGCGCAGTGATGGTCTTGGTTTCACTGTAGAACCGCACCCCTTGCTTACCATAAGCATGCAAGTCACCGAAGAACGAGCCTTTCCAACCGGTGAACGAGAAGAACGGTAACGGTACCGGAATCGGAATATTAATCCCCACTTGACCAACTTCAACTTCGTGTTGGTATTTACGTGCCGCAGCGCCACTTGCCGTGAACATTGAGGTACCGTTGCCATATGGATTAGCGTTAACTAATTCAATCGCCTCTTCCAGCGTTTCAGTACTGGTAGCGCAAAGTACCGGACCGAAGATCTCGTTTTTGTAGATCTCCATGTCGGTGGTGACATCGCTAAACATGGTCGGTCCGACCCAGTTGCCGTTCGGGAAGTCTTTAACTTCACAGTTACGACCGTCAACCAATAGCGTTGCGCCTTCTTCTTGTCCTTGCTTAATAAAATTCTCAACCCGTTGCTTGGCTTGCGGGCTTATTAACGGACCAAAACCAGCAGCTTTGTCATTCCAGGCGCCCGGACGAACTTTTTTCAGCTCTTCGGCAATTTCTGGGATCCACTCTTTCGCCGCACCAACGAATACCGCGACAGAAATCGCCATACAACGCTGTCCAGCAGCACCGACAGAAGCACCTACCAGATTGCTAATCACTTGGCTTTTGTTCGCGTCAGGCATGATCACGCAATGGTTTTTTGCACCAGCAAAAGCTTGTACGCGCTTCATGTTCTCTGTGCCGCGACGGTAAATGTACTGACCGACAGGTACCGAGCCAACAAACGAGATCGCCCGCACGGCAGGTTCATCAAGAATAAAGTCGACCTGATCTTTCGCGCCGTGAATCACTTGCAAGACGCCTTTTGGCGCGCCAGCTTGTTCAAATAACTCAACTAAACGAGTCGGCGTCAATGGATCTTGTTCTGACGGTTTTAAGATAAAGGTATTACCGCAAGCGATGGCTAATGGGAACATCCACAACGGAATCATCGCCGGAAAGTTAAACGGGGTAATACCCGCACACACGCCGAGCGGCTGAGTGTAGCTATAGGTGTCGATACTGCGCGCGACGTTTTCAACGGTTTCGCCCATCAACAATGACGGGATGTTAGCAGCATGCTCAACCACTTCAATACCACGCCAAACATCACCTTTCGCATCATCAAACGTCTTACCAGTCTCACCGGCAAGAATTTCGGCAATCTCATCATGATGTTCTTTCAGCAATGCCTGATAACGCATCATCACGCGGGCACGCTCTGAAACTGGGGTTTCTTTCCAGGTTAGAAAAGCTTTCTTAGCACTGGCAACCGCCGCGTCCATTTCTTCCTTGGTCGCGCATGGGGTTTGCGCAATGACTTCTTGCGTCGCTGGGTTGGTCACGTCAATCCATTGGCTTGCCTTGGATTGAACAAATTCGCCGTCAATATAAAGTGGTACTTTTTTAGTCATGTGAATTACCTCGTTGTGCTGACTAATGATTTATGGTTCGTATTTAAGCATTGAACCAGATTCTTTAACATTAACGATTTTGCCCCTATAATGGACAAAATTGTTATTTGAGATTCTTTTATGAGCCAACCGTCTAGCTGGCCCCTCCCGACCGGCAGTTCACGTATTGTGTTGCCGCTGGAGCTCACTGAACACCTAGCGCAACATCCGCTTAGCAAACATTTATATCCGCTGGCTTATGGTCATTATCTGGAAGCCATGGGACATCGCGCTGAGCGCTCAATGCACACCGACCACTTACTGATATTTTGTCATCGTGGTAGTGGTCATTACCGCATCGAAACCGCCCTCGGAACCCAATTCGGCAGTCTAAACGCGGGTCAACTGCTGTTCCTTCCGGCAGGACTAGCGCACGCTTACCATGCTGATCCAACCACCCCGTGGAGTATTTACTGGACCCACTTTAGCGGTGCTGAAGCAGCACGGTGCATGGACATACTTGGTCTTGCGCCTACGCAATTCGTGCTAACTTTAGATAACTGGCGCAGTCTGCTGCCAAATGTTACCGATTTACTCAATTTACAGCACCAACGCTGGCAACGGCAACGTGCCGTTCGCGCAGCAACCTTGCTGCAAAATCTGTTCGCTCAGCTGCCTGATTTAGCGAGCCAAGCGCAACAAACACAAGACTTTGACTTGCTTGCACTTGAACGGTTCATGCAAGACAATAGCCATCGCAATCTGGACCTTGCCGATATTGCTCGCGTCGCTGGTTTGTCGCGCTTTCATTTTGCGAAAAAATTCAAAACCGTTACCGGCACGTCACCGATGCGTTATTTTAACGAGCTGAAAATTAAACTCGCCTGTCAGCAACTCGACAGCAGTACAGATACTGTGCGTGCCATCGCACAAAGTTTGGGGTTTGATGACCCCTATTATTTTTCTCGACTGTTCAAAAAAGTCATGGGCATAGCACCCAGTGCTTATCGTGATAGTCATCAAGGGCATAATTAAACCTCAGGAGCGAGTAGCATGTGGATTCTTTGGGCAGTCACCGCGTTATGGGCCGCAAGTTTTTCACTTATCGGTGAGTTTCTCGCTGGCAACGTCGACGGCTATATTGCCGTATTCATTCGTATGCTACTGGCGCTATTATTGTTTCTACCCTTTTGGCGCCCAAACCGATTAAATTTTCGTAAACAACTGCTATTGGCCGGCATCGGCGCCATTCAAATTGGCATTATGTATTTATTGCTTTACCACGCGTTCATTTATCTCAGCGTGGCCGAAGTTTTACTCTTTACCATTTTCACGCCACTTTACGTCACTCTGATTGACGATGTGCTATTCCAGCGCAAGCATTTACCCGCTTCCTGGTGGTTTGCTGCAGTGCTGGCCGTACTAGGTGCCGCAGTGATTCGTTTTAACCCATTGAGCGAGGAATTTTTAACGGGCTTTTTCCTCATTCAGGGCGCCAATCTCTGCTTTGCCGCCGGACAAGTATTTTACAAACGCTTACCACTCGGTGATGCGCGTAACCAGGTGCACGTTTTTGCGCTATTTTTTATTGGTGCAACCATCACGACCGGAATCGCCATGGCCGCCTTTGCAAATTTCGACCTGCGGCCCAGCAGTCAGCTCCAATGGGGTATTCTACTCTGGCTTGGACTGGTGGCTTCCGGGGTCGGTTACCTGGCCTGGAACCTCGCCAGCAAGCGCGTTAACACTGCGCAACTCGCCACTATGAACAATATGCTGATCCCCGCCGGACTCTTAGTTAACTTCATCTTTTGGGGTAATCAGGTCGACTGGCTGCGCTTAGCTATTGGCGCCGTCATTCTGGCCGGCGCCGTTTATGTTGCCTCTTTGCAGCGCCGGTTACATTAGCTCAACCGCTACCGCGACGGCTTCACCGCCACCAATACAGAGTGAGGTTACGCCACGCTGTTTACCCTGGCGACGCAGAGCATGCAATAAGGTCACCAATAATCGTGCACCACTGGCACCGATTGGATGACCCAGCGCACAGGCGCCGCCATGAACATTCACTTTGCTGTGATCCAACTGCATTTCTTGCATCGCCAGCATGGTTACCATGGCGAAAGCTTCATTAATTTCCCACAGATCAACGTCGTCTTTTTGCCAACCGATCCGCTCAAGTAGTTTGGTCATCGCGCCGATAGGAGCAACGGTAAACTCAGCAGGCGCCTGCGAATGCGTCGCGTGTCCGACGACCCGCGCTAACGGCTGCAACCCACGCTTTTTCGCTTCACTTTCGCGCATCAACACCAAGGCTGCTGCACCATCAGAAATCGAACTTGAATTAGCTGCGGTAATGGTGCCGTCTTTGGCAAAAGCTGGGCGCAGCGAAGGGATCTTCTCCGGCATTGCTTTGCCCGGTTGCTCATCGATACTCACGGTCACATCACCTTTACGCGTGCTGTAGGTGACCTCAGCCACTTCGTCGGCAAAACCCCCGTCAGCAATCGCAGCTTGCGCTCGACGCAAGGATTCAAGCGCAAACGCATCCATCGCTTCACGGCCAAGTTTGTAATCATTTGCAGTACTCTGCGCATAACCACCCATAGCTTTGCCTTCATAGGCGTCTTCCAGACCATCTAACATCATGTGATCGTAGATGGCATCGTGGCCCATACGGAAGCCCGCACGCGCCTTCTTTAACAAATAAGGCGCGTTGGTCATACTTTCCATACCACCGGCAATAACAACGTCAGCCGAACCGACCTGCAATAGGTCATGCGCGAACATCACTGCTTTTAGACCTGAACCACAGACTTTATTAATGGTGGTCGCACCGGCACTTTTTGGCAACCCAGCATAAAGCGTCGCCTGCCGTGCTGGAGCCTGACCGATACCCGCAGGTAACACGTTACCCATAATCACTTCATTCACGTCTTCCGGGCTCAGACCACTGTCCGCCACCGCAGCCTTGATTGCTGTAGCCCCCAAATTCGCTGCATCCACAGCACTCAAACTACCTTGAAAGCCACCCATTGGGGTGCGCTTCGCCGCAACAATTACCACTGCATCAGACATAAAATCTCCTTAAATACGAAGAGCGATCATGGCTATTCGCTACTTGCTGTTCGTTAAATGCCAAGATTCAAACCAACAGCTAACAGCAAACAACGAACATCGACTTTGCTCTTCTTACCTTTACGTTAACGTCAACTTGATTTAAGCTTAACGCTCTACCAAGCCAGAATGCAAGTAAAATGAACGATATCAGCACATACAGCATCGGCGAAATGGCACGGGAATTTGACATTACCACCCGCAGTATTCGCTTTTATGAAGACCAAGGTCTTTTGACCCCAACCCGTCAGGGGCAAACCCGTCTTTACACCAATAAAGACCGTGTACGTTTGAAACTCATTCTACGCGGAAAACGTTTGGGATTCTCACTGGCTGAGACGAAGCGCTTATTCGATCTGTACGACATGGAAAATAGTAGTGTCCGTCAGTTACATACGGTTTTGGAGTTGATTGATGACAAGCGTACATCGCTGCATCAGCAACTTGAAGATATCAAAGTTTTATTAGTCGAGCTCGGCAACCTGGAAGAACGTTGCCGGGACGAACTTAATGATTTGCAGCCTACCGACTCAGTGCAGCAAGAGATTAAGCAGGAGAAGTTATGATTAGCCAATTTAGCAGTTTAAATTTTGGTTTAGGGGAAACCGCCAATATGATTCGTGAGAGTGTCAACGCCTTCGCGCGCGATGAAATAGCCCCACGCGCCGCGGAAATTGATGAGAAAAACGAATTTCCGGCAGATTTATGGCAAAAATTCGGTGAACTTGGTTTACTCGGCATGACGGTACCGGAAGAGTACGGCGGTTCAGGTCTTGGTTACCTTGAACACGTCATCGCTATGGAAGAAGTCAGTCGCGCTTCTGCCTCGGTCGGCCTGAGCTATGGTGCGCATTCAAATTTATGTGTTAACCAGATCGCGCGTAACGGTAGTAAAGAACAAAAACAAAAATACCTACCTAAGTTATGTTCCGGCGAGCATGTTGGCGCACTGGCAATGAGTGAGCCAAACGCCGGATCAGATGTCGTTAGCATGAAATTACGGGCCGACTTACAGGGAGACCATTACGTATTGAACGGCAACAAAATGTGGATCACCAATGGTCCTGAAGCCAGTGTGCTGGTGGTCTACGCTAAAACCAGTCCTGATAAGAACTCGCGTGGTATCACTGCGTTTATTATCGAAAAGGATTATCCTGGCTTTCGTACTGCACAAAAACTCGACAAACTCGGCATGCGCGGTTCCAATACCTGTGAACTGGTATTTGAAGACTGTAAAGTACCGGCAGAGAACATATTAGGTGAACTCGACGGCGGTGTTGAAGTGTTAATGAGCGGTCTCGATTACGAGCGCGCCGTGCTGGCTGCTGGTCCTTTAGGGATCATGCAGGCCTGCCTTGATGTGGTGGTGCCTTATTTGCACGATCGTAAACAATTTGGCCAAAGCATTGGTCAGTTCCAGTTGGTGCAAGGCAAAGTCGCCGACATGTATACCCGTACCAACGCAGCCCGCGCTTATGTATATGCTGTTGCGCAAAGTTGTGACCGTGGTGAAACCACCCGTAAAGATGCTGCAGGCGCAATTCTCTATGCCGCTGAACTAGCGACCCAAATTGCTTTGGACGCCATTCAATTATTAGGCGGAAACGGGTACATTAACGAGTACCCAACCGGTCGCCTGTTGCGTGATGCCAAACTTTATGAAATTGGCGCCGGCACTTCGGAAATTCGCCGCATGCTGATCGGTCGCGAACTGTTCAGTGAATCAGCTTAAGCTAGAGGAGCGTAATTGTGACGGTTCTATCCAGCTCAGTGAATACTAAAGACGAGACTTTTCTTGCCAACGCGAAATCCATGCAAGAGGTCGTTGATGACCTGTTTGCCAACGTTGAAAAAATTAAACAAGGTGGTGGCCCAAAGTATCAGGAGCGCCACCTTTCACGGGGCAAATTACTTGCCCGCCAACGCATCGAAAAGCTGGTGGATAGCGGCTCGCCGTTCCTCGAGCTGGGCCAGTTCGCCGCCTGGGAATGTTACGAAGACGAAGTGCCTGCCGCAGGTGTCGTTGCCGGTATTGGTCAGGTCGAAGGCGTGCAATGCATGATCGTTGCCAACGATGCCACGGTAAAGGGGGGTACCTACTACCCGTTAACCGTTAAAAAGCATCTGCGCGCGCAGGAAATTGCCGAACGCTGCCACCTGCCCTGCATCTACTTAGTCGACTCTGGCGGTGCATTTTTACCCCGCCAGGACGAAGTTTTTCCGGATCGCGACCATTTCGGCCGGATCTTCTTCAACCAGGCCAATATGTCTGCTAAAGGCATTCCGCAGATTGCCGTGGTGATGGGCTTATGTACTGCTGGTGGTGCTTATGTGCCGGCAATGGCTGACGAAAGTATCATCGTTAAAGAACAAGGCACGATTTTCCTTGCTGGACCGCCGCTGGTTAAAGCCGCTACCGGCGAAGAAGTCAGTGCGGAAGAACTCGGTGGTGCTGACGTGCACACCCGGGTATCCGGGGTTGCTGACCATTTTGCCATGAACGATGAACATGCATTAGCCCTGGCGCGACGTTCGGTCGCACGCCTGAACTTCCAGCCAGCGACGCCCAATACGCAAGCACCAGTAAAACCGCCCCGCTACGACAGCAAAGAGTTGTATGGCATTGTCGGTACCGACTTACGCAAGCCTTACGACGTGCGGGAAGTTATCGCCCGTGTGGTTGATGACTCAGACTTCGATGAGTTTAAACAAAACTACGGTAATACTCTGGTAACAGGCTTCGCCCGCATCCACGGTTACCCGGTGGGGATTGTCGCCAACAACGGTATTTTATTTTCCGAATCAGCACAAAAAGGCGCGCACTTCATTGAGCTCTGTGCGCAACGCAAAATTCCCCTAGTGTTTTTACAAAACATCACCGGGTTCATGGTCGGTAAAAAATATGAAGCCGAGGGCATCGCCAAGCACGGCGCCAAAATGGTAACCGCCGTCAGCTGTGCCCAGGTGCCTAAATTTACGGTGTTGATCGGTGGCAGTTATGGCGCCGGTAATTACGGTATGTGTGGCCGTGCTTATGACCCCACCCTGATGTTTATGTGGCCCAACGCCCGTATATCCGTGATGGGCGGCGAGCAAGCCGCAGGCGTTATGGCGCAGGTCACCAAAGACAATCTTGCCCGTAAGGGTGAAACCATGTCAGCCGCCGACGAGAAAAAACTAAAACAACCGATCGTCGAACAGTACGAAAAGCAGGGGCACCCCTACTACGCCTCAGGCCGGCTCTGGGATGATGGCATCATCGACCCGGCGCAGACGCGGACAGTATTAGGTTTAAGCCTTGCCGCTGCCAACAACGCACCGATTGCCGACACTAAGTTCGGCGTATTCCGGATGTAACAGGAGTTCGCATGAGTTATCGCTTTATCACGCTGACCTTTGCTAATCAGGTCGCCACGCTCAGGTTGAACCGTCCCGAAGTGCATAATGCCTTTGACGATGTCATGATCAGTGAGCTACTTGACGCCTTCCAACAGATCGAGCAAGCACCGGACTGCCGTGTGGTGGTATTAGCTTCCAACGGACGTAACTTTTCGGCCGGCGCTGATTTAGGTTGGATGCGCTCAATGGCCGATAAAAACTACGATGAAAACATTGCCGACGCCAATCAATTGGCACAACTGATGCAACGTCTCGATCAACTTAGCAAGCCAACTATTGCCTTAGTGCAAGGCGCGGCATTTGGCGGCGCTGTCGGTCTGGCAGCATGTTGTGACATCGTGCTGGCCGAAGAACGCACCAGCTTTTGCTTAAGCGAAGTGAAGATCGGCTTAATTCCAGCGGTGATCAGCCCTTATGTGATGCGTGCCATGGGTACCCGTCAGGCGCGGCGGTATATGCTTACAGCAGAACGCTTTGCTGCCACCGAAGCGTTACAGATGGGCTTGGTACACGAAATCGTAGACGATTTCGATGCCGCATTGACGCGCTACACCGATGCCTTAATAGGCAATAGTCCTGCTGCCGTTAGTGCCGCAAAAAAACTCATCGCCGACCTCGACCAACAACCGATTGATGCCAAGCATCAACGCCTAACGATGGAACGCATTGCTGCAATTCGTGTTTCGTCAGAGGGACAAGAGGGTTTATCAGCGTTTTTAGAGAAACGCAGTCCAAATTGGAAAAAGGATTCGCAATGATCAACAAGTTGCTAATTGCCAACCGCGGAGAGATCGCCTGTCGCATTATGCGCACCGCGCGTGAGCTCGGTATCGCTACGGTCGCCGTCTATTCAGAGGCGGATCGTCACGCACAACATGTGATGATGGCTGACGAGAGTGTTTTTATTGGTCCGGCACCAAGTGCAGAAAGTTACCTGGTGATCGATAAAATTATTGCCGCAGCCAAACAAACTGGTGCAGATGCCATTCATCCAGGCTATGGCTTCTTGTCTGAAAATGAAGCCTTCGCCGATGCCTGTGCGAGCGCTAACATTATATTTGTCGGCCCGCCCACCAGTGCGATCGCAGCCATGGGCTCCAAGAGTGCTGCTAAATCCATCATGAGTGAAGCCGGAGTACCACTGGTGCCAGGCTATCACGGCAACGAACAAGGCTTAGAGAAACTTACCGCCGAAGCCGAGAATATTGGTTACCCGGTGTTACTGAAAGCTGCCTATGGCGGTGGTGGTAAAGGTATGCGTGTGGTCGAAAAAGCCAGCGAATTTAAAGCGGCATTTGACTCAGCGAAACGCGAAGCACAAGCATCCTTCGGCAACGATAAAATGCTGGTCGAGAAATTCATCACCCGACCACGCCATGTTGAAATTCAGGTGTTCTGCGACCAACACGGGAATGCCGTATACCTGGCTGAGCGCGACTGCTCAGTGCAGCGCCGTCACCAGAAAGTTATTGAAGAAGCACCGGCACCGGCACTGAGCGAACGCACCCGGCATGCCATGGGCGAAGCTGCGATCCGGGCTGCACAGGCCATCGATTATGTCGGCGCTGGTACTGTGGAGTTCTTGCTCGATGTCGATAATAGTTTCTACTTCATGGAAATGAACACGCGACTACAGGTTGAGCATCCGGTAACCGAGATGGTGACCGGACAAGATCTCGTGGCCTGGCAATTAGTGGTCGCTAGTGGCGACACTCTGCCGTTAAGCCAGGATCAGATCCAACTTACCGGCCACGCTTTCGAGGCCCGGATCTATGCAGAAGATCCGGCCAATGACTTCCTGCCAAGCACCGGCATACTGCATCACCTGAGAACACCGGAAACTTCAAGCGTAGTACGCATCGATAGTGGTGTCATTGAAGGCGATGAAGTCAGCGCTTTTTACGACCCGATGATCGCCAAGTTGGTGGTTTGGGGAGAAGATCGCACCATTGCCCTGCGGAGATTGATTCGCGCGCTGGATGACTATCGTATCGCCGGCGTCCGCACCAATATCGACTTTTTGCGCAGCATCGCCCGACATCCCGATTTTCAACGGGCTGAACTGACCACACGATTTATTGAACAACATAACGATGCATTATTTAGCGCAGCTGCACCCGACGCCATCGAAAGTTATGCTGTGTTAGCTGCTCTCGCTGAAAACCTTTATGAAAAACAACAGGCTGAATCCAATGTCTGGCAACAGGCGCGCGGTTTTCGACTCAACCAAACCGCACAGTTCAGTCTCGAACTAAAACATGATGAAACTTCGTTGGATGTGCGCCTCGCCCAACGTGACGGTCACTGGTACAGTAATTTCGACGATTCTGCGTGGCTGGCAAGTTTGCACGGTGACCGTTTACAGGTTACCCGCGATGGCCATCAGTACTTTGTTTATGTAATGGCAACGGCACACGATATAACCGTGTTTTCTGACCAGCGCAGTGTGCGCTTCGCGCGCCATTTAGTTGCCGATACCTTAATTCAGGATGCCGGTGAA
This sequence comes from Pseudidiomarina xizangensis, assembly GCF_052541995.1. Taxonomy (NCBI): domain Bacteria; kingdom Pseudomonadati; phylum Pseudomonadota; class Gammaproteobacteria; order Alteromonadales; family Idiomarinaceae; genus Pseudidiomarina; species Pseudidiomarina xizangensis. The sequence continues at coordinate 701,868 of NZ_JBOBQA010000001.1, forward strand.
GGCTCGATGACCGCACCGATGAACGGTACCATTGTAGAGGTGTTGGTCAAAACCGGCGACAAGGTCGAAGCCGAGCAACCACTCGTTATTATGGAAGCAATGAAAATGGAATACACCATTCGTGCTGCCTATGCGGGTGAGATTGAACAGGTATTTTTTGCTGCCGGTGACCTGGTGAGCGACGGCGCTGAATTGCTAAGTATTGCAGCAGACGAGGAGTAAGCATGAGCGACTCAACGGTAAAAATTGTTGAAGTTGGACCGCGCGATGGCTTACAAAATGAGCAGGCGGTAACCCTTGCTGCCAAAATTCAATTGGTCAATGATCTCAGTGCTGCCGGCCTGAGCTATATTGAAACTGGGTCCTTTGTTAGCCCTAAGTGGGTGCCGCAAATGGCTGACAGCGCCGAGGTGTTCGCCGGAATTGATCGTCTAGCAGGCGTAACCTATGCCGCCTTAACACCCAATCTCAAAGGGTTTGAAGCCGCCCGTGCAGCAGGCGTTGACGAAGTCGCTATTTTTGGTGCTGCTTCAGAAGCCTTTAGTCAAAAAAACATTAACTGCTCGATCGCCGAGAGCCTGACGCGTTTCGAGCCGGTGCTTGCCGCTGCAAAACAAGCAAATATCAAGGTGCGCGGCTACGTTAGTTGCGTTTTAGGCTGTCCCTACGACGGCGAAATTGCGCCCGAGCAAGTCGCCTGGGTCGCGGAAAAGCTATTCACCATGGGCTGCTATGAAGTTTCCCTCGGCGATACTATTGGGGTTGGTACTCCGCTAAAAGCCCAACGTATGCTTACTGCGGTTGCGGAAAAAGTACCGATGCAACAATTGGCCTTGCACTTCCACAACACCTACGGCCAGGCGCTGGCTAATATCGCCAGTTGTTTACCCATGGGCGTGCGCACCATTGATAGCGCCGTGGCAGGTTTAGGCGGCTGTCCTTACGCCAAAGGTGCCAGTGGTAACCTAGCCACAGAAGATGTGGTGTACATGCTCCACGGCATGGGATATGACACAGGCATTGACTTAGCAAACTTAATTGGCGCTGGACAGCGAATTTGTCAAACCCTTGGCCAGCAGCCGCGCTCCAACGTAGCGCTCGCCGAATTAGCTAAGCACACCAGCAACTAAACCAACGGGAGCCCAAAAATGACAACGAAAATGATGTGGCAACCATCCGCCGACCAGATCGCCAATGCCCGCATGACTAACTTTATGCAGCAGGTGAATCAAGACTTAAAGCTTGCTCTTACTAATTATCAGGACCTGCATGCTTGGTCAGTTGATCATAGCGCCGATTTTTGGCGTTACCTTTGGGATTACCTCGAGGTTATTGGTGAACCTGGCCCCACCACCGTTACCGAGCAAAATAAAATGCCCGGAGCGAATTGGTTCCCCGACGCTCAATTGAACTTTGCCGAGAACCTTTTGCGCTACGACGACGACCGCACGGCTATCGTCTTTCGCGGTGAAGACGGCAGCCGTCAAGCCATCAGCTATTACGAACTGCACCGACAAGTCGCGGCAGTCGCTCATCAGTTCAAGCAGCATGGGGTGCAAAAAGGCCATCGGGTCGCCGCAATGATGCCCAACTGCATTGAAACCATTGTAGCCATGCTCGCTACCACCAGTCTTGGTGCCATTTGGTCATCCTGTTCACCCGACTTTGGCGTGCAAGGGGTACTCGATCGGTTCGGGCAAATTGAACCCAAAGTCTTTTTAACCGTGGATGGTTACTTCTATAACGGTAAACGTCTCGATATCAGTGACAAAACTCAGGCCATCCGAACCGAACTCAACACCGTTGAACTGTTTGTCATGGTCAAATTTGCCAACGTTGAGTCAGCGCAACCACAAGATAACCACTGGTGGCACGACTGGGTTGCTGAAGATGCCCCATCCGCTCACCTGAAATTTGTCGCTACCGCCTTTAATGATCCGCTCTACATCATGTTTAGCTCCGGTACCACCGGTGTGCCTAAATGCATCGTGCATGGCACTGGCGGCACCTTGCTACAGCATCTGAAAGAACATGCGCTGCACACGGACCTTGGCCGCGACGACGTATTCTTCTACTTCACTACCTGTGGTTGGATGATGTGGAACTGGCTGGTTTCAGGTCTTGCCCAAGGCTCGACCTTAGTGTTATTCGACGGTTCGCCGTTTTATCCAGAACCCTCAATACTCTGGGACATCGCCGAGCAAGAGAACATCAGCGTGTTTGGTACCAGCGCCAAATACCTTTCGGCGCTCGAAAAAGCTGATTGTAAACCAGCACAGTCACACGACTTAAGCGCGCTACGTAGCATCCTTACCACCGGCTCGGTGTTGGCTCCAGAGAGCTTTGATTACGTTTATCGCGATATCAAAACCGACCTCTGTTTGTCATCGATCTCAGGTGGCACCGACATCGTTTCGTGTTTTGCCCTAGGTTGCCCTATCCTGCCAGTGTATCGCGGCGAACTGCAGTGTCGTGGTCTTGCTCTTGATGTACAGGTATACACTGATCAAGGCGAGTCTGTGAAAGGTCAGAAAGGCGAACTGGTCTGTCGCAATAGCTTTCCTTGTATGCCGATAGGTTTTTGGAACGATGACGACGGCGAGCGTTACTTTCAGGCTTACTTTGCCCGCTTCGACAACACTTGGGCGCATGGTGATTACGCCGAGCTCACCGAGCATAACGGCGTTATTATTTACGGCCGCTCCGATGCGGTGTTAAATCCAGGTGGTGTGCGTATCGGTACTGCTGAAATCTATCGTCAGGTGGAAAAAATTGATGCGGTGCTGGAGAGTATTGCCGTAGGCCAAAACTGGCAAGATGATGAACGAGTGGTGCTGTTTGTTCGGCTGCGTGAGGGCGTCAGCCTCGATGACGAACTGCAACAACAAATCCGTAAAACCATTCGGGCTAACGCGACGCCGCGACACGTGCCGGCGATCATCGCACAAGTGGACGATATCCCGCGTACCATCAGTGGCAAAATCGTCGAGCTGGCTGTGCGTCAGGTGGTCCATGGCGAAACAGTGAAGAATACCGACGCGCTGGCGAACCCGGCAGCACTTGAGCAATTTGCCAACCGCAAGGAGCTAAATTAAGTATGCGTGGCCACTGGGTATTAGCACGAAAACTACTGTTGATAGCCTTCCTTGGCATCGTGTTTACCCTGTTGGCGGCACAGGTGGTGCTACGCTCAGAAAATAAAGCGATAGCAGAGCGGTTGCAGGAAGACACCCGGCAGCTGGAAGATCACTTCCGTCAGGTTTTGCTGACCTACGCTTTCGCGACCGAGTGGACCGCACGAAGCTTAGCTCGTGATCCCAAACAAGGTTTAGTCACCCTTGCCGAAGAATCGACGGCTCTCTTTTTGTATTACCCATCTTTACGTCGTATTTTGGTGCTTGATGAAAAGTTTGAGATACTTTTTGAGCGCGCACAGCAACAAAGCCCAGCTTTAGCTATTGCTAATTTTAGCGATTCTGAAATCGCCAACAAACTCAAGGCGAACCCGCTTTTACCTCACGCCCGCAGTGCCTTCGCCGGTGATTTTTCTGACGCAATGGAAGATATTGTTCTCGCTGCGGGCTACCAGAATAGTGATTCCCCTAATTTTTTAACTTTGGTGGTCGATATTGATCACTTCTTTGATAGCCTTATCCGTAGCGAGATCACCGAAGGCTATCAAGTTGAAGTCAGCATGGATAAACAGGCCATTTATCGCTTTGCAGGAAACGACCTATTACGCGCAGAATGGGCGGTAAGCCTACCGTTAAAGTTTGCCTCGAACGAATGGCAAGTGCATCTTTGGCCAACGCCTGAGCGCTTAGATTCCATGTATTCCGCGAGCGTTCCTATGGTGCTTTTTGGCGGCCTGATATTAAGCCTTGGCGGACTTTCCCTCGGTTGGCGCTCGCATCAATTACATCAACGTTTGCAAGCGCAACAACAGCTGGTCAAGCAAGCGACAGACCAACTCAAAAAGATGCATAAGACTGAGGATAGACTCGTCTTTCTCTCAGATCATGACCCATTGACGGAATTACCTAACCGCAACGGTTTGCTCCGCTACTTACAAACTCAGATGATCCCAATACAGCAGCAGGAACGCCAACTGGTAGTGCTGGTCATAAGTATTGATGCTTTTCGCGAGCTCAACCATGCACTCGGTCAGACGATCACCGATGAAATTATCAAACGGATCGCTTTACGAATTCAAAAAGACCTGCCCGTCGGCGCCTTTATTTCACGCACCACAATCGATACCTTTGTCGTGGTTTGCGAACTTGCCACTGATGAGTTGAATCAAGCTTTGGCCGAAGCCATCCGCCATAACATCACGCCGCAACTCTTTATTGAACAACACGAAATCTACTGCTCCGCGTCGATTGGCATTGCCTATGCGAAAGACGCCAACTACGCCATCGATAGCTTGCTCTATAACGCCGACAGTGCGCTCTACAGCGCACGACAACAAGGCTTCTTCGGCATTGAGTTTTATCATCATGACCAACAACTTGAACTCAATTATCGGCGTGAACGTCTACAAGCTTTGCGTTTTGCGTTAGAGAACGACCAGCTTATATTGCATTACCAACCCATTATACAATTGCGTGAACACACCATCGTCGGCGTCGAAGCGCTGTTACGCTGGGGCACTGCGGACGGAAAATTGATTGAACCGCGCAATTTTCTCGCGCTGATGGAGCAAACAGGATTAATTTTTTCGATCACCGAGTTCATTCTCAAATCCGCCTGCCAACAGCTGTCACAATGGCAACAGGACTACGAACAAAAACTCACCATGAGCCTTAATTTATCGTTACGCCAATTAACCATGCCCGAGCTGCCCGAGCTGATTAGTCATTATCTTAAACGCGCCCAGGTAAGCCCGGATTGCTTACAGCTTGAGTTCGACGAGTCAGTCTACTTACAACTCTGCCGGAGTCACAAGATTACCGTTCAACAACTTAAGAAGCTCGGCATGCGTGTTTGTATTAACGTAACCGGGGTCAGTAATTCATTACTCAAGGCGATTCGCTACTGTCCGCCGCATGTGTTAAAAATTGCTCCAGAGTTGATTGCGGAAATTCCAACGCAAGCGGTACAAACCGAATTAGTTGAAAGTGTTATTCGACTTGCTCACAATCTTCACTTGCAAGTAATTGCCGTAGCCGTTGAAGAGCAACAACAAACGGATTTTCTATTACAACGAAATTGCGTGCTCGCGCAAGGCCATTATTTAGCGCCGGCGCTTCCCGCAGAAGAACTAACGGCACTGCTGCAACAACCTTTTACCATGCACCAGCAACGCCCATCAGTGTTTTAACAGGAGTCCCTTATGCAACGCGAAAGTATGGAATTTGATGTCGTTATCGTCGGTGCCGGACCGGCGGGACTAGCCACCGCCTGTCGTCTCGCCCAACTCGCCCAGGATAAAGAACAGGAACTCATGATCTGTGTGGTTGAGAAAGGCTCTGAAGTCGGTGCCCATATCCTCTCAGGTGCAGTATTTGAAACCCGTGCACTTGATGAGTTATTTCCCGACTGGCAAGAGCGTGGCGCACCATTAACTACGGAGGTCACAGACGACCACGTTTTTTACTTTAAAGACGCGCAATCGGCACGTCGGTTGCCAAATTTTATGGTACCGAAGACCTTTCATAACAAGGGAAATTACATTGCCAGCATGGGTAAGTTATGCCGTTGGATGGCTGAACAGGCAGAAAGCATGGGCGTGGAAATATTCCCAGGCTTCCCTGCCGCTGATGTCATCATCGAAGACGGCAAAGTGGCCGGTGTCATTACTGGCGACATGGGCGTTAACGCCGAGGGCGAGCAAAAAGATGGTTATGAACCAGGTATGGAATTGCGCGCTAAATACACCGTATTTGCCGAAGGCTGCCGCGGTCATTTAGGTAAACGCCTGCAGGCCGAGTTTGATTTAGCCGAAGGCACATCGCCGCAGCACTACGCCATTGGCTTTAAAGAGATCTGGGATGTTCCTGCGGAGCAACATCAACAAGGTTTAGTGGTACACAGCACCGGCTGGCCACTTGCTAAGGATGCTAGTGGTGGCGGTTATCTGTATCACGCCGAAGACGGTCAGGTGTATGTTGGATTGATCATTGACTTAAACTACGCCAATCCTTATCTGAATCCGTTTCAGGAATTCCAACAGTTTAAAACCCACCCAGAAATTGCCAAAGTGCTGAAGGACGGAAAACGTGTCACCTACGGCGCCCGCGCAATTACCAAAGGTGGTTTCTACTCACTGCCTAAAATGACTCTGCCTGGCGGCCTGCTGGTTGGTTGTAATGCCGGTACGTTGAATTTCGCTAAGATCAAAGGTAATCACACCGCCATGAAATCCGGCTTATTGGCGGCTGAGTCGCTCTTTGAAGCCATTTCCGATGGCCAATCGCAGACTGAACTAACAGAGTTCACTGAGCGCTTTAAGCAATCATGGCTTTATGATGAGCTGTACCGCTCGCGTAATTTCGGTCCGGCGATTCATAAACTCGGAACCTGGCTCGGTGGCGCTTATAATACGCTCGACCAGAACTGGTTCGGTGGTAAACTTCCGTTCACCATTAAAGATGAGAATCCCGATTTTAAATGTACGGGCAAAGCGACGAAATATGAACCTATTGATTACCCTAAACCCGACAATAAACTAACTTTTGATCGTTTGTCGTCGGTGTATATTTCAAATACCAACCATGCAGAAGATCAACCCTGCCATTTGCAGTTGAAAGATGCAGATATCCCGTTGACGGTGAATCTACCGGAATACGCTGAACCCGCGCAGCGTTATTGTCCTGCAGGTGTTTATGAGGTGGTCGAGGAAGAAGGTCAGGCGGTATTTAAAATAAACGCACAAAACTGTATTCATTGTAAAACTTGCGATATTAAAGATCCCAGCCAGAATATAACCTGGGTTACCCCGGAAGGTGGCGGTGGCCCAACGTATCCTAATATGTAAAAGTAAGCGAAAGCAGACAGAAAAATAAGCTTGCTGTCTGCTTTTAATTCTTATTTAATAGCCGTTCCTTAATTCATTAATCAACGAACAATTGGAAAAAATATGAGTGACTTTATAGATATTCTGACACACGGACGACGTCTTAAAGCTGCTGTAAAGGAATTATCTATTGCTGAATTAGAATCCGTACAAACTAAATTAGCGAAAGTCATTGACGACCGCCGCGAAGAAGAAGCCGAGTTCAAACAGCTGGAAGCTGAAAAGAATAAAAAAATTCAAGAGCTTAGAAAAGCGATGGACGATGCTGGCATCGGTGTTAACGATCTGGTTGACGGCCCGTTAGCAAGCACTAAAAAGCAACGCAAGCGTGCACCTAAACCGCCCAAATACGCAATTAGCGATGCCAATGGTCAACGTGTTACCTGGACCGGCCAAGGCCGTATGCCCAACGCGCTTAAAGATGCCCTGGCAAAAGGTCATAACTTAGATAAATATTTAATTAAATAAACTTAACTCGATACATTAAATAAAAAGGCGCTTTTAAAAGCGCCTTTTTATTTAAGTCTTTTTGCCCACTATTGAATTTCAATCCGTATTTCGCCGATCCCTACATCAATATTAATTCGTGCATCGCCCTGCCCGCTGGCGTTACCTGAAGCACTGATAAAGTGACGTTCATTAGAGGTACTATCACCGCCGGTGATCTTAACTTCGCCGATTCCAACATCGGTTTTCACATCAGCAATAGCACCAACAATCACTAAATCAACCTCGCCAACACCCAAATCAATATTCATATCTGCAGCATCAAGAGAGCCTGTAATTTCGCCAACGCCCAGGTCAAGCTCGACTGCAGCAACCTGCGGTAAACGAATGGTCCAATCGAGCTTGATGTTCTCTTGTTCTGGTACACGCAGGTCTAACCGATCACCATTTTGTTCAGCCACCAATTCAACTGCATTCAGGTTCGCGTCACCAAAAAATGACGCGTCACTTTCTTCAACATGCAATTCAATTTCTAAATTCGGGCCTTCCGCACGTTCAAAGGTTACCGTACCAACCCCGAAGTCGATGCTTAACTCGGTTGCCTCATTGACTGTGTAGGTCGCTTCGATGGTGCGCTCATGTGCATTAGCTACGCTGGCTAAAGGCACACTTAATGCCGTTACCGAAGCGATTAAAACTAAAGCTGAAAACCAAACGGTTTGTTGACGTGTCATGTTAAATCTCCCACATTTCTTAGTTAATTATTAAGTTGTAGTTCAAGTCGTATGTTCTAACTATGCAGGTGTATATGCAGGTAACGTGCCAAAATTGATTTAACATTAGTTATCAGCTAGTTAAGATTAAACCTTATCAACGAACACTATTCTAAGTTCGCCAATTCCGCAATTTTATGTTGAAATTCGCCAATCAGACCAAGCAAGCAGAGCCATGACCTACTCACTCGAACCCATCGGCGAGATTCAGTCGCCCTACGCAGAAAAGTTTGCCGTGCCCCGTCAGCCGGGCCTGGTCACTGCGGCCACAGCAACCATCGTGCTTGACGGTGACTACGCATTTCCCGAAACAACCCGCGGGCTCGATGGTTTCAGCCATATCTGGGTGTTATTTCTGTTTCATCAGAACCGCGCGCAAGGCTGGCAACCTCTGGTGCGCCCACCGCGACTGGGCGGCAATCAAAAGATCGGCGTGTTTGCCACGCGATCAACCTTTCGACCCAATGGCATTGGCATGTCGGTGGTCAAGCTTCTCGGTATTGAGCAGCAGCATCAACAGACACTGTTGCATGTCGAAGGTGGCGATTGGGTACAGGGCACGCCAGTCATCGACATTAAACCCTATGTTCCCTACGCCGATGCCCTACCTCAGGCCAAGGCAAGTTTTGCCCAGCATGCCCCCACGTCGACCATGCCCGTCGTATTTTCGACCGCAGCACAACGCAGTATCCAGCAACTTAACGCCGCCTATCCAAAGCTTGAGCAACTTATTACACAGGTGCTGCAACAAGATCCGCGCCCTGCTTACCACCAGCAAAAAGCGACGGACAAGGTCTACGGTGTCCGGCTGTATGACCTCAACGTGCAATGGCAGGTCAAAAATAACCAAAATCACGTGATAAACATCAGTAAATCCTTTTGACTAGGTGCTGCTGCTGATAGAATTTCACTCTATCTACTCATTCGGACAAGGACTATCGGGAATCATGCGTACCAGTCACTATTTATTAGGTACTTTGAAAGAAACGCCCGCTGATGCAGAAGTCATCAGCCATCAACTCATGTTGCGCGCTGGAATGATCCGGAAAGTTGCGGCGGGGTTGTATACCTGGACGCCAACCGGACTACGGGTGCTACGCAAAGTTGAAACTGTGGTTCGCGAAGAAATGGAAAATGCGGGTGCCCTGGAAGTCCTGATGCCAATGGTACAGCCGGCAGATTTATGGGAAGAATCAGGTCGCTGGGAAGATTACGGCCCTGAACTACTGCGTTTGCATGACCGTAACCAGCGTGATTTCGTGCTTGGTCCGACCCATGAAGAAGTTATCTCAGAATTAGTCCGTAAAGAAATTAACAGCTACAAACAGTTGCCGCTGAACTTGTTCCAAATCCAAACCAAATTCCGTGATGAGATCCGACCGCGTTTTGGCGTCATGCGCGCGCGCGAATTCATTATGAAGGATGCCTACTCCTTCCACCTGAATCAGGCCAGCTTGCAAGAAACCTACGACACCATGCATAAAGCTTACTGCCGGATCTTTGAACGGCTCGGATTAGACTTCCGCCCGGTGATTGCCGACACCGGTTCTATCGGCGGTAGCTCATCACATGAATTCCATGTGCTGGCTGAGTCTGGCGAAGATGATATTGCCTTTTCCGACAGCTCAGACTACGCTGCGAACGTTGAATTAGCCGAAGCTGTAGCGCCTGCGCAAGAACGCTCTGCCGCGCAAACCGAGATGGAAAAAATCGCCACACCTAACGCCAAAACCATCGATGCTTTAACTGAGCAATTCAAACTGCCGATTATCCAAACTGTGAAAACCCTGATTGTGCACGGTGCCGAAGAAGGCCAGCTGGTTGCCCTGATGATTCGCGGTGACCACAACCTGAATGAAGTCAAAGCGGCCAAATTGCCACAAGTTGCAAGTCCCTTAGTTTTCGCGAGCGAAGAAGATATTCGCGCAGCAATAGGCGCAGGCCCCGGCTCTTTAGGTCCTGTGGATCTGTCATTGGAGCTGATTATCGACCGCAGCGTTGCCGTCATGGCAGATTTTGCCGCAGGCGCCAACGAAGATGGCTATCATTTCTTCGGAATCAACTGGGAGCGTGACGTTGCACTGCCAGCAGTCGCTGATCTACGCAACGTGGTAGAAGGCGATCCAAGCCCATGCGGTAAGGGTACTCTGCAAATTAAACGGGGTATTGAAGTCGGCCATATTTTCCAATTAGGCACCAAGTATTCACAAGCAATGAAAGTGGGTGTGCTTACCGACACCGGTAAACACGAGATGTTAACCATGGGCTGCTATGGTATTGGCGTTTCGCGTATTGTCGCCTCTGCAATCGAGCAGAACCACGACAAATTTGGTATCACCTGGCCTGACGCGTTAGCGCCTTTCCAGGTCGCAATCGTGCCGATGAATATGCACAAATCCGTGCGGGTACAAGAGACAGCAGAGCAGCTCTATACTGAGCTGAAAGCCGCCGGAATCGACGTGTTATTTGATGACCGCAAAGAACGTCCGGGCGTCATGTTTGCCGACATGGAATTGATCGGAATACCGCATCAAATCGTGGTCGGCGAGCGCAACCTTGACGAGCAAGCTGTCGAATACAAAAACCGCCGCTCTGGCGACAAAACCAAAATCGCCATCAGCGACGTCATCAAAACCGTAGAAACTGCACTCAGAAGTTAATCACAGGTAGTTGTACGCTGTTCGTAAAAGAAAAAGCCGACCCCAAAAGGTCGGCTTTAAACATCAGTTAACCAACTAACTCTCCTGCCCAGCGAGCGGCTCGACATAATGCAGATGCATGTCCCATGGGAAATGAATCCAGGTTTCCTGCTCGAGATCGGCAACGTAATCGTCAACCAACTCCATGCCCACCGGCTTTGCATACACCGTAATAAATTTTGCTTTGGGTAAGCGTTTACGTAAGAACTTCAAAGTGTTACCGGTGTCGACCAGATCATCAATCACCAAGAAGCCTGCTCCGTCGTCGGTACAGTTGACGTCTTTCACCAAAGTCACGCTATCGCGCTGACTGTCATGGTCGTACGAACTCACACAAACACTCTCAACTAAACGCACATTCAACTCACGTGCCACAATGGCCGCAGGTACTAAACCACCGCGACTTACTGCGATAATGCCCTGCCATTGCTCTGCAGGTAATTGGCGGCGTGCCAACTCTTTGGTAGCGCGATGGAGCTCTTCCCAGGAAACAAAAAACTCGCGATTTGCATGCCATCCCATGATGCTTACCTCAACAAAAAGCGTCCCAAAACTGTGGACTAAAAAAATTAAAAGTTGCACTAGTGTACCTGAATTTGCATGAATTTACTGCGTCCGGTTATGTTAGAATTGGCAGCTAAATTTGACCTACATGTTAGACTTAACATGAGCAGTTCAGTAAGGAGTTATAAATGCCAAAAGCAATTTTTATCGATCATGACGGTGGCCAGTTTGAAGCCGAAATTCCAGTTGGACAAAGCCTGATGGAAGGCGCTGTGGATAACATGATTGACGGTATTATCGGCGAATGCGGCGGCGTAATGTCATGTGCCACCTGTCACTGTTATGTGCCAAAAGAGTGGGAGGATAAACTACCGTCAGCGTCAGAGCGCGAAGAAGATATGCTGGATATGGCGATCGACCCGCAACAGAATAGCCGCTTAAGTTGTCAAATCGAAATGACTGACGAGCTTGATGGTATTACCGTCTATTTACCGCGCTCGCAATTTTAGGGCGCGGCAATCTGCATAAAGACTTCATCATGATAGCCGGTGGTCACACGGATCACGCCACTTAACGCGTCATCAACCTGATGCTCACCGGTGTCGACCAATAACGGACGACCGTCCAGTTGCTGCAGTTTACGTTTGCTGGCAACGACCCGAATCGCATCCTTTCCTAAATACGCCAACAGTTTCGCACTGAGTTGTTGATTACCACGACCAAATAAATGGCCCTGCCCACCAATCACGGTAACCACGATCACCGCCGTTTGTTGTTCGGTGATGACCCATTGCTCAAGTTGTTTTGCGGTGACGTCTTGGGCCAGCAGCTCACCATTTTTAACAACATCCACGCCCAATAAGGTATTCGGCAACTGTAAATCTTCCATAATTGCGGCCACAGTGGAACCTGACCCCATAATGTACAAAATATCATCTTCCATAGTTTCAATGAAATCAGCTGCGATATCAGCAAGCACCAATTCATCGCTTTCCCGACCACCCATTTTTACCGCTTGCACATAACGCAATTCCGCCGGTACCAGTAATTCACCAAAACGTTTCGCCCGCACTTTGCCCTGGCGAAATGCGATTTCATCAATATCCATGACATCGGCATGGGTCACTGTGGTTAATTCACCACGCACCATTTGCGCAATGACCTTGCCAGCTGCACGGGGGCTCACCGCATAAACGCCCGAATGAATTTTAACTCCTGCGGGGATACCTAACACCGGCTGCTGGACGGGGCATACCGCATAGATATCTCGCGCAGTACCATCGCCACCAGCAAACACCAGCAGGTCAACTTTGGCGTCCTCAATCAGCCGTCGCGCCAGCTCCTTGCTATCCGTCGCTGTAGATGGGTCTGCGCCCTGATAAATAACCTCGCATTGCAATCCGGCAAGCTGACAACTCTGCTCACCTAACAGGCCTGCCCCGGTTGAAATTTTAATCTGTGCTGCATCATTCAGTAGTTGCTCAAGCGCCTGAGTCGCCCGTTGCGGTGCTTTCGCTTCGGCTCCGAGTTGCTGGGCTAACGCCGCAGTATCAGCTCCGTCACTGCCTTTTAATGCCACACTACCGCCTAAACCAGCCAACGGGTTAACGACTAAGCCAATATGAAACCTGTTCATGCAACACCTTGATAATTAAGCAACGTCCGGACGTCTGGCCAGGGTTGTTGATAGGTCGTCGCCAGAGCCCGAGCGAAACACTCCGCCCGTGACGGCAGCCCATCAGTCAGATAAGTCACCAGCTGCTGCTGTACGGCAGCAGTGAAAGCTTCGCGATCCGCTGCGGCACCGTTTAAATTATCGACACTGACTTGAAAGGGAACCCCAGCACATCGTGAAAATAGCCACTCCAATGCTTGGGGTTTACGCTCGACCTGCTCAAACTGGGCTTGTTGGCTGGCGTCACGACCATCAGGTTCGTACCAATAACCGTAATCCTCAAGCTGCCGCCGCGCCGGACCGGCGATGCACCAATGCGCAATTTCATGCAGCGCCGAAGCAAAGAAACCGTGGGCAAAAATGATCTGATGATCTGTATAGGCCGTGGTGGCCGCGCGATACACAGGTTCATCATCGCCTGCGACCAGCCGTGTGCGATAATCTGCATAAAAACAATCAGCAAAAATAGTGATGAGGGTCTGGTAATCCGCGTGCGACATGGTGGTTATATCTGAGGGTCTGGATTTTGTGCGCGTTGTCGTAACCAGTGATCCACGATCACTAAAGCTGCCATCGCTTCCACAATAGGCACTCCGCGGATACCAACACAAGGGTCGTGTCGGCCGCGAGTGACAACAGTCTGTTGCTGGCCAAAGCGATCAATGGTCTGGCCGGGCTTGGTAATACTCGAAGTCGGTTTAAATGCAACTTCAGCAATCACCGTCTGGCCACTACTGATGCCACCAAGTACGCCACCGGCATGATTACTTAGGAAGCCATCAGTGGCACTGATTTCATCGCGATGTTCGCTACCTAGCTGAGCCGCGACGGCAAAGCCATCGCCAATACTTACTGCTTTTACCGCATTAATGCTCATTAACGCTTTGCCTAAATCAGCGTCAAAACGATCAAAAACTGGCTCGCCGAGACCTACCGGAACGCCTGTTACTTCCAGCCGCACCCGCGCACCCACCGAGTCGCCCTGCTTTAATAACTCGCGCAGGTACTCGCCAGCTTTTTCAGCCAGCACGGCATCCGGGCAGAATAACGGATTTTCCCGCACCTGTTGCCAATCAAAGGAGGCTTTATCCGGGGACGTCTGATGCGGGCCAATTTGCACCACCCCAGCGTTAAAGGCGACGCCGAACTGCTGAGCCAGAAGTTTCTTAGCAATGGCACCAGCGGCGACCCGCATTGCAGTTTCCCGTGCTGAGGAGCGACCACCGCCGCGGTAATCGCGCACACCGTACTTGTGATGGTAAGTGTAATCCGCGTGCCCCGGGCGAAACAGGTCTTTAATGTCTGAATAGTCTTTGCTGCGCTGATCGGTATTTTCGATCAGTAGACCTATCGGCGTACCAGTGGTGACACCTTCGAACACGCCCGACAGGATTTTCACCTCGTCGGCTTCGCGCCGCGCTGTGGTATAACGATTCTGGCCCGGTTTACGGCGATCGAGTTCGTGTTGTAAATCCGCTTCACTTAGCTTTAAACCCGCCGGGCAGCCATCGACAATAGCACCGATCGCAGGACCATGGCTTTCGCCAAAGGTGGTCACCCGAAATAACTCTCCAAAACTATTGCCCGGCATAGTGGTTCCTAAAATTTGCTTTGGTGTTCAAGCAGTTCATGTCGTGTCAGTAAGAATACGCCATCGCCGCCGTGTTCGAAAGAGAGCCAGGTAAATGGCACATCAGGATACAGTTCGGCCAGGTGCACCATAGAATTTCCCACTTCACAAATAAGAATGCCCTGCTCGGTTAAATGTTCCGGAGCTTCGCGCAGAATGGTGCGCACCAAATCAAGACCATCGTCACCTGCTGCCAGACCCAACTCGGGTTCGTGGTGGAACTCAGCCGGCAGGTCAGCCATGTCTTCGGCATCGACATATGGCGGATTCGTCACGATTAAATCGTAGCGTTGACCTTTCACTGCACTGTAAAGATCCGACTGCATCGGAAAAACCCGGTGTTCAAGCTGGTGAAAGGCGATATTCTCTTCGGCCACGGCCAACGCATCCGTTGAGATATCCAGCGCATCCACTTCAGCTTCCGAAAATACATAAGCGCAGGCAATGGCGATACAGCCACTACCGGTACATAAATCAAGTATATGCTGTGGCGCTTCGGTCAGCCACGGTTGAAATTCTTGTTCAATAAGCTCAGCAATGGGTGAGCGCGGCACCAGCACCCGCTCATCAACTTTAAATGGTAATCCAGCAAACCAAGCTTCACCGGTTAAATAGGCCGCAGGTTTGCGCTCTTCAATACGTCTTTGTACCAGTTGTACGAAGGCTTCGCGCTCACTGAGTGTTAATCGCGCACCACGAAATTCATCCAACTGCGCGATGTCCAGTTGCGCCACATGCGCCAGCAATACTAAGGTTTCGTTTACAGCGTTGTCGGTACCATGGCCAAAGAATACATCAGCATGTTGCAATGAGCTGATACCCCAGCGCCAATAATCTTCGACACTAACGAGTTCGTGAATAGGTGATTCCAAAACGCACTCCAAAAAAGTTAATCCGGCTCGGCAACGGCCATACGGATAAATTTACCCCGCCATTGTTCAGCGTCAAGCACCAATTCAGCAATACCCGCCGTCGGGAACAACATGGGTTCAATGCTTTTATCAAGTTTAGCAACAAGATAGCTGACAAAGGGCATGTGCGACACGATGGCAACATGTTTCACCTTTGAGCCGCGGTGCTGAAGTTCCGCAAACAACCAGTCGCTGACTTGCTCCGCCTGGCCATCAGGAGTAATGGCATCGTTAACTTGCTCGTCACGCACCTTAATCTGGCGGCGTAACAACGAAGCAGTTTGCCGAGCGCGGATATAAGGACTCACGATCAGCAAATCGAGGGCGTCAGCATTTTGCTCAACCAGATAACCGGCTAACCAATGGCCGCTGGCCATAACTTCCTGTTCACCGTAAGCACTCAAGGGACGAATCGCGTCGCCCTGTAGTCCTCGTGGTGGCTGCGCTTCACCGTGACGGATAATGTATAACTTAACGGGTTTGCTCACGCCGCCGGCCTCCAGTCACAGGATCTGCACGACCGTCATCTTTTGCCCGTTCGGCACGTTGACGTCTAATCGCTTTAGGATCAGCAATAAGCGGCCGATAGATCTCGATACGATCACCTTCTCGCGGTTGATGTTCAAGTTTAACTGCTTTACTCCAAATACCGACTTTTTGCTGCTCGAGATCAATTTCGGGAAAATAGCGCGTGATCTTGGATTGCGCGATACATTCAGCAACAGTCGCACCTTCAACCACGCGGACCGGAATGATCTGCTGGCGTTCAGGCGTCGCATAAGCAACTTCAATTTGAATGTGCTTTAAGCTCATTTACGCGGTTCCATAAACCTGTTCGGCACGCTTCACAAAAGCATCTACCATTCGGCTTTGTATTTCATTAAAAATATTGCCAAAAGCTAATCCCAACAAGCGGTTGGCAAATTCGAATTCCAACTTCAGCACAATCCTGCAGGCACTTTCGTTTAATGGCTCGAAGTACCAACCACCGCGCAAGAATTTAAATGGCCCATCAACCAGCTCCATGCCGATACGCCCTGGTGGTTCCAGCTGATTGCGCGTAGTGAAGGACTTGCCAACTCCTGCTTTACTTATATCCAGGCGTGCGACTTTACTTGATTCGTCTTGTTGCAAGACCTGCGCCGAGCGACAACCCGGTACAAATTCTGGATAACTTTCAATATCATTCACTAATGCAAACATTTGCGCATCGCTATACGGCACTAACGCGCTTCGCTCAATGCTTGGCATAATGGGTTCCTTGGCCTGCTAAAAATGTCCGCATGATAGCCTATTTTGATTATTGAATCACCCATTCTAAAGTTTGCCCGATAAACAAATTTTCTTTTCAATTCGGATGCGTATAATAGCCGCCATGAGCAAATCTAAATCCCCAAATAATTCAGGAACCATTGCGCTCAATAAAAAAGCGCGCCATGAGTATTTCCTTGAAGATAAATTCGAAGCTGGCGTTGCATTGCAAGGCTGGGAAGTAAAGAGTATCCGCGCCGGTAAGGCGAATATTTCCGATACCTACGTCATTATTCGAGACGGTGAGGCCTATCTGCTGGGTGCGCAAATTCAGCCGCTATTAGCGGCCTCCTCTCACGTGGTATGTGACTCAGAGCGTTCGCGCAAACTGTTATTAAAGAAGCGCGAGTTAGACAAGTTAATCGGTGCCAGTGAACGCGAAGGTTACTCTATAGTCGCAACCGCCATGTACTGGAAACACCATCTAGTTAAGCTGGAAATCTATTTAGCCAAAGGTAAAAAATCACACGACAAACGTGACACGGTTAAAGAACGCGATTGGCAACGCCAGAAGTCCCGAATCTTAAAACATAATGCACGTTAAATTGTGCCTAAAAAAAGCGGTTGACAGTAGCCTTTAGCATCGGTTAATTTAACCACTTGCAGCTTATACAACTTCTCATTTTGAGATCTTTGAAAGAACATTTGAGAGCTAGTGATGACAAAAAATTACGTACAAAAATCAGTACAGTGGTGGTGGCATTTCCCCAACTAGTGGGCGATGCATCTGTGCGTATTTAACACGTAATTTGATGAAAACCCGCTAAGTCAGCGGGTTTTTTTTATGCCCGCTGTCGTGGAAAATAAAACCAATGGTTTCGATAACTTAAGTAAGGGCAATCACGTGCAATTTGAACAACAACCTGGCTATTACCATTCGCTGCATCTGCGATTGCCCTACACGGGCGACACCCAGCAGTTGTATCAGCGCCTGTGTGGCAACAAACCCAACACCGTACTGCTAGATTCGGCAGAGATTCAATCGCGCAGACATCTGAAAAGCTTGCTCATGGTGCAAGCAGCCCTGCAGTTTACCTGCAACGGCACTACTGTTGCGATTCGTGCACTAACCCCCAACGGTGCGCAATTACTGCCCTACCTGCAGCACTGTTTGCAAGAGGTTGCCGATATCACGGTAATCGACCACCAGCTTGAGTGTAAGTTTCGTACCGCCAGCACCGAACTCAACGAGCTCGACGAAGAGCAACGCTTGCGCCATCACAGCACCGAACATCCGTTACGTATTGTGCAGCAACAATTAACCGCACTTGCCGGCAGCGCCGATCATGATTTCTCGCTGTTCTTAGCTGGCGTATTCGGTTACGACTACATTGCCAGCATGGAACAGCTACCTAATGTTCCCGAAGCCGATAATAATTGCCCGGATTATCAGTTTTACCTGGCCGAAAGTCTGCTCGTAGTTGATCATCAAGAGCAAACCACTGAGTTACTTGCCACCCTGCTTAGCGGCCCTGACTCAGCAAACTATTACGCGACCTTGACGCGACAACTTGGTGAGATCGTCGCCCATTGCCAACTGCCCGTGGCTGCCGCCGACACCGCCCATATTTCGTGCCAAGTAGCTGATCAGAGTGTTGTCGCAACACCTAGCCGGGAAGTCTATGCAACTTGGGTAAGCGAGTTACAGGAACATATTGCCGATGGCGATATTTTTCAGGTGGTTCCGTCGCGGCAGTTTGCCCTGGCTTGCCCAGACAGTCTGGCCGCCTATGCTCAACTGAAGGCGTCCAATCCATCGCCTTATATGTTCTATTTACAGACCGAAGACTTCGTGCTCTTCGGTGCTTCGCCCGAGTCGGCACTGAAGTATACCGCGGCGACCAATCAAGTTGAGTTGTACCCCATCGCCGGCACCCGGCCACGCGGGAAAACCGCTGATGGAAGCATTCAACATGATTTAGACAGCCGGCTTGAGCTCGAATTACGCTGCGACCAAAAAGAGCTTGCTGAACATTTAATGCTGGTTGATCTGGCCCGTAACGACCTGGCCCGTATTGCCACGCCGGGCAGTCGTTATGTCGCCGATCTATTGCAAGTCGACCGCTATTCTCATGTTATGCATCTCGTCTCACGGGTGGTCGCGCAGCTGGCCGCTGATCTGGATGCGCTGCATGCGTACCGCGCCTGTATGAACATGGGCACCCTGGTCGGCGCGCCAAAAGTCAGTGCCGCACGGTTGATTCGACAGTACGAACAACAGCGCCGTGGCAGCTACGGTGGCGCGGTGGGCTACTTGTCAGGACGGGGCGACATGGACACCTGTATCGTCATTCGCTCCGCCTTGGTGCGCGACGGTAAAGCCTTTGTGCAAGCAGGTGCTGGTGTTGTGGCCGATTCCTCAGCTGCGGCAGAAGTTGCCGAAACCGAGGGTAAAGCCCAAGCAGTCATCGCCGCCATTCGAGCCACTTATGCTAGTGATACCACTGATCCAGCACAGGAGTTGCAAGTATGAAGCCGGCACGTATCGTATTGATCGATAATATCGATTCCTTTAGTTACAATCTGGTAGATGAACTGCGTCAACTCGGTTACCCCTTGGTGGTTTACCGCAACACCGTAGCAATGACCACCTTGCAACGGACACTTGAAGCATACCAAGGACCACAACTAATTTGTCTTTCGCCAGGTCCAGGGCATCCGCAACACGCTGGCAACCTGATGCAAGTGATCGATTATGCTAAAGGACGCTACCCGTTACTCGGAATTTGCTTAGGATTTCAGGCCTTACTGGAAGCTTATGGCGCCCAGGTTCGTCGTTGCAGCGAAACCGTACACGGTAAAAGTAGTACTATCAGCTGTAGTGAGCATCCTATCTTTGCAGATTTACCCCCGCAGTTGCCGGTTGCTCGCTATCATAGTCTGGCAGGCTATCAATTGCCCCAAAGCATTGAACTATTGGCGGATTTTCAAAGTAATAGTAGCAGTGAAACAGAAAATATCCCGATGGCCGCTTACTTTACCGAACATCGCGCGATTGGTTTTCAATTTCATCCTGAATCTATACTTACTGGGCGTGGCAGTCAGCTGCTGGCGCAAACTATTGAATTTCTTTTCCGTACGGAGCAGCAGTAATGGAAGCAATTAAACAACTTCTAGCCGGATCCAGCTTATCCATGGCCGCAAGTGAGCGCTTATTCGATCACCTGGTGAAAGGTGAGCTCAACGAGATCCAAATCACCGCCCTGCTGATTAGCATGAAAATGCGGGGGGAAGAGCCGGAAGAGATGGCTGGTGCCGCGCTTGCCTTGCGCCGCGCAGCAAAATCCTTTCAACGACCAGAGCGCCTTGTTGTCGACAGCTGCGGCACCGGTGGCGATGGCAGTAACACCATTAATATTTCCACCACTGCTGCTTTACTCGCGGCAAGTATGGGACTCACAGTTGCTAAACACGGTAATCGCAGCGTGTCATCACGTTCGGGGTCGGCTGATGTGCTGGAAAGTCTCGGACTCTCGGTAACCCAGGACCCAGCGATCGCCGCGCAACAGCTCGACGCCTTTAACTTTTGCTTTTTATTCGCGCCTCATTACCACCCCGGTATCCGTTATGCGATGCCGGTACGGCAGACCCTGAAGACACGTACACTATTTAATCTACTCGGGCCATTGGTCAATCCGGCACGACCCGACGTACAACAGCTCGGGGTCTATGATCCAGCCTGGTGCCGGCCGTTAGCTGAAACTCTCCGACTATTAGGCTGCCAACGCGCCATGGTGGTGCACGGTTCAGGGCTGGATGAAATTGCTTTACACGGTGCCACTCAAGTGGTCGAATTGCGTGATGGCGAGTTGCATGAATATCAGCTGCAACCCAGCGATTTTGGCGTTCAACAGTCGCCAGTAAGCGCGTTGCAAGGTGGCGATGCCGACTTTAATGCCATTGCGTTAAAACGCATTCTCGCAGGTACAGCACCAGATGCCCACGCCAACGCAGTGGCAATAAGCACTGCCGGATTACTTTACCTTGCAGGTCAATACGATACCCTGCATCAGGCGACCGACGCCGTACTTGAACATGTGGCCAGCGGCCAAGCCATGATCCACTTGCAACACTTACAGGAGTTCAATCGTGGCTGATACCATTTTACAAACCATTGTTGCCAAGCGTCGCGAACGGCTTGCGGAAATGGCTGGTACGTACCCGCTTGACGAGTTAAAACGCGATTTGCAGCTCAGTCAACGCAGTCTGGCCCGCGCACTTAGCAAACCGCGCAGCAGCTTTATCCTCGAATGTAAGAAGGCGTCACCATCGAAAGGTCTGATCCGTGACAACTTTCATCCGGTACAGATTGCACAGACCTATAGCCGTTACGCCGACGCTATTTCAGTGCTTACTGAACCTGATTATTTTCAAGGTGATTTTGCCTATCTTACTGCGGTAAGCAGTGCTGTCGATGTTCCGGTGTTGTGTAAAGATTTCATTGTCGAGCCTCTACAAGTGTTACTGGCAAGACACTTTGGTGCGGACGCAATTTTGTTGATGCTGTCGATTCTAGACGACGACCAGTATCGCCAATTAGCGCAGCTTGCCACCGACTACAACCTGGATGTACTTACCGAAGTTAGCACGGAAGCAGAAATGCAGCGTGCAGCGGCACTTGGCGCCACTATTATTGGTATTAACAATCGTAATTTGCATGATTTAAGTATCGATCCACAGCGCAGTCAGCGGCTTAGTAAACTGGCACCGGCGGGCGTGTTGCTAGTTGCGGAGTCAGGTTATAGCACCCATGAAGATATTCGCGCTACAGCACCTTATGTTGACGGTTTTCTCGTTGGCAGTGCGCTCACCTCGCAGGCAAACATTGATCAGGCTTGTCGCGAGCTGATTTATGGCAAACATAAAATTTGCGGACTAAGTCAGATTGGCGATGCCCACGTGGTTCGCGCTGCCGGTGCCGCCTACGGTGGTTTGATCTTTGTGCCAGCTTCACCGCGGGCGGTAACCGCCGAACAGGCGCAACAACTCATCACTGCCGAACCGGATCTTCGCTGGGTGGGCGTCTTTGCGAATCGGCCGTTGGCCGAGGTTGCCAGCATCTCCTTCGAGTTAGGGCTGCACGCGGTACAGCTGCATGGCCATGAAGATGCCGATTACATTGCTCAGCTTAAAGAAGCGCTGCCCACAACGACTCAAATTTGGCAAGTTCACCGCGCGGAAGCACCGTTACTGTTGCCGCAAAGTGCCGCAGATCACATTTTGCTTGATAACCTGCAAGGTGGCAGCGGTCAAGCGTTTGCCTGGGAGCTGTTAGCAGACCTCAACCAAAGCCAACTTGACCGCTGTATTCTGGCCGGTGGCCTAGGGGCTCATAATCTCGACGCAGCCCGGCAAACAGGACTAACCCGATTCGATTTTAATTCTAGTTTAGAGCGCGACAAAGGCGTGAAAGACGCCGGTAAAATTGCGCAGTTGTTTCAACAGATTCGTCAGTATGGGAAACAAAATCATGAGTAACTATCCAGCCTATTTCGGAGAGTTTGGCGGGCAGTTTGTCCCCGAGATCCTACTCCCCGCTCTGGACCAACTTGAGCAAGCTTTTGTTGATGCTCAGCAAGACCCTGAGTTTCAAAAAGAGTTTAAAGACTTACTGAAAAACTATCTCGGTCGACCCACACCGCTGTCGTTGTGCCGCAACCTACCTGTTGATAGCCCAAACGGTACTAAGATCTATCTCAAGCGGGAAGATTTATTGCACGGTGGCGCACACAAAACCAATCAGGTGCTCGGTCAGGCATTACTTGCCAAGCGCATGGGTAAACACCGCATCATCGCCGAAACCGGAGCCGGTCAACACGGCACCGCGACCGCACTCGCCTGCGCCTTGCTCGATCTTGAGTGTATTATTTACATGGGCAAGAAAGATGTCGAACGTCAGCAACCTAATGTATTCCGCATGGAACTGATGGGTGCCAAAGTTGTACCGGTGGATACCGGTAGCGGTACCCTAAAAGACGCTGTCAACGAAGCGTTGCGCGATTGGACCGCAAGCTACCACGATACCCACTACCTGCTTGGCACGGCCGCAGGTCCGCACCCTTTCCCAACCATTGTGCGCGAATTCCACCGCATGATTGGTGCCGAAGCCAAAGCGCAAATTATTGAGCGAGCCGGACGTTTGCCTGATGAAGTCATCGCTTGTGTTGGCGGCGGTTCCAACGCCATCGGCATGTTCGCGGAGTTTATTGATGAAGAAGGCGTGGAACTGGTCGGCGTTGAACCTGCTGGTAAAGGTCTGAAGACCGCGCACCATGGCGCAACCCTGACCGCTGGTCACCCTGGTATCTTACATGGCTGCAAATCCTTCCTGATGCAAACCGATGAAGGTCAAATCGAAGAAAGCTACTCGGTTTCGGCGGGGCTTGATTACCCTGGCGTCGGTCCGCAGCATGCCTATCTGCAAAGCATTGGCCGCGCGCGGTACGAGTCCGTAACTGACGATGAAGCTTTGGACGCATTTAAGCTGTTAGCTGAAAAAGAAGGTATCATTCCGGCGTTAGAATCAGCTCATGCGTTGGCGTATGCGCTCAAGCGTGCGATCGAGCCTGATGCACCAGAAATTCTATTGATTAATTTATCCGGTCGTGGTGATAAAGACATTGACCACGTTCGGCGCATCTTCCAACAGCAGGAGCAGGCCTAATGAATCGCTATCAAGCCATGTTTGAACGACTTGACGCTGCCGATCAAGGCGCCTTTGTGCCTTTTGTTACTCTCGGTGACCCCAATCCCAAGCAGAGCCTTGAAGTGATCGAGGCGCTGGTGGCTGGCGGCGCTGATGCATTAGAACTCGGTTTTCCGTTTTCCGACCCCGTCGCCGACGGCCCAACCATTCAAAAAGCAGCGATTCGCGCCTTAGCAGCTGGCACTAAGATTTCCGATTGCTTTGCCATGCTCACCGAAATTCGCGACCGTCACGCTGATATCCCTATCGGTTTGCTGGTGTACGCGAATCTGGTTGCCAGCGCAGGTCTGGACAATTTTTATCAACGCTGCGCCGCTGCCGGTGTCGATTCAGTACTGATCGCCGATGTGCCCGAGCGGGAAAGCGCACCTTTTATTGAAGCTGCACACGCCCATGGCGTTGCACCTATATTTATCGCACCGCCGGACGCCAGTAATGCACGTTTACAAAGCATTGCGGCACGTAGCGAAGGTTATGTGTACCTATTGAGTCGTGCCGGTGTTACTGGCACCGAAAGTAGTATGCAAAAGCCTGCAACAGCGGTCATTCAAGCATTAAAAGACGCCAACAGCGCCCCGCCTCTATTAGGTTTTGGTATCGCTCAGCCTGAGCATGTCGCAGCAGCACTCGCGGCCGGTGCCGCAGGTGCGATCAGCGGCTCGGCGGTGGTTAACTTTATCGCTAACCACCACCAGGAACCAGAACGTCTGAGCGAAGAACTTACCCGTTTTGTTCGGAAGATGAAGCAGGCAACAAACAATCGCGCAGCGCTGCTTCAGCACAGCTAAACTCAAACTCAAATCCCGCTTGCTGCAACCGTGCCGGTTCGACCCGCTGGCCGGTTAGCAGCATTTGCGACATTTCACCTAGCAGCAACTTCAACACCCATGCTGGAACTCGCATAAAGTGTGATTTGCGCAAAACTTTAGCAATTTTGGCACTGAACTCTTCTTGCGGCAGCGGCTGTGGCGCCGTGCCATTGTAAATGCCCTGGCATTCATCATGCTCGAGCAAAAACTCAATCAACCGTGCGATGTCCTGTAGATGAATCCACGAAAAATACTGCTTGCCATTCCCCAAGGGCCCACCGAGCCCTAGCAAGTAAGGTGGTAACATTTTCTGCAAGGCGCTGCCTTCGCTCGCTAAAACTACGCCGGTTCGCACCACGCACACACGGGTTGCAGACTGAGCGTCAAGTGCCAGGCGTTCCCAGTCAGCGCAAAGCAGGTGGGCGAAATCATCGGGCACGTCGACCGTCTTGTCTTCGGTCATCACTTCATCACCTTGCGCACCGTAGTAGCCAATGGCTGAGCCGCTGATGAATACCTTAGGCGGCTGTTCACAGGCCTGCATACGCTGGGTTAGCGAGCGGGTGATGTCCCAACGACTTTGTTGTAGGCGAGCTTTCTGACTCGCACTCCAACGTTTATCGGCGATGCCTTCGCCTTGTAAGTTGATAACACCATGAAAATCACTCAAATCGCTGACGTCATCGAGACTTTTTAATGCTTTAACGCCCGTACCAAAACTCTCCATAGCTTGCTCCGGATCGCGACTTAGCAGGGTAATAGCATACTTGTCGCGCAAGCGACCAATAAGTTCCGTGCCAATCAATCCGGTACCTCCGGTGATCAATAATTTCATCGTTCGACTCCTTCTAATAGCTGCGCTACCTTTAAGTTTAGGTCATTGTTGGTGGTCGGCAACAAACTTTTCTGGCAAACTCGTACTATTCTGATTTTTGGGAAATGCCCATGTTGTTTGTGCTTGAATATTTACCTATTGCGCTGTTTTTCACCTTTTATTTAATAGGCGATATCTTTTTGGCGACCGGCGTCTTAATGCTCGGTACAGTGCTACAAATCATTTCACTGAAGTTTATGCGCGAGGTCATCACTCCTCGCCATTGGATCATCTTGTGTGTGGTGTTGATTTTCGGCACCGTCACGCTGTTACTGCATGATGAATGGTTCATAAAACTCAAAGTAACTGTCATTTATGTCGCCATCGCGTTGTTGCTGCTGATAGGACTCTGGTGGAAAAAGCGCAGTCCATTGCAACAATTCCTCGGTGAAGAAATTAACCTACCCGAATTTGCCTGGCGCCGTCTGACCTATGCATGGGTGATCTTCACACTGGCACTGGCGGCGGTAAACCTCTACATTGCCGAATATTGGAGTCTTGATGCCTGGGTCAACTTTAAAGTATTCGGTACTCTTGGAGCGACCTTAGTCTTTACCATATTCACCGGTGCGTACATGTTTAAGCACCACACGGATCGCGAAAAAGATGCCGAAGAAATTGAGTAAGCGGATGCCGCTCGACAGTGTTCCAGGGCGCACCATTTATTTACATCATTACCCGGCTGAAAACGCCAGCAAAGTTGTGATTATGGCGCCAGCGATGGCGGTGCCACACAGTTATTATGCGGATTTTTGTAGCTGGCTCGCCCGGCAAGGCTATCATGTCATCGGCTTTGACTATTACGGTGTTGGTCTGGCGCAGGAAGATTCCCTCCGCCATTTTGATAGCTCAGTAACTGAATGGGCAACACTCGACGCCCAAGCGGTGTTAGATAAATGCCAGACTGATTTTCCAGATCTGCCAGTGGTGTGGTTCGCGCACAGCATTGGTGGACAATTGTTTGGCATGCTTGAACGCACCGAGCAGGTCGAGCGCATGGTCACCGTTGCCACAGGCACCGGGTACTGGCGTGACACTAAGCCTAGCCTGAAATATAAATCCTGGGTGTTATGGTGGGCAATCGTGCCCTGGTTACTGCCTTTGGTAGGCTATTTCCCAGGCGCACGCTTAGGTATTGTTGGTAATGTACCGAAATCAGCGATGGCACAATGGCGCCGCTGGTGTTTGCATCCAGATTACCTGGTCGGCGCTGAACATCTGTATCAGACCTACGCCGCCATCAAGACACCGATCATTAGCTTGGCGTTTAGTGACGATGAAATGCTGACCTATCGTAATATCGATGCCATGCATAACTTTTACCGCACTGCGCCGCAACGACGATTACGCATTGAGCCTGCTGATTTTGATTTAACTCACATCGGTCATTTTGCATTATTCCGCCCACGTTTCGAAAAACTGTGGGCGGAACTCTTATTACCGCAACTTACTGCTGAACTACCGACCGACCGGGCTATGCCAAACGTCGAATAAGCTGAGCCGTATTACGTCGTATCAATCGAATACAGGCTAAACGCCCCATAGTACCGACGACCAGAGCACCCGCTACCGGGCCGATGAGCCAGAATCGCCAGTGGAAAGTCGCTCCCAGTTCAAATACCTGAGTCTGTAGAATATACAACGACAATTCCATCGCTATGGTGGCAATAAAGCCACTTATCGCCCCCAGTACAATAAACTCATAGGTCACACTGCGACTTAGGAGTTTTGCCGGCGCACCTAAGGTTCTTAGGATCACCAGTTCTTTTTCGCGTTCTTCCATTGACGCCTGAACCTGTGCCAGTAACACCAAAATTCCGGCAACCATAACTAAAATCAACACAAATAGAATGGCAATACTGACCTGGTCAATGACCTCACGTAACTGATCCATAATGGCATCAAGGTCAATCAACGAAACCTGCGGAAACGGCTTGAACAGTTCATAAAGTTCACTTTTCCGCTCTTCCGGCAAGTTGAAACTGGAAATGTAGCTAGCTGGGAAGTCTGACAATGTTGCCGTGTTAAATATCATATAAAAATTTGGTTGCAACGAGCCCCAGTTCACTTCACGAACACTGGTAATGGGCACACTAAAAACCTCGCCACCAATATTAAAGGTCAAGTCATCACCGACTCCTAACCGCATGCGGTCAGCAACCTGGCTTTCAATGGAGACCTGCGGTTGTGGATCATCCCCCCACCATGCACCTGCTACAACGGTATTATTCGGTGGTAAGGTATCGCGCCAGGTTAAAGACAATTCACGGCCAAAGCCCTCACGTTGCTCCTTGCTGACCTCGTCGACCACGGCAACATCATTTACCGCTGTCACCCGTCCCGGCACAATCGGATACATATCGTTGACGTGCACATTGCGTTCACCGAAACGTTGTTTTAACTGCTCAACGTTGTCTTCGGCGACATTCACTAAAAAATAGTTCGGCGCATCATCCGGCAGCTGGCGTTGCCAATCCGCCAGCAGTTCATGGCGCAACGCCAACACCATCAATAACAGCATGATAGCGGTGGAGAAGCTCAGCATTTGCACGCTGTTCCCTTGCGCCCGCCGTTGTAACCCGGCCATCGCCAGACGCCAGGCGCTGCCGGCTTGCATGCCAGCCTGTCGACTGGCGCGGATAAAGAAGCGACTCACCAGCAACAACACCACCGCCGCCAAAGCGCCACCAGCAAACAGCGCCGTCGACAACAGCCACTGCTGACTGTACAGCCATAGCAACAAATAGATGGTACCGCCCGAGGCGACCCAGTGCAGCCAGCGCCAACGATCCGTACCCGTCATCTCACGGTTTAACACCCGTAGCGGTGGTATCTCGATCAACCGTAACAACGGATACAAAGTGAACATCACCGCACTCACTAACCCGGTGCCTGCGGCAAGTAAATACCCACGGCCACTTCCGGCAGGCAGATTCACATCAAAGTACTGCGCCACCAGATCAACTACCTGCCCTTGTATCAACCACCCCAAAACCAAACCAGTGACAATACTAAAGCCGGTCAACAACAGCAGATGCAGAATAAACACCTTTTGGATCTGTGCCCGTTGTGCCCCAAGGGTTTTAAAAATCGCCACCACATCGTAATTACGCTGACAATAACGTTGCGCAGCGACTGCCACCGCGGTCGCGGCCAGCACCACACCTAACAAGCTGGCCAGCAACATAAAGCGCTCGGCCCGGCGTAAACTGCGTGCCAGCGGCGAATCACCATCTTCAATGCTGCGCCAGTTGTGTGTGTCGTCATTGAGCTGTGGTTTCAACCACTGTTCGTAACTATTCAGGGCGTCGCTTTCACCGGCAAAGAGCACATTAAACCGCACCCGACTACCAGGTTGGATAAGCCCGGTACCTTCCAGTTCGCTGTGATTAATTAACACATTGGGGCTGTCGGTAAACACCGAAAAACCAACGTCAGGTTCATAGGTTAAAACCCGGGTCACCTGGAACCTGCTCTCACCTATCTCAAGATTATCGCCGACGCTTAAATTTAATTCCTGAAACAGCGCCGCGGCAACCCAGGCTTCACCTGCAACAGGCAAGCCTTGCGCCAATTCATCAGCGGCATAGGGTTGCTCGGCAGTGCGCAGCTCGCCACGCAACGGATAACCCTCGCTGACGGCTTTCACATCAACCAAAGCCAGCTCATCATTGGCAAACGCCATCGAATTAAATACCACACGATCGGCGGTTCGAAGTCCTTCCTCGTTGGCGCGATCGAGCCAGTCCTGAGGAATATCCCGCCGTGAGCTCAGGACCCGATCCGCAGCCAAAAATTCGGCGCTGCGCTCGGTTAAACCGGCCTGTAAGCGCTCGGTAAATAACGCAAGAGAAAGCACCGCTGTCACGGACAACACGATGGCTGCAGCCATAATGGTCAGTTCACCCCGACGCAACTCCTGCTTTAATAGTCGCCAGGAAATTTTATGCCACATCGCGTTCCACCTCGGCCAGTTTACCGGCCTCCATCCGCAACACCCGTTGACAACGTTCTGCCAGTTCGCTGTCGTGCGTCACCACGATTAAAGTGGTTCCCGATTCCTGATTCATTTCAAACAACAGATCTTCGACTTTGTGGCCCGTTGCCGCATCGAGGTTTCCGGTTGGCTCATCAGCAAACAAAATCTTCGGGGTGCCGACAAACGCACGCGCAATCGCTACCCGCTGTTGTTCGCCTCCTGAGAGCTGATTCGGATAATGGGTCAGACGATCGCCCAGCCCCACCTTGCCAAGCAGCTCGCGTGCTTGCTTTTCTGCATTTTTATTACCCGCCAGTTCAGCCGGCAACATAACGTTCTCCAAAGCCGTCAAACTAGGGATAAGTAAAAACGACTGAAAAATGAAGCCAACCTTGTCGGCGCGAACTTTTGCCCGCTGTTCCTCATCCAAATCGCCCAATTTTACGTTATCTATGGAAACATCTCCGCCACTAGCGAGGTCTAAACCTGCCAGTAGACTCAGCAATGTCGACTTGCCGGAACCGGAAGCGCCAACAATGGCCACGGTTTCGCCAGCGGCAATTTGCAAGTCAGTAGCTTGTAAAATGTGTAGAATACCCTCACTAGTATCTACATCCTTTCTTAATTGAGTGGTTTGAATCAGCATTTATGAAAAATTTCCTAATAAAATTTGGATTTATCGTCGCATTATTAGTACTTATACGTCCAGTTTACGGAAATGTCTCACTGGTCGTTTTAGGCGATAGCTTAAGTGCCGGTTACGGCATGTCGCAACAACAGTCATGGGTTGGCGTACTGCAGCAACGCTGGCGACAAACCCACCCGTCGATCGAGCTCATTAACGCTAGCATCAGCGGTGACACCACTCAGGGCGCCTTAAACCGTCTCGACGGCATTATCAAAACTCATCAACCCGATGCGGTATTCGTCGAGCTAGGTGGTAATGATGGTTTACGCGGCTTCACGCCAATTACGATCAGAGCTAATTTGTTACAAATCATCAATCGGTTGCAAGACGAGAATATTAAAGTTGCGGTGAGTCAGATAAGAATTCCGCCGAACTACGGCCGGCGCTACAGCGACATGTTTGCCGATATCTTCCCAGACCTGACAACATCGACCGATACCCTGTTAGTACCCTTCTTTATGGAGCAAATTGCACTGAGCCCGGAATTGATGCAGAACGATGGCATACACCCAAATGAAGACGCGCAAGATGATATCGCTGACATCATGGAGCCGCATCTACTGGAATTAGTACGCAGGAAATGAAAAAACGATGTTAGCTGTTTGCTGTTTGTTTAAACCAGCAGCGAACATCCAATAGCGAACAACGTTTTTGAATATGTGGCGTCCCCTAGGGGATTCGAACCCCTGTCGCCGCCGTGAAAGGGCGGTGTCCTAGGCCTCTAGACGAAGGGGACCCTGGACTTGCTGGCTTTTGCGTATTGCACAAGCCATAGTGCGTAACGTTAGTTTCCCCCGTAGTAGAACTACGGGCTACTGGTAGATCCAATAGCGAACAACGTTTTTAAATATGTGGCGTCCCCTAGGGGATTCGAACCCCTGTCGCCGCCGTGAAAGGGCGGTGTCCTAGGCCTCTAGACGAAGGGGACCCCGGACTGGTAAAACTGTATTTCGGCAAATTCCCCGTAGTAGAACTACGAGCTACGTAAGTTGGCGTCCCCTAGGGGATTCGAACCCCTGTTGCCGCCGTGAAAGGGCAGTGTCCTAGGCCTCTAGACGAAGGGGACGCATATCTTACTTTGCAAAACGAGTGCTGAAGTGCTTTGGTGGAGCTAAGCGGGATCGAACCGCTGACCTCTTGCATGCCATGCAAGCGCTCTCCCAGCTGAGCTATAGCCCCACTACTTCAGTACCCT
Source organism: Pseudidiomarina xizangensis (assembly GCF_052541995.1). Taxonomy (NCBI): domain Bacteria; kingdom Pseudomonadati; phylum Pseudomonadota; class Gammaproteobacteria; order Alteromonadales; family Idiomarinaceae; genus Pseudidiomarina; species Pseudidiomarina xizangensis. The sequence goes on from NZ_JBOBQA010000001.1 coordinate 733,087, forward strand.
GACAGCGGGGCGAATTCTATGGTAATAGCGGCCTCACCGTCAACCTTTTTTTTGGCAAAACGAAGCGTTCGCTCCATTTTTAGGCAGTTCGTGCAAAAGCTCGCCAAATCACGCCAAAATTGCGCGCATAAAAAAATCGACGCGCAACATTTAAGTTAATCTTCGAAGTGATAAATCTGTTCCAGGGATGCGCGATCACGTACGGTAACATCCATATCGCGCACCAAGCCATCTTCCAGGCTGTAAACCCAACCGTGAATCGCCAGCTCCTGACCACGATCCCAGGCGCTTTGCACAATGGTGGTTTTCGCCAGATTGCGGACTTGCTCGATGACGTTTAATTCGCATAAACGATCGACACGCGCCGTGTCATCGAGCCCTTCTAGTTCAACATGGTGTTCACGGTAAATATCTTTAATCGGATACAACCAATGATCAACCAGCCCGTGTGAGCAGCTCTCTGTAGCAGCACGCACGCCACCACAACCGTAATGCCCAACCACCAGAATGTGTTTCACTTTCAGTGCATCTACTGCGTACTGCACTACGGACAAGCAGTTGAAGTCGGTCTGAATCACTTGGTTGGCCACGTTGCGGTGAACAAATAGCTCACCCGGAGCCATATCGACCACCTGATTAGCCGGTACACGACTATCAGAACAGCCAATCCAAAGATACTCCGGCGTTTGCTGATTTACCAAATTGGTAAAAAAATCAGGGTCCAACTCAAGCTGACGCTGCGCCCACTCTTTGTTATTCGCAAGTAACTGTCGAATTTTCGGCATGGTTCTGGCGATCCTATTGTTGTGCTTGTTCACGCTCGCTAATAAACGAAATTGCGCGGGCAATACGTCCTATTACCTGATCTTGGTCGAGTAGTTCTAAAGTCACATCAAGCGACGGTGAATTACCAGAACCGGTTGCAGCTACCCGTAACGGCATGCCGACTTTGCCCATTCCTACGCCAAGATCATCAGCGGTTGCCTGAATCACAGCTTGAATGTTCGCAGCATTCCAGTCGCTAACGCTGACCAAGCGATCCTTCACCGCTTCAAGTGCTTCGCGCGCTACCGGGCGCAGGTGTTTCTTCGCGGCTGCTTCATCAAAAGCTTCAAACTCTTCATAGAAATAACGCGCTGAAGTAGCCATTTCTTTGAGCGTTTTCACCCGATCAGCTAACAACGGAATAATTTTTTCAAGCGCTGGTCCTTTGCTCACATCAATAGCCTGATCACTGAAGTGCCATTGTAAGTGCTCGGCGACTTCGCCAACTGGCAACGCTTTCATGTAATGTTGATTAAGCCAGTTTAATTTTTCCGTATTAAAGGCAGACGCGGCTTTATTCACGTCATCTAAACGGAAATACTTAATCATCTCGTCTACGCTAAAAATTTCCTGATCGCCATGCGACCAGCCTAAACGCACCAGATAGTTCAGCACCGCTTGCGGCAGGTAGCCATCATCGCGGTATTGCATAACACTAACTGCACCATGACGTTTCGATAGCTTCTTGCCATCATCACCAAGAATCATCGATACATGAGCATACTCAGGCACCGGCGCACCAAGGGCTTGCAAAATATTAATCTGCCGCGGCGTGTTATTAATATGGTCTTCGCCACGCACCACGTGGGTGATGTCCATTTCCCAATCGTCGATCACCACGCAGAAGTTGTACGTCGGCGTACCGTCGCTACGCGAGATGATCAAATCATCAAGTTCGGTATTGGCAAATTCAATTGCCCCTCGAATATGGTCGTTAAACTTGACCGAGCCGGTTTGCGGATTGCGGAAACGAATCACATAACGATCACCGCTAACGTTCGGGTTATCACGACAGTGACCGTCGTAGCGCGGTTTTTCGCCCAGCTCCATTTGTTCTTCACGCATTTTTTCCAGGCGTTCAGCCGAACAGTAACACTTATAAGCTTTATCTTCGTCGATTAGCTTGTCAATAAAGTGCGTGTAACGATCAAAGCGTTTGGTTTGGTAGTGCGGACCTTCGTCCCAAGTTAATCCTAACCATTCCATACCTTCCAGGATGGCATCGATCGCTGGCTGCGTAGAACGTTCGCGGTCAGTATCTTCAATACGTAATACGAACTTCCCATCTGCAGCTTTCGCAACAAGCCAGGAATAAAGTGCCGTGCGTGCGCCGCCGACATGTAGGTATCCAGTTGGACTAGGGGCAAATCGAGTGACTACCGTCATAATAGTTGCATTCTCCGCATCATTCGGGTTATTTTGCAGCGTAGTTTACCAATAACCGCGCGGACTCGCATCACTGGTTTTGGTGAATATCGCTTTATTACCCGAGGAATACTCAAGAAATCGTTAACGAATCGGGTAAAAAGGCAGCAGTCAGTACCTAAGGGTGATATTTTTTATTGACAGGGCAGCGTAGCTCCCTATAATACCGCCCCGCAACGCAGAGAAAACGGATGGTTAGCTCAGTTGGGAGAGCATCGCCCTTACAAGGCGAGGGTCACTGGTTCGAGCCCAGTACCATCCACCACTCTACTCCTCTCTGAAATGTTGCAAGAACACCCAGATGGATGGTTAGCTCAGCTGGGAGAGCATCGCCCTTACAAGGCGAGGGTCACTGGTTCGAGCCCAGTACCATCCACCACTTCCCAAGTGTTTGGTAGCCCGTAGTTTTACTACGGGGAAACTAGCCGGTTCCGCAATGGAACTCACTGCGCTAAGCTAGTCGTCTCCGCTTTCTTCTTCACTTGCTAATAACTGGAAGAAGCGTTTCAAATGACGCGAATACAGCAGCAACCAGAACGCAATCAGCCACGAAAAAATAATCAGCGCTTTAACAAAAGCAAAGTGCGGCCAATTTGCAGCTACCAAACTGATCAGCAACACGCCATCGGCAATCCAGCTCAGCCACAGCAACCAAGGCGCGATCCGCGCAAACCTGGTCACCCAACCCGGCATTTCGGCTTTCATCTGCGTCAGCATCACCACCACAGCTAGCGCTGGTAAGCCAACACTTAATGTCAGCACAAACTGTTCCGTATTAGAATAAAAGAACTGCAACAAACGTGAACGATCTTCACTGAATGTCAGCGAGATGATCCAGGCTAAGTAACCACGCAGAAAAAGCGCCAACACAAAGAGCAGCGCCAACGGCGTACGCAGCTGGCCATCAGCTGTCAAATAACGTTCATCACCAAGTCGCAGCTGCATAACTAACCTATATGCTTCAGTCGTTCACGCAAATTCCCCACGTCGTCACGCAGTTGTGTTGCTTTTTCAAACTCGAGGTCTTTCGCCGCCTGATACATTTCTTTTTCGGTGCGCTCTAATACCTTCATCAACGCCACCGGATCGTTTAAGTTCACATTGTACTTCTCTTCTGCTTCGGCCACCGCACGACGCTCGTCATGGCTCTTACGACGTTTTCTGGCACCACCTAAGTCCATGACATCAGTCACACGTTTGGTCAGCCCTTGCGGCGTAATTCCATGTTCTTCGTTATAAGCGACCTGCTTAGCCCGGCGGCGATCGGTTTCATCAATGGCACGCTGCATCGAGCCGGTAATTTTATCACCATACAATATTGCGCGACCGTTGACATTGCGTGCGGCCCGACCAATAGTCTGAATCAAGGCGCGATCGGAGCGTAAAAAGCCCTCTTTATCGGCATCCAGAATCGCCACCAAACTGACCTCTGGCATATCCAGACCTTCCCGCAGCAGATTGATACCGACCAACACATCGAATTCACCCAAGCGTAAGTCACGAATGATCTCCATTCGCTCTACGGTGTCGATGTCTGAGTGCAGGTAACGCACTTTAATACCATGTTCATCGAGATAATCGCTGAGGTCCTCTGACATTTTCTTGGTCAAGGTGGTCGCCAACACGCGTTCTTTTCGCTCGACCCGAATCCGTATTTCCGACATCAAATCATCCACCTGAGTGGCCACCGGACGCACTTCGATCATGGGATCGATAAGTCCCGTTGGTCGCACTACCTGCTCAATGACTTCGCCTGCAGATTTCTCAATTTCATACTTGCCCGGTGTTGCCGAGACATAAATGGTTTGCGGAGCAATTGACTCAAACTCAGCAAACTTCAACGGCCGATTATCCAGCGCGGAAGGCAAACGGAAACCGTAATTCACCAAATTTTCTTTGCGTGAGCGGTCACCTTTATACATGGCCCCCACTTGCGAAACCGTGACGTGTGATTCATCAATAATCAACAAGGCATCATCCGGCAAATAATCCAATAAGGTTGGCGGTGGCTCGCCCGGTGCGCGACCGGACAAGTAACGTGAATAGTTTTCAATGCCCGAGCAATAACCCAACTCCAGCATCATTTCGATATCGTACTGGGTGCGCTGAGAAACCCGCTGCTCTTCAATCAACTTATTGGCATCAAGCAGCTCTTGCTTGCGATCTTTCAGCTCTTCTTTGATTTGTTCAATGGCATTTAAAATGGTTTCGCGTGGCGTTACATAGTGCGTTTTCGGATAAATCGTCGCGCGCGCGACATCGGCTTGGGTCACCTGCCCCGTCAGTGGCTCGAAAAAACTGATGCGATCGATCTCGTCGTCAAATAATTCAAGTCGTACCGCCATTTCTTCCGATTCTGCGGGAAATATATCAATAACCTCGCCGCGGACCCGATAGGTACCACGTTCAAATGCTGCGTCATTGCGTTTGTATTGCAGTTGCGCCAGACGGCGCAAAACATCGCGTTGATCAATAATGTCCCCACGCCGCAAGTGGAGCATCATTTTCATGTAGGATTCAGGGTCGCCCAAACCGTAAATACAGGACACTGAGGCGACTAGAATAACGTCGCGACGTTCCATCAGAGCTTTAGTCGCTGACAGTCGCATTTGTTCAATGTGATCGTTTATTGAAGCATCTTTTTCAATAAAGGTATCCGTGGTCGGCACATAAGCTTCTGGCTGATAATAATCGTAATAAGAAACGAAATACTCGACCGCATTGTTGGGAAAAAACTCTTTCATCTCACCATACAACTGCGCAGCGAGAGTTTTGTTGTGCGCCAGAATTAGCGTTGGCCGTTGTACCTTTTCAATGACATTGGCCATGGTAAAGGTCTTACCCGAGCCGGTGACTCCCAGCAAGGTTTGATGCGCCAGGCCTGCTTCAAGATTGTCGACTAAGCTTTCAATGGCCTCGGGCTGATCGCCGGCCGGTTGATACTCAGAGACTAATTCGAACGAACGTGCCATTAAGCAACCTCCTCGTTTCGTTGTTTACGCAGGCCGCGCTGAAACCATTGCCAGGCAATACCAGCGGTTATGAAATTGGCGACCACTCCACCAATGAATAAGCCCGGAATATCAGCTAGTAATGAGCCCATGTAGCTAAGGGGTACAAACAACACGAATAACCGCACAATACTTAGCGCTAACGCCGACATAGGTTCGTGCATGGCATTAAAGCTTGAGTTGGTCAAAATGATAATGCCCTGCATGCCATAACCCAGCGGCATGATATAAATAAACAAGCGGATCAGTCGCGCCACCTCAGCATCATCGGTAAACACCTCAGCAATGTAAGGTGCCCCGACCACCAGAATTAAATAAATCGCCGCCTGCACCACGATCACACTGCGCAACGCGGTAATGTATGCTTCCCGTACACGGGCGTGTTTCATCGCACCAAGATTTTGGCTAATCAGCGGCGGTAGACTCATTGATAATGCTAAAATAATCACGCTGGCCAGGGATTCTAACCGCGAACCGACGCCAAAAGCTGCCACGGCAGGAGCGCCGTAGGCGGCGATAATGGCAGTCATCACCGCCATCGCTAAGGGGGTCAGCATATTAGCTCCTGCCGCCGGTAACCCAATACTAAGGATTTGCCGTGCTGAGGTAACTGGGTGGGCATGCTCCGGCACTTTAAAGCTAATCAACCCCTTGTAATACAGGTACCACAGCACCAACACCGTACCAATCGTCCAACTCAATACACTGGCAAGTGCTGCGCCTTGTACCCCCATCGCCGGGATAGGACCGAGGCCAAAAATAAAAATTGGATCGAATATAGCGTTAAGTAAGCCACCAGAAGCCATGATGATAGACGGGGTACGGGTATCACCGGACGAGCGCAAAACCGCGTTGCCGACCATCGGAATCACTAACAAGGTTGCGCCAGCAAACCAAAGGATCATGTAGTCATGAATCAACGGTAATAACCGCTCTTGCGCTTGTAACGCGGCAAATATCGGGTCCATGAGCAAATAACCCAATAACGACAACGCAGCAACCAGTAAAGCAGAAACTGTTAAGGCAATAACACCATCAAAACGCGCATGATCAACATTACCCGCCCCGCGCTTACGCGCTAAAATTGCTGAGGTTCCGATACCCAAGCCTATCGCCAAGCTAACAAGACTAAACGTCACCGGAAAAGTAAAGCTCACTGCCGCCAATGGATCAGTACCCAACAAGCCAACAAAAAAGGTATCGACAACGTTAAAGCTGATCAGCGTCAAAACACCTATAATCACCGGCCAGGTCATCTGCCAGAGCGTCGCCGGAATTGGGTCATTGGTAAGTGATTTTGCCGATACTGCTGAGGCCATTCAGAGTCCCATTACACCATTGATTACGAGTTAGATTCCAACATAAATGTCAGAGCTAATGTCATACCTATACGAAGTCAGCTAGTGTAACGGATTTACCCCTTTGACGCCATGTAGCGTATAAAAGAATGCCCTGATACAGCTCCCAATTATGGACAAAAACAGTTCAGGATCATATAGTAAAAGCCTTCATTTAGACCCACAGGAACGTGCCGTGAACTACCCATTATCCGATCGCATCAACGCAATTCAACCTTCTCCTACGCTGGCCGTGTCGCAAAAAGCCGCCGAGTTAAAAGCAGCAGGCCATGATGTCATTGGTCTGGGCGTTGGTGAGCCGGACTTTGATACACCAGAGTTCATCAAAACAGCGGCCAAAGCTGCTATAGATGCGGGTCATACGAAATACACTGCGGTTGATGGTATCGTCCAACTCAAACAAGCTGTCATCAACAAATTCGAGCGCGACAACCAGCTTACTTACGAACTGCCAGAAATCTTAATCTCGGCGGGTGGTAAGCACAGCATCTTTAATCTGCTAAGTGCCTGGTTGAATCCCGGCGACGAAGTTTTAGTTCCAGCGCCTTATTGGGTTTCTTACCCAGATATGGCCAAACTGGTGGGCGCCGAACCGAAATTTATCAATGCCGGTATCGGGCAGCGCTACAAAATCACCCCTGAGCAACTGGCCGCAGCGATTACCTCGAAAACCCGCTTGTTGTTCCTCAATAGTCCATCGAACCCCACCGGTACCGCATACACCAAAGCGGAACTTGCAGCGCTGGCCGACGTATTGCGCGAGCACCCACAAATCTTGATTGCCAGCGATGATATGTACGAACATATTCTTTGGGCCGACTTCCCGTTTGCCAATATCGCCATGGCAGCACCGGATTTGCGGGATCGTATTGTATTACTCTCTGGGGTATCTAAAGCGTATGCCATGACCGGCTGGCGTATCGGATATGCAGCTGGACCTAAACCCATCATCGCAGCAATGAAAAAGATGCAATCACAAAGTACATCTAATCCGGCCAGCATTAGCCAATATGCCGCTTTAGAAGCGCTAAACGGAGACCAAAGCTGTATCGGTCACATGGTTAGCGAATTCAAAAAACGTCACGACTATTTGGTTGCAGCACTTAATGATGTACCGGGTATGCGTTGCATTGAAGGCGATGGCACCTTCTATACCTTTGCCAATATCGAAGCAATGATGGCAGACAAAGGCTTAACTTCCGATGTTGAGTGGTGTGAAGCCTTACTGAAAGAGAATAAAGTGGCTTTGGTGCCTGGCTCAGCCTTTGGCGCGCCAGCGCATTGCCGACTGTCCTTCGCAACCGATATGGACACACTCAAAGAAGCAGTAGCACGTATTACAGCTTTTGCTAACAATTAGATAAGTCATTCTCGCAGCAACATAATTTATAAAACGCCCCATGCTTAACGGTTTTGGGGCATTTTTTGTGCCAAAAATTCATCAGATGAATGAAGAAATGCACAACTTGCGATGATTCGTTGTACAGCCAAAAATAATTCAAATAATAATTTTAGGTAAGATCAACAGCTTACATCATCTTGTTGTTTTTAAACGATTTATTTTTATAAACTCACTTTTTAATCAATTTCTAAATCGCCCGCAATCCAGCGTAATTTAAGGCTTCTCACATATCTGCCCACAAGGTTATCCACAGATTTAGTGGATAAGATCTGCAAGCCCATAACTGGCGTGCCTTTGCCCTCGCTGTGGATAACCGACAACGATTGCGCATTATGCTTTATGTTATAGTCAACCGTTTTTCGGCGACTTGACAAAAACTATTTCTTGCAGCCCTGAACAGAAAACGCGCAAACGCGCATTTTTGCTATTGACAGGCCGCGCAGGCACCTTTAACATTCGCTCCCGTTGTTAGATGAGTTCCCCAGTAGCTCAGTTGGTTAGAGCGGTGGACTGTTAATCCATGTGTCGTTGGTTCGAATCCAACCTGGGGAGCCAACTCTCATCATCATTAGCAACACCTATACCCTTGCGATTCCCCAGTAGCTCAGTTGGTTAGAGCGGTGGACTGTTAATCCATGTGTCGTTGGTTCGAATCCAACCTGGGGAGCCACTTAGCTTCGCTGCAAACGCAAATCACTTCGTAATAAATCCCGATAATCACTTTGGTCAGCCTGGCGCCATAAGCGACGACTTAACTCTGCCACCGACGTCTCTGCGCCAGCGACCAGCCACGCCGCAATTTCCGCGCCAACATCGGGCCAGAAACATTGTTTACGCTTGCTGCTCGCGAACCAATCGGCGAGACCATTTGGGGTAATTTCACTAAGTTGGCTCGCTAATCCTAGTTCCGCCAGACACCGAGCATTGGCCAGCTGTTCAAATTGCCCTGCCAGCGGCCTGACTAATAGCTTTTTACCGTACGCCAGCGCTTCACAGCTGGTTTCAAAGCCAGCATTGCTAATCACCCCCTCTGCCTTAACAAAATGCTCAGCAAAGCGTTGTCTGGACGGCGGATAATAGTCGATACCGGCAATCCGTTGACGTTTGGCATCAGGATGAAACACACTGAAACTGTACTGCGGGAATTGGGCCAACAACCGATGGACACCCAACAAAGATTCAAAGGGTAAATAGACCAGGTAGCGATCCGCCTCAATTTGCTCTGCAACTGCGCGGTGATGCACGATCGGTGGCAAGATATGGCTTCCGTCAGGCACCCAGTGCATGCCGACCACTTCTGTCGCTGGTGCAAACCAACGGATCAATTGTTGATAGCACCAGGGTAACTGCAAGCTCTGAGTCGGCTTGTAAAACGCATATTGCCGCCCGATACCAATACAACGCTTACCTTGGCGTCGCGCCGCCCAGGCAACAACCGGCTCATAATCAGTAACCACTAAATCATAAGCAGCTAAATCCAATTCTTTCACATCACGCCAAAATTGCTTCCAGTCGTTCTGTGCAAGAGTTTTACGCACATTAATCTGACCATGCTCGACCGCAAAAGATAATCCTTTGCGCCATTGCCAGCCTGGGAACGCTTCCATATCAAAAAAATGCTCGCGTGCGCGTCCCGATACCAGATAATCGACCTGCACTGAGGGATACTGCTGCAAAGCTTCGGCTAACGCCGTACAGCGACTTAAATGACCATTTCCAGTCCCTTGAATACCAATTAATATACGCATTGAGAAACTCCTGTTAACCTACCAATTGCAAGGCCATGAAGGCTAAGGTGCTGCCAAGTAGTGCCCCAGCGAGAATATCCCCGGGGTAATGCACACCAAGTAAAATACGGGAAAGTCCAATGCCAGTGGCCCAAGTCATCCACAGCGGAGTCCATGCGGGATAGAAGCTACTTGCGATACCAGCAAATAAAAATGCCGCCGTGGTATGCCCCGACGGAAAACTAAATTGGTCGTGGGCGCGTATCACCGCGGTAATCGATAAGGTTTGGTATGGGCGAGGCCGTTTGAGCCAACGTTTAATTAAAATAAACAACGGTACTTCAAGGCTGAAGCCGGCCGCTAAGGTCAAAGCGAGCGCGTTCGCAGACTCAGTATGACTAGAACTTAAAACGACTGCGATAAGGGCGTAGCAGTAGCCGTCACCCGTGCGTGACAACAACCGTATCCAGCCTTGTTGCTGAAAGCCTTGCGACCGTTGCGAACACCAACAAAACCATTGTTGGTCATAACGACTCAAAGTAGCTAACCAGCGAACCATAACAGGCTCCTTTGTTCCTGTTGTTGCCGCCAATTTACGCTGGCTAAATGGCGGTTTTGCTACAACGCCATGAAGATTCCGTGACAAAGTTCAATAACACTACAGTCTGTCGGTTGTTTCATAGCGCTAAACATTCGATAATACGTAAGATTTAATAGCTGATTCGGGCGATTGAAATGGGTGAGTATTTGCTACTGCTGGTAGCGACAGTACTAGTCAACAACTTTGTGTTGGTGAAGTTTCTCGGTTTGTGCCCCTTCATGGGGGTCTCCAACAAGCTAGAAACCGCCATCGGTATGTCTGCGGCAACGACATTTGTGCTGACCTTGGCCTCGGTCTGTAGCTACCTGGTCAATCATTATTTATTGGCGCCCTTCGACCTGCTCGCCCTGCAAACCTTAAGCTTTATTCTAGTCATAGCCGTAGTGGTGCAGTTCACCGAAATGGTGGTGCACAAAACCAGCCCGACCTTGTATCGGTTGCTTGGTATTTTCTTGCCGTTAATCACCACCAACTGTGCGGTGCTGGGTGTAGCATTGCTAAACATCAACGAACAGCATAACTTCATCGAATCGATTATTTACGGCTTCGGTGCGGCAATCGGTTTCTCACTCGTGCTCATTTTATTCTCCGCCTTGCGTGAGCGCCTGGCCGCCGCCGACGTGCCTTTACCCTTCAAAGGCGCGGCCGTTGGCATGATCACTGCAGGCTTAATGTCGCTGGCCTTTATGGGCTTTAGCGGCTTGGTAACCCTTTCATGAGTATTATTACTGCGCTAATAGCTATTGGCGTACTGGCGCTGATATTTGGCTTAGTACTCGGCTTCGCCGCGGTACGCTTCCGGGTGGAAAGCGATCCCATTGTCGAACAAATTGACGCCTTGTTACCGCAAACCCAGTGTGGTCAATGCGGTTATCCCGGCTGCCGTCCTTACGCCGAAGCTATCGCCAACGGCGACGACATCAATAAATGCCCACCGGGCGGCGAAGCGACCATTAAGGGGCTGGCCGATTTAATGGGCGTCGAAGCGAAACCGCTCGATTCTGCGCACGGTACTGAAGACGTGAAAAAAGTTGCGGTCATTCGTGAAGACGAATGTATCGGCTGCACTAAGTGTATTCAGGCCTGTCCCGTAGATGCTATTTTGGGCGCAGCAAAACAAATGCATACCGTGATTGCGCATGAGTGCACGGGCTGTGATCTTTGTGTCGAACCTTGCCCCGTCGATTGTATCGATATGCTACCGGTGCCAACGCGACCCGATAATTGGCAGTGGGATCTGGAAAAAATTCCAGTACAAATTGTGGAGGCGAAGTCCTGATGTCCGCAGCAGCCAAAAAGGCTATCGAAACCGGCAAAATTTGGTCCTTCCCAGGTGGCATTCACCCACCGGAACGAAAAGAACTGTCTAATCAGTCGCCCATTGGTCAATTAGCGTTGGCTGCGACTTATGTGGTGCCGATCAAACAACATACCGGCGCTCCGGGTGAGATCTGTGTTGCAGTGGGCGAGCGCGTATTACGCGGCCAGCCTTTAACCCAATCAATGACTGGTCAGGGCTTGCCAGTGCATGCGCCAACTTCTGGCACCATTACTGCGATAGGTCCCGGGCGCATCGCTCATCCGTCGGGCATGGCCGATATCGTCATCCGTATCCGTGCCGATGGCGAAGACGAAAACGTCCCACAACAAGGCTTGAGCGACTACACTCAGGTGTCCCGTGCCGAGCTGCTTGATACTATTCGTCTGGCCGGTATTGCCGGATTAGGTGGCGCAGGCTTCCCAACGGCACAGAAACTGGCCTTGCAACGGCCCATTGATTACCTGATTATTAACGGTGTCGAGTGTGAACCCTACATTAGTGCCGACGATCGGCTTATGCGCGAGCACGCTGAGAGCATCATCGACGGTGCGGAAATTCTGTTGCACCTCGCCGGTTGCAACAAGGGTTTGGTCGCGATTGAAGATAATAAACCCGAAGCCATCGCGGCGATGCGCAAAGTTCTGCAACAGCACCCGCACTTTAGTCTCCGGGTGGTGCCAACCAAATACCCTTCTGGGGGCGAAAAGCAGCTGATTCAATTATTAACCGGGCGCCAGGTGCCAAGCCGTGGTTTACCTATTGATATCGGCCTGATCATGCAAAACGTCGGTACCGCTTATGCCGTGAGTCGCGCCATTCGTTATGGTGAGGCCCTTACCGAACGGGTCGTCACGGTAACCGGTGAAGCCATTGCCAAACCAGCGAACTATTGGGTACGTATTGGTACTCCGGTAGCCCATGTGCTGCAGCAAACTGGTTTTCAGGCTCAGGATAACCAACAGCGCATTATTATGGGTGGGCCAATGATGGGCTTCACGCTACCTGACGTCGATGTACCTGTTGTCAAAATTAGTAACTGCTTACTGGTACCGAGTACCGTCGAGTTAGCTCCAGCGCAACAGGAAATGCCTTGTATCCGCTGCGGCGCCTGTGCTGATGTCTGCCCTGCCCAATTATTGCCACAACAGTTGCAATGGTTGGCCAAAGCCAAAGATTATGACGGCCTGGAACAGCACAACCTGTTCGATTGTATTGAATGCGGTGCTTGTGCTTATGTATGCCCAAGTGAAATTCCCTTGGTGCATTACTATCGTAAGGCTAAAGCCGAGATCCGTAATATCGCGCGCGAAAAAGCCAAAGCTGAAATTGCCCGTGAACGTTTTGAAGCGCGTAACGAACGCTTAGAGCGCGAAAAAGAAGAACGTCAGGAACGCCATCGCAAAGCTGCCGAAGCACGCAAAAAAGCGCAGCAAGAACAAGTGAACGCTGGCGGTGACAATCCACAGGACGCGGTCCAAGCCGCCATCGCCCGTGCCAAAGCACGAAAAGCCGCACAACAAAAAGCTGCCGCTGAGCAACCGTCATCGAAAGAGGACAACTCATGACCTTTAAACTCGCTGCGTCGCCGCACAGTCATCAACGCCGCACCACGCAACAGGTCATGCGTTGGGTTTACCTTGCCTTGGTGCCGGGCTTACTGACACTGATCTACTTTTTCGGCTGGGGCGTGATTTGGCAATTAGGCTTGGCTGTTGTCACCTCCTGGGTCGCGGAAGCACTGTGCATGAAATTGCGCGGTCGCCCGCTGGAATCCGCCTGGCGCGATCATACCGCACTGGTCACTGCAATTTTACTGGGCATCAGTATTCCCGGTTTCGCCCCCTGGTGGATTATTGTCATAGGTACGGCGTTCTCCATCATTATTGTCAAACATGTTTACGGCGGCGTCGGACAGAACATCTTTAATCCCGCCATGGCCGGTTACGTGGTGCTGCTGATCAGTTTCCCGGTACAAATGACCAGCTGGCCGCTGCCGGTCCAACTGAGCCAGATTGATCTGAGCTTCCTCGACAGCGCGGTACTTATTTTCACCGGCTACACCCCCAGTGGTTACGATTTGGAGCAATTGCGCATGGGCGCCGATGGTATGACCATGGCAACGCCACTGGACAGCCTGCGCACCGCCCTGAATCACGAAATGACCATCGACGAAGCACTGCAACAACCGATTTTCGGTAGTATTGCCGGTTTAGGCTGGCAATGGGTTAACGCCGCGTTCCTGTTAGGTGGTTTAGTGCTGATGAAAGTCCGGGTGATTAACTGGCACATTCCGGTAGGCATGTTGCTCGGTTTGGCCATTCCAGCTGCCCTGGCCTGGATGTTCAGTCCTGATCAGAGTGTATCTCCGGTCATGCACCTGTTCAGCGGTGCCACCATGCTCGGTGCCTTCTTTATTGCCACGGATCCGGTCACCGCCGCGACCTCGAACCGCGGCCGCCTGTATTTCGGCTTACTCATCGGTTTCCTGGTGTTCGCCATCCGTACCTGGGGTGGTTATCCTGACGCCGTTGCTTTTGCCGTGTTGCTGGCCAACATGACAGTGCCCGTGATCGATAAGTACACCCAACCCATCGCCTACGGCCATGGAGAGAAATCATGATTGCCCGCAGTATGCAACGTAACGGACTCATCCTCGCGGCTTTTGCTGTGGTCGCTACCCTGTTGGTGATGCTGACCGCCCGCCTCACCGCCGAGCCAATCGCCCGCGAACAACAACGTGAGTTACTGCAAGTGCTGAATCAATTGATCCCAGCGCAAGCGCACGATAACGACCTTTATGCGAGTTGCCGATTAATTGACGATACCGACCTGGCTGCATCACCGACCCCTATGTACCTGGCAACCCGCAACGGCAAACCCACCGCCGCCGCAGTCGAAGTGGTCGCGCCCAATGGTTATTCTGGTGGCATTCGCTTGCTGGTCGCCATCAACTGGGACAACACCATTGCCGGGGTGCGTACCCTCAAACATCAGGAAACACCGGGACTGGGCGACAAAATCGAACACCGCAAAAGCGACTGGATCACCAGTTTTAATGGTATGATCGTGAATGGTTCAGACGATCAGCGTTGGGCAGTACAACGTGACGGTGGGGTGTTCGATCAGTTTACCGGTGCTACCATTACCCCACGCGCTGTCGTGCAAGCGGTCGCGCGCACCGTCTCCAAATTTAAACGCAACAAAGATCAGTGGCTGCAACAAACCACCGCCTGCGGAGGTCAATCGTCATGAGCTACAAAGACATCACTTGGCAAGGACTCTGGGAAAACAATCCGGCCCTGGTACAACTGCTTGGCTTGTGTCCGTTATTAGCGGTCACCGCCACGGTCACTAACGCGCTTGGTTTGGGTCTGGCGACCTTGTTGGTGCTGATAGGCTCAAATATTACCGTTTCTTTGGTGCGCAACTGGGTCCCGAAAGAGATCCGTATTCCGGTGTTTGTGATGGTCATTGCTACCTTTGTCACGGTGATTCAATTACTGATGAATGCCTATGTGTATGGCCTGTATCAGTCGCTGGGGATCTTTATTCCACTGATTGTTACCAACTGTGCCATCATAGGTCGGGCAGAAGCTTTCGCCTCAAAGAACCCTTGGCGGCGCTCGGCGTTTGACGGCTTGATGATGGGCCTTGGCTTTACCCTGGTACTTATCGTGCTAGGTGGTATTCGCGAAGTGATTGGTAACGGCACCTTATTCGATGGCGCCGAACTTTTGCTCGGTGACTGGGCCGCGGCGCTAAGAATTGAGCTATTTGCGGTTGATTACCCATTGTTACTGGCGATATTACCGCCTGGCGCATTTATTGCCATGGGCTTTATCATTGCGATTAAGAATCTGATTGATCATTACCGTGAGCAACGTGCCACCAAACCGGCGAAAGAAGTCACCCGTGTTCGCGTCACAGCGCAATAACCAGTTACCGGAATCATGAACAAACAAAAACGTATCGAGATATTAAAGCGCCTGCGGGAGAATAATCCCAACCCCACCACGGAACTTGAGTTCGACTCAAGTTTCGAGCTGCTGATTGCGGTGATGCTTTCGGCGCAGGCCACCGATGTCGGCGTCAACAAAGCTACCCGCAAACTCTTCCCCGCCGCCAACACGCCCGCAGCAATGCTGGAACTTGGCGTCGATGGGGTAAAGGATTACATTAAAACCATCGGTTTATTTAATGCCAAAGCTGAAAACGTAATCAAAACCTGCAAAATTTTGGTCAATCAGCACGACGGCGAAGTTCCCGAAGATCGCGCTGCGTTAGAAGCCCTTCCGGGGGTTGGCCGAAAAACCGCCAACGTCGTTCTCAATACGGCGTTTGGCTGGCCGACCATTGCCGTCGACACCCACATTTTCCGGGTTTCGAACCGCACCAAATTTGCGCCAGGCAAAACCGTTCGTGCCGTTGAAGACAAACTTGAAAAAGTGATACCGAGCGAGTTTAAAGTGGATGCGCATCATTGGTTTATCCTGCACGGTCGCTACACCTGCATCGCACGTAAACCGCGCTGCGGCAGCTGCATTATTGAAGACTTATGCGAGTATAAACACAAAACCTCGGACGATTGATTTCGAACGATGAATTCAGACAAGTAAGGAGTACGCTATGCGAATGCTACACACCATGTTGCGTGTCGGCGATCTGGACCGCTCCATCAAGTTCTACACTGAACTGATGGGTATGAAACTACTACGCCAGACGGATAATGAAGAGTACACCTACACCCTCGCCTTCGTTGGTTACGGCGATGAAAAAGACCATACGGTACTTGAGCTGACGTACAACTGGGACAAGAGTGAATACGACCTGGGAGACGGCTACGGCCATATCGCCATTGGCGTCGAAGACATTTACGGTTTATGTGAAGAATTAGAAGCCAAAGGCGCTGATGTTTACCGCAAACCCGGTCCCGTAAAAGGCGGCAAAACCGTGATTGCATTTGTTCGTGATCCTGACGGTTACGCCATTGAACTGATTGAACGTAAAGAAAGCGACGATTTATGAGCGATGGCGAGCCGAGCTTAATGAAACAACGCTTCCGCGGCTATCTGCCGGTGGTCATCGACGTTGAAACCGCAGGTTTTAATGCTACTACCGATGCCCTGCTGGAAATCGCTGCAGTGACCCTGGAGTTTGATGAGCAAGGTTGGCTGCATCCCGCCGAACGCATTCATTACCATGTCGACGCCTTCGAGGGGGCTAACATTGAACAGGCGGCAATTGATTTTAACGGGATTGATCCGCATTCGCCGTTGCGTGGGGCGATCCCCGAAGGCGAAGCACTAAAAGAAATGTTCAAGCCGATCCGCAAAGCACAGAAAGATGCGGGCTGTCAGCGCTCAGTGCTGGTTGGACATAACGCGACCTTTGATCTGGGTTTTCTGATGGCTGCGGCCGAGCGTAGCAACCTAAAACGTAATCCGTTCCACCCGTTTGTCACCTTCGATACCGCTGCACTGGCAGCGCTCACCTTAGGTCAGACGGTATTGATTAAAGCCTGTCAGGCCGCCGGTATCGCTTTTGACAGTAAACAGGCACACTCGGCCTTGTATGATACCGAACGCACCGCAGAACTCTTTTGCTGGATGGTCAACCGCTACAAAAACGTTGGCGGCTGGCCCTTAGCCGGACACACCGAGAAGGATTAATCTCATGACCACTTCAGGCAATGGTTGGCAGTATCGAATTCCACATTTTCTTGCTGTTGTTATTATTGCCACCATGGTGTGGTCTTACATAAATCCTGCCGACATGACCGTGTGGTGGGCGGAAATGGTACCGATCATCGCCATTTTCGTCGGGCTGGTGGTCACCTACCCGAAGTTTCGCTTTAGCAACACCAGCTACGTTTTAATGAGCGTGCTCCTGATCCTACATACCATAGGCGCACACTACACCTTTGCCAACGTGCCCTTTGACTGGGTCAGCGACTTCTTCGGCTTCGAACGCAATCACTACGATCGCATGTCACACTTCAGTGTCGGCTTTTACGCCTATCCTGCCGCCGAGTTACTGCTTCGCAAACAATGGGCCCGTCCCGCAACCGCTATGTTATTCGGTCTGTTTTTCATTATGTCCGTGGCCGCTGCGTACGAAATCATTGAATGGCAGTTCGCCGTCATCGAAGGCGGCGACGCCGGCATCGAGTTCCTCGGCTCACAAGGCGACGTCTGGGATGCGCAAAAAGACATGCTCGCCGACACCCTGGGCGCGATTTTTGCCTTGCTACTGTTCGTGTTTTCGCGCTGGGTTAAACCGGCGCGGTAAACCCGCGCCTTTCGTTTACTTTTGTTCTGCTTCCATCGCCTGGATTTTCTTCCAAAGCTCGTCGGCTTCCTGGCTTATTCCTAAACTGCCGCGGATATCGCCATTACGTTGCATTTCCACAGCTTTTAGCTGGAGCTGCTCCAGCTGTTTACGCATCTTTTTAGTCGGGCTCGACTTAAATAATCCAAACATAATTATTTTCCGTTAAGAGTTTGGATTGAATACGCTAAAACCCTGGCAATAGTTCGCTAGATTCAACACTATTCACCAATATCTTCAAACCAGAGCTCCGGCTTATCGGCAATGAATGCCGTCATCAGCTCAATACACGTCGGATCCTGCAACACTTCGACTTTAACTCCAGCTTTTCGCAGACGCTCTTCAGCACCCATGAAAGTCTGGTTTTCGCCGACCACCACATGCGGGATCCCGTACAGCTCTATTGCGCCGGAGCACATACAGCAAGGTGATAAAGTCGTGTAAATGACGCACTCTTTATAGACTGACGCTGGCTGGCGACCCGCGTCAGCAAAAGCGTCCATTTCGCCATGCAGAATAGGACTGCCGCTTTGCACACGGCGATTATGCCCGCGACCGATGATTTTCCCCTGATGTACAATCACTGAACCAATGGGTACACCGCCCTCTTCCAGTCCTTTTTTCGCCTCATCAATGGCGGCTTGCATGAAGTTGTCCATAATGTTTCCTTGCCGCCAGCGCGGCATATTGATGTGTGCTGTCAGCAGCTTTTAACTGCCTTTCGACATTAACTCACGAACCTCGGCAGGGCGTAGTGGCCGCACCAGACGATCCACTTCCTTGCCGTCGCGCAGCAGTATCAGCGTCGGCCAGAGCTTTACCCTGAAGCCACGGCCAAGTCGTTTGCCCTTTCCGTCATATATTTTAATATGACGCAGTCCCGGATGTTCAGCTACTACTTCTGTTATCGCAGATTTCGCGGCCTGGCAGTGTCCACACCAGGGCGCACCAAATTCAAGTAAGACGTCGCCGGACAACTCGCCTACCTGGTCAAATGTAAGCGTTTCTTCCGCGTAATCAGAGTCAGAGCGACTATCGTTAGTTTCCATGCTATTTACTCCTCACTATCCTCATTCTAACCAAAGCGCTGGATGTTCGGCAATGAAGCTATTCCTCAGTTAAAAGCCTAACTCAAGATACCGCGACACTTCGGATAGATCGAGCAGTATCCGCTCCGTGCCACGACTCATTTAGGTTAATGCGGTAAACGCATAAATTGGTTATCATCGAACAAAACGAACAAGGAGCTTCACCCATGCCTGTTTACGCGCTCAATCTATTTGATATTGCCAACAAAGACGAATACCTCGCCTACGCACGCCGTTCCGCGAAAGAAGTTGAAGCCCACGGCGGAAAAGTTATCTCGCTCGGTAAGTTCAAAGAGGCCGCGCAAGGCGACATCACGCCACGCACCGTGCTTATCCTGGTCGAGTGGGAATCGAAGGAAGCCTTCGAAAGTTACTGCGACGACCCGGCACTGGCCGATCTGCATCCGCACCGCGAAAATGGCACCACGAACTACATCTGGCACCTGTTTGATAAGCTGGATGACTTGCGGCCGTTGTTGAAAGGTAGCGATAAATGAAAGGTAGCGATGAATGAAAACACAGAGCTAGCATCACGACTCACCTTTAGTGTCCACTTGCTCAGTACTCACCGTCTCCAGAGGCTCCCCTTCTTCATACTGAAGCTGATAATCAAAGGCAGCCTGAAGGCCAGTCTCCTCTTCAGGTATACCAGCTTCCTCCTCACTATGGCCCGGATAAAATGGCGATATCAGTGCGATAAGAATTCCGACCGCTGCAAAGATGGAGAAGCTTTCGGCATAACCCAGCTCACCGACGAGCACGCCGATAAGAGGCGTCCCTGCTGCCTGGCCTAAGGCACACGCCAAAAAGGGCAACACAGGTCCCATCGACAGACGTCCCGGCAATAAGCGAATACCTGTCATTAAGTAAAGTCCGGTCAAACTCATATAGGCCAGGCCAAAGATAACAGCTGAAAAAACCGCAAGATAGATTTGACCTGGACTAGCGGCCAACAAAGTTAAACTGGTTGTCAACATCATCAGCATGAGTGCGTGGGTGATGGCAGGGTTATTCCTGTCTGCCAAGTCACTGACAATAGCTCCTCCTAAGCCTGCAATACCTAATGCCAACCATAACCAACCCGTTTGCCTGGATGATAATGCCCCTAAATTGGTGGCTAAATCCGGCGCAAAGGTCCAGTAAGCTGAAGCAATAAAGCCCATTGCGAAAGCAAACAAGGCTAGCTTTAACAGATTCCACCACTGTCTAACGGTAATTTTGGGAGGCGGCGCTGCATTTGCGGGAGTGACCCTGGAGACCGAGGGAATTAAATACCAAGCAAGAAAAACACCAATTATGGCTATTAGCGTGAATGATAAATAGGCGTAGCGCCATGCACCGACTAAAAATAGTACAGCCGGCACAGAGAGCGCGACACCAATGCTAGTACCCGCATTCATGACTGAGCTGACGCGCCCATGGATAGAACGATCTACCAACGCCTGCATAGCCGAGGTTAAAGCTGGCATCATTAATCCGGCAGATATACCGCAAGCGAAAACGCCTATGCCGAGACTGATAGGGCCAGTTGCCAGACTAATGAGAGCCAGACCGAGAACACTAAACGAAGCCGATAAAACGGTGGTGTTACGCGCACCAAAATATTTGGTGACTAAGGGGGCAACTAAACTGACAATGACAAAACTGATCAAAGGAAGAGCGGCGATAACACCGATGGTACTGGCGCTCATGCCAAGTTCATCGCGTATTTGCGGTATGAACAAACCAAACGCAAAGCGGGCTAAACCAAAGCTTATGGCAATTAGGATAGCGCCGATCAGCGCAAAGCGCATGCCTGAGATTTGCTCCTCAGAGATAGCAGTATTCGTTGAGTTCATAGTGACGCGCTCTCATAACGAAGGGCTTGCACTAGTTATAGATTGCGAGTCACAACACTGCAATGTCTCAAACGGCACTGCCGGGCTCACCACGATACCCCATGCGTGAAATACAATCCCGGCGAGAGTCCTCTCTCTACCAAAAGTCATCTCTAAAGAGCAGTTTTCGTCGGATCCCTTGAATTAACGCAATCACTACAGAAGTAACTGTTGTGATGGATATGAGGTTTTTAAGAAGGTGAAATGTTGAGGCTTCGATAGCATTTTTGTCATGCTGATAAAACAATATGCCAAGTGCAATTGCATTAACTATACAAACCAAACCAAGCCCTATGATTAGTCGGCGTCGTTTAGTTTTTGTATCGTTAATAGATACTTGTTTATCTGGAGCAGCTTGCTCAGTGGAACTACTTTCCGTGTCCGTGAGATGTGACGCACTTACTTCGAAGACTGCAGCAAGACTTTTTATTGTCTCTAACGAGGCTGTCGATGTTTTTTCAACGCGTTGAAGAGTCCGTAAACTCAACCCGGCCATATCTGCCAACTGTTGTTGAGACCACAAATTTTGTTGACGGTATTTTTTTATAAACTGAGCGTTAACGTCCATCTATCTTTGGTTGTTTTTGGTTGTAATGTTGGCGTTAACGCTACCATACCAGTTTATTTTAGGCTTGAGTACTCCTCGCCCATTTTATCGCTAGAAGAGCGACAATCCATGGTGCGAGAAGCTTGGGCAATGCGAATACGAAAGAATCGTTAGGGTTTAATAAAGCGCTAATGAGCCCATAAATTGATAAAGCGCCCGCATAAAACCAAATGGTGTTCGATTTACAACTAAGTGTCTTGCTTGCTATCCAGTAAGCGACACAAATCGCAACGGTGAAGCCAATCAGCGGTTCGGCAACATTAAAAATGGTAGCGGTGGGTTCTACGATGGTTAATTGGCTGGGCTCGATGTCATCAAACATGAGTACAACACCAATAGACAGTAAGGCACTTGCTATAATTGTACTCGCAATATAAGAAAGCAGCCCAAGTGAAAGCCATTTGTAACTAATATTCCTCATTGAAATTTCCTCGCATGTTGAGATGAAAGAACCGCGTCAAACGGTCGCATTCACCTTAGCGAGGAATCCGGAAAGTCGTTACGTAATCTATGCGAATCCAAGGTGTTATCAATACGCCACTTATGTGACAGTGTCGCTAAATAGCGGTATCCGAGTTAATTTTAGGAGGGGTGTTAAACTCAAAAAAAATTGGCATTCTCCCCGGCTAACGGGCCGAAAAGAATGCCATTTACATAGGTAGATTTTACTCGCGAACCGCCCGAGTTAATCACCCTTACGATGATTACTTCTGCGGCTGGCATCACGACCTTTATTGCCACTGCCGCCTGGACGCTTGTTGCCGCCACTGCCCTGCGGTTTACGCGGCGCGCGCGGTGTACGTTGGCCTTGCTTTGGTGGCGGGGTTTTGCCCGTCAAGGCAACGTCGGCAAAGCCTTCCAGTGTATGTCGTTCAATCGGCTGATCGATCAGCTTTTCAATGGCTTTCAGAGTTCTAAACTCTTCGTCCATCACCAATGAAATGGCGTGACCGACCTGCCCTGCACGGCCGGTACGGCCAATGCGATGCACATAGTCTTCAGGAACCTGCGGCAGATCGTAGTTGATCACGTACGGCAGTTTCTCGATGTCGAGTCCACGCGCGGCAATGTCGGTCGCGACCAACACATTCACCTTGCCGGCTTTAAACTCAGACAGAGCTTTAGTTCGCGCGCCCTGGCTCTTGTTGCCGTGAATCGCTGCGGCGAGGAATCCGTCTGCTTCGAGCTGTTTAACCAAGCGATTGGCACCGTGTTTGGTGCGTGAAAACACCAGTACCTGCGGCAAGTTAAGGTTGCGCAGCAATTGCATGAGCATGCGCGGTTTTTCGCTCTTCGCAGCCGCGTACATGATCTGATCGATGCGCTCGGCAGTTGAGTTCGGCGGTGCTACTGAAATCTCTACCGGATTGTTGACCAGCGTTTTAGCGAGGGTACGGATTTCGCTGGAAAAGGTCGCTGAGAACATCAACGTCTGGCGCTTGGCCGGCAACAATTTAATAATTTTCTTAATGTCGTGGATGAAGCCCATGTCGAGCATGCGATCGGCTTCATCAAGCACTAACACGTCTAATTTCGGGAAACGCACGGCATTCTGCTGGTACAGGTCCATCAAACGACCTGGTGTGGCGACGAGGATGTCCACGCCTTTGCGCAGCTTCATCATCTGCGGATTGATTTTCACCCCGCCAAAGACGACCGCGTAGTTTAACGAGAGGCCAGCACCGTAGGTTGCAACACTCTCACCCACCTGCGCCGCGAGTTCGCGCGTCGGCGTAAGGATTAATACCCGCGCCGTGTTGGGTTTGGCGCGCTCACCATCTTTGAGCCGTTCTAAAATCGGTAAGGTAAATCCCGCGGTTTTGCCCGTGCCTGTTTGTGCTGCCGCCATCACGTCATTGCCCGCCAGTACAGCTGGAATCGCCTGCGCTTGAATGGGGGTGGGTTCGGTATAACCTTGGCGTGTAAGGGCGGTAAGAATTTCAGGGCAAAGTCCGAGTTCAGAAAAAGTCATGTATAAATATGCTACTCAATTGTGATAAGAGCGCCCATTCTACCGCAGATCAGCGTGCGCCGCAGTTTATTTCCTCGATCGGGGGTACGTGGTTGCCGGTGGTTGCTGAAATACTTGAATAATCCAAAGTGTCTAACTACTATCTTTTTATCAGATGCGGCTAGAGGCTTCGTCTGCCGCCTCTAGTTTGAGACTAATGCGGCTTTCCCTTAACTTTTATAAAGGAGAGCTCCATATGTGCTCAAAAACCATCAAGAGAAACCGTCTAAAGTCCGCTAAACAACAATGTTTCCGCTGTTATTACTGCGGTCATCCCATGTGGCACCAAAATAATCACGAAAACTTCGCCCAAAAATACCGCGTATCGTTAAAACAAGTTCGGTGGTTTCAATGCACCGCAGAACACGTTCAAGCAAGATGTGATGGCGGCAATAACCAATCATCGAATATTGTCGCAGCATGCCGGCTCTGTAATGAACGACGTCACCGCCGACCTGCTCCTCTCGATCCCGAAGCGTATCGAGCGCTAGTAACAAAGCAAATTTCACGGGGAAAATGGCTTCCGAATGCGTTGGTTGATCAATTTAAGAGGTAGTTTTAGCAGGAGATTGAAAACGTTTCAGCTCTTATTTCCACAGAGGGCTTCAGCGCTTGGGATAGTCCGCTTACTGCCAACAGCGGACATTGAGTTGACTGGATAGAGGAGTCATAGTCATGGGATTTATTTTGCGTTCTCATTGATAGGTTCATAATTTATTGTAACTACGTCTTTTGCTTTAACCTTTAATGTTTCTAAAACTTCATGAGCTATTTGTCGAATACACGCCATTGTTGGTGGGGGAAATGGCTTACCGGCCTCGCCATCTCCGATAATCCAGCCTAACGAATTATTACGAGATAAATCCATATATTGCTCATCCAGTTCAGGATCGACATGTGCGCCACCGTCGGTATCGGCGACATGAAGGACTAATTCTCGTCGGTTAAAAAAACGCCCCTTATCATCTTTTATAACTTTGTTATTCCACCACTTTTCAAAAGGTAGCCACCGTGCTGGAATTGGGCTACCGCCAACAGCGCAAGTTGGCAAATACTGATTATTATTTGCCCCCAATCGGTTTACACACAAAGGATTATCAGTCAAAAGATTCCTTGGGTTTAAATCTCCAGCTGTATCTAAATGCCTTTTCGAACGAAGCCCCAGTTGTTCAAGTAGAGCCTTAGATTGACGATGGTGATGGAGAAGTTTACGCAAACTCAGTGCGATATGTTTACCAATAGGCTGTAAGCCCTTATCAAAAGCGTGGCAGGCATGAGTCAAAAGCTCAATCTGCTCTTTAAGCTCATTTACTATATCAGCTCTGGGTCGCTTTACTCGTTTATTCCGTGCCATTTAATACCTCTTCGTTAGAGGGAGTACTACCACCTAAAATGGTGTTCGGGTTTAGTCCGCCACTACATTAACCAAACGCTATTGGTGTTGTTTCAATCTCATGTGACTCGATTTTCTTTAACGCATCGTCGACATCGATTAAGAAAAACTCCTTTCGCTTATTGATAAGGTTTACGCGCTTGTCATCAAATGTTTTGTGAATGTCTGACTCTAATCTTGGTGCATCCTCACAGTAGAAGAAACCATGCACATCGAAAGTATCCGGTACTGATGCATCACCCAACTCACGGACTCGCTCATTCGGGTCGGCACGGCGCGTCATTCCGACCTTTACAACCCCCTCACCAAATGAATTAACGTTCGATATAACATAAACAAAACCAGCCCGGGTCTGCTGCGCCATCGACACCGCTCTTTGCTCGCGACTTTTAAGCTCCTCAAGCTCCTTTTGATGCATCTCCAGCTCTTGCCGTTGTGCCTCGGTCATACCGTCTAACTTTGCCAACTCTCTTTCGACAAGCTTTTCCATGCGTTCTCTATCTTTTTTAGCCTTCTCAGCTGCCGCCTTTATCTTTTGCTCTTCTCGCTCAGCTTCACGCTCTAAACGGCGTTCTTCGTGCTCTTCTTCCTTCTTCAATGCCTTCAGCTCGGATATTTCGAAACTCAAATTAAGCTCTTTAAGACGAAGATCCAGATATCCTTTGTCTATGAATGTCTTAACCAGTTGCCCGCGGTCATTAATCTCTTTGAACGCTCGTCTCACTCGCTCATTCAGCCGTCCGATATTATTCCAGTTAGCCAACGCAATGGCTGATTTCACCTCATTATCAAAACACCTTAGGCGCAGCCGTATCTCACGATTAAAAAGCGTCTTAACACCGGCCTTACGGCCATTAATGGTTATATCATTCTCCATATAGCAGACACACGCACGCTTGGCTTTCACCATCGCTTTTATCGAGTCTTTCACACTTGATAGCTGGCTCTGTAAGTCGTCAACATCGTCGGTGCTATGCGTTACTTGCATTAGCGATTCGTCAATCGTACCTGCGCCAATGTCATATTGCGCTAATACCCGGCGGTTCGACTCTAACGCTTGCTTTCGACGGGCATACTGTGTTTGTAAATCTCGGTATTCCTGCTCAGTCTCATCAAGCTCAGCCTGACCTTTATCAACCTCAGAAAAGACGGTAGACAGCCGCTCATAATCCTCCGCGATCGATGCCGCCCGACGATGAGCATTAATCGCAAAATAGGCACTTACACTAAAGGTCAGTATGGTGATACCCCAAATAATTAGCCCTGTCATCATATTGCCTCCGGTAAAGTTGAGTCTTCACGTTCTTTACGAGCACGCTTAGCCTGCTTCATAGCGTTTCGCATCAACTCCGACTCATGGTATTCCTTAGCCTCCGCTGTCAGGTACCAGTCCGTATCAATTCCTTTTTCCTTTATGGCTGATCGCACCTCTTCCGGTGACACCCGGAAAAATTCTTTACGGAAATTCTCCGTGTTTACCCGTCGATCATTAAAGACATCATGTAATGTCTTTTCTAATGCTGGAGCATCTTCAACAAAAGCCAGCGCATGGACGTCAAATCGGAACGGCACTGATGCATCTCCAAGCTCTCTCACCCTATCCATTGGCTCTAAGCGTCGGGTCATACCAATCTTAACCACACCTTCACCAAAGCTACCTTTATTTGATATGACATAGATATAACCGGCTCGCGTGATCTGTGCTTGTGACATCGCCCGAGTCTGCTTTTCTTCTAGCCGCGCTTTCTCCGCCTTGATATCTTCAATCATCCGCTCTAATCGTGCCCGCTCGGCGCCAGCCAACTGCTCTGCCTTTTTCTGCGCCTTAAGCAACTCACTATCCCGTGATGCGATCTCTTCGGCTAACTCCTCAGAATCATCCCCCGAACTTTGCTGAGAGCGTAATAACTCTCTCTGCCGCTTACGCTCCTGCTTCAGCTCTTCACGATGCTCAAGCTCTGCATGCCAGCATCTAAGCTCATCTTCTTTGAGCAATGCATAACGTCGCGATATCTGAACGCCCGTTGTCTCACCGAGTTTGCAAAGCTGGTCAACCAACCTTTCAAGCTTCTCCACGGCTTTATTAAAAGTCGCCGCTCGCATCTGACGTCTGATCACCTCGAACTCAGCATTGAACGCATCCAATAACATCGCGCGATAATCACGAATCATCCGTTCGCCGTCCGAACGACTTCCCATCCAATCCCATTGAGTAAAAGAATTAGTAGCCAAGCCAGCGCTAATACACTCAAACTGCTCTTCTCGGCACTTGCGAATGCTCTCTTTTAAACCTTCACTATCATCGAACCGAAAAATAGGAGGAACCAAACCCACTTCAATCCGCTTTAGTTGCGCTGTTGTTGGTTCAATCGCTTTCTCAAGTTTATCCAAGTAGTCACGCCCCACACGCTGTTTCTCCTGAAAATATGCTTTTTGCTGGTTCTGTCTAGAGAGACGCTCGTCAACTGACTGATCCGATAACATCGACTCTCGCTGCGAGATGTACTTCAGGCGTGCTTGGTATTGTTTGTTTTGGGTAATACCATAAAAAACTAAGATAATCGTTGCAGCAATAAAGCCTAAAGATAAGTACACTACTATGCTATCCATCGCACATTGTCCTTTTCGTGATTAATTGGGAAAAGTTCTTTATAACATGGTGACAAATTAAGCCAAATTGAAAATTAGGCTCTGCATCTGAACTTTCAAAGTGGCTAGCAAACATTGTGTATTTTACGGTGGTAACTTCCCCGACGTTCAGCACTATTTAATAGTGACGTCAACAAGTGACGCTAAACTGAAGGGCCGCATCGAGCAGCGGACGCTCTGATGGACTGCAATTTAGTCCGCTATTCGCTCTCAGCAGACAGTCGGAGCGGCCTCCAAATCCAACAATTCAGAACAACACTAGTTACCTGAAATATCCAGTAAAATCACCCTTTACCACGCTCACTTCCACCACCCTTGCAGCCTAGCCGCAACATACGGCGAAAGAGTTGTTACCAGAAGCACCACAAGCCAGATATTGCCGTCTTTAAATGAATAAGCCTCAAGCAACTCAGGCCACGACTTGCCTTGCCATAGCCCGAATGAAAATTCAAAAACAAGCGTCAGAGCGAGCCAGCTTATCCCAACTATAAAAAGCTGAGCGTTGCTTTTAAGCTGCAGCCAGGGAAGCGACAAATACGCGACGAAAAGGATCAAGCCTGAAAGTATCAGTCCGCTTAGTACGAGTGCGGCCGGAGTGCCAAAAGTAAGTAGAAGTACAGACTCGCGTAGGAATCCGTTGGCAATAGCGAGGACAAGGATTCCCACCCAAACCATTAGAACTTTTAAAGCGACTCGCATAGTCATCGTTTGCTCCTGGACGCCTAGCATTTTTGTATTGTAGTTCATAATCCTTCCAGCGGCTTTCGAACTCAACTTGATGTCGACCAGCATGGTCTTGTGAAAGCGTATGGTGATATCTGGTTTGCAGACTAAGGAGAACTAACGAGAGTGGCGTTCATAGGAACCTAAACATTCGATCCATTTACAATATGTATCTTATAGGATACTATTCATGAATGAAACGGATTCAAACCACCGTCCAGTTCATAGATTGGATGGATCGCCTAAAGGATTTAAGCGGCCGAGCTCGGGTTCAAACCCGCGTTCAACGGTTGGCTATGGGCAACCCAGGAAAGTATCGGAACCTTAAGCACGGAGTTTCAGAGCTCAAGATCGATGTGGGACCTGGCTATCGGGTTTATTATACGGAACGAGAGAATGTTCTTATCATCCTGCTTTGCGGGGGAGATAAGACGAGTCAAAATAAAGATGTCAAACTAGCCTATGAATTAGTAAAGGGCTTGGAGAGTAATAATGACAACTAAACTTCATGATTATGATGTGGCCGAGCATCTTCGTACTCCTGAAGAGATGGCTGCATATCTTGACGCGGCCATCGAAGAAAGTGACGGTGATGCGGCGTTTATTGCTATGGCGTTGGGGGATATTGCTCGCGCTAAAGGCATGTCCGAGTTGTCGCGAGAGACGGGCCTAGGTCGCGAAAGCTTATACAAAACACTTTCTGCGGAAGGAAATCCTAAGTTTAGTACCGTTCTGAAGGTCGCTAAGGCGCTCGGTATGCGCATTCATGTCAAACCAGCTGCCTGAAAATCACGATCGCGTTGCGCCAGAGCGTGCGTACATAACAGTTTCTCCTCCTGCCCCCCAAGTCAAGCACCACTCTCCCGAAGGAGCTCACGTAACGCATCGTTTTACGCTTTCATTTCGCTAATAAAATTGAGTTATTTGCGACCGCAATCTGCATCGCTCGCTCTGACGCTGGCATAAGCATTTTAAAACGGTCAACCTCGGAGCTTAGCCGCAACATAAGGCGAAAGAGTTGTTACCAGAAGCACCACAAGCCAGATATTGCCGTCTTTAAATGAATAAGCCTCAAGCAACTCAGGCCACGACTTGCCTTGCCATAGCCCGAATGAAAATTCAAAAACAAGCGTCAGAGCGAGCCAGCTTATCCCAACTATAACAAGCTGAGCGTTGCTTTTAAGCTGCAGCCAGGGAAGCGACAAATACGCGACGAAAAGGATCAAGCCTGAAAGTATCAGTCCGCTTAGTACGAGTGCGGCCGGAGTGCCAAAAGTAAGTAGAAGTACAGACTCGCGTAGGAATCCGTTGGCAATAGCGAGGACAAGGATCCCCACCCAAACCGTTAGAACTTTTAAAGCGACTCGCATAGTCATCGTTTGCTCCTGGCTCATATCCCACCTTTAATGTCAGACGAATGCTAACCAATCATTCCCCTTGAGAACCCGACTCGGACGCATTATCTTGAAATATCCATTTCAAAGTTTGGCGGTAGGTTTCAGCAATTGTGGCGGCATGTATTCCGCCGTCCATTACAAATTCCTTTACTATCCATGGGGCATTCTCAGACTCGCCCCATACCCTGGACCACTCTTTGACAAAGTCTTGACGTGCCTGCGTATCTTGCGTCCCTACAGCAATGGCAACCAGCCCCGCTTTATTTTCACTTTTTGATGATTCAGAAAACAATCTTTCGCGCTCATCACCGAAGCTGGTATTACTCGCTATTCGCGCCCAAAACAAATCAGGATCCTGAAGCGCTGACCAAAGCACAAAAAAGCCACCGTAGGATTGTCCGACTAAAATGCGTTTGGATTCATCCGTTCTGTACTGGCTTGATACTTTTGGCAGCAGTTCATGTTTTAAAAACTTCAAAAATTTATCGGGGCCATCGGGGTTACCGTTTTTCTCGCCAGAGAACGTTCTAAAGTCAATACTGCGTTTATTAACCTCGCCAAATCCGCCATAGGCAATACCCACCACAATCGCTTCTGGTAGTTGTTCATCGTAGGTCAGAAATAAATGGGTCGGTGCCAACATTGGAAACAAGCTGTCACCGTCTAATAAATAGATAACAGGGTAGGTTTCTGAAGGGTTGTCTTCGTACCCTTGAGGTAAGCGAACAAAGATATGATAAGGCCGTCCAACACTTTCGGAGTCCAGCTTAAAGTAATCACCAGCTAAAGCAGGAAGGTAATCGATGGGTGTTTTGTCACCATCGGTAAGTGCGTTCCCGCTAGAGGACGCGCTCAGTAAAACAACTAGTGCTGCGGCAGCGAATTTAAGCATCGTTTTTCCTTAGGGTTTCCATACAGCCAAACCAGGCCCTGAATTAAAGTGGTTGGTAACGCTATTGAACCCAAGGTCGTAAGCATGAGCAACCAAAATATCTTCATTGTTGACTTCCTATTAGCGTCATTCTGCCAGGGTCAGGAACCTTCTCCCTAAACCAAGCCCGTGATGGCAATAGCGCGGTAGCTGATGACGAAGCCATATATGTCTTTGCTGTAAGAGAATAACTTGAGTGTTGAGCATTTGCTGCTACATAATGCTTTACTTGATGGTGACCGTGACGGTATTCCTTGTGAAAACGACTCTCGGTTCTAGCAGCGAGTGAAGCCCTTTGTTTCATTCGTCGCATGCACCTCTATAAGGAGAACCTAATTATGCTTGGATGGCTCCATATCACGCTCGCCATCGCCTGTTTAGTCATCGGAGCAGCTGTTTTCCTGCGCTCTAAAGGCGGATATTTACATCACGTACTAGGTTACCTTTATTCTACCGCATTGCTTTTGGTGAACGTGAGTGCGCTTTTTGTCTACCAGGAATCAGGCGTTTATGGTGCATTTCATGTACTGGCCGTGGTGAGTCTAATCACTCTTTCTGCAGGCTTCATTCCGGCTGTACTCCGCAGACCCCGACTGTGGTGGATGGAACTACATGCCTACTTTATGAGTTGGTCCTATGTGGGGCTTGTTGCAGCAGGAGTTTCGCAGCTGGCAACCCTTTACTTCCCTCTTTCCCCCATGGTCGTTGTCCTGCTGCCCTCCGCAGCTCTGATCGTCACTGGCGCGCTACTCATTCATACTCGCGTGCCGCGCATCATTGCTCGTTTCGTTTCGCGCAGCCGTACTGTCTAACCTCAACATCAAAACACCCTGAATTTGGCGGCCTGAGAGTTTTCCGTTCCCGTCCTTTTCCTCTAACACCTGTTTACAAATTCAACTTGTCTCTGCAAACCACAGACATCCTAGAACACGTAAATGAAGCCGATGCCGACTTCGGCTTCATAGTCGTTGCGTGAAATTGGGCTGTCCGTAATGTCGCTATTGTAGCGCTCATAGAGCACCTCGCCGAAGCGACGACCCACGCCACCCCAGCGCTTCACCCGCAAAGTAGAAAATATTATCACCGCTACGCCATTGTACTGCCCCAGCAGGTTGAGCTTCGAAGCCGAATTCATCTGAACCTTCATAGGCAGATTCATATTCAACGCCCAGCCCCAGCCCAAAGCTCCAGCCATCCTCTCCCATCGAGAAATCATCGAGTGAGGGTAAAGGTACCAAAGCTGCTTTATCTTCCTGTGCTAATGCTGTTTGAAAGCAGAGCGCAGGTAGGAACAATGCCAACGCCAAACCTGTAACCTTTTTCATTTAGATTCCTCCACCCTATGCTGGTCTATAAAGAGCTCTTAGCGCATAAACATATTACTTAAAGCCCTTGTGACTAGATCACATGCCACCTAACATTGTCAGGATAGCTTTCCTCTACTAACTTAAAAGCTTCTTTAGTCGCTTACGCGAACAACTCTGAGGAGCAAGGCAGATGGGCGTTCAACGGGATTACTTTCAGTTACGGCCAGAGGTCGAAAAGGCTTATGGTTACACGCATGCCATTAAAATCGGTGATGAAATCAAGATTTCAGGCGCGGTAAGCATGGATGATCACGGCGCTCCCACGGCCGTTGGCGATATCGAGCAACAAATGAAGAATGTCTATGCGGACCTGAAGAAGGTTCTCGCGCATTATGGCTGCAGCTTCGACAACGTCATCGTTGAGAATGTCTTTACCACGGATATGGCAGCGTTTCTGGCAGTGTCATCCTACCGCGGCGAGTTGTATACCAAGCACTTTCCTACCGGCTCGTGGCTGGAAGTGAAAGGTCTGGCGTTGCCCGAATTTATGCTCGAGATTGAGCTCGAGGCGCGGATCTGAACGCCAGCTAAAAAGCTGACAAAACGCGTCGATAGCATCGCGTTGCGTGCATACTCTGTTATACTAGCGCGCTAATTTTAAGCGCCTTGTGTACAACATGCGCCTCGCCACGCGACCTCCGAATAAGTGAACAAAACAATGTCTGAATCAAGCCCTGAAAACACGCCAGAAACAACCCCAACCGTGCGTCAGTTTAACCAACTTAAGCTGTCCGATGCACTATTGAGCAGCCTGGCTGACGCTGGATTCGAACAGATGACCGAGGTACAGGCGTTCAGCCTGCCGAAGGTTTTGCGTGGTGAAGATGTTGTGGTGCAGGCTGAGACAGGTTCCGGTAAGACCGTCGCCTTTGCCCTGGGGCTATTGTCGAAGCTGGATACCAACTCCTTTGCCCCGCAGGCACTGGTACTATGTCCCACCCGTGAGCTCGCTGAGCAGGTCGCTGAAGCGATTCGTGGCTTAGCCAAGTCCTTGCCAAACGTTAAGGTATTAACGCTTTGTGGTGGCGCGCCTTCGCGGGTACAGGCGGCATCGCTTGAACATGGTGCCCATGTTCTGGTTGGGACGCCAGGCCGCGTATTGGACCATTTACAAGCCGAGCGCTTAAACCTGGCGCAGTTACAAACCTTGGTTCTCGATGAAGCCGATCGCATGCTTGAAATGGGCTTTCAGGACGAGTTAGCCGGTATTATCGCGAAGACCCCTGACGTGCGCCAGACCTTGCTCTTTAGCGCAACCTACCCGCAAGGTATCCGCCAACTGACGAAACAGGTGTGTACCGACGCTGAAATCATCAAAGTCGCAGCAAGCCAAACGCAAACCTCAATTCAGCAAAGTTTCTATCAGTTAGGAGACGCCTCACCTGCACAGGCGGTACGAGCGTTACTACTGGAGTTGCAGCCGGGCAATTGCATGGTGTTCTGCACCACCAAAGTTGAAACCCAAAGCATTGCTGATGCGCTCAAAGGCAAAGGATTCAGCACCCTTGCACTGCACGGTGATTTGGAACAAAAAGATCGCGATCAAACCATGGTGCAATTTGCCAATGGCAGCGGACGCGTCTTAGTCGCCACCGACCTCGCCGCGCGCGGTTTGGATATTGCCGAACTCGATTTGGTCATCAATGTCGGCATGGCGCACGATCTCGCGACCCACACCCACCGCATCGGCCGTACCGGGCGCGCGGGTGCTGAAGGCCTTGCAGTCACGCTCATTGGCGCGAAAGATGATTACAAGATGCGCATGCTCGAAGACACGCTCTCGGCTCCCATCACGTTGCTCGAGTTACCCGCTCTGAACTCCGCCGCACGGCCCTTACAGGCCGAGTACACAACAGTGCAGATCAACGGCGGCAAGAAACATAAATTGCGTCCAGGTGATATCGTCGGCGCACTTACGCGCGACAAAAAACTGAGTGTCGAGGATATTGGTAAGATTAAGGTGCAAGCACAATGGGCTTATGTGGCGGTAAAAACCTCGAAGCTAAATCATGCGCTCGCATTAATTAATAACGACAAAATCAAAGCGAAACGCTTTCGGGCATGGGCGTTGTAACACGCCCATTCACGATAAAGCGATCCGCTTCACGCCGCAACGAATACGCCGTGTGGTCTGAGTCTTAAGCCTGCCATTCAGGACGCAACAGACTGAGCGTATACCAACCTTGGTAGTCACCGTCTTTTTTTATGGTATCCCGAGCTAAGCCTTCGACTTTAAAACCGAAAGCTTCCTGGTAAAATTTCAGCGCGCGCGGATTGGATTCAAAGACGTTTAAGTCGATGCGATGAAAGTTCAGTTCTTCGAAACCTTTCTTGAGTATGGCGGCAAACATCGCTCGCCCATAGCCCGCCGAACGTGTTGTTGGATCAACCATAGCCACGCCAATATGGCCAAAGTCGTTTTGCCGATCAATCCGCGTGAAGTGCACCATGCCCACCGCGCGGCCATCCACGCAGTACTTAAAACACAGTCGTACATTCGGGTCGCCCGCCGTTTCCACAAAAAAAGCATCAAAAACTTCACGCTTAAGCGGATAACCAAAAGCATTCCCGCACACCTTAAAATGGTCCTCCGGATCCGCCAGCCAACCGGCCACCACCTCAAAGTCCTCTTTTTGCAATGGAACTAGCAAATCGATCTCTCCTTCTCAGTCCACAACAACGCGAATCATGCTCACCTCAACCCATGTCTCGATCAAAAAAGGCCGCCCAAAGGCGACCTTTTTAACAACCAATAACGCTCTAGCTCTTTTAAAGCTTACCGGCGTTCTTAGAAAGATAGTCAGCTACACCTTTAGCGTCAGCTTTCATACCTTCATCACCTTCTTTCCAGCCAGCTGGGCAAACTTCGCCGTGTTTCTGGTGGAAGTTCAGTGCGTCAACCAAACGAATCATCTCGTCGATGTTACGGCCTAATGGCAGGTCGTTCACGATCTGGTGACGTACGGTGCCTTCTTCGTCGATCAAGAATGATGCGCGGAAAGCAACGCCGGCTTCTGGATGTTCAACGTCGAACGCTTTACAGATAGTGTGCTTCACATCAGCTACCAGTGGATATTTAACTTCACCAATACCACCATCTGCTTCAGCAGTGTTACGCCACGCATTGTGGGTGAACTGTGAATCGATAGAAACACCGATCACTTCAACGCCGCGCTTTTTGAATTCTTCTAAACGGTGATCAAATGCGATCAGCTCAGAAGGACATACAAACGTGAAATCCAAAGGATAGAAGAATACGACTGCTTTTTTGCCCTTAATTTGCGCATGCAAGTTAAAGTCTTCAACAATTTCACCTGTTCCCAATACTGCTGCTGCAGTGAAATTAGGAGCTTTACGGCCTACTAATACACCCATTTTTCTTCTCCGTAATGTTGTTGTACTGAATGAAACTTAATCTTCTGACGGCGCAGGATGACGTTCTGCAACTTCATTAATCAATTCTTGTAACTCGCCCTTCTGGAACATCTCCAGAATAATGTCACAACCACCGACCAACTCACCCTCGACCCACAACTGCGGGAAGGTTGGCCAATCTGCATAGTTAGGCAGTTCGGCACGAATCTCAGGATTCTGTAGGATATCAACATAAGCGAAAGGCTGACCACAGCCCATCAGCGCCTGTGACGCTTGTGATGAGAAACCACAGCTCGGTAATTTAGGCGAACCTTTCATGTAAAGCAGAATCGGGTTTTCGCTGATTTGCTGCTTAATTTTCTCTACAGTTTCCATGCCTTCGTCCTTACTTCTTTAAGCGAGTTGATGACGGCAAGTTTATCACATCAAGCGCGGTGATTGCAGTACAGCAAGCCAGCAAAGAACCTGACTACTGACAATTTAAATATCACCAACTACCCTTGAATTAAACTTTTCTGCCACAATCTAGGTATATTGAGACTTGAAGATTCGTTTTCAATGGTAAAATAACAACGGATCCAACGAATTCACAAAAGCAAGAATGGAGAGTCTACATGGCATTCGAACTACCAGCATTACCTTATGAGAAAAATGCTCTTGAACCGCATATTTCTGCGGAAACTTTAGAATACCACTATGGTAAGCACCATGCTGCTTACGTAAGCAAGCTGAACGATGCCGTAAAAGGCACCGACATGGAAAGCAAGTCCCTCGAAGACATCATTAAATCTTCTTCTGGCGGTGTTTTCAACAACGCAGCTCAAGTATGGAATCACACATTCTACTGGCACTGCTTAAGCCCAAATGGCGGCGGCGAGCCAACTGGTGAACTTGCTGATGCGATCAACGCAGCGTTCGGTTCTTTTGACAAATTCAAAGAAGAATTCAACGCGCAAGCCGCAGGTAACTTCGGTTCTGGCTGGACTTGGTTAGTGAAAAAAGCTGACGGTTCAGTTGCTATCGTCAACACTGATGATGCTAAAACCCCTGTGACTGACGACTCAGTAACCCCAATTATGACCGTTGATGTCTGGGAACACGCTTACTACATCGATTACCGCAATGCACGTCCAAACTACTTGAACGCATTCTGGAAATTGGTGAACTGGGACTTCGTAGCGAAAAACTTCGCTTAAGCGACAGCGCAGCATAGCTCAACAGTAAGCCTAATGAAAAAGCCCCGCAGTTGCGGGGCTTTTTATTATCAATTTACCAGCTCGAGCCGATCGTGCTATTCAACCAGATTTGCTGGAATGTCACCACGTAATTTATCCCAAATTCGCCCGGAAGCGTAACCGTAGTCGCGAACCAACACAGCTGCCTGTTCACGTTTTTCTTCGGTCGCCACAGCTTTTAAGTCAGCGTAGTACTTGCGGGCCAACTTACGCGCTTCATCATTGGAGAAGTAAAAATTACCAATGCGCGAATACAAGCCTTTGAAACCGTTCAGCACTAGCACGTAAATCGGGTTACCCGAGGCCATGGCTAAATCGTGGTTCAAGCGATAATCGTATGCACTGAACGCATCGGCGGTATCGTCCAGACCTTCCGCTTCAGCCAATAATTCAGCGACGCGTTCGGGTGCGTTACGCACCGCTGCACGAATGTAGATGGCGCTAATATTAGTGCGCGCGGAAAGCAGCTGATCAACCAGCTCTGGCATGCCGTCTTCATCGAGACGCGCCAGGGTTTCAAGAATATTCAGGCCCGAGGTTTGCCAGAAATTGTTCACTCGCGTCGGCTTACCATGCTGAATAGTCAGCCAACCGTCGCGGGCAAGGCGCTGTAGAACTTCACGCAAGGTAGTGCGCGTGACGCCGATTAATTCTGAAAGCTCACGTTCTGCAGGTAAAATAGTACCTGGCGCAAAGTGGCCATTCCAAATGGATTTCACTATGTATTCTTCCGCAAACCCTGCTGGACTCTGTGCCTTGATGATCATGAAGTGACCTATTTAATGTGAATCAAAACCGCTTAAGGCTAGATTATTATTAATGTTATGACCGAGGATTTTATCAGGCTTTCCAATGGTCGGACAAGTTTTGTCGTACTTGCATTACAGAAATCTATCGACATCCCTCACCGGCTTCGCTATCTTTTCCGCAAAACCTATAACAAGAGACCTCACTAACATGCGCTTTTTCGCTCAACTTCCCGAACGCCGTGGCGCCTGGGCACTGCTTGCAGCTACTGCTTTTGGTCTGTTCGCCACCGCACTATACATGCAATACCAGATGGGTCTCGAGCCCTGCGTGAAGTGTATTTATCAGCGCGTCGGTGTACTCGGTGTCGGTGTTGCCGCCCTGGTGCCCTTATTCGCACCTAAGTTCGTGCTGGCCCGCTTGCTCGGCTTCGTCGGCTGGCTCACCGCCGCGATTTGGGGCTTTATCATTGCCGATAACCATGTCGCAGCACAACAAGCGAAGAATTCATTTTTCGCGGTCTGCGATACCTTCCCTAACTTTCCGGGCTGGATGCCGCTGCATCAGTGGTTACCAGAAATGTTCAGTGCCACTGGCTTGTGCGGTGATATCAATTGGTCGTTTCTGGATATGAGCATGCCCGAGTGGATGCGGATCATTTTTGCCAGCTACGCCATTGTCGGTATTGTGGTTTTGCTTTTGCGCTTAGTTGGCGCGCGTAAGCTTTAATCGTAATCTTTTAGTGGCCAGGTGACGATGCGTAATTCGAGGTCCTCTGGTTCGGCCTCGTTTTCGTTAACCACCCGCCCTGCTGCACTCACACCAGCCGCAATCATCGCTGCAGTGGAGCCATTGTGACGCAACGGATGCCAGCTCGCTAAGCCACGCCCCTCAGCTAAACGTCGGTAAGCGCATGAGGTTGGCATATAATCCAACTGATAGACATTTTCAGGCGTTATCACCACACAGTCCGGTACATGTTGCGTACGCTCAGCATAGTTGCTGCAGCGCGCATTGCCGGTGTCTAACAGCACACAAGCAATATCAGTGTAATGCACGGTTTCGTCGTGATCATCGCTATCGATGAGTTTGTGCAGGCAGCATTTACCGCAGCCATCACACAACGACTCCCATTCGGCATGGGTCATTTCGGTAAAGCTTTTACGCTCCCAGAACGCTGCCTCAGTCATTGGCCTGCACCTGTCCGTGCCAGTGATAGTCGTGCCCCGCAATATGCAGATGCAAATCCAGCTGCTGTCCGACGGTTAATGGCCCAACTCCTGCTGGGGTGCCAGTTAACACCACATCACCGGCTTCCAGGGTGAATACATGGCTGATATGTGCCACCAACTCGGCGATAGGCATCAACATCTGTTGCGCATCACCCTGTTGCCGTAACTGCTCGTCGCAGTAAAGCTCAAACTTGGCGTGCTGTAACGCTGCGCTGTCATCTATCGCTAACCAGGGCGCCAGCACGCAAGCACCGTCGAAGGCCTTCGCTCGTTCCCAGGGTTGTCCCTGTTGCTTCAGCTTGTCCTGCACCTCGCGCAACGTTAAATCCAATGCCAGGGTCACCTGGCACAGTGCCTTTAATGCCTGCTCCGGGGTCGCGCGTTGCAGTCGTTCACCGACCTGTACTGCTAACTCCAGCTCATGGTGACAGGCGCCGAGTCGGGTGGGAATACCTACCTCTGGCAGTGCCGCTAAGCTGCTGGAAGGTTTGATAAATAACAGCGGCTCAGCGGGAATGGGGTTATTCAGCTCGACCGCATGAGCCGCATAATTGCGACCCACACAGACGATTTTCGATGGTTTAAGCATACGACTTAGCGCGGAAAGCGAATACGGTCGGATAGGTACCCTACCGCTGCAACAAAATAGTGCGAACGGTTCCAGCGCATCAATGCATCGTAATTTGCATAGGCGAGGTACACGCGGCCTTCTTTGTCGTCTGGGATCACCACGGCAGCTTCAATATCAGCACGCTGGGGCAAGTCACTGCCATCCATACGGCGCACACCTAAAGCTTGCCATTCCGCCAGAGTCTTTTTGTTTTTCAATTCAGCAATCGATACATCAAAGTCTGCCGGTAGTTGCACCTGCCGGCCCCAGGTCACGTCGTCGCGCCAGCCAGCGTTTTTCAGATAGTTTGCTGCTGAGGCAAACACATCGCCCATGGAATTCCAGATATCTTTACGCCCATCGCCGTCGTAGTCGACTGCATAAGCCATAAATGAGCTTGGCATAAATTGACTTTGCCCCATTGCGCCAGCCCACGAGCCTTGCATTTGTTCGACCTCAATGTGGCCTTCTTCGATAATGGTCAGCGCGTGCCAAAGTTCTTTCTTAAAAAACTCTTCGCGACGGCCTTCATAGGCCATGGTGGTCAAAGCGGAAATCACGTCAAAGCCACCAGTGTAAGACCCAAAATTGGTTTCGATACCCCATAACGCCACGATGAAGCGCGGTTGTACACCATAGTCTTTACCTACTTTTTCGAGTAGCTCTTTGTGCTCGTTATACTTTTCAACCGCTTGCTCAGCTTTCCACTCAGGTACCGCGCGCGGCAGATAAGTGTCTAAGGTCAGCTTGAATTCCGGCTGGTTTTTATCGGCACTGACCGAGCGTTGATAAAATTTAGCGTTGGCGAAGGCTTTTTCTAACGTGCTCTCGCTATAACCTTGTTCTGAAGCTTCCACTTTAATTTTTGCTACGTAGTCGGCAAATCCAGCCTCGTCCTGGGCAACAACTTGCTTGGGTGCAAGCAGCAGTGCAGTGGCAACCAGTGCCATCGACATCAATTTCTTCATTTTGCCAACTCCTTTTTCAATAGACTTTGTGGTGGTGGCGGGATCTGCAAATAATAGCCAGCATCCTGCAAATGTTCTTTTAATTCAGCCACCGATAAACGCGCTAACTTACGTTCTTCCGTTAGCGCAAGCGTCATCACGTGCTGCGGTTGACCGAAGCTTTTCGCTAAGGATTCCGGCAACACAGAGAAATCGGCGGGATGCACCATATACAGGTAGGTATCGACCCGTTTCGGGCTACGATAGACAGCACACAACATAGATTGCCACCACTCACTTCAATAATTGTTCAATCGACTGCTTCAGCTTAGCCCCTCGCCAACTTGTGAACAAGTCTGGCAGCGGTAGTTGGGCTTGTGCTTGCGGTGGAATCTGCCAGCACCAATGTAACACATCATTGATCTGTCGACGTGATGCAATTAATGCCACGTTAATTCCAAGTTCGTCTGCGACATCCTGCGCCAGCTGCTTTATGGCGTTGAACATCGGTTTGTAATTGGGTAAATCGGTCAGGCGCCGCAACGGTATAGCTAATGGCCCATTGGCCTGACCACGTGCTATCACCTCAAGTAATGCATCGCCGGCATATTTGATCGTCACCGGTGATAAGTCCTTGAAGTGGCGCAATCTATTCTTACTGTCAGGCATTTGCCGGGCAAGATCGAGCAAGGTATGGTCTTTAGCAATAAAGCCCAGCGGCAGATCAGAGCTGCGCGCCCGCTGATAACGCCAGGCCACGAGTTCACGTAGCACGCTGAGTTGCTCTGCATCACATTGCCAGGCATTACCAAAATGTAAGAATTGCCACTCATCGGGCACCGTTTGCGCACGTTTGTCGGCCTGCCAGGCACTTTCCTGCAGAATAAGCTCAAGCTTGCCTTGGGTTTCAGCTAGCTCATACAGCTCAGGATACAATTGTTGCAGGTAAAACACGTCGGCAGCAGCATAGTCTAGCTGCTCTTCCGCTAGCGGCCGTTTCATCCAATCGGTACGCGACTGCGATTTATCAATCGCGACACCCAGTCGCTGTTCAACTAACGCAGCGTAACCCAGCGCATCACCATCACCGAGCATAGCGCTGGCAATTTGGGTATCAAAGATGGCATTCGGCAGGAGCCCCATGTGTTGATGCAAGATTTCATAATCTTCACCTCCAGCGTGAATCACCAGCGTCATGTCCGCATCTCCGAATAATTGCCATAACGGTGCCATTGCCGGTTCACCGCCCTCGTTCACCAGTACAACGGGATCAATCAACGCGGTACGTTCTCCCGCTTGCACTTGCACCAAGCCTAGTCGGGCAAAATACGTACGGGTACGGACAAATTCGGTATCAACAGCAAGGAAGCCAGCGCTTCGCGCATGCTGACAAAAATCAGCTAACGCAGGCGTTGTGGTTATCAATTGGTAAGCGATAGTCACGATTGATTTTTCGCTTTTGCTTCTTCTTCGTCACGCAGCTCGCGCCGCAAAATTTTACCGACATTGGTTTTCGGCAACTCGTCGCGGAATTCAACAAATTTCGGTACTTTGTAACCAGTCATGTTTTCCCGGGCGAAGT
Organism: Pseudidiomarina xizangensis; assembly: GCF_052541995.1. NCBI lineage: Bacteria > Pseudomonadati > Pseudomonadota > Gammaproteobacteria > Alteromonadales > Idiomarinaceae > Pseudidiomarina > Pseudidiomarina xizangensis. The sequence goes on from NZ_JBOBQA010000001.1 coordinate 774,855, forward strand.
CAATCAACTCGCGTTCAGTAAGTGATGATTCTTTGCGCACCACGAAAATTTTTACCGCTTCGCCTGAAGAGTCGTGGGGAACACCAACAGCGGCAACTTCCATGACTTTCGGATGCTCGGCGATGACGTCTTCGATTTCGTTCGGATAAACATTAAAGCCTGACACCAGAATCATGTCTTTCTTGCGATCGACAATCTTGAAGAAGCCCTTTTCATCCATCAAACCAATATCACCAGTCAGGAACCAGCCGTCTTTCATCACTTTATCGGTTTCTTCCGGTTGGTTTAAGTAACCCACCATAACTTGCGGACCGCGTACCTGAAGTTCACCTTCTTGACCTTGCTCAAGCACTTCACCGGTATCCGGATCAACTACCCGCACGTCGGTAGATGGCAGTGGAACACCAATAGTACCGTTGTAATGCTCGATGTCGGTCGGATTCACCGTCACCACAGGTGAGCACTCAGTCAGACCGTAACCTTCGAGTAGCCGCTGTTTGGTGACGCGTTCCCAGTGCTCGGCGACCGAACGTTGTACAGCCATACCACCGCCCAGCGCAATTTTAAGATGTGAGAAATTAAGATCTTTGAAGCCTTCGGTGTGTAACAAGCCATTAAACAAGGTGTTCACACCAGAAATAATCGAGAAGTCGTGTTTGCTCAGTTCTTTGATAAAGCCCGGCATATCACGCGGATTGGTAATAAGTATGTTTTTACCACCGTGCTTCAAGAAGGTCAGACAGTTCGCCGTCAATGCAAAGATATGATAAAGCGGTAACGCAGTAATAATGGTTTCTTCGCCATCGTTGGCCAGCGGCGCCACAATAGCTGATACCTGCTCCAGATTGGCGACCATATTACGGTGCGACAACATGGCGCCTTTGGCTAAGCCAGTGGTGCCACCGGTATACTGCAAAAAGGCCAGATCATCACCGCTCATTTCTGGTCGTTTATAGTCCGCCTTCGCCCCTTTGGCTAACACGTCACGAAAGCTTATGGTATTTCGCAAGTTGTAGCTTGGCACCATACGTTTGACATGCTTGACCACGAAATTAACCACCCAGCGCTTCGGTGCCGGCAGTAAATCACCGATCCCGGTAAGAATTACATGAGAGAGCTCAAGATCATCGATAACTTTTTCGAGGGTGTGCGCGAAGTTATCCAGAATCACGATGCTTTTACATTTCGCATCGCTTAATTGATGTTTCAATTCCCGCGGGGTATACAACGGATTAACGTTTACGACGGTCATGCCAGCCCGCAAAATACCGAATAACGCCACCGGGTACTGCAGTAAATTCGGCATCATTACGGCAACTGCGTCACCTTTTTGCAAACCTTTTTGTTGCAGAAATGCAGCAAATTTTTTGGTTTCGGCATCGAGTTCGTTGAACGACATTTCGTGATCCATGTTTACATAGGCGATTTTATCGCCGTATGCTTCAACACTTTGCTCGAAAATATCGACCAGCGAGTTAAAGTGATCTGGGTCGATGGTTTCTGGGACCCCGGCTGGATAGCGTTTTAACCAAATCTTTTCCACGCGTTGGTGCTCCTGACTCATTATTTTTTGCCAATACTCGCATATCCGACCAGTTTAAACTAGGCGTTTGCGGATGCCAACATCGCAGTAAACTCGCGCCACACCGCATCAGCTGCTTCCATGTGTACATGATGGCCACCTTCTGCTTCAGCGATTTTCAGTTGCGGTACCGCATCTTGCCACTGATTAAGGGCGAGTTCGATGCGCTCACGATGGCCATTGCGACCGAGCACCAGTTTTATCGGACACTCGATGGCCATCAAAATAGTGCGGATCTGCAAAGGTGTCAGACGCAGCACCGATTTCACCCGCAACTGCCCATCGGCACGAAAGCGAAAATCGTCGGCATCAAGCTGTTCCACACCGCGCTCAACCAGTAGCTCTGCCACCTGCTCGTTAAAATCGCCAGCTTGCTTGCGCGCCTGCACCGCTGCCGCAAAATTAGGATAATGCGGACGCCGTTTACCTTGCTGTTGTATGCGGCTCCGAAATCCCTGGCGTATATCATCAAGAATAGCAGTTTCTGGGCTACTTAAGAGACCAAAGGCTTCGATGGCAAGTAAATGTTCTACCCGTTGTGGTTCAATTCCGGCCCACAGATTACCCACGAAGGCGCCCATAGAATGAGCGACCACTTCTACCTTTTTCCAGTTTTGTTGTTCACAGAGCTGCACCACATCGTAGACATAATCCAGAAATGGGTAATGGTTTCCCGCCGGGCGGTGATCCGATAGTCCATGTCCCGGCCAATCCAATGCGATCAGCTGGTGCGTGGTGGCCAGTTCGGAATCAACAAACTGCGCCGCGATAGGTAAAAAGCTGTGCGCATTATCGAGCCAGCCATGCAAGGCTAAGATCGGTTTGCCCTGTGGGTTACCCCACTGCAATCCTGCAATTGTGCCCCAGTCGAGCTGAAATAAAACAGGCTCAGCATGTTGCCGAACCTGTCTATAGGCTTCTATCATAAGTTTACTTAGTCTTATTGTCGCCTTGCTTACCACCTTTGGTTCGCACCGGCACTGGGTAATAGACGCGATACGGCGGTGAGTACCAATGATGACGGTACCAAAGTGAACCGTAATCCACTTCCATCGGCTGTTTGTTGGATTCTTTCCACAGATACTTGCCGATCACATCCAGTGTTGGAAAAAGATAACGGAACTCGTCAATTTTGCCTTCTTCCGGTGCGTTAATCACCCCGGTAAAAGTAACGATACGCCCTTTTTTGTAGACCATAGGATCGACAAAACCATCGACCTTGGCACGAAACCGGCCATCGCTAGTGTCAGTTACCGCTGGGCGGCCGTACGAGTTCAATTCATAATTGACCACTTCGATGGTGGTGCCAGCATCGCTGTTGCGAACTTCAGCGATTACCCCACCCCAGCGAGCGGTATTATTGTGCGCTTGTTCCGGACTCTCTAGCGCGACTGTGTAAGGCGTTAAGTGGGTCCCTTCAGCAACGGCGAGTTCATCCGGAACTGTCGAACAGGCACTCAGGGTTAATGCGCCTAGTGCTGTTAGCCAATACTTCAACATGTTCGTACTCCTCATTCTGGTTCACTTGCGATCCCAATCAGCGCCATTAACGCCCGGGTAATTTTTTCCACGTCACTTCATTACGTACATACAGCGGTTCGAGTTTTTCTGCGGCAACAGGTTTAACCTGAGCCGCCAGTGTTAACATGTCTGCAGCTAGCGGTAAGGTCACATCCGCAAGAATGTTCACCTGCTGCTGTGGGTCCAGTTGTTCGCCATAAGCCTGCCAGCCAGTGCCTGCGCCAACGATAGCCTGCCCCGTTGCGGGCCACCAGGGTTGCTCCGTAAGTGGACTTAACCCGGCCATTTTCGCGTCCATCATTGCCTGTGCCACACCGTTTTGGTTCTGATAGCTTGCCACATAGACTTCCTGCATGCGCGCATCAATGGCACTAACAATAGTGTTCGCTGCATGACAGCGAATCGCTTGTTGGGCCAATGCCGCTAAAGTAGAGACGGGATAGACCGGTAAATTGTGACTAAACGCGAGCCCTTGACTGATCGCGACGCCAATTCGCACGCCGGTAAAGCTTCCCGGACCATAACCACAAACAATGCCGTCGACGGTAGCCAGACCAATACCGGCCTCTGCTAACACCTCCTCGACAAAGCCGAGTACCCGTTGTGAATGCTCGCGTGGCGTAATCGCGGCACGCTGAAACACCTGGTCTTGGTAGCGCAAGGCTACTGAACACTGTTCTGTAGCTGTATCAATAGCGAGTAAAACCGCGGTCATGCAGATGAATCTCCGTTAATTTCTGCTAAAAAATCGAGTGCCTGGGATAAGTCGCGGGTGCGCCGCAGCGGTGGCAAACTGGCCAAAAATAGCTGGCCATAGGGTTTGGTAACCAAGCGCTGGTCACAAACGATCAATACCCCGCGATCGCTACTGTCGCGAATCAGTCGTCCGGCGCCTTGTTTCAGCGCGATGACGGCTGGCGGTAATTGTACCTGAGTGAAGGGCTCAGCTCCACGTAATCGGCAATCTTCAATTCGCGCCTGTAGTAAGGGATCGTCAGGCGAACCAAAGGGCAATTTATCAATAATCACACAGGTCAGTGCCTTGCCACGCACATCCACACCCTCCCAAAACGACGAGGTACCGAGTAGCACGCCATTGCCCGCTTCAATAAAATCGGCCAGCAGTTCACGTTTGTTGGTGCTGCCTTGCACAAACAAGGGGCGATCAGTCAGTGTCGCTAAGCGCTCAGCAACGCGTTGCAACATGCGATGACTGGTGAATAACACGAAAGTGCCACCCTGCTGGTTCACGTCCAGCACCTGCGTGGTGACTTGAAGTAAATGATCCAGCATTTCCCGTTCATGGGGCTGCGGCAAATAGCGTGGCACACAAAGTATACCCTGCTCGGCAAAGGCAAAAGGACTCGGTAAACATAGCGTTGCCGCCTGATCCAAGCCTAATAAACGGGTAAAATGCGTGAAATCATTGCCAATCGCCAAGGTCGCCGAGGTAAACACCCAGCTCGATTCAGAGTTTGCTACGTAGCTACCAAATTTATCTGCCACCTGTAGCGGCGTCTGATGCACGGTGATATGTCGCGGCGTGGTTTCAAACCAGAAACTAAAACCGGTGCGTTGGGTATCCTGCAGTAACTCCCAGGTGTGTATAAACTGCACGCAACGTTCGTAGATACTGTCTAAATCTTGATTGCGACCCAATGCGCCCTTAGCGACATCAGCAAAGAACTGCAGGGTTTCGCTGACTTGTGTTACCGCTGCTTGTATTTGCGGTTGCTGCTGTACCTGACGCCAATTCCCTCGCTGCGGGTCAACCGGAAATGCCAACCGCCAATCGCGCAAGCTACCGAGCAATTTATCCGCCGCTTTATCCAACTGCCGTAAGTCTTTCAGTTCGGTCAGGTAAAGTACCTTTGCTTCTTGGGCCAGCTCTTGCAACTGCCGGCTGCCGACCGCTTCACCAAAATACTGACTAGCAATATCCGGCAACTGATGCGCCTCATCAAACACCAATGCATCAGCATGGGGGATCAATTCGCCAAAACCGACATCTTTCAGCGCCATATCGGCAAAAAATAAATGATGATTCACCACCACAATATCCGCTTCCAGCGCACGTTTTCGCGCCTTCACCAGATAACAGTCGTCGTAGTCCGGGCAATCGCGACCTAAACAGTTATCCACCGTGCTGGTCACGTGTGGCAATACTTCAGCATCTTCCGGTAGGCTACTTAAGCCACCGACGTCACCGTCCTCGGTACGCACCGCCCAGCGTTTGACTTCAACCACTTGCTTTTGCACGGTTTGCGAGAGCTCGCTCGCATGTGCCTGACTTTGCGCCAGGCGGTGCAAACACAAATAATTACTCCGACCTTTTAGCAAGCTTACCTGTTTTTGTGGTGCAATCGCATCGCGCAATGCAGGCAGATCACGATGGTACAGCTGCTCTTGTAACGCCTTGGTCCCCGTCGAGATAATCGCCGAGCCTTTACTCTTTAAAATGGGTACCAAATAAGCGTAAGTTTTCCCCGTGCCCGTTTCCGCCTCAACCACCAGCTGACTTTTTGCTTTTAAGGTTTTCGCGATCGCCGTCGCCATTTCAGTCTGCGCCGGTCGCGGGGCAAAGCCAGGCAACGCCGTGGTTAACACACTGTCGGATTGGAAATATTGAGCTACGGATGTCATCGCTGGGCGCGGTCTTTATTGGCGGTGATCGATAGTCGCTAGGTTAGCGTAACTAGTTTTAATTCGCTACGTTGAATCCGCATTCCGCAGTCATGGATATTTTTATACAACTTGCCATACAAGAAATCCTTCAAACCCATATATAAAGGGTTGAATAGCACTTTCGAAATCTATACAATTCGCTCATTACGAAATTTAAGGAATACAAATGCGTTACACAACCTGGCATCACCATCATTTCCAACGACGACGTTAGCCTCGTATTGTACGCGGAAGGCTAACACTTGGTGGTTGCCTTCACCCATTACGAACCCCGAAAGGCAACCTTTTGGGGTTTTTTTATAGGAGTTTTTTAACATGGTTGTCGATACAAATTCATCACGCTTAACCATCGCGATTCAAAAGTCAGGCCGTTTAAGTAAAGAGTCCATGAGCTTATTACAGGCCTGCGGCGTCAAATTTAGTCTGCACGAAGCGCGGTTATTGGCGCACAGCAGCAATCAACCGATTGACCTACTGCGCGTGCGTGACGATGACATCCCTGGCTTGGTCATGGACGGCGTGGTTGATCTTGGCCTGATCGGTGAAAATGTGTTGGAGGAAGCCCGCCTTGAGCGTGTCGCCACCAAGTTACCAGCCGAATTTAAACGTTTGCGAGCGCTGGATTTTGGCGCGTGTCGCTTATCGATTGCGGTGCCAAAAGAAGACTCCTACAACGGACTTAGCGACTTAGACGGCAAACGTATTGCTACTACCTATCCATACCTACTCCAAGATTATCTGCAACGTCAGGGCATCAACGCCAGTACTGCAGTACTTACTGGTAGCGTTGAAGTTGCTCCGCGTGCAGGGTTAGCCGATGCGGTCTGTGATCTGGTCTCAACAGGTGCGACATTGGAAGCCAACGGATTGGTTGAGCAAGACGTCATTTTCCGTAGCCAGGCCCAGCTGATTCAACGCCCGGAACCGCTTAATGCCGCCAAACAGGCGCTGATCGAACAGTTACTGCCACGGCTTGACGGCGTGCAGATGGCGCGTGAGAGCAAGTACATCATGCTGCACGCCCCACGAGCCGCACTGAATGAGGTCGTTGCCTTACTGCCTGGTGCAGAAGATCCAACAATTCTACCCTTGAGTCACACTGATAAGCTGGTTGCGGTGCACGTGGTCAGTACAGAAACCTTGTTCTGGGAAACTATGGAAGAGTTAAAAGCCGTGGGTTGTAGCTCAATTTTAGTGCTACCAATCGAAAAAATGATGGGGTAACTGATATGGCCGACCGTAATCTTGATTTGAGCACTCGCCAGTTTACCTGGTCACAGCTCTCAGCTCGTGCCCGGACCGAGTTACTGCAACGCCCGGTACAACGTGTGTCAGGCGAATTAAATAACACCGTAAGCACCATCATCGATGCGGTCCGTGCCGAGGGCGATGCGGCAGTGCTGCGTTACACCCAACAGTTTGATTGTCCTACTCTGGCAGAGCTGCGTTACCCAGCGGAGGCTATTGCACGTCAGGTCGCGAAGCTACCTGCAGCGACCAAAGCAGCCATCGATAAAGCTTACGGTACCATTCGACGCTTTCACGAAGCGCAACGTCCGCAAGGCATCAAAATCGAAACTGCACCGGGTATTGAATGCGAATTACGCTATGCGCCCCTCGCCGCCGTCGGCCTATACGTGCCTGGTGGCACAGCGGTGCTGCCGTCGACCGCGTTAATGCTCGGCATACCAGCGCAACTCGCCGCTTGTCCGCGGGTAGTTATGGCGAGTCCGCCAGACCGCAATGGCGATCTAGCACCCGCGATACTCTACGCAGCCCAATGCTGTGGTATTACCGAAATCTATCGCTGTGGGGGTGCGCAAGCGATTGCCGCAATGGCCTATGGCACTGAGTCCATGGGTAAAGTGAATAAGATTTTTGGCCCCGGTAATAGTTTTGTTACCGCGGCCAAACAAGCGGTCTCACAGGATCCCCGGGGCGCGGCAATTGATATGCCGGCCGGGCCTTCCGAGTTGTTAGTTATCGCTGATGGGCAGGCCAATCCGGCTTATGTGGCCGCGGATTTGCTGTCGCAGGCGGAACACGGTGCCGACTCACAAGTGGTACTGCTAAGCCCAAGTTCAGCGTTGATCACCGCGGTGCGCGAGCAGCTGGTGCTACAACTGCAACAGTTATCACGAGCAACAACAGCAGAGCAAGCGCTGGCCAACAGTGCGTTAATTGAAGTCGCTGATCTTGATGAAGCGGTCGTTATCAGCCAGGACTACGCGCCAGAGCATTTATCCGTTCAAACAGTAGACCCCGAGCAATTAGCTGAGCGCTTAACCCACGTTGGTTCGTTGTTTATTGGTCCTTACACGCCCGAATCAGGCGGTGATTATGCCACTGGCACTAATCACGTGTTGCCAACCTATGGCTTTGCCAGTACCGCAAGCAGCCTGGGGCTACTTGATTTCTATCGGCGTTACACCAGTCAGAAAGCCACCCGTGAAGGTCTCGCGGGACTTGCTGACGCTATTGTCGAACTGGCGCGTACCGAGGGCTTAGATGCCCACGCCCGAGCCGTTACCGTGCGACTGGAGGATGAGTCATGAGTGACTTTATCGCCAAGCTGCAACGTCCTCACCTGGTCGATTTGACGCCCTATCAATCCGCACGACGCAGCATGTCGGGCGGCTCAGTTTGGTTAAATGCCAATGAAGCGCCAGCAACACCAGCATTTCCCGAGCAAAACAACTGGAATCGTTATCCGAGCTTCCAAAGTGATACTCTGAATCAAGCCTATGCCAATTATTCCGGCGTGCAGCGCGAGCAGCTGTTGAGCTGTCGTGGCAGTGACGAGGCAATCGAACTGTTGGTGCGCAGTTTCTGCGAGCCAAGCTCCGAGGCCGTGATGATCACCACTCCAACCTATGGCATGTACGCCATTAGCGCCGCTACCCACGGTGCGCAAGTGGTGGATTGTCCACTGCAGACCGACAGTCAGGGCGAGCTACAACTTGATGTGCCGGGCATGCTGGCGCGACTCGACGATGATAGCGCCGCGCGGGTAAAATTAATTTTTGTTTGCAGCCCGTCGAATCCACTGGGCAATGAGGTTGATGCAGCAGCAATTCGCGCCTTGTTAGAGGGTGTGGGTGAACGCGCGCTGGTGGTGCTTGACCAGGCCTATATTGAATTTGTCAGTGCCGACTCAGAGCAGGCTGACATCGCCGCATGGATCGCTGATTATCCTCAGTTGGTGGTGCTGCGAACCTTGTCCAAAGCTTTTGGCTTGGCAGCATTGCGCTGTGGTTTTGCACTTGGCCAACCGGCATTAATCGAGATCCTGCGTAAAGTCATCGCACCGTATCCGCTTCCTGCCCCCACCCTGGTGGGCGCAGAACACGCGTTATCGGCTGCCGGCGTCAGTGCCATGCGCGCACAACTTGCTACCATTAAGCAGCAGCGCCAACGCCTACTCGATGAACTAAGCACACGCAGCTGGGTGCAACGCATCTGGCCGACCGCAACCAACTTTGTCTTAATTTCGGTTGCCGATGCAGCCGGGTTAGTCGCTCAATGTCAGGCCCAAGGCGTACTGATCCGCAATCAATCCAGTCAGCGCGGTTTAGGTCAGTGCATTCGTATTAGTATCGGCAGCGAACAAGAAATGAATCAATTACTGGAGGTTTTGCCACAATGAGTCAGCAAAAAATACTCTTTATCGACCGCGACGGCACACTGGTTGAAGAACCACCGGTAGATAAGCAGCTCGACAGCGTTGCCAAACTCGAATTTGAACCACAAGTGATCCCGGCTTTGCTGGCACTACAAAACGCTGGTTATCGGTTAGTTATGGTGTCGAATCAAGATGGTTTGGGCACCGCAAGTTTTCCCCAAGCTGATTTTGCGGCACCTCACGATTTAATGATGGCGGTGTTTACCTCGCAGGGTGTGCGCTTTGATGATGTGCTCATTTGCCCACACTTCCCGGAAGATAGCTGCAGTTGTCGTAAACCTAACCTTGGGCTGGTGAAAGATTACCTGCAGCAGGGCCGCATCAACTTTGCCGAGTCTTATGTCATTGGCGACCGTGATACCGATCTGCAGTTAGCTGAGAATATGGGGATTCGTAGCCTTCGCTACGATCGCAAGAACCTGAACTGGAGCGCGATTCAGCATCAGCTGCTGGATCGTCCGCGCACCGCCAGTGTTAGTCGCAACACCAAAGAAACCGAGATCAAGATCGACGTTGACCTTGATGCGCAGGCGCCAATTGAAATTGCCACCGGCATCGGTTTCTTTGACCACATGCTGGAGCAAATCGCCACCCATGCGGGGATTTCCTTACGCGCCCAGGTCAAAGGTGATCTGCACATTGACGAGCACCACACCGTCGAAGATACGGCGCTGGCGTTGGGCCAGGCCCTGCGTCAGGCATTAGGCGATAAACGCGGGATCGCGCGGTTTGGCTTTGCTCTGCCCATGGATGAATGCCGCGCGGAATGCTTGCTTGATCTCTCCGGCCGCCCGTACTTACAGCTGGAAGCAGACTTTAGTCGCGCCGACGTCGGTGGCATGGCCACCGAAATGGTGGGTCACTTTTACCGCTCTCTGAGTGACGCCATGGCGATTTCATTACACTTAAGCACTACCGAGGGCAACTGCCACCATCAGGTAGAGAGTTTATTCAAAGTCTTTGGCCGCGCCTTACGTCAGGCGGTGCAACGTACAGAGGACGGCGCCTTGCCTTCAAGTAAGGGGATGCTGGCATGAGTGTTGTTATTGTTGATACCTCCTGCGCCAACTTATCTTCGGTTAAATTTGCCGTTGAGCGGCTGGGCGTCACTCCGGTAATCAGCGCCGATGCCAACGTCATCGCAGCTGCCGAGCGGGTCATATTGCCAGGGGTAGGCACCGCTAAAGCGGCCATGCGTAACCTGCAGCAGCTCGACCTGGTTGCGACCTTGCGCCAGCTGCAGCAACCGGTACTGGGCATTTGCCTGGGCATGCAGTTACTGACCGAATCATCAGAGGAAGGCAACGTCGACTGTCTGGGTGTCATCCCCACCCGCACCATCGCCATGCAAAGCCCCGACCCACAGCAGCAGGGGCAGCCCCTGCTTTACCCCTTGCCACATATGGGCTGGAACACGATCGAGGTGAATCCGGCGAATCCATTGCTGAAAAATTTGCGCGACCCGGCGTACTGTTATTTTGTCCACAGTTTCGCCGTGGCAACCGATGCTTATACTCTGGCAACCACGCGCTACGGCAACACCAGCTTTGCCTCAATGATCGGCCATGGCAATTTCTTTGGCGCGCAGTTCCATCCGGAGCGTTCAGGCAAGGTAGGCGCGACCATTTTGAAAAATTTTATGGAGTTAACTGATGCTGATACCCGCGCTTGATTTAATTAATGGCGAAGTGGTACGCCTGCAACAAGGGGATTTCGCCCGCCAGACCACCTACGCCAGCGACCCGTTGCCGCTTGCCCAGAATTACGCAAAGGCAGGTGCCGAGTGGCTGCATATCGTCGATCTTGATGGCGCACGTGACCCAGCACAACGGCAAATCACTACTCTACGCCGATTGGCCGAAACACTGCCAATGGCCATTCAGGTCGGTGGTGGCATTCGTCAGCAAGCTGATCTCGATGAATTGTTTCAGTGCGGGGTGCAACGGGTGGTTATCGGCTCACTGGCGGTAAAAAAACCTCAACTGGTATCAAGCTGGCTCCAAGAGTACGGCAGTGATGCTATTGTTCTCTCGCTCGACGTAAGCATCGCGGACGATGGCCAAGCCTATGTTGCTACCCATGGTTGGCAGCAAACTTCAGAATTAACCCTGCAGCAGGTTATCGAGCGTTTCTTAGCAGACGGCCTGCGCCATGTTTTGTGTACCGATATTTCCCGTGATGGCATGTTAGGCGGCTACAATATCGAGCTCTATGCAAAGCTTAAACAAGATTACCCAGCGTTGATTATTCAGGCTTCCGGCGGCGCCGCGCAGTTGGACGACCTAAAGCAACTACGAGCAATCAACTGTGACAGCGCCATACTGGGCAAAGCGCTGCTGACCAACCAATTTACCCTTGAGGAGGCACTGCAATGCTGGCAAAACGCATAATTCCTTGCCTTGATGTGCGCGATGGTGAAGTGGTGAAAGGTGTACAGTTTCGCAATCACGAGATCATTGGCGCAATCGAGCCGTTAGCCGAGCGTTACGCCGCGGCCGGTGCTGACGAGCTGGTATTTTACGATATCACTGCCTCATCTGACGCGCGGGTGGTCGATAAGTCCTGGGTTGAGCGTATCGCTCGCCAGATTGATATTCCTTTTACCGTGGCCGGCGGCATTAGTTCTATTGATCAGGCGCGTGAATTATTAGCCATGGGTGCAGATAAAATCTCAATTAATTCGCCTGCGCTACGTGATCCTGACTTGATCAACACGCTGGTCGACGAGTTTGGCCAACAATGCATCGTCATTGGTATCGATAGCTTCTATGATGCCGAAAGCGAGCGCTATTTGGTTTATCAATTCACCGGCGATGAAAGTAAGAGCCAGCGCACCCGCTGGCAAACCGCAGAGTGGTTGCAGGAAGTTGTCAGCCGTGGCGCTGGCGAGATCGTACTTAATTGTATGAATCAGGATGGCGTCCGCCAAGGCTACGATATTGCACAACTGCAGACCATGCGAGCCTTATGCCCGGTGCCGCTGATCGCCTCAGGCGGTGCTGGCTGTATTGAGCACTTTGCCGAGGTTTTTCAGCAAGCGCAGGTTGATGGCGCCCTCGCTGCCTCGGTGTTTCATAAAAATACCGTCGTCATTGGTGAGTTAAAACAAGCCCTGAGCGATAGCGGTATCGCCATTCGGCCGCTGGAACCAAGCAACTAGGATAAAAAATGCGTATTAACGAATCCAACCAAAAGCAAATCGATTTTAGTAAACAGCAGGATCTGGTACCGGCCATTGTGCAACATGCGCTTACCGGTGAGGTGTTAATGCAAGGCTACATGAATGCTGACGCGGTGGCCGCTACCCTGGCCGAACAGCGCGTAACGTTTTTTAGTCGCAGCAAGCAGCGCTTATGGTGCAAAGGTGAATGCTCAGGTCACTACCTCGAACTGGTGAGCTTACACACCGATTGTGATCAGGACAGTCTGCTCGCGCTGGCATTACCACAGGGGCCGACCTGTCACCTGGGTACCGAGAGCTGTTTCAGCGCTGACGATTACAGTGAACACCCCTTATTGAGTCAGCTGATGCGCATTATTCAGAGTCGAGAAGCCAATGCCGATGGCAGCAGTTACACTGAACGATTGTTAGCCGAAGGCAGTAAACGGGCAGCCCAAAAAGTTGGTGAAGAAGGCGTGGAAACGGCCCTCGCTGCGGTAGCCGACGATCGTGACGAATTACTCAACGAAAGTGCTGATTTGCTCTATCACCTGTTGGTACTGCTGCGCAGCAAGAATCTCGAACTTACTGACGTGCTTGCGGTTCTGCATCAGCGTCGACGTTAAGGTTCAGCTGGTGATCACGCGCGTAACGTCGACTCACGACGCGCAAACGCCAGGTCAATAGCACCGCAGCACAGCTTAAGCCAACAATAAAACCTATCCACATGCCGGCAGCACCCATTGCCGGCACGACCACATCGGTTAACGACAGCAAAATACCCACCGTTAAACCAAGCGGCCAATACGATAAAAAGGTAATAAACATAACCACTTTGGTGTCTTTGTAGCCGCGCAATGTACCCATCGCCACCGCCTGAAAGGTATCCGACAAGGTAAAGATCGCCGCCAGGCCCATCAGGGTCGCCGCCAGTTGGATCACTGCCTGATCATTGGTGTACAAACCGGCCAACCAGGCGCCGCCCAAGTACATAATAAGGCCATTCACACCGGCAAAGCTCATACCGTACCAGGTCGCTAGTTTGTGGCTTAACATGGCGTTTGCAGGGTTTCCAGCGCCTAGCGCAAAACCCACACGCAAGGTCACCGCCATCGACAAGCTCAAGGGCACCATATATACCAGCGACGAAATATTTAGCGCAATCTGATGGCTCGCCACCACAGTCGCGCCCAACGGCGCTATCACCAGCGCAGCAGCAGCAAACAGGCTAACTTCAAAAAACATCGAGGTGGCGATAGGAAAGCCCAAGCGGATAATGTACCAAATATCATCCCAGTCGGGTCGGTGCCAGTGCTTGAACAAGTTCAATAACTTAAACCGCTTAGCCCAAAGTACGTAAAGCACCAAACCTAACGCCATTACCCACAACACAATCGCTGTCGCCACGCCGCAACCGGCGCCACCGAGCTCAGGTGCACCCAGCTTGCCGTAGATCAGAATATAGTTCGCCGGAATATTCACCAGCAGCCCGACAATACCAATCACCAACGACGGCATGGTGTGGGACAACCCCTCGCAGAAATTCCGCAGTACCATGTAAATTACCAGTGCCGGAACCGCCCAGAGCAAATAGAATAAGTAGTCTAAGGTGATGATGCGAAAGGCATCTTCAACTTTCATCGCATTGAGGATCAACGGCGCAGACAAGATCACGGCGACACACACCAGACTGCCAATCATGGCAGCGTAAAACCCCTGCTGTACGATGTTGGCAATCTTCTGTTGTTTTTGCGAACCGTCGAAATGGGAAATAATAGGAGCTAGCGCCAGCGCTAAACCAAACACCAACAAGGTCGAGGGTAACCAGATACTGGCACCGACAGATACTGCCGCAAGATCAACCGCACTCACCCGTCCTGCCATCACCGTATCGACCACACTCATTAACATTTGCGTCAACTGGGCAATAAGTATAGGGCCGGTTAACTTTGCCAGTTTTTTTGACTCAGTCCACCAGTGGTCGGCTGCACGGCGCATGGTTTGGTCTCTTGTCAGTTAGTCTTGGATTGGTCTTCAGCAAACAGCTGATAAGCTTCATCGAGTGCAACGAGCAGACGCTCGCAATCGGCGCGGGTAGTATAGGCGGCAAATGACACCCTGACCACCGCTTCATGTTGCCAAAAGCGTAATAAAGGCTGTGCGCAATGACTTCCCGCACGCACCGCAATCGCTTGTTCTGCCAGGTAACTGGCAAGATCGTAGGCATGCACCGCTGAACTGTAAAAGCTGAGCACCGGCAATGCCGGTTCCTGGCGCGGCAATACCTGGATCCAGTCGCGCTGTGTAAGTTGCCGGGAAACAGTTGCCGTAAGTTCTGCCAGATAACTGCTAAGACCTTGCTCGCGCTGCTCTGTCAGCCACTTGGCCGCCTCAGCGCAAGCCAGTATTGCCGCGGTATTCGGCGTTCCGGCTTCGTATTTGGACACACCACTTAGCCACTGACTGCCAGCCTCGCCCACTTCCGCAACCATACCACCACCTAGCAATGCAGGTTCGAGCTGTTGCTGCAGTTGCTGTGACAAGTACAACACGCCACACCCGGTAACGCCGTACATTTTGTGTGCCGAAAACGTCAGTGCATCACATCCCAGCGCAGCAACATCAAGCGGCACTGAACTCACCGCTTGTGCAGCATCCACGATACTTAGCGCCCCCACTGCTGACGCCTGCTGACAGAGTTCTGCTACAGGCAAAATTTGCCCTGTCACATTGCTTGCCAAGGTCACAGCCAGCAGCTTACAACGTGGCCCGATAAGTGCCGGCCACGATGACGCTAACCCGCCAGTCACCGGGTCAAGATCTAACCAGCGGATCTTAAGTTGATGTTGCGCGGCTAAGCGTTGCCAGGGCAGAAAATTCGCATGGTGCTCGGCGCGGCTGATGACAATCTCATCGCCAGCTTGCCAATCGATAGTTAAGCCGTGAGCCAGCAAATTAAGACTGTGCGTCGCACCAGCGGTAAATACCAAGTGTTGTGCATCGGTGCCAATCCAGTTGGCTAAACTGCTACGGGCTTGTTCAAGCTGTTGTGTCGCTCCTTGTGCCAGCGGGTAAGCACCACGATGAGCGTTGGCATGTTCATGTTGGTAATAGTGCATGAAACGCTGCAATACCCGCTCGGGTACCTGACTGCTTGCAGCGCTGTCTAAGTAGACCAGCTCGGGCTGCTCACGCCACAGCGCAAACTCGGCCCGTGGCACTTGATACCCATGCTGCTTCTGCTCAGGCACAGCTTGGTTCCACCGCATAGCGCTCAAGAAATTGCACAATCCGCGGATTCACAAGTTCGGCGTTGGTTAGCGGACCCATGTGCCCACAAACGAGCTGCTGCACCTCGACCCGCGGCAACACCTGTTGTAATTGCTCGGCTACTCGTCGCGCACTGGCGCGCGTCTGTGCACCCGTTAGCAATAATATGGGCAGGTCCAAGCGCCGATAATCCACCAACTTATGTGGTTCGCCCATCAACGCGGCAAAATCCATCGCCACTTTGTCAGCTTGGCTGGCCATTAACTGTTGCAACTTTTCGGGTAACGCCGCGAAGTAACCCGGCGCATTCCAATAATCGACGAATGCCTGCGTGGCAGCATGCTTATCATTCTGATCCATTTGGGCGGCAATGGCTTCCACTTCCTGCCGCGCTGGATCAACAGCATCGAGCACATGAAACGCCACCGGTTCAAACAGCGCCATTGCCCTAACAGGCAACAACTGCTCAAGCGCCAGCTTAAGCGCGACCGCCGCACCGTACGAATGGCCCACCAAAGTTACTGGCTGAGCCTCGCATAGCTGTTCAACTGCGTCGACAATTCGTGGCACTTCATCGCTAAAACGAAAAGCTTCAGTTGCAGACGCCTGTGCTGGCGGCGCTTTACCATAACCCAACAAGTCGATACCAATCACGTAAAAGTCATCGCGCAGTAACTGGATGAGTGCCCGCCATTGGCCGGTATTACTTTGCGAACTATGCAGCAATACCACCGCCGGCTTGTCTGCCGAGCCACTAACGTGCACGCCGGCAGGTAAAGCCGTCGTCATACTTGCATACCCAAGACGTAACCGAGCATGTAGCCAGCTTCAACCAACAACACGATAAAGGTACCGAGTACACCCACGGTGCGCGCCCATGATGGTCCTACGCTCATACGCAAACCAATGGCATGACAAACACGGGCAATAAAAAGCAGTCCACCAATAGCGTGCAATAACATGCCGCTGGCACCGGTTAATTCCATCAGCACTAACAGCAATAGAGTAAAAGGTACATACTCGGCAAAATTGCCGTGAATCCGCACTGCAACTTCCAGATCTTTAGACTCGCCAGTGCCAATGCCAACGCTATCACGCCAGCGTAAACGGATAACCACCACGGCTAATGTAAAATAGAGTAACGCCAGTAATCCGGCGTACAGCATGCTAATAGGTAATTCGATTGCCATTGTTATTTTCCTTAGTGTTGTTTACAAAAAAAGCCCACGCAAGGTGGGCTTCTGTCGAACAATTGCAACTCTGGTAACATTCCAGCAAGGACTTAACCTAGCAGTTCACCGAGTTCTTTACTGATCGTTTCAACATCACGGGTTCCGTCAATTTTATGGAACGTCGTTTGGCCTTGCTCAGCTAGTTTACGATAATACGAAACTAATGGCTCGGTTTGTTCATGATAAATTGCCAGACGCTTACGCACAGTTTCTTCTTTGTCATCATCGCGGATGATCAAATCTTCACCGGTTACGTCGTCTTTACCTTCAGTTTTCGGCGGATTGTGGTGTACGTGATACACCCGACCAGAACCAGGATGCACGCGACGGCCACTCATACGTTCGACAATTACATCATCAGCAACCGCAAACTCAAGTACTACATCGACAGCGATGCCGGCTTCTTGCATGGCATCAGCTTGCGGAATAGTGCGTGGGAAACCATCTAAAAGGAAGCCATTCTGACAGTCGGGTTGCGCAATGCGCTCTTTAACAAGGCCAATCATGATGTCGTCAGACACCAGTTTACCTGCATCCATGACCGCTTTCGCTTGCTGTCCTAGTTCAGTACCGGCTTTAATTGCAGCTCGTAACATGTCACCTGTTGAGATCTGCGGGATCCCAAAAGTTTTCATCAAGAACTGCGCCTGAGTACCTTTCCCTGCGCCAGGCGCGCCTAAAAGGATAATGCGCATGTACAACCTCTTTCCTAGTTTTTGTTTGGGTTCGATTTAGGTCGAACTTTACCGCCTAGAGACCTGCTTTACAAGTCCGAGCAATGCCGACTTTCGTCGGTATTGCTCGGTTTTATAGAAGCGCAACTGCGATAATTTACGAAGCGTCTGTCAGTTCCATCATCAGACGATTGAGACGGGTGACAAATTGCGCCGGATCTTTCAAGCTACCCCGTTCCGCAAGCGTTGCTTGATCGAGCAGCAACTGCGACCACTCAGCAAATTTGCTTTCGTCTTCGATAGCAATCACACGCTGTACCAAAGTGTGCTCCGGATTCAGTTCAAAGATGTACTTGGTTTCCGGCACTTTCTGACCTGCAGCTTCCATGAGCTTCGCCATTTGCGTACTCATATCGTTGTCGTCAGTGACGATACAGGCTGGCGAACTGGTCAGGCGGTGAGTCACGCGAACGCTTTTAACCTTTTCACCAAGCGCCTTTTCAAAGCGCTTAACTTGCTCTTCAAAGGTCTTCTCCAGCTCTTCCTGTTGCTGTTTGGCGTCATCATCTTCCAGGTCACCGAGATCGAGATCGCCACGGGTAACACTTTGGAACTCTTTCTCTTTGTATTCGCTGAGATGACTCATTAACCATTCATCGATACGTTCCGACAACAACAAGACTTCAATGCCCTTCTTGCGGAAAATTTCCAGCGCAGGGTTATCGCGCGCCGCTTCATAACTATCCGCAACGATGTAATAAATCTTATCCTGTTGCTCTGGCATCCGCTCAAGATAGGTGTCCAGGCTGACCGTTGCTTCAGTCTTGTCTTCATGGGTTGAAGCAAAACGCAGCAAGGCCGCTATTTTCTCTTGGTTGGCGTGATCTTCCGCCGGACCTTCTTTCAGCACGCTACCAAAGGTATTCCAGAACTCCTGATAAGCTTCTGCGTCGTCCTTGGCCAGCTTACTCAACATACCTAATACTTTCTTGGTGCTGCCACTACGCATGGCACGGGTGATCTTGTTGTCTTGCAAGATCTCGCGTGACACATTCAATGGCAAATCGTTTGAATCCATCAAACCACGAACAAAACGCAGGTAGGTTGGCATTAACTGCTGTGCGTCATCCATAATGAACACGCGCTTCACATACAGCTTAATACCATGCTGCTGTTCTCGGTTCCATAAGTCCCAAGGCGCGCGTTTGGGTACGTACAGCAGACTGGTGTACTCTTGAGTGCCCTCAACTTTGTTGTGACTCCACAACAGTGGGTCCTCAAAATCATGGGCGATGGTTTTATAAAACTCTTGATACTCTTCGTCGCTAATTTCGCTTTTTTCACGCGTCCATAGCGCCTGACCTGAGTTCACCGCCTGCCATTCAGTGAGCTTGCCGTCATCATCACGTTCCGGCATTTGTACGGGAATACTTAAATGGTCCGAATACTTGGTGATAATGCCACGTAAACGCGACTCATCAAGGAAGTCTTTGGCGTCGTCACGCACATGCAAGACGATGTCGGTACCACGCTGGGCTTTGTCGATCTCGCGCAGATCAAATTCACCTTCACCTTTCGAGGTCCACTCCACCCCTTCGTTACTTGCTGTACCTGCCGCACGGGTGCGCACTGTTACGCTATCAGAAACGATAAAGGCTGAGTAAAAGCCAACTCCAAACTGGCCGATCAAGCGGCTATCGCGCGCTTCATCGCCGGAAAGTTGACTAAAGAATTCTGACGTTCCCGACTTGGCGATGGTACCTAAGTTACTCATAACTTCGTCACGCGTCATGCCAATACCATTATCACTAATAGCAATGGTGCCAGCGTCTTTATCGACACTCACACGAACACGTATTTCAGCATCGTCGGCAATCAGACTACTGTCGCTTAGAGCTTTGAAACGCAATTTATCAGCAGCATCTGAGGCGTTGGATACCAACTCGCGTAAAAAGATTTCCTTGTTGGAATAAAGCGAATGAATCATCAGATGAAGCAACTGCTTCACTTCAGTCTGAAATCCATGAGTTTCGGCTTGACGGGTCTCCGCCATAGTAGACTCTCCTGCACTATTGTTGATAAACACTAGTGCAGAGATGGGGACGTAATTGGCTAATTCAAGAGTTAAAATACATCAAAATCGATACGCTTGCGGCCACTGAAGGCATGACCAAGGGTTGCTTGATCAACGTATTCTAATTCGCCACCAACGGGAACACCGTGCGCTATCCTTGACGTTTGGATAGATTGTTGGCGGGCCAGCTCAGCAATGTAGTGCGCGGTAGCCTCACCTTCAATGGTCGGATTTGTGGCCAAAATAATTTCAGAGATGGGTTCTTTTGCCAGGCGTTCAGCAAGTTGATCAAGACCGATATCTTCCGGACCGATACCATCAAGCGGCGACAAATGCCCCATCAACACAAAATAGCAGCCCTGATATTGACCCGTTTGTTCAATCGCCAACACATCAGCTGGGGTTTCAACGATGCATAAAAGTCCAGCTTGTCGCCGTGCTTCGTTGGCACACAGCTCACAGATATCACTTTCCGTCAGGGTACGGCAAACACTGCAATGCCCGACCCGTTCGATCGCTTCAGTGAGCGCCTGCGCCAGCTGTAAGCCGGAATCGCGCTGGCGTTCCAAGATCTGAAACGCCATGCGTTGTGCTGATTTTGGCCCTACGCCTGGTAGGGTTCGCAAGGCGCGCATCAATTCAGTAATGGCCGGACTTAAACGCATCAACGACAGCCTTTAAAACGGTAGCTTCATACCAGGTGGTAAGTCCATACCGCCAGTGACTTCAGCCATACGCTCTTTGGTTGTTTGTTCAACCCGACGTACCGCATCATTAATCGCCGCAGCGACTAAATCTTCCAGCATTTCTTGATCGTCATCTTCTAACAGGCTTGGATCAACTTGTACCCGGCGAACATTATGATTGCCCAGCATAGTAACCTTAACCATGCCAGCACCTGCTTCACCAGTAACTTCTAAGTCGGCGATCTCTTCTTGGGCTTTTTGCATGCGCTCCTGCATTTGTTGCGCCTGCTTCATCATATTTCCCATTCCACCTTTAAACATACTGACCTCTTATTTGTGTTTGTTAAAGTGGCTTCACTGAGTCGTCTTGCAACTCAGCACCAAAATGTTTCTGTAACCCTTGCACTAACGGATCTGCTGCCAAACTTTGTTTCGCTTGCGCGAGTCGGTCAGCATCAATTTGTTGTTGAATCTCGAACGGTGTTGCTTGTTCTGTATCGCCAATAACAATGTCTAGCAATTGTAAATCAAGACTGTCCTGTAACGCTAATCGAATTGCTTCACAAGCACCTTCACTGAGCAGATGTTGCCACGCTTCCCGAACCTGCAGCAGATACCCTTGCTCGGTTTGCTCCAACACACTGTTACGTGCCAGTTGTCGGGCAAGGCCGTCAACCTCAATGGTATCAATAAGCGCAGCCCAACGATCAACCTCGGCAGCACTGCGCGTTTCCGCTAGGATTTCAGGATTTTTTTTTTGCTGTAGCAGCTCGCGGGTCGCTAGCAACGACGATAGGCTATCGGCACGTTCACTGGCCTCTGAAGCTGCGGTTGAGCTTGGCTCTGGCTCTGGTTCTGGCTCTGGCTCTGGTTCTGGCGCCGACTCAGCCATAGGCGCAGATAAAGGTGCCTGTTCGTCGACTAATCGCGATTCTGGCACCGTAGCATTTGGCTGACTCTCAGCAGCAGCGGCGGAGCTATGGGTTTCTACCTGAGTGGTCTCTGCCGGTGTGCGTTCCACAATAGAAAGCTTCTGGGGACGGAACGCCATCAAGCGTAATAGCGTCATTTCCACGCCACTACGTACGTCAGCAGCGTAATCAAGATCGCGACGACCTTGCACTAAAATGTCGTAATAGACCTGCAACAGTTCTGCCGGCAAGTGCTGTGCCAGGTGTTGATCTTCACTGGTTAGGCCGAGGGTTTCGGCAGCTTCTGGAACAGCTTGAAAAAGTGCTAATTGATGAACGAAATTCTGCAATTCGGCGAGTAAATTACTTAAATCTGGTACTTGCCCCGCGACCCGCGTCAAAGTTGTTAGCACCGCCTCACCTTTGCCCGCGAGAACCTGCTCTAACAGCGTTGCTAACTCAAAACTTGGTACTGCACCAAGCATTTGCTGTACACCGGCCATTGTCACCTGTTGTTCACTTTGCGCAATTGCTTGGTCGGTGAGACTCAAAGCATCACGCATACTGCCACGAGCGGCACGCGCAATCGCGGTTAATGCCGCTTCTTCAAAAGGAATCGTTTCCTGTTGCAGTACGTGAGCTAAATGCCCGGCAATTTCCTGCCGATCTAGCGCTTTAAGGTTAAATTGCAGACAACGTGACAACACCGTAACCGGGAGTTTTTGTGGATCCGTGGTCGCCAGCAGGAATTTCACATGTTCCGGTGGCTCTTCCAGAGTTTTCAATAGCGCATTAAAGCTATGCCGCGACAGCATGTGAACCTCATCAATGAGATACACTTTATAGCGACCATGGGTTGGCCGATATTGCACATTGTCGAGCAATTCGCGGGTATCCTCAACCTTGGTTCGCGAGGCCGCATCGATCTCCAACAAATCAACAAAACGCCCTTCGTCAATGGCCACACAGGCGCCACAGGTGCCGCAAGGTTCGGCAGTGATACCACGTTCGCAATTAAGACTTTTCGCCAGGATCCGCGCTATCGTAGTTTTCCCGACACCACGGGTACCGGTTAGCAACCATGCATGATGTAAGCGACCTGACTGTAACGCATTCATAAGGGGTTTCAGCACATGTTGCTGACCCACTACTTCTGCGAATTTATGCGGTCGCCATTTGCGGGCGAGCACCTGATAACTCATGCTAGCTTCCTTGTAGAACTACGGTAATAACTGACAATTTAATACCCTTACGTTACCTCAAAATTCACACAGGGTATAGTAAGGAATGGCAGCATCATTCAGCCGCTGCACACCTGGCAAGTCGTCTAAGGTGATGATGAACGCGCACTCATGTAGATCTGCTTTAGCCTGTTTAATGAGTTCAACGCCGGCTAACACGGTGCCACCAGTTGCTAACAAATCGTCGATAATCACTACCTTATCTGTTGCTGACAAAGCGTCGACATGCATTTCTAGTGCGTCTTCTCCATACTCTAATTGATAGCTTTTTTTATTGGTTTTACCAGGTAGTTTACCGGGTTTACGTAACGGCACAAAACCAATGCCCAAAGCGTAGGCAAGAGCTGTTGCGAAAATAAAACCGCGCGCTTCGATTCCCACCACTTTGGTGATACCGTCGTCCGCGTAACGTTCAGCCAAATGAGTAATGGTCTGCTGAAACGCTTCGCCATTCGCTAATAGTGGCGTGATGTCACGAAAAGTGATTCCCGCTTTCGGGTAGTTAGGAATGGCGCGAATGTGCTTTACTATTGGTGGTTTCATGATGCGGCAGATTGTCTTGGAATCTGCATGGTTTGCCACAGATCGTCAAGTAGTTCGAGCAAACGATTGGGCGCAATAGGTTTTGCCAAGCTAAGGTTGGCACCGGCATGCTGCGCTATCGCTTTTAACTGCTTAATATCTTGCGTCGACATTAAGATCAAAGGCGTCTGCTTGTAGTTGTTGAGACCGCGCAAATTGCGTAATAACGTAATGCCATCCATTAGCGGCATTTTATGATCAATCAATACCACGTCGAATGCAGTCGCTTTTGCTCGGTTAAGACCATCAAGACCGTCCGTCGCAAAGCTCACCACAAAAGGTGTTGCCGCAAGGGTTTCAAGAAGGTTCGCGCGCGTAGCAGGATTATCTTCCACCAGCAGTAGCTTGGTTGACATAGTTTGCCTTTTGGTTTGACTATTGATGGCGGGACGCCCAATTAAGCACTAAGTAGCTTAATCCACTGCACAACCGCTGGTAATAACGGTATAGCTACAACTACCAAAACTGCAATCCACCCCATCAATGCACCAGATGGGTCACGGAAATCTTGATCATGTGCCATATTTACTTACCTCATTACCTAGATCACACTTGAACGTACCCGACATAAGCACGTAAATTTTGCGGGGCGGATCATACTTGATTACGGCTTGTCTAACAACACGAACCGCTCCGCAAAGTCCGTGGCCACTGTTGTAAAGGCTTCGCGCAATTGTTGCACGCTAAAATCCGGAAGTTGTTGTGCCAGTGCCTCGCTTAGCTGCACAAGGTTACGCGGCTTTTGTTGCAAAAGATCGAGCGCTAGCGCTGTTAGCGAATTCAGTTCAATGAATTGCACCTGTCCCGCCGGGATTTGATAGACCAACACGAAGTAAGGAGTTGCGAGTGGCTGCTGTGGCTGAAAGTCACTATTAATTTGCGCCACCGGGTAGTCGAAAATTCCGATTTCCGCTGTTGGATTAAGGTGCAGGTACTGTGTTTCGCTACGCAATGTAAGCGGTTGATAGTCTGTGCTCAGCGAAGCAAACTGAACGTCCACTTCCATTCGCTCGTAGCGCGCTAAATCGAACAGCCAACCAGGATAATCCTCAAGTCGCACTCCATCGCTTGTTAAAAATGACACAAACTCCGAACCAATATCTGAGAACAATGGTGAATCGGAACGATGCTGAGCGACAAACTCAGTCAACAGCTGCTGCCATTGTTGTTCGGTCAATAACGACTGTAACACTGGAAATCCGGAACTGATAAATTGCCGGATATTGGCATGAATCAGGCGACGATAAATCGCTAATCGCCGTGGTTCAATATCGCCAAAGCCCGTCTCTGCAGCATGCGGAGAGCGCAGCCACTTTGCAAATTCAAGCTGGGTCTGTTGAAACGACTTCGACACGTTGCTGCTGCTCGTAGGTAGTTTGACACGCCACCACGCTGCTCGCCTCGTGCAACAGTTGTGGTAGTGGAGGAATATTAAAATCGCGTTCTAATACCGTAGGAAATACCCCATGACACTGATAAGCGAAGGTCAATAATTGCCAGACTTCTTGCTTTACATCGGCACCATGAGTGTCGACGAACAAGTCATCGTACTCCTCGCTATGACCCGCCACATGACCGTAAACAATTCGCTCACTGGGCATGCTTTGAATAAATTCATGGGCGTCATAACCATGATTAACACTGTTTACAAAGACGTTGTTGACGTCAAGTAACAAGCGGCAATCGGCTTGTTCAAGCACCTGACAGATAAACTCTTGTTCCGTTAATTCACCGCCAAAATTAGCATAATAAGACACGTTCTCGAGCACTAAGGGTCGCTCGATAATGTCTTGCACCTGTCGCACTCGTTGTGCCACGTAAGACGCTGCCTCAGCGGTAAAAGGTAACGGTAAAAGATCGTATAGATGGCCGTTCGCAGAGCAATAGCTCAGGTGTTCACTGTAAATTTCGATGTCGAAACGATCGAGAAATCGTTTTACTTCTTTAACAAAATTAACGTCGATGGGATCAGGACTACCAATAGAAAGTGATAACCCATGGCTGGTCAATGGTGCCTGCTCGCGCACACGATCGAGCGTACGCTGAGCTTGGGCACCTCGTGGAAACCAGTTTTCTGGCGCAAGCTCCCAAAAACCAACATCAGGAGCTTGTGTCAATACGTCAGCCAGAAATTCGCGGCGTAATCCGAGTCCTACTGTCCGCCGCACTTCCCTTCACCGCATTTACCTTCGCCGCATTTACCTTCTTTGGTTTTCTCGGCCATCTTGGCTTCTTCGGTCATTTTGGCTTTGGCCTCTTCACCGCATTTGCCTTCGCCGCATTTACCTTCGCCACACTTGGCTTCTTTAGCTTTTTCGGCCATTTTTGCATGTTCGGCCATTTTAGCTTTGTGTTCTTCGCCACATTTACCTTCGCCACACTTGGCTTCTTTAGCTTTTTCGGCCATTTTGGCTTTGGCGTCTTCGCCACACTTGCCTTCACCGCATTTAGCTTCGCGCTCTTTACTCTGTTCTTGTTGATAGCCACTACCAAGATCAGAATAGCTGAACGGATTCGCGCTCGCCGCCTGTACCGACATACCACCGGCAAGAAGTGCACCTACTGTTACTGCTACTGATTTTTTCATGTTGTTCATTGTTCAAGCCTCTTTCTCTTTTTAGTGTATTCACTATCTACTATAGCGCATAAGAGCAAAAAAAACCCCGCTATAAGAGCGGGGTTTTACGCGTACTTTACGAACAGCTACACAATTACAGTGAGATACCGCGATTGCTTGCTTTGCTGCGAATGTAAGATTCCCAGCTCCGTGCGTTACGGCGTTGGCCGTCATATTTTTGCGCTTCCTGAACATATTTCAATGCTTCGTTGAAATTGTTCTGATAAAAGTAAGCTTCAGTAAGTGACATGTATACTGGGCCTAGCTCATCGAAGCCTTGGTCAATCGCTTCCAGGTAAGATTGAGCTGCTTCTGTGTATTCTTGCGCTCTTAAATGCGCTGTACCTTTCTTGCGATAGTATTCAGCACGATCTTCACGTTCATCAGCCAGTTTTGCAGCTAAACCATACATCTCAGCAGCTCGACTATATTCACGCGCCATTTCGAAGTTACTTGCGGCACTTTGATAGTTTCGTGCAGTCTTCTCAATGTCACCAGAATTCAAATGATTCACCATCAGACGTGCTGAGTCATAAGAAATGCCGTTATTCGAGTAAAGTTGAATCAACGCTTTAAATTGGTTCTCTTTTTCAAAATAACCTGCTAAGTAAGCGATTTCCAATGTTTGCAGAGCTTTATCAAGCTGCTCTTCCAACATGTAAATCATACCTAATTGGTTCCACCAACTTTTCTCGGCTGGAAAAATTTCCAGACCAGACTCCAGAACCTTGATCGCATCGTTATACATCTTACGTTCGTAATACGATGCAACTTTCAGTACATACGGGTTCTTATTTGGCTTTTCATAATACTGAATTGCCAAGTCAGCCGGTCGAATGACTTTGTCGAACTGCCTCAACTCATAATAAGAGTTGGCAATACGCAAAAACACATCGCCGTTTCCTTCGCCCGTAAACTGTAACCACTTACCGTAATAATTAAGTGCTGAACGATAGTCCTCAAGTTGTAAACTCAAGTCAGCCGCCAATTTAAGCGCTGAAGCTTGGTCTGACCAACCAAGAACATCTGCATCTGCCGCACGATTTACGCGTTTATAAGCGTCTTCGATGCGGTTATCAGCTGCGTAGAGATTACCAAGAAAACGATCGACATAAGCTTGGTCGAAAGCCTCACGAGGTTCTATTGCTTCAAGCTCCACAATAGCTCCCTTGATGTCCTCTTTTTCGCTGTAGAGCTCAAAAGCACTCATGATACGACGTCCAACACGCTCTGAAACCGTTAAGTTACGACGGTTGTCTTTACGTTGTTGAATTTCTTCTGCTGGAGGCAAGTTGTAATTAATGTCTTGCGCATTAGCGACAGGAACACCTGCCGCTAACACACCACACAATACACTCGCGCTAAACAGCATAGTGAGTTTTTTGTGCATCATTGTCATCACTCCTGATCCAGGTTGAAGTCAAGATGGACTGTCTGACCCGGTTGCTCTACTGGCTTACCATCCACCATCTTCGGGTTGTACTTCCAACGCAAGAGTGCACGACGTGCTTCTTGGTCGAAAACCCGGCGAGGGTTAGAGTCGAGAACTTCCACATCTGTAACGCCACCCGTCTTATCGATGGTAAAGCGCAGCAGCACCCAACCTTGAACACCGTCACGCGCGGCTGCAGGAGGATAACGTGGGTTAATTCGTACCACAGGCACGGCTTCGCCATCACGCATCATTGCTCCACTCGCATTGAAGCCAGTGTCGGTACCACCTACGTCTACGTCAAAACCAAGATCGAGATTCATACCATCAGCATCTGAGGTATCAGGCTCATTTGGCGGCGTTTCAGGCGGTTGTGCTGGCGGCGGTGGAGGTGGAGGTGGCGTACGACGACGCTGATCCACATCCGAGTCCGGCGGCGACGTCACAATCTCAATGACTGTTGACGGCGGAGGTGGTGCATTACGCCCGTCGCCCCCGCTGATCAAAAATGCCATGAACGCGAACAGAAGGAACGTAGCTGCAGCACCTAATAGTATTGATACTATAAAGCGCACCATATTAATCGTCCTCTGCGGCTATGGATATCTTGTCAATACCCGCTTCCTTGATTTGATCCATGACTTTAACGACAACACCATGTTTGGATTCTTTGTCCGCCTGAATCACTACAATATCCGTTGGCTGTTCTGCCAATAGACGTTCAATGTTTGCGCCTACGCGCTCAACATCCACCATCCGCTTGTCCATCCACACTTCGCCATTCGCTCGAATCGCGATGAAGATGTTGGCAGAAGGTTTCTTCTGCGCCTGACTAGCTTCCGGCTTGTTTACGTCAATACCAGCTTCTTTTACGAAAGAGGTAGTTACGATGAAGAAGATCAACATGATGAAAACAATGTCGAGCATCGGCGTCATATCGATCGCTGCATCTTCCTCTTCACGAAAACGTTTACGTGCCATAATTCTTCTCTCTTAATGATGTGGCAAACTGTCGACCAATTTGTCTCGTGCACGTTTTACTTTAGACTCAAGACGAGTCGAGAAAAACATGCCAGACAGGGCGGCTACCATGCCAGCCATTGTCGGTATCGTCGCCATGGAGATACCGTCGGCCATCAAACGTGGGTTACCAGTACCCTGGGTCGCCATGGTCTCAAATACGGTAATCATACCGGTTACCGTACCTAAGAGTCCGATCAACGGACACATAGCGATCGTCGTTTTGACCAACAACATACGTGCGTTAAGTTTATCCGATGCCTCAGAAATCCATGCTTCACGGATCTTATGAGCATACCAAGATGTAGTATCCTGCCGAGCTTCCCATTTAGCGATGATGTCCTTTTTCATCTTAGGATAAGCAGTGGTCAGGAACCAGAAGCGCTCAATCATGAGTACCCACATGAGAAAGAGCGCTCCCATGACGAAGTACAAGACATCGCCACCGGTACTCAGAAAATCCCTGATAGATTCCCAAAGCTCCATCAGGTAAAGCATAGGATTACTCCTTCTCCGAGTGCGCGGCTACAATGCCCGCAGCTTGCTCGTCCAGAATGTGAACGATCTTCTTCGCACGACCCGCAACAACTGCGTGGATCAGAATTAATGGTAATGCTGCGATTAGACCCATAGCTGTTGTTACCAACGCCATTGAGATATCGCCTGCCATGATCTTCGGATCACCCGTACCGTACAATGTAATCGATTGGAAAGTACCGATCATACCGATTACCGTACCCAATAGACCAAGCAACGGAGCGATCGCAGCGAAAATCTTGATCATGTTGACGCCAGAATCAATGCTCGGTGTTTCGCGCAAGATTGCTTCGTCAAGTTTTAACTCAAGGTTTTCAACATCGTCTTTCTTGTTGTCATGGTAAACTTTCAAGATACGGCCAAGTGGGTTCTTCTCTGACGGGCTACCAGTATTTTTCAACTGAGCACGGATTTTCGCGCCGATAGCACCCAAAGTAATGATTTTCCAGAGCGCAATCAGGAAGCCAACGATCAAGACCACGGTAATAACATAACCAACCGTGCCACCTTGGTGATATTGCTCTTCAAGGGTTGCCTTCTGCGTTGCCAGGTTCAAAATTTGGCCGCGTGCCGGGTCAACGAAAACACCTTCATAGCCTGACTCAGTATTCATAAATGACTGAGCTGCCGACAGAATGTAGCCTTCTGGCTGACGACCTAACGGCTGAATTTCTTCTGCCTGGTCGTTGTAAACAAAGTACTCACCGCCTGACAACAAGTTGAAGGTACCGATACGGGTAACATCACGTTGCTCAGAGGAGCCGTCCAACAAAGTAACTTCTGACGGGAAGGTCACAACTTTGCCTGACTCTTTCATTTCAATTAACCAAGCTAGCCAAAGTTCTTCAAGCTCTTGGATAGTCGGTACTTTGCGAGCTTCAGCAATACTTTCCAGCACGTCTTCACGGCCTGGGTATTGTGAGCTTACGATTGACGTTGCGATACGACCGATGGTTTCGCTAGCAGCACCACGTGCTACACCAACGATTTCACCAAGTGTACCGAGTTGGTTTTGCAGCTCAGTTTCTTTGTTCGCAAGTGCAATTTCGTTTTCAGAAAATTGTGTTTGCAAACGCTGACCGCGAGCTTGCTCTGCAGCCAGTTGACGTTTTGCTTGGTTCAACAGCGCTTGCTTGTCAGCTCGCTCTGAAGTGAATTCAGCTTCGCGTTGAGCATTAATACGCTGCGACGCAGCACGATTCTCTTTTACCAACTCGAGAAGCTGTTCAAGTGACTTAGCTTCTGTAGCTGTTTGTTCTTGCGCAAATGCAGAGCTTGCGCCAACCGAAAGAGAGAATGCTGTTGCTACCAGCAAGGATTTCACTAGTTTGTTCATTCTGCACGCTCCGCTGCATAAATTGGCAGTTTAAGAAGATCTGGGGCGGTTTGCTTACGCGCCATACGGATAGCTTTCGTTAAGGCACTCAGGTAGGCGTCATCTAAGACTTCCCACTCATTCGTGTCATTATTGAAAATCCAACCGTTCTTCATATCCAACGATTGCGCTAGCAGCGCAGCGCGGCCAAGATGGAAGAAATCAACTGAGATATTTTCGCCGCCGAAGGTCAATTTACCTTCATAAGCAATCAAACCAGAACCGTAATCCATTTCCGCTTGGTAAGCTTCAGTGATTTGACGGAACTGTTCTGAGGTCGTTACGTTTGAGTTCTCCATGATGCTACGGAGACGCTCAACACGTGCGAGACGAGTATCGCGATGAATTGGAATATCAAGCTTAACAAACTGCTCCAAAGCGTCGATCATTTTGTACATCAACGGAACAACACCTTGCTTGGTGTCTTCTACGCTATCAATCTGACGCTGTAGAGAAGCCAGTTGTGCATTCTGATCATCAACCAAACGTTGTACGTGATCGTTGTAAACTTTGAGCTGTTCATACTCGTCTACAATGCCACGATATTCATATAACAGTTCTTGCGACTGTTCGAACAACGAATTGATTTTGTCTTGCGACCGAATATCAGCTTCGTGGATTTTCGCTTCTTCGTTTTGCAACGTAGAAACCGATTGTGCAGCAGCTGTAGCGCTACCTGCGATCGCTAGCGCACCAACTAAGGCCGCGGCGATTTTGCTTTTATTGATTACTTTGGTCATAGTTCCCAACCAATTTGACTTAACCTTCTGCTGACAGCGACATGCCACCAGCTTCCCAGTTATTTGAGTGACGAATAGAGTTTAATCAACACTTGCACCTATTGCCTAAATCTTTCTCAGCAATAATCTACTCAATACTCCCACGATCAGCCAAAGTCTGTCAACCACCGATCATAGATTATTCGCGGGCTAAAGATGCATAAAAATCCAACTACAATCCTTTAACAAGTCAACTAATTAGGCATAATAAGCTTCTTAATTTGAGGTTATAAATGCAATAAAGTTCCCCATCGCATTTCCCTGCTGCTTAACTCAATCTTTATTGACAATAAAGCTCATATGGTGGAATCCAATCTTTTTCTCAGCTATTTAATGGTTCTGCTTTTCTTGCATAAATTATTCCGCTACGCTTCTGTTCCTCATACGCTGTGTTAGTCCAAAGAGTCATGCTATGTCTGATAATTTCCAGCACGCTATCCGTAAACTGCGCGAACAGCTAGCGGGTATGCGCCAGCAAATGCAGCGCATTTCTGTATCAGAAGAAGAGTTTCAAGATTGGTTTGATCAACAATTGTTCAAAGTCACCCATAGCCAACCGAGCGATTATATCGGTGAGGTAGAGGCCAATATTAAACAACTTGAACGCACCACCAACACCGAAAATCAACGTTGGTTAGCGGTACGTATCGAACAACAAATGCTGGCACTGCAGCGAGCGCTACAGTGTTTCCAACGAAAAACCTAGGGCTTTACGCACGTCAGCAGGCAGTTCAGGTAAGGCGCTCTTCGGCAACAAATACGTCGCCATGGCGAAGAAGTCCTTGAATACACGATTTTGCTCTGTACTCTTGCGCAAGTAATCATGACCGGAGCTACCCCCGGTACCGATTTTAGTACCTAGCATGCGCTGCACCATCATCGCGTGTTTATAACGCCAGATGGTTAGCTTCTCATCCATTTCAGCTAATGAGGTAATAACCTGCCAAGCTAAATTAAATGCAGGTTCTTCACGGTATTGAGTAATAAATAGCGCACTCAGCATTGCCCGTTGTGACAGCTTCACCCGCCCTTCTTGCTGTAATGATTGGTAACGATCGTTATCGAATAACGCAGCAAAGTTATCTCGATTTGCCTGAATTCCTTCCAGTTCAGTCGCAAGCTGCTGCGCATCGGCCGCGGTTTCACGAACAATAGTTTCGTCGTGATCCAGCGCTTTGTTAACGGCATTCTGGTACATTTCCCAAAACTTAAAATTCTTAAATTCCAGAAATGGCATCCGCGCGAGCCAGTCATCAACACGGTCAAACAACGTCGGCTGCTGCTCCAATTCTTCAAGGTAGGCACGGTCCTCATCATTCAAACGATTAAAGAATGATTGCTGATCAAAAGCAACGCGAGTTGCCCGAGTCAAACCCAAACGAATTTCTAGTTCTTTGAATTGCACACTTTGAAAGCCAGAGGCGGGCACTAAATAATCACGGAACTCCAAAAACTCCTGCGGCGTCATGGTCTCGATCACGCCCACTTGATCATTCATTAAGTCTTGAATAGTCAGGACTCGACGGAGTCGGTGAGCGACCAGGTATAGCGCTTTGTCATCAAGTTTCGGCGCACTGAAATCACCATGGATGGCACGTAACTCATGCAGCACTTGTTTAAACCACAACTCATACACTTGATGCACAATAATAAACAGCATTTCGTCATGAGCTTCAGCTCCATATCTGGCGCTATGGGGTGCTTGCGCATCGAGCAACTTATCAAGTTTCAGGTAATCGCTGTAGTAAACAGGCTCTATATTCTTAGGCATGTTGAGGGCAACTTCGTTGTTAGTTATTAGCTGTTCGCTATTGGTTTAAACACAATACGACTTTCACTGACGGTCTTCAACTAACATCGACTAGCGAACAGCGAACATCGCTGTTGCATTTTATGAGGAAGGGTGGCGGCCTTACCAGCCACACCCCGGCACCCACATCCCCAGCTACGGCTGCTCCCTTCCGGGCCTGACCGAGTTCACCAGTTCGTGTTGCGGGGGGACCAATAAGACCACCATAACGGGGCGCATTATCCATGATCCAGTCCTGAGTCGCAAGCGCACTCGGCACGGATGAGCAGAGATTAAACGATTTGTCTTGGATTAACCTTTTTTGTGCAGTTTTTGCGCGATAGCTTCACGCGCTCCATCAGCTTGCAGAGCTTTGATAAACACCTGTGCTTCGCGGGAAATACGGTCGGCAACGGCTTCAGTTGGCTGCTTCAATAGATTCTTAGTCGCACGCAAACCACTGATCGATTTACTTGCTAATGTCGCAGCTAGGTCTGCAGTGGCCGCTTCCAGTTGGTCACTGTCCACTACTTTATTAACCAGTCCGTAGCTTAGTGCTGTGGTTGCATCAATGGTATCGCCTAGCAACAACAATTCGGCAGCTCGTAAATGCCCACATAATAAAGGTAACAACTGACTTGAAGCTGCCTCGGGAACTAAGCCCAAATGAATAAAAGGTAGTGCCAGTTTGGCGTTACTACCCGCCAGAACCAAATCACAATGCAGCAAAATGGTGGTGCCGATACCAATAGCCGGTCCATCAACACTCGCAACCACAGGAACACTTAAGCGACTCAAAGTGTATAAAAATTCGAAAGGTGGTGAATCTTCATCAAGACCATCAGCTTGCAGAAAGTCATGCAGATCATTGCCAGCAGTAAAGCAACCGTGGCTACCGCGTAAAACTATAGCGGCAACGGAGCTATCTCGCTCGGCATTCTCTATCGCCGTCGTCAGGTCACAATACATTTGTTGGGTGATGGCGTTTTTCTTTTCCGGACGATTAAAGGTTATCCAGACAATACCGTCTCGGTTTTCCGTGAGAATAAAATCACTCATGTTGACGTTTTTCCCATGCCTCTTTGGTTTTTTCATGCATGGGCAAGATCAAGTCTAACGCACTCTGTCCATCGCTAGGCAGCTCTTCGGTATTCGGACGTATAGGTGTAACGCGCTGGCCCCATTTAATGATTCCAGCACCACAGGTTAAACCACCGCCAAACACTGCCGAGACAATGGTGTCGCCTGGTTTAATAATGCCCTGCTCGACTGCTTCACAGAATGCGATAGGTAGCGTAGCTGACGACGTATTACCGTATTTCTGGATATTAATTACGGTTTTCTCTTCTGGCACTTTGCACATCTTCGCCAGATAATCGATTAAACGCTTGTTGGCCTGATGCGGGATCAGTGAGTCAATGTCGTCGGTAGTAAGCCCTGTTTCCGCGAAAACTTTCTCCACCGCGGTGTTCATACCTTTCACTGCGCGTTTAAAGATTTCCTGGCCGACAAAGTTAAACGGCATAATACCATCAAACCCAAAACGGTCGAAGCTCATGCCGAATTCCAGCGCTAACACGTCGCGCGCGTCAGCATCACAGGTTACATGAGAAGCCAGCAAACCACTTTCGGTTTCACTTGCTTCCAACACCATAGCGCCCGCGCCATCGCCGAATAAAACTGCGCTGTCACGCTGCGTCCAGTCCAGAATTCGGGTCAGTCGCTCCGCTCCGATAATAAGAACTTTCTTGTGCGCGCCAGTACGTATCGCCTGAGTCGCATAATGCATGCCATAAAGGAAGCTACTGCAAGCAGCGTTGAGATCAAAAGCGGCAGCATATTTGGAGCCTAAGTCACGTTGCACCGCAGAAGCGACATTTGGAATAATCTCATCAGGTGTACAGGTTCCGACTAAAATCAGATCTAGGTCTTGCGCATCAATACCTGCCGCAGCCAGCGCATTGCGCCCAGCTATGGTGGCCAGCTTTGAGGTACCGACCGCACTAACGCGGCGCTCTTCGATACCTGTACGGGTGCGGATCCACTCATCCGAGGTATCTAAAAAAGTCGCCAAATCATCATTGGTCATGATTGCTGGCGGTAAACATTTTCCCCAACCGGTAATTTCTGCGTATATTTTCACTGTCTAAAACCTATAGTCACTGCACGTTTTTCGCTATCATAGCACGATTGTTACAAAGAGAAATGTCCGAACAATGGAAAAGTCAAGGCTGAAAAAGTATGGCGCTCACGCAGCGCTAACACTACTTAATACCGCAGCGGGACGGTGGCAATTGCGGCGTTTCCCCACCCGAACCAGTGATCCACTGCAAGCCTGGGATGCTGCGGATGAGTTGTTACATGAAGCTCTGGATACACATGAACGCGTGGGAGGTACGACAGCCAGACCGCTATTGGTGAATGATGCCTTCGGTGCCTTGCTGATGGCGGTGGCGCATCAGCATGTCATCAGCTGCAGTGATTCTTATCTTAGTCATCTTGCACAAAAAGCCAATTTAGAACTTAATCAACTGACCTGTGATCTACAACAAATCGATCCTCTGGCAGAGCTGCCACCAGCAATCGATATCGTCCTGATGAAGCTACCCAAAAGCCATAGTTTACTTGCTTTTCAGCTGGCCCAACTGAGCGCCAATCTGAAACCGGGAACCCCGATTATTATCGCAGCTAAAAGTAAACTTTTCGGCCCTGCGGCTCGCGAGCTCTTTGCCCAGCATTGCGACGCAGTTGAGATTTCTCTGGTGCAAAGAAAGTGTCGCATCTTACGTGCAAAACTCCGTCCGAATGCAGTCACTCAAACAGACTTCATTCAGCAATGGCACGTTCCCGACACCCAGCTTGAGCTAAGCCATCACCCGGGAGTGTTCGGTCGCAATCAACTCGATATCGGTACGAGGCTATTGCTTGAAAATCTTCCTCCCGCAGGCGCACAGCAGGTCATTGATTTAGGTTGTGGCAACGGTGTTCTCGGTCTTGCTTATGCGCGAAGCTCGCCGCAAAGTCAGATTACCTGGGTTGATGAATCCTATTTGGCTGTTGCCTCGTGCCAGCGCAACATTGATTTAAATTTGGGTTCTTCAGCACGCTATCAAGCTCACGTTGATGACTGTCTAAGCCAACACGCAGCAGACTCCGCTGACTTAGTGTTATGCAACCCGCCATTTCATCAAGAACACACCATTACCGAGCATATCGCCCGGCAAATGTTCCACGATGCAAAACGGGTACTGCGTAAAGGCGGTGAAATGCGGGTGGTCGCCAACCGCCATCTACCGTATTATCACCCCTTGAAGCGCTTATTCAGTCGTGTCCATCAGGTCGCATGTAACGCTAAGTTCGTGGTATACAGCTGTCAGGCCTAGCCTCTGAAAACTCGCATAACTCATCATATATTTAACTGAAAGGTGAACTATGAAAAGCTTTGTCCGTCGTCTTTTTATCGGTTTTTTTATTACGCTTTCAACACTAAGCGTGAGCGCTCAAGAGATTCAACCTGATAATCCATTCCCACGGGTAAAGCTCGTCACCTCGCATGGTGAGATTGTGGTCGAGCTCAATCGCCATCGTGCGCCACTGACAGTTAAGAACTTTTTAAAATATGTAGATATAGGCAGCTATGACAACACCATTTTCCATCGAATTGTGCCCGGGTTTGTGGTTCAAGGAGGCGGTTACGACCAGCAGCTAGGCGCTAAAACTGTCGGAGCTAAAATTCCCAACGAATCTGGAAATGGTCTAAAAAACAAGTATGGCACCATCGCAATGGCGCGCGAAAACGATCCGCACACGGCGACACGGCAGTTCTTTTTCAATGTCAAAGACAACCCTTCACTTGATTCGATAGATGACTGGGGTTACGCAGTGTTTGGCGTCATTGCCAGCGGTTACGAGACACTCGATAAACTCGCCGAAGTTGAGTCGCTCCCCTACCATGCGGAAACTGGCTGGCGCGATTTCCCAGCCGAACCGCCGGTGTTGATCAGCGCTGAAGTTCTTCCGCAACCATAAGGCTCTTAGACATGCCCCAAACGGAATCGACACTACCTTGGTATAAAGACTTTCGTGTTTATCTAGAACCGCGGGTATGGGTTATCTTCCTGTTTGGTTTAATGAGCGGGTTCCCCTGGGTGCTGATTGGCTCCATGCTCTCAGCCTGGCTGCAAGAATCGGGTGTCTCGCGCAGCGATATCGGCCTGTTCGGTATGGTGTTTGTGGCGTACTCGGTGAATGCCTTGTGGTCACCTTTTGTTGATCGGGTCAAGCTGCCCTTACTTAACGGTTGGCTGGGACAACGCCGCAGTTGGTTAGCGTTTTGCTTGCTGGTGCTGATTGGTTCTACTTTAGCTTTGAGCAGTCTAAATCTGGCTGAACACGCGTTTTGGATCGCTGTTGGAGCCTTACTGATTGCGATTGCTTCAGCAACACAAGATATTGCCATCGATGCGTTTCGTATCGAAACCTTTGGTCAGCACGAAAGTAATCTGCAATCGGCGGGTGCCGCTATGGCCACCGCAGGTTGGTGGACTGGCTACAGTGGCTTGGGTGCCTTACCTTTCTTCTTGGTCGACGGTACCCAGTGGGACTGGCAAGCCGCGTACAAAGTCATGGCGGTGGTGCTGGCGGTGCAGCTGCTGGTGGTGCTGTGCGTTCGTGAATCAAAACGCTATCGCGCCGAAATAAAATCTTTCACACGTTGGCAAGACTGGTTCCGTACCACACTATATGACCCGGTGTCAGAGTTCTTCAACCGCGCCGGCTGGAAACTTGCGGTAGCAATATTGAGCTTCATTTTCTTGTTTAAGATTGGTGAAGCTTTTCTGGGTCGCATGAGTATCGTATTTTACAAAGAAGTCGGCTTTACCAATGACGACATTGCGATTTACTCGAAAATGGTCACCTGGTGGGTCACCATTGTCTTTGCCATCATCGGCAGTATGGTGAATGTTCGCCTCGGGACCATGCGCGGCTTGCTGATTGGTGGTATTGCCATGGCTGCAAGTAACCTGATGTTTGCCTGGATTGCCGTTGTCGGTCCTGACACTAATTTGTTACTTGCCGCAGTGATTATCGATGGTTTTACCGGTGCCTGGTCAACGGTCGCTTTTGTCGCATTTATCAGTTTGCTCTGCAATCGCGCCTTTACCGCAACTCAGTATGCACTGCTCGCTTCCTTGGGTAATTTAGGCCGAACATTGCTCTCTTCCTACAGCGGTTTTGTGGTGGATTGGCTGAATGGTGACTGGTCATTGTTTTTTATTCTCACCGCCGTCATGGTGACTCCAGGCCTGTTGCTCTTGATCCTTTTGCGCAAAGCGTTACATCGAATTCAGGCGCCGACTGCCGATGGCAGTACCGAGCAGGTGAGCCATGACAGATAAACGTCCGTGGTTGGTGATTGGGCAAGGTGCGATCGGCAGTTTGATGGCGGTCAAATTGGCCGCTATTGACGTGCCAGTGCAACTCAAACTGCGCTCTGAAAACGACGTCATTGACGACGAACAGCTGATCCGATTAGGTTCCCAAAGCCTCCGGCTGGCCACAGTGGATAAATTAACCACGCCAAGCTGGATTTTTGCCGCGGTCAAAGCTTACCAAGTCGCGCCTCTTATCCGAGAATTACGTACCTCAAAGGCTTACGAAGCGTCGACCTTAATCGTCAGTTACAACGGCATGTTACGCGATGAGACCACCCTGATGCGTGGTTCAGACCTGCATTGGGTCACCACCCACGGCGCTTATCGGGATGCCGATAAAATTGTTCACGCCGGACACGGGCAAAGCTGGTTAGGACCTCAGCAATCGGGCCAAAACGCGCCGCACGAGGTGATGGAGCAATTAGCACGAGCATTACCACCACTGACTTGGGAAGATGATATCGCACGGCGTCGCTGGCAAAAGCTCGCGGTAAATTGCTTAATTAACCCTTTCACTGTGTTACACAAATGCAGAAATGGAGAAATTTTGCAGCACGTTACGCCAGAACTATGGCGTCAGGTCGCATATGAAATACAAGTATTGGCGCAGTATCATGGTATCGAATTAGCTGTTGCCACTCTGCTGCAACAAGCTGAACACGTCGTACAAGCGACGGCCAACAATCGTTCGTCGATGCTGCAGGACTATTCACAGCGACGCCCTACCGAAATTGATTATTTGAATGGTTTTATCGCCTCCGCGAGTGCGGAGGCGGGACTCTCTGCTCCTGCCAATCAGCAACTTTGGCAGCAAGTAGCAGCACTTACTGGTGATCTGGGTCCTCGATAAAATCGATAACCTCTAAGCCAAAACCAGATAGCGCCGAATAGCGTTTCGGTGAGCTCATTAGATGCATTTGATGCACGCCGAGGTCGGCAAGAATCTGTGAGCCAATACCAACATTTCGAGAGGCATTCGATGCCGCCGCACTCGGTTTTTTCTCACCACGATCTTCGGCGGCAAAGCTTTTCACTTGCGCCAAAATGTCATCGGTCGTTTGTACGCGACCAATAACAACTAATACACCACCCTTCTCACCAATAAACTCCATAGCATGACCCAACGGCCAACTGCGCTGACTCGCGCGGTCGGTAGAAAACAGATCATGAAAAGTATCCTGCAAATGCACCCGAACGTTGACCGGTTGCTGTTCATTGATTTCGCCATTCACCAGCGCATAGTGAACTTGTTTATCGATGGTGTCTTGATAGGTGATCAAGTCAAAATCACCAAACCGCGTTGGCAAGCGACACTGTGCCTTGCGCTCCACGGTTTTCTCAGTGAGTGACCGGTATTCAATTAAATCCGCTATGGTACCGACTTTTAAATCATGTTCGGCCGCAAATTTTTCGAGATCTGGCCGACGGGCCATAGTGCCGTCTTCGTTTAACACTTCGACAATCACCGCAGCAGGTTCGAATCCGGCTAGCCGCGCCAAATCACAACCTGCTTCAGTGTGTCCGGCACGATTTAATACACCACCGGTTTTTGCCTTTAACGGAAAGATGTGACCCGGCATGACTAAATCGCTAGGCTTGGCATCGTCAGCGACTGCAGCTTGCACTGTACGAGCACGATCTGCGGCTGATATCCCCGTCGTCACCCCTTCAGCAGCTTCAATCGAGACGGTAAAGTTAGTCGCGTACGGCGCATTGTTTTGATTGACCATCAATGGCAAGCGCAGTTGCTCGCAACGTTCTTCCGTGAGCGTCAAGCAAATCAAGCCGCGGCCAAATCGTGCCATAAAATTGACTGCGGCAGGAGTAACGCATTCAGCGGCAATAATCAGATCACCTTCATTCTCCCGATCTTCATCATCCATCAGGATGACCATCTTACCTTGGCGAATGTCTTCAATAATTTCAGCTGCACTGTTTAGCGTCGTCACGATTGTACTTCTCCTCTGTCGGCACCACCGCAGGTATACCGCGGTCGTGCACAAATTTTTAAATCATCACCCAGTTGAGTGAAACTTTCATAACGCAATTCTGGTGCTTGCTCCAACTCCTGAAACTCGGGTAGCTGCAGCACTCCCCGGCTGGTATCACCGAGTAACTTTGGTGCTACATAAACAATCCACTCGTCGACCAGCTCGGCGGCGACCAACGCACCAGCAAGTTCAGCGCCACACTCGGTCCAAATATCGTTAATGTCGAGCTCTGCTAATTTACTGAACAAGGCGCGCAGCGGCAAACGCCCCCCGCTCGCTGGTAAAACTAGGGTGCTAACGTGTTCTGGCCAGTTGCTGTCGACAGTATCCTCGCCATCAATAACCCGCAGTACGGGGCTTGAAATAGCAAAAAAGTCATGTTCGGGAGGTAGTTGCTGTTGCCGATCGAGAACCACCCGCAACGGTTGTCGCTCCGCTTGCGGGTGCCGTGCCGTCATGCGTGCCTGGTCCATGATTACCGTACGTGCACTGGTAAGGATCGCTCCACACTGCGCTCGATAGGCATGCACATCACGGCGCGCTTCAGCTCCGGTGATCCATTGACTATGACCATTGGCAAGAGCGGTACGACCGTCGAGACTCATGGCCATTTTCAGACGTAACCAAGGCCGTTGTCGCTCCATACGCGAAATAAAACCACGATTAAGCTTACGCGCTGCTTGCTCCAGTACACCTACACTTACCTCAAGCCCTGCAGCACGTAATCGTGCGATACCCTCACCAGCAACCAATGGGTTAGGATCTTGCATCGCAATCACCACATGGCTGATGCCCGCCGCGATAAGAGCATCAGCACAAGGTGGAGTACGACCGTGGTGGCTACAAGGTTCGAGGGTTACATAAGCAATCGCCCCCTGCGCTAGCTTGCCGGCCTCACGCAAGGCGTAAACTTCAGCATGGGGTTCGCCCGTACGTTCGTGCCACCCTTGTCCGACGATTTTTTCGTCGCGAACAATGACACACCCCACAAGCGGATTAGGAGCTACCGAAAAGGCACCACGCTGGGCCAGTTCCAGAGCTTGTTGCATGTACTGCGCATCGAGCTGCCGCATGCCAAAGCCTCTGCTTAATCGTTTAAGCGAGCGATTTCTTCACCGAACTCGCGAATATCATCGAAGGCGCGATACACCGACGCAAAGCGAATATAGGCCACTTTGTCGATCGCTTTTAGATTTTCCATAACCAAGCCACCGATGACCTGGCTGGTAATTTCCCGCTCGCCAGTTGCACGTAACCCAGACTTCACGTTTTGAATCGCCTGCTCCATGGCCTCGAGGCTTACTGGACGTTTTTCAAGTGCGCGCAACAAACCATTACGTAACTTGTCTTCGTTAAACGGCTCGCGTGAGCCATCAGATTTAATCACGCGCGGCATGATCAGTTCTGCGGTTTCAAAAGTGGTGTAGCGCTCTTTACATTCACTACACTCGCGCCGGCGGCGCACGGATGCACCATCCGCCACCAGTCGTGAATCAATCACTTTAGTATCTTGGGTGCCGCAGAACGGACAATGCATAACTTTTCCTTTTTGCTTTGTACTTAGCCGTAAACCGGAAAACGTTTACACAACGCTTTTACCTGTTCGCGGACTTCAGCAATCTTATCTTCGTTGCTGATATCGTCTAACACATCACAGATCCAATGGCCTACCTGTTCAGCTTCGGCCTGTTTAAAGCCACGCCGGGTAATTGCCGGAGTACCTAAGCGCAAACCTGAGGTGACAAAAGGCGAACGCGGATCATTCGGTACCGAGTTCTTGTTCACCGTAATGAACGCATTACCTAGCGCCGCATCGGCATCTTTGCCGGTGATGTCTTTGTCAATCAGGTCCACCAGGAACAAATGGTTTTGGGTACCACCAGAAACAATTTTGTAGCCGCGCTGCTGCAATACTTTGACCATGGCGTTCGCGTTGGTCAGAACTTGCTGCTGATAGGCTTTGAACTCAGGTTCCATCGCTTCTTTAAAGGCCACAGCCTTAGCTGCAATCACGTGGCACAAAGGGCCACCCTGACTACCCGGGAATACGCCACTGTTAAGTTTCTTGTGCAACGTTTCATCGTCTTTGCCCGACAAAATTAAGCCACTCCGCGGACCCGCCAGGGTTTTGTGGGTGGTTGTGGTCACGACATCAGCATGTGGTATTGGATTAGGGTAGAGACCTGCCGCAACAAGACCTGCTACGTGGGCCATATCGACCAACAAGTAGGCACCAACTTCATCGGCGATTTCACGGAATTTTGACCAGTCAATAATGCCTGAATAGGCTGAGAAACCTGCCAGGATCATTTTCGGCTTGTGCTCATGAGCCAGCGCGCGAACTTCGGCATAATCAATTTCACCAGTGCTTTCATCTAAGCCATACTGAATCGCGTTGTAGAGTTTACCTGAGAAATTAACGCTAGACCCGTGGGTTAAATGACCACCATGGGCCAGACTCATGCCCAGTACCGTATCGCCGGCTTGCAGTAACGCCAAAAATACCGCCGAGTTGGCTTGTGAACCGGCATGTGGTTGTACGTTTGCATACTTAGCACCAAACAGTTGCTTGGCGCGTTCAATGGCTAAGTCTTCAACCATGTCGACATATTCACAACCGCCATAATAGCGTTTGTGCGGATAACCTTCCGCATACTTGTTAGTCAACTGTGAACCCTGTGCTTGCAGCACCCGTGGACTGGTATAGTTTTCTGAGGCAATTAGCTCAATATGTTCCTCTTGGCGCTTAACCTCGCCAGTCATTGCTTGCCAAAGATCAGCATCATAATCGGCAATGTTCATGTCATTTTTTAACATCGGGGCTCCTGACTTCAAACGGGACATCATTTGCGCCGTAGTTTACCAATATACTTGGGTTCACGCCAACTTAAGGGTTAAAATAGCAGCCTTATTCAAGTCGAACGAAGGAATTGTTGCTGCTATGGCACAGTATATCTACTCAATGTCGCGGGTGAGCAAAGTTGTCCCGCCGAAAAAGACCATTTTAAAAGACATTTCGTTGTCGTTTTTCCCGGGCGCTAAAATCGGCGTTCTAGGTCTAAACGGTGCGGGTAAATCCACTCTCTTACGCATTATGGCAGGCGTTGATAAAGAATTTGAAGGTGAAGCACGGCCATTGGCAGGTATCGACATCGGTTATTTGCCGCAAGAGCCTCAACTCGATGAATCCAAAACCGTTCGGGAAACAGTTGAAGAAGCCGTTGCCGAAGTTAAAAACGCTTTAACCGAGTTGGATGAGGTTTATGCTGCTTATGCCGACGAAAACGCCGACTTTGATGCCTTAGCAAAACGCCAGGGAGAGCTGGAAGCCATCATTCAGGCAAAAGATGGCCACAACCTCGAAAATATCCTCGAGCGGGCAGCAGACTCTCTACGTCTCCCTCCATGGGATAGCAAAATTGGAGTTTTATCCGGTGGTGAACGGCGCCGTGTCGCTATTTGTCGCTTGCTATTGAGCAAGCCA
Organism: Pseudidiomarina xizangensis; assembly: GCF_052541995.1. NCBI lineage: Bacteria > Pseudomonadati > Pseudomonadota > Gammaproteobacteria > Alteromonadales > Idiomarinaceae > Pseudidiomarina > Pseudidiomarina xizangensis. Next base: position 818,614 of record NZ_JBOBQA010000001.1, read on the forward strand.
GACATGCTATTGCTCGACGAACCGACCAACCATTTGGATGCCGAATCCGTGGCCTGGCTCGAAACCTTCCTGCATGAATACGACGGCACCGTAGTCGCCATTACCCACGATCGTTACTTCCTTGATAACGTTGCGGGTTGGATCCTGGAACTTGACCGCGGTTACGGTATTCCTTGGGAAGGTAACTACTCTTCTTGGTTGGAACAAAAAGAAAAACGCCTTGAGCAAGAAGAGAAAAGCGAAAAAGCAAGACAGCGTAGCATTAAGCAAGAACTCGAATGGGTTCGACAAAATCCCAAAGGTCGTCAGGCTAAAAGCAAAGCGCGTATGTCACGCTTCGAAGAGCTGCAAAGCGGCGATTATCAGAAACGTAACGAAACCAACGAGCTATTTATTCCACCTGGCCCACGGCTGGGCGATAAAGTACTCGACGTCGAACATCTGAAAAAGTCTTACGACGACCGTGTGTTAATTGATGACCTAAGCTTTAGCGTACCTAAGGGTGCGATTGTCGGTATTATCGGTCCGAACGGTGCAGGTAAATCCACCCTCTTCCACATGATCACCGGCAAGGAACAGCCAGATTCAGGCACCGTCGAACTGGGTGAAACCGTGCAACTTGCCAGTGTTGATCAGTTCCGTGACAACATGGACGACAAAAATACTGTGTGGCAGGAAATTTCTGAAGGACAGGATATTTTGCGGATTGGCAACTTTGAGATCAACAGTCGGGCTTATGTTGGCCGATTCAATTTCCGCGGGAATGATCAGCAAAAGCGTATCGGTGAACTGTCGGGTGGTGAGCGTAACCGCGTGCATTTGGCGGCGCTGCTAAAAGCTGGCGGCAACCTGTTGTTGCTCGATGAGCCAACGAATGATCTTGACGTAGAAACCCTGCGCGCGCTGGAAGAAGCCTTACTCGAATTCCCCGGCTCAGCAATGGTAATTTCGCACGACCGTTGGTTCCTGGATCGGGTCGCAACGCACATCCTTGATTACCGCGACGAGGGCCAGATTAATTTCTACGAAGGTAACTACACGGATTACGAAGCTTACATGAAGCAAAGCCTCGGTGAGCAAGCGATGCAACCGCACCGCATGCGTTATAAACCAATTGGCTAAACCGTGAAGTACGAAAAGTACGCTAAGAACGTTCGCCTATTTGGCGAACGTTCTCTGCTTTAATGTTCCGGGAGCAAATTGATCCACTGCAATGGCCGCAATACGAAGCTTTTCAACTTTCTTCATACTCTTCGCTTCATCAGCACTTAGTAAGTCAGCTTTGCGCGCCACTTTTATCAATTCGTCTCCAGCCAAATCGGGTGGTATCTCACCGCGTTTTTCAGCTTTTTGTAAACGCTTATAAATCGCCTCATGGGCTTTCATAGCTGTAAATGCTAATTCCATATGTCCCGTCATATCATTCGGATCATCTTTCCAATAACACAGGAAGGTATGACGATCACGGGTTACTCCGGGCTCCATCATGCTGTCCGCAATAGCTTGCATAACTTGATCTTGTGGTGCTTGATAGCGAATGCCGAATGGGAAGGTAGCAACCCGCAAGCTCCAGGCAATTATCCGATTCGGGAAGTTAGCGAAAAAGCCGTTGAACGCCTCACCAATAGCATGCAGATGATGTTGCAGCGCATACTCTACATAGACTAAATCGCCCTTTTGCCGACCATCATCTTCGTAGCGTTTCAACACTGCTGATGCCATATACAAGTGACTTAATACATCGCCGAGCCTTGCAGAAAGCATCTCCTTGCGTTTCAAATCGCCACCCAAAACCAGCATCGCGACATCGGCTGTTAACGCCAAAGCCCGGCTCATACGCGTGAGCTGTTGGTAATAACGTGCAGTAGGTCCGCTGATCGGGCTGGCATTAAAGCGAGCTCCTGTCAGTCCCATCCAGAAACTGCCGAACAAATTACTGGCTGCAAAACCAATGTGTTTTAATAGCAGTTCATCAAACTCGCGTAATCCTTGTTCCTCGTCAGGATTCGCTGCCGCATCCATTTCTTTCAGTACGTACGGATGGCATCGTGTCGCGCCCTGGCCAAAGATCATCAGGTTGCGGGTAAGAATATTGGCGCCCTCAACGGTAATTGAAACCGGTGTAGCCATATAACCATGGCCGAGGTAATTCTTCGGACCCAACTGTATGCCTTTTCCTGCGTGCACATCCATCGCCGCTTCAATCACCTGCCGACCCATCTCGGTCATGTGGTACTTGGTCATAGCGGTAATCACCGACGGACTCTTACCTTCGCATAAAGCTGCAACCGTCAAACGACGCATCGACTCGATCGTGTAGTTGGTACCACCGATACGTCCCATCGCCTCTTGTACGCCCTCAAACTTACCAATTGGCAGACCAAACTGCTGACGTACGTAAGCGTACGCACCGGTCATTCGTTGCGCCATATGGCCAGTTGCTGTGGCTAATGCCGGCAGTGAAATACCGCGACCGGCTGACAAGCATTCCATCAACATGCGCCAGCCTTTACCGGCGTAGTCCTGACCGCCAATAATCCACTCTAAGGGAATAAAGACATCTTTACCGTAAGTGGTACCGTTCATAAAGGCTTGGTTAAGTGGTAAGTGCCGTTCGCCGGTCTCAACACCGGCATGATCTGTAGGGATTAGAGCACAGGTGATACCGATATCTTTGGTATCGCCAATCAAACCATCAGGATCATAAAGTTTAAATGCTAAACCAAGCACTGTGGCAACGGGTGCCAGAGTAATGTAGCGTTTATCCCAATTGAGGCGAATACCTACCACTTCCTTACCTTCGTGTTCACCTTTACAAATGATCCCAGTGTCAGGTATGGCACCCGCGTCAGAACCTGCTTCCGGCGCTGTTAGCGCAAAACAGGGAATATCGGTGCCATCAGCTAAACGCGGTAACCAATAGTTCTTTTGTTCTGCGGTACCATAATGCGTCAATAACTCACCCGGACCGAGTGAGTTTGGCACCATAACCGAAACTGCAGCACTTATTGAACGGGTGGCAATACGTGAAACAATGTGCGAATTTGCTGCGGGAGAAAACTCCAGACCACCAAATTCTTTACCAATGATCATGGCAAAGAATTTTTCTTTACGTATGTAATTCCATACTTTCTTCGGCATATCGCAATCTTGTTGCACGATTTTGAAGTCATCAAGCATGGCCAACAAGGTTTCCAACTGATTGTCGATGAACGCCTGTTCTTCTTCCGTAAATTGCGGAGGTTTGGCTTGGTGGAACTTATGCCAGTCTGGACGCCCACTAAACAGCTCCGCGTCCCACCACACATCACCGGCGGTCATTGCTTCGCGTTCGGTGTTCGAAAGTGGCGGCAAAACCCGTTTGAAAAATGCAAACATGGGGCGACTGATCAAACTTCTGCGGATCTCTTTAACCGCAAATAGCAGCACGACGGCTACGACTAACAGAATTAAAATTTCCATAACCTACCCTTATAGCTGTGTTTGGTACTGATGTTCGGTACAAATGTGAATGCTATTCAGCGATAGTGGCATCGACACCACCTGCTAAAAACGGTATTAATCGATCAATCACTTGATCTGCGGCAACGGCTTCACCAAAATCTGCGGCGGCAATCTCACGCAGCGCAGGCCCTGAAACTTGAGCAAATACCGTTGCGCCTAACACAAAGTGTAGACGCCAAAACATGTCGACGGGACTTATTTGAGGGTTTGCTTGATGCAAGGTATCCAGCAATAAAGCCATAACATCGCCAAATTGTTCCATGGTGTAACGCCGCAAGTGACCTTGAATTTCGGCGTAAGCGAATCCCAATAAACTCAGGAATAGGGTTGGACCATGTTTACGGACGTGTCGTAATTCAGCCAGCGGCGAGCGAAAGCAATCAAACACGTCACGGGTGTTGAAACTGCCGCGTTGCGCCAGCGCTTCAAGCTCTACCCGCAAGGCCGGCATGAAAACTTCAAGGTAACGCGCCATGACCGCCTGAATAAGTGCTTTTTTCGAGCCGAAATGATAATTAACCGAGGCCAGGTTAACGTTCGCCTCAGTGGTAATTTGACGTAAGGAGGTTTGCTCGAAGCCCTGCTCTGCGAACAGAGCTTCCGCAGCATTTAGAATTTTTTCTTGGGTTGGGACGCGTTTAGCCATCTTCAGCACCGTTTGGAACATCCATTTTAAACATGCGTTTTAATTTATAACATGTTCACGGTCGGTGCAAGGACAGCTCATATGAATACTCTAATTACTTGCGGTATCCAATGGCTTAAAGCTTTTAACTAGCTCATCTACCGCTTGCATTTGCTGCAAGTACGGTTCGAGTTTACTAAGCGGCAACGCACAAGGACCATCACACTTAGCGTGCTCTGGATCCGGATGGGCTTCGATGAACAACCCCGCTAAACCCAGGGCTAAACCTGAGCGCGCCAGCACTGCGGCTTGCGCACGGCGCCCATCAGCTGAATCAGCACGACCGCCCGGGCGTTGCAAGGCGTGAGTTGCATCAAACATCACCGGCGCCATTTGTCGCATTTCGTCCATGCCGAGCATGTCGACAACCAGGTTGTTATAGCCAAACGAACTGCCACGCTCACAAAGAATAATCTTACGATTATCTGCTTCAGCAAATTTTTTAAGTATGTGCCGCATCTCGTGAGGCGCCAAAAACTGTGGTTTTTTCACATTGATCACTGCCCCGGTTTCGGCCAGCGCCACCACCAGGTCGGTCTGCCGTGCCAGGAATGCAGGAAGTTGCAATATATCGGCCACTTCAGCGACTGGCTTGGCTTGCTGCGGCTCGTGCACATCGGTGATTATCGGTACGTTGAACGTGCGCTTGATTTCAGCAAAAATCTCCAAGCCTTTATCAAGCCCTGGACCCCGATAAGAGTGAATCGATGAACGATTAGCTTTATCAAACGACGCCTTAAACACAAACGGAATGCCTAAACGTTGCGTTACCTCAACATAATGCTCAGCAACCTGCATCGCCAAGTCACGCGACTCGAGTACATTCATGCCGCCGAACAATACGAACGGCAAGTGGTTGCCCACTTGCACGTTGCCGACTTCGATAGTTTGCGTGTTAATCACAACTTTTCCTTAACCGGTAGCGATAACGCGAAGGATCTGGCCACAAATATAAGCCATGTAGGTACCAAGCGCATAACCTAATACCGCAAGTAGAACACCCACTGGAGCCAACGACGGATGGAATGCTGAGGCCACGATAGGCGCGGAAGCAGCACCACCAACGTTGGCCTGACTTCCCACCGCCATATAAAACACCGGCGCTTTTAATAAGCGTGCTACCAGCAACATCATCCCAGCATGGATCAACATCCAGATTGCGCCAATAAGGAAGTATTTAGGCACCTCAACAATCGCACTGACGTCCATGTGCAGACCAATGGTTGCAACCAGAATATAGACAAACAGCGAGCCAATTTTGGAAGCGCCAACCCCTTCAAGTTTGCGCACTGGCGTAAACGACAGCGCAACACCTAAGGTTGTAGCGATGACGATCAACCAAAAGAATTTTTTATCTAAACTGAAATCTGCCAGCGCGGGAACATTCTCCGCAATATAGGGTGCGATCAGATCTGCACCCAAATGACCTAGCCCGGCGATACCGAAACCGACCGCCAAAATGTAGATCAGATCAGGTAGTTTAGCTTCCCGACGATGTTCAGCTTCGTAGGTCTCAATGCGCTGTTTTATGCCTTCGATAGCACTAGTGTCTGCACCAATGCGTTCATCTATTTTCTTACTGTTGGCAGCCATGTACAACAAAACAGCCATCCACAGGTTAGCAATAATGATATCTACGGTCACCATTGACGAGAAAATCTCGCCGCCAACCTCGTAGACTTCTTTCATTGCCGCTTGGTTTGCACCACCACCAATCCAGCTGCCGGCAATGGTGGTCATACCGCGCCAAACTGCGTCTGGACCACCACCGAGCATTTCCGGAAAAACAAGTGATACTAAGAGCAGCGCAATCGGCCCACCAATCACAATACCGACGGTACCAGTAAGAAATAGAATCACTAACTTTGGCCCTAGTCGCGCTATAGCTTTTAAATCAAGACTTAAGGTGAGTAGTACCAAACAGGTCGGTAATAAGTAATCCATCACCAATGGATAAATACCGGTACTCGCACCATCGACAATACCAAAGGTATTTAATAGCGACGGTACGAAGTAGCAGAGTAACAGGACCGGTACCCACTGATAGAATTTCTTCCAGAATGAATGGCCACTCTGATGGGTATAAAAAATGGCACCTAAGATTACGGCCAAAAGACCAAAAATAATGCCATCATTGGTAATTAAAGGAGTTGCTTCCACGACTACCTCGTTATTCTTATTTTAGTGGATATTTAGACGCACGACGTTAATGAATGACCGTCTGTGGCGTGGTCCAGTTTTCAAGTTGTAAGCGCAATAGTTGAGCGCTGGGATCATCTGGGCATTGTTCGACAAAATACTGGTAGTCGTCAACCGCGACATGATTACAATCTAGTTCTTCCAGTATGTATCCCCGATCCCGAATCTCATAAGGATCATCAGGTAATACTGCAAGCAACATGTGCACTGTGGTCAATGCGTCGGCAAACCGCCGATCGGCAATCAACGCATGCTTTAGCTCTGATAAATAACGCACGACCACGGTCTTCTGGTCGGCAGCTTCCAGCATTTCCCAGCTAAAGTCCTCTTCCTCGTCGTCTTCGTCGGTAGCGTCTTCAAATCGCTCCTGTACCTGTTGATCCAATAATAATTCACCATTACTCGGGTCAACAAAATAACTGCACTGTTCGTGGTCAAAACGTAACAGCGGGTAACCTGGAAAGTCGATAAGCTCCAGCACCAGGCCGTGATACGACGCAGCTTCTTGCAGTAATAAAGCCAGAGTGAGAGGCTCACCGGTGCGCAGCCGAATGGCCCGATCAAGCAAAACTCGCTTGCTGGTAAGCATCGCCTCTGGCGCTTTACTAAACGCTAACTGGAAATAGAACTGCTTGCAAAGTTCACGTAACCGTTCACTCCCCTCTTTGTCAGCTAGCGCTGAATTGTCTTTTAGACCATTTAGCTGCTGATAAAAGGAACTGACATAATGATCACTGTCAGTATTAAACACACGGCTCACCTCCCACAAAATTTCAATGGTCGGAAGAAGTTCATGATCAACGTGTTCAAGGTACGAAAACTGCATACAATCCTATTTTTAACCGATAAGAGCTTGTTTCGAAAATGCGACGTGAAACAAGAAACCAATCCAACCCAAGGCCACGATAAAACCACCGTAACGCAGTGCTGGTGTCGTTGCTTTCATCGCCACTAAAGCGAAACCTATATAACCAAATAAGCCCAATAATTTGTTACCTAACCATGCGGTTTGCCATGGCCATTGCTGCCAATGCAGCAACATGCCGACGATGGTCAGCAACAGTAACGTATCAATAATATGTGGGACAATTTTGACCCATTTTTGTTGCGCAACCTTGGCATCAATAGATCGCCAAAAAAAACGCAACACGAATAATACCACACTTAATACTACAAAAGTGACGTGGAGATGTTTCAAAGCTTCAAATGGAATCACGTGTCGTCCTCTTCTTGTTGTTGTTGTTGGACCGCTTGCCAAGCTTGCGGATAGTTGTGTTTTAACAAATCATTAATCTGTTCTAAGCGTCGTTGCAAGACGTTTCGTTGTCGCTCGACGCGAATGATGTCGCGATAAGAACGTAACGCCGACATCACGCTGGTAAAAAGTTTTTGCGAAGTAAGCTCGGTTTTAGCTTTGTAGTCATTAATATCGTAATTCATTACCACCGCACGCTCAGGTGCCTGGCCCGGTTGCCCGGTACGTAAAATAATACGCGTGGTGCGATTTTCGCGGTCACGCCGTATATAGTTAGCGACCTGTAATCCCGCATCGTCGGTTTCCATCACCACATCCAGCAGCACGATTGCTAAATCTGCATGCTGATCAATCTGTTGTTTCGCTTGTGCTAGGGAGTGCGCACTAATAAATTCTAAACCAGCACCTTCAAAGAGTACGTCCATTAGTGCCAACCGAGTCACTGCGTGTACTTCTTTCTCATCATCAACGATCAGCAATTTCCATTTATCTTTGTTGCCCGATGATTCAGCTTTCGCAGGTTCTCGCGGATCATTCGCAAAAATAAAATCATTCGACATGGTAAACTGAGCTCCTTGTTTTAACCATCAGATTTTCACTACTGGACGTCATTGGGCGTCCACTGAGCAAAGCTAATGCGTTCCAGATTAGCATAATCCTTGCCACTAGCTACAGCGGTATAGCCAGCATTCGCTAAACGTTCGCGGCAGCCGGCGGCTTGTTGCCAGCCATGCTCGAGAATTAACCAGCCGCGGTGATTCAGAAAACGCCGTGCTTGATCAATAATATGCTCCAAATCAGCAAAACCTTGGTTAGCTGCCACCAAAGCCGCTCGTGGTTCAAACCGCACATCTCCCCGCTCTAAGTGCGGGTCGTCTGCTGTAATGTAAGGTGGGTTGGCAACAATAGCATCAAAACCACTGACGTCACTGGGCTCTAATGCGCTAAACCAATGACTTTGCATGACCCTGAGATCTAGTTTCAGGCGAGCTGCGTTAGTTTTCGCCAAGGCCACCGCAGCTGACGATTGATCCACGGCAGTGAGCGTCCACTCCGGCCGCTCACTTTTCAGCGCCAAAGCTATCGCACCGGTGCCGGTGCCGAGATCCAGTACTTGCGCAGTTTGCGCAAGTTTCAGCGCTAGCACTTTGGCAACCAGAATTTCGGTATCCGGTCTTGGAATTAGGGTGCTGTCGTTGACTAATAGTTCTAGCGACCAGAATTCCCGCGTACCGGTTAAATGAGCAATCGGCTGCCCGGTCGCACGGGCGTTCACCAGCGCCGCGAACCGCTGTTGCTGATCCTTGTCTAGTTCGCGCTCCGGCCAAGTGTGCAAATAAGTTCGAGATTGCTGCAGTACATGAGCTAGCAAAACCTCAGCATCCAAGCGGGCCGATTCACTGGCCTTAAGTTGCGTTTGCGCCCACGCCAAAGCCGCACGCAACCCGGGTTTTGACAGCGGCGCAGTCATTAACCTTGCGACTCGGCAAGCGCCGCGAGTTGATCAGCTTGGTGTTCCTGCACAATTGCATCAAGCAGCAAATCCAGGGAACCACTCAGTACTTCATCGAGACGATAAAGCGTTAAGTTAATACGGTGATCACTAACCCTACTCTGCGGATAATTGTACGTGCGAATACGTTCCGAGCGATCGCCACTGCCGACCAGACTCCGGCGCGTGGTCTGCTCTTCTTGCTGACGTTTGTCATCGGCTTGTTGCTGTAAGCGCGCTTGCAACACCGACATCGCCTTAGCACGGTTTTTATGCTGCGAGCGCTCATCCTGACACTCAACCACGAAGCCTGAAGGTATGTGCGTGATCCGTATTGCGGAGTCAGTCCGGTTAACGTGCTGACCACCAGCACCCGACGCCCGGTAAGTATCAACCCGCAAGTCCGCTGGGTTAATTTCAATGGCTTCTGCTTCAGGCACCTCAGGTAATACTGCAACGGTGCAAGCTGAGGTGTGCACCCGACCTTGTGACTCAGTTTCTGGCACCCGCTGTACCCGATGACCGCCAGACTCAAACTTCATGCGGCCATAAGCACCATCACCAGAGATATAAGCTATCACTTCCTTATAACCACCATGCTCGCCTTCGTTAGCGTTAACAATGCTGACTTTCCAACCTTGATGTTCAGCATAACGGCTGTACATGCGAAACAAGTCACCAGCAAAAATAGCGGCTTCATCGCCACCCGCGCCAGCGCGGATTTCGAGGTAACAGGGGCGATCGTCATTAGGATCGCGCGGCAACAATAAGATCTGTAGTTGTTGCTCGAGCTGTTCTTGTTTAGCTTTCGCGCTGTCGAGCTCAGCTTGGCCCATTTCGCGCATTTCCGCATCATCTTCAGCGAGCATTTCTTGCGCCGCCTCAGCGTCCTCTTGCGCTTGCTGATAATCACGAAAACATTTTACCAATTCTTCTAACTGCGAATACTCCCGCGACAAGGCGCGAAAACGTTCTTGATCAGCAATAATTCCCGCGTCACTGAGTAAGTGCTGAACTTCTTCATAGCGTTCTAGCAGAGCTTCAAGCTTGCGGGTAATTGAAGGATTCATCATTGCAAAGAAACCTTAGTCGTTATCATTATAGATTTGTTGAAATATGGCCAAGGTCTGATAGTCGCCTTTTGCCCCGGCGTCACGCATCATCCGCGTGGGTGCGTGAAGAAATTGATTGGTTAAACGTTGGGTTAACTCACCCAATACATCCTCGGCTGATTTACCAGCAGTGAGTTGACTCCGTGCCCGCTGCAGTTGTTCCTGTGCCAACTGCTCGGTCTGTTGCCGAAAGTCGCGCAAGATATCCACGTGATCAAGGGTGCGCAACCAATTGATAAAACTTTCCGTTTGCTCGGCAATCATGCTGTGCGCCTGACTCGCGGCTTCTTCACGGTTACGTAAATTTTCCTGGATAATGCCCTGTAGGTCATCGACGCTGTAAAGATAAGCATCATTGAGCTCATTCACCTGAGCTTCGATGTCGCGCGGCACAGCAAGGTCAATCAACAGCATAGGCTTGCGCCGCCGTTGCTTCAACGCGCTCTCAATCAAACCTTTACCAATGATGGGCAAAGTACTCGCGGTCGAACTGATGACAATATCGGCCTGCGGTAATAGCTCAGGTAGCTCGCCTAAAGTGTGCGCCTGGCCACCAAATTTGCTCGCCATGGCTTCAGCACGCAGTAACGTGCGATTGGCAACCGCGAGGCGCTGCACGCCGATCTCGGTCAAATGCTGCGCCACCAATTCCGCAGTGTCCCCTGCACCCACTAACAACACTGAAGCCTCATTTAAGTCGGCGAATATTTGGCGCGCCAGGTTGACCGCTGCAAAGGCCACAGACACAGCATTTTCACCAACCGCCGTCTCGCTGCGAACCCGCTTGGCAATATGGAACGTTTGTTGAAACAGCCGTTCTAAAATACCGCCTACGCTGGCTTGGTTTTTGGCAAATTGGTAGGCCTGCTTTACCTGACCTAAAATTTGCGGCTCACCGAGGATTAATGAATCGAGTCCACTCGCGACCCGCATCAAATGATCGATGGCATCAGCATCGGTATGGCAGTAACTATGTTCCTGCAAAAGTGTCGCATTTACGCCGTGATACCCTGCCAACCAACCCAATAGCAGATCAGCTGAAGGCCCGTTGTGTAGATCCGCATGACAATAAATTTCGGTGCGATTGCAGGTTGAAACAATCACCGCTTCGCGCACGCCAGTCTGCGCCCGCAACGCAGGTAACGCCTGGTGCAGTTGCTCAGCAGAAAAGGCGATTTGCTCACGCAAATCAACCGAAGCAGTTTTATGGTTAACACCGAGTGCAAAAATAGTCATAATGAAAAAGTATGCGAGCCTCTGGCACTGCGAAACGCCGCTAATTGTACGTTAAAGGCCGGATGATGGAAAGCACACCAACTGCGGGAAACCTCGATGAAAGTACGCTTAATGCTGTTGTTAGCTCTATTGCTGAGTGGCTGTGCGGCTCCGCCGGCGGAAATTCCGATCAGCGAAATCGACCGTAATGCGGTTATGCGCCAGCAAAATACCGTGCAAGCGCTCGAGTATTGGAGCTTAAATGGGCAGATTGCACTTTTTAATCTGGCCGCGGACGAACGTGATGCGGTGTATCTTGAGTGGCAACAGACACCAAATCGCATGCAATTGCGATTTTATCATCCGCTCAAAGGTACGTTGGCACGTTTAAAGCAAGATGTTAGCGGTGCAACTTATTTTGCGGAAGACGGGCAGGTCTATCACGGTCATAATGCGGAGGAGCTGGTCGCCCGTTTATTCAATTACCAGTTGCCGCTGGAATTATTGGCAGACGTAGTCATCGGCCGGCAACCCAATAACGCCAAACATCTTAGCTACCAGTTAGTTGAGCTAGAACAACAGTCTTTTGCACCTTTAACCTCATATTCAGTGAACACCAAGGGCCAGGAGTGGCGGGTTGATTTAGCTGGCTACCAAGTACAACAGCAGCTGTTGTTACCGCAACGGGTTGAACTTGTTAGCGCCAAGTGGCGCATTAAATTAAGGGTCAGCCAGTGGAAACTCTAGTGTTACCAGCACCAGCTAAACTTAATTTGTTCCTGCATATTACGGGACAGCGTCAAGATGGCTACCATGAATTACAGACCGTGTTTCAGTTTCTCGATGCACACGATAGCCTCAGCTTTACCCGCTTAGCCGCACCCGTGCTCGAATTTCAATGTTCCGACCCAAAGCTTGAAAACGACGATAACCTAGTGTTACGTGCCGCACGATTATTACAGAATTGGGCTCAAGCCAAGCAACTGCCACCGCAAGGGGTAAGAGTAATTCTGGAAAAACGTCTGCCTTATGGCGGTGGTTTGGGTGGTGGCTCCTCTGATGCGGCCACCACTTTACTGGCACTACGTCAACTATGGCAATTGCCGATCAGCACCGCCAAACTGTTACAGCTTGGCTTACAATTAGGTGCTGACGTGCCAGTGTTTATCAATGGATATGCGGCCTTTGCTGAAGGGGTAGGTGAAAAGCTGACGCCGGTTACACCCACCAGTCCCTGGTACCTTGTAGTTGATCCGAAAGTACATATCAGTACCGCGACAATCTTTCAACATCCCGACCTTCAGCGCAACTGTGCCCCCATAGCCAGTAACGCCTGGCAGAGCCAACAAACAGAAAATGTGATCGAACCTTTGGTCCGCCGGTTGTATCCCGAAGTTGCCAACGCCCTCGACTGGTTGGTAGAATACGCGCCAACTCGGCTTACCGGTACCGGAGCATGTCTTTTCGGATCATTTGAAAGCCAAGAGATGGCGCGCGCTGCGCTTGCAAGGATGCCCGCACAATGGACCGGATTTGTCGCGCGAGGCCTGAATGAATCCCCGGTCTGCCAGCTACTGCGGCAGGCTTCAACTGACAACCTGACCAACCATAATTGAGGTTTAGTGTGCCTGACATGAAGCTATTCGCTGGCAACGCCACGCCAGAACTCGCCCAGAAAATTGCTGACCGACTCTTTATTAAACTCGGTGATGCCGACGTAGGCCGTTTTAGTGACGGTGAAATCAGCGTCATGATTAATGAAAACGTTCGCGGCTCTGATGTTTTCATTCTGCAATCGACCTGTGCACCAACCAATGACAATTTGATGGAGCTCATCGTTATGGTTGATGCACTGCGCCGCGCATCTGCCGGTCGTATTACAGCGGTGATGCCTTACTTTGGCTATGCGCGCCAAGATCGCCGCGTACGCTCTGCGCGGGTACCTATCACCTCGAAAGTTGTTGCCGATTTCTTGTCTAGTGTGGGCGTCGATCGTGTGTTGACAGTCGATTTACATGCCGAACAGATTCAAGGTTTTTTCGATGTCCCGGTAGATAACGTTTTCGGTAGCCCGGTATTACTTGAACACCTGCGCCAACAAAACTTTGATAACCCAGTCGTGGTGTCGCCTGATATCGGTGGTGTCGTGCGTGCTCGCGCTATCGCGAAATTACTTAACGATATTGACTTGGCTATCATTGATAAACGTCGTCCACGCGCCAACGAGTCACAAGTCATGCACATTATCGGCGACGTACAAAACCGTGATTGCATCATTGTCGACGACATGATTGACACCGGCGGCACTCTTTGCAAAGCAGCGGATGCACTGAAAGCGAACGGCGCGCTGCGGGTCTTCGCTTATGCCACACATCCGGTTTTTTCCGGTAATGCGGTGAAGAATATTCGCGAGTCAAATATTGACCAAGTGGTCGTTACCGATAGCATTCCGTTGAGCGCAGAAATGAAAGCGCTCGATAAGGTTCACCAGTTAACCTTAAGCGGTATGTTGTCTGAAGCCCTGCGCCGCGTCAGCAATGAAGAGTCTATCTCGGCAATGTTCGAGTATTGATTGAATTTCGTGGGCGCGGGTGGTACTATTCCGCGCCCTCGAAATTGACAAAAAGAATTTCAGGAAAGTGTCGGGTATTTGGTCGCGAATAGCCGGCTTATTTTTATTTAACGGAGACACTCCATATGTCGACTATAGATTTTACTATTCAAGCAGAACTGCGTCAGGATAAAGGGAAAGGTGCGAGCCGCCGCCTGCGTCGCGCAGAAAAACTGCCTGCAATTTTGTACGGTGCGAACAAAGAAGCTGTTTCGTTAACGTTGGATCACAATAAAGTGAACAACATGGCGGATTTCGAAGCGTTTTATTCGCACATTTTGACCTTGGTCATTGACGGCAAAAAACATCAGGCTATCTTGAAGGATATCCAACGCCACCCGTACAAACCGAAACTGACTCACCTTGACTTTCAACGGGTCGAGAAGGGTCAGAAATTGCATACTCACGTTCCATTGCACTTCTTGAATGAGACCACTGCAAAAGGCGTGAAAGATGAAGGCGGCGTTGTTGTTCACCATGTGAACGATGTGGAAATCACGTGCTTGCCAAAAGACTTACCAGAATACTTGGAAGTTGATGTAGCTAACCTTGAATTGGGTCAAAACCTCCACTTGACCGACCTGCAATTGCCAAAAGGCGTTGAATTGGTTGAGTTGACGAAAGGTGAAGATCACGACCAAGCGGTTGTATCTATCGTAGCACCACGTGTTGAAAAAGAACCTGAACCAGAAGCTGAAGAAGTTTCTGCAGAAGTTCCAACCACTAAAGAAAGTGAAGAAGACGAAGACGAAGACAAGCAAGACAAAGAATAACTCTGTCATGTCGACAATTCGTTTAATCGTGGGCCTGGGTAATCCAGGCCCCGAATATTTGCAAACCCGCCATAACGCAGGCTTCTGGTTGGTAGAGGAATTCGCTCGCCGACACGGACAGACCCTGCAACCCGAAACCAAGTTTTTTGGCCACACCGCTCGTTTACAAAAAAGCAGTTGGGATGTTCGTTTACTCCAACCCATGACCTTTATGAATAAAAGTGGCAAGGCAGTAGCGGCGCTGGCGAATTTTTTCAAGATCCAAGCTGATGAAATACTTGTGGCTTACGACGAACTCGACTTACCTCCCGGTGTAGCAAAATTCAAAACCGGCGGCGGTAGCGGTGGTCACAATGGTATTAAAGATATTACCGCGGCAATAGGTAGCCCGGACTTTCATCGCTTACGTATCGGTATCGGTCATCCTGGTCATAAAAGCAAAGTCACAGGTTATGTGCTAGGCAAAGCTCCGGCTTCCGACCAGCATTTGATGGACGATACCATTACGCAAGCCTGTTCCAGTATCGAGCTATTGATAAATGGCGATATGCGGGCAGCACAACAGCAATTACACAGTTTCAAAGCACAGAGCGAGAATTAAGATGGGATTTAAATGCGGTATCGTTGGTTTGCCTAATGTGGGTAAATCGACCTTGTTCAACGCCCTCACCAAAGCAGGTATCGAGGCAGCTAACTTCCCGTTCTGCACCATTGAACCAAACACCGGGGTGGTTGCGGTGCCTGATCCTCGTCTCAATGAGCTGGCTGCGATCGTCAACCCACAGCGCGTGCTACCCACCACAATGGAATTCGTAGATATTGCCGGGTTGGTTAAAGGTGCTTCTAAAGGTGAAGGTTTAGGTAATCAATTCCTTGCTAATATTCGCGAAACTGATGCTATCGGTCACGTTGTACGTTGCTTTGAAAATGACAATATTGTTCACGTTGCGGGTAAAGTTAACCCACAAGACGACATTGAAATCATCAACACAGAACTTGCACTGGCTGACTTAGATAGTGTTGAGAAAGCCATTCATCGCCAAGCGAAGAAAGCTAAAGGTGGGGACAAGCAAGCGGTTGCTGAAATTCAAGTTCTGGAAAAACTGTTACCAGCTTTAGAAAATGGCGAAATGGCGCGCTCCATCGCCTTATCTAAAGATGAACGCGCAACCATTCGCTCCTACAATTTGTTGACCCTGAAGCCCACCATGTACATTGCAAACGTCAATGATGATGGCTTCGAAAATAATCCCTACTTAGATAAAGTCCGCGAAATCGCAGCGAATGAAGATGCCATCGTGGTGCCAGTCTGCGCTGAGATTGAGTCCGAAATCGCTGAACTCGATGACGAGGAGAAGGTCGAGTTTATGACCGACCTTGGCATCGAAGAACCTGGTCTGAATCGGGTCATTCGTGGCGGTTATGAACTACTTAATCTACAAACCTATTTTACCGCTGGTCCTAAAGAAGTTCGCGCCTGGACCATCCCTATTGGGGCCACCGCTCCGCAAGCAGCTGGTAAGATTCACACTGACTTTGAGAAAGGCTTTATTCGAGCGGTTGTTGTCGCCTTTGATGACTACGTAACCCACAAGGGTGAACAAGGTGCGAAAGAAGCCGGTAAGCGTCGTGAAGAAGGTAAAGAATACATTGTCAAAGACGGAGATGTGATTCTGTTCCGGTTTAACGTTTAATTGTTTAAATTCAGCTTATCGTAAAACCAAAAAGGCCGCTATTGACGCGGCCTTTTTCGTATTTGAGCTGCGAAAATTCATCATTTATCGACAATTTCATCATGAAACTCAGCTAATTTTGCCAGTAACCGATTCTGAGTACTGGTTGCAATACCTTCTTTTTCCATCGCGATAATTAAATCTTCAACAATCGCATTAAACTCGGTGCGGGTTATTGCCATACCGGTATGCACTTCGCTCATGTCGGCACCACTGTATTCACAAGGACCACCGGTCAATTCGCATAAATGCTCACTCAGCATGTGATGAAAGCGGTCAATATCGACGTTTTCAAAATGTTTGATCACCCGTTCGTCCTGAGCGATCTCCAGTACAAATGAAGCCATCAAGTCGCTTATCCCCTGTTTTGCGCCAAGCTCTTGGTAGAGTGTCTCATCAGCGCGAGTCTGCCCTATGGTCGACATCAGCAACAGCATTAAAGCAGCAGCCAGCGTAAATACGTGTTTCATAGCTTCACCTTAAAAACTAATTTGTATCGATGCATAAGCACCAGATTGATCAGGTAGTCCAGCAATTGATTTCAGATCGACATAACCCGCGACCACAGCTATCGACTTATTCGGAAACCAACCGACAAAAACATCACGCCAATCGTACTCTTGGGCAAAACCTAAGTTATCCGGCTTCTGCCGATATTCAGCTCCAATGAGCCAGTGGCGATTGACGAACATACCGACACTTGCTTCTGCCATGGCCTCGTAATCATCATTTTTATCCCCACCAAAACCTAATAAACCCAATTGATTAGCCTTGGTTGCACGTAAGGTGAAATTTGCCACCCAGGTACGTTGAAACGGGCCCGCGAGCCAGGCTTTGGCCGCACTTAAATAAATGTCGGTGCCGCTGTCATCGACTGCGCCAACCGCCTGCGGCAACGCAAAGGTGGTGTTGCGCTTATGCTGAATGCCAACGCTAACCTGGGGCAGGTCACCATAGACTAAATCACCTGCTACACGCACTTTCAGCCCGTAGATATCTTGTTTCAAATCACCACCAATGGTGTTCAGGCCGAGACGCTGCCGCGCGTAGCTCACTTCAATACGATTCCCATAAGTCGCATTAACGCTTTGCACTCCCAACTGGAAGTCGTCGGCATCAGCAAAGTTGCCGTTGACGGTAAGGCCCCACTCACCATCTTCAGCGTAACTTGCGGTAGTCGCCCACGGCACTAACCCACCGCCGCCAGCACCCTCAATAGTGGTTACGCCACCAGTGGCTAAGAGCTTACCATCATCGGCATAAGCTGACGGACATATCAGGACGGTGGCCACCAGCAGTCCGCTAAGAAGATAATTAAGATGTTGTTTTGTCATGCTGTTGTTCGCCATTTTGCGCTTGCTCAGAAAAAATAGCGGCCTGTTCGGCGAGCCATTGTTCAAATTCACCTGCCGCTAAGGGTCGACTAAAATAATAACCTTGTAATGTATCACAGCCCATTTCTTGCAGTAGCCGCCACGCGGACAGCTCTTCCACACCCTCCGCTACAGTAGTTAACTGCAGTTGATTGGCTAAATGCAAGGTTGAACGAACAATAATACGGTCACTGCGATCTTCTTTTAATCCGCGAATAAAGCTTTGATCAAGCTTTAACTCATCTACCGGTAAGTATTTAAGCTGAGACAACGAGGCATAGCCGGTGCCATAGTCGTCAAGAGCTATTTTCACACCAAGCTCCCGCAGCTGAGCTAGCCGTTGTTGGGCCTGTTCAAGATCAGCCATGACCGCACTTTCCGTAACCTCAAGGGTAAGGTTTGCAGCCGGCAACTGTCGCTGTTGCAATTGTTTATCAATAAAATCGACCAGCTGCTCATCTTGCAAATCGATTGCCGATAAATTAACTGCTACCTGCAAGCTACGCCCCTGTTCGAGCCAGTATTGCTGCTGATCAAGTGCCGTTTCACAAACCCATCGGGTCACGCGCAGAATGTCACCGGATTGTTCCGCCAACGGAATGAATTCGTCGGGACGAATGACGCCAAGCTGCGGATGATGCCAACGAATCAGCGCTTCAACCCCTAACACTTGGCCAGTACCACAATTGAGTTTCGGTTGGTAGTGAAGCTCAAGTTTGCGTCCGCTAATCGCCTCGGGCAGCGCTTGCAGAATTTGTAACCGGCGCATGTAATCTTCGTCGCTGCCCTGCTGGTAAGCGGCCATCAGCTGCTTACTTTGCTGAGCCAAACGCGCCGCTAATTGAGCTCGTCGCAGTAAGGTATCAACCTCTTCTCCTTGCTCTGGATAGCGCACCAACCCGGCACGGAACTCAAGCCTATAGGGGGTCTCACCGACTTGCCAAGGTTCAACTACCACAGCACGCAAACGCCGCTGCAACACATCTTTGTGTAATTTTTCGGTACAAGCTACGACAAACTCATCACCCGCCAGTCGCGCAATGAAACAATCCTCAGCAAACTCCTGTTTAAGGCGCTGTGCTATCAGTTGCAAAATTTTGTCACCAAAACGTTGTCCGAGTCGATCGTTGAGCTCGCGAAAGCGCAGAATATTCAAGGTCACCACATAGCCGCTTTGTTGCTGCTTGAGTTGCTCGTTGAGGTAATGATGCAAGGATTTACGATTCGGCAGTCCGGTTAAGATGTCGTGCTCGAGCTGATAAATAATCCGCTGTTCGCGCTCCGCGATGGCGCCGCGCATGGTGTTAAAGGTTTCACCCAACTTGCCGAATTCATCGCTGCGTTCGAGCTCAATAGGTTCATCGTAATCCCCTTGGCGCAGTGCTTCAGCGGCTGCAGTCAAGCGCATCAAGGGTTTATTAAATTGCCGGGCGGTAGCTATGGCAAGTGCCAGCGCCACTAATAAGGTCGCCAGACCAAAGCCAAAGTATTGGGTACGCAACGCACGATATTCCTGCGTCGCCTCAACTCGCGATGTACTTACTAATAAATTTATATCGCTGAACGTAGATAGATGTCCCGCCAGGCTCTCATCGGCGAGCCAGTTTTTTACTCGCGCTTGCTGCGCTGCGTTTAACAAGGCTTGCTGCTGTATTAAAGGTAAGCTTGAGGCAAAAATGCGCCCGCTTTCCCGGTTAAAAAAAGTAATATCTGCATTGGTTAACTGTTTCAGTGATTGTGCTAATACATCATCAACAACAAAGCCTAGCGTCGCATAAGCAATTACGTCTGGCGCTCTTACCGGTACCGTAACCAACTGAAACAACTCATCATCAACACGACGAATACCGCGAAAATCAGCAATCGACGTTACTTCCGGTAACTTATGGGTGGTGGCCAGTTCGGTACCGTCAGGGCGGTATAACGCCATCAATTGGGTACCTATACGCTTACCATGATTAACCATCGCGGAAATTAAGGTGTCCTGATCGCCACTAGCTACCGCTTCCCGAAAACCAAAATCATCAGCTAGTACTTGTGCGGCTTGCAACAGCTGGTCGCCACGGATACTGATCAGCTCACCCAACACGCGTTCACTCACCATTAGCTCACGTTCAACCGTCGCCTCTGCCTGATTCTGAGTCGCTACAGTCACGGCGATTAAGGTCACCACCAGCACACCGCCTGCCAAACCTATGAAAAGCAATAATAGTCTGGTGCGGAAACTAGTTAACATTCTGTTTTAACCTATTAAAACGTTCTTGTAGTGCCGACGTCGGTGGTGGAGTTTGTTGCTGTCGCGTCACTGGCAAAGAAAGGCTCAGAGCGCCTTGTTCAGCACTGACTTTAACGGTGTGTTCGGCGGTCGTGCTTTCCCCCAGCCCAGGATACCAAAAGTGCACCTCTGTGGCGCCGTCGGTAACTTCCAAGACCGCCTCGCCCTGTTCGTCGGTGAGCACTGATTGAGCGTATGGGCTGACATAAATATAAGCGCGCATGTGATCATGAATATTACAACCCAGCACCACTACACCCGCATCAGGAAAGTTGATTAGCGGAGCTTCGCGATTACTGTAAAGCGGCACTTCAAAAGTTTTTGTCGGTGAAAATGAATACACCTGGTGACGAATGTTGTCACTATTTGGAAAGTCTACCGTTGTGCCTGGCTTAATAGTCAAAATGAATGGCTTAAATAACATATCGACTTGGTCCATTACCGCACTAGACGGCGGTGACTCGGCCGCGGCATGTTGCGTCGACACCACTACTTTTGCTAAAGCTTCACCATTCTCATCGGTCACCCGCACGGTTAACTCACGGGCCAAGCTGAGATTTGCTCCGGCACTGAACAAAAGAAATAATACCGTTACTATTTGAAACTTACGCATCTGCACCCCATGCTTATACTTAGAACACTTGTTCCCCCAAAACGCTTGATCACTGAGGAACCTATAATGTCGACTCAAGTTCGTACTGAAAAAGATAGCATGGGAGAGATAGAGGTACCAGCAGATGCATTGTGGCGAGCACAAACTGAGCGGGCGCGGCAGAACTTCGGACTCAGCACCCTGCGCTTCCCAGTGCGCTTTATCCATAGTCTTGCGCAGATAAAAGCGGCGGCCGCTGAGGCCAATGCCAAACTTGACCTGCTTACTGCAGAGCAAGCGCAAGCCATCATCACCGCAGCCGAGAGTGTGGTGAATGAAAAAGGCACCCAACATTTTCCGCTCGATATTTTTCAGACCGGTTCGGGCACTAGCACCAACATGAACATGAATGAAGTGCTCGCCGAAACTGTAAGTCGTGCCAACGGCCCAACGGTTCATCCTAATGACCATGTTAACTGCAGCCAAAGCAGTAATGACGTTATTCCCACCTGTATTCAGGTGAGTTCGGTACTGGCGTTAACTGAGCATTGGCTGCCGGCCATTATTCACTTGCAGCGAACCATCGAAAACAAGGCTCGCGAGCTCGAGGATGTGGTGAAAACCGGACGTACGCATTTAATGGATGCGATGCCGATCACCATGGCGCAAGAGCTACGTGCCTGGGGCACCCAACTTCATCATTGCCAGAGCAATGTGAATGAAGTGATTGAACGTTTACGTGCGTTACCCCAAGGAGGCACGGCCGTCGGTTCCGGCATCAACGCGCCATACGCTTTCCGCGGACTTTTCTGCGATGCATTAAGTGCACGTACCAAACAAAACTTCCGCTCCGCAGACAACCCGTTTGCAGGAATTTCGGGTCAAGAACTGAATTTACAGCTGGCTGGCGCGCTGAATAGCTGCGCTGCGGTGTTGCTGAAAATTAGTAATGACTTGCGTTGGATGAACAGTGGCCCGCTCGCCGGACTGGGCGAAATTGAACTGCGCGCACTGCAACCGGGCAGTAGCATTATGCCGGGTAAGGTGAATCCGGTTATCCCCGAAGCTGTTGCCATGGTGGCTGCGCATATCGCGGGCAGTTATCAAACCATCGCAACAGCGGCCCAACAAGGTAACTTTCAGTTAAATGTGATGTTACCGGTCGTCGCTTATCACTTATTGGAGTCCATCGAAATCAGTGGCAATGCCATGACTGCGCTGGCTGATCAGGCTATTGCTGACTTCACGGTTAAGCATCAACGTCTCGACGAAGCGCTCGCGCGCAACCCCATTTTGGTGACCGCATTAAACTCCGTGATCGGCTATAATGAAGCGGCGAAAATCGCCAAACGTGCGTACCAGGAACAGCGTCCCGTCATCGACGTCGCAGCAGAAATGACAGACCTTTCGCGAGCCGAACTCGAAACCTTATTAGATCCCAAAAAATTGACCCACGGTGGTATTCCCGGGGGCGACTAAGCTATTAAAGAAAAGGAGTAATTATGAGTGCTAAGCATGTGGTCATTACTGGCGCCAATCGCGGTATTGGTCTTGCCCTCGCCCGCCAGTTTCACCAACGAGGTGATCAGGTCACGGCGGTATGCCGCGAACCCTCGAGCGAACTTGAACAGCTTGGAGTTGCTATTATTGACGGTATTGACGTAACTGACACCGATGCCCGCGAGTTGCTGGCTGAACGTCTCGACCACGAACCGATTGATTTACTGGTCAATAATGCCGGTTTACTCGAAGGTGACGACTTCGGCAGTTTTGCCGCAGCAAGCATTCAGCGTCAGTTCGAAGTCAATGCTATTGCGCCACTGGCGGTAACTCGTGAGCTGCGTCCCCAACTTAAAAAAGGCAGCAAGGTCATCATGATCACTTCGCGCATGGGCTCGATGGCGGACAATGGCTCAGGCGGGCAATACGGTTACCGTATGAGTAAAGCGGCGTTAAATGCTGCGGGCGTCTCGCTTGCCAATGATTTTAAAGACGCTGGCATAGCGGTAGCCATGCTACACCCTGGCTACGTGCAAACCGATATGGTTGGCAACCGTGGCGATATAACCGCTACAGAAGCAGCAAGCCGCCTGATTCAACGGATGGACGAAGTAGAGCTTAATAATACCGGTTCATTCCGTCACAGCAACGGTGAAACTTTACCCTGGTAACCCTACTGTGATGATTAAACAACCAAACTATCGGTTTTTTAATCAATCGCACCGTTAAACGCGTCTTTTTGCGAAAAAGAGGTTGACGCTAGAGCCCCTGATTTGCATAATACGCGCCGCACTCACCGAGCGCAGTTTTAAAAAATTTTTGGTATGGCTACGTAGCTCAGCTGGTTAGAGCACAGCACTCATAATGCTGGGGTCGCAAGTTCGAATCTCGCCGTAGCCACCAACCAAGATTAAATTGCATGGGCGGACGTGGTGGAATTGGTAGACACGCTGGATTTAGGTTCCAGTGCCTCACGGCGTGAGAGTTCAAGTCTCTCCGTCCGCACCAACCTTCTTCGGTCGAGGGCAAAGTTTTTAAGCCTAAGTTGGGGTATAGCCAAGCGGTAAGGCAACGGGTTTTGATCCCGTCATTCCCAGGTTCAAATCCTGGTACCCCAGCCACTTAAAAGCTGTTTTCCGAGAGTTGGGGTATAGCCAAGCGGTAAGGCAACGGGTTTTGATCCCGTCATTCCCAGGTTCAAATCCTGGTACCCCAGCCACTCTTTCCCTGCTTGTTGCGGGGGTGGCGGAATTGGTAGACGCGCTAGCTTCAGGTGCTAGTGGGCTAATGCTCGTGGGGGTTCAAGTCCCCCCCTCCGCACCATTTTATTCCATGGTGGCCGCAACAACGCTAAAAGACCGCCCTTCGGCGGTTTTTTTATGTCTATGAATTGCCCATAGCGGCACGAATTATTTGTTTTTTTAACGGTGATAGCTTACTTACCGCAGCTAGACCCATCGCAATAAGTCCACGCGTAGGGAAATGACGCGACCTAAAACCAACATGAATCGCATCCATGACCCGCATCATCTGTTGATTGACTGCCATTTGTTTACGCTCATAAGCGCTTAACGCTTGTTCAAATGGCTTGTCCGCGAGCTGTTCGAAGAGTTTCTGTACATCGGCGAAGCCGAGGTTTACGCCTTGTCCGGCCAGAGGGTGAATGCTATGCGCGGCATCACCAATCAGGGCTGCCCCGCGATAATCGACGTACTTAAGCGCGCGTTGCCGACGCAGTGGAAAACTGCCGTGACGTTGCAGTTGAAAAGCACCTATATGCGGCGTAAAGGTCTGCGTTAATCCAGCATTAACCTGTTCTTCGTTGGCATCATGCCATTCCTGCTCGCCCCGGTAATCGATCAAACAAGCCAAATGCTCGCCCAACGGCAACAACGCGTAGGGTCCTTGTTCACGAAAAACTTCCCAGGTCGCTGGGGGAATAGGTTCCGCGGTCTCAACGATGGCCAACAAACAGCGCATATCATAATCCCAACCGCGCATGCCGATACCAGCCGCACGCGCAACGGCAGAATTGGCGCCATCAGCGCCGATCAGTAAGTCATACGTCAATTGCTCGCCGTTTTTCAGTTGTAACTGTCGCTTGACAAGGTCAAAGCTCTGCACCTCGGCATTGGCACGCAATTCGATTTGTGAATGTTCGGTAAGCCACTGCCACATGGCGCGTACCAACGCATTATTTTCGACCATCACACCAAGTTGAGACTGTGCAACTTCTGCGGCAGAAAAATCAACCCTCTGACCATCGCTTGTGGTAACCCTTAAGGCGTTGTATGACAGTTGTTTCGCAGGTTCAACCCGGGCCCACACACCAAGCTGCCGTAACCAGTCAACATTCTTCTCATGCACCGAAGAAATACGCAGGTCCCATGCGGCTTGCGCAGCAGCCTTGATAGGTGACGCACCACGTTCAAGTAAGGTCACGCTATAACCTGCTTGTTGCGCGGTAACCGCCGCGGCAGCGCCAACTAATCCTCCTCCTACAATTACCACATGCATGCTAGTTACCTTATTTGCTTCACTGACTTCGCATCTTAGAAAATACTATCGTAAGAATACAGGATTACCCACCAAAACATTGCTGAGAGTCCGTTATTCGATCGTGTTAACATAGCCTCTCAAGTTGCTCGTCTGACAAAGGCAATGATGGAAACTCCTCAACGTACCGTAATAATTGCGTCACTGCTGGTGCTTGCGGCCGAGCTTTGCTTTGCTGGTGTCAGTGCGTTGGTGAAATACCTGAGCACTGATGTACCGTCGGAGCAATTGGTGTTTTTCCGCAGTTTAATGGCTTTTGTGGTGCTGCTCCCATGGCTTTGGCGCAAAGGCCCTGCGGCCTTTAAAACTAAGGCTTGGGGCTTCCACTTAACCCGTGGTATTGCTGGGCTTATGGCAATGTACCTGTTTTTCTACGCGATCGCTCATATTCCGCTGGCGCAGGCGACACTGGTACTACTGTTGTCACCTTTCTTGATTCCGGTCATTGGTCGTCTGTGGCTGGCAGAACGCGTTTTGCCACAAACATGGCTGGCTATTACTATCGGTTTTGTTGGCGTATTTATATTTCTCAATCCAGTTGCCGCTGAGCTTTCGCCTATTATCGGTATCGCTTTTATTGCCGCGTGTCTGGCAGCCTTTACTAAAACTCTGATTCGACAAATGTCCGCAACCGAATCATCGAGCAAAATTGTTTTCTACTTCTCCGCTGTGGCGACGGTGCTATCGGGCATTCCGCTAATTTGGCTGGGATCACCCATTGCCATGCAGCATTGGCTGGGTATTTTTGCCATGGGCGGCCTGGCGGTGACCGGGCAACTTGGTATGACCAAGGCGTTTTCGTTAGCTCCCGCTGCCAAAGTCGGTGTTTTCACCTACAGTTCGGTTATGTTCGCTGCCTTAATGGGCTATTGGTTCTGGCAAGAACCCATTACCTGGCACATGCTCAGTGGCGCTGTCGTTATCACTGTGGCGGGTTATTTGGCGATTCGCACCCGGCGCAAAGCAGAAACCGGCGGCAAAGTTGGCAGTTGAGCGCAGAACAGGCTAAAATAACGTCCCTTTTGAGATACACTAACGCAAGTGAGTAAAGCGAAGTTATGAGCAAGAAGTTATACATCAAAACTTGGGGCTGCCAAATGAACGAGTACGATTCAGCGAAAATGGCTGATCTGCTCGGTGCGACCCATGGCTATGAAGTCGCAGACGAGCCAGAAGATGCTGATTTGATCCTGCTCAACACCTGCTCGATTCGTGAGAAAGCCCAAGAAAAAGTCTTTCACCAGCTTGGTCGTTGGAAAACCCTAAAAGATAAGAATCCAGACTTAGTGATTGGCGTCGGTGGCTGTGTGGCCTCACAAGAAGGCGACCACATTCGTGCCCGCGCACCTTATGTCGACATCGTATTTGGTCCGCAAACCTTGCATCGCTTGCCAGCAATGGTGAAGCAAGTGCAAACCGACCACACTCCTATGGTCGATATTTCGTTTCCGGAAATCGAAAAGTTCGATAGCCTGCCCGAGCCAAAAGCTGAAGGACCTACTGCTTTCGTTTCCATCATGGAAGGCTGCAGCAAATACTGCACATTCTGCGTCGTACCTTACACACGCGGTGAAGAAGTCAGTCGTCCAGTCGACGATGTATTGTATGAGATTGCGCAACTGGCAGAGCAAGGCGTGCGCGAGGTTAATCTACTGGGCCAAAACGTGAACGCCTATCGCGGCGAAAGCTTTGATGGCTCTGTGTGTCGTTTCTCAGAATTACTCCACTTAGTCGCCGCTATCGATGGCATTGACCGGATTCGCTATACCACCTCGCACCCGGTTGAATTTACCGACGACATTATCGAAGCTTATGGCACCATTCCTGAGCTGGTAAATCACCTGCATTTGCCGGTCCAAAGTGGTTCCGATCGGGTACTGACGTTGATGAAACGCGGACACACAGTGCTGGAATACAAATCGCAAATTCGCAAGTTAAAGCGCATGCGGCCAAACATGGCGATGTCGTCCGACTTTATCATCGGCTTCCCGGGTGAGTCTGATGCTGACTTTGAAGCAACCATGGATTTGATTCAGGCGATCGACTTCGACCTTAGCTTTAGCTTTATTTACAGCGCGCGTCCGGGCACGCCAGCGGCAGATCTTCCCGACGATAGTAGTGAAGATAGTAAAAAACAGCGACTGCAAATTCTGCAACAACGGTTAAACCAGCAAGCACACGCTCACGCCCGCCGCATGGTCGACACCGAACAACGCATTTTGGTGCTTGGCCCGTCGAAAAAAGATCCGATGGAACTGAGTGGACGTACGGAAAACAACCGCGTCGTCAACTTTGTCGGTAACCCGTCAATGATTGGTCGCTTTGTTGATGTTAAAATTACCGACGCCTTTGCCAACTCATTACGCGGCGACGTGATTCGAGTGGAAGATGAGATGGGCCTGCGCGTTGATACAGCGCCACAGACTATTCTCGCCAAACAAGCACGCACACAACCCGATGCACTCGGTGTTGCGAGCTTTATTCCACCCCAACAGTCTTAACCAAAAGAGGTTCTTTTGAGTCCAAAAGTTACCACGCTTGATATCGAACTAGAGCCGGCAGACAGTCGGCGTTTAGCTGAACTCTGTGGCCCGTTTGACGAAAACTTAAAACATGTTGAACGTCGACTAGGTGTTGAAATCACCTACCGTAATCAAGCGTTTCGCTTGATTGGTCCACAACATACGGTTAAGGCAGCCGAAAAACTATTGCGCGACCTTTACCTGGAAACCGCCACGGTCAAAGGTAAAGCCGGTGAAATTGAACCGCAACAAGTACACCTTGCTATCCAGCAAGCCAATGTTCTGGAGCAAGGCCATGGCGACCCCGCTGCGGAAAAGCTGACCCACATCAAAACCAAGCGCGGCATGATCAAACCACGTAATCACAATCAAGCCGAATACGTACGCGCAATTCTTAGTCACGACGTAAACTTTGGTATTGGCCCGGCCGGTACTGGCAAAACCTATCTCGCGGTCGCATGTGCCGTGGACGCTTTGGAGCGTCAGGAAGTTCGCCGTATTCTATTGACCCGACCGGCCGTTGAAGCTGGTGAAAAGTTAGGCTTTTTACCCGGTGATTTAGCGCAAAAGGTCGACCCTTATTTACGTCCGCTTTATGATGCGCTATTTGAGATGCTGGGCTTCGAACGAGTCGAAAAACTGCTCGAACGCAACATCATTGAAGTCGCACCGCTCGCATACATGCGCGGACGTACGCTTAATGATGCTTTTATTATTCTCGATGAAAGCCAAAACACCACTTGTGAACAAATGAAAATGTTCCTGACTCGGATCGGTTTCAATTCGCGTGCGGTCATCACCGGCGATATTACTCAAGTTGACTTACCCCGTGGCCAGAAATCAGGCTTGCGCCATGTGATTGAAGTACTTAGCAACGTGTCGGACTTGAGCTTCACCTTTTTTCAAGCGGGCGACGTCGTTCGTCACCCTGTAGTGCAACGCATTGTGCAAGCCTACGAAGAATTTGACCAACGCAAATGACAGTCTTTGTAGACATTCAGGATGCTGCAAACGGTGCCAAGTTACCTGCAACGGACGACGTTCAGTTGTGGGTAGAGACCGCTTTACAGGCGCATCAATGGCACCAAGGCGATGTTGAACTAACCATTCGCATCGTCGCCGAAGATGAAGCTCGCGAACTGAATCGCGACTACCGCGAACGCGACTATGCTACGAATGTGCTATCGTTTCCTTTTACGGCACCGGTTCCTATGCCGGTGACCTTACTTGGTGACTTGGTCGTTTGTGCTCCCGTGGTTGTGCGTGAAGCTGCTGAACAGCACAAGACCTTAGTCGCACATTGGGCGCATATGATTGTACACGGGACCCTGCATTTGCTAGGTTATGACCATATTGAAGATGCCGAGGCGGAACACATGGAGTGCCTTGAAACAACGATTCTAACCAGCTTGGGGTATACCGACCCTTACGCTGAAGTTGCTAACCAAACGGAGCAAGCACCAGCTAATGAGCGATGACCATCCCCACTCTACCAACGGTTCTTCAAGTAAATCGTGGACAACCAAACTGTTGCAACTTTTTACCGGAGAGCCGAATAGCCGCGAAGAGTTAGTCGATATGATTCAAGACGCCGAAGAACGCGACTTGATCGATAACGACACGAAAGAAATGATCGAAGGCGTGCTTGACGTTGCGGAACTAAAAGTTCGCGACATTATGGTACCGCGTTCGCAAATGGTTACCATAGATATCAATCAAACTGTCGACTCCTTTTTACCTATCGTCATTGACTCGCAACACAGTCGCTACCCGGTTGTGAGCGAAAACAAAGACCACATTGAAGGCATCTTGCTGGCGAAAGATTTGTTGGCTTATGGCTTCAATATGACTGATGACGAATTCTCGCTAGCGAAAGTTATCCGTCCTGCTGTCATTGTTCCTGAAGGCAAACGCGTTGATGTGTTGCTTAAAGAGTTCCGCTCGCAGCGTTACCACATGGCAATTGTCGTTGATGAGTATGGCGGTGTCTCTGGCTTGGTAACTATCGAGGATATTCTGGAAGAAATCGTCGGTGAAATCGAAGATGAAACCGATTACAACGAAGATTCCAAAGCAGATATCCGGCGTATCAATAAATCGCGTTTTTCGGTCAAAGCACTTACCACAATCGAAGACTTCAACGATTACTTCAGCACCCAGTATGGCGACGAAGAATACGACACTATTGGCGGTATGGTTGCTCATGGTTTTGGTCATTTACCCAAAACAGGTGAGGAAATCACCATTGGTGGCATCGCATTTAAGGTTACCGGCGCAGATAAACGACGCATATCGCAATTGCAGGTGAGTTTCCCCGAGCGGACAACTGCTACCGATACGGACAGTTAAACATGGCATTTTGGCAGCGCCGCTGGCAAGCTGGACTAACCAGACTTGGCTGTGTCTTACTAGGCCTATTACTGGTCTTCAGCTACGCCCCCTTTAATCAAGCCTGGCTACCTTTGCCAATTCTGGTCGCGATGGTCTGGTTAGTGCAGGATAAAAATCCTGCAAATGCCTGGCGACTCGGCTACTACTTTGGTTTGGGATGGTTTGCGGCGGGCCTTAGTTGGATTTACGTAAGTATTGATACCTTCGGCGGTCTGCACCCTATCGCGACCGTCGGTATCTTGCTCCTGCTGTTTCTGTACCTAAGTCTATTTCCCGCATTGGCATTCTGGGCGTGGCGCTGGTTAACAGTTCGCGTTCATACGCAGGCTTATTGGGCGCTGCCCCTAACTTGGCTTATCGCCGAAACTTTACGTGGCTGGATGCTAACTGGTTTTCCCTGGTTAGAGTTGGGCTACACGCAAACCGACACCTGGCTGGCAAACTATGCCCCATGGTTCGGCGGTACCGGCATCACCACCGTGCTGATCACCCTCGCCTTACTTGCTGTTTATTGGCTTAAGCAGCGCTCCTGGCATGCGCCCGCACTTATTGGTGCGCTACTTTTAATGCCATTGCTGCTGTCCCAGCTGACCAGCGTAGCGCGAACCGATAGCAGCGCCACCATTGGTTTGGTGCAGGCCAACGTTAATCAATCGATAAAGTGGGATCCGGATCAGCACTGGCCTAACCTCAGTCGCTATTTAGATTTAAGTCGCCCGTTATATAAGGATCATGACGTTATCATTTGGCCTGAATCTGCTGTCACTATGCCTGAGCCTTACACCGATGACATCTTAGCTGTCATTCACGACGAAATGGCGACCACGGAAACAGCTTTTATCACTGGCATTATTGATATTGACCGAGATCACTATTTCAACTCGGTGATCGCCCTCGGCCAGGATGGTGCAGATACTGTTGGCGAAACCTATCACCACGGCCATAGTAACCGCTATCGTAAGCACCAATTGCTGCCGATAGGCGAGTTTGTTCCTTTTGGTGATTTATTGCGTCCGCTGGCGCCGTTATTTAACCTTCCGATGTCTTCCTTCACTCGCGGAGAGGCGGTACAAGCGCCTCTGCGAGCTCATGGTTGGGAGTTTGCCACCGCAATTTGTTATGAGATCGCCTTCCCGGGACATGTCCGCGCGAATTTCACCAGCAGCACCAACTTTCTGTTAACGGTAAGCAATGATACCTGGTTTGGTCGTTCTCATGGTCCGGCACAACACATGCAAATCGCTCGGATGAGAGCTATCGAACTAGGTCGTCCGTTAATTCGCGCAACCAATAGCGGTATCACGGCGATGGTCGACGAAAACGGTGAATGGCTTGCCCGGGCTCCACAATTTTCCAGCACCACTTTATCCGCAGCAGTGCCTTTGATCAACGGTCTAACCCCTTACTTCTTTTGGGGAGCTTATGGAAGCTGGATCTTTGCGCTATTGATCGCGATTCTTGGTGCATTGCCCGTAGTCAATCGGCGACAAAATAAGTAAACTGTAAGCAGTTTTAGTGCCCATTAACCAAAAACTGGAACAAACCATGGAAAACATCATCGCAGCAATCATTTTTGCGGTTCTCACCGCAGCAGGAACGCTTGGCGTTTCAAGCATGGGTATGTTTGTGTTTTATCGCGATCCAGAAGATCGCGATGCTGAGCAACGTAACCGTTTCGAATACGGTTTTTTTGGCCTCGCTGGCATCGTTGTCATGCTCTTAATGTGGTACGCACTGTAAGTAGTGTTTCACTCTCACGCCGTCGAATAAATGGATTCTAAGATGTCAAAAGTTATGCAGGATAACTACGATCCAGCGCAAATCGAAACCACCGTCCAGCAACGCTGGGAGCGTGATAAAGTCTTCGAAGTTAGCGAACAACAAGATAAAGAAAAATTCTATTGTTTGTCGATGTTCCCTTACCCAAGTGGCAAGCTACACATGGGCCACGTGCGTAATTACACACTTGGCGATGTGGTCGCTCGGCACCAGCGCATGCAAGGTAAAAATGTGCTGCAACCTATGGGCTGGGATGCGTTTGGCTTACCTGCTGAAAATGCCGCCATTCAAAATAAAACAGCGCCGGCAAAGTGGACCTATCAAAATATTGATTACATGCGCAATCAACTCAAGTCGCTTGGCTTTGGTTACGATTGGTCACGCGAAGTTGCAACCTGCCGCCCAGAGTATTACCGCTGGGAGCAATGGTTTTTCACTAAGCTTTATGACAAGGGCTTAGTTTATAAGAAAAACGCCACGGTAAACTGGGACCCGGTCGATCAAACCGTGCTTGCGAACGAGCAAGTTATTGACGGACGTGGTTGGCGTTCAGGTGCCAAAGTCGAGCAAAAAGAGATCCCTCAGTGGTTTATTAAAATCACTGCATATGCCGATGAATTATTGCAAGATCTTGACCAGCTCGACGGCTGGCCAGAGCAAGTCAAAACCATGCAACGCAATTGGATTGGCCGTTCTGAAGGAGTTGAAATCGACTTTTCCGTGGTCGACCACGAGCAACCGTTGACTGTTTACACCACCCGGCCCGATACGCTATACGGTGTCACTTATATGGCAGTGGCTGCACAACATCCACTGGCACAACAAGCCGCTGCAGCAAATGCTGAGCTTGCGGGCTTCATTGACTCGATTAAAAATTCGAAAATGGCCGAAGCCGAACTAGCGACCATTGAGAAAAAAGGTATGCCAACTGGCTTTTTTGCCAAACACCCATTAACCGGCGAATCCATCCCTATTTGGGTCGCTAATTTTGTTTTAATGGACTACGGCAGTGGCGCTGTAATGGCCGTACCAGCTCACGACCAACGCGACTGGGAGTTTGCAACCACCTATCAACTACCAATAAAACCAGTAATTGAACCAGCGGTCGGCGAACGCGACATCACTGTCGCCGCGATCACTGAAAAAGGTACCACCATTGATTCAGGCCCTTATACTGGCCTGACTAGTGAAGCTGCGTTTGAAGCAATTGCGAAACAACTTGCCGAGCAAAACATTGGTCGTCGGCAGGTGAATTATCGTCTCCGCGATTGGGGTGTGTCGCGCCAGCGTTACTGGGGAGCGCCAATTCCAATGCTGAAACTGGCGGATGGTAGTTCGGCACCAGTGCCGGAAGATCAACTGCCCGTGCGCTTGCCTGAAGATGTGGTGATGAGCGGTACTCAATCACCGATTAAAGCCGATCCAGAATGGCGTAAAACCACCTACAACGGCGCGCCAGCAGAACACGAAACCGATACTTTTGATACATTTATGGAATCGTCCTGGTATTACGCACGCTACTGTAGTGCCAATTTCCATGACGGCATGCTCGATCCAAAACAAGCCAACTATTGGTTACCGGTCGATCAGTATATAGGCGGCATTGAACATGCAATTTTGCATTTATTGTACGCCCGTTTCTTCCACAAATTATTGCGTGACACCGGTTTGGTCAGTTCTGATGAACCGTTCAAACGCTTATTAACCCAAGGCATGGTGCTGGCAGATAGCTATTTCCGCGAAGACGCGAATAGCAAAATCACCTGGTATTCACCACTCGATGTCGATATCGTTGAACGCGATAACAAAGGTCGTATCGCTAAGGCAGTGCTGCGTAGTGACGGTAAAGAAGTCACTTACGGTGGCATGACTAAAATGTCGAAGTCAAAAAATAACGGCATCGATCCACAGCTCATGATCGACAAGTACGGTGCCGACACTGTGCGCTTGTTTATGATGTTCGCGGCGCCTCCAGAAGCGACATTGGAATGGTCAGACTCAGGCGTTGAAGGCGCCCAGCGCTTCCTCCGCCGTGTTTGGCGTTTAGTCGCCGACTACAGTGCTGTTGTAGAACAAGAACATAGTCATGACTTCAGTCAGTTAAGCAGTTCTCAGGAAGAACTTCGTCGCGAAGTGCATCGCACTATTGAAAAAGTTTCCGACGATATGGGTCGCCGGCAGAACTTTAACACTGCCATTGCTGCCATTATGGAGCTGTTAAATAGACTCCAGAAAGCTCAACTAGCAACTGCGCTTGATCGGGGTATTATGCGTGAAGCACTCGATGCCATCGTGCTCATGCTTGCTCCGGTTACCCCACACATGAGTGAGGTACTTTGGCAGCAGTTAGGTCACCAGGACGACATTAACTTTGCCGCATGGCCAGCAGTTGATTCCAAAGCCTTGGTCGCGTCAAGTATCTTAGTAGTGATTCAGGTCAATGGTAAAGTTCGCGGTAAAATCAACGTCGCCGCCGAAGCCGACCAAGCATCGGTGATCGCCGCTGCGATTGCCGATGAAAATGTACAGCGTTTTATAGCTGACAAAACCATTCGTAAACAAATCTATGTGCCGGGTAAATTGGTCAATATTGTTGCGAACTAATACAAGCTAAACATTGTTAGGACGATACATGCGTACATTGCTGCTAGGTGGTCTGATTTTACTTCTCGTGGGGTGTGGCTTCCAACTGCAAGGGAATTACCAACTCCCTACGGAGCTCCAGCAATTGCGAATCAGTGCGCCACAGTTTAGCGAGTTTGCTGACGATGCCCGCGACCGCTTTCGCCTTGCAGGAGCAACCTTGGTCGAGGACAACTCTGCAACGCTTATTGAAATTCTCAATGATAGCCTTAGTCGCCGTACCCTAAGCCTATCGGCAAGTGGTCAAGTGGCAGAATATGAACTCATTTATACCGTTAATTATCTGCTGGTCCCCCTTCAGGGTGAGACCAAAGCGTTGCAAGTTGAAGTATTTCGTGACTACCAGGATGATCCTAACTTTGCCTTGGCGAAAACCCGTGAACGCGAAGTTCTGGTTGCGGAAATGCGCGAGCAAGCTGCACAGCAGTTGGTACGGCAAGTCATCGCCCAAATGAGTCAATAACCCCATGCAATTAGCGCAACTGCAAGGTCATCTGCAACAGCAAGGTTTACCGCCGCTCATCTGCGTATTTGGCGACACACCGTTGCTGATTGATGATGCCATGCAGTTAATTCGTCAACAGGCACGACAACAAGGTATCGATGAGCGCCAACGCTTTATCCAAGACGGTCAGTTTGACTGGGGTCAATTACAGATCGATAGTGTAAATCTCGGCCTGTTTTCCAGCCTACGCCTTATCGAAGTTGAACTTCCCGAGGCTAAACCTGGCCGTGAAGGCGCTGAAGCATTGAAACGCTATTGCGCGGAGTTGCCTGACGACCAGATTTTGGTGCTTACCGGCCCCAAACTCAAACAAGAACAACTCAAAGCCAAGTGGTTTCAATTGCTGCAGGCTGCTGGTCCCGTGGTTCAGGCGAATAGTCCGGAACGTCGTCAATTACCGCAATTTATCCAGCAACGCGCGCAACGTTATCAACTCAGTATAGATAGCACCGCGACGCAGTTGCTTGCCGACTGGTTCGAAGGCAATTTACTGGCGCTCGATCAAGAGTTACAAAAGCTAGCGCTCATGGACGCTCCGCAACCTTTAACCCCGGACTTCATCACCGAAGCGGCCCAGGATCAAAGTCGATTCACGGTTTTTGCACTGCAAGAAGCGATTTTACAAGGTGACCTCAGTAATGCTCTACGTCGATTACAACGCCTGCTTGAGGAAGAAACGGAAATTGCCATCCTCAATTGGATGTTACAGCGCGAAGTACACAAACTACAGCAGCTACAGCAGCGCCAATTAACCACCAAAGATCTCATGTCGTTGGGTATTTGGCGTAATCAGGAAGGTGCCTATCGCGCCTTTGCTCAGCGTTTACAACCCGAACACGTCGCCCGCTTGCATCAATTACTGGTGCGCCTTGAGTTCGCCTTCAAGCGTGATTCTGGTGAACACCTGGCGACATTGTACTGTCATGCCCTGGTATTATTATGCCAACCCCAGCGTGACCCCAAGTTTTTAAGCACATGTTACGGGTAATTTTTGGCGGCACCTTCGATCCTATTCACAACGGCCACGTGCTCACGTCGCTGGCCGCGTTCCAGCTGTTAAAAGGCGACCAATTGCAGGTCATGCCGAGTGCGCAACCGCCCCATCGCGACAGCCTGGGAGCTAGCCCCTCACAGCGTTTAGCAATGGTACGTCTGGCCTACGCCGAGCAACCTGACGTGTGTGCCGAACCCTGGGAATTACAACGCGAGCGCACCTCTTACAGCCTGTTAACGCTACAAGAGATGCACCGCAAGTGGCCGCAGGATCACCTGGTGTTTTTACTCGGTAACGATGCCTTTGCCAAATTACACACCTGGCACGGCTGGCAGGAACTGCTCAGAGTTGCTCATTTAGCGGTCATGCAGCGCCCTCACGAAACCAAGGAATGGTCACCAGAAGTGCAAGCACTCGCCCAACGCAGTCAAGTAACAGATGTTGCCGAATTGCACCAAGCTTCTCACGGTGCGATTATTTGCCTACCCACACCAGAAATTGCGATCTCCGCCACTGAGCTGCGGCAGGCGATGGCCGCACATGGGGCCTGGGAACAACACGTACCCACCGAGGTGGCTGCCTACATTAAACAACAACAACTGTATCAAACAGGCTAAGACAACTGCTTTTCGTCAATAGTCATGGTAAACTATGCGCCGTTAAAACCGTCTGTTTAGGAGAGTTTCACTTTTGCAAGCTGAACAATTACGTGACTTCGTTGTAGATAAATTAGAAGACCTTAAAGGTCGTGACATTAAAGTCCTTGATGTCCAAGAACAAACTGACATTGCTGAATATATGGTCGTTTGTTCAGGCAACTCCAAAACTCATGTCAAAAGCCTCGCTAATCATGTCGCTACCGAGAGCAAACATCATGGTGTTCCACCCATAGGGGTCGAAGGCGCTGACACTTCAGAGTGGGTACTGGTTGATTTGGGTGATGTTGTCGTTCATGTCATGCAAGAATCCATTCGCGACTTCTATGAGTTAGAAAAACTCTGGGGTCCACGTTAATGCGGATTCAGCTGATTGCAGTTGGGCAGAAAATGCCAAGTTGGGTCAGCACCGGATTTGCAACCTACGCGAAACGCTTACCGGCCGATTGCCAACTGCAGTTGATAGAAATTGCTGCCGGCAAGCGAGGCAAAAACGCTGATGTCGCACGCCTGACCAAACACGAAGGTGAAGCAATGTTAGCCGCTATCGGCAAAGGTAATCGGGTGGTGACGTTAGCAGTGGAAGGCCGCCCTTGGGCGACACCGAAACTGGCGGAACGCCTCGCCGACTGGCAAATGGATGGTCGCGACGTCAGTTTATTAATTGGCGGACCTGAAGGTTTAGCCGCTAGCTGTAGCGCAATCGCTGATGAGCGCTGGAGTTTATCTCCCTTAACCTTGCCACACCCCCTAGTGCGGGTTATTGTAGCCGAAGCTCTGTACCGAGCTTGGAGCATCAACGCTAACCACCCGTATCACCGTGACTAAGCATGAGAATACGCCGTTCCACAATTCGTGATCATCATGCCGAGACCGCCCTATTTGGCCGTCGCGTGGTGGTATCTTTAGTTATTGTGGTCGCTGTTTTTGGCGTATTGCTCAGCAATATGTATCAACTTCAAGTTACTCAACACCAAAGCTTTCAGACTCGTTCCAATGATAACCGGATCAAAGTCGTTCCACTGGCGCCTAATCGCGGCATTATCTATGATCGCGAAGGTCGTATTTTGGCCGAAAATCGGCCCGTATTAAGTTTGGAGTTGATTCCCGAACGAGTTAAAGATTTAGGTGGTACCCTAGCACGACTCGCCGACTTGCTCGGCATCAACACTGAACAGCTACTGCGCTTCGAACGCAACCGCCAACGTGAGCGACGCTTTGAACAGGTTATTCTGCTGGATCAACTCAACCAAGAACAGGCTGCTATTTTTGCTGCGCGCCAGCATGAATTCCCTGGCGTGAGTATCGAAGCACGCTTAGTTCGTCATTACCCCTATGGTGAGACTCTTACCCATGCAATGGGGTATGTTGCAAAAATTAATCAACGCGACGCGCAGCGACTTAAAGAACAAGGTGTTAATGCCAACTATGCTGCAACCCGTACCATTGGTAAATTAGGGGTTGAGGCTTACTACGAAGAACAACTCCACGGTACCGTGGGCTATCAGCAAGTCGAAGTCGACATCCATGGACGTTCACTACGCACATTAGCGATTGAGCCCCCGATCCCTGGTCAGGATTTGGTGCTTGAAATCGACATCGCACTACAACAAAAAGCACAAGAAATATTAGGCGAGAGTCGCGGTTCAATCATTGTCATGGATCCACGCGACGGTGCTCTATTGGCAATGATTAGTCAACCTAGTTACGACCCAAATTGGTTCGCACAAGGTATCTCAGTTGCGCAATACCGGGGGCTGTTAAATTCAAATCACTCCCCGCTGCTTAATCGCGCCACCCAAGGCGGTTATCCGCCTGCTTCAACTATCAAACCCCAGCTGGCAATTGTAGGATTAGAAGAAGGCATTATTACCACCGACACGCAAATTTGGGATCCAGGTTGGTTCCAGATTAAAGGGATTGACCACCGCTACCGTGATTGGTTGTCCTGGGGGCACGGCTGGGTCGACGTCGATCGGGCCATAGTCGAAAGTTGTGACACTTTTTATTATGACTTAGCCCTGAATTTAGGTATCGATACCATTTCTGAACACATGGTGGGTTACGGTTTCGGCCAATTGACCGGCATTGATATCGGCGAAGAATCTTCTGCTGTTATGCCCAGCAGGGGATGGAAACGCGCCCGTTTTAACCAACCGTGGTACGCTGGTGAAACCGTTTCCATTGGTATTGGTCAAAGCTATTGGACGGTCACACCGATGCAACTCGCAGTTGCCACCGCTGTGGTCGTCAATAGGGGTAAACGCCCGGTGCCACGTTTTTTGCGCGCTATCCGCGATGCGGGTATCGAGCTGCCAGCGGTGCATGAACAGCGCGACCCCGTCCAGTTGAATAATCCCGAAAACTGGAGCGTTGCACTTAACGCAATGGAAGATGTCGTTAGCAGCATTAAGGGCACTGCGCGTACTGCCTTTAAGGGCGCGACTTACACCTCCGGCGGTAAAACCGGCACCGCACAAGTTCGTAGCATTGGACAAGACGAAGAATACGATGCTGAAACCACTGCCGAAAAGTATCGCGACAACGCCATGTATGTTGGCTACGCACCCGCAGATGCGCCCGAAATGGTGGTGATTATTACCGCGGAAAACGTGGTTGGTGGTGGCGGAAGTGTTGCAGCACCTATGGCGCGTAAACTCATGGATTTTTATTTTCAAGACGACACTGTGGTAGGTGAACATGCACCCTGATCAGCAACGCACTTCATTTTTACAGCGCGTGCACATGGACGCTCCACTGCTGTTCGCACTGCTTATCATCGCTGTGGTGAGTATTTTTACCGTGTATTCAGCCAGTGGCGAAAACCTGGGCATGACCGAGCGTCAGGCTATTCGTGTGGGGGCCGCGTTTTTTGCTATGATCGTTATCGCGCAGATTCCGTTGGACTCTGTCCAGCGCTGGTCATTACCATTGTTCACTGTCGGTATTGTATTGTTACTTGCGGTGTTGTTGGTCGGTGAATCAAGTAAAGGCGCGCAACGCTGGTTAAACCTGGGTTTCATAACCATTCAGCCATCGGAACTAATGAAGCTGGCGGTACCCATGGCGGTAGCCTGGTACATTGCTCAACAAGGTCTGCCGCCCACGTTACGACGCTTAACTGGGGCGTTCGTGTTATTACTAGTGCCGGTATTAATGATCGCAAAACAGCCCGACTTAGGTACTTCGTTGTTGATTGCTTCATCAGGTATTTTTGTTTTATTCCTCGCTGGTATGTCCTGGAAAATAATTACCTTTTTCGCGGTAGTCATCGGCTCATTTACGCCTATTATGTGGATTTTCCTAATGCGCGACTACCAACGCCAGCGGGTACTCACCTTTCTCAATCCCGAACGCGACCCGTTGGGCGCGGGGTATCAAATTATCCAGTCAAAAATTGCTATAGGTTCAGGCGGTATTGAAGGCAAAGGTTGGTTGCAAGGCACTCAGTCGCAACTCGAGTTTCTGCCCGAGCGCCATACTGATTTTATTTTCTCTGTGTTTAGTGAAGAGTTCGGTCTGGTCGGTGTTATTGGCTTATTCTTACTTTATGGATTTATCATTTTTCGCGGCATGATCATCGCCATGCGCGCGCAACGGGTGTATCAAAAATTACTCGCTGGCAGCCTTACCATGACCTTCTTCATTTACGTCATGGTCAACGTGGGCATGGTCTCTGGGTTGCTGCCCGTGGTCGGCGTGCCACTGCCTCTCATTTCGTATGGCGGCACATCGATGGTGACATTGCTCGCAGGCTTTGGTTTACTAATGGCTATTGCCACCAATCGGCGCTTAATTCATGCTTAAGATTACTCACCCTCGACCACGAGATCTCAGGAGATAGCGATGCTCAAACAACTCACCAGCAGTATTGCACTTAGTGCTCTATTAGCGTGCACCTCTTGCTACGCCGACGGCACGCAACTGAGTGCCGAGCAATTAGCTTTTATTGACGAACTTGTCGTCGAGCACAATTTCGAACGCGAGAAACTCAAAGCACTGTTAAGTCAGGCACAGCCAAATCAAGACATTCTCGAAGCGATTCAACGGCCATGGGAAGCCAAGCCCTGGTATCAATATCATCCGATTTTTCTCACCGAAAAGCGCTTAGCGGCGGGACTTGAATTTTGGCAGGAACACGCTGAAACATTAGCTCGAGCGGAGCAACAATTTGGTGTACCGGCAGAAGTTATTGTCGCAATCATTGGTGTTGAAACCTTTTACGGTAGTTATTTAGGTAACTACCAGGTGCTTGATGCGCTCAACACCTTAGGTTTCCATTATCCACCACGCGCATCATTCTTCCGCTCAGAATTGAAAGAATTTTTATTACTGACCCGGACTGAAAGCTTATCTCCAACAGAGCTCAAAGGTTCCTACGCTGGAGCTATGGGCTATGGTCAATTTATTTCATCCTCGTACCGCCATTACGCCATCGATTTTGACGATGATGGCGTGCGTAATTTACTGAGTAATCCGGTTGACGCCATTGGCAGCGTTGCTAATTATTTTCTGAAAAATGGTTGGCGACCACAAGCGCCTGTCGCCCTGGAGTTACCAACAACCTCAGCTAATGCGCAACTTGCCAGTGATGGGTTGAAATTAACCACCACCGTTGCGCAACTTTTAAACGCTGGCCTAAACTTACCTGAAAACACTGAACTTGATGGTGACATGAAGGCGAAAGTCTTTCGTTTTGAACAGCCCAGCGATGCCGATTACTGGCTCGGTTTGCATAACTTTTACGTGATTACCCGTTACAATCGTAGCCCGCTCTATGCGATGGTAGTCCACCAATTTAGTCAGCAGCTTGCTGCCGCACGTTAAAGGAATTTTCGACCATGCAACGCGTCTTTGCCATTGTCTTGACGTTACTGCTGATCGGTTGTAGTACGGCACCGAAAAGTCGTTACAGTCAAACCCATGACAGTATACCTTCGCGTCTGCCCACCGCTGCTGAGCTTAGCGAGCCAACCCCAAAAGTCGAAGTGCCAAGCCGTCAAGGCAATCGAACTTATTCATTGTTTGGCCGAACTTATAGCATATTACCTGATGCCCGAGGTTTCATCGATGAAGGTATGGCGTCATGGTACGGCGAAAAATTTCATGGGCACCTAACGTCAAATGGTGAAACATACGATATGTATGCAATGAGTGCAGCGCATAAGACGTTGCCGCTGCCAACCTACGTGCGCGTTACCAATTTAGCCAATCAGCGCTCAGTGGTGGTACGAGTCAATGACCGCGGCCCATTCCATGATAATCGCATTATCGATCTCTCCTATGTTGCCGCCTATAAGCTCGGTATGCTTGCCACAGGGACCTCACGTGTGCGCATCGAGGCGCTACACCCAGAAGCTCAGAACCAGCAGCTAGCGGTCACCACACCATTAGAATCGGACGCCGTAACCCAGTATTTTGTCCAGGTTGTTGCCGGTAGCGACAAAACACGACTGACTCAAGCAGCTGAAAAATTAGCACAAACCTATCAGGTTCCTGCAACTACTCAGGCAAAAAACGGTCTACACGCTGTAATGCTTGGTCCTTTTGCCGCAGCGCAAACAGACCAGCTAGTCAATCAACTTCGCGCAGATGGTTATGCTGACGTTTTTCGAGTACCAGTCAGACCTTAACACTGCCCTTTTATCGAACTAAACCGCGTAAATATGTTAGTATTTGCGCGCTATATTCTTAATAACGATGACAACGTAGAGACAATCTGACCATGCATTCTGTATTTAAACAGTTGATTCGAACTGTTGCACTCCTGGCTGGTGCAACTGCCCTCGTCGCTCAAGCTTCGATTATCCCACCGCCGCCACAGGTTAACGCCAAAGGCTATATCCTAATGGATTACACCACCGGTTATGTGATTGCGGAAGGTAATGCTGATGAGCAACTTGCTCCGGCGAGCCTGACCAAAATGATGACCAGCTATATTATTGGCCGGGAAATTCAAGAACAACGTATCCACCCTTCAGATCTTGTCACCATTAGCGAAAACGCATGGGCCAAGAATTTTCCTGAATCGTCCAAAATGTTTATTGAGGTGGGTAAGCAAATTAGTGTTGCCGATCTTAACCGTGGCATCATTATTTCCTCTGGTAACGATGCTTGTGTCGCCATGGCAGAACATATCGCAGGCAGTGAATCGGCGTTTGCTGACCTAATGAACAATTATGCTTACGAACTTGGCATGACCAACACTTATTTCGCCAACAGCCACGGCCTGCCCGATCCAGAACAGTATACGTCGCCACGCGATATGGCTTTGCTGGGTGCAGCGCTAATTCGTGATGTGCCCAATGAGTACGCAATCTATTCGGAAAAAGAATTTACCTTCAACTCCATCAAGCAGTACAACCGCAACTCACTGTTGTGGGATGCCAGCATGAATGTTGACGGCATCAAAACCGGTCACACACAAGAGGCAGGCTATAGCTTAGTAACCTCGGCCGTTGAAAGTAACACCCGCTTAGTTGCAGTGGTTATGGGTACCAGCAGCGAGCAAGCGCGAAAAATTGAGAGCAAAAAATTGCTCAACTATGGCTTCCGTTACTATGAAACCGTGCAAGCCTACAGTGCTGGTGACAGCTTCGTTGATCAGCGCGTATGGGGTGGTGAGCAAGACACTGTGCAGCTGGGTATTGCTGATGATGCAGTGATTACCTTGCCACGTGGCCAACGTGAAAACCTGAAGGCCAGCATCCAACTTAATGCTGAGCTGGAAGCTCCAGTCAACAAAGGTGTTGAGGTCGGTACGGTAAGCATTGAATTAGAGGGTGAAACTATTGCCCGCTATCCGTTAGTTACCCTTGATGATGTCGCTGAAGGCGGAATCTTTAAGCAATTAACTGATTGGGTTGTTCGTAAATTTAACCAAGAGTAACACTGAAGATGAGCGATTTAGTCTATCTTAATGGCGAATGGCTCGCTCCTGAACAAGCGAAAGTCTCGGTCTTTGACCGGGGCTTTTTGTTTGCGGACGGGATTTATGAAGTTATGCCCATCTATCAGGGCCGTCCTTTTCTGGCGACTCAGCACCTAGCTCGTCTGCATCGCTCACTGGCAGCAATAGCCATTCCTGATCAACCTGATGAGTTCTGGCAATCCTTGGTCGCTGAACTTATAGAACGTAACGGACTACAAAATGGACTTATCTATTTTCAGGTCACACGTGGTGCCGAAACCAAGCGCTCACACTTACCGCAAGGTCCGATCACACCGACCATCTTTGCCAGTATCTCACCACTTGAATTGCATTGGGATATTCCCAAGCCCGCCAAAGCGGTGCTTTGCGAGGATATTCGTTGGTTACGTTGCGATATAAAAAGTATCAGCCTGCTCGGTAATATCGTGCTTAAACAGTACGCTCAGCAGCACCATGCGATTGAACCTATGTTGCATCGTGACGGTGTTGTCACAGAAGGTGCGTCCAGTAACTATTTTGCCGTGAAAGACGGTGTGCTTTATACCGCACCAACTAATCACTTGATTTTGCCCGGTATCACCCGCATGTGGGTATTGCAACTGGCACACCAGCTCAAGCTGACGGTTCGTGAAGAACCCTTCCACATTTCTGAGCTAGCGCAACTCGACGAGCTTTTCCTGACCAGCTCGAGTCGCGAGGTACAGCCGATTGGGCAAATAGATGATATAATTATTGGCAATGGCCGCTGTGGACCCCTCACGCAACAACTAATCGAGGCTTTCCACGCAAGTAAGCGCGCGCATTTAGCTTAGGAGTTACAGATGCAAAAAACCCGTTTCGATGAGCTGGTCGAGTTCCCTTGTCACTTTACTTTTAAAGTGATGGGCTTAGCCAAGCCAGAGCTTCCTGATGCGGTCGTCGCGGTCGCTCAAGAGCATGCTCCAGGTGATT
This sequence comes from Pseudidiomarina xizangensis, assembly GCF_052541995.1. Classification (NCBI taxonomy): domain Bacteria; kingdom Pseudomonadati; phylum Pseudomonadota; class Gammaproteobacteria; order Alteromonadales; family Idiomarinaceae; genus Pseudidiomarina; species Pseudidiomarina xizangensis. Next base: position 862,861 of record NZ_JBOBQA010000001.1, read on the forward strand.
ACAGTCCGGCGGTAAAGCCTAGTAGCAAAGGCAATTATCACTCAGTATCGATTCAGATCCGAGTCGAAAGTCAATCGCATATCGAGACGCTTTACCAAGCCCTGGCGGCACTGGAAGATGTCCGTTATGTGCTCTGATTTAATTGTTCGACAACTCGGTCGACAAGCGTACGAACCGGTTTGGCATGCCATGCAAGCATTTACTGATGAGCGTGATGCTAACACCCTGGATGAACTCTGGGTACTGGAACATGAGCCAGTGTTTACTCAAGGCCAGGCTGGAAAAGCAGAACATATTCTCGCGCCCGGTGATATTCCGGTGGTGAAAGTCGATCGGGGTGGGCAAGTCACCTATCATGGTCCAGGTCAGCTGGTCGTCTACTTTCTACTCGATATTCGCCGCTTAAAAATGGGTGTGCGCCAGCTGGTGAGCCATATTGAAAATACCATCGTAAAGGTAATGGCCGAAGCAGGTATTGAAGCTGCGGCGCGTCCGGACGCTCCCGGCGTTTACGTTGATACAGCTAAATTATGCTCATTAGGCCTAAGAATTCGTAAAGGCTGTTCATTTCATGGACTGGCACTAAATGTTAATATGGATCTCAGTCCATTTTTACGCATCAACCCTTGCGGTTATGCAGGAATGCAGATGGTGCAGAGTAAAGAGTTAGGCGGGCCTGCGACTGTCGCAGCGGCAGCCCAGCGCGTTACCGCCCTATTTGCCGAACAGCTCGGTTACCACAACATTCACGAACACACAGGATTCGACAACGATTATGTCCAAGCCAGTTAGAGTTGAACCCGGAGTAAAACTTCGCGATGCCGATAAAATGGCTCTCATTCCGGTAAAAGTTGTCCCAACTGAGCGGGATCAGATGCTCCGTAAGCCTGAGTGGCTCAAGGTTAAACTTCCAGCATCCACTCAACGCATAGACGAGATAAAACAAGCGATGCGTAAACATGGCTTACATTCAGTCTGTGAAGAGGCGTCATGCCCGAATTTACCTGAGTGTTTCAATCATGGTACCGCGACCTTTATGATTTTGGGTGCCATTTGTACGCGGCGTTGTCCATTTTGTGATGTCGCCCATGGTCGCCCACTACCACCTGATCCAGAAGAAGCGGTCAAATTGGGCGCCACCATTCGCGACATGAAGGTGAAATATGTGGTAGTTACCTCGGTCGATCGTGATGATTTACGTGATGGCGGCGCTCAGCACTTTGCCGACTGTATTCGTGAAATCCGTGCACAAAGCCCAGCTATCCAAGTTGAAGTTCTGGTGCCAGATTTTCGTGGCCGGATGGACGTCGCACTGGATGTTTTAAGTGGTGAAGCACCCGATGTGTTCAATCACAATCTTGAAACTGTACCGCGTATGTATAAAGCCGCTCGTCCCGGCGCGAATTACCAGTGGTCACTCGACTTGTTGCAGCGCTACAAAAATGTGCGCCCTGATATTCGCACCAAATCAGGCTTGATGGTCGGTCTTGGTGAAACCAATGAAGAGATCCTCGAGGTGATGCGCGACCTACGCGCCCATGACGTCGACATGCTAACCATTGGTCAATACCTGCAACCGAGCCGCCACCATTTACCGGTGACCCGTTACGTACACCCAGACGAGTTCGAAATGTTCCGTGCAGAAGGCGTTAAAATGGGCTTCACCCACATTGCCAGCGGTCCATTAGTACGCTCGTCGTACCATGCTGACTTGCAAGCGGCAGGTAAAGAAGTTAAATAGAAGCGTTCACATAACAAACAAGGAAGGCTAATAACTATGACTACGCTGATTTGGTGTTTATTGATTGCTGGTTTACTACCCATCGCCGCGAAAGCGCCAGTGGTTTACTTCCAGAACCGTGACAATGGTTATGATAATCACCATCCGCGTGCTCAACAGCAACGTTTAACCGGCATCGGTGCCCGCGCGGTTGCTGGCCATTACAATGCTTATGAAGCTTTTCCGTTGTTTGCGGCGGCGGTGTTACTGGTCATCGCCACCGGTCATGTCGGTGTGGTAAATCAATGGTTGGCAGTTGCTTTTGTCGGCTTACGTATTCTGTTTCATGTACTCTACCTAGCCAACTGGGATAAGTCGCGCAGTCTAGTCTGGTTCCTTGCGCTACTCTGTCCAGTGATCATGATCGCGCAAACAGCAACAGCGTTATCACTCTAAGGTTCTAAGCAACTCTAGGTAAATCGGCGGCCATACATTCACATCGTGGTATTCCATGGCCGTCATACGCGCAACTGGCTTCCAGCTGTACACATTAGCAACCGCTGCGCAGGTATTGCTCGCAAATAAACCTACCTTCACGCTATTGTCCGAGCCCAACCGCCAAACTCCTTTCCCGTCTTGCTGGGCCAGTTCCCGCCAGTCCTTGACCGCATCACGCCATGGCAGGCGTTGCCATAAAGCTTGTAGTTCAGCACTGGTAACATGGTTAGTTGTGGTTGTTACTACATTCACCGACGGATGCTGGTAGCGACCATTACAATAATCCACCGCCAAGGTTGTCGACATCGCATATTCATCTGCAAAACCCAGCCAATGCCCCGCTTCATGAGCAAGAAGGTCGACGCTAGCTGAAGTAGGCATCACCATCTGCCAATGAGTTGCGCTGGCAATACTCAATGCTTCAGCCGTGACAAAAACCAATTGGTGTTGTTGCAGTTCGCGGGGTAGCAATGCTAAGTCACATTGCTGACTACCGCGATTGCCGATTGCTTGGCATTTCAAATCTTCGGCGTCTTGATACCAACGCACCGAAAAGCAATTTAAAAACTCTGCCAGGGGATGCTGTGACCACTGCTCCAAGGTTTCCAGAACTGGCGCGGCACGACCTTCAGGCAACCACAATTGCACCGGCCGGTCGCCAGCACGACATGCTGCGCCCGTTGCTACTGCATAGCCTGCCTGCTGATGAGATAGGTCTTCGAGCCAATGAAAGGATGTAAGCTGGTTACTCTGCGCGGTTTGCGTAACCAGCACGAGCGAACATCCTATTGCCGCGCATAACGCAGCTTTACTTGGTTTTTTCCGCATTGGCTTGCTGTTGACTCCAATCCATCTCGATAGCGGCATAGCGATGCTCTAAAAACATATGCACATTAGTAGTCAGTGCTAAGCGAAAATAAACCGCCGCTGTGCCCCATTCGCCCTCTAATTGTTTAAGTTTACCCAGATAAAAATAGGCTTCACACATCCGCTCAGCCAGAGTTTCGTCGACATCGAGCCCCTGCGTAGCATAAGAATTCAGGAACTCTTGTTCGCTGATTATACCGAGGTACAAGTCGACAACGCCCCAAGCCCACGCTTCGTTACTGTGTTTTAAACGCGCTTTGGCAAGGTTCTGCCGTGCCTGGTTGGGGTTTAACTCGACCGCGCCCAGATAGCGCCAAATAGCTCTGTACGGGTCGCTCGGGTCAAACGAAAAATAACGCGAGAAGTCATCGTCAGCTAAATCAAAACGATTATCATAATAAGCTGCAACACCGCGGTTCAAGTACACGTAGGGATGCTCGGGTTCAAGTTCCAATACCGATTCAAACGCTTCATAGGCGTAATCAAACTGGCCAACTTGGGTATAATGAATCCCTAAGTAATTGTACGCATCCGCTAATCGCGGCTGATAATCAAGCGCACGATTAAAGTCAATGCGGGCTAAGGTCATTAGTCCAAGAGCATCGTATAAACTACCACGACGGTATAGCAATTGACCCATTGCCTCGGCATCGAGCTGCTCGCTTTCTTGAGCCATTATCTCAGTCAACTTTGCCAACTCAAGCTGAAACCTGCCATCAAGGGCTTGCGGTTCAACCACCACGAGATTAGCAAGAGTAGAGTTATTCTGTGCAGGGCTCACTGTGCAGCCAGTGATGCTTAAACAGCAAACAAACACCAGCCAGCCGACGCGATTCAAACTCATGATTACTCCTGAATGCCTATCCTTGTGTTCATCATAACGCACCTTGGCAGAAAAAAGAAAAGGGGCCGAAGCCCCTTTTCATGTAGTCATTGTAAGCTTATTTATTCAGCTTCGTCTTGCCCTTGCTCTGAGCTGGCTTCCGCTGCTGGTTGCGCTGCTTCTGCAGGCTTTTCAGCGGCTTCTTTCATACTCAAGCGCACCCGGCCTTGACGATCAATTTCTAACACTTTAACTGGCACAGTATCGCCAACGTTTAGGTATTCGTTGACATCATTCACGCGCTCTTCAGCGATTTGTGAAATGTGTACCAAGCCATCTTTACCAGGCAGAATCGTCACGAATGCGCCGAAGTCGACGATGCGTGCAACTTTACCTTGGTAGATGCGACCCACTTCAACATCTTCAGTCAACTCTTTAATACGATCGATAGCCGCTTGCGCTGACGCTTGGTCAGTTGCTGCGATACGGATCGTACCATCATCGTTGATTTCAATGTTGGTATTGGTACTTTCGGTAAGTTCACGAATCACTGCACCACCTTTACCAATCACGTCACGGATTTTGTCCGAGTTGATTTTCATGGTGTGATAACGCGGTGCGTAATCAGAAAGTTCCTGGCGTGCACCAGAAATTGCTTCGTCCATCACATTCAAGATGTGTAAGCGAGCAGCTTTGGCTTGCTCAAGTGCAATTTCCATAATTTCGCGAGTGATACCGTCAATTTTGATATCCATTTGCAACGCAGTAACGCCTTCTTTACTACCCGCAACTTTAAAGTCCATGTCACCCAGGTGATCTTCATCACCAAGAATGTCAGAAAGCACTACGAAATCATCGCCTTCTTTTACCAGACCCATCGCGATACCAGCTACTGAAGCTTTAATAGGAACACCTGCGTCCATCAATGCTAGTGACGTACCACAGACTGAAGCCATGGAGCTTGAACCGTTTGACTCAGTGATTTCTGAAACCACACGAATAGTGTACGGGAATTCGTCCTGGCTTGGCATAACAGCTTGTACGCCGCGCTTCGCCAAACGTCCATGACCAATCTCACGGCGCTTAGGCACACCAACCATACCAGTTTCACCAACACAGTACGGAGGAAAGTTGTAGTGCAACATAAACCGGTTGTTGCTTGAGCCAATCAGATCATCAATCATTTGCGCGTCGCGTTCTGTACCCAAGGTCGCGGCAACTAATGCCTGAGTTTCACCACGGGTAAATACCGCTGAGCCGTGCACACGTGGCAGCATACCAGTAGCAATATCAAGTCCGCGAACCATGTCTGGGTCTCGGCCATCGATACGTTTTTCGCCAGCGATGATACGGCGACGTACAACGTCACTTTCTAAACCGTGGAATAAATCGCCAATAAGTTTGGCACTTAATGATTCATCTTCTGCTGTTAATTTCTCGATGACTTCGTCACGAAGCTTTTTCACTTGCTCGTAGCGATCGGCCTTCTCAGTAATGCGATACGCTTCACCAATACCGTCTTCAGCCAACGCTTTGATCTTGCTAAGAAGTTCTTCGTCAGTTACTGGCGCTTGCCAGTCCCATTTCGGCTTACCAGCTTCGGCAGTGAAAGCGTTGATATTCTCGATCACCGTCTGCATTTGCTCGTGACCATAAACAACAGCACCTAACATAGCGTCTTCAGAAAGCAATTGAGCTTCTGATTCAACCATTAATACTGCGTTTTCAGTACCTGCAACAACCAAATCAAGCTTCGACTCTGCAAGCTCATCAAGGGTTGGGTTCAACACATATTCATCGTTGATTACGCCAACCCGCGCCGCACCAATAGGTCCCGCAAAAGGAACACCAGCAATGCTAAGTGCCGCTGAAGCGCCGATTAAGGCAACGATATCTGCACTAACCTGTGGATTCATAGAAACGACGGTTGCAACAATTTGCACTTCGTTTTTAAAGCCTTCAGGGAATAGTGGGCGAATTGGACGATCGATCAAACGACAGGTTAAGGTCTCGGCCTCTGATGGCCGACCTTCACGTTTGAAAAAACCACCTGGAATCTTACCTGCAGCGTAAGTGCGCTCTTGATAATTTACTGTTAACGGGAAGAAATCTTGACCTTCTTTCGCTTCTTTTTTGGCAACAACAGATACTAATACTGTGGTGTCGTCCATACTGGCGAGCACTGCGCCGGTCGCTTGGCGCGCCATGGCGCCAGTTTCTAATGTTACCGTATGACGGCCGTACTTAAATTGTTTTGTAATCGGATTCACGTTTTTTTCCTTTACCATCTTCTCTTAAATTCGATAGTCGCTGTTCGCTATTCGATGTTTGTGGTTCTTCGTTTCTTCCGCCAACTAACATCGAATAGCGAACAGCGCTTTGATCTTTTCTATATGTAAAAAGGGGCCTTGAGGCCCCTTTTTGAACATTGCTTAGCGACGTATACCGAGTCGCCCAATCAGAGACGCATAACGTTGATTGTTTTTACGCTTCAAGTAGTCCAACAATTTACGACGTTGGCTTACCATGCGTAACAGACCACGACGTGAGTGGTGATCTTTAGCGTGTTCTTTAAAGTGGCTTTGCAATTCGTTAATGTTTGCAGTTAGCAACGCAACTTGGACTTCTGGCGAACCAGTGTCATTTTCAACTTGACCAAATTCTTTAACGATTTCAGCTTTTTTTGCCGCAGTTAGTGACATAGAGTACTCCTAGTTTAGATAAAATATCGGTGCCAATCACTAATTCAGCACCGACGGAATCGCCATGCATTATACGGACTCACCTATAGTTTAGCAATGCTTAGCACCCGCTTTGGCACAATTTTATCGTCGCGCCAACAGCCTAAACCAAGTAACGCATCATCACTTTCGCGCTTAACCCGCAACACTTCATGATCGACATCCGTTTGTTCCGCGCTCGGCGTCGCTGGGTTGCCAGCTACAAAACGCATCGCATCGGCGTCAATAACCCGAATCACCGGCATTTGCTGAATCACTGAATCACATGGTAACAGCAATTCATCCAAGGCACTGAAGTCAGCTTGTTGGTGATCATCACACTGAGCTGCTAACTGTTCAAGTTCAGCCAGGCTATGCATGGGACCTTCTACGCCTGCAATCCAGGTGCGCCGTAGTGCACTAACGTATGCTCCACAGCCAAAGTATTGGCCCATATCATCAATCAAGGTGCGAATGTAGGTCCCTTTGCTACAGGTAACTTCGAGGCTCAACTGGTCACCGGCGAACTCAATCAGGCGAATACTGCGGATGCTAATTTCACGTGATTTTCGTGGTACGTCAATACCCTGCCGAGCGTAATAATAAAGCGGCCGGCCTTCGTACTTAAGCGCAGAAAACATTGATGGTGACTGTTCTTGCGGGCCAATAAAATGCGCTAATGCTTGCTCGACTGTCGCACTATCTAAATCTACATCACGCTGCTCTACCACTTCACCTTCACCGTCACTGGTGGTAGTTCGAATCCCCAAGTGCGCAGTAACTTCATAGGTCTTGTCCGCTTCAAGCGTATAATGTGAAAGCTTAGTGGCTTCGCCAAAACACAATGGTAGTAACCCAGTTGCCAATGGATCTAGCGCGCCGGTATGGCCGCCTTTACGGGCATTAAAAAAACGCCGCACCTTTTGCAGTGCGGCGTTTGAGGTTAGTTCCAGAGGCTTATCTAAGACAATCACGCCACTAATATCGCGACCCGATTTACGTCGTCCCATTAATCGTCTCCGTGGTCATCCTTTGGATTATGCCGTTGTTCGTCACGACGAACTGCTTCATCAACCAATTTCGACATCCGAATGCCTTCATTCAAAGAGGGGTCATGCACGAACCGTAATTCAGGCATAATCCGTGCTTTTACCCGCTTCCCTAACAGAGAACGGACAAAACCTGCTGCATTATTAAGAACTTTCAAAGCCTGCTTCACCTGCTCTTCGTCATCCTGCATGAAGGTGACAAATACTTTGGCGTAAGCAAGGTCGCGCGATACTTCTACGTCCGATACAGTCACCATCGAAACACGCGGATCTTTGATTTCACGTTGCAGTATCAGCGCAATTTCACGCTGATACTGCTGACCAACCCGTTCTGTACGACTATAGTCTTTCGCCATAAGGGTTAGAGACTCCGCTCAATTTGTACGGTTTCGAAAACTTCGATTTGGTCACCGACTTTAACATCGTTGTAGTTTTTCACACCGATACCACATTCCATACCGTTGCGAACCTCTGCGATGTCATCTTTAAAGCGACGCAGCGACTCGAGTTCACCTTCATAGATAACCACGTTATCACGCAGTACACGAATCGGTGCAGAGCGCTTAACTACACCTTCGGTAACCATACAACCTGCAATGGCACCAATCTTCGGTGATTTAAAGACGTCGCGAACTTCCGCCAGACCAATAATCTGTTGCTTGAATTCAGGTGCTAACATGCCACCCATCGCTAACTTGACTTCATCAATCAAATCATAGATCACGCTGTAATAGCGCAAGTCGACAGCTTCCTGCTCAATAACCTTCTTCGCTGCCGCGTCGGCACGCACATTGAAGCCAACCACAATGGCATTTGAAGCGCCAGCAAGCGATGCGTCAGTTTCAGTGATACCGCCGACACCACTACCGATGATGTTAACTTTTACTTCATCGGTTGACAGCTTCTGCAACGACTCAGCAATAGCTTCCAGTGAACCTTGAACGTCGGACTTCAAGACCACGTTCAATTCTTTCACATCGCCTTCTTCCATGTCCGCAAACATGTTTTCTAGTTTCGCTTTTTGCTGTTTCGCAAGCTTAACGTCACGATATTTACCTTGCCGGTAATTCGCTACTTCGCGTGCTTTACGTTCGTCTTTTACGACGGTTGCTTCGTCACCAGCTTGTGGTACACCAGAGAGACCTAAAATCTCAACTGGAATCGATGGGCCAGCTTCTTTTACGTCGCGACCGAGTTCATCACGCATGGCTCGAATACGACCGTATTCGAGGCCACACAAGACGATGTCGCCCTGCCGTAAAGTGCCGCCCTGAACCAAAACAGAAGCAACTGGACCGCGACCTTTATCAAGTCGTGACTCAATTACAATACCGTGGGCCATACCATCTGCAACAGCTTGCAAGTCAAGCACTTCTGATTGCAACAAGATAGCTTCCAGTAAGCCATCAACACCCTCGCCTGAATGTGCTGAAACCGGTATAAACTGCACATCACCACCCCAGTCTTCAGGGATAACATCGCGTTGTGCTAATTCGTTCTTAACTCGGTCAGGATCAGCTTCCGGCTTATCCATTTTGTTAATCGCCACAACAATTGGCACGCCCGCTGCTTTCGCATGTTGAATCGCTTCCAGAGTTTGTGGCATAACGCCATCGTCAGCTGCAACCACCAAAATCACGATATCTGTCGCACCGGCACCACGTGCCCGCATCGAGGTAAAGGCTGCGTGCCCTGGTGTATCAAGAAAGGTGATCATGCCATGATCGGTTTCCACGTGATAAGCACCAATATGCTGCGTAATACCACCTGCCTCACCTGATGCCACCTTGGCTTTACGAATGTAATCAAGTAACGAAGTTTTACCATGGTCAACGTGACCCATTACAGTTACCACCGGTGCGCGTGGCGTTTTCGGCTTACTCTCATCTTCATTACGGTCCGCGAGAACTTCTTGTTCAAGCGCGTTATCGCTCACCAACACGACGCTATGACCCATTTCCTCCACAACCAACGAGGCCGTTTCCTGGTCAAGAACCTGGTTGATAGTAACCATTTCACCCATTTTCATCATCGCTTTGATGACTTCGCTAGCTTTAATCGCCATGCGACTTGCCAGCTCACCAACAGTGATGGTTTCGCCAAGTTTAACTTCGCGCTCAACCGGCGCCGCCGGCTTGTTGAAGGCTTGCTGTAGCGTTGAACGTTTTGACCCCTTGCGACGCTTTTCACGACGTGGGTTTTCATCACGTTCGTCATCACCACGACGACGCTTTTGCTTCTTACGATTACGACGCTCTTCATCAACGTCCTGCTCGTCTTCCGCTTCTTTTGCGTACTCAGATGTGGTGAAGTGAACATCTTCCTGTTCAGCTTGTTTGCGTTTGGCTTCTTCTTCTTGCCAGCGAGCAGAGTTTTCTTCCGCTAATTTACGTGCTTCTTCAGCTTGTTGTGCAGCTTCGGCTTCGGCTTTTTTGCGTGCTTCTTCTTCTTGCTTTTTCCGCAAGCGTTCAGCTTCAGCTTTAGCTTCATCAGCCTTCTTACGCTCTTCAGGCGTCATTGCCGCGCGTTTTTCGGCCTCGGCTTTCGCCTTAGCTTTCTCTTTCTCTTTGCGCACAGCTTCCTGCTTGGCTTTTTCTTCGGCGGCTTTTTTCTCAGCCTTAACCTTTGCTTCTGCCGCTGCTTTCGCTTCTTCTTCTTGACGTTTCGCTTCAGCTGCAATCCGCTCTTGTTCAGCTTTTTCTTGCTCAGCCTTCTGTTCGTCTTCTAAACTCGAACGCTTCACGTAGGTACGTTTCTTCCGCACTTCAACTTGCACTGATTTGCTGCGACCTGGGCCGCCACCAATGCTCAGCGTACTTTTCTCTTTGCGTTTCAACGTCATTTTGCTCGGTTCTGCCGGGCCTTTGCCGCCATGCGACTTGTTCAAATGCGCCAACAACACTTGCTTTTCGTCTTCGGTGACTGAATCGCCCGGCTGTTTTTTCATACCAGCCTCGGCAAACTGTGTCACTAAACGATCAACTGTCGTACCTACATCTTTAGCTAGTTTATCCAGCGTTACTTCATCCATAGTCTGTCGTACCCCCGTTGATCTTATTCTTCGTCACCGAACCAGCAAATATTACGCGCTTGCATAATCAGCTCACCAGCCCGTTGCTCGGTTAATTCTTCAATTTCTGCGAGATCGTCAATGCCTTGTTCAGCCAGGTCTTCTAAAGTAATGATACCTTTACTGGCAAACACGTAGGCCAGGTGACGGTCCAAACCTTCAAGGTTCAGCAACGTTTCATCCGGTTCGACGCTCTCTAGCGATTCTTCATCAGCCAGCGCTTTGGTCGTTAATACCCCGCGCGCCCGGCTGCGTAATTCTTCGACGATATCTTCGTCCATACCTTCAATGGTCAACAACTCATCCATAGGTACATAAGCAACTTCCTCTAATGAAGAGAAGCCTTCATCGATCAGTACTGCGGCAAAATCTTCATCAATCGCAAGATGCTTAGTAAACAAATCAAGTAAACGTTGCGCTTCAGCTTCGTTTTTCTCGGTAAACTCGTCTTCCGACATTACATTAAGTTGCCAGCCGGTAAGCTGACTAGCAAGGCGAACGTTCTGTCCAGCTTTACCGATCGCTTGTGCGAGATTACCTTCTTCGACGGCAATATCCATGGTGTGCGCATCTTCGTCGACCACAATTGACGCAACCTCTGCTGGTGCCATCGCGTTAATTACGAATTGTGCGGGATTGTCGTCCCACAACACGATATCGACGCGCTCACCACCAAGTTCGCCAGACACGGCCTGGACACGCGCTCCGCGCATGCCAACGCAAGCCCCAACTGGGTCAATACGACGGTCATTGCTTTTCACCGCAATTTTTGCGCGTGAACCAGGATCACGTGCCGCGCCGCGAATCTCGATCAGTTCTTCACCGATTTCCGGCACTTCAATGCGGAACAACTCAATCAGAAAATCAGGGTTCGTGCGGCTAACAAATAGCTGTGCGCCACGCGCTTCAGGGCGCACTTCATAAAGTAAACCGCGCACGCGGTCACCGACCCGTACGGATTCACGTGGCAACATCTCTTCACGATAAATCATCGCTTCAGCATTGTTGCCTAAATCGAGTAATACGTGTTCACGATTGGCCCGTTTAACAATACCGCTTACCAATTCACCGACTTGATCCTGATACTCATCAACGACTTTAGCACGCTCAGCTTCACGTACTTTTTGTACGATAACCTGTTTCGCCGTTTGCGTTGTAATACGGTCAAATTCAATTGATGAGATTTCTTCTTCGACATAATCGCCAGCTTGTACGGATTCATCTTCGTACTGAGCTGCAGCTAAGCTGATTTCGCGATACGGATGCTCAAGCGGCTGCTCAGCATCGTCGACCACTAACCAACGGCGGAAGGTGTTAAAATCACCGGTATTGCGGTCAATACTGACACGCACTTCGATGTCGCCATCATATTTCTTTTTCGTTGCATGCGCTAACGCAGACTCAAGAGCCTCAAAGATCTTCTCTTTCGAAACGTCTTTCTCGTTCGAAACAGCTTCTGCAACCAATAAAATTTCTTTTGCCATTATCTTGCCTCGCCTGCGCAATCCTTAGTTTAACTGAGGAACTAAATGAGCTTTTTTCACTGTTGAGTAGTTGACCGTCATTGGTTCACCCTCAACTTCGAAGTCAACAGAGCTGCCATCAATTGCTTTGATGACACCTTTAAATTTTCTTTTATTCTGTTGCGCCATGGTCAGTTCCACCGCAACCGTTTCACCTAAATAGTCCTGCATCTGCGCAGCATTGAAGAATGGACGCTCCATACCCGGCGACGATACTTCAAGGAAGTACTCGCTATTAATCGGGTCTTCAACATCCAACAAAGCGCTGACCTGGTAACTTACCTCGGCACAATCGTTAACACTAATACCATTTTCATGGTCAATATAGACGCGCAAAGTAGAATGTTTTCCCGCGCGAACAAATTCAACGCCCCACAAATCAAAGCCCAAAGCCGCTACTGCTGGCTCTATCATAGTGACTAAGCGTTCTTCAATACGTGCCAAATTCTTGAACTCCTGAAACAAAAAAAGGGCGTAAACGCCCAGTGTTATGACTGCTAATTCGCTCGACAACTTGTTGTCGTACCGCATTGCAGCAGAGGTCACATAGTAAAAAGCCCCGAACTGCTGCGGGGCTTTTAGAACACTGGACCCTGTTAAATGGTTGCGGGGGCAGGATTTGAACCTACGACCTTCGGGTTATGAGCCCGACGAGCTACCAGACTGCTCCACCCCGCGTCCGAAACGTGTCCATATTATAAAGATTTCCGAAGAAAACGCAACCAAAACAGGCTGCCAATTTGGTGCGGATGGCGGGACTTGAACCCGCACGCCCGAAAGCACTACCCCCTCAAGATAGCGTGTCTACCAATTCCACCACATCCGCATAAATTGATTATTAGTTTGACTCTGGTACGTCATTACCAGAAGTTGGAATTTCTTCAGTAACCGGCGCTGGTGTCTCGATGGTTTCGAACTCACTCTCAACATCACCTGAACCTGAAGACAAATTACCCAAAATCAAACTCAATATGAAAAAGATAATCGCAATAACCGCAGTTGTACGCGTCAAGAAGTTACCAGAACCACCTGAACCGAACACTGTGTTCGATGAACCTGCACCGAACGACGCACCCATATCGGCACCCTTACCTTGCTGGATCATGATAATTCCGACCAGCACAATGGCAACGATAAGATATGCAATCAATAAAAATTCGTACATAGTTAGCTTCTCCGGGCTTGGGCTGCACGGCAAATTGCAAGGAACGCTTCTGGTTCTAAACTTGCGCCGCCGATCAAGCCACCATCAATGTCTGTTTCTGCGAATAACGCAGGTGCGCTGTCCGCTTTGACACTGCCACCATACAATAATGGCACTGTTTTTGCTGCAGCATCATACTGTTGCTGCAACCAATTACGAATAAATGCGTGCACGTCTTGTGCTTGTTGTGGATTTGCCGTTTTACCGGTGCCTATGGCCCAAACTGGCTCATACGCTATCACCACGTGCGCGAGCTGTGCTGCGCTGACATTAGCTAACGCCTCAGCTAATTGCCCTTCAATAACTTTAACGGTATCACCGTTAGCGCGCTCTTGTTCCTGTTCGCCGACACAAAGCACGACCTTTAATTGCTGCGGTGCGTGCGTCAGTATTGCCGCAACTTTTGCCTGTATGCGAACTGCAGAATCACCGTACAACTGACGACGTTCAGAATGTCCAACCAGAACATAATCAGCACCGGCTTCGCTAACTAGCTGCAAACTATGTTCACCAGTGTGAGCACCTGCTGCATGTTCATTCGCGTCTTGTGCACCAAGATGCACAGCATCGTAGAACACTTCCTGCTGCCAGCTCGGTAACAACACTGCCGGTGGGCAAATGACTACATCGACATCATTCAGCAACGCAGCTTGCTCTCGCAATGCCGCCGCCAACTGACTGGTAAGTAGGCGATTGCCATTCATTTTCCAGTTCGCTATGACTAACGGTTGCCGTTGCATAAATGCCTCTATCAAGTGCGTTTAAATGCTACCTCAAGAGCGGCGAGATATTACATAACCTGCCGCCAACTTACAAGTACTGAATGCTACAAAACAGTAAGACAGCTCATTAATTCGCCGCGGCATCAACTTCGCTGGCAATTTGCTGTGCTAAGGTCTTTACCGTCTGGGGATCACGGCCTTCGACCATAACCCGAATCAGCGGTTCAGTTCCCGATTTTCGCAGTAACACACGCCCCTCGTTGCCAAGACGCTGCTCAACATCTGCAACCGCCGATTGCACCGCAGTATCGCTTAGTGGATCGGACCCCGCTTGAAAGCGCACATTAATAAGCGCTTGCGGATATTTTTCGAAACCACGCAACAGTTCACTTAAGCTACACTGCTCACGTTGCATTGCCGTCAACACCTGGAGTCCGGCAATAATACCATCGCCGGTGCTATGGAACTGACGATTAATCAAATGACCAGAGTTTTCTCCGCCAATCTTCCAATCTCGCTTAACCAACTCTTCCATGACATAGCGGTCGCCAACTCTTGCGCGTACGAATGGTATCTTTCGATCTGCAAAAAACTTCTCGAGCGCGAAATTCGACATCAAAGTGCCCACTATTCCGCCTTGTAATAAGCCATCCTGTTGAGCTGCCCGTGCAAGGATATAAATCACGTCGTCGCCGTCTACGATGCGGCCTTCTGCGGTCACCATCATTAACCGGTCACCGTCGCCATCGAGGGCGAAACCAAGATCCGCTTTGTGCTTACGTACACTTGCTTGCAATGCATTTAATTCCGTTGCACCACATTCCGCATTGATGTTAACACCATTTGGTGCGGTACCAATTTCGTGCACGGTTGCACCAAGCTCGCGTAGTACATCAGGCGCAATATGATAGGTCGCGCCATGCGCACAATCGACCACGATGGTTAAACCACTCAATGATAACTCTGAGGGGAATACACTTTTACAGAATTCGATGTAACGCCCCGGGGCATCGTCGATGCGACTAGCACGGCCCATTTGTTCGGACGGCACACAAACCAGGGGCTCATCTAGCAATCGCTCAATTTCACTCTCTACTGCGTCAGCCAGTTTACTGCCGGAGTCCGAGAAAAACTTAATACCATTGTCGTAATAAGGATTGTGTGATGCGCTAATTACTATACCTGCAGCGGCGCGAAAGTTACGCGTTAAATAAGCTACCGCCGGAGTTGGCATAGGACCAAGAAACTCGACACTGACGCCGGCCGAAAGTAGGCCCGCTTCCAATGCTGATTCCAGCATATAACCTGACAAACGGGTATCTTTACCCACTAACACGCGCTGGTTGCCTGACTTAGACAATACAGTACCTGCGGCCCAACCTAATTTCACTGCGAAATCGGGGGTAATCGGAAAGTCGCCGACCCGACCACGGACACCATCGGTGCCAAAATACTTACGTTGACTCAACTGAAATCTCCAGCCAAGGTTGCTGCAACGATTTTCATTGCATCAACCGTTTCCCTGACATCATGTACGCGAATAATTCGCGCCCCTTTCATTGCTGCTATCGTCGCTGCGGCAATACTCGCCGGTAAGCGGTCCTCCACTTCGCGCTGGGTCACATGGCCCAACATGGACTTGCGTGACAGACCGATTAACAACGGTTGTTGCAGTTCGTGGAGTGCCTGCATACGTTGCAGCAGCTGATAATTATGCCTGACGCTCTTACCAAAGCCAAAGCCTGGATCAAGATAAATACGCTCACGCGCAATACCGGCCTCTTCACAGGCTCGCATCCGTTGCTGCAGGAATGACTTCACTTCGATCACCACATCGTCGTAGCGTGGCTCATGCTGCATCGTACGTGGCTCACCTTGCATGTGCATCAAGCAGACGTCAGTAGGGTATTGTGCCAACAACGCTAACGCGCCCTCATCTTGTAAGGCGCGAATGTCGTTTACTAAATCCACACCCTGCCCTAAGGCTTCTGCCATGACCGCGGTCTTGCAGGTATCGATGGACAGTGCAACATCGAATTCTGCCCGCAGGCGACTGATTATCGGAATCACCCGATCCAGCTCTTCCTGAACCCCTACGGCAGCTGCACCAGGACGGGTCGATTCACCGCCAATATCGAGATAGTCAGCACCATCAGCGACCATTTGCTGAGCTTGGCGCAAAGCACGATCAAGCCCATCGTAACGCCCTCCATCAGAAAAAGAATCAGGGGTTACATTGAGAATACCCATCACTTTGGGCTGTGCTGTTCCAGCTGTCATGTTTCGAGCCTCAAAAAAAAGCCCCGAATCCGGGGCTTTTCAACATTAACTTGCGGGAGCGTCGTCGGGTTTACCCGGTTGCCCCG
Source organism: Pseudidiomarina xizangensis (assembly GCF_052541995.1). Taxonomy (NCBI): domain Bacteria; kingdom Pseudomonadati; phylum Pseudomonadota; class Gammaproteobacteria; order Alteromonadales; family Idiomarinaceae; genus Pseudidiomarina; species Pseudidiomarina xizangensis. The sequence continues at coordinate 879,423 of NZ_JBOBQA010000001.1, forward strand.
TCAGCGGTTCCTCATCGGAGCTCGCTGCCGCACCTCCACTTGTATCATCGTTGCTATCTGGCTTCTGCCAATCGCGTGGTTCACGCACATCGCGTCGATTCATCAAGTCATCAATCTGATCCGCATCGATAGTTTCATACTTCATCAATGCATCTTTCATCGTATGCAAAACATCAACGTTCTCTTCCAGAATCCGCTTGGCACGATCGTAATTGCGATCAATGAACAGCTTCACTTCCTGGTCGATAGCACGCGCAGTTTCATCTGACATGTGCTTATGTTGGGTTACCGAACGGCCGAGGAACACCTCATTCTCATCGTCAGCATAGAGCAATGGCCCCATTTTTTCTGATAAGCCCCATTGGGTAACCATTTTCTTGGCAATTTGCGTCGCCCGTTCAATATCGTTCGATGCACCGGTGGTGACCTTCTCATCACCGTAAATGATCTGCTCAGCAAGACGACCACCAAACAAGCTCGAAATCATGCTTTCCAGGTGCTGCTTCGAGTGACTGACACGATCTTGCTGTGGTAAGTACATAGTTACCCCAAGCGCGCGGCCACGTGGAATTATCGAGACCTTATAAACCGGATCATGCTCGGGCACCAATCGACCAACAATGGCATGACCAGCTTCATGATAAGCCGTCATAGCTTTTTCTTCATCGGTCATGACCATAGAGCGACGTTCCGCACCCATCATGATTTTGTCTTTCGCTTTGTCAAACTCTTCCATAGCGACCACCCGCTTGTCAGAGCGCGCCGCGAATAAGGCTGCTTCATTGACCAGGTTAGCAAGGTCGGCACCGGAGAAACCTGGTGTACCACGAGCAATCACCGAGGCATCAACATCCTCGCCCAACGGTACTTTGCGCATGTGGACTTTCAGAATTTGTTCACGCCCGCGGACATCTGGTAAACCAACCATAACTTGACGGTCGAACCGACCTGGTCGTAACAATGCAGGGTCTAATACATCAGGACGGTTAGTTGCAGCAATCACGATGATACCTTCATTACCTTCGAAGCCGTCCATCTCTACCAACATCTGGTTCAGGGTTTGTTCACGCTCATCGTGTCCACCACCCAAACCTGCGCCACGTTGACGGCCAACGGCATCGATCTCATCGATAAAGATAATGCAGGGCGCTGACTTCTTCGCTTGTTCAAACATGTCACGCACACGTGATGCACCGACACCGACGAACATTTCGACAAAGTCGGAACCTGAGATTGAAAAGAACGGAACTTTTGCTTCGCCTGAAATTGCTTTAGCAAGCAGGGTTTTACCTGTACCCGGAGGACCCACCATAAGCACACCGGTAGGTATTTTACCGCCCAACCGCTGGAACTTGGTTGGATCACGCAAATACTCGACTAACTCAGACACTTCTTCTTTCGCTTCGTCACAACCGGCGACATCGCTAAAGGTAGTCTTGATCTGTTCTTCACTCATCAGCCGCGCTTTGCTTTTACCAAAGCTCATGGCACCACGGCCACCGCCACCACCTTGCATTTGGCGCATGAAGAATATCCACACCCCAATAAGCAGTAGCATTGGGAACCACGAAATAAAGATCGAGGTAAGAATACTCGGCTCTTCAGGCGGTTTACCCACTACTTCAACGTTATTTTTTAGCAAATCGTTCATCAGTTCCGGGTCATTCAGCGGAATAACCGTGGTGAAGGTTTCACCCGTACGCGACTGCGCGGATATCACCCGGCCATCGATATCAGCTTTACGGATACCGCCGTTGTTTACCTGCGAAACAAATTGACTGTACGGAACTTGCGCACTTTTGCTGCCACCAGGGCTAAAACTATTGAACACTGTCATTAACACGACAGCGATCACTAGCCAAAGAATTAAATTTTTTGCCATATCGCTCAAAGCTGACTACCTCATTTATTTGCGTTGCTTAGCTCGCTCACCACAGCGTACTACAATTTGTATCCTGTAGCTACCAAATAGACCTCTCGAGAGCGTGCTCGAGAGGAGTCTGGTTTACGTGTGCGAACGCTGGTAAACGCTGCTCTAACAGCCTTTAAATACTCTTCGAAACCCTGTCCATGAAAGACTTTGACGACAAAACTGCCATTCGGTTTCAAAACTTGATGACACATTTCCAAAGCCAACTCGACCAGGTACATTGCACGAGGTAAATCGACGTTATCGTTGCCACTCATATTGGGTGCCATATCCGACAACACCACATCTACGTTTTTGCCGCCGATTCGGGTCAACAGTGCAGCTAAAACACTTTCTTCTCTGAAGTCACCTTCAAGAAAATCCACCCCGGCAATCGGATCCATCGGCAGGATATCGCAAGCAATGACTTCACAGTTACCTTCAAGCTTATCAACAACGTAGTGTGACCATCCACCGGGGGCAGCCCCTAAGTCGACAACGGTCATCCCCTGCTTAAAGATTCGATCCTTTTGCTGAATTTCATCAATTTTAAATACCGCACGCGAACGTAGCCCCTGTTTCTGGGCTTTCTTTACATAGTGGTCACCAAAGTGCTCTTGTAACCATCGCGTGCTACTTGCTGAACGTTTTTTACCCATTGTCTCAATACCAAACTGGCTTCTACTACCCAGATGGCGGTAGAATAGCGAAAATTCAAGAGATAGTGGGATATTATTACATGGCTGCAGGGTTAACTTTAAGTAATAAACAGAAACAGCACCTAAAAAGCTTGGCACACAAGCTCAAACCAGTGGTGTTATTAGGCGGAAATGGTCTAACGGAAGGGGTGATGGCGGAAATTGAACTGGCCTTGAATCACCATGAGCTAATTAAAGTTCGTATACCAGAAGATGATCGTGAACTGCGCGAACAGATCTACGCGACCATAGTCGCGCACACCCAAGCCTACCGGGTACAGGTGGTTGGTAAAATTCTTACTCTTTATAAACCCAATCCCGAAGGAAAAATTCAGCTACCGCGCAACTAAGTGCGCGGTTTTTTCGCTCGGCGTTGGGCGCTGGCAAGCGCCTTCGCGACCTGCTTTACCGCAAAGTTCACTGTCACATGATCGGAACGACGAGCAAGATAGGTCTCCACCAACAGTTCTTGGTTATCCTCATTTTTTTCTAATTTAAATAATTCGAATAACGGTTCTACAGCTTCCACGGCCTTAATGATCTGGGTACGTTCAGAGGCACGTTGATAATCCGACTGGACGACTTCAGCAATATGAAGTTGCGAAGGCGTCGGATAGTTTAACTGCTTACCTGGCGAGAAAAACCAATCTAATGAGATACCTGCGTTGATCAGTCCCACGACCAACTGATCGCTAGTGACCGTTCCGCGTTTAACCCAATTCGCATAGGTGGAGGTTGGTACACCAATTTTGCGCATCATTTTCGCCAAGGGTAAATCACCGTAATACAGTCTCAACCGTGCAATACACTCATCCATACTGAGTATTTCTACTTTGCTTTTCGGCGCCCTATGTGTAGTATTTATTTTTGTGTCATTTGACATTATTTTTCCTTAATTTTTGTCTTTTGACCCATTTTTTAGTTCTTTTGAATACACTGTGAACTCCATTTAAGTTCACATTGAGCTACATTCAACCACAGCAGAGCGACGATGGATAGTAATAAAATTAAAATGGAATTAGCCCAGCGCGGATTTGATTTTTCGATGCTTGCTAAAGCTCTAGGTAAAAGTCCTTCGTTGATTTCGAAGGTTGCTTCACGCAAGGCGCGTTCGCACTCTGTGGCGTTAGCTATTGCTAAAGCCCTTGGTCGACCTATCGATGAAGTATTTCCGGACATTGAGAGCTATCACGGCCCTGCCATCACCACTAAGCAGGATCGGAAACAAAAAGAGCGCGAACTGGTCGCGCTCTTAAATGATAGTGATTAACGAATTGCTAAGAATAAGCTAAACGTACTCCACCTTAACCACTTCATATTCGACTTCACCGTTCGGGGTATTCACGCGCGCAACGTCATCTATTTGTTTACCGATGAGGGCGCGAGATATCGGTGAGTTCACTGAAATTAGGTTTTGTTTAATATCAGCTTCATCATCACCGACGATACGGTAGGTCACTTCTTTCTCAGTAGCCGTGTTATAGACTGTTACCGTAGCACCGAAAATTATTTTGCCTTGATTCGGTACTTTGGTGACGTCAATGATCTGTGCATTAGAAAGTTTTGCTTCGATCTCCTGAATTCGACCTTCGCAAAAACCTTGTTGTTCACGCGCCGCGTGATACTCAGCATTCTCTTTAAGATCGCCATGCTCACGCGCATCAGAAATTGCCTGGATGATGCGCGGTCTATCTTCAGTTTTTAAACCTTTTAATTCCTCCCGCAGCATCTCGGCGCCGCGGGTTGTCATTGGAATCTGACTCATGCTGTTTCAACCCTTTTATGTAATGACTGCAGTGAATTTACCCGTGCCCGATCGTCTGCAGTATTTGCTTTTACCGTCGCAAAGGCTGCATTTAAGGTGGTGGTGTAAATCACTTTATTCAAGAGTGCTTCACGGCGAATGTAGACTGAGTCTTCAATTGCCTGGCGTCCTTCAACAGTGTTGATGATGTAACTGTACTCGCCGTTTTTAATTGCATCAACAATATTTGGGCGGCCTTCTTGTAGTTTATTCACTACGGTGCAGGTAATACCCTCTTCACTTAGCATTTTTCCCGTACCCCGGGTCGCTTCAAGTGAGAAACCAAGCGCTACCAAGCCACGCGCTAGGTCGAAGATACGAGCTTTATCGCCGTCACGCACCGACAGCAGAGCTTTACCGGCTTTTGCCAAGGCTTCACCTGCACCTAAATTAGCTTTCGCATAAGCTTCTTCGAAGCTTTCACCGACACCCATGACTTCACCGGTGGAACGCATTTCCGGACCACGAATTGGATCGACACCCTGGAATTTAGCGAACGGGATCACCACTTCTTTCACTGAGTAATACGGTGGAATCACTTCTTTTTCGTAACCTTGTTGCTGCAACGTCTGACCCACCATGACTCGCGCTGCAATTTTAGCTAAAGGTACGCCCGTTGCTTTCGAAACGAACGGCACGGTACGGGCTGCGCGCGGGTTGACCTCAATCAGGTAGATTTCGTCATCTTTGATGGCAAACTGAGCGTTCATCAAGCCTTGCACGTTAAGTTCAAAGGCCAACTTACTCATTTGTTCACGTAATTCGTCCTGAATCTTGTCGCTCAACGAGTACGGCGGCAACGAACATGCCGAGTCACCAGAGTGCACACCTGCTTGTTCGATGTGTTGCATAATGCCGCCAATGAAGACACTTTGGCCGTCACAAATAGCGTCAACATCAACCTCAATTGCGTTGTCTAAGAAGCGATCCAATAATACCGGGGCTGAGTTAGAAACTTTTACTGCATCTGTCAGGTAGCGATGCAAGTCGCTTTCGTCATAAACGATCTCCATAGCCCGGCCGCCCAATACGTAACTTGGACGCACAACCAATGGATAACCAATGCGTTCCGCTTCACGCAACGCTTGATCAACTTTGGTTACCGTTGCATTTTCAGGCTGTTTTAAGCCTAACCGATGCACTGCACTTTGGAACCGTTCACGGTCTTCAGCACGGTCAATGGCATCAGGTGACGTACCAATAATCGGCACACCATTAGCTTCCAGCTCACGCGCTAATTTTAGTGGTGTTTGACCGCCGTATTGCACGATAACGCCTTTGGGTTTTTCAACTCGAACGATTTCCAACACATCTTCCAGGGTGATCGGTTCGAAGTACAAACGATCAGAGGTGTCATAATCCGTTGAAACCGTCTCTGGATTACAATTCACCATGATGGTTTCGTAACCATCCTCACGTAACGCCAACGCCGCATGTACACAGCAATAATCAAACTCGATACCTTGACCGATACGGTTTGGACCACCACCGATGACCATAATCTTGTCACGATCCGTTGGTGCAGCTTCGCACTCTTCATCGTAAGTGGAGTACATGTAGGCCGTATCTGAAGCAAATTCCGCAGCACAGGTATCAACCCGTTTGTACACTGGATGCACACCGAGTTCATGACGGCGGCGACGGATTTCGGTTTCCGCTACGTCGAGAACTTCCGCGATCCGCGCATCAGCAAAACCTTTACGCTTCAGTACGCGCAACACGCGTTCATCAAGCCCGGTCATGCCAAGTTTCTGAATTTCGGCTTCAAGTAAAACAATCTCTTCTATTTGAATCAGATACCACTCATCGATGCGCGTGAGTTCAAATACTTCCCGCACTGTCATACCAATACGGAATGCATCGGCAATATAGAAAATACGTTCAGCACCCGGCTCTTTGAGTTCGCGAATCACTTTACCACGCGTTTCAGGATCATTAGGGTCAACCATGGGATCAAATCCAGCGGCCCCAATCTCCAGTCCGCGTAGCGCTTTTTGCAATGATTCTTGCTGATTACGACCAATTGCCATCACCTCTCCCACCGACTTCATCTGGGTGGTTAAGCGGTCATTACAACCAGCAAATTTTTCAAAGTTAAAGCGTGGAATCTTGGTCACAACATAATCGAGCGCAGGCTCGAACGATGCTGGTGTGATACCGCCGGTAATTTCATTCTCGAGTTCATCCAGGGTATAACCAACGGCAAGTTTCGCTGCGACTTTAGCGATCGGAAAACCGGTTGCTTTGGAAGCTAAAGCTGATGAACGTGAGACCCGCGGGTTCATCTCGATAATAACCATACGGCCGGTATCAGGGTCGATACCAAACTGTACGTTGGAGCCACCGGTCTCAACGCCAATTTCACGTAATACGGCCATCGCGGCATTTCGCATCAGCTGGTATTCTCTGTCGCTCAAAGTCTGCGCGGGAGCAACGGTAATCGAATCACCCGTGTGAATACCCATGGCGTCAAAGTTTTCGATAGCACACACGATAATGCAGTTGTCGGCTTTATCGCGCACCACTTCCATTTCAAATTCTTTCCAACCAATCAGCGATTCGTCAATCAGTAACTCTTTAGTCGGCGATAAATCTAAACCGCGACGGCAAATTTCTTCAAATTCTTCACGGTTATAAGCGATACCACCACCGCTCCCACCCATGGTGAACGACGGGCGGATAATACAAGGAAAACCAAGACGTCCCTGTATATCAAAGGCTTCATCAAGATTATGCGCAACTTCCGCATTTGGCGTTTCCAAGCCAATGGCTTTCATTGCTTTGTCGAAGCGGTCGCGATCTTCTGCTTTGTCGATGGCATCGGCGTTCGCGCCGATCATTTCGACATTATATTTTTCTAATACACCATGCTTATCAAGCTCAAGGGCACAGTTTAACGCGGTTTGCCCACCCATGGTCGGTAATACTGCGTCTGGGCGTTCAACTTCAATAATTTTTGCCACGACTTCCCAATGAATGGGCTCGATGTAGGTCACATCTGCCATCTCTGGATCAGTCATAATGGTCGCTGGGTTGGAATTCACCAAGATAACCTTGTAGCCCTCTTCACGCAGAGCTTTACAAGCTTGGGCGCCGGAATAGTCAAACTCACAGGCCTGGCCGATAACAATAGGGCCAGCGCCAAGAATGAGGATGCTTTTTATGTCGGTACGTTTTGGCATAAGTCGATTCGTCCTCCGTTCAGGCAGCGCTTACTGCGTGCGCTGGCTCATCAAGTCAATAAAGTGGTCAAACAAAGGTGCCGCATCGTGCGGACCCGGGCTAGCTTCTGGGTGTCCTTGAAAACTAAAGGCCGGAGCATCGGTGCGATGGATGCCTTGCAAAGTGCCGTCAAACAGCGACTTGTGGGTCACTTTAAGATTTTTTGGGAGATTCGTCTCAGTTACCGCGAAGCCATGGTTTTGACTGGTGATCATGACTCGACCGCTGGCTAAATCTTGCACCGGATGGTTTGCACCATGGTGACCAAATTTCATCTTCGCGGTTTTTGCTCCACTGGCAAGTGCCAACAATTGATGCCCCAGACAAATACCAAACAACGGAACTTTTGCCTCAATCAAATCGCCAATTGCGGTAATCGCATAATCGCAAGGTTCAGGGTCTCCCGGACCGTTCGATAGGAATACCCCGTCTGGATTCAATGCCATAACCTCGCTGGCCGATGTTTGTGCCGGCACCAAAGTGACTTTACAACCGCGATCTGCAAGCATCCGTAAAATATTACGTTTACAACCATAATCGTAGGCGACCACATGGAACTTCGGGTCAGTCAGTTCGCTGAAGCCTTTCCCGAGCTGCCAGCTCTGACTGGTCCATTCATGCGGCGTGCGAATGGTAACTTCCTTGGCCAAATCCATGCCCTGTAACCCTGGAAAACCACGCGCCAAATCCAAAGCGTGATCAACATCCAATTCACCATCGACGTTGCCGGCCATGATACAACCGTTTTGTGCGCCGTTTTTGCGCAATAAACGCGTCAACTTGCGCGTGTCGATATCGGCTATCCCCACCACATTACGCTGCCGCAAGTAATCACCTAGCGACTGCTCAAGACGGAAATTACTGGCTTTTAACGACAAATCGCGGATCACCAGACCTTTCGCCCAAACCCGGTTGGATTCTTCGTCTTCGTGGGTGGTGCCGTAGTTGCCAATGTGGGGATAAGTAAGAGTTACAATTTGTTCAGCATAGGAGGGATCGGTGAGAATTTCTTGGTAACCGGTCATCGCAGTATTAAAAACAACTTCGCCGACTGCAGTGCCACCAGCACCGATAGCAGTGCCGTGAAAAACAGTTCCATCCGCAAGCACCAAAATGGCTTTACTCGCTGAATGGCTCGCTAGAATACTCAAGGTTAACCTCCGTACATAAAAAAACGGGTGAATCATTAAATGACTTCCCCGTTGATTACCTTGCACCAGCTAAAAAGTGCGCGTTTTCAGCTCACCAACTTTACGTTGGTAAATTGGGCTCATATTAAAGAAGATTGATGTCCGCGTCTAGCTAAATTTCGTTCACCAACCTCTGTAGCAATGTTTTCATATCCAGCATATCGCGCATTTCATAGTAGCCCGCAGGTTCTGATGCCAACCACCGTGCAGCCTGCACCGCACCACGAGCAAAAACCTTACGATCACCGACCCTATGAGTTAATTCAATGCGTTCACCGGGCTGTGCCAGTAACACCTGATGTTCGCCAATAATATCTGCAGCGCGCAGCACCGCGAAGCCAATACTGCCAGCCTGACGTTGACCGGCACCACGCAAACCGGCGTTGAGGGCAGCCAACTGCTGTCCGCGCCCTGCGGCGGCAGCTTCGCCGAGCACCAGCGCGGTACCTGAAGGCGCATCACGTTTAGCTTGATGGTGTGCTTCAACAATCTCGATGTCTGCAGCCGGCAATGCGCCACTGGCCAATGCCACCAGTTGTTCCATCACGCAGATGCCAACGCTGGTGTTGGCTGCATACAGCACCGGCACCGATTGCGAAGCGTCACCCAGTTGCTGGCGTTGCGTATCGTCTAAACCTGTGGTGCAGACGACAATAGCTGCCCCTATGCGTTGCGCCAACGTCAGGTTGTGGACTAAGGCATCAGGCAAACTAAAATCGATCATTACATCGACATCTGTCGACTGTAGCTCGCTACCATCACTATAGGTTAAAGCCGTTTCTGGCAAGTGTTCTACTGCTTTACCCAGATGCGATGAGGCGGCACCAACAATAGCCGCACGGCAGCTTAGCTGTTGCTTGGCAAGTTCGGCCAGCACCGCTTGCCCCATCCGTCCACTGGCACCAATAACCGCTACTTTCATGACTGCTCCTGTGCCCTGCCCACAACGTTTTCATTGCTGCTATTATCATCGCGCCCCAGCACTACTGCAACCGCCATATCACCGGTCACATTGGTGGCTGTGCGCGCCATATCGATAACTCGATCAATCGCGGCAATAAACGCTATGCCCTCGAGCGGTAAGCCTATCACATTCAAGGTCACTGTCAGCATAACTAACGCGGTACCGGGCACGCCAGCTGTGCCTATCGAGGCTAGTGTCGCGGTACCGGTAATCAACAGATAGTCCATCCACTCCAGCGGGATTCCATACAATTGCGCAATAAAGATCGCTGCGATAGCCGGATAAATTCCGCCACAGCCATCCATATTGATCGTCGCCCCCAAAGGCAACACAAAGCTGGCGTAAGATTTTTTCACTCCCAACCGCTCGGTAATAGCCTGATGCGCGGCGGGGATTGTGCCAAAACTACTGCAGGTGGTGTACGCCACCAGTTGTGCAGAAAAGACTGACTTGAAGAAATACCAGGGCGACATGCCTGCCAGCCTTACCATGCTGCCGTAAACAAAAACAATGTGCAGCAAACACGCTAGGTAAATAGCTCCGACAAAAGCGGCTAAGGGCGCCAGACTACTAAGACCATAACTGCCCACAACCCAAGCCATTAGACCGAGCACACCCAAAGGGGTTAGTTCCAACACCATCTTGGTGATGCGGTACATCACCTGCGCGCCAGCTTTCAACACATTTCCCAGCGGTTGCGCGGATGCCCCCACCTGACGAATGGCAATACCTACTAGAGCGGCGAAAACCACGATCTGTAGAATTTTACCTTCACTAAGCGCGGCAAATGGATTGCTCGGGATCATATTGAGAAATACCGCTATAGGACCCGGTACTACCTTTTCTTGATAATCGGCAGCAGCCGTCAGATCTTGTGTCGGTGTGACATCTAGCAGACTTCCCACCCCTAATCCAATTAAGCTGGCAATTACCGCAGTCAACAAGAACAAGCCCACGGTCTTGGCGCCTATTTTTCCCAGTCCTTCGTCTTCACCGAATTGCAATATCGCATTGACGATGGCGCAGAAAATAAGCGGTGCGACCAGCATTTTTAGTGCTTGAATAAACAGGTCACCTAAAGGTTTTAGGCCCACAGCGAATTCCGGCACTACCAATCCCGCCAGTACACCAAGCGCAAAAGCGCCCAGCACGCGCTGCCAAAACGGAATCGCAAACCAAGCTTTGAGCATAGATCCTCACATCGATCGTCAAAAAGACTATTGTACGGGCAATGCTCAGAATGGGATTAGAACAAATGGTTATTGCAAAGACAAAAGCGTTATTGGTTATTGGCTGCTGGTGCAATTCAGCAGTTGCCGCGGGGTTGTTAAGGTTTGCGGCAACTGGCTTTTGGGGCCTGACGATAGGTGCTCATCGCGTCGGCGGCTAGCTCTTCAAGCTTATCGATTCGGGTTTGTGGTGATGGATGGGTAGAGAGGAATTCTGGTGGAGTGGGCCCCCCCTGCTTCGCCATATTGCGCCATAATTCTGCGGCTTCACGTGGGTCATAGCCCGCCGCAGCCATGTAACGCAGGCCCAACTCATCGGATTCGCTCTCATGGATACGTGAATACGGTAGAATGTAACCCAACTGCACGCCGAGTCCCAACACACCCATAACTAATGCGGCCTGCTCACTTTCCATTTCCTGACCGACCAGAATACCGCCGAGCTGTAATCCCAACCCCGCAGCGAACTGATTCGACATTCGTTCATTACTATGTTCAGCAATCACATGACCTATTTCATGGCCAATGACCGCAGCCAGCTGAGATGAATTCTCCGCGACGTCAATCAAGCCAGTGTAAACTCCAATTTTGCCGCCCGGTAAGGCAAAAGCATTCACCGCGTCACTATCAAACACGGTGACTTCCCATTGCTGCTGAGCCCATGATGAGGGCAATGTAGCAATCAGATCATCAGCAATACACTGAACATATTGATTTATTGCAGGATCGGTTGAGACTTTCTCTTTTTCTTTAAGCGTATTATAGCTCTGCGCACCTAATTGAGCGATTTCATCGCTACTGAACAACTGTAACTGCGATCGACCTGTTGGTGATTGCGTACACGCCATTAAACCAACAAGGGCCGTAGCTATAAGTCCGAACTTTAACGTGCGCATCGCTTTACTCCAATTGAACTTGTTAAAACGCTTATCCGCGGAGATCGTCAAAGAAACGTTTCACACCATCAAAAAAGCCTTTTTCTTTCGGCCGATAGCGTGCTGCTTCATCACCACTGCCCATCGACTCATCGAGCTCACGCAACAAATCACGCTGCTCATCCGACAAGTTTACTGGTGTTTCAATAACAACCTTACAAATCAGATCTCCCACCGCACCGGTACGCACTGAACGTACACCTTTACCACGTAAGCGGAAAAGCTTGCCGGTTTGGGTCTCGGCTGGAATTTTAAGATTCACTTTACCTTCCAGCGTTGGCACCTGAATTTCACCACCCAATGCAGAATGGGTGAAACTTAAAGGTACTTCACAATACAGATTATTGCCATCTCGCTTGAAGATCGGATGTTCACGAACGTGCACCTGAACGTATAAGTCGCCGGCAGGTGCGCCCATTTCGCCGGCCTCACCTTCGCCGTTAAGCCGAATCCGGTCACCAGTATCAACGCCTGCTGGGATCTTCACATTCAAAGTTTTGGTGCGCTCGACGCGACCTTCACCATGACAAGTACGGCATGGGTCTTTAATCACTTTACCGCGGCCACGACAATGGGGACAGGGCTGTTGCACAGCAAAGAAGCCTTGGCGCATCTGTATCTGACCACTACCATGACAGTGCGAGCAAGTTTCTGCGCTTGAACCTTTGTGGGCTCCGGAGCCATCACAGTCTTCACATTCCGTTAATTTAGGAATCTTCAGATCGACTTCTTTACCACGCACTGCTTCTTCTAGAGACAACTCGAGGTTGTAGCGTAAATCAGCGCCACGTGCCGCCTGCGCCCGGCCACGCCGACCACCGCCACCAAAGATATCACCGAACACGTCACCAAAAATATCGGCAAAATCCGCTCCCCCGGCACCACCACCGCCAAAGCCTCCCTGGCCTTGCTCAAATGCGGCATGACCATATTGGTCATAGGCTGCGCGTTTTTGCGGATCAGAAAGCACTTCATAGGCAGTTTTGACCTCTTTAAATTTCAGCTCGAGGTCTTTGTCACCCTTGGTGCGATCTGGGTGATATTTCATTGCCATGCGTTTGTAGGCTTTCTTGATGTCGCGTTCGCTAGCATCTCTGCTTACGTCCAGCACTTCATACAAATCTGGTTTCGCCATAATATTGCGTCTTCCACTTTCCTATTTAGCTACGTCCTGAAACAAACACACGGAGGCCACCTGCTGGCAACCCCCGTGCGTTGTTATCACAGACACCCGGTGGGCGTATGATTATTTCTTCTCGTCGTCTTTGACTTCTTCAAACTCAGCATCCACGACGTCATCGTCTTGCTTCGCTTGTTCGCCACCAGCATCGGCATCAGCATCTTGTTGTTGCTGAGCTTGTTGCTGCGCTGCTTCCATCAATTTGCTAGACGCTTCAATTAGCGCTTGCTGTTTAGCTTCGATCTGTTCTTTCTCGTTGCTCTTCACAGCAGCTTCAAGTTCGCCGATAGCAGCTTCTATTTTCTCTTTTTCAGCGCTATCTAAGCCTTCACCGACTTCCTCAAGTTGCTTCCGTGTCGCGTGAACCAGTGCATCCGCTTGGTTGCGTACTTGCACCATTTCTTCGAACTTACGGTCATCTTCAGCATGCGCTTCAGCATCGCGAACCATTTTCTCGACATCATCATCAGTTAGGCCAGATGACGCTTTAATGGTGATCTTCTGCTCTTTACCAGTGTCTTTGTCTTTCGCCGACACATGCAGAATACCATCGGCATCGAGGTCAAATGTGACTTCAATTTGCGGTACGCCACGTGGCGCTGAACGAATACCCTCTAGATTAAATTGGCCTAGTGATTTGTTGTCAGCACCGCGTTTACGTTCACCCTGCAGTACATGCACGGTTACCGCCGACTGATTATCATCAGCTGTCGAGAACGTTTGCGACTGTTTGGTCGGAATCGTGGTGTTCTTCTCAATCAGTTTGGTCATTACCCCGCCCATGGTTTCGATACCCAATGACAGCGGTGTAACGTCGAGTAGAAGTACATCTTTCACATCACCTTGCAAGACGCCTGCTTGAACTGCTGCACCAACGGCGACAGCTTCATCAGGGTTGACATCACGGCGTGGTTCTTTACCGAAGAAGTCCGTGACTGCCTGCAATACTTTCGGCATGCGGGTTTGACCACCAACTACGATAATGTCCTGGATATCGCTTACCGAGAGATCAGCATCAGCAAGAGCTTGTTTAACTGGCTCTAGCGATTTGGTGATCAGGTCTTCAACCAAGGATTCCAACTTCGCACGGGTTACTTTAATCGCCAAGTGCTTAGGACCAGTATTATCTGCAGTAATATACGGCAGGTTTACTTCGGTCTGCTGCGCAGATGATAATTCGATCTTGGCTTTCTCAGCAGCTTCTTTCAGACGTTGCATCGCGAGCGGATCTTTGCGCAAATCAATACCTTGATCTTTCTTGAACTGCTCGACCAAGTAGTTAATCAAACGGTTATCAAAGTCTTCACCACCGAGGTGGGTATTACCATTAGTCGCCAGTACTTCGAAGGTGTGCTCGCCTTCAACTTCATCAATTTCGATAATTGAGATGTCGAACGTACCACCACCTAAGTCATAAACGGCAATGGTGTTATCGCCTTTTTTCTTATCAAGGCCATAGGCCAAAGCCGCAGCTGTTGGCTCATTGATAATACGCTTGACTTCAAGACCGGCAATACGGCCAGCATCTTTCGTCGCTTGACGCTGAGCATCATTAAAGTACGCAGGCACGGTGATCACCGCTTCCGTGACTTTCTCACCGAGAAAATCCTCTGCAGTTTTCTTCATTTTCTTCAGAATTTCTGCAGAGATCTGCGGTGGTGCTTTTTTGTCGTCGTTAATTTCGACCCAAGCGTCACCGTTTTCAGCTTCAATGATTTTATACGGCATAATGCCGATATCACGTTGCACTTCTTCGTCTTTAAAACGACGACCAATCAAGCGCTTAATCGCGAACAAGGTTTTATTCGGATTCGTTACCGCCTGGCGTTTCGCTGGTTGTCCAACCAAAGTTTCGCCGTCGTCAGTGAACGCTACGACCGATGGTGTGGTGCGATCGCCCTCTGCGTTTTCAATTACGCGTGGCTTGTCGCCGTCTAAAACAGCTACGCACGAGTTTGTGGTACCTAAATCTATTCCAATAATTTTGCCCATGTTTATCTCCAACTCCAACATTCAAAACTAATTCGTTATTCCTGATATGGGGGGCATTGATTGGTTTTCAATGCCTTCCACTCCAAAGTTCTGCTAGTTTTTTACCACCATAACCATAGCTGGACGCAACAAGCGGCCACTCAAGGTGTACCCCTTCTGCATTACCGCTAAAATCGTGTTGTTTTCTTTATCTTCGGCGGCTTGCATCGACATTGCCTGATGTAAGTCTGGATTAAAGGTTTCGCCCTCCTCACCCACTGCTTCAACACCAAATTTTTGTAACGTGCTGAGCAAGCTTTTATGGGTAAGCTCGATACCTTCCAGGAAGTTAGCGTTGATGGTTTCTTCTTCAGCCGCAATGGCTAACGCACGCTCTAAATTATCAACAGTGGTGAGCAGCTCGTTGGCAAACTTTTCTAGCGCAAACTTGTGTGCTTTTTCAACGTCCATTGATGCTCGGCGGCGCACGTTTTCCATTTCAGCAACAGCACGAACTGCGCGGTCGTTTGACTCTTCAACGCGTTGTTCGGTTTGCGCGAGCGCCAATTCGAGCTCGGCGATTTTCTCATTCACTGCATCACCCTCGTTGCTCTGCTCTTGCTGAGCGTCGGGCGCAGCCTGGTTGGCATGCTCTTCGTTAGTGTCGTCCATGCCATCGTCGATCGTCTGTTCGTTATCGTAGTCAACTTCTGTTTGCTGATTTTCCTTCGCAGAATCGTGTTTTGTCATGTTTCGTTACTCTTCCAATGTGATATAACTAAGCTTGTGCACAGTTATGGGGGCACACTTTTTTCGATTCAAGGCTCACCCGCATAAAATTGGGGAAACTTTAATGACAGCGACGACTCAACGGGCGTTCCAGCGCCTGGCGTTATTAGGCAAAGTGAACCATGAGGCAACACGAACCACCTTAATGACCTTAGAACGGGAACTCAAAGCCGCAGGAGTCCATGTCATTATTGAGGAACGTACTGCCAAACAGCTAATCAATAGCGATAGTCCTACGTTTAGCCTCGACGATCTTGGGCAAGCAGCCGATTTAGCTGTAGTTGTTGGCGGTGATGGCAACATGCTAGGCGCTGCGCGGGTGCTCTGTGAAAACGATATCGCAGTAATTGGTGTTAATCGTGGCAATCTCGGGTTTCTCACCGATCTTGATCCTGACCATGTAGTCGAACAATTGCTTGCCGTACTAGAGGGTGACTACCTGTCAGAACAACGTTTCCTGTTGCAGGCTGAAGTCATCCGCGACGGTCAACGTCGCGACGTGGGCCGCGCCATCAACGAGGTCGTGCTGCATTCCGATAAAGTCGCGCACATGATTGAGTTTGAGGTTTACGTCGATCACGACTTTGTCTATAGCCAACGGTCAGACGGCTTAATTGTCAGTACGCCAACAGGTTCTACCGCTTATTCATTATCTGGCGGTGGACCTATCATGATGCCTAACCTGAATGCTATCTCGTTAGTTCCCATGTTTCCGCATACCCTGAGCAGCCGGCCTATTGTGGTCGATGCAAATTGCACGTTACATCTGCGCCCGGCTCCCGATAATGGCCCATTGCAGATTAGCTGCGACGGGCACCGTCGTATGGATGTACTCCCTAAAGATGAGGTTCTGATCCATAAATATCCGCATACATTGCGGCTGATTCACCCTAAAGATCACAGCTATTTCAGAGTGTTAAGGAATAAGCTGGGCTGGGGTAGTCGACTCTTTTAAAATCCGCCTTGCATTACTGTATGATTACTGTATAACTACTGTATGTAAACACAGTGGTTAAGTTTCATACGTTGTCGCATCATGCCACCCGTGGTGCATGTTGCCACATAAGAGAGGTTCCTCATGTTGATGCATCTTCAAGTCCGCAACTTCGCCGTGGTTCGTCAATTAACCGTCGATTTTCAAGCCGGCATGACTGCAATCACCGGTGAAACAGGCGCAGGTAAATCCATTGCCTTAGATGCCCTTGGACTCTGCCTGGGTGACCGAGCCGAAACCGACTCCATTCGCGCTGACGCAGAGAAGGCCGAAGTCATCGCAAGCTTCCATTTGCTGGCAAAGTCACCAGCAGAATTATGGTTGGCCGACAACGAATTGCGTGATGATGAAGAACCTGATCACTGTGTGCTACGCCGCCTTATCAACCGTGAAGGTCGCTCAAAGGCTTGGATCAACGGCTATCCGGTCAATGTTGCTCAGCTGAAACAGCTGGCCCCACTGCTGGTTAATATTCACGGTCAGCATGAACATCAACTTTTGAGTAAACCTGAGCACCAGCTCGATATTCTCGATGCTTACGCACGCCATTCGGATGTGTTAAAAGAGGTAGCGATCGCCTATCAACATTGGTATCAACTTCGTAAACAACAAAAGCAAGCTTTGCAGCAACAAGAAGAACGCCAGTCTCGTGCTCAGTTGGTTCGCTATCAAGTTGAAGAACTCGATCAGTTTGCCTTGCGTGAAGGGGAATATTTAGAGTTAGAACAGCAACATAAACGCTTAAGTAACAGTTCTGCACTACAAGAAGATAGCCAATTTGCTCTGAACGCCCTGTATGAAGGTGAGCACAATAACGCCTACAGCTTAGTGCAAGCGGCGTTGACCCGTTTGGAAGAACAACTCAGCATTGATGCGCAACTTCAACCCGCGGTGAAGCTATTGAGTGATGCGAGTGTACAAATAGAAGAAGCCGCGCGCGAATTACGTCTTTATAGCGACAACGTTGAGATCGATGATCATCTTCTCAACCAGACTGAGCGTCGGGTAACCCAAGCTGTGCAGTTAGCGCGTAAGCATCAACTCGACCCACAACAGTTACCTGCACTACATCAACAGTTGAGCCAAGAATTGGCGGAACTAGAAGCCGCGGAAGCTGAACTCGCTAGTTCCGATGAACAGGTTCAGGCGGCGGCACAAGAGTATCGTGAAGTTGCAGCTAAGCTCTCAAAACAGCGGCAACGCGCCGCGCAGGAGCTCAGCGAGCAAATCTCGGCATCCATGCGTGCTCTGAATATGCCTCATGGTCGATTCGTTATCTCTGTTGATCATCAGGCGCAAGCACCTGCTACCCGCATGGGAACCGACGCGGTGGTTTTTCAAGTCACGACAAACCCAGGTCAACCTTTACAGCCGCTTGCTAAAGTTGCTTCAGGCGGTGAGCTGTCTCGCATAAGTCTCGCTATTCAGGTTATCACTGCGGCACAGTTAACGACTCCTACACTTATGTTCGATGAAGTGGATGTTGGTGTTAGTGGCGCTACCGCTGCCACCGTCGGAAAGTTATTGCGGCAACTGGGCAAGAACAATCAGGTCATTTGTGTTACTCACCTACCCCAAGTCGCAGCTCTTGCTCACCAACAACTACGCGTGGACAAAGTCACTGACGGTGAAAGCACAGAAACAACGATGGTCGCGCTCGATCACGATCATCGCGTGATAGAGCTCGCACGTTTGCTCGGTGGCGATACCATTACCGCAACAACCAAAGCAAATGCCGCTGAGTTACTTGCGACAGCATCTTAACTATTTTGGGAACATTCCCTTAAGATTAAGGTCAATCTTGTGCGCAAGGCTAGTTATTCACGATAGCTTTGTTTATCATTCGTATTAATGAGCTCCTCAAACAAAGAAGTAAAACATATTTTATGAAAAAACTAATGCTAATCGGCATGGTGATCGCATTAAGTGGTTGCTCCGTATTTGAGAAACTGGTGTATCGAATCGATGTACCGCAAGGAAACTATCTTGAGCAACGCGACGTCAACCAGTTGCGCGTTGGCATGAACAAAGAACAAGTCGCCTACGTACTTGGTGTTCCTGTCGCAGAAAACGTGTTTGCTAATGACACTTGGTACTATGTTTTCAATATGGAATCCGGTACCGGTGACGATTATCGACGTAGCGTCACACTGACCTTTGACGACGACAAACTTGCGACCTATGAAGGTGATTTCGATCGTCCAGAGAATTTTGACACGCCGCTGGATCAATAAGTAGGCAGTTGCCAGCGCACCTCCGCAACCAGAGAAAAATTCCGGGGAGTGTATGAAGCCGAGCAACCGCCTCGACCGTTTTACGGATATTATTCAAAGCCCCACTGACCATCGTAACTACGCGATGGTCAAGTTAGCTAATGGCTTGCGCTGCGCTCTCGTTCACGACTCCAAAGCACAACAAAGTACCGCCGCTTTAGCTGTTGCGGCTGGTCATTTTCATGATCCACTGCAAACTCAGGGCCTTGCTCACTTCCTCGAGCATATGCTTTTTCTTGGCACAGCAGGCTATCCAAAGGCGACCGACTACCAAGACTTTATTCATCAGCACGGTGGTCATCACAATGCCTGGACCGGCACTGAGTACAGCAGTTACTATTTTAATTGTGACAGCACGGCATTTGAATCCGCACTTGATCGGTTCTCCCGTTTTTTCTATCAACCTACCTTTAATGCCGACTGGATATCCAAAGAAGTACAGTCGATTGAGTCGGAGTTCCAGCTCAAGACAAAAGATGAATTGCGCAGACTTTATCAAGTGCATAAAGCAACGGCTAATCCGGCTCACCCCTTTCATAAATTTTCCGTTGGTAATCTCAGCACACTAACCGACGATGGTGACACCGAGATATTACAAACAGAAGTGCAAGACTTTTTTTCCAAATGGTACCGTGCCAACCGCATGACCTTGGTGCTTGCCGGACCACAATCGCTCGACCAACTGGAGACTATGGCGGCGGGTTACTTTAGTCATATACAGGGCGATGGACCTGCCGTTCAGGCGGAAACCGCACCGCTGTATTTACCTGATCAGTTGGGGATACAGTTGAATGTGCGCCCGATTAAAGATGCCAGACGTCTAATTCTTGCCTTCGCCTTGCCAGGCATTGATGACGATTATGCCCATAAATCTACCAGCTTTATTGCGCACTTATTAGGCTACGAAGGTCCCGGAAGCTTGTTTGCTGAACTTCACCATCGCAACTTGATCAATAGTTTGTCTGCCGGCGGCGGAATCAGTGGCAGCAACTTCAAAGATTTTAATATCAATATGCAGCTCACCGATGAAGGCCTCGCCTCAACAGATACAATCATTGAGCAAATCTTTGCCACAATTCGGTTAATAGAGCGCGAAGGGCTGCAACAATGGCGTTATGTTGAACGGCAGACTGCGATTGCCAATGCATTTCGTTTTCAAGAGCCCGCACGCACATCAGATCTCGCAGCGCAGCTTGCGATCAATATGCACCATTACAGTCATCAAGATCTGATTTTTGGCGATTATCGAATGGCTGGTTTAAATCGTCAGAAAACTAAGCAATTATTGGCTGCAATGACACCGCAAAATATGCGTTTAACGCTTATTCACAAACAGGTTGAGGTGAATCAGCATGAACCGATTTATGGTACCGATTATCAGCTAAGCCATCTCACTACGGAACAAATTGCCCGATGGTCGACACCAACCCGCACGTGGGCGACATTACCGCCCCCAAACCCCTATTTACATGAGCTGCAAGCCCCACTGCCGTTAGCAGAACCTAGTTGTTCGACACCTCGATGTCATTGCCCGGTGGATGGCCTGACGTTATGGCATTTACAGGATCCTGATTTCCGGGCACCGAAAGCTCATATTTATTGTCAGTTCATTTTGCCTGAAGCTACTCGTTCAGCCCGGCACTACGCCTGTGCGAGACTTTGGAGTGAGCTAATGATTGATCTGCTGAATGAAGCTTGTTACGACGCAGAAATCGCCGGATTGCACTTTAATATTTATCCCCAACACTACGGCATCACGCTGCACGTAAGCGGTTACTCCGTTGGCATAGCTGAGCTTACAACGCACTTGTTGAGTCAGTTTCAACAATCACGCTTCGCAGATGCACGCTGGCATGACATTCATCAAAAACTTCAGGATAATTGGCAGTCCGCATTAGCTAATAAGCCACTGAGCTTGCTGTTTGCGCGACTCAATGTGCTCTTGCAACCGCATATGTATGCACTTAGCGATCTTGCAGCAGCACTCGCTGAAGTCAGCCTACCTGACTTCAAGCAGTGGCAAGCTACGCTATTCAGTCCCGCTGAGGTTAAAGTTTTTGCTCATGGTGATCTTGACCTTGCACGCTTGGACCCTTTATTGCGAGGGATTCCACAACATTTTGCGCTGCGCGAAAATTTGCAGGCGCAAGTACCGCCAACGTATTCAGTTGCCGACCTAAAACAGTCTGGCAAACTTCAAGAACGGGGACAGCTGCAAACCCGCCACAGTGACCACGCGGCATTGTTAGTTATTCAAGGTCAGTCGATGGATATCACCGAACAGGCGACCTTACTCTTGCTCAGTCAGTTTATCCAGCCGCATTTTTTCAATGAATTGCGCACACACCAACAGTTAGGTTATGTCGTCGGCAGCACCTATATGCCCATCGAACAACACCCTCATCTTTTGCTTTATGTACAAAGCAGCCGGTACCCTGCAGCAACACTAAGGGAACGGATAAGTACTTTTATTGAAGATTTTACCGAACAACTCGAGTATTTAGGCACCAATGATCTCGATAATATTCGCAAATTTTTAATTCTCAAATTACGTGAGCCCGACACCAATTTGCGCCTAAGAAGCCAACGACTATGGACCTGCGTTTCGCAGTACCACGTCAACTTTAATCGCCTCGACGAGATCGCGGAACTGCTTGAAAGGCATACAACTTCGTTTTTTATTGAAAAAATACGGCAACAATTGCTTGCAACTGAGAACCATGGCTTTATTCAAGCTACTCCTAAAGAGCTTTGACAGCAGACGTTAAATTGTTTAATTTGAAGCTTATATAACAAAAATAAGAGTTGTGCCAGAACACAGCCTAACAACAGGATGACACGTGCGCTTCAATACACAGGTGAGAAGGTGGTGGTTGACTGGGCTCTTGGCCTGGTCATTAATCGCTCCGGCAGCCGCGCAATCAAACGCGGATGATTGGCGCGTAGAGTTGATCACACTGCGTGTCGCGAATAAGCCAATTAACGCTAATGAGCTTGATGCGCGTAACCTCGCGCAACTTTATAGTGCTGAAAACCTGTATTTACCCCCCCTCGACCAACCCTTAACCATCGAGTTTGGTGCGCCCTATGCGCCGGCTGCACAAAAACTCTACTACCGTTATAAACTTGAGGGTTTCGACAAAGAGTGGATCTATACCGACGCTGACTATCGTCGGGCAACCTATACCAATATTGACTTTGGCCACTATACATTTAAGGTACAGGCTTCGCCTAATAGCGAAACTTGGCTTGGTGAACGACAACTCAATGTTAGAGTCGCAGCACCTGTATGGTTGTCACCATGGGCAATAGCTATCTACGTGGCGTTGTTACTTGGCTTACTGCTCGCCTTCGGCACCATCCTTGGGGCTCGCCGGCAAGCCATACACTTATTACGCGACAGCGAAGAACGTTTAAAGCTGAGTTTATGGGGCAGTGGTGACCAATTATGGGATTGGCACATTAGTCGCAATGAATTACACCGACACAATACCTGGCGCAATCTAAAGAGTTTTCCGCAAGATGGTATCCGCGACGGTATCGATGAAACTTCCTCGAACATCCATGAATCGGATCTTCGTAAAGTTCAACGCGCCTTGCGCGATTACCTCGATGGTCGCACTAGTCATTACGAGCAAACCTATCGAATTGCTACGGATAAAGGCTGGATATGGGTTCTCGATCGCGGCAAGATCGTCACCTACGATGACCAGCAGCAACCGGCGCGCATGACCGGAACGCTTAAAGATATTACCCCGCTGGTGACTGCTGAAGAACGGTTGAAGATGCTGGCCGCGTCAATCACCAATATCTCTGATGGTGTTTGTATTTACGACCATAAGTTTCAGGTTGTTGAAACCAACCAATCATTCAGCAAAATTACCGGTTATCGCCGTGACGATATGCTCGGCCATACCTTGCAGTTGAGCCTCTACAGCCCCGATTACTTGAACCAGATTAAGCAAATGGTACAACAGCATGGCAGCTGGCATGGCGAAATTGAGGATCTGCGAAAAGATGGCACCGTCTATCAAATGGAATTGACCTTTGATGCCATCGTCGATGATAGCAATGAAATTTCCTACTATGTTGCGACCTTCTCCGATATCACCGACCGTAAAAATGCGGAGCGTGAACTACGACGGTTATCAAACACCGATACCTTGACCGGCTTGCCTAACCGCTCCTATTTTCAAGTCAGCCATTCTAACCTGGTGCGTAAGCGCATCATGCATGCACTATTATTGTTTGATTTGGATGACTTTAAAAAAATAAATGACTCATTGGGTCACGAAATTGGCGACCACTTACTTATGCACGTAGCTGAGCGTGTGGCCGAGGTAGGACGCCCCCAAGATACCTTCTATCGCTTAGGAGGCGATGAATTTAATCTGATTCTCGAGGACACTGCTGACGTACGCGTTATCACCACCGCTGCAAAACGTATTCTTGAATGTTTATCGGAGCCATTTCATATCAGTGGCCATGATATCGTGGTTAGTAGTTCCATCGGTATTGTGGTGTATCCGAACGATGGTCAGTCATCACAGGAACTTCTGCAGAACGCTGACACAGCGATGTATCATGCTAAGAATCGCGGCGGCAACACCTACCAGTTCTTCAATGAATCGATGAACAAAAATGCAGTGCGCCGCTTGCAGGTTGAAAATCAACTACGCCAAGCACTGCGCAGCAATTATTTGCAAGTTCATTATCAACCGAAAGTTTCCCTACGCACCAACACCTTCGTCGGACTCGAAGCTTTGGTGCGCCTCGAGATTCCGGGTACTGGCATCATCAGCCCAGCTGAATTTATTCCGCTGGCTGAAGAAACCGGGCTTATTATTGACGTCGGTGAGCGTGTGCTTCGACAAACGTGTCGGGATATGCGCGAATGGGTAGCTGCTGGAGCGGTTCAAGGGCGTGTAGCTGTAAATCTGTCCGCCAAGCAGTTTCTGCAACCTGACCTTACCAAACGTATTATGAGCATCTTAAACGAAGAAGGTTTAGCGCCGGAACATTTAGAGTTAGAAATTACTGAGGGCGTCGTCATGGACGATCCGGAACACGCCATTGAAATCATGACAGAGTTAAATAACTGCGGTATTCATTTAGCGCTTGATGACTTCGGCACTGGGTACTCATCGTTGGCCTATCTAAAACGCTTCCCTATTCAAACGCTGAAAATTGACAAAGCCTTCATCGATGACATTAATGGTGCTGAGCGAGATCGCAATATGGTTGCCTCCATCGTTGCGATGGCACATAACCTTGGACTCGATGTGGTAGCTGAAGGCGTGGTTGACCACGAGCAGGCCAATACCCTGACTAACCTCGATTGTGAATACGCCCAAGGCTTCTTGTTTGCACAACCACTACGACGTGAGCATTTTCTCGCCCACATAGCAACGACCTTAGCCACCCTTCCTAGAAGTGACTAGCACGGTCGCAAAAATAAATTATTGCCGCCCACACCAGGGCCCGCGGTAATATCATACGCTTATGCGACACACACACAACGCAACTACCTCCTAAGTTAGAAGCCACTACCGATGCACTTTATCGTCATCAGCAGTGGTTACAACAACTTAATCCTGGTAAAACCTACGACCCTCGTCCGCCATTTCAATTAGTAACGGGGCAGGCTCATAGCGATCGCCATGCTGCTTCGCGTAGGCGCGCAACTGACCCACGACCTCGGCACAACCTAAACTGTCCATGTAACGAAACGGCCCGCCGCGAAATGGTGGGAAGCCAATCCCAAAAACAGCTCCAATATCACCGTCACGTGGACTTCGAATGATGCCTTCGGCTAAACAATACGCCGCTTCGTTGAGCATCAAAAATACTGTCCGTTGCGCCATTTCTGTAGCTGTAAGTTTTGCGTCGGGTTGGATACCAAGCAACGCATAAACACTGCTATCCACCTCTTTCCCCGATGATTTGCCACCATAAGCGTAGAAACCTTTTTGGTTTTTCTTACCTTTACGATCATCATCTAATAACTTCGAAAAGGCATCCGGTGCGCGGAAGCGATCACCTAATTCATTCGCCATAATAGGCGCAACTTTTGCGGCAACAGCAATCCCAACTTCGTCCATTAACTTCATCGGTCCAACCGGGAAGCCAAACTTGACCAGTGCTTTATCGACGCCCTCAATAGGCTCACCAGCCAACACTAAACGCGCAGCTTCGTTCATGTAAGGAGCCAAAATGCGGTTTACGTAAAAACCCGCGCCGTCTTTAACCACAATTGGCGTTTTACCCTGTTTCTTAGCCAATGAAACTGTGGTGGCAATGGTTTCCGCAGAGGTTTTCTTATGGGTAATGATTTCTGCCAGCGGCATTTTATCAACCGGTGAGAAGTAGTGTAAACCAATGACATTTTGCGGACGTTTGGCTTTGGCAGCAATTTGCGTTATCGGCAGACTCGAGGTGTTGGTTGCAAATATCACGTGCTCTGGCGCGACCGATTCAATATCTGCGACCATCTTCTGCTTAAGCTCAAGGTCTTCAAATACCGCCTCGATGACGAGGTCGACTCGTTCGAAACCACTGTAATCGAGCGATCCACTCAGCCGTAGCATCGATTTTTCCAACTCAGCACGACGGATATGCTTACGCTTCACTTTTTTGTTGAGAAGATCATAGCTGTACTTCAGCGCGTGCGTAATGCCCGGTTCAGCAATATCTTTAATCCGCGCCGGCAGCCCCGCTTTAATAGCTGTAACGTAGGCGATTCCACCCCCCATTAAACCGCCACCCAAAACACCTATGCGATTCAGTTGACCCGGTTGGGTATCACCGGCGCCGGTTTCTTTCTTCATCGCGGTCGTGGCGAAGAAGATACCACGTAATTGTTTTGATTCCGGCGTCATCGCCAATTCACCGAATTGCCGCGCTTCATAAGCTAACCCTTCGGAGCAACCGTGCTCAGCACCATAAGCGATAGTGTCGATAATCTTATCTAATGCCGGGTAGTTGCCTTTAGCTTTGCCTTGTGCCTGTTCGCGAGCCTTTTTAAAGATCACTCCACGTCCCCAGCCAGTACCTTCCAACGCTTTGTTAAGCAAATTGTGTTTCACTTTTTGCACTTTAGGTTTGCTGTTTAACGCTTTTTCGACTGCAGCATCAAGTAAAATACTAGCCGGAACAACTTCATCCACAAGACCTTTTTTCCTAGCTTGTTGTGGTCGCAACTCTTTCCCGGTCAGTATCATCGGCAGCGCTTGCTGAATGCCAATCAGGCGTGGTAAACGCTGCGTACCACCAGAACCTGGCAGCAAACCAAGCTTCACTTCAGGTAAACCAATAACGGTTTTATCAGCATCCGTGCAGATTCGATAATGACAGGCTAACGCTAGTTCGAGGCCACCGCCCAAACAGGCACCATCGATAGCCGCCACGACCGGCACCTTGAGTTGTTCGATACGATCAAACATCGCCTGGCCCTGACGCGCTAAACTCTCTGCGTCAGCAGCATTATCACAGTTATCAATCATGCTGATGTCGGCGCCGGCGACAAACGATCCAGGCTTGTCACTGATGACTACGATGCCTTTCAAGGTACTTAGTTGTTCGAGTTTACCCAAAACCTCGCTTACTTCATCGGCAAAACTCGCTTTGAGGGTGTTCATTGACTCGCCAGGTACGTCAATA
The DNA here is from genome assembly GCF_052541995.1 of Pseudidiomarina xizangensis. NCBI lineage: Bacteria > Pseudomonadati > Pseudomonadota > Gammaproteobacteria > Alteromonadales > Idiomarinaceae > Pseudidiomarina > Pseudidiomarina xizangensis. Next base: position 906,240 of record NZ_JBOBQA010000001.1, read on the forward strand.
TGAATGACCGCGATACCATCGTCACGGGTTTCTAGGTTAAATGCGCGTTGCGTATCACTCATTAGTTACTCTCCAAAATCATTGCTGCACCTAAACCGCCAGCAGCACAAGCCGTGGTTAGCGCGGTTCCACCGCCGCGACGCTGCAGTTCACGCAAGGTTTGCGTGATCATACGGGCGCCCGTGGCGGCGAATGGATGTCCATAAGCTATTGAGCCACCAAGTACATTGAATTTATCCATGTCGATTTCGCCGATCGCTTGGTCACGACCTAGTTGCTCTTTGGCGAACGTCTTACTGGCAAACATTTTTATGTTAGCCAGAGTCTGCGCTGCGAATGCCTCATGCATATCAATGAGATCTAAGTCAGCCAATTTCATACCTGCGCGGTCAAGCGCGATGGGCGTCGCAAAAGATGGTCCCATCAGCATGTCTTGTTCTACGCCGATAGCACTGAACGCGTAACTCTTGATATAACCCAATACATCGTAACCGAGCGCTTTAGCTTTGCTTTCAGTCATTACCAACACCGCAGCCGCACCGTCGGTCAATGGCGTGCTGTTGGCGGCAGTAACTGAACCATGTTTACGATCAAACACAGGCTTTAATTTGGCATAGCCGTCCAATTTACTATCGCCACGAATGGTGTTGTCACGGCGCAAAAAGTCTTTATAGGGTTCAGCATAAGCCGTCATCACCTCATCATTAAGTTTTTCCGCCTCCCAGGCCTCATGCGCCAAGGAATGAGAGCGATGTGCCAGCGCATCTTGATCAGCACGACTGATGTCATGGCTTTTCGCCATTTGCTCTGCCGTTTGTCCCATCGTCAAGCCAGTGCTGTACTCGGCAATCGCCGGCGGCACTGGCGCTAGGTCTTTAAAGCTCAAACGTTTCAAGATCGCTAATTTTTGCCCCAAACTACGGGCCTTATTTAAATCGACCAGGGCGTGAGCCAGCTTACGTGATACACCTATGGGTAGCACCGATGATGAATCGGCACCGCCGGCGATGCCGACACTAATGTTACCCGCAACCATAGCTTCAACAATATTTACCGTAGACTGGAAGCTCGTGGCACAGGCACGCGACACACTGTAAGCATCAGTACTTACCGGTAGGCTGGTTCCCAAGACGATTTCGCGCGCAATGTTTGGGGCTGAAGGCATTTGCACTACTTGGCCAAAAACTAATTGTTCAACTTCTTTACCGTCCAAGCCATATCGGTTCAGCATTTCCTGCACGACCATCTTGCCCAAATCGAGTGCCGGAATACCATGAAAATAGCTTGCCTGTTTAGCAAACGGTGTACGCAATCCAGCAACCACTGCGATGCGGTCACCCTTTGCGGTTGTCAATTGCTGACGTGACGTCATGTTCAACTACCCCTGTTCAGTGAATTGGGTCATCACTTAGTCTGGTCTGACCTCATAAGTTATTACAAATTTTAGCGGGTTCATCCCAAGAATTAAACTCTTGTTTTCGGTACAGTGCATATTAGAGTATAGACACACGCTACCACTTTAGAGGTCGACATGGCTGCAGAACAGTTTCAAAGCCTGCGCAATTACCTGGATAGTCAGGTTTTAGGGCAACCAGAATTCACCGAAAGTTTGCTGATCGCGGTTCTAGCTGACGGTCATTTACTGGTCGAAGGTCCCCCTGGACTTGCCAAAACGCGTGCCGTGAACGCGCTAGCAAAAGGCATTGAGGGTGATTTCCACCGTATCCAGTTCACGCCAGATCTGTTACCTGCAGATCTCACCGGAACTGACATCTACCGGCCCGAGACGGGGGAGTTTGTCTTTCAACAGGGGCCGTTGTTTCATAATGTGATTCTGGCGGATGAGATTAATCGTGCCCCTGCAAAAGTTCAATCAGCTCTATTAGAGGCGATGGCGGAACGACAAATTACCGTTGGTCAAACGACCTATCCGCTACCCGGCTTATTTATGGTATTGGCAACCCAAAACCCACTCGAGCAAGAAGGGACTTATCCGCTCCCTGAAGCGCAATTAGACCGTTTCCTGATGCAGCTCAATTTGGATTACCCCGCTGCGGGTACCGAACTGGATATTTTGCGTTTGACCCGTGGTGAAGAATTACACGGTGAAGTAGCTATGCCAACACCACTTCGCCAAACTGAGATCTTTAATGCGCGTAAAGAAGTCCTGGAAATATTCATGGACGAAACCGTGGAAAATTATTTGGTTCAATTGGTCATCGCATCGCGTCAGCCCGCCCATTACAGTGAAGATCTCGTCCGCTGGCTCAGTTACGGTGCCAGCCCTCGCGCGACCATCGCCCTAGACCGTTGCGCACGAGCAAAAGCATGGTTAGCCGGACGCGATTTCGTTACCCCAGATGATATTCAGGCAGTTTTCCCGCAAGTGATGCGGCATCGTATTATTCTAAGTTATCAGGCCGAAGCCGATGGCATCACTGCTGACCAAACACTGCAAGTTATTTTACGAGAAGTGGCGACACCTTAGCCTATGACACATGTGCATGAATGGCTGCAACAGTGGCACAGCGACGGCATTCGCGTCGGCACTGCTGAGTTAATGTATTATCGCAGTAAAATCGGCGCCTTTGCCCGCCACCGTCGGTTACATCCGCCAAAGGCGCAGACCGGCGCCTTGCTAAGCAAAACGCGTGGCCGTGGCATGGAATTTGATGAAGTCCGTCATTATCAGGCCGGCGACGACGTGCGTGCAATCGACTGGCGCGTTACCGCTCGCACTGGCACACCGCATACCAAACTATTTCGGGAAGAACGCGAACGACCCATCATGTTCGTTGTCGATTTAACCACGAGCATGCATTTAGGCAGCCAGTTGCTATTAAAAAGTGTGCAGGCGTGTCACATTGCCGCAGCAATGGCTTGGTTAGCCGCGCAACGCGGTGATCGCGTAGGTGCCATAATTGGTCACCCAAGCCGGCATGTTGAGACTCGTCCACAAGGGCGGCAACAAGGTGTCTTACGGATTATTCACGGTTTGGTCGAGCTGCAAAACGAAGGGCTAAGTGCTTGGCAACAAGGTGAAACAACCACGACCCATGTACTCGACTTGCTGTTACGTCGGGCACAGCAAGTCGCCAAACCAGGTACCTTAATTCACATCATTAGTGATTTTTCGCAATTCAATGAGCAAACTACGATGCTGCTGCAGTCGCTACAACGGCATTGTTCGCTGCAAGTTATTCAGTGCACGGATCCACTTGAAGCTAGTCTGCCAGCGCAGCTAGAACAACAGGATATTGCCTTAACCGACGGCTCCAGTTCTTGGCATTTTGCCGCTGGTGATACCACCACACGAACCCACTATCGCGATAATGCCATGGCACATCAACAACAATTGATTCAACAGGTGCAGCAGCTTGGTTTGGAACTTTTCCAATTTAGTTCCGCCGACGCTATTGAAACCCAATGGCCGGAGGTTATGCGATGATCGATGCCACTCCAGCCAGCGCACAAATGCACGATATCTTGCTACCTCCAGCTGCGGGCTGGTGGCCCTTGGCCCCGGGTTGGTATGTGTTGGCCGCATTGGTTTTGACCAGTGTTAGTTTACTAATATGGCTATTGGTGCACAGTTACCGACGCCGTCGTGTACGTCGTGCAGCTGTTGCTGAGCTCCATCCACAACTGCCACTAAACACTACAACGTTAGTGTTGAAACGCGCCTGTTATGGCTACTTTCCACACCAAGAGGTAGCCTCTCTGACCGGCTCCGCCTGGCGCGACTTCCTACTCGAACAGTTGCGTTCAACGCAAGCTGCGCGCTTTGTCGACCTTTTAGTCGAAGTTGAACACGCGGCTTACCAGCAAACGACCAACGAACCTGAACAGCTACGCCAGCGCTATCATGATTTCGCTAAATTTTGGTTACGCCATGCATTACCTCGGAGGTCAAATGATTGAATTTGGTTGGCCATGGTTTGCCGTGGCGTGGATACTGGCTCCACTTCTGTGGTGGCTGCGTCGGCCGCAAGAGCGGCAGTTTTCCACCTTGCGCGTACCTCAATTAGCTGAGCACAGTAACCAACCTGAACCGTCGTCGCGACGTATTTGGCAAGGGTTACTCCACTTACTCGTCTGGAGCCTGCTGATTATTGCGCTATGCCGTCCGCAATGGCTGGGCGAACCGGTACAAATTCGAAGTGAAGCCAGAGAAATGGTACTTGCCGTCGATTTGTCTGGCAGTATGGAAATTGCTGACATGCGAATTAACGGCAATGAGGTAAATCGTTTAGACATGGTAAAACATGTGGTGAGTGATTTTGTTGTACGGCGTCAAGGCGACAAACTCGGCCTTATTTTGTTTGCCGACACCGCCTATGTGCAGTCGCCGATCACCTATGACTTGCGCAGCGTCGAGCAATTACTCGATGAAGCGCAGCTGCGTTTAATTGGCGAACGAACTGCCATTGGCGATGCTGTGGCCCTTGCAGTCAAGCGCTTTCGCGACAATGAACAAACCAATAAAATTCTGATTCTATTAACCGATGGGCAAAATACTGCAGGGAATGTCTCACCGAACCAGGCGCAGCAACTTGCCGCCTACTATGGGGTGAAAATCTACGCTATTGGGGTTGGTGCGGAAGAAGTCATTGTGGACAGTTTCTTTGGACAACGTAAGGTCAACCCCAGCCGTGATCTCGACGAAGGCATGTTACGCGGTCTGGCCGATGCAACGGGCGGCCAGTATTTTCGCGCCCGCAGCACCGAAGAACTCGAAGCTATTTATCAAACTCTTGATCAGTATGAGCCCGTCGCTGGTGATGAACAGCTACGTCGCCCGCAAACCGAACTGTTCTATTGGCCCGCAGGTCTGGCACTATTGTTACTATTTGGTTTTTGCCTGAGTAAGTTGCTATTGCAACAACAACGGAGGGTATCTGATGCCACTTGAGCAACTACTGGCCCAGTTCCATTTTCTCCGGCCCTGGTGGCTGCTCGGACTGTTACCTGTCCTTATCATTACCTGGCTGTTATGGCGCAGCGCTAAGACAACCAACGGTTGGCATAGCGTGATCGCGCCGCACCTGGCAGCACTTCTAATTACTGCAAAAGCACACCGACAACCTAACCGTCTACGTTGGAGTTTGCCTATGGCGTTGACGGCATTGGTTATTGCCGGTTCTGGACCGACCTGGGAACGAATTCCGCAGCCGGTTTATCAGCTTGATGCCGGACAAGTGCTGGTACTTGATATGTCACTGTCGATGCGCGCCACGGACGTCAGCCCTGATCGGCTTACGCAAATGCGGTATAAAGCCATGCAACTGGCGAGTGAACAGTTAGACGGCGAAACCGGACTCATTGCTTATGCCGGCGATGCATTTGTCATAAGTCCGTTAACCGCCGACGCGAGTAGTCTCGGGAACCTGATACGTGCTTTGAGTCCCGAAATTATGCCAGAACAAGGTAGTTACCCCCTCAGTGCCCTGCAACTGGCAGATCGATTGCTGCGTGAGGCCGGTTACACCCAAGGCGATATCTACTGGTTTACCGATGGCATTGATACCCGTGATCAACAGGAGCTCACGACCTTTGTTCGTAACCATCCGCACCGTCTTGCGGTACTTGCAGTAGGTACCGAGCAAGGCGCACCGATTCAACTGCAAGACGGCAAGCTGCTCCGTGACGGCGGTGGTGATGTTGTGCTACCTAAACTTACGCCAGCCCGACTTGAACGGCTGGCACAACTCAGTGGCGGACGTTTTGCCCAATTACGCCAGGATCAACAAGACATAGTCTACTTGAGTGGTATGGAGCCAATGACCCGTGATGGTAAAGAGCGTGACGATCAACAAGGTGATGCTTGGTACGACCTCGGCCCATGGTTAATGATCCTGGCGGTGCTTGCTTTGCTGCCGTTAGCTCGACGTGGTGTAGTCTTGGTAGCGTTCATCAGCGTGATTGGGGGCAGTCAACTGCTCATGATTGCGCCCGTTGTTGCGCAAGAAAATCGCAATACCAGCGGCCTTGCCTGGCAACAACAACTATGGCAAACCCCTTATCAGCAAACTGACCAAGCTTTACGCAATGAAAACTACCGACGCGCGGCGGAAATTGCTGAAAACCCCTGGCAACGCGGTACGGCTAATTATCGAGGGGGAAATTATGAACAAGCATTGGTTGATTTTTCACAAGTTAACAATGCTGCTGGTTACTACAATCAAGGTAACAGTTTGATGAAGCTTGAGCGCTTCGATGAGGCGGCAAATGCATACCGCGAGGCACTCGAACGCGATCCTGATTTAACCCAGGCGCGCGACAACCTTGAACTCGCGCAACAAGCCGCCGAACAACAACAGCAGCAGCAACAGCAACAGCAACAGCAACAGGGTGAAGGTGAAGGCCAGCAACAATCCGAACAACAGCAACAAGCCGGCGAAGGACAACAAAACGATAGTTCATCATCAGGTTCGGAACCAAGCCCGGAAAACTCACAGCAACAGCAACAAACCGAGAATGACGCCCAAACACCATCCGAACCACAACCCGATAGCGCCAGCGCAGAAGCACAGAAAGAGGAAGGTGAAACGCAGCAGCAACAACAGCAGCAAGCCGCTGCGCAGCAATTAAGTGACGAACAACGCCAGCAAATGGAGCAATGGTTGAACCGTATTGAGGACGACCCAGCTTATTTGTTAAAACGCAAAATGCTTGAAGAAGCGAACAAACGTCGCACCCACCAACGTCCGCCGCAAGGAGTTCAAAAACAGTGGTAGTTCATCGACCGAATCTCTTATCAACGCTCACAGCTGTGCTCTTGCTTGTCCTAATGACCTGGCAACCTGTTGGCTGGACACAAACGGCGACCACTCCGGAGGTGGCGATCAGTGTCGACAAAAATCCTATTGCAGCAAACGACACTTTTATTCTCACTTTAACCGTAAACAAGCTAGTAAATGATTCAGAGTGGCGCCCGCAAAATGTCTTGGCTGAGCTTCAGGTATTGGGCAGCTCAAGTAGTCGTAGCACGCAAATCATCAATGGTGCAACCTCAGAGCAAACCACTTTCAATACCATTATTCGGGCACCGGAAACCGCCGGCGACTATACCATTGGTCCGGTGGAGCTGCTTGGAGTCACCAGTAACAGCATTTCGCTATCGGTGTTGGCAGCAGCAGACAGTGAAAAATTACTCGATCAACGTAAAGCCTTCATGCGAGTCGAACTCAATCGCTCGCAAGTTTACGTACAGGAACAAGTTCAACTTACAGCTAAACTTTACCTCGCTGCTAATTTGCACAGCGGCAATATTATTCCCCCAAAACTAGAAGAAGCAGATATTCGTCAAGCCGGACGAGATAGTGAAACCACTGAAATAATCAATGGTCGAAAGTTTCAGGTATTTTTGCGCAATTTTGTTGTTATCCCGCAACGCTCTGGTGAGCAAGTTATTCGTGGTCCGCTCTTTCAGGGGCAAATCAACATCAATAGTAACCGCACGTTATTTCCATCGTTTTCGTCAACCGAGTCGATTACCACCGCCGCAGAAGACTTGGCGCTAAATGTTTTACCTATTCCAGCTGACTGGCCAGAACAAAGTGAATGGTTACCCGCAGAAATCGTAACCTTATCGGTGAGTGTTGGTAGTGAAGGCGGCGATCAGGAAGCGGGTTCAGCCGAGCAATTTAGCCAGGGCGAGCCGATAAATCTAACTTATCGCCTCACCGCAGTTGGTCCCCTTCCCGACCAACTGCCACGGTTAGATAAATTAGTCTCAGCTTTGACTATTGCGGACGCCAGCGTTTACCCGGAAGCTCCCGAATCGGCTGTCAATCAACGCAACGGAAAAATGGTCTCGCAACAAACGGTGCGCGTGGCGGTGATTCCTCATCAATCTGGCGAGCTGGTAATTCCCGAGTTACCAGTAACTTGGTTCAACACAAAGTTACGTGAGCGCAACACCGCAACCGCTCCCGCGCAACGCTTTAGCATCATCGCTTCGAATACCAGTCAAACAACACCGCTGGAGCTACCTCAGTCAACTGCTGCACAACGCCAAACAAAATCAGCCACAACCGTAGATACCATACCGGGTGAAACTGCTGAACAAGCAGTTTCACCAATGGCAGAATTCATTACACGACTACAGTTCTGGCAAATTCTGACCGTTGTGTTTGCCGCGCTGTGGTTAATGACATTAATTTGGGCCTTCTGGCAGCGCCAAAGAATGCCTGTGCAGCCAGGTACAGCCACTTCAGGCGATGATGCACCCCAGCACGAGTTGCGTGCCATTAAACACGCGTGCATGCGTGATGATGCGACAGCAGTAGAACTTCTGCTTAAGCGCTGGTCTAAACACCATCTCGGCATTGCCAGTTCACAACTCACCAGCGTTGCCGACTATTTTGGTCATGCACCGCTGCGCGGCCAGCTCGAGCATTTACAGCGTTGTCGCTTTGCTGCCGGGGATTGTAACTGGCATGAAGGAAAAGCGCTGTGGCGGTCGTTACAGGGGGCTCTGAAGGCTGCCGAGCAGCAAACTAAAGGCGCAAAGCATAGCTCCGCCTTACCTGCACTCTATCCCAACACTAAATAAATTACTGCCAAAAAAAAACGCACACTCTTTGGAGTGTGCGTTTTTCGTTTACTGCCTACTCTTTACCAACTCTTGATTTCAACTTTCAACCTTATTAGAGCCAAGCAGAATTTCTATTTCTGCGTCAGTACGTAACGCCTCAATAACTGCCTGATAAATCTGCTGCATGTAGCTATTCTTCAATTGCTCTTGCAACTGTGTCGTGCGAGCAGGGTCAACTCTTCCTTCCGCAACCCCGGTCAGTACAACAACCGCAACGTTACCGCTGCCGGTCGTAGTGCTAGCTACGCTGACATTACCCTCCGCTGGTGCCGCCATATCAAATAAACTCTGCACAACGGCGCGTGGATAACCTGTAGTTTGGCGAGTAATATCGTTTAACTCAGTAAACGCTACTGAGTTAACCGCTTCACCGGCGCGGACTTCTGCAAGTAATGTATCAGCAGTCTGTAATGCAAGTTCCTGAGCCTGTTCACGGCGGACGTTTTCAACCACCTGCTGACGAACTTCACTCAACTGCTGCGTTGTTGCACTTTTATGATCAACCACGCGGACTACCACAGACTCAGTATCGCTGATTTCGATCAATTCGCTATTCAGGCGTTCATCGATAAGCTCATTGCTAAATACTTTAGCAAGTACTGCAGGTGAGTTCATTACCGCCGGGGCATTTTCACGACTAAACCAATCGGTTTGTTGTGCGGTAATAGCAAGCTCTTCGGCTACCGGAGCAAAGGTATCAGGAACTTCGAACGTCAGCTCGGTGACATCCTGTTGCAGCTCGTAATAACGCTGCTTAACCCGCTCATCACGTAGATTTGCAACGATTTCATCCCGAACTTCGGCAAGTGGTGTCACTGAACCAGGGCGTTTATCAGTAAGTTTGATGATGTGGTAACCGAAACTGGTCTCCACCACGCCAGTGACCGCACCAATCTCTTCTAAGGCGAACGCAGCCTCTTCAAAATCAGCATCCATGGTACCTGGTTCGATCCAGTCCAAATCACCGCCTTGTTCACCAGAAAAAATATCATCTGAACTTTGTGTCGCCAGGGTAGCGAAGTCCGCACCGTTTTCTAACTCTGCCAGCAAGGCTTGCGCTTCGGCTTCTGCCGCTGCTCTGTCATCGCCTGGCTCGATCAGAATATGTGAGAAGCGGTACTGCGGTGCTCGCGAATAACGGCTTTGATTTCCTTCGTAATAGGCTTGTACATCTTCATCGCTGACCAAAACCTGCTCAGCAACAGTGCCAGCATCAATAAGCACATACGTAACCTTTACTTGTTCTGGGATCGCAAAACGTTCGATATTTTGGTTGTACCAGCTTTCTACCGCCGCGTCAGTGACTTCAACTTGGTCAAGATAATCAGCCGTGGTAATTTCTGCGAAGCGGCCGCTACGTAATTGGCCAAGTAAACGCTGGGTTGCATCAACCTCACTAGGTAATACGAATTCGCTGTCGACCAAACCTTGTACCAACTGCTGCGTCACCAAATCGCGGCGAATAAGCGCAGCGAAACCATCAGGCGTATAGCCAAGGCTTCGCAATGTGGTTTGATAGAGGTCATTGTCAAACTGGCCTGCTACTTTAAAACTGGAAATATCACGAATCGCAGCCTTAACTTGCGCGGCTGATGCGCGCAACCCTTGGGCTTTCGCTGCTTGCTCTAATAACTTTTGATTGACCAGGTCGTTGACGACGCGCGCACGAAGATTCTCCGTGTAGCGTGGATCCCTTGCGAGCTGATCATAAAAATCGCCAAGTTGTTGCTGTTGACGTGCACGCTCATTTTCTACTGCACGGTCAAACTCAGCCTGGGTTACCTGTTCTCCGTTAACGAGCGCAACTGCCGGCTCAGGAGTATTTGAGATATACCCTCCGATCCCCGCGAGTGCAAACGTCAGCGCAATAACCACGAGTATGGCTTTAACTAGAAAGCTCTGTGACCCTTCACGAATCCTGTCCAACATAATTCTATTAACCTCAAAAAGTGTTCCATTTTTCCCCGCGCATTATTCTATCCCATAACGCGGAAAAAAAATAACCCGAAGACATGCTCCGGGTTACTTTCTCTATTCGCTGGCGGAACGGACGGGATTCGAACCCGCGACCCCCGGCGTGACAGGCCGGTATTCTAACCAGCTGAACTACCGCTCCGCAGTAATTAGTTTACTGAATCTTTCAACGCTTTACCGGCTTTGAAAGAAGGTACTTTCGCTGCAGCGATTTGGATAGTTTGGCCAGTTTGCGGATTACGGCCAGTGCGAGCTGAACGCTCACGTACACTGAAAGTACCAAAGCCTACCAATGCAACTTGCTCACCCTTTTTCAAAGCATCAGTTACTGCTTCAATGAAAGAGTCCAGAGCACGTCCAGCGGCAGCTTTAGAAATTTCTGCTCCCTCTGCAATTTTATCAACTAACTGAGACTTGTTCACAGTATCATCCCCTTAGATTGTTATTATCAGATTTTGCGTGGTTCCATTTGCAATTCCAATGGGCCAGCGAAGGTTATAACAAGCTTGAACAATTCGTTCAAGCAACTCAACAGGTCCCCGACTACAATTACGTATCCCTGTCGTTCAAGTGGTATATCAGATCTTTGTTTAGGTTATGTCTGACCAATCACTTTGACTCTAGGCTACCACAAGAATTTCGATTGAGAACCCTTTTTCACAATTTTTTTAACGAAAGAATGCGGCCTGTAGCGATGTTAGGTGCTTGGAGGCCGCATTTTCACGTTTTATTCGGCGTTTTTGTCATCTGGTTGACGCTCAAGCGCCACCTGTAAAACTTCATCGATCCACTGTACCGGTTGAATGATTAAGTCGCCTTTGACATTGTCGCTGATTTCCTCAAGGTCACGTTCGTTGTCTTTGGGAATCAACACATGTTTAATACCGCCGCGATGTGCCGCTAGTAGCTTTTCCTTCAAGCCGCCGATCGGTAACACTTCACCGCGTAGGGTAATTTCACCGGTCATCGCCACTTCAGCGCGGACTGGTATTTTGGTAAGCGAAGACACTAATGCAACGGCCATGGCAGTACCAGCGCTCGGCCCATCTTTAGGCGTCGCACCCTCCGGCACATGTACATGGATATCGCGTTTTTCATGAAAGTTGTCGGCGATACCCAGCATGTCCGCGCGGCTTCTAACCACGGTTAATGCTGTTTGAATCGATTCCTGCATGACGTCACCTAATGAGCCCGTCGAGGTAATCTTACCCTTACCAGCAACATTGGTAGCCTCAATGGTAAGTAAATCACCACCAACTTCGGTCCAGGCCAAGCCTGTCACCTGACCAATTTGATTTTTTTCTTCTGCTTTACCGTAATCGAAGCGTTGTACGCCGAGAAACTCGTTTAAATTATCTGCGTTAATTTCAACTTTCTTGATGCGTTTATCCAACACAATCTTTTTGACCGCTTTACGACAAAGTCGTGAAATTTCACGCTCGAGGTTACGCACCCCTGCTTCACGGGTGTAATAACGGATAATCCCAGTAATCGCATCGTCTTTGATGGTTAGTTCTTTTTCTTTCAAACCATTACGCTCAAGCTGTTTGGTCAATAAATGACGCTTAGCGATGTTAAGCTTTTCATCTTCGGTGTAGCCGGAAAGCCGGATAACTTCCATCCGATCCAACAATGGTGCTGGAATATTCATACTGTTTGAAGTGGCAACGAACATCACATCCGATAAGTCATAATCGACTTCCAGGTAGTGATCGTTGAAGTTAATGTTTTGCTCGGGGTCCAACACTTCTAGTAGCGCGGACGCCGGGTCACCACGCATATCGGCTGCCATCTTGTCGATTTCATCAAGCAAAAACAGAGGATTTCGCACCCCTACTTTAGCCATTTTCTGAATCAACTTACCAGGCATTGAGCCAATATACGTGCGCCGGTGACCGCGAATTTCTGCCTCATCACGAACGCCGCCCAGCGCCATACGGATGTATTTACGCCCAGTAGCTTTAGCTATCGATTGTCCTAGCGAGGTTTTACCTACGCCAGGAGGCCCGACCAAGCAAAGGATTGCGCCACGAACTTTATTGGTACGTTGTTGTACCGCTAAATATTCAAGAATGCGTTCTTTAACTTTCTCTAAACCATAATGATCGGCATCCAGGATTTTCTCCGCGTGGGCCAAATCTTTTTTGATCCGTGAGCGTTTTTTCCAAGGCACCGAAACCATCCAATCAATATAGCCGCGCACAACAGTAGCTTCAGCTGACATCGGTGACATCATCTTCAGTTTTTGCAGTTCTGCGCGAGTTTTGATCTCAGCTTCTTCTGGCATCTTCGCGTCTTGGATTTTTTTCTCCAGCGCTTCGAATTCGTCCGGGCCGTCTTCCATTTCACCCAGTTCTTTTTGAATGGCTTTCATCTGTTCATTCAAATAGTATTCGCGCTGACTTTTTTCCATTTGCTTTTTCACCCGCGTACGGATGCGCTTCTCAACCTGCAGCAAATCGATCTCGCCTTCCATCAGCGCCATCAAGAACTCGAGTCGCTCACGTACTTCGGTAATCTCTAGTACTTTCTGTTTATCATTCAGTTTCAACGGCATGTGCGCCGCCATAGTATCGGCTAAACGATCAGATTCTTCGATCCCTGACAATGAGGTCAAAACCTCAGGTGGAATTTTTTTGTTCAGTTTCACGTAGCCTTCGAACTGATTCACCGCTGACCGGATCATCACCTCTTCCTCTTTCTCCGGCATCGCCTCCGAATCAAGGTAGTGAACTTTAGCTCTAAAAAAGTCTTCGTGAGCTTCAAAAGCGTCAATTTCTGCCCGTTGTGCGCCTTCGACTAAAACCTTAACGGTGCCGTCGGGCAATTTAAGCAATTGCAGAATATTCGCTACAGTGCCAATGCTATGAATGTCTTTTTCTTCGGGCTCATCGATTGCGGCATCTTTTTGCGCTGACAGGAAAATTTGTTTGTTATTATCCATTGCTGCTTCCAGACAACGGATCGATTTCTCGCGTCCCACAAATAGTGGGATGACCATATGCGGGTACACCACTACATCACGCAGTGGTAAAACAGGAATACTCAGGTGTTCAACCCGTTCTTCGCTCATATATGTCTCCAGATTCTTTGACGTCATGTCAGATGTAGTTATCTTACTCTCTAATATGAGGCCATGCAGATAAAGTTCAATGATTTGCACAAAAAAAGGGCCAAAGTGGCCCTTTTTGCACAAATATCAAACTAAATGGGTAAGTTATTCACCAGAAGCCTGTCGTTCTTGTTCCTGATTTTCATAGATCATAATGGGCTTCGACTCGCCGGTAATCACCGATTCGTCAATCACCACTTTAGCTACGTTATCTGTCGATGGTAACTCGTACATGGTATCCAGCAACACACCTTCAACGATTGAACGCAAGCCCCGGGCCCCCGTTTTACGGGTCATAGCTTTACGGGCTATGGCGCGTAACGCGTCATCTCGAAACTCCAGCTCTACATCTTCCATGTCAAATAACGCCGCATACTGCTTAGTCAGCGCATTCTTAGGTTCTTGTAAAATCTGAACCAAAGCATCTTCATCAAGTTCTTCCAGTGTCGCTAACACTGGCAAACGGCCAATAAATTCCGGAATTAAACCGTACTTAACCAAGTCTTCAGGTTCCACTTGCTTGATTAAGTTAGCCATCATTTCAGCAGCTTTGGATTTCACTTGAGCGCCGAAACCAATACCTGTACCTATGCTTACCCGTTGCTCGATAACTTTATCGAGACCGGAAAAAGCACCACCACAAATAAATAGAATCTTAGAGGTATCTACCTGCACAAATTCCTGCTGCGGATGCTTACGACCACCTTGCGGTGGCACTGCCGCCACAGTTCCTTCGATCAGCTTCAACAGCGCTTGTTGCACACCTTCACCTGAAACATCGCGCGTAATTGACGGATTGTCCGACTTACGTGAGATCTTATCGATTTCATCGATGTAGACAATGCCGCGCTGCGCTTTTTCAGCGTCGTAATCACATTTTTGCAGTAATTTCTGAATGATATTCTCGACATCTTCACCCACATAACCGGCTTCGGTCAGAGTGGTAGCATCGGCCATGGTAAATGGCACATCCAGAAAACGTGCAAGAGTCTCAGCCAGGTAGGTTTTACCTGAACCCGTTGGACCAATCAGCAAGATGTTACTCTTACCTAGTTCAATGTCGTCTTTGTTACCTTTACCAGAGCTCTGTAAGCGTTTGTAGTGGTTATACACCGCTACCGCTAATACCCGTTTTGCAAATTCCTGACCTATGACGTAAGCATCCAGGTGGTCACGAATTTCTTTTGGCGTCGGTAAACGATCAGAACTTTCTTGCGGTGCAATATTTTGGATTTCTTCCTCCAAAATATCATTACACAGCTCGACACACTCATCACAAATAAAAACTGAGGGTCCAGCAATAAGTTTGCGAACCTCGTGCTGACTTTTCCCGCAAAAGGTACAAAACAATGGCTGGTCGCCATTACCTTCGGTTTTATCAGTCATGCTACTCTCCAGCTCGTTGGGTGAGTACCTTATCGACAACGCCGTAGTTTACAGCTTCTTCCGCCGACATGAAGTAATCACGATCAGTATCTTTCGCGATTTGCTCGTAGTCGCGACCGGTATTGTCCGCTAACATGCGGTTCATCCGTTCTTTAATATCCAAAATTTGGCGAGCATGGATTTCAAAGTCAGATGCCTGTCCCTGAAAACCACCTAGCGGTTGATGAATCATCACCCGCGAATTAGGTAAACAATAACGCTTACCTTGCGCGCCACCCGCCAACAAGAACGCGCCCATGCTAGCCGCCTGGCCCATACATACAGTGCTAACGTCAGGCTTGATAAAGCGCATGGTGTCATAGATCGCCATGCCTGCGGTGACCGCGCCACCAGGCGAGTTAATGTATAAAAAGATATCTTTATCCGGACTCTCTGATTCTAGAAACAGTAGCTGCGCTACAATCAGATTTGCCATTTGGTCTTCCACCTGACCACACAAAAAAATCACGCGTTCTTTTAATAAGCGTGAAAAAATATCGTATGAACGCTCACCTTTCGCGGTTTGTTCAACCACCATAGGGACTAATTGCGCGAGAGGGTCGTGCCCAAGTTCCGACATAGAAAACTACTCCTGCAAATAAAAATGGCTCGTATAAGACTATACGAGCCATTAAACCAAGTTGCGAGTGACTCCGTCAACGCCTAGCGTTCGGAATCAGCAAACTTACTTCTGTTTTGGGTTCATCAACTCATCAAAGCTAGCTTTCTTCGCCGATACTTTTGCCTGCCCGATAATGAAGTCAACTGCCTGCTCTTCGAGCGCAACATTACGTACTTGTTGCAGCAATTCTTCATTACCTTTGTAGTAGGCAACAACCTCTTCCGGGTCTTCATAAGCAGAAGCATTGTTGGCAATGATCTGGTCGACTTTTGCATCATCAACTTTGATGTCGTTGCTACGAATGACTTCGCCCAATAATAAACCGACTTTAACGCGTTCTTTGGCTTGCTCTTCGAACAAGTTGGCCGGCAATTCAGGCATTTGTGCCTGATTGTCGCCGAACCGCTGCATCGCCTGACGACGCAGACCATCGATTTCTTGTTTTACCATCGCACTTGGCAAGTCAACATCGTTGTTGTCGACCAAACCTTTAAGCACTTGCTCTTTCACCTTGCTTTGCACGGTGTTTTTCAGTTCGCGTTCCATATTTTTACGAACTTCAGCTTTCAATGCCTCTACGCCACCATCGGTAACACCGAACGTGGCTACGAATTCGTCGTTGAGTTCCGGTAATACCTGCTCTTCGACTTTCTTCGCGACGATATCAAATTCAGCTTTCTTACCCTTCAGATTTTCTGCGTGATAATCTTCTGGGAAAGTCACTTCGATCGTTTTCTCTTCACCGGTTTTCATGCCGATGATGTCGTCTTCAAAACCTGGGATCATACGACCTTCGCCAAGTTCTAAAGCGAAGTCTTCTGCTTTTCCACCATCAAACTCTTCACCGTCGATACGACCAGTGAAGTCGATAGTGATGCGCTCACCTTTCTTCGACTTACGCTTCACTTCTTTCCATGAGGCGTGTTGCTTGCGCAAGGTTTCCAGCATGCCGTCGACATCTTTGTCAGTCACGGTGACGTCGGGTTGCTCGACTTTGATTTTATCTAAGCCTTGTACCGCCACTTCTGGGTAAACCTCAAACGTTGCAACAAATTCAAGATCTTTGCCTGCTTCGTTTACTTTTGGTTCGATTGAAGGAGGACCTGCAGGGTTGATTTTTTCCTGCATAATCGCTTCAAAATATTTGCTCTGCATCAGTTCCTGAGCAGCGCGCGCACGAGCTTCGGTGCCGAACAGCTTTTGCAATACATTAGGTGGTACCTTCCCTTGACGGAAGCCGTTAATACGGCGATTACGGTACTCGCTTTTCAAAAACTCTTTGACTTTCTCGTCGATGGTTGCCGCTGGCACAGTAATGGTGGCGCGGCGTTCTAATCCTTGGGTTGTCTCTACAGAAACCTGCATTGCTTTCTTACCTCGGCTTCACTATTGGCCTTGAGCCCACCAACTAGTGGCGCTCTTGAAAATGACGCAACATTATAGCGAAGGCGGCTCCTCGAGTCGAGTGGTGCGGCTTATCTTTTTGCTTGAAGTTAGTTGTAGGGTAAGCGAACGAAACAATTTCGGCCTTGATTTTTGGCCTCATAGACAGCTCTGTCGACCCGCCGCATCACTTCATCCTGGGTGGTATCTGGCGATGGAATAAAGCTAATGACGCCGATACTGATGGTAATTTCTGCAATTCCCTCACACAGGGAAATCTTCTCCAGCAAAGCTGCAGCGCGCTGTTCCGCTTCAACCTCAGTCATGGTCGGGCAAATGATCAGAAATTCGTCGCCGCCAAAGCGGCTAACAATTTCACCGCTACGTTTAAACATCTGTTGCAATTCATCTGCCACCCGCCGTAAAGCTGCATCACCGGCCAAATGCCCGTGACGATCATTAAGTACTTTAAAATGATCGACGTCGACCATCAGTACGCTAAGTTCTTGCTGCTTGCGCTGCATGCGACGTAACTCGTAGTCAAGCGCCGCATCTAGCCCGCGGCGATTAAGCAGTCCAGTCAAGCCATCTTCGTTCGCCAACTGCGCCAAACGCTCATTTGCCGCACGCAGCTCAGACTGCACCTGATGCAGTTTCGACTCAGCCCGATGGCGCGCGAGGGTATTGGTGATCATATCGGCCACCAACCGCATTTGTCGCAAATCTTGCTCCGACCAATTACACGAACGTTTAACTAGATCGCAACCAACAAACCCGATCAGCCGACCTTCAAGATACATACCAACGGCCATCATGGATTGAATGTTTTCGCGCAATAGCTCTTCTTTGAATCCACCGGCAACCTCAGGCAAATCTGTTGCACTGGACACCACAACATGCCCGTCAGCGCGCATGCTGGTAAAGAACCACGGCATCGCTTCTATCGGAACATTTTGTAGTTCATCTTTATGTGCGCTGATGCCACGAT
The DNA here is from genome assembly GCF_052541995.1 of Pseudidiomarina xizangensis. Lineage (NCBI taxonomy): Bacteria > Pseudomonadati > Pseudomonadota > Gammaproteobacteria > Alteromonadales > Idiomarinaceae > Pseudidiomarina > Pseudidiomarina xizangensis. The sequence goes on from NZ_JBOBQA010000001.1 coordinate 924,343, forward strand.
TCACCCATTCATGGGTATTGCTCATCTGCTTGTAGTCTTCGTCAAACAAAAAAACATAGCAACGATCTTTGCGATCATTACTACCTAAGGCCGCAAGGGCACGTTCAATATGAATTTCGGCCTCATCTGGAGCTGCATTAATGAGGTGCGTACTCAGCTCAGAAATGATGTAGGCGAAAGCCTCCGAAGCTGGCGGATGTTCATGCGTAAAAGAGTTGTCAGAATTCTGAGCCATAGCGATTACTTATTATTTTAATGAGCTAAATGACCAAACAAAATAAAACTGGCTAGCAAGTCATGCTGTAGCGCAGACGATTTATTTAACAAAACGTTAAACAATATGCGCTAACTTAAAGGAAGTTTCAACCTGCGAGAAGGGCAGATTGAATTATTGTATACAGATGGTCGGCGAGACTGGATTCGAACCAGCGACCCCTTGTACCCAAAACAAGTGCGCTACCAAGCTGCGCTACTCGCCGAACGTATACTTTTGGGGAGATTCAGAAAATGGGGTGGCTGATGGGATTCGAACCCACGACCACCGGAATCACAATCCGGGGCTCTACCAACTGAGCTACAGCCACCACTACTTTTATGTCATGCCAGGGCTAGTTGGCGCACCCGGCAGGATTCGAACCTGCGACCCACGGCTTAGAAGGCCGTTGCTCTATCCAACTGAGCTACGGGCGCATGGTACTACTGAAGAATGGTCGGCGAGACTGGATTCGAACCAGCGACCCCTTGTACCCAAAACAAGTGCGCTACCAAGCTGCGCTACTCGCCGACATCTTTTTAAAACCCGTACAGGACGCGGCCTGACAACGGGGGCGAATATTACCTGCTGCTTATGGCAGCGTCAAACATTTTTTTGGTCAATTCGGCTGACTGCTGGATTTTACAACAATTCGTCGGTTAATTCGTCACCAGTACCTTCTCCTGCCACAAACTTAACTACACTCGTGCACCGAAACATGCAAAAATATGCGTCCTGGCAAACCTTTTTGTTTCAGTTAGTTTGAGGAATAGCATGACCGCGCAATTTATTGACGGAAAAAAAATCGCTCAACAGGTTCGTAATCAGGTTCGGGAACGGGTACAGCAACGCCTGCAACAGGGTCTTCGAGCGCCAGGTTTAGCGGTTATCCTGGTTGGCGATGACCCAGCTTCCGAGGTCTATGTTGGAAGTAAACGACGTGCCTGTGAAGAAGTTGGCTTTACCTCGAAATCTTATGATTTGCCGGCCAGCACCAGCCAAGAAGAGCTGTTGCAACTCATTGATCAACTCAATGCCGACACCAGCGTTGATGGCATTTTAGTGCAGCTGCCCTTGCCAGAGAATCTCGATGCTCAGGCGTTACTTGAACGCATTCACCCATTTAAAGATGTTGACGGTTTTCACCCCTTCAATATGGGCCGGTTAGCGCAACGTAATCCAGCTTTACGCCCTTGCACACCGCGCGGTGTTATGACTTTGTTGGAAGCTATCGGACTCGATTTACATGGCCTTAACGCAGTGGTTGTTGGCGCCTCAAATATTGTTGGACGGCCGATGAGCCTGGAATTGCTACTCGGTGGAGCGACCACCACTGTATGCCATCGTTTCACCCGTGACCTGCAAGAACATATTGGTCGTGCCGATGTTCTGGTAGTAGCGGTCGGCAAACCAAACTTTATCCCCGGCGCGTGGATCAAGCCCGGCGCGGTGGTGATCGATGTCGGTATTAACCGCAGTGCTGACGGCAAGCTTATCGGTGATGTCGAGTTCAATGTTGCCGCTGAACGCGCCAGTTATATCACTCCGGTTCCCGGTGGTGTCGGTCCAATGACCGTCGCGACATTAATACAAAATACCTTACAAGCCTGCGATACCTGGCATGCGCCAGCTTAATCATTAAGTCCCTCGCGGTAACCACTTTGCAGCGGTGTACTAATTCGCTGCTGCAGAGCCCATAAGGGACGACCAACAACTTCTTCGCGTAACCGACAGTGAGCTTGCGCGGCTGACTTCCACCATTGCCTAAGCTCAGTCAATACTTGCGCCGCGAACGGTATTTCCAGCGGTAAGCACCACCAAACTTCAATTTCCAACTGGCGTTGTTGCTGCCATCGTTCGGTACCGACGCCTTGCATGCGTACCGAAGCATGATCAACAGCAAGCTCGTTTACCCATATTCCCGAAGCGAGGTCATAACGACGTTCGGCGTAAGTCTGTAGCACTTCAGCTGTTGGCTGATGCACCTTAATTTTTCCGCTCAGTTGATAATGTAGCCACTGTCGCGCCGTCGCTTCCAACTGCGCACGCTGCACTTCCAATCGACTCGGTTCACCACCAGTTTTGGTTGCCGGAATGATCGGTTGCAGACTCGCCATACCGGCAACAAGTGTGCGTTCCATAGCATCTAGCGAGCCATGATTAATACTCCCTGCCCGCAGACTGTAACTTACTGCGACACGAAATGTCGCACTAGCGAAGACTAACCACAATAATTGCAGCACCAACAACAACGTCAGCAGCACCACCGGAAGTACCAACATTGTTTCGACCACAGCCTGCCCGCGTTGTCTCATTGACAACCGCCCTGCGCACGACAAGCCTGCCATTTCTGTTCCAATTGTTGTAAACGTTGGATAACGGCTAACACGTCGTAACCAGCAATGGTGGCCGCGTTAGCACTAAAATTGGTAGCCGATACCTCGCTGGCTCGCAGATCTGTCAACTCCGCCTGCTGCACTGTTGCCTGGGTTCCCACCAAAACTTTGGTTTGCAATGTTGCAACGTTATTAATACTGAAGCCATTCATATCAAGGTTCGAGTCCATCGTGTTGTACTCTGGCGCTATCGGGTCGGCAATACGTTGCAGGTAACGTTCTCGTAGAGCCAACACAATAGGCTGCCAAACATGTAGTTGCACTTCATCATCAGCATTAGTACTGGCTCCAGCGATGTGTCGCACCAACCAGTTGGCATCGCTGGTGGTCGGCGCTTGCGTTTGCAAACGCAACAAATTGTCTTGTGTTTCCACTACCCATGGCGCACCCCAGGGTCGCCAAATATCAGCGATATAACCTTTGCTGACCAATTCACTTAAGGGGGTTGGCACCCGGCGCTCAGTAAGCCAGAACCGCTCAATCGCTGCGATGAATGATTTGGCTTCGATCTCCCAACTATTTCGCTCCTGTACCGCCTGCTGACGGGCGAACCACTGATGGCTCATTAGCATCAGTCCTGCGAGTAAACTCAGGGCTAATACCAGTTCGAACAAAATGTAACCGTAACGCTGTTTCATAACGGTCCTCGTTGCATCTGTAACAGCCAGCGTTGTTCAGCCAACTGAGTGGCCTGTTGCTGTTGCTGATACCGCTGTTGTAATTGTTGATGTTGTTGTTGTTGATTCACGATTAATGGTTCACGCTGTTGCAACAGGGTCAACACCAACAAAGCAAACCCCGCTAAACAACTTGTCGCGATAACCCACTCCAAAATCAGGTAACCGGCATGTTTGGGTGAAGCGAGGTTGCTTGGCATCTTTAAGTCTCCCTATCCTTGGAAGCGCAGGGTCAATGTGCCCGCGCTATAAGTGCTGTCGATGGTGTAATCGGTAAAGTCGCGAGCCAGGCGTGCGCCTTCCCCGTCTTGCGCAATACCTGATAAGGTCACCACATAACGACTGGTATCACTCAAATCCGCTTCGACATTAATTGCGCCTCCCCACGGGTTCATCCCCGAACCGTCGCCCCACGCCTCAGGTACTGCGGCAATCTCGGACATAGAAGTCATTGTTATACCAGTGAAATCACCATTGCGCGGTCGCCAAAGTTGCGCTCCGGATTGCACCGTAATGATCTGATTTTTCGCTTCACTTACCCGTGAATTACCCACCGCCCAATCGCGCACCGCCAAGGTACCAATGGTCGCCAAGGCAATAATTCCCAACACAGTGAGAACTTCAATAAAGGTAAAACCCTGCTGATTTTTCATCATAAACACTCCATGTTTTAGGTTAAAACTTATACTCGTTAACGTACGTGTTGCTGCGTAACCGCCATGAGCATTGCGCCCATACCGCCGACGGTGAGTACTAACAGCCATAAAATCAGTGCGTAGCAACTGACTTGAATAGCCACTCGCAAGCGTTGCAAGGCCGCAACCGCATCTGCGGCAGCGTAATTTGCAACCCGTTGCAAGGTGCCATGCTCGGTAGCATTTCGACTGCCATTACTGAGTCGAAACAACATGCGTGGTGACAATAATCCGCAATCTAAAATCGCCACCAATTGACGTTCACCGCGTGCTAAGCGTCGTCGTAATTCGGGCAGTGCGTAAGCCAAAGAGCCAGAACCAAACTCTTGCATCGCTTGTAACGCTCGGTCGAGTCGCGTTCCAGCTCTCAGTAATACGGTAAGTGATTGCAGTAGCAACACTCCATCAAAATAACGTCGAATCACAAAAGCCCCCCGTTGCGCACACCAACGCCAGCACTTAAACCGAAAATCAATTGCTGGATACGGTCCCCAACAGATAAATACAACCAACCCCAACAGCAGGCCAATAACCAACAACCAAGAGCCCCCGCTAATAGCTAATAGATGCTGACTCAAAAGCGGCCAATGCAATTCAGCCAGACCATCGGCTAACTTTGGCATCACCTTTTGCCCAACGGCATAACAGGCAAACATGGTAATGATCACCATAATTAGCGGATAAATAAGCGGACGCCAAAACCCCTGAATCGCCGCCGCGCGCTGTAATTCAAACTGCCGTTGTGCAGCAATAAGTTGATCTAACAGTCCACTGCGCTCTCCAATACTAACCAGCATGCACAAATCGTTGGCAAACCAATCGCGCATTGCGGTTGCCATAGGAACACCGCGAAATACTGCACCCTGCATTGCACCTATAGCTTCACCTTCACGCTTCAACCCCTGCTGTTGTGCATGTTGCTGCAACTCTTCGCATGCTTGCGCCGCCGAAAGGCCGTCGCCAACGGCCAAAGCGATGTCTTCTAATAATGCCAGCTGGCTCGACCGACTTAATGAAGCTTTTAAGCGCTGCATAAATCCTCCTGCTGCAACTGCGCCGCAAGTGTCAGCCATCCCTCAGCCACAAGCTCTGTTCGGTAGGCTTCCAGTTGGCCGCTGCGCAGCGCGCGCAGCAACTCTGCTGATGGCGCTAAATATTCGGCGACAAAGCGGCGTTCGCCTACGCCGGTATTTTGACAATGGTTGCAACCGCTCGGCGGCACATCGCCGTTACAAACCGAACAGTTCTGCTTCATCAAACGTTGCGCCAGAATGCCGCACAACACACCAGGTTGTGCCAGAACAGTGTTACTCACACCCAAATCATTTAACCGTTGTAACACCCCAAAACAATCATGGGCATGCAGGGTCGCGGTAACCAGATGCCCGGTTAATGCAGCTGTATAAGCAGCTTGTGCAGTTTTGTGATCACGGATTTCACTGATTGATATAACGTCAGGATCTTCGCGCAATGCGACTTTAACCATGTTGGCAAAATTTAGTTCAGGGTGGTCCGCTGCCACAGGCTTTTGCTCAATATGCGGCTGGATAATCTCAATCGGGTCTTCTAGGGAAATAATTTTGTGATCCGGTGGAATCATCAAGTTAAGCGCGGCAAGACTGGTAGTTTTTCCTTGTCCCGTAGGCCCGGCGACAATCAGTAACCCAGTGGGACGCTCCAGTGCCAGACGCAGTTTGGCAATCAAGTCTAAAGGGACGCCTAACTGTTCAAATCGTTGAATCGCTTGACGCTCCAATTGCACGCGCATGGTGACCGCAAATCCATTACGGGTTGGTGATTTTTGTACCCGTAATCGCAAGCGTTGCGGTGCGCCTTCATGCACAACAACCACGTTAATACTGGCACTCGATAAGCGTTGCTCATCAAATAACTCACGGAAGTCATCAGAACTCGTGTTCAGAGCAGCTGCAATCGCTGCTGCAAGGGTCTCGCGAGGGCGCTCGATATGTCCAACCATCCGTCCATGAACACGAAAGGCTAAAGTCGCATGTTGCGGGTCAAATACTAAGTGAATGTCGGAGGCACCAAGTATTAATGCCTGGGAAACTAAGTCTTCAAGGGCAAGTTGCGCTCGTGTTCGATCAAACTTGGTATCACCCTGTTGCTGTCGTTGCTGCTCCTGCAATGCCTCGGCATCATGTAGGAAACTTCTGACATCCCGCGCTTCGGCCAGCAAGCTGGTACGAAACAGCTGCCGGGCCTGCAGCTCGACCCGCAAGTTCAGCAATTGCAGCGATGCCATTTGCCAAGCCTTAGGCGTAGCAATCAGGCAACCATCGGTGGTTACTACAACCGCCGTGTCAGCCTCATGTTGTTGCTCAGTTAGCCTCAGGCACTCACGTAAATAATGCTGATCGGCTTCTGCTTCTTGCCACTCTGCAGGCGTGATGTAGCGCATATTACCACTCTCCCTGTAAGTAAAAAGTACGCTCATGTGGACCCTTAACCAGGGTTAACCGATTACGCTGCAACTGCACCTGTAAGTTGTGAGCATTGGTCGTATTGGGCTGCACGCTAAAGCGTTGCTGCGCTCGCTGTAGCCAGACACTTACCTGTTCGCCACTGCGCACCACACTGAGTAACTCGAGTGCCGCTAAGGGGTGCTCCAGCTCTTGAACTGAGTTTTTTACGCCCAGATCAGGCTCAACCAAAGCCGATATTTGGTTGCGTAATTGCGCCACCTTGAGTTCATGCTGTAATTTTCGTACTTGCGCTGCAGCACGCAACTCGGCGAGTTCTTCGGTGCGTAGTTCGCTCACTTGCTGCAACTGCTGTTGCAGTGCTGGCTGCACCACAGCCGGCGGAGTTGCTACCGCTTCGTTAAACACCAGTAGCCAGAGACTGAATCCAATCATGAGGTACGCTCTCCATGCGAAATCGGTAAAAGTTGATACAAGCGAATGGTCAATTCTGCCTGCAAGCGGCTGCCGTTTTGCATCCGCAAACTGGTAATGCGTAGATTGCTTTGCTGCAATAGTGACGCCAACCGGGCTAACTCGAGCAAGTCCGTCGCCGGTAAGCGCAACTGCCATTGCTGCCATCGATAGGTCGTGTTCTGGCCCGGAGTGCCCGACTGAATGGCCAGTGAAGGGAAGTAACGCTGACTGGTATCGAGCCAACTCAAGGTTTGACTGGCTCCCTTAACAGCCAAACGTTTGGCCGAACGTGAGTGCTTTAATAGCACTTGCGGTCCCTGATCATGTAGCTCCCAGCCTGCGGGCAACTGAACGCGTAACTCTTCGGCCCGCCCGAAGCTTGGCACCAGAATTGCCTGCAACTGCTCGCCTTGCAGTTGCGCCGAACGCCATTGCCATCCGGCAAGGTGCTGAAAACCGGCAAATAGCTGAGGCAGTTGGTTAAGTAAATCAATCTCAACTCCCGCCGGTGGACTTAATTTTCGCACCACTGAGGTCGCCGTTACTGGGGTAGTACTGGTCGGCCACAGGTACCATCCGACTGCCGCCGCAGCAAGCATCAGCACCAGGCACACCGCTAAAACACGCTGCCGCTGCTGCCATGGTGGCGCAAGCTGCAACGACTTTAACTTAGCAGCACGAGGTGGTTGTAGCTCTTTGACTGTGCATTGCTCAAACAATAAGCGCCATTGACACAAATGGCGTTCACATAAGTTCACGATATCTGCTGGCGTTTGTTTGGCGAAAAGTACCGAGGGTTGGCCTTTGCCGTTACTGGCAATACGCTGCACTAGCAGTTCAATATGATGTAACCCATCAGCATCATGCTGGCAGGCGACACAATGCTGCAAACGTTCGCCTTGCCAAGCCACACACACAACCTGACCTTGCCAGAGTGCGAGGTAAATACCCTGATACAACTTTGCAAAGGTGCGCCGCACCGTCAATGCCAGATCGAACTGTTGGGTCAGCGTTGCATCGGCGCTGCACGCCAACCAGTACCAGCGCCCTTGTCGCACCAGCGCGTAATTGTGAAACCCTCGCTCGCGGGCCTGACGTAAATAACGATCGACATCTCGTGTTGCACAACTTTGTTGACGCCATCCATTCACCAACCAGAAGTCACTCATAACGCAGTCCCCCGGTTAATAATGGTCGGTGTCAACAACACCAGGGTTTCACTTTGATGCTGTTGCTGCAGTTGTTTACCACCCAAAAGAAAGCTCAGCCAACTCTTTTGCTCGGTCAATTGCTGACGGTCGTTGCGTAGCCCAGACAGCAGCAAGGTTTGCCCATCACCGACCACCGCTTGCATAAAAAATTGCTTGCGGTTGGTGTGTGGTGTTTGAATTAACTGGTCTCCGGACCGAACTTCATCAATCCGCAGTAGATCGGATAATTCGGTTGAAAGCTGCAAAATCACTTCGTTTTCACGAATACTGGGCAGCACATACAGCTCAAAACCGGTGGTAACTAAGCCCGGCTGTAAATTTGTCGTCGCCCCAACATTGACCGTATTGGTGGTCCCCGCTGCAGCGAGATAGGTGGCGTTGTCTTGCAAGGCAATTTTCGCCACTTGATTGTTGAGACTGAGTAAACGCGGTTGGTTGTTGATTCGCACTAGTCCTTGTTGTTGTAACGCTTCAATAAACAGCTCTGATCCCGCAGCACGGCCGTTTTCACGCTGCCAGAACAGTTGTCCTCCCAGCTCTCCACCAAGTTTCCCCAAAGCACCACTGCCAAGCCCTAAAATCGCATTTCCCCCGGCAGTTTGGGCCAACGCTTGCCAGTCGACCGCAAGTTGATCGTCGTCACTGAAACTGACTTCGATAATTTGCACTTCAATCGCAACTTGCCGGGTAAGGCGCTCATTCTGCTGACGCAGATAGTCTTCAACTTGTATCACATGATGGGGATAATCCTTTACCAGCACCGACGTTGAGCTTTGATTGATGCTCATTACCCCGTGCTCCGACAGAAGCAGCGCCAGTGCGCGTTGTAAATCCTGCCAGACACTGGCTCCAACATTGCTGAAATTACTAAACTGATCACTGCCCACCACAGCAGCAGTAGTCGAACCCTGGCTCTGATGTTGCTGTTGGTTGCCTTGCTTGAGTTCCTTATTCCCCATAAAGAACTCACTGGCGCCAGCAATAAACGCCACATCGAATTCTGCCGTTCGCCAGCGGCTCCAACTGATTCGATTCGCCGCAAATTCGTAATACCAGCCAGTGTGATCAGCAAGACGTTGCAGCAGTTCACCCAAGGTACCGGTAAAACTTAACTGTAACGGAAACGCTTTCAACTCAGGTTGGCTAAACCACAAACTTACTGATTCATTTTCCAACACATCGGTGAGCAGGTCGGCAAAGGGAACGCCCGACGCATCGATGGTAACTGGTGTGCTGTACCAGACAGGTAAGAGTCTTGTGTCTTGTGCTTGTAACGGTACATACAACTCTTGCGTACGGGTGATTGTTGCATCAGTTACGGAGATTTTTTGCTGTGGATTTAGTGCTGCTAACTCGGCTAACGCGCGAGCTTTTTGTTGTTGTAGCTTCTGCCCAGCTGGCGTCACACTGCAGCTAGAGGTAACTACGACGCTGAACAGTAGCCAGCCGCACACTCGGAGTTTCATTGCGCAGCTCCCGTGGTAGAACTCACCACCGCCGAGTGATTTGCATACAGCGTCAACTGCAATTGATAGGGACGCAACACTTGTTCCAGTGCGCTTTCCCAACTCGGAGCTGCCAGCGTAAAATCGGTCGACCAGCGGTAATGGGGAGATGCCCGCCAATCAAGCTGACGAATCGCAAAATGCTGATGTAATACGGCTTCGATTTGCGGTCGCAACAAGCCAGCCGTGAGGCTGAGTTCAATACGTTCAGCAGGTGGTTTCGATGGTGTCGGCGCGCTTGCTTCAAACGCAAACGGTTGACAGCTTTGTTGTGCCTCGACTGGCGCCGTCAACAAGCAGCTTAATATTATACTGCTTGCGACGAAACGCCATTGGACGGGTGTCCAAGTAGATTGCATAAGCATACGACCTCCGTGTCATTCAAACATCGCCTTCCTTGACGATGTCTAGCAACTCTAGTCGCTAGGATGAGGTCGTTCAAGCGTCCAAAGACGCAACTTTGAACGAATTATTTCTTACGTTTTTTGGTTTCCTTTTCAACCCACTCACCATCACGGTAATAGGCTTGCCAACCTGTCGGTTTCCCGTTTTCTTCGGTGATCACGTACTGTTCTTTCTGTTTTCTACTATAGCGCACAATGGCTTGGTTACCTGCACTATCCTCGGTAGGAGCATCGGCCAGATAGTAAAACTTCTTCGGGATACGATCTTTAAACCGTTTAAGTTCAGCAACCTTCACCGCTCGAGTCTCACGAGATTTAGGGAAGGTATTAGCAGACAAGAACACGCCCGATGCGCCATCACGCAGCACAAAGTAGGCGTTGGAGTCTTCACATGGCAATTCCGGAAAGGGTACTGGATCTTCTTTCGGTGGCGCTGGCTGGCCACTTTTCAATAACTTCCGGGTATTCTTGCAGTCATCATTACTGCAATCGAAATACTTACCAAAGCGACCGGTTTTCAGCTGCATATCGCTACCACAACGGTCACATTCAAGCACCGGTCCGTCGTAGCCTTTAATTCTGAACTCGCCAACTTCCACCAACTGTCCCGGGCATGCTGGGTTGTTACCGCAAACATGCAGCTTGCGCTCTTTATCAATGAGGTAGCTGTCCATTGCCGTACCGCATTCAGCGCAGCGTTTTTTCGCCCGTAAGGCTTCGGTTTCCGCTTCTTCGTCATCACTAACTTTAACCGCTTCTTCGCCGGACAATAAATTAATGGTTTGGGTACAGCGTTCTTTAGCAGGTAACTCGTACCCTGAACAACCAAGAAATACCCCCGTTGATGCGGTACGAATTCCCATTTTTCGACCGCATTTCGGGCAGTCAATATCCGTGAGCACCATCTCGTTGCCACGCATGCCGCCTTCTTCTGGCGGCATTTCCGCTTGTTCTAATTTCTTCGAGAACTCGGCGTAGAAAGCATCCAGTGTTTCTTTCCAATCGCGCTTACCCTCAGCGATATCATCTAGCGCTTGTTCCATCTCTGCTGTGAAGTTGTAGTTCAGCAGACGTGAGAAGTTTTGCACCAGGCGGTCATTAACAATCTCGCCCATTTTCTCGGCATAAAAACGGCGGCTTTCGACGCGCACATAACCACGGTCTTGAATGGTCGAGATGATCGATGCATAGGTCGAAGGTCGGCCAATACCTCGTTTCTCCAACTCTTTAACCAGTGAAGCTTCGCTGAAGCGCGCCGGCGGTTTAGTAAAGTGTTGCTGCGGGTCCAGCTCTTGCAACGCCAATGCCTCACCTTTTTTCACGTCTGGTAACGTAGCATCTTCAGCACTTTTCGAACTTGCTGGCGGTTGCACTTTGGTCCAACCCGCAAAGCGCATAACGCGCCCACGAGCTTTCAATTCATAGTCACCGGCACCGACGGTAATGGTTGTGGCATCGTAACGTGCAGGTGTCATTTGGCAAGACACAAATTGCCGCCAAATCAGCTCGTATAACCGTTGCGCGTCGCGCTCCATATCTTTCAGTTGTTCCGACTTTATCTTTACACTCGACGGGCGAATAGCCTCATGTGCTTCTTGGGCATTTTGTTTCGCGCCATAAACGTTTGGCTTTTCCGGCAAGTACTCTTTACCAAACTGCTTAGTAATAAAATCACGGCAACTGGCAACTGCCTCGCCACTTAGGTTGGTCGAGTCCGTACGCATGTAGGTAATGTGACCTGCCTCGTACAAGCGCTGCGCTAACATCATGGTTTTCTTAACGCCATACCCCAGTCGGGTGCTCGCCGCCTGTTGTAACGTCGAGGTAATAAACGGTGCTGAAGGTCGACTACTGGTCGGCTTATCTTCCCGCTCAAGAACTTTAAATTCTGCTCGCTGCAGCGCTGCAACAGCTTTTTGCGCCTGCTCTCTATCCGTCGCTTTAAAGGTTTTACCTAAATGTTTCGCTAGCTGTACCCGCAAATCTTGTTTTTGCGCAGTATTCAAATCAGCGTAAATATCCCAATACTCTTCTGGCACGAACGCTTTGATGTCACGCTCGCGCTCAACGACTAAGCGTACTGCAACCGACTGCACGCGCCCCGCAGAGAGCCCACGGGCGATCTTCTTCCACAACAATGGTGAGACCATGAAACCAACGACACGGTCGAGAAAGCGCCGAGTCTGCTGCGCATTCACGCGATCAATATTTAAATACGCGGGCTGAGAAAATGCCTCCTGAATAGCATTTTTGGTAATCTCATTAAATACCACGCGCCGAAAACGATCGCTGTCACCTCCAATAAGTTCGCGTAAATGCCAGGCAATAGCTTCCCCTTCGCGGTCCAAATCCGTTGCGAGGTAAATGGCATCGGCCTTACTGGCGAGCTTCTGCAATTCGTTTACCACTTTCTCTTTGCCGGGCAACACTTCATAGTGCGCGTCCCAACCGTGTTCAGGGTCGACGCCCATACGCACGACTAATTTGCGAAATTCACGTTGCTGCCGATAGGCTTCTTTTTTCTCTGGTGACATCTTACGTACTTCCGCGGGTGACTTCTTTGCCACCTCCGCCGTCGCACGTGTCGGAAGATCGCGCACGTGGCCGACGCTCGATTTCACTACGAAATCGTTCCCTAAATATTTATTAATGGTCTTCGCCTTGGCTGGCGACTCGACAATAACTAGCGATTTTGCCATGCGTCTTTTTGCAACCTAGTATGATGGGATTCTTTTTTAGATATATCGTTTATACACAGACGAAACAACCATGCTGTGCAAAATTCATAAAAATTCGTTAATTGCTTATAGCCATGCAAGTACTTCTCGGATCACCTCGAATGGCGCGGCGTTGGGCAACATCACTACTTACACAAGCGCCCACATGTGCGTATAATAGCGCTTGTTAACTTGCTTGCAACTGCAATGGAGGAATTAGTGAGCGCTCAACATTTTGAAGTGAACTTCGATGGTTTAGTCGGCCCAACCCACAATTACGCAGGATTATCCTTTGGTAACGTGGCATCGCTCTCCAACGCTAAAGCGGCTTCGAGCCCTCGTTCAGCTGCCAAGCAAGGTCTGGCCAAAATGAAGGCCTTACACGATATGGGCATGGTGCAAGGCGTCTTTGCTCCCCATGAACGTCCGGATATCAACACCTTACGGCGTCTTGGCTTCACCGGCAATGATGGTGAAGTTCTGCACCAAGCAGCAACTCAAGCACCGCAAATTTATCAGGCGGTATGCTCTGCTTCGAGCATGTGGACAGCCAATGCCGCCACGGTTTCACCCGGGGCTGATACCGCTAATGGCAAAGTCCATTTTACCCCGGCAAACCTGACCAATAAATTTCACCGCTCACTGGAACCCATGACCAGCGGTCGTATTTTACAAGCGATGTTTGCCAATTCACGTTATTTCGATCATCACCTGCATTTGCCTGACAATGAGCACTTCGGTGACGAAGGCGCCGCAAACCATACTCGCTTAAGCAGTAATTACGGTCATGCTGGGGTTGAGATCTTCACCTTTGGCCGTTATGCCTTCGACAGCAGCAAACCAGCGCCGACAAAATTTCCGGCGCGACAAACCTTTGAAGCGTCACAGGCAATTGCGCGTCTGCATGGGTTAACTGATGAGACTACCGTCTACATTCAGCAGAATCCTGAGGTCATCGATCAAGGCGTGTTTCACAACGACGTCATCGCCGTCGGCAACAAAAATGTCTTGTTCTTCCATGAACAAGCCTTTCTCAATACCGAAGCAAAGCTTGCTGAAATTCAACAAAAGTTCGGCGACGAAAAAGTGCATTTTATTTGCGTGAAAACCAGTGAAGTCGCGGTTGCCGATGCGGTACAGACCTACCTATTTAATACCCAACTATTAACGATGCCGGACGGCACCATGGCCATCATCGCGCCGACTGAATGTCAGGAAAATCCAAGAGTTGCTGCCTACTTAGAAGAGTTGGTGCAACGTGACACGCCAATCAAGCGCGTTCATTACTTTGATGTAAAACAGAGTATGCGTAATGGTGGTGGCCCAGCATGTCTGCGCCTGCGTGTCGCGCTTAATGATGATGAGCTTGCCGCAGTGAATCCGGCGGTGATTATGAATGATAGCTTATTCGACAGATTGAATAAGTGGGTCGACAAACACTATCGCGACGAGCTAAGTGTTGACGACCTGCGCGATCCACAGCTCTTAATGGAATCACGTTCGGCGCTTGACGAGCTCACCCAAATCCTAAAACTCGGCTCAGTCTATCCATTCCAAATCGACTAATCAAAAAAGCCCGCAAACGCGGGCTTTTTCCTCTGGTATCCAGTATCTGGTAGCGAATAACGCTCTCGCTCTTTAGTCCTCGTCGTCTTCGTTGTGGACTTCGAGATTCGCATCTTCCGTGTCACCCTCACTATTTCGCGCAATATCATTCCGCGCCGCATCCAACCGATCCAGATAACCCTGATTAATATCACCGGTGATGTATTCACCATTAAATACCGAGGTTTCAAATTGAGTGATTGAGGTATTTTCTTCCTGCACCGCAGCAATCAAATCCTCCAGATCCTGGTAGATCAAACCATCCGCTTTAATTAACGCATTGATTTCTGAGGCTTCACGACCGTGCCCAATGAGTTCATTCGCACTTGGCATATCAATGCCGTAAACGTTAGGAAAACGAATCTCTGGTGCTGCTGAGGCAAAATAAACTTTTTTAGCACCTGCCTCACGGGCCATCTCAATAATTTGCTCTGAGGTAGTGCCACGCACGATAGAATCATCTACCAACAACACATTTTTACCATGGAATTCAGCACCTATCGCATTTAGTTTACGGCGCACTGATTTCCGCCGTAGCGTTTGCCCTGGCATGATAAAGGTTCGACCAATGTAACGGTTTTTTACGAAACCTTGACGATAAGGCAGTTCCAATACGTTTGCCATTTCCAATGCGATATCACAACTGGTTTCTGGGATCGGAATCACCACATCGATGTCCAGATCAGCATAGTCACGCTTCATTTTCTCGCCTAACTTACGCCCCATATTTACGCGCGTCGCATAAACTGAAATTTTATCAATAAAGGAATCCGGTCGGGCAAAATAAACATACTCGAAAATACACGGGCAATGTTGGGGATTATCCGCACATTGACGCGAATACAGCTCGCCATCGTCAGTAATGTAAATCGCTTCACCTGGCTCAACGTCACGCATGTATTTGAAACCAGTACCATCAATCGCAACGCTCTCCGAGGCAACAATGTACTCATTGCCGTTGGCTGTCTCACGTTGGCCCAACACCAAAGGTCGAATTCCCCAGGGATCGCGAAATGCTACGATACCGTGGCCGATAATCATCGCGACTACCGCATAGGCGCCCCGGATTTGACGATGCACGCGGCTTACGGTGGCAAATACATCGTCAGGTGTAAGTTTTAAGCTTTGTTGCTGATAAACCTCATGCGCAAAGATATTCAGTAAAATCTCTGAATCTGAGGTGGTATTAATATGTCGGCGCGCCTTGGCAAACAGCTGCTCCTGCAATTCATCTGCATTGGTCAGATTACCGTTGTGTGCCATGGCAATACCAAAGGGCGAATTCACGTAGAACGGTTGCGCCTCAGCTGAGCTGGAACTACCGGCAGTTGGGTAACGCACATGACCAATACCGACCCGACCCGCTAAACGGTGCATGTGCCGGGTGCGAAACACATCGCGCACCAAACCATTGGCTTTGCGCAATCGCAATGTATTGTTATGCACGGTCATCACACCGGCAGCGTCTTGGCCGCGATGCTGTAACATCGTCAGGCTATCGTACAAGGCCTGATTGACCGGATCTTTACCCACTATACCCACAATGCCACACATGCTACGACAACCTCATTTGCTTAGTTGGGGAGAAAACTTGAAGTTTGCTCAAAATATTCGAAAAACCATTGAATAAAAATACCGAAATGCGGTATCAACATCGATTGTTGCCACCATTCAATACTTGCCAGTGCGGTAAAACTATCCATAAAGAATAATAATGCACTTACGATTAATACCCCACGCAACGCACCAAAGATTCCACCGAGTAAACGGTCGGTTCCAGTCAGGCCAGTTTTGTGGACCAGTTGACCCAGCACGTAATTCACTACGGCGCCAACTATTAGGGTACTAACGAACAGAGCTAACGCGGCGACGGCGTTCCGCACCATAGGATCATCAAGACGGGTAAACCAGCTGGCAAGATCTTGGTAATACCAACTAGCAATAAAAAATGCAGCGACCCAGACCGCAAGCGACATGGCTTCTTTAACGAAACCGCGCACCAGACTCACTAGTGTCGACAGCGAAATTACAATTAAAATGGCATAATCAATCCAGACCATGAGGGCTATCCTAAGGCTGTTAAAGACGCGCGAAGTCTATCAGAAATCAGTAAGAAAAACGTCACTTTTTATTCAGCTTTACGGTTCGAAGCGTACGATTCTACCATTCAGCCCAGTGAGTTTTTTTAGCTCTGGAAGTTGCTGTTCTAATTCGGCTTGCGTAAGTGCGGGACCCACCAATAAGCGGATCAAGGTTTTGCCATTGACCTGAGTTGTCTCACGGTAGGCAGCAAAGCCCTGATTTTGTAGCTGTTGCATCAGTTTATCCACTGAATCAGCGTTACTAAACGCACCAAGTTGGATGACCCAGCCCGGTTCTTGTAACGACTCCTGAGTCGGCTCAGCTTCTGCTTTAGTCGTGCTATTCTGACTCTCACTCCTTGCAGCCACCGCAGCTTCATCTAAGTTCGGCGCATCTTCAGCGGTAAGGGTAACCTCACTGTTAGCGTCTGGAGTAACATTAATCGCTGTCCCCTCAAGCTCCGTGGCGGGCAGCGTTACTTGTTGTTCAACCACATCCGCTTCCGGCTGCAATGGCATGGCTTCAAAATCTTGTTCCTGGCGGATCTGTTTACCGTCCAATAACTCAGGCAAAATAATTACCGCTAACGCGACCAAAATAATAGTGCCGACAATTCGATTTTGTAATTGCGATGCCATGCTTACTCCGCTTCAGGGATTTTAGCCACAGTGTAGAACGAGCCGCACACCAATACTAGTGGTTGCTCACTGGATTCGCGTGCGGCCTCACAAGCGGCCGCAAAGGCTTGCGTAACGCTCGTGAATTGCGCCACGGGTTGTTGCCCTGATCCGCCGTTCAATGCGCTCGCAAGTTCCGCCGCGGAAGCTCCACGTTGTTCTTCCAAATCAGCAAGATACCAAGCACTCACGACCGACTCAAGGGCCGCCAAAGTACCCGGGATATCTTTATCCTTAAGCATGCCCACCACGGCATAAATCGGGCGTTGAGGAAAACGTCGCTGCAAATAATCGCTAAGGAAAGCCGCAGCGTGGGGATTATGCGCTACATCCAATAAATAATCTGGATCCCCAGCCTTAAATTCTAGTCGGCCAGTTTCTCGTGCCGCACTTAATCCCTCTCGAATCGCCTGTTCAGTTACCGGCAGAGCGAGTAACTCGAGCGCCATTAACGCGGTAGCCGCATTCGGTAACGGTAACTGCGGCACTGGCAAGTCAAGTAGTTGACTGCAAGGACTACTGAAGTGCCAGTGCCGCAAATCGGCGGCGCGACGATAATTAAATTCGGTGCCGACGCTGCTAGGGTAAATCGCTTTTGCCGCGAGCTCAGCGACAACTTCTGCGGGAAAATCTGGTTCACCTATTACTGCGGCTTTTCCGGGTCGAAAGATACCCGACTTCTCGCGCGCGATACCGGTTCGATCTGAACCAAGAAAAGCAACGTGGTCAATGCCCACGGAAGTGACCACGCCAACATCAGCATCGATACAATTTACCGCGTCTAACCGTCCGCCCAGTCCTACTTCCAGGATCCAGACATCTAATGTTTGCTGCTGCATCAGCCACAATGCTGCCAGCGTGCCAAATTCGAAATAGGTGAGTGAGGTTTTACCCCGAACTGCTTCCACCGCCTGAAACGCTTGCACATGCATTGTCGCAGGCAATTGCTTGCCATCAATGCGCACACGCTCTTCATACACCCGCAGGTGTGGTGAAATGTACACCCCAGTGCCGTAGCCGGCAGCTTGCAGAATAGTCTCCAAGTAACGCACTGTGGAGCCTTTACCATTGGTACCGGCCACCGTGATCACCCGCGCTTTAATCGGAGCTATACCTAAACGCTTTGCGACTTGTGCTATACGCTCCAGACCAAGATCAATTGCACTAGGATGGAGCGCCTCTAAATAACACAGCCAGGCATCGAGCCCGGCTGTTGATGATGGTGCTGGTAGAGTTTTGCTCATACGTTAGCTTAGTATTCGTCAGCCAACGGTGCGTGGTGCTGGAATTTCGCCAACAGCGCTGCAATCCGATTGCGCATTTGACGACGATCAACAATCATGTCAACTGCGCCATGATCGACTAAAAACTCGGCCCGCTGGAACCCTTCAGGTAAAGTTTCTCGCACGGTTTGCTGGATAACCCGCGGCCCGGCAAAGCCGATTAGCGCTTTCGGTTCGGCGATATTAACATCACCTAGCATAGCTAAACTTGCCGATACGCCACCCATGGTAGGATCGGTAAGCACAGAAATATAAGGTAAGCCCTCTTCACTCATGCGCGCCAGCGCAGCTGAGGTCTTCGCCATTTGCATCAGTGACATTAAAGCTTCCTGCATACGAGCGCCACCTGATGCAGAAAAGCACACCAATGGAATCCGTTCCCGTAAACAAACTTCTGCGGCTTTGACAAAACGCGCGCCAACGACAGACGCCATCGATCCGCCCATGAATTCGAATTCAAATGCCACAGCCACCACAGGCATGCCTTTCAATTTGCCTTTTTGCGCCACTAACGCATCTTTTTCACCAGTTGCCTTTTGTGCTGCAGCAATGCGGTCCTTGTATTTTTTTGAATCACGGAACTTCAGAATGTCTTTTGGCTCAAGTTCTGCACCGATTTCGCTGCCGCTGCCGCTATCTAAGAAACTGTCTAATCGACGGCGCGCCGACATCCGCATATGATGATCGCATTTGGTACAAACATGCAGGTTGCGCTCCAAATCTGCGCTGTAGATGATGGCATCGCAACTGCTGCATTTCGCCCACACTCCCTCAGGAATATTGCGACGTTTACCGCTTTTTGGCTTTGCAAGAATTCGCTCAATCCAGCTCATATCGTTTCATTCATCTCAATTGGTGATAATGGCAAATTGCCTAAACTCCCCGTATTAAAGCACATTCTGCGCTGACCTTGCAGTAAAAAGTGGTCTTATTAGTCACTCTAGCGGGGGGCTTTCAGGTAGCCAAAGTGGCCCAGCAGTGAGCTTCGGTAGTTGGAATTCTGCCGGATAATCAACCTGCACTAAGTACAGACCTTCCGCTTTAGCGGTCGCGGCTGCCAGCGTACGATCACGTTGCGCCAACAGCTGCGCTGGCCATTCTAACGATTCCACACCCTTACCAACTTCCAGCAGGCTACCAACAATATTGCGCACCATATGATGCAAGAACGCGTTGGCGCCAATATCGATCACCACATAATCGCCGTGACGAGTTACATGGATATGGGTGATACAACGGTTGGCGGAATGGGATTGGCATTGAGCTGCACGAAATGCACTGAAGTCATGCTCACCCAACAATGCTTGTGCAGCCTGATGCATCTGCGCGACATCTAAATCAAAATGATAATGGCTCACGCCGCGGCCTAATATCGCCGGGCGTAACCGGGTATTACAAATAATGTAACGATAACGTCGTCCAGTTGCGCTAAATCTGGCACTGAAGTTGTCTGGAACCTGACGTACCCAACGTACGGCAACGTCAGCTGGTAGATTACTGTTCACCCCCATGGTCCATGCTGGAGCATTGCGCGCCTCGCGGCTGTCGAAATGCACAACTTGCCCGGTGGCATGTACACCAGCATCGGTGCGGCCAGCACAAACAACGTCAACGGGATGATCAGCCACCTTGCTTAAGGCTCGTTCCAGAACCTCTTGCACTCCGGTCACTTCACGTTGTCGTTGCCAGCCAAAATAGTTACTACCGTTGTATTCAATACCCAGCGCAAAGCGCGTACTACTCATCGCCCGCCCTGTTCACTTAGTTTCTTCAGTAGTGCAGCAGCTTCTTGCTCTGCTTCTTCGTCATCGCAGCCTTGAATGCTCTCAAGCAAACTGCGCGCGTCTTCGACTTCGCCCATATCGATATACACTTGCGCCAGGTCTAAACGCGCTGCTGGTGATTTACTTTCATCTAGCATGGCTTCCGTCGACAGGTCATAGTCAACATCTTCTATGTCTTCACCCGCCAAAGCTTCGTTGATCTTTTCTTTATCGTAAGGATCTTCGTGTTCTTCACTTGCTTCGGTATCTGCTTCATCCATTAGACTTTCAATAGATAAGTAGTCATCGTCCTCAGCGATTGTCTTGTTATCATCATTGCCTTTTTCTTCGGCTTCAGTATCTTCGGCTTCAGTATCTTCCGTTTCAGTATCTTCTTGCGCCGGCACTGGCGTCGTCGTCATATCGTCGTCTAACCGCAGACCGCCAAACGAATCCATTTCTGCTTCGTCACCTTCCGGCTCCTCAACAACACGATACTCACTCACCTCTTCAGGATCGACAGACTCGTCCGACTTTTCATCCTCGTCAAGACTCGGTTCAAATGCTAACAACGCATCGACTTCTCTCGACATTGGGTCGTCATCATCGTCGTGAGCTTCATCATCGTCGCGAGCCGCTGCAGAGTCATCAGCCTGTTCACGTAAATACGCATCCAAATCAACATCAGTGACCTCAACATCCTGGCCCTGCTCGGTCATCGGCTCCGGCGCTTGTTCCTGCAAGTCATCCGTCTCTGATGGAGCCGTCGACTCGTCCGCAAATTGCTCGCTGGTTCGATCAATCTCCTCATCCTCGATTTCGCCACGGGTCGTTCTGACCAATTCATCGGTAGCGTCTTCATCTGCAGTATCATCGACAGCGGTAAGGTCGTGCCCATCTCGCGCGATACTTTGTTCTTGCTCCTGCGCAACAGCTGCAACCTTGCCATCTTCGTCAGCTTCGGTCCGACTACTACTTTCGTCAGTGTTATCAGCGACTTGATCAGCCGCCATTTCGCGTTCTAGTCGACGTACGTAAGCGAAGTACCATAAAGCGCCTAAAACGATGACCAATAGCAAAGCTATGACACCGAGATGCAAAGGTTTTAACAGCCAGTCCAACCAACTTGTTTGCTTGTTACGTGAACGTGTCACCGCTGGTTTTACATCTTCCGCCGGTTGTTCAGTTACCGTTGTCACCGCATCTTGCTGCTCAACTGCAGTCGTAGGTTCTTGTTCTGCGCTAGCCTCTTCGGCCGTCGTGGTATCAAGCGCGGGGTTACTCTCACTCGGCTGTTCATCTACCGTAGCAGCTGTCAGCTCGTTAGCTCCTTGCGAGTTAATTTCTTGCGCAATCGACTCCATTTCGGCAGAAGCGCGTTGTTCTTCAGCGGCTAGCTGACGCAGTACCGTAAGTTCTTTGGTGACAGCCTCCAAACGTTGTTGTAAATCCGTGTTTTCAGTCTGCAAACTCTCAATTAAATTGATTGATTCAGATAACTGACCACGCAGCGCTTCCATCTCAGACACTGAAATCGCAATTTCTGATTCAACTTGTGTGGTGTTTATTGAGACTTCTTCGCCGCTACCGGCATCAGTGGCTGGCGGCAAGTCGGTTGCTTCGGCTGGCTTCGTTGCAGCAGTCTCAGGAGATGTCGGCACTACAGCTTTTGGGGTGTTATTGGTTTGCGCTAAGGTACCAATATCGGGAATTTCTAGATAAAAGCCGGTTAGCATAAAGTCAGGACGATTATCTCTAAATGCACGAGGGTTCGCCGCCACGATAACGTCCATCATTTCATAGACGCTAACGCCACGTTGACGACCGTAATAGGTCGCGATACTCCACATCGTGTCAGTCTGAACGATGGGCCCGAATTGTTCCGGCTGCCAGCGTGAGGCGCGCGAGCTCTGCTGCGCCATAGTAGCAGCCGAAAATGCAACAAGTGCTGCCATAACCGCAGCTAAAATAATTCGTGCCATCGCGTTTCCATCCCTTTTAGCTGTTATTATCCGATTCGAATGAAATCAAAAGCTTATTTAAATATAGTCGTTTATCAAATGTTCGGCAATTTGAATGCTGTTCGTTGCCGCACCTTTTCGCACATTATCTGCAACCACCCATAAATTGAGACCTTGCGGGTGCGAAATATCATTCCGCACTCGGCCAACGAAAACTTCGTCATGTCCGGTAGCATGGCTCACTTGTGTTGGGTAATCATCGTTCGCATCAAACAGCACCACGCCCGGAGCCTGACGAAGTAACTCTTTTGCTTGTTCGGCATCAAGTGGCTGTTGGGTTTCAATGTGTACCGCCTCGGCATGACCGTAGAATACCGGCACACGAACCGCTGTCGCATTCACCCGTATTGCCGGGTCAGCAAAGATTTTTTGTGTCTCCCACACCATTTTCATCTCTTCTTTGGTGTAGTCATTGTCCATGAATACGTCAATTTGCGGTATACAATTAAAAGCAATCTGACGGGAGAAATAGTCACTTTCTAACGGCCGGCCGTTCATCAGTTGTGCAGTCTGTTGCGCCAATGCATCCATAGCTTCTTTACCAGCTCCAGACACTGACTGATAGGTCGCAACATTAATTCGATCAATACCAACCGCGTCGTAAATAGGTTTCAGCGCCACCAACATTTGAATTGTTGAACAGTTCGGGTTAGCAATAATATTGCGGTTACGAAAATCAGCCAGTGCGTGCGCATTGACCTCTGGCACCACCAAAGGAACATCTTCCTCGTACCGGAATTCCGAGGTGTTATCGATGACAATACAGCCCGCCTCGGCGGCGCGCGGAGCATATAGTCGTGAAATGTTTCCACCAGCGGAGAAAAATCCTAATTCAACTTGCGTCCAATCAAAGGTGTCAGCATCGAGCACTTCAATTTCTTCGCCGCGAAATTTAATCGTAGACCCCGCGGAACGGCTACTTGCCAGTGGAAACAAGTCAGCCACTGGAAATTTTCGGGACTCCAATAATTCGATCATGTGCTGACCCACCAATCCGGTCGCACCTAATACCGCAACGTTGAATGCTCGAGACATGCTTTCTCCTTTAGTTTGCTATCTGAAATGTAAGTTGAGCGAGTCGCTGTTGCCAGTCACCACGTTCCGCCCATTGGCCTGCGTTTAAGTGTAGCTGATTTAGTTCGCCGCGTACGGCGTAATTCGAGCGTAAGGCATCAAAACTCGCAGCGTCACAGGGTGCCGCTCGCAGCATCTGATCATCGTTGCGAACATCGTAACAGCGCAAAATCCAGTCCGCCAGATCTTGCCAGTGCGGCTCGTTAGCCATCGAAACGACGTGTATCTGCCCCTGTGGGTAACGCGCCAGTAACTCATTCAATGATGGCAATTTTAAGCTGAGCTGTTGATCCGTCAACCATTTGTTCAGCAATTGCCAGCTGCCACCGATCTTACCGGCCAGACTATGTCCAGCAATATGGGGGGTTGCCAATTTGACCCAATCCAGCAGTTCCCCGGAAATCTGCGGTTCATGCTCCCAGACATCGAGCACCACTTGCAGGTTTGCCCCTGTTTTTAATCGTTCAAGCAGTGCTTGCTCGGCAACCACGGGACCGCGACTGGCATTTATGAGCACGGTCCCCGGGCGTAGTTGGCTCAGATCATCAGCGCCAATAAGATGATGCGTTGCATGAAGCCCTTGTCGTTGTAGGGGAACATGGCAGCTGATGACATCAGAGTTCAGTACCCGTTGCCAGTTATCATGTACTGGAACTTGATAGTTACCATTTGCGAGTAATGGCGGATCATAATAGTGCACCTCTAATCCGAGGCCACTCAAGCGCTCCCCCGCGGCGCGCCCAGTGTTACCAGCGCCAATGATTGCTACTTCGCCAGTTGGTAATCCATGGTTTTCTAGCGCCAGGGCAGCCATAGCGCTTGCGACATAATCACCGACCGCATTGGCATTCACTCCAGGAGTGCTATGAAAGGTCACTCCCGCAGCAACGATCGCTTCCTGGTCGACATGATCCGTGCCAATAGTTGCACTGCCTAGCCATTGCAGCCTCGGCGTCTGCTGCAATAACGCTTTATTTACCTGAGTTACCGAACGAATAAACATCACTTCAGCACGCCTTAACTGCTCTGCACTCGGCTCTCGCCCATTAAAATACTCTAAGCTTATCGCTTCAGGGTTTTGCCGCGCGACCGCGGCTACTAAAGTGTCGAGTTCTGGTAAATTTGCATCTGCAAGTAAGTGCATGATATCCACAGGCTGAAACTTAAAAGTTAAGCATACAAAAAGGTGCGCCGTAGCGCACCTTTTCAAGCTTATTTAATAACGTAAATTAACTCTGCAAAGTCTCTGCTTTACTTGTATTTACGCATTACTAGAGTGGCATTGGTACCACCGAAACCGAAACTATTCGACATTACCGTCGTCAATTCAATAGGCTTCATTTCAGTAATGATGTGCATGCCCTCAGCACCTGGATCAAGGTTTTCAACGTTGATCGATGGTGCAACGAAACCATGCTCGAGCATCAGCAATGAATAAATCGCTTCATGCACTCCGGCCGCGCCTAGTGAGTGACCGGTCATCGCTTTGGTCGCACTGATCATTGGTGTTTGCTCAGGAAATACTTCACGAATGGCTTCCAGTTCCTTGGTATCACCAACCGGTGTACTGGTACCGTGCGTATTGAGGTAATCGACCGGAGTATCGACGGTTGCCATAGCCATCTGCATGCAGCGTACTGCACCCTCACCTGATGGTGCAACCATGTCATAGCCGTCAGATGTTGCGCCGTATCCGATAATTTCACCGTAAATTTTTGCGCCCCGCGCCAAAGCAGTTTCGAGTTCTTCAACCACCACGATACCGCCACCACCAGCCGGGACAAAACCATCACGACCAGTATCATAGGTGCGCGACGCTTTACTTGGATCATCGTTGTACTTAGTGCTCAGTGCACCCATAGCATCAAACTCCATGCCGAGGGTCCAGTGCAGCTCTTCACCACCACCGGCAAACACACGATCTTGTTTACCGAGTTGGATCAGCTCAACGGCATGACCAATACAATGGGCTGAGGTTGCACAGGCTGAACTAATTGAATAGTTCACCCCCTTAATCTTAAATGGCGTCGCCAAACATGCGGAGGTCGTTGAAGCCATGCAACGTGGGACCATGTAAGGACCTACACGTTTCACACCTTTTTCCCGCAAGATATCCGCAGCAGCAACTTGATGCTCGCCCGATGCCCCACCTGAGCCGACAACTAAGCCGGTGCGATGATTGGAAACTTCCGACTCATCCAGTCCAGCATCTTCGACCGCCTGGGCCATTGCCATGTAAGCATAAGCCGCAGAGTCACCCATGAAACGCAAAGCTTTGCGATCAATGTGGTCTTGTGGATTCGCGCGGACCGGTCCCCAGACCTGACAGCGCAAGCCCATATCGGCAAATTCTTGTGAATATTCAATACCTGAACGCCCCGCTTTGAGCGATTCAAGTACTTCCTTCTGGTTCACGCCGATGCTCGACACGATGCCGATACCGGTTATCACTGCTCTTCTCATTCTAGTTTCCTGTCTTGCTGAGCGCACGTGTATGGTAGCTTAGTTCTGTAAAAAAGTGGTCTGCTTTCCGCAATTCTAAGTAAATATTGTTACACTATTGTGTATTCACAACGCTAAAAATTCGAGATTTTTCGGTGTCAGACCCTACTCACGCGCAAGTTACGTTTAATGAATTTGGCTTACCGGTAGCTACCGCTTTCGATGATATCTATTTTAACAATGAAAACGGTCTCGCCGAAACCAATTACGTTTTTCTTAAGCATAATGATCTCACGACACGCTGGCAAACCCATCGCGATAGACCTTTTGTTATTGCGGAAAGCGGATTCGGTACCGGTCTCAATTTATTGGCGTGCTGGCAGCTACTTCTTGAGCAAGCTCCAACCGATTTAAGACTACATTTTATCTCTTTCGAAAAGTTTCCACTACAGCACGACGATTTACGTCGCGCACTTGCCGCATTTCCCGAGCTAAATCAACTTGCGGCAGAATTACTCGAAGTTTATCCGCCTGCAGAGCCTGGATGCCACCGTCGTTATCTTGCTAAGGGAAGGATTATTCTTGATCTCTGGGTCGGAGCCATCGACGCGCAACTTAAAGCCTGGTTACCACATGCCCAACATCAAGTGGATGCTTGGTTTCTCGATGGCTTTGCACCGGATAAAAATCCCGCAATGTGGCAACCCGCATTGTATCAGGCGATGGTACAGAGTGCGGCGCCCGATGCGACCTTTGCCACTTTCACCGCCGCCGGAGATGTGCGGCGCGGACTACTGCAAGCTGGTGTATTGGTAAAAAAGGCTAAAGGCTTCGGCAACAAACGCGAAATGCTTTACGGGCAGATTAAAAGTACAGCGTCACCCGTTTCCCCACCACCTGAGCGCGTTACCATCATTGGTGGCGGTATCGCTGCAGCATGCCTGGCTCATGAACTGACAGCTGCCGGGGTAACCACCGAGATCATCAGCTACGGTGTTGCCGATGCTGCCTCGGGCAATCCACAAGGAGCGGTCTATCCACTGCTGCACGCCGAACGCAGTCCCCTTGCTGAATATTTCAGCATGGCTTTTGGTTACGCTACTAACTTCTTCCAGCAACAGACGCCCAACCATTGGTATCCCACCGGCGTAGTGCAGCTTGCGTACACCCAAGCGCGCCAGCATCGCTATGAAAAAATTTCACGGCAGCGAGCTGCTGGTGGCCCCGGCTACGATCGTGCCATGGTACAGTTATGCAGTGCCCCTGCCACCCAACAACTTTGGCAAGAGCTACCCGCGTACCCGAGTTTATATTACCCAACTGGCGGCTGGCTAACTCCCGCAGCGGTGGTCACCAAGCTGCTAAGCGGTCATCAGCTCAACGCTTCCGCCGCATTAACTGGAATCTCTCGGCCGCAGCATGGCGGCACTGTCTGGCGACTTGAATTTGCTGATGGTCAGATCATCGAACGCAACACTGTTATCCTTGCCTGCGGTGCAGGTTTGAAACAGCTACTGCAGCCGTTTGCATTGCAACTGCAGAATGTCCGTGGTCAGGTTACTCAGGTAACGGCCAGTGCCTTGTCTGCGCAATGCCCCTTAGTGATTTGCTACAAAGGTTACTTCACCCCGGCGATCGAAGGAAAACATTGTGTTGGTGCAACTTATGACCGCGATAGCGAGGATCTGCGGGTCCGGGCGACGGACCAACACGAGAATCTTAGTCATTTAACAGAGAACCTGGCTCCGGCAAGCTGGCCCGAACAATTGGTGCCCTGTGCCGATCGGGCAGCCATTCGTAATACCACAAAAGATCATTTACCCCTGGTTGGTGAACTTGAACCAGGGCTTTGGGTACTTGGCGGATTAGGCTCGCGAGGTTTTACCGCAGCGCCGCTCGCTGCCAACGTACTCACCGCAGCTTTATTAAAACGCCCGTTGCCATTGCCCACGCTCCTCTGGCAGCGACTGCAACCGCAGCGGTTACTAACGCCCTAATCGGCCACAGCTTCGAGCTTCGCTACCATCGCTGCAATGTGTTGCTGATCAGCTGGGCTTAATTCATGCTTGGTTTCGTCTAAAGCCGCCTTTAAGCTAGGTAGTACTACCTCGACTTCGGCTTTTTCCTGTAACTCTAACTGCGCCACTACCAAATCAAAATGACCACGAAGGTAACCACTCGCGAACAATTCGTCGTCATCACCGTCTTGCACGGCTTGATCAAAAACTTGCTCTAACTGTTGAATGAATTGATCAAAACTATTCTGTTGCACGTTCTACCTCACTGCGCTGCACTGTTTGGCTGCAAGTTGACTTGCAAATAGCGCGGCAGAATATCACAAAACCATGGCTTTCTGGTACACTGGAACTACGATTTATGCCACCCCACGCGACGAGGCGAAAGTTAGCAACATGACGGAAAAAATAGGCCTGTTTTACGGTTCCACCACCTGTTACACAGAAATTGCCGCGGAGAAAATTCAAGCACAATTTCCAGCTGGACAGGTTGAACTCTTTAATATTAAAGATGTGGCGTTAAGCGAAGCTGAGCAGTTTGAAACGTTAATCTTCGGCCTGTCGACCTGGGATTTCGGCGAGATCCAGGAAGATTGGGAGAGCCGCTGGGATGAAATCAGTCAACTTAATTTACAGGGCAAAATTGTTGCGCTATTCGGCATGGGTGATCAGGTCGGCTACACCGATTGGTTCCAGGATGCTCTAGGCATGTTGCATGATGAGCTTGGCGCAAGTGGTGCCACGCGTATCGGCTTCTGGCCCAATCAAGGTTATGATTTTGCCGCCTCCAAAGCACTCACTGCTGACGATGAGTTTTTTGTTGGACTCGCACTCGATGAAGATAGCCAATATGAGCTGAGCGAAGAGCGCATCCAGCAGTGGGTGGCACAACTCCAACACGAGCTCACTGAAGTCGGCTAAATCAACTGTTACACCAATGCCAGCCGTTGCTGCCAGATTTCACACTGCACTTTAGCGCTAGTCGGCGAATGTTTGCTGGCCGGAGAATGACCCCATACTGGTCCTGGCCACGCTGGATCGCCAGCTTCACGCAAAAGTAAGTGTACGTGTAACTGTGACACTAGGTTCCCTAATGCACCAACATTGAGTTTCGCCGTCGGCCGCCACTGTTTCAGAACACGACTCACCCGTTGAATCTCCAAGGCAAGTTGCTGTTGCTGCGCGACGGATAAATCTAAAAACTCCACCACCGAAGGCACGCGTGGCACCAGCACCAGCCAGTCATATCGCGTGTCATCAAACAGTAACACCTCACATAAGTCGAACGCACCTAGTCGCAAACAATCGTGAGCTAACCGCTGATCAAGCATGAACGGGTTACTTTCATTCGCAGGTTTGTTATAACGCATGCATAACTCGTTTAAGTTTCTGTAAAAGGATACCCTCATGAAAAAGCTCATGTTGGCACTAATGTTCTCAATCATCGGCTGCTGTGTCTTTGCCGCAAATGCTTGGGCCACACCATCAATCAGCGATTATACCGCGGACATGGAAGCACACAACGGCTTCTTTACCTTCTATCATGATCGCAACAGTGGTCAGTATTACCTCAAGATTCCGCGCGCGGAACAGCGGTTTATTTTTCAGACCAGCTTACCTTGGGGTTTGGGTTCTAACGATATTGGCCTCGATCGTGGCCAGCTAGGTACGACGCGTCTTGCCAGCTTTACCATTGAAGGCGATAAAGCGTTACTGACACACCACAATACCTATTTTCGGGCAAACTCTGAAAACAGCGCCGAACGCGCCAGTATTAACGAGGCATTTGCCGATTCCGTGATTGCCGGTTTCACCGTGGTCGCGAGGGACTCCGATGCAGTAGTTATCGACTATACGCCGTTTTTACTAAGTGATACCCACGGCGTGGTTGAGCGTTTAGCACAAACCAAACAAGGCAGCTTCACTGTAGCAAGCGACCGTAGCGTGGTGTATCCAGCGCGGAGTAAGGCCTTTCCTGATAACACTGAGTTGGAAGCCAAAGTCACCTTTAGCGGCAAAGGCGAAGGTCAGTATGTGCGCCAAGTTGCACCGGATGCCGATCATTTAACCTTACATTTACACCATTCATTTATTCGATTACCTGATGCCAATTACGCCACCCGCGCATTTCATTCGCAAAGTGGTTTTTGGGCTGAAGAGCACCGCGACTATGCCGCACCTTTGGGCGAATCAATGGCGGTCAAATACATTCCTCGTCATCGTCTGAAGCAAGGTGAGACGATCACCTATTACCTTGACCCCGGCGTACCGGACCCCGTGCGTAGTGCGTTACTCGAAGGCGCGAGGTGGTGGCAGGAAGCCTTTGCTGCGGCAGGTCATCCGCACGGCTATGCCGTTAAGGAACTGCCGGCTGACGCTGATCCAATGGACATTCGTTACAACGTGATCCAATGGGTACATCGCGCTACCCGCGGTTGGTCTTATGGTTCATCAGTCATTGATCCGCGTAGTGGTGAAATACTTAAAGGCCACGTAACTCTGGGGTCGCTGCGTGTGCGCCAGGATATGCTCATTGCGCAGAGTTTGCTCGCCCCTTATGCCGAAAACCTCAGTACCGAGCAACAACAACAACTTGAAGCTGATATTGAAGCGATGGCGTTAGCACGTATTCGTCAGCTCTCCGCACACGAAGTGGGTCATACCCTAGGCATTGCGCACAACTTCGCCGCCAGTAGTCATGACCGTGCCTCAGTCATGGATTACCCTCACCCGTTGATCAGTATCGCTACAGACACCGGAAAGCTCACTCTAGCCGACGCTTACGCCGAGGGTATTGGTTTGTGGGACAAACAGGTAGTGCGCTATGGTTACGGTGAAGGCGGTGACTCACTTGCCCGAATTGTTCGTCAAAATCGTCAACTCGGACTAACTTTTATTTCTGACCCTGACGCACGCCCGGTGGGCGGAGCTCACCCAGATGCGCATTTATGGGATAACGGTAGCGACGCTGTCACTGAACTTGAACGTATCCTTGCCGTCCGTGCTACCGCACTTGAGCAGTTTGGTTTAGCGAACCTGCAAACAGGTCTGCCGGTCAGTGACTTGCGCGCCATCCTGGTTCCAACCTACTTATTGCATCGCTATCAAACTGAAGCCGCAGTGAAAATGCTCGCTGGAGTGCACTATAACTATGCGGTTAAAGGTGATCGAGAGGTACAACAACGCCCCGTTAACGCCACCCAGCAACAGCGGGCATTGCAAGTGCTTACGCAGACCTTCGATGCTGAACGTTTAGCACTACCTGCCAGCGTGCGTGAAGTGTTGTTACCCTTCGCTTATGGAAGTTCCGCAACGCGGGAAAACTTCACCGGAAAAACCGGATTGATTCCTGATCCGGATACTATGGCTGCGAGCGCGGCGAGGTTCAGTCTGCAACTGTTGCTGCACCCAGATCGTCTTGAACGTTTAGTACAGCAACAGCAGTACAACGCCGAGTTACCCAACGTGCAAACCGTACTCAATGAAATTGCCGCCACAGCCATCGCCCCGGCGCGTACCGGTGTCGCCACAACCGTGGCCGAACGCATCGCGTTTGAAGCTTTGACGGCGATTGCCGAACTGTACCTGCAGCCGTTAAGCCCAGTACTTAAGGGGCGTGTTTTACACTTCTTACAAGCGGAACAAAGTGCTTGGCAAGATGCTCCAGAGAGCGCCGCACGTACACTTGCATTAAACGCTATTGAGCAACTTTTGCAACACGGGAAATGGCCACTACAGGCTGCTCCAGAATTACCTCCGGGTTCACCTATTTAATCGATGGACATAAAAAAACAGCGCCGCGGCGCTGTTTTTTTTGTCTTTCGTTAACTGTTTAGTCCAAATCAGCGAAAAACGAATCCGCCAACCAACGTGGACGCTCCGCAGCATTCGCTATGGTTTTGCCAATCTCATAGTTAATGTTGGTAAAAACCACACCGGCCTCATAATTGATCGGTAAGCTTGGCTGATCGCTGGGGCGATGGTAATGCTCAGCAAAAAATTCTCCCCATATCTCACCACCGTTTTCATCTTCACCTTTAGCGGTAAAGCCGGTCATCAAAAACACTGCAGGAACGCCTTTTTTCACAAACGGATAATGATCTGAACGGGTGAAAATCGCTTGTTCCGGCATGGGGTCTTCACTGAGTTCAATACCGTACTGACCGGCGGCTTCAGCAACCGACTCACCCAAGGTAGAATGGGTCGAGCCAAATGCGATCACATCTGCGAAGTCATACAGTAACACTGGCATGTCAAGATTTACGTTAGCTACGATCTGTTGCAGCGGCACTGTTGGGAAGTGTGCAAAATAGTCAGCACCTAATAAACCACGTTCTTCAGCAGTTACTGACAAGAAGATAATCGAACGTTTTGGTCGTTCTGCCGCTTCGACAAACATCCGCGCCGTTTCCAGTAATACACTCACGCCACTGGCATTATCCATTGCCCCATTATTGATATGATCGTCCTGACTTAAGTCTTGCGTCATACCAATGTGGTCCGAGTGCGCTGTATAAAGCACGTACTCGTTTTTCAGCTCTGGATCACTACCCGGCAAAATAGCAGCTACGTTAGGACTGCTGATCTCTTCATGCTCTGACACCCGGGTCATCGTTACAGAAACACCTAATTCAAACGGTTTAGGCTGCTCTTCTTTTGCCAGTTGCGCTAAAATTTCGTCGAGGCTAATGGCAGCATTGGCGAACAAAGGCTCTGCCGCCTGATAATCAATGTAGGCACCACCGACAATAGTCTTGTAGGCAACGTTTGGCGCGCCGTCCGGGCTCAACCAAGTGACGCTCGGCGCACGTTGATACATGGCACTCACTTTAAACGGACGAACTTTTTCTCGTGCCGGAGTGTGCAAGGTGATCACACCCACTGCACCACGTTCCGCGGCGAATTTTGTTTTGCTGCTATTTAAATGTGCGCCCTCTTCACTCGGCAGTTCTGCCGGACGGCCGCTCAACATCATCACGACTTTGCCATCGACATCGACATTTGCGTAATCATTCAGACCGAACTCTTCCGATACCAGACCGTAGCCAACAAAAACCACTGGCGCTGTCACTTCGTTTTGTTCAGCGTAGGCACTCGGACCGGTCAAAAACTCTTTACCAAACTCTAATTCGAACTGTTCACTACCGGTATCGACGACAAAGCTCGCGCTGCCCTCTTTCAAGCTGCTGCGACGAAATTTTATGCGTTGGTAATAGGTACCATCGTCACCCGCCGGTTGTAGCCCTAACGACTTGAAATTCGAGCCGATGTATTGCGCGGCAATTTCATGTCCACGGCTACCTGTATCACGCCCTTCTAAAGCATCGCTGGCAAGAAATTCTAAGTGCGCTTGTAACGTCTGGGCATCCGCGCTGACGTTGTTGGCATGGACAGGCGGCACGGCTTGCTCAGCACAGGCAAACAAGCCCGTCGACAACAGTGCTGCTCCCATTAAAGTACGAATTCGCATAATTCTTCCTATTTCAAGGGTCTAAAAGCATGATTCTAACCAAGCACCACGTCAGAAACGAGTGAATGTTACAAAGCTTTGTAATCGATTGTTTCAAAGTACTTGAAATCAAGTGTGTATGTTATATTATAACATTACATCTGAACTCGATAATACCAGCTTTCAGGAGACCCTATGTTGCAGTACAGTCCTCTAGCTTTGCTCCTTGCTCAAGTACTTGCTACCCCAGCTTGGGCAGACGAACAGGAACAAACACATCAACACGAAGATACCGAAGTTATCCTTATCAATGCTTCTCCGTTGGCACGAACTGAGCTTAACTCAGCACAGCCTATTTCGGTGTTAAGTGGCGATGAGTTGCGCGAAAAACAAGCTCACACACTCGGTGAGACCTTGGCAAAAGAGCCAGGTATTAACGCCACGCATTTCGCCCGGGTTGCCTCAAGTCCAATTATCCGTGGCCTTGATGGCCCGCGCGTAAAAATCACCCAAAATGGGCTTGATACTGCCGACGTTTCACGTGGAAGTCCCGACCATGCCGTTACCACGGAAACTTCTGTTGCCCAACAAGTTGAGATCTTACGCGGTCCAGCGACCTTACTGTATGGCAGTGGCGCAATCGGTGGGGTTGTTAATGTCGTCGATGAGCGCATCGCACAAGCCTCGGTCGGCGGCACCCGCGGTTTTTTTGGTGGCAACCTTGCCAGCGTCGACGACTTACGTGATTTCAGTGCAGGCATGAGCACCGATGTCGGTGCCACCGTATGGCACTTCGACGGCTTTACGCGCTCAAGTGACGACTACCAAGTTCCCGAATTTACCAATGAAGACGATGAGCGCGTGTCCACTATTGAAAACTCATTTGTCGATGCCACCGGCGGTACAATTGGCACCAGTTACTTATTCGACAAGGGTTATGCTGGATTATCTTATTCTCGTCTCGAGCAAAGTTACGGCATTCCTGGACATCATCACGACGAACATGAAACTGAGCTTGAAAACGACCACGGCAACGAAGCAGAAGCTCTTCCTTACGCCGATCTCGAGCAAGATCGAGTGCAGCTGCACGCCGGTTTTAGCAACCCATTCGAAGGCATAGAAAAGCTGGAAATTCGCTACGGCTACACTGATTACCAGCACCAGGAGATGGAAAACTCTAGTCCCTCCACGACCTTTACTAATAATCAGCATGAATTGCGCATCACTGCCAACCATCATTTGACCGGAAATTGGTATGGCGCCATTGGTTATCACGGCTTTAGCCAACAACAACAAGCCTTTGGCGAAGAGGCCTACACGCCGCCCAGTGAAACTGACCGCCACGGTTTCTTTTGGCTTGCCGAAACCCAAGCCCAAGAGCTGAACTGGCAGACTGGCATTCGCTACGAACGGGTATCTATTGATGCGCCTACGCTAGCTCTTGGCACGCCAAGTTATGAGTTCGAACCTTTCTCAGCCTCGTTCGGGGTTAGCTATCAATGGCAACCTGGGGTTCGTTTAAATGCCAATTTCAGCCACGCACAACGCGCACCATCGGCGAATGAACTCTTCGCTAACGGTGAGCATTTGGCAACACAAACCTACGAGCTAGGTTTAGGTTACGCACTCCATGAGGAGGCTGAACATGTCTACGCCGTTGAAGCAAATGACCGTCGTCCGTTGCTGGAAAAGTCCAACACTCTTGATTTAGGTGCGCATATTGAATCAGGTGATAATCATTTGCATATCAACCTGTTTGCCAACCGTATCGACAATTATGTCTATGAGTCCTTCACACCTATCAATAGCGTTGATCTGGTTGTTGCAGATGACCACGGCCATGACGACGAAGTCGGGCACGAACCGGAAGCTGAAGCTGAGCATGACCACGAAGAAGGACTACCGGTCATTCAATATACTCAGCGCGATGTGCTGCTTTTCGGCTACGAGATCAACGGCCGGTGGCAGTTAGACAAGCAGTGGCGTTTGACTGCATTTAGTGATTATACCCGCGCTTACACCACTGATAATCAGGAAAACCTGCCGCGCCTACCGGCCCAAAGAATCGGGGCTGATGTAACCTACAACCAAGGAAATTGGGAAACCCAGCTCGGCTATATATGGTACAGCCAACAGTCACGCACCGCGGTCTACGAGTCAGCAACGCCGAGTTATGGACTGCTGAATGCTCAGTTTAACTGGTTCCCACAAGCGGGTACCGATTATAATTTGAGTCTTTATCTAAAAGCTGAAAACCTGACTGATAAATTGGGCTATGTGCATACGTCATTCCTGAAAGACACAGCACCCGTTGCTGGTCGTAATTTCAGTATTGGCCTGCGTGGTGAATTCTAGCGCATTCCTTGTACGATCTATCGCAGTGTAGGGTTGCTTGCAGCCTGCTTTGTTACACTAGTAGCGTTTGAAGTTGAACGATTACAAGGACAGCAGGCATGCGAGCGTTCGCGGTAAGTATTCTATTGAGTTTTTTGGTGACCGCAGACGTCGCCGCCCAAGGCACTGCCAGCAACGAAAATTTTGGCAGCACCCAACTCTCTATCGAGCGCATCTTTTCGGCGCCAAGTCTCACCACCATAGCGCCAAGCAATCTGCAGTTTGCTCCTGGTGGTGACAGTATTGCTTACTTGCGCGCCAATTCAGCAAACCCCAACGTTAATGATCTCTGGCTGTATGATGTGCGCCAGCAGCAACACCGATTACTGGTTGCCGCAACACAGCTAGTGAGCAACCCAACCGCCATGTCCACAACCGAACGTGCACGGCGTGAGCGTATGCGCATTCGCAGTAGCGGTATTGTTAACTATCAGTGGT
Source organism: Pseudidiomarina xizangensis (assembly GCF_052541995.1). Lineage (NCBI taxonomy): Bacteria > Pseudomonadati > Pseudomonadota > Gammaproteobacteria > Alteromonadales > Idiomarinaceae > Pseudidiomarina > Pseudidiomarina xizangensis. Next base: position 960,341 of record NZ_JBOBQA010000001.1, read on the forward strand.
CACCTGATGGTTCACAGCTGTTAATTCCCATCGCCGGCCAACTTCACTTAGTTTCACTGGACGCAGAGCCGGCCGCACAATCAACTGTGAAACAGTTAGTCAGTGTCGACACGAAAGCGACGGACGCCCGCTTCTCACCGCGAGGTCGGTTCGTCAGCTTTGTTAATGATGGCGCCTTATTTATCATTGAACTGGCGACCGGTGAACTGCAACAAATCAGCGCAAGCGGCAGTGCGACCGTGACGTATGCCACCGCCGAGTTTGTTGCGCAAGAAGAAATGAAGCGTATGACCGGTTACTGGTGGAGCCCTGATGAGACAACCATAGCCCTCACCCGGGTTGATACTAGTGCCGTCAATGTGCATGCTCGCACCGACGTTTATGCTGATCGTACAGAATTGATGAAACAGCGTTATCCGTTTACTGGTACTGCCAATGCAACTGTCGATTTAGGCTTGTACCATCGCGCAACCGACAACATACGCTGGCTTAACTTGCCCGAACGTCATCGCGAAGGTTATCTGGCACGCGTCAAATGGTTACCGGATAGTTCTCAGGTAAGCTATCAATGGCAGACCCGCAACCAACAACAGTTAACCCTCTATCTCCAGGCCCGTAACGCCAAAGACGCCACAGCGGTGCTCAGTGAAACCAACAGCAGCTGGGTCAATTTACATGATGACTTGGTTTTTTTAGAAGATTCCCGACATTTTATCTGGGCATCCGAGCGTAGCGGTTTCAAACATCTTTATTTATATCGTACTGACGGTAGCCTGATACGGCAATTAACCAGTGGTGACTGGCAGGTCGATAGCGTTAGTGCGGTCGATGACACCACCGGTTTTGTTTATTTTACTGGTCGCAAAACCACGCCACTGGAGCGCCATTTATTTCGCGCCAGCATGACTACATCAAGTCCGAACCAACCGACGCAACTTAGTCAACGGCCGGGTATGCACAGCATTACTTTCGCCGGCGATCAACGCAGCTACATTGATAGCTTCTCCAGTAGCACCCAACCGCCGCAAGTCAGTCTGCACGGGCCAACCGGTGAACGAATTGTCTGGTTACACCAAAATTTAATCGATGAAAAACATCCGCTGGCGAGCTACTTAGCAAACTGGTCTTATCCCGAGTTTGGCCAGTTACGTGCCGCGGACGATCAAGTTTTGTATTATCAGCTGACTAAGCCAGCACGTATGGTTGATAATCAATCCTATCCAGTTGTTGTGATGGTCTACGGCGGCCCCCGCGCCCAGCGTGTTACTAATAGTTGGGGCGACTACTTCAGTCAGTATCTTGCCCAACAGGGTTTTGTGGTTTTTCAACTGGACAACCGCGGCAGTGGTAATCGTGGTAAGCGCTTTGAACAAGTCCTCTACCGAAATTTAGCGCAAGCTGAAGTCGCCGATCAGGTTGTCGGCGCAAAATTTCTAAAATCTTTACCTTATATCGATGATGAACGGATTGGTGTGTTCGGTCACAGTTACGGTGGCTACATGGCATTGCATTTGATTTTGCGTCACCCAGAGGACTTTAGTGCAGCAGTCGCAGGCGCACCAGTGACCGACTGGCGTTTGTACGATACCCACTATACGGAACGTTATATGGGGACCCCGCAAGACAATCCCGATGGCTACCAAGCTGCTGATGTTCTCACCTACGCCGAGCAATTAGCGCAACCGTTATTGATTTATCATGGTATGGCCGACGACAATGTGCTTTACACCCACACAGCGAAACTTTCATTCGCCTTACAACAAGCCACACTACCCTTTGAGCTGATGGCTTATCCTGGCAAGCAACATGGTCTGCGCGGCCGGGAAACCTCAATTCATCGGTATCAATTGGTAGCAGACTTTTTTGCGCGCCACTTGCAATAAGATATACTGAGCGCATCAATTTGATTCACGGAGTGATTTTATGATGCGCTTTCTTTCCCGGCGACTAGTAATGCCGAACGACCTCAATTTCGCAGGTTCACTTTTTGGTGGCCGTATTCTCGAGTGGATCGATGAAGAAGCTTATATTTTTGCCGCCTGCCAACTTGATACAAAAAGCTTAGTGACCAAACACATTGGTGCCATTAGTTTTGAAACATCAGCCTATCAAGGTGATGTGGTCGAGTTTGGTCTCGGGGTGAAGCAGGTGGGGCGTAGCTCAGTCACCTTGACCTGCGTGGTACGTAATAAACAGACCAAACAAAATATTTGTGTGGCTGATGATATTGTCTTTGTTCACATCGATCCAGCAAGTCGCCAACCACAACCGCACGGAAAAACGAAAGAACAACTCGATTCAATTAAAATAGAAACGCCGGAATAATCCGGCGTTTTTTCGCTCTTAAGGTTGTTGTCTAGACGCTACTTATGTAAGTACGCGCCCGCAAAACAGGTCACCGGTGCACCACTTGGCTTACCGTGCTGCCAATCCCCTCCTTCGACGCCACTACCGGCAATATCGATATGCACATAAGGAATTGGATGATCACTGTCATTGCCATGACCATCAAGCCCTGCCGCGATCGTTAAAAATGCCATGGGGAACTGATGCCCACGCTTCGTCGTCGCAGAGGACCCATTATTACTGGAAAGTACATCATCAGACTTGGTGTGCGGAGCAACAAAGGCAAAATCTTCACGCCGTGACCAGCTTATTTCAGTTGGGTCGCCATACACTTCACCGGCTTCCCAAAGTCGATCAGGTAACCCTTGCGCATGAGCAGGTCCATTGGGTACCAAGGCACTGTATGGACCTTTCGCTAACGCCGCATGACCGGTCAGGGTTGCCACACTGAACAGTTGCGGACGTGGGTAATTGCCAGCTTGTACCCGCAAATGCGAAAGCAAGTCTGCCAACACCAAGCGCCCTTCGGCATCGGTATTACCGATACGCACTCGCACCCCACTGTGAGCTTTTATGATTTCATCGGCCACAAAGGCATCCGCGCCAATACTGTTACGCACAACACCCAGTTCAGCGACGACACTAACCGTCTCTGGACGCATTTCCGCGACTGTTTTCATGAATCCGGCAACTCCAGCTGCGCCGCCTTTATCGCGGCTCATACCAGCCATGTGTCCGCCGGTTTTCAAATCGGCACCACCGGTATCATAAACAATACCTTTACCTGCAAACATTAGGGTTTGTTCCGCAGCTGGCGCGGTGTATTCCAGCCGCACCACACATGGCCAATGACGTTCAACATCAAGCGATGCGCGGCCCACAGCCATCAACAACGGGTACTCATGCTGCAACTGTTGCACGTCATCAATTACCGTAACTTTAACTGGTGTGTGGGCAAAGGCTTGCTGGCAATATTCAGCAAAGCGCGGTGGTGCCATACGCTCAGGCTCGGTACCACAAAGGTCACGCGCCACCCGCTTACCGGCTTCGACCGCAGTCAACCAAGCACTGTCCAGAGTGCCCACCACACCCACATTAGTGATAGTTTCGATGGCCTCTTCGCCCAGCGCTTCGCGTGCTTCAAGTGGCTCATAGAGTGCCTGACACAAGCCCCAATACGCGACCGCTTCAGCCTGACCATAGCGCGCATCATTTTGCGTGCCAAATACCACCAGTAACGGCTTGCGCACCCCGGCTTGCTGCGCAATTCGTGCACCTGCGCCAGCCGCGTCGGAGATATTACGTACATCATCATAATCACGCGTTAACGGTCCCGTCGGCGCAGTGATCAAACGCCCGCCAAAGACATCTGAAGCGACCATTAACGGCTGCTTACCTACGCGTAGATCAGACTGTTGGGCGCGGCCAACAAAATCAGCAAATTCGGCGGGCACCGCCTGCTCATAATCACCCACTAAGATAACTGCATCATAGTCATCATGTGCAGCACTGTAACTTTCAACTACTTCAACTGTTGGAAATGCCATAGCTATCCTCGTTGTTGTCAAATTAGATGCGCCGCCAGCGTGTGCCTTGCGGGGTATCTTCAAGTTCAATTCCTAGTGCAATTAATTCATCACGAGCTGCATCTGCGGCAGCCCAATCCTTATTCGCTCGGGCACTATCACGTGTGGCAATCAACGCTTCGATTGCTGTGCTATCCGTCGTCGTACTACTGGCGCCACTTTGCAGGAACATTTCCGGTTGCTGTTGTAATAAACCAAGTATACCACCCAGCTGTTTAAGTAAAGCAGCGAATTGCGCGGCGCGCTCAGGCGCTTCGGCACGATGGATTTCGCGGGCCAAATCAAATAGTACTGGCAGTGCTTCGGGCACGTTAAAGTCGTCATCCATCGCCTTTTCAAAGCGCTCGCTATAAGGCTTGGCCAGTGCAGTATCCACTGCAGTCTCCGGTACATCACGCAAAGCGGTATACAAACGTTCCAATCCAGCGCGCGCCTGATCAAGGTTATCGGTCGAATAATTTAATTGTGAGCGATAATGACTCGACACCAGGAAATAGCGCACAGTTTCGGCGTCGTATTGCGCCAACACATCACGGATGGTAAAAAAATTACCCAACGACTTGGACATTTTCACCGCATCTACTTGTACCATGCCACTGTGCATCCAAAAGTTCACATAATCATTGTTGTTGGCGCAGCAGCTTTGTGCAACTTCATTTTCGTGGTGCGGAAAAATAAGATCGGAACCACCGCCATGAATATCGAAATGCTCGCCAAGGTGGCGCTTGTTCATCGCTGAACATTCGATATGCCAGCCCGGACGCCCTTCGCCCCACGGTGATGCCCAACTTGGTTCGTCTGCTTTAGCGCGTTTCCACAACACGAAATCAAGAGGATCGATTTTATTTTGCGCAACATCTACACGCGAGCCCGCTTGCAACTGGTCCAGATCCTGCTTACTCAAACGTCCGTAATTTTCAAAACTGCTGACATCAAACAATACATCGCCATCGTCAGCCACATAAGCGTGACCGCGAGCGATTAAGGTTTCAATCATCGTAATGATGTCACCCATGTGCGCCGTCACCGTTGGCTCAATATCAGGACGCAACAAATTTAATGCGTCGAAGTCATCATGCATCGCCTTGGTAAAACGCTCAGTAACCGCTGCTATCGCTTCGTTATTCTCGTTGGCACGGCGAATGATCTTGTCATCCACATCGGTGATATTACGTACATAAGTAACTTTGAAGCCTTTCGCACGCAAGTAGCGCACAACCACATCAAAAGCGACATAAGTCCGTGCATGTCCAATATGACAGTAGTCATAAATCGTTACGCCACAGACATAGAGTTTCACCTCGCCTGGGGTGATCGGTTGAAAAGTTTCTTTACTACGACGTAACGTATCAAAAATGGTCAACATGCAATTTTCGGCTCCAAACTAAGATTCCTAAGCTGGTTATGATAACGCATGGTGTAGCCTTCTCACAAACAGTGCTAAACTAATGCCAGTTTTATTTCACATCTAATCTAACAGCCAGAAAATGGAGTGACCCCATGCAAGTTACTTTGCACACGAATCAGGGTGCGATTACGTTGGAATTGTATCCAGAGCAAGCGCCAAAAACCGTTGACAACTTTTTGCGTTATGTCCGCGAAGGCTTTTACAGCGGAACTTTAATGCACCGTGTGATCAAAGGATTCATGATTCAAGGCGGAGGTTTCAATGATGAAATGGTGCAAAAAAACCCGCATGACGCTATTGAGAATGAAGCTGATAACGGTTTGAAGAACAAAAAAGGCACCGTTGCCATGGCCCGTACGCAAGATCCACATTCGGCGACCAGTCAGTTCTTTATCAACCTCGCTGACAATGAATTCTTGAATTTTAAAAACGAGAGCGTTGGCGGTTGGGGCTACTGCGTGTTCGGTGAGGTTGTGCAAGGTATGGACGTAGTTGAAAAGATCGGTCAGGTGTATACCACCCAAGCCGGTTTCCACCAAGACGTACCCAAAGACGACGTTGTCATCGAAAAAGCCACGGTCGACGGCGAATAAGCCCGACCATGGCAACCTGGTTCATTTCTGATTTGCATCTGAGCCCGTCGCGTCCCGATATTGCGCATTTGTTTTTTGATTTCTTGCGCGATTCAGCTCGCGGTGCAGATCGCCTGTTTATTCTTGGTGATCTGTTCGATGCCTGGATTGGAGATGATGATACCAGTGTCTTTGCGGCGCAAGTCCAGCAGGAGTTGCGCCATTTTACCGACCACGGAATTCCAACTTATTTTATTGCCGGCAATCGTGACTTTTTGGTTGGCAATACATTTGCAGAAGCAACTGGTGTCGAATTACTCGACGACCCCACCGTGATTGACCTTTATGGCACGCCCACCTTGCTGCTACACGGTGACTTGTTATGCAGCGACGATCACAATTATCAACGTTTTCGTCATTGGATTCGTAAGCCTTGGTTAACGCGGGTACTGCTTAGCTTACCCTTGACGCTTCGTATGAAAATTGCGACGAAGTTGCGGCAGTCCAGCAAAACTCAACAACCTCTTAGCGAAGCTGAGCTGGAAATTATGGATGCCAACCCCACTACCATTGTTGACTATTTCAACACGTACAATGTACAACAGATGATTCACGGTCATACCCATCGGCCAGCAACCCATGAACATGAGCTAGCATCCGGGCAGCATGCAACACGCATCGTGCTTGGTGATTGGTACACTCAGGGAAGTATGCTGAAAGTTACCGCACACAGTTGTGAACTTACCCAGCAGCCGTTACCTGAGGTCGGCCACTATGAAACTTAAAGTCATCATCGAACGCCGTAATTAATTCAGCTTCGTGTTCACCGAAGTACGCAATTCGCGCACTAATATCACCCTCAGCGATACTCTCAGCTAGCGTAAGATAGTCTTGATAATGCCGCGCTTCTGAGCGCAACAAAGAAATGTAGAAGTCAGCAAGATCGGCAGGAAGGTGGGGCGCTAACATGGCAAACCGCTCACAGGAACGCGCTTCAATGTAAGCACCGCAAATAAGTTTATCGACCAAAGTCGCTGGCTCATGGGTGCGTACATGCCTGAGCAGCTCTTTGGCATAACGACTTGAACGAACTTGCTGATACGCGATGCCATGTGCCTCAGCCACTACAAGCACTTGATAAAAATGATGCAACTCTTCTTTTATCAGCAACACCATTTTATCAATTAGCGCCTGACTGTAGGGTTTGTCTTCACGCGGTATCATGGTGCGTTTCAAGCCTTTATCTCGACCCAGCGTCCGCCAATCTCCTTCCATCCGATAAGTGAAAGCTTCATAAGGCTCTAACCATTGCAGTAAAGCTTCAGCACTAGCCGCATCGACGGCGTAGCGTCGTATCAGCAACATCGCGCTTTGTGCTGCTTTCAGCTCACACACCAGATGATCACGCAACAATACCGGTAGATTCTCCGGCTTTTTCGCCTCCTTCACCCATTCGTCAGGGGTTTCACACTGAAGAAATTGTCGTATGGGGATTAAAAGTTGTTCGATAGCAGTAAGATTCATAGCGAAACCGAAATTCAAAAAATCATGGACCGGTGAATTGAAGTGCTAGTGTACTAAGAAATTGCCAAAGCTGTCACTGAAAAAGCCTTGACTCTGCTGTAAATCCGACCAATATAGATGCGAAGTCGGCTAAAAAAATCGACATACAAAAACAATAATAAATTTTATAAAACAACGAGAAGTAGAGGTTCACCATGATTTTGAATCACATTTGGGGACTGTACGCACACCCACGCGAAGAGTGGAAGAGTATTGATGAACGCCATGAAAGTATGACGTTTGCATTAAGCCATATCCTCATCATCGCATTAATTCCGTGTGTGGCAGCGTATTATGCATCGGCTGAGCTAGGCTGGAGTATCGGTGCACGGCAGGCTACCTACTTAACCCAAAGCAGCGCGATAACACTTTCTGTCGCCATGTACCTTGGCATCATTGTGGCGGCTTTTGCGCTGGCTTATCTGATCCATTGGATGGCCAAAACCTTTGGTGCTGCCCCTACGTTTACCCAGTCAATGGAACTTGCGGCCTATACCGCAACACCAGCGATTATGTCTGGCGTTGCAGCGTTGTATCCAGAATTATGGTTTGTCACTATGGCATTTCTTGCTGGCATCGCCTATTCCGTCTACTTGCTTTACTCTGGAGTTCCAATTTTGATGCATATTCCAGAAGAACGTGGCTTTATTTATGCCAGTTCCGTGGTAACTGCTGGCTTAATCATGTTGGTGGTACTTATGGTCACCTCTGCAATGGTTTGGACTAATGGCTTCGGACCACAATATATGTAAGGGTTTTAGTTAAAAAAAAGCTGGCTCAGGCCAGCTTTTTTTATACTTGTTCGCTGGTCTGCTTGAGAAAACTATCCGTCATATTCTGCCCCCTCTTTACCGCAAGTTGGTAGGGTTTTACGGCAGCTTATGGGTACAATAGTAAAATCATTTCTAAAATTCTGATAATCTGTGCCAGATTAAACCATTCAACGACAGGTAAATGTATGCGTGATAATAAGAAAAAGCTAAACCTAACAACGCGTATCGTAATTGGTATGTTCGCGGGTATCGCCGTTGGTTTCCTACTTAAACTGTTGTTTCCGGACAGTATTTTAGTCGAAGGCTACCTTACCAAAGGGTTATTCCACGTCGTCGGGCAGATCTTTATTAGCTCGCTACAGATGTTGGTGGTGCCGCTGGTGTTCGTCTCACTGGTGGTCGGCACGTGTTCCATTAGCGACCCAAGTAAGCTCGGCCGTCTTGGTGGTAAAGCCGTAAGTTTATATATGGTTACTACCGCTATAGCGATCTCTTTTGCTATTTTTGCTGCGGTGTTGATACAACCTGGTGCCGGTATAGAGCTGCAATCAGACGCAACCTTCGAACCTAGTCAGGCTCCGTCGTTAGCACAAGTCATTATCGACCTGTTTCCGAAAAACCCGTTCTCGGCTATGGCCAACGGTAACATGCTGCAGATTATCGTATTTGCTCTGTTATTCGGTATCTCGATGGCGTTGATTGGTAAGTCTGGCGATCGCTTGAAAGTTTTTTTTGATGACTTTAACGAAGTCATCATGAAACTAGTTATCATCCTGATGAACCTTGCCCCGTATGGTGTGTTCGCGTTGATGGCTAAGTTATTTAGCGAAACTCAGTTTGAAACCATTTTCAGTCTTGGCAAATACTTCTTATTAGTCTTCTTTGTGCTGATTCTTCATGGCGTCATCACCTATTCACTCATCTTGAAGGGCTTGACCGGCTTGAGTCCGTGGACCTTCCTGAAGAAAATGCGCGAAGTACAAATTTTCGGATTCAGTACGTCCAGTAGTAATGCCACCATTCCGGTAACGCTTGAGACGGTCACCAAGCGGCTTGGGGTAAGCAACAGTATTGGTTCATTTACTGTGCCTTTAGGTGCCACCATCAATATGGACGGTACCGCCATCATGCAAGGTGTAGCGACAGTGTTCATCGCTCAGGTCTACCTGGTTGACTTAAGTATCGCCGACTATGCGATGGTGGTGCTAACTGCAACCCTAGCGAGTGTAGGTACTGCAGGCGTTCCCGGAGTAGGCCTCATCATGCTAGCGATGGTACTTGGCCAAGTTGGTCTCCCGGTCGAGGGTATCGGTCTGATTATCGGTGTCGACCGCTTGCTGGATATGACCCGTACGTCTGTTAACGTCACCGGTGACGCTATGGTGAGCTTAATCGTCGCTAAAAGCGAAGGTGAGCTGAATGAGAAAGTTTTCAACGATAGCGAAGCGGATCTCAAAGAACGCGACGTTTCAGAGCAACTTTAACGGAATGACAAAAGGGGGTGTTGTTAAAACGCCCCCATTTCCCGCCAGGCAAAACGCATCAATTCTTGCATATCGACCGTCATGGTCTCCGTGTTACCACGAATAGCTTGCTGTATAAACTGCTCAAGCAACGGCCCCAACAGACTATCAACCCATTCCTGACTACTCTGTTGGCTATGGATCCGCGGCAACACCAAACGTTCTAACTTCACGCTCAACAGGGGCTGCCCCTGATCAAACAAATTCACGACCACATCTTCAAGGGCGACCTCATCCACTTGCCAGATAACTTGTTCACTGGCGCGCTGTACCGGAAGTTGTGCTTGAACGTTTTCAATCAGTTGATGAAGGTTTGATTGCCCTTTACCATAGTACGCGATAGTTAGTTGCGCATTGACAATCTGAGCACTTTCGAGACGTAGCTGGTCCTGCTGTTGGGTAAGCCAATCACCGGTTAACCTGACACGCTCAGCCCACAATAACTGATTTAGTCCAGCATCGAGTTGCTGCACGCGTGTTTTCACCCCAACATCTGTCGCCACCAACTCCGCAGTCAACGTATTCAACTCAAAATCGTGATAACTAAAACTGGCATTGTACTTTTCATCCACCCGCTCAGTCAGATCCTGCGCGACTCTCTCGGACAGGGTTTGTTCCGGCAATGCTTCCGCGCAGCCCGATAGCGTTAATGCCAAAATGCCCGCGCTCAGTAACGACAATTTCATAAATGACTCCTGAATATCAACGCTTTTGATGGCGCTCACGATTTTCGTGTTTTTGCTCAGCGTTCTTGCGTAACATCACGTAGACCGACCCTGCACCACCGTGATGGCGTTGCGCACTGTGATAGGCCATAACTGGATCGAGTTGTTTTAACCATTTGGCGACGTAGCTTTTAAGCAATGCCGGATGGGGCTTTGAGTGCCGTCCCATACCATGTACCACGATGGCCGAGCGTACGCCGCGGCGATGGCAAAGTTGAATAAAATCGAACAATGCCTCGCGCGCCCGTCGTAACGAGTGGTGGTGTAAATCCAACGTCGCCTCAAGGGTGTATTGGCCCTGTTTCAGACGTTTAAATACACCGTGCTGCACACCGTCACGACGAAATTCAACCTCCTGCTCCGGCGCAACAAAGTCGACAAACTCCATCGACAAATAATTGATGTCGTCTTCAAGGTTCTTCTCTGCTGCCTCGCGGCGTGCCAGTTGAGCCGCACTTGGCTTGGCTTTCTTGGGCTCAATCACGTCATTAGCCAGAGGTTTCACCCCGGCCATCTCACGTAGAAACTCATCAACATCGTCACGCATAACAACTCCAGTTTACGACTTTGTCAAAAACTCCCGAATACTTGTCAGTACGGCGGTAACGTTCTTCCCGATCCGTTCACCTAATGGCCGCTTAACATGGTAACGAATATGGTAGATGCCATGATCGTGGCAACGCGCCAGCAGCCAGCTGTCAGTCGTGCAGATTTCATCAACCAACTTAAAGTCGATGGCTTGCTGCGCAGTCCAGTACTCACCGGTCGCTACCTTAGCTAAGTCGACTTGCGGTCGATAGTCGGCGATATGCTGCTTGAACTGCTTATGGACCTGCTCAAGGTCTTCTTTAAACTTGCGGCGGCCGGCATCAGTGTTCTCGCCGAATACCGATAAGGTGCGTTTGTAATCGCCGGCGGTAACTTGTTCAAAATCGACGTCGTGCTTCTTTAACCAACGATGGAAGTTCGGTAATTGGGCAACAACGCCAATAGAACCAATAATCGCAAAGGGTGCGGCAATAATTTTCTCGCCCACAGCAGCCATCATATAGCCGCCACTAGCCGCTACTTTATCGACACCTATAATCAGTTTCAGTTCAGCATCGCGTAAACGTTGTAATTGTGCCGCAGCTAAACCATAGCCATGCACCACTCCACCAGGGCTCTCTAGCCGCACAAATACGGTATCCCCAGCTTTCGCCGCGCCGATTACCGCATTAATTTCGCGTTGCAGATTTTCAACTTCGTGGGCATCCATGCTGCCATTAAAATCAATTACAAACACCCGTTGCTCACTCGGCTTTTCGCTTTTCTCTGCCTTCTTTGCTTGTTTGTTAGCCTGTTTACGTTGTTTTTTGTTGAGGGTCTCCAACTCAATGGTTTGCGCGCTATAACGCAAATCCCGCGCCAGATTTCGCACCTGCAGCTCACCTTCCTGTCGACGCTGTCGTTGCGCGGCGTTACTTATCACGGCTACGATCAGCATAATCGCCATGACAATAATCGCCGCTTTTACGACAAAGTCAGCTATCTCTAAAATAAACGTCATAATTTCCTCATCTGCAGCTTGGTTTAATTCATCACATAAAAAAGGGCCGACAAGCGGCCCTTTTGCAACTCAAGTAGTCTAAGTATACAGATTATTGCTTGATCACTGCAGGATTAGTAATTGGCAGCGCCGTAGCATTGGTGCTAAACCAGCCGGCCGCTTGCAATTGCATTTCCATAGTTGCCGCTGCCGAAGCACTCGGGTCAACGATTGAACCATGCCCACCGGCGACAAAGCGTACTGCACCAGAAATCTTCGAACCATCAGTGCTGGCCGTGGTTTGTGTAATAGCTGGCAACTGTAGTGCGCTGATCAACGGCTCAGTACCGGCTAATGGCTTGCCTTGCACAGCATTTGGAATCACTTGGTCAGGCAATACATCGGCCCCGTTACCCACTACTTCAATCACGTGGAACGGACTGTCGTTGGCAACTGCTTGCGCCGCAAAGTTAATCGGATCAGCTGAGTCGATAGCTGCCTGCGCGGCGAATGCGAACTGTTCAAAAACACCATTGATTTCTGCTTGCTGGGCCGTTGACAAACTCGCCCAGAATTGCTGATACACTTGAATCAATAAGCCCTGGAACTGCGGTGAGCTCGGTGAAACACCGGCTTGCTGTGCTGCATTCGTCACCGCCGCTGCGAAGTCTGCGTTCGCTGCATACAGTAACTGACTCTTAACAACTGGACCAAATGATGGTGAAGCCAACAAGAAGTTCGCAACACTAGCACCTGGGGCCATTAACGTACTTGCATTAACTTTAAACAAGCCCGACGCCGGAGCCAGCGCACCTGACATAGGTTCATTTGTTAAGGCGGTGAAACCGGTACCTGCAATCGCGCCTAATGAATGACCAACAAAGAATACATCCTGACCGTTCAATGGAGCACCCATCGCAGCATTTAAGCTCAAGCGCAGACCTAATAGATCTGAAATCGACTGGCGCAAGTTATCACGTGCAGTCAACAAGCTACCCAAGTTCATGTACGCCGTTGCACTACCGGTTGTCGCATTAATTGGGCCGTAACCACGATCACCATGCAATGGATGGTCAATCGCAACAGTAGCGAAACCGAACACCGCTAAAGTGCCTGCAATACCGAAGGCGTTACTTTTCTCGCCCGTGATACCGTGTTGGAAAATTACCACTGGCCAACCATTAGCAGGCTCAGTAAGTGGTGCAAGACCTTGGGCAGCACGAACCATGTTTGCTGTGTTGACGTCTGGAACAGTCACGATAGCAGGTACATCAACAGCAGCAGTAGTTGCTGGTACTGGGTTGTACTTGGTCAAGTGACGTTCTTCATCAATACCAGGGAAATCGTAACAGTTATGGGGCGGCAATAATCGCGTTGGATCTTCGATACCTAAAGGATCAATCGCAGCAGCAGGTAAAACGCCCGCGCGCACCGCACCGAGAATAGATGCCGGACTATCACACATAGCCTGCCAACGACCGTTTAACGGCGCTTGCGGGTTTTCAGCGGTAGGTACCGCAGAATAATACGGTAAAGTCACCTGTCCTTGATACAACTTCGCAGAAGCGGCAGATAAGTAAGCAGGATCTTGCGGATTAGCTTCTAAACGGCCCGCGGCCACCAGCACATCACCGACTGTCATCCCCGTAGGTTGGGCCATAAGAGCTGGACCGCCACCTTGCGAAAATTGTTGTGTCATGAGGCCTTTAATCGCATTGAATACGTCGGTTACTGACTGGGTGGTAAAGCTTGAGGTCAAGATGATCTCTTCACTATTCACACCAGCTGCCGCTAACGCAGCTTCATGACTGTTAATCAAGCGCTGCAGGCCCACCCCTGAGGCGTCGCCAGACACTGGATCAGTATCTGCATTACGCTTCATTAAGCCATAGGTTTGTGACGGTTTAACATCACGCCCCATAGTGTCCTGGATGTTGGAGGTTAAAACCGCAACATAACCGGTTTTTGCTTTTAATGGCCGCAATGGAATAACCGCAACACCCGCTGGGCCAGTCGCGCGAACAACAAAATCAACACCATGGGTCAACTCACCAGCAACCGCACAGGTCGCGGCTGGACTTGCCGCAGCACAGCCGGCGCTGACCGCAGTACCACCCATAATGGTTTCGAATAAACGAATGCTACCTGGAGCTTCCAACGATGCCGCGTCGATTTCGATGGTGTTACCGTTTTCGTCTTGCGGCAATGAAAAACTAAAGGTCAATGTGGAATGCGTTCCCCACCCGTCGAGACCGTTGAGCGCGACTTGCGGATCGCTATTATCCGCTGGATCCGCTACTGGAATATTTAAGGTACCGTCAACACTACCACTCAATAGGATATTAGAGGGCACTGGTATTTTACCATTACTCGGGTCAAATACGGCTCGAGTCGCGTTAACTTGGTATTCTGTGGTTGCTGATGGTGGCGCTTCTTCGCCGCTTCCGCAACCAGCTAAGGTAAAGGCACTAGCAATGGCCGTTACAAGCAAGAGTTTTTTCATGAGGCTTCCCCAATCCTTGTTCGTGTTGTTATGTATTGAGCACCTGCAGATGCTTTTGTTTATCCTGCCTATCATCGCTCTTTCTAACTGGTAGGACAAGACGCACAGTTAACAAAATTTTATACACCGCTGACGCCAAAGTTGAAAGTATTTTTCAAGAATTTCTCACTCGTAGCTGAGAATCCAAGCAAAAACCAGTAAACTGACGCACAACATTCACAGCAAGTGTAAGCCCAAAATGACAGATATGCATAAAGATAACGTAGCAAATTACGACCTCGAAGGGAAAGTAATCTTAGTCACGGGGGCAGGCGACGGTATCGGCAAAGAGGCTGCGATAACTTTTGCCGACGCAGGTGCTACCGTCATTTTACTTGGTCGTACGGTCAGTAAATTAGAGCACGTTTTTGATGACATAGTTGCAGCTGGTAACCCTGAGCCAGCGATTGTTCCACTCGACATGAAGGGTGCAACAAAAACTCATTACCAGGGCCTTTGCGCGACGATTATTGAACAATTCGGGCACCTCGACGGGCTATTGCAAAATGCCAGCCTACTGGGCGTGCTCTCACCATTTGAACACATCGACCACGACAGCTGGAACGACGTGATACAAGTAAATGTTACGGCACAGTTCATGATGACTCAGACACTCATGCCAGCCCTAAAAAAATCACCCCACGCCAGCATTGTTTTCACCTCGTCGGGTGTTGGCCGAAAAGGTCGGGCATTCTGGGGACCTTATGCGGTGAGCAAATTCGCCACCGAAGGTCTGGCGCAAGTCATGGCTGATGAATACGAGGGCAGCAACGTTCGGATCAACGTCATCAATCCGGGAGCAACCCGCACCACCATGCGCTCACGAGCTTACCCGGGCGAAGACCCAATGAAACTGAAGACTCCTGCAGATCTAATGCCGACCTATCTTTACTTAATGAGTGATCACAGTGTTAAGGTTAATGGTCAATCTATCGATGCTCAGTGAATTGTTAAACCTCGACTTCGGGCGAGGTTTTTTTGCTTGACATATAGGGTACGGGGGTATACTTTACCTTAGAAGTTAAATTCAGTGAAATAGGTTTTGCAGCAAATGAAAAAAACAGTAGCCCCTCATTCTCAAGCTCTCAAAGACAATCTTGGCCAGCGTTTACGCCGCATCGAGGGACAGGTTCGCGGACTACAAAAGCTTATCGAAAACGATACCTATTGCGACGACGTGCTGATGCAGGTTGCGTCAGTGCAGTCCGCGCTAAACGGTGTAGCCAAAAAACTACTGAGCCAGCACATGCACACCTGCGTGAAAACACGCCTTGCCGCCGGCGACGATGCGGTTCTCGATGAACTCGACACCACCATTGAACGACTCTTAAAACGTTAGCCCAGTCAATCACAGGAGCAGTCTATGAGACAAAATATACAACTTCAGCTAAGCGGTATGAGCTGTGCTGGCTGCGCCAAAAGTATCGAGCGTGCACTTACTGATGTTAGCGGTGTCGACGAGGTACAGGTAAACTTTGCCACAGAAATAGCTGCAGTCAAAGGTTCCAACCTAGATACCGAAGCACTTATCGCCGCCGTGAAAGATGCCGGCTATGCTGCTGAGCTCGTCGACCATAACCAACCCCTCGGTGATGATCCGCGTGAACAAGCACAACAGCGACAATTTATTAAGTTTGTGATCGCCGCTCTACTCTCGCTACCATTACTGTACACCATGTTCGGTCACTTTAGCTGGACCCAAAACATTCCAGTTCCTGCTGTTTTAATGTCGCCCTGGCTGCAATTACTGCTAGCTACACCGGTCCAATTTATTATCGGTTGGCAGTTTTATCGCGGCAGTTACCATGCCTTACGCGGCGGCACTGCCAACATGGATGTGCTGGTTGCACTCGGTACTTCAGCAGCCTACTTTTACAGTATTTATCTGGCTTGGTTCGCGGCAGATTATAATCCCCATGAAGGTCTTTATTTCGAGACCAGCGCCGTCTTAATTACACTCATAGTGCTCGGCAAATGGTTTGAGGCACGTGCTAAAGGCCGCTCATCTAATGCTATTCGCCAGCTACTCGAGCTGCAGCCGGCGAAGGCTCTACTCGAACAAGGTAAAGATGACACCCAGGAAGTCGCCGTCGCGAGCTTAACCGTTGGCGACATTGTGCAGGTGCGACCGGGCCAAAATGTTCCAGTGGATGGCAAAGTTATTAGCGGTGATAGCGCCATAGATGAATCCATGCTAACCGGCGAGAGCATGCCGGTAACCAAGTCTACCGGCGACCAAGTTATTGGCGGGACCCTCAACACCACCGGGTTTCTTCGCGTTGAGGTTCAACAAACGGGTGCAGGTACCGCCCTGGCTAAAATCGTCGCAGTGGTTGAACAGGCGCAAAATTCAAAGGCACCGATTCAGCGTTTGGCGGATAAGGTGGCCGGTATTTTCGTTCCGGTGGTTCTAGTCATTGCGCTTATCACTTTCTGCGCTTGGCTGTTTTATTTCGCTCCCGGGAATTGGCGGCAAGCTTTTGAGGCGACCGTAGCGGTGTTGGTCATTGCTTGCCCTTGTGCCTTGGGTCTTGCGACGCCAACTTCAATCATGGCTGGATCAGGCCGCGCCGCTCAAGCTGGGGTATTATTTAAACAAAGTGAAGTGTTAGAGACCACCCACGCCATCGACACTATTGTATTTGATAAAACCGGTACTCTAACCGAAGGCAAGCCCAAACTAACCGACTTTGCACTGTTTAGTCAGACGGTCGATAAAAGTTTGCTTGCAAGTTACCTATTCGTAGTTGAAAAACAATCAGAGCACCCACTTGCTCAAGCGATCGTAGAAGGTACTCGTGACCTGATAGAGCCAACCCGACAGTTCACCGTAGATGAGTTCCAGGCCGTGCAGGGTAAAGGCGTTTGCGCTAAGGTCGCTGAGGCCGGCACAGCAACCGAAAATAAACCAACGATAACCTTGCTGGTTGGCAGTTTGCGGCTATTAATCGACCGTGATGTGGTGGTTAACGACGCCGCCGAGCAGCGTTTCAAAGAATTGCAGCAGCAAGGCAAAACCGTCATGGCCATTGCCGTCGATGGCGAACTTGTTGCTTATGTAGCAGTGGCGGATACCTTGCGCAAAAGTACCAAGTCGGCGCTGGATAAACTAAGCAAACGCGGCTTAACCCTAGTGATGTTGACCGGTGACAATCAGCGCACGGCAAATGCCATTGCCGAACAGCTGGGTATGGATCAGGTGATCGCTGAAGTACTACCAGAAGATAAAGCAAATCACATCAAGCAACTACAATCTCAAGGTAAGCGTGTGGCTATGGTAGGTGACGGCGTAAACGATGCTCCTGCGCTCGCCGTAGCAGATGTTGGCGTCGCCATGGGTAGTGGTACGGATGTTGCTATCGAGGCAGCAGATATAGCCTTGCTACGGGCTGATCTGGAAACCTTAGTGCATGCTATTGAAATGAGTGAGCTCACCTTACGCAATATTCGACAAAACTTATTTTGGGCCTTTGCCTACAATACTCTCGGTATTCCAGTCGCGGCTTCAGGTTTGCTCGCTCCTTGGTTAGCCGGCGGTGCAATGGCACTGAGTTCCGTCTCCGTGGTGTTAAATGCCCTGCGCTTACAGCGCGCTAAGCTCTCGAAGTAACGCGACATAACGCGACAACCATTGTAGCAGCGCCGCGGTTAGTTTATCTTAGACGGTAAGTTCGTAACCTTGAGTAAACTATGATCACAAGCATGATCGCAAGTATTATCGCGAGTACAATGGCAACTACCGCGGCTGTAAATTTGCAGCCTCTTCCAACGCGTCCTGACGTGAACTGGATCGGTCTGAGTGTTCCTAGTCCCGATGTCGTGTGGATAAGCGGCAACAAAGCAACAATTGCACGCAGTTTAGACGGTGGTCAAACATGGAATTACAGTCAACCCACCAACACCGATCTGCAATTCCGTGACATCGAAGCACTCGATGAACAGCACGCCTTCGCCCTTAGTGTTGGTAAAAATGGTAACTCTCGTATTTATTACACAAGCAATGGCGGCACTAGTTGGCAATTGCGCTATCGGGCCAGCGGTGAAAAATTTTTAAACTGCTTCTCAATTGCGCCGAAGACCAACGAAGTTTGGGGTTTTGGTGACAGCATTGATGGCAAGTGGGATTTACTGCGTTCAACTGACGGACGTAACTGGTTATCCTCAAGTAATGCGGTCGACAGCCCGCCACTAAGCGCTGAGGGTGGATTGGCAGCAAGTGGTGGCTGTGTGCGCTATACCAAAGGTGTATGGGCTATGGGAACTGCTAACGCCAGCACCGCCCGACTACTGGTAAAAAGCAGTTTTGGCATTCGGTTTAAAGCTATTGATACGCCAATCGTTGCGGGACCAAGTGCTGGAATTGCCAGTGTCTGGCCGTTTACAGAAGATCATGTATTGCTAGTGGGAGGCGATTTAAATCACCCCGAGCGGCGCCCGCGCATTGTCGAGTATAAAGACGACGAATTCACCCCGTTAAGCGAGCCACCGCTAACTGGAGCACTATACGGTTTAACCGTAACCTCTAACGGAGCTCTCATTGTTACTAACCCCTCTGGCGCCGCTCTATTGCCTACGGTCACCAGCACTGAGTGGCTACGACTAAGTGATGCCAATATCTGGAGCTCAGCGTGTCATGACAGTGTTTGTTACTTTGTTGGCAAAAGTGGCTACACGGCAAAAGTTAGTTTGCCAATAACGCCATCCCCCCAGACACGTGACTAACGTTACAAAAACCAAATCGGGTCAGCACCTGAGCCGCTACTGCACTACGATTGCCTGAGCGGCACAGGCAAATAATTGGCCGGTTGTTAAAATCAGTGCGGTGGTCATAAATAAATTGCACCAAGCGCGTCAAAGGTACGTTCATTACCTGCGCTGGTAGTTGCAGTGGAGTAACCTGGTGTTCTTGCTGTTCACGCACATCTACGACTAAGGTTTCTGGACGACACAACCATTCGTGTTGTTGTTCTGGTGCGATATTCACCAGTTCACAGGTTTGCCCCTCACCCTTTAATTCTTTTAACTGCGTGGCGATCGCAAACTCATCATCCCATTTGCGGCAGACAAGTGTTTCAGCGCTCAGCACCGCCGTTAACGTTTCTAGCACCGCTTGCTCACCGACAAAAGCAAAATCGACATGAGCTTCAGCGGTTGGGGTAATAGGTGAACTCAGCAAGTACATGGGTTGCCGACTACCCACGCGATATAAACGGCGGTTGCCAACCAACAAACACCCGTCGGTAGCGACATCACAATCCTTGGGTACGCTGCAATCCGTTTGTGCATGCAAAGGCCAACCCACCGCGTCGCGCTCCGCATCACAACCGCTAGCACACAATAACTGCGCAAGCATTGCGGCGGTGCTATCACCCGCATGTGGTTCCGTCGTTACCACCGCTTTAACCCGATAATGCTGGCAGTCGACCAACTTCTCAATGCGCTCTGCGAGTTGAGGTATCGGGTCAATTACTGCCATTTCTCTGGCAGTACGATCGATCACCAGATAACAGCATCGCGCATCAAATCGCAACTGCACAACACCGTCCAGTTCACTATCAAAATCTTCGTTGGTATCACTTAGCAGCAAACACGAGTGGCGTAAGGCCTGTGCCGCTTCTTCGATACGTTGACAAGCCGCATCAATGGTCGCCTGCTCAGTTGCTGGACCGAATGATAGACGAATTGCTGATCGCGATCGCCAATTTTCCAACCCCATAGCATCTAGCACGAAGCTGCGACTAACTTTTGAGCTACAAGCAGACCCAGAACTAACGCGAATATTTGCAGCATCAAACACATCCATGATGTCACGCGAAGGAACCCCTCGCACCGAGAAATTCAATGTCGTCGGCACCGAGTATTCCAAAGCATGGTTCAGCTCTAGGTTAGGAAATGCAGTACGCAGGGCATCAAGTAGCTGATCGCGATAGTTAACCAGCGTCGCAACCGGCTTAAATACCTGTTGCTCACGATCCAGCAACAGCTCGAATAAGGTATGCAGTGCAGCTATTCCAGGCAGGTTTTCGGTGCCAGAACGGAAACCCTGTTCTTGCCCGCCGCCAATAATCAACGGGGTAAACGGCGCGTGTTCCCTCACATATAAGAAACCAATACCCTTAGGTCCATACAGCTTGTGACCACTAAACGGGGCATAGTCAATGCTGGTCTGGGCCAAATGCAACTGGCCTTTACCCAACATTTGCACACAATCCACCATCCAGGGAACCTTAGGTCCATGGCGTCGGATAATTTTTTCCAGGGTGGCTAAATCTTGTCGTACGCCGGTCTCATTATTTACTGCCATGGTTGAAATAAGTAGGGCGTCAGGTAGGTTCGCGGCAATAAAATCAAGGTCGAGGAGACCGTTACGATCGACTGGGATAGCTTTTAACTCAGCATGGGTGCCAAGTAGTTCGTTCCAATGTGCTAACGCTTGTGGTACTGCCTTGTGTTCAGTCGCCCCATACAATAAGTATTTACCCTCAGTTGAGGTCCCTTGCTTACGGGCAGCAATCAAGGCCGACAAAACAGCAGTCTGAATACCCTCTGTCGCACCGCTAGTAAAGACCAGTTGACCACGTTCAGCACCGATAACATCGCGCCCCAGACGGCGTGCGTTGTCGAGAATATAGCGTGCCTGCAGACCGGTAATATGGCTACTACTCGGATTGCCAAACACCTGCTCCATAGTATGCGATACCGCATGCGCGATTTGCGGTAGTACCGGCGTGGTCGCATTACAATCAAGATAAATTTCATCATCTTTCGGGCGTATGTGAACAGGTGTCACCATAGTTACCACTTTACTTTTGAATGCTTTTTTAGAAGTTAATTAATCTGATTTTTTTGCCATTCTTCTTCTTTGGCCATGCGTGCTTTTCTTTTGTCACAAGGCTCATCACAGTCGCAAGCTTTATCCATCCCTAACGCAGAAATACCACCACAACTGCCTGAAATCGATTTGCGTTGCACGATAAACCCAACCGACATGGCCAACACCACCACTAAAAAAATGGCGAACACTACTAAAAATAACCCCATGCGGACCTCCTGAGTTACTGCAATAAAGGTTTGAACGCAGTACTAGTGTACTCTTTAAACTCGCCGTTTTCACGTGTGATCAGCATCACTGCGAGTTGTTTCACCTCCGCAAACGCAAGCGCATCTTTTGGCCCCATTACCGTCAGCGCTGTAGCGTAGGCATCGGCGTCCATACAGCTTTCGGTCACCACGGTCACCGAAACTAAATTATGCTGAATCGGCTTTCCGGTTCTTGGGTCGATAATGTGCGAATAACGCACACCTTCTTGCTCAAAGTAGTTGCGATAATCCCCGGAGGTGGCGACGGCATTATTGCCCGGTTCGATAATACGTTGGGCAGCTCGTTGCATGGTATCTGGGCGTTCAATCGCAATTCGCCAGAGTTGATTGCCGGGCTTAGTGCCCTTCATAATCATTTCACCGCCGATCTCAACCAAATAGTTTTGAATTTCCATCTGCTCCAGCAAGCGCGCAACCCGATCGACCGCGTAACCTTTAGCAATCGTTGAGAGATCAACATACAACTCCGGAATAGCTTTTTGTAATTGATGGTTCTCGACTGCCAAGTGCTGGTAACCGGTAACGGCTTGCGCCGCCGCAAGTTTTGCTGCAGATGGAACAACTTCAGGTTGTTGCTCTGGACCGAAACTCCACAGGTTGACTAAGGGGCCTACTGTCACGTCAAGCAAACCATTAGTCTCTTCAGCGATCTCCAACGCGCGACGCACCACTTGTTCGAGGGAACGAGAAATCACTACCGGATCGGTGGTCTGCCTGGCATTGAAGTTTGATAGTTCTGAATCTGGATCGTAGGTCGACATTTGGCTATTGATTTGCGCCAAAAGTCCATCTACCCGCTCTTTCACTTTGTCTGCGTCGTGCCGCGGATTAGCGGACACATAACGTATGTGGTAAGTGGTACCCATGGTTTCACCAGACACAGCGATCTGCTGCGGCGCATGGCTACATGAAACGAAAAAGGCTAGCCCCACCAGGGCTAGCCAAATCAAACGTAATGATGAGTAATTCACCGTCATTATCCGCCGAAATCATCCAGCATTATGTTCTCATCTTCCACACCCAAATCTTTGAGCATGTTGATGACCGCGGCGTTCATCACTGGCGGACCACACATGTAAAACTCACAGTCTTCCGGAGCTTCGTGATCTTTCAGATAACGATCATAAAGAACGTTGTGAATAAAACCAGTATCGCCACTCCAATCGTCGTCTGGTTGAGGATCTGAGAGCGCAATATGCCATTTAAAGTTTTCATTTTCGCGTTCTAACATATCGAAATCTTCAACATAGAACATTTCTTTCTTCGAACGCGCACCGTACCAAAAGGAGATTTTACGGTCGGTATTTAAGCGCCGCAGCTGATCAAAAATATGCGATCGCATTGGTGCCATACCAGCACCACCACCGATGAACACCATTTCAGCTTCGGTCTCTTTCGCGAAGAACTCACCAAATGGCCCAGAAATGGTAATTTTATCACCTGGCTTCAGGCTAAAGATGTATGACGACATTTTACCGGCAGGTAGACTCAGGTTGTTCGGCGGTGGCGTTGCACAACGCACGTTCAACATGATGATGCCTTTCTCGCCTGGGTAGTTAGCCATTGAATACGCACGTACCGTTTCGTCATCAACTTTTGACTCAATATCCAGAAAACCGAAGCGTTCCCAGTCACCGCGGAATTTCTCGGCGATGTCGAAGTCTTTATACTTAATGTGATGCGGTGGAGCTTCAATCTGAATATAACCACCAGCCTTGAACGGCACATCTTCGCCTTCAGGCAACTGTACGATAAACTCCTTAATGAAGGTCGCGACGTTGTCGTTCGACTTCACAGTACAGTCCCACTTACGAATACCGAAGACTTCTTCAGGAAGCTCGATTTTCATGTTCTGCTTCACGTTCACCTGACAAGAAAGACGTACACCTTCGCGTGCCTCTTTCTTATTAATGTGATCGCGTTCGGTCGGCAGGATGTCACCGCCGCCCTCTGTTATTTTTACGGTACACTGGCCACATGAACCACCACCGCCACACGCCGACGACACAAAAATACCTGCGTTAGCCAAAGCGCCTAATAGTTTGGTGCCTGGTTGTGCGATGATCTTCTTGTCATCGTCTTCGTTAATCAAAATCTCGACATCGCCCTGCGGCACCAATTTTGATTTGGCAAACATAATCACTGCCACCAAAATCAGTACGATTAGGGTAAACATGCCTACGCCGAGCGCTATTAATGTCAATTCTTGCCCTTGCATCGACTCGTACCTCTTATTTATCTGTTGCTATCGTTACCGGTGCTATTACAGGGATACGCCAGAAAATGACATAAAACCCAAACCAATGAGACCGACTGAAATAAAGGTGATACCCAGACCACGTAATCCATCTGGAACGTCGGAATATTTCAGTTTCTCGCGCACCGCTGCCAAGGCAACAATGGCTAATGCCCAGCCTACGCCACCGCCAATACCGTAGACGATACTTTCGGTGAAGTTGTAATCGCGTTCAACCATGAAGGATACGCCGCCGAAGATAGCGCAGTTAACCGTGATCAACGGCAAGAAAATACCTAGTGCGTTGTAGAGCGCGGGCACGTATTTGTCGAGGGTCATTTCCAAAATCTGAACCAACGCCGCGATAACGCCGATGAAGGTTAAGAATCGCAAAAAGCTAAGATCGGCGTCTGGAAATCCAGCCCAACCTAGCCCGCCTGGCGCCAAAATATTGTGATACACCAAGTTGTTTACCGGTACCGAAATACCAAGTACGACAATAACCGCTATGCCTAAGCCAAAGGCAGTTGTAACTTTTTTGGATACCGCGAGAAAGGTACACATGCCCAAGAAAAATGACAAAGCAAGGTTCTCAACGAAGACAGCCTTAATAAATAAACTAATATAAGCTTCCATGATCGGCTCCTTACCCCTTCGGCTCTACTTGTTCTGGACGGAAAGTACGCAGTATCCAGATGAATCCACCAATAATGAAGAACGCACTTGGCGGTAGAATCAACAAGCCAACCGGTTGATACCAGCCGCCCTCTGAAGCAAGCGACAGTATTTGATACCCAAACAGGCTTCCTGAGCCAAAGAGTTCACGGATAAAGCCGACAAATAACAGCACCACCGAGTAACCCAAACCATTACCGATACCGTCGAGGAATGAAAGGCCCGGAGAACTCTTCATGGCAAACGCTTCCGCGCGCCCCATAACGATACAGTTAGTAATGATAAGCCCCACGAATACCGACAGTTCTTTCGCGATACTATAGGCATACGCTCGAAGCACCTGATCCACAACAATAACCAAGCTCGCAATAATCGTCATTTGTACGATGATTCGAACGCTCGATGGAATATGATTCCGGATCAGTGAAATAAACAGGTTCGAAAATGCTGTTACCAAGGTCAGTGCAATACACATGACCAAGGTGTTTTCCATTTTCGATGTCACTGCCAATGCCGAACAAATACCGAGAATCTGCAGGGCAATAGGGTTGTTAGCAAAGATCGGTCCAAACAGGACTTCCTTCATTTCTTTTGCACTACTAGCCATTGCTCAGCTCCCCCTTGCGAATTTTTTCTAAAAGTGGGCCATAGGCCTTGTCGCTGAACCAGTATTGCATCAAATTATCAACACCATTACTGGTTAAGGTCGCACCTGATAGCGCGTCAACATCGTGGTTTTCTTGAGTCGGCTTCTTCATTACATCAAACTCAACCTGCTCATTGTTCTCGCCGTAAATTTCTTTACCTTGCCACTGAGCTACCCACTTCGGATTTTGAATTTCACCACCTAAACCTGGAGTTTCGCTGTGTTCGTAAAAGTTAACACTGCGCACCGTAGTCAGATCAGGTTGCAACGAGATTAAGCCGTACATGGTGCCCCACAATCCATAACCACGGATGTAAAGCACTAAGGTTTCCAGCTCGCCCTGTTCACCATTGATGAAGTACACCTTAGTTACGTTTTCACGTGTACCAATACCAGCGGTATCGTTGTTCTTCTCTAACTTGGTGCTCCAATCCGGCTTATTAGCAGCAGCAATCGGATCATAATTCTTCGCATTTTGACCGTTCGCCTGGTCAACCACCTCGAGGCTGTTTAGGTTGATAAGCTTAGTTTCAACACGTTCGTTAAATAGCGCAACAATATCTGTACCCGGCTCAAGCAAACCTGCGGCGTCGAGCACATTACGTTGCATATCTAACGCGGCATTTTTCTCTTGAATCGGCTTCAGACCAACAGCTGCACCTGAAACGATGATCGCGCACACTAAACAGAGAGTGATTACGACAAATAAGGTTTTGCCTAAGGATTCATTCTTCTTAGCCACGAGCTAACCTCCGTTTAATGTTCGCCTGAACTACAAAGTGGTCAAACAAGGGTGCAAACACGTTGGCGAACAAAATGGCCAGCATGATGCCCTCAGGGTAAGCCGGGTTCACCACACGGATAAGTACGGTCATAGCACCAATCAAGAAGCCGTAAACAAACTTCGCGCGATTGGTGAACGAGGCCGATACTGGGTCAGTCGCCATGAACATCATACCGAAGGCAAAACCACCCACTACCAAGTGCCAGTACCAGGGCATAGCGAACATGGTGTTGGTATCACTGCCAATGGTATTAAACAGCAACGCCATCGCCACCATACCAATGAATACACCGGAGACAATGCGCCAAGAGGCAATGCGGAAGTAGATCAGGGCAAGACCACCAATCAAAATCATCAGCGTCGAAACCTCGCCCATAGAGCCCTGGATGTTACCTAAGAAAGCGCTCCACCACATCTCCATGTTATCAAAGTAGTTCTCGCCAATCGCTGCCTGGCCGAGCAAGGTCGCACCGGAGAAACCATCTACCGCAGTCCAGACTTTGTCTCCTGAGATTTGTGCAGGGAACGCGAAGTACAAGAACGCGCGACCGGTAAGGGCTGGGTTCAAGAAGTTCCGCCCGGTACCACCGAATATTTCTTTACCTATGACCACACCGAAGGTAATACCTAAAGCAACTTGCCACAATGGAATTGTCGCTGGCAGGGTTAACGCGAACAGCACTGAGGTAACAAAGAAACCTTCGTTAACTTCGTGCTTACGTACGGTCGCAAACACCACTTCCCAGAAACCACCAACAATAAAGGTGGTGGCATAAACGGGTACGAAGAAGCAGGCTCCGTACCACATTTTGGTAGCCCAACCGGCATCGGCCAAATCACCACCGAAGAGTTGGAACAGCCCGACCTGCCAAACATCGGCAAGCTCGTAGCCACTGGTAAGTGCGATAGCCGCTTGGTTACCCACGTTGTACATGCCCCAGAACATTGCCGGGAAGGTCATCATCCACACCAAAATCATGATGCGTTTCAGATCGACATTGTCTTTAACGTGAGTCGTCTTTTTGGTTACTTTGCCAGGTGTATAGAGAATGGTTGCCACGGCTTCATAGAGGGCATACCACTTTTCATACTTACCACCTTTTTCAAAGGCCGGCTCAATCTGCTCAAGATAATTTTTTAAGCCCATGATTAGCCCTCTTTCTCGATCGTGGTCAACACGTTACGTAACACTGGACCGTACTCATATTTGCCAGGGCAAACATAGGTACATAGTGCCAAGTCTTCTTCGTCAAGTTCCAGACAGCCCAACTGCTGAGCCTCATCGGAGTCGCCTGACAATAAGTCGCGTAACAGAATTGTTGGAAGAATATCTAATGGCATGATGCGTTCGTAGTTGCCAATCGGCACCATTGCACGGTCTGAACCATTGGTTGAAGTGTTCATGGCAAACAACTTCTTCGGCAGTAAATGACCAGCGAAAGCACGGGTCACCGAGTGTTGATTTACACCTGGTTTTATCCACCCAAGAAATTCTTTTTCATCACCTTCAGGTAAAACACTCACTTGCATGTGGAAGCGGCCTAACCATTGGTGTGCATCATCAACCTTGTGACCGTTCAAAATTGAACCCGACACAATGCGCTGCTTACCTTCAGTCAGTTCACCTTTAGTCAATTCAGTTAGGTTAGCGCCCATTTGCGTGCGCAGTAAACGAGGCTGCTTGGTACCAGGTCCGCCGAGAGCGACGACTCGGTCAGTATAAATTTCACCAGTGGTGAAAAGCTTACCGTAGGCGATCACATCTTGATAAGTGATATGCCAAACTTGCTTTTTCATGTTTACTGGATCGAGGAAATGAATGTGAGTTCCGACCAAGCCAGCAGGATGAGGGCCTTTAAAACTCTCTACTTGGGCCGTCGCATCACCAATATCAATTTTCGCATCCGCAGCTTTAGTTACGTAAAGCTTGCCTTCGGTCAGATTGCTTAGCACTTTCAAACCGTCAACAAAAGCTTGTTGTTGTTCTGCTACGATAACCGCAGGGTCAGCAGCTAATGGATTGGAGTCCATGGCGTTAACAAAAATAGCGGCAGGCTTAGCATCGAGTCGTGGCGACCGGCTAAAAGGGCGAGTGCGTAGAGCAACCCATTGACCTGAGTTGTTTAATTGCTCGACAACTTTTTCGCGATCAATGTTGCCCAACTCTTTGCTTTCGTACTTGGCAAAGGTTTCTTGCTCGTCACCATCAATTTCGATGACCACAGCTTGCAAGACACGCTTCGCGCCACGCAGAACGTCTTTAACGACGCCGGCAGCTGGTGCAGTGAATTTTACCCCTGGGTTTTTCTTATCCTCGAAAAGTATCTGGCCTTTTTTTACACGGTCCTCAACCTTGACATGCATGGTTGGGCGCATACCCACATACTCTTCACCCAGAACGGCAACGGTGGTGATGGACTCACCATCTTCGATAGTTTGCTGGGGAGCTCCGATAATCGGTATATCCAGCCCTTTCTTGATCGTAATCATACGCGTTTGCACTACTCGTTAGGGAAGATGAATCTTTCTTCAGTAACGCTGCTTAAACAGCCCCTGAAACCTGATAAATCATATGGTTAGCGCAACAAGCTTGGGCAAGCCGAAAACTCACTGCACTGACCGAATTTTGTACACAGTCACCTAGGGCGGGCATTTTAGCACTTTTGTGCCGTGCGTTACCACCTTACACGGCACAAATTTTGTCGTACTTAAACTCTATAAGAAGTGTTACGTAAATCGACTCGACTTAAGACCAATCGACTTGTGGGTCGACGTCCGCATCGTAGTCGACACCCGCCATGCCAAAGCCAAATAGTTTCAGAAAGTCAGCATGATACTCTTCATAATCTGCCAACTGATGAAAGTTTTCCTGATTCACTTGATCCCACAACGCTTTAACTTTCGCCTGGGTTGCTTCGTTCGTTTCTTTCGCATCCATCCGTAAACGACCGGCGCCATCCATGGTTGGATCGGCGGCGTAAAGTCCCTCAGTGAATAAGCGATAAATCTGCTCGATACAGCCTTCGTGAGTACCCTCTTCTTTCATCACGCCATAAATAAGAGAGATGTAAAGCGGCATAACCGGAATTGCTGAACTGGCCTGCGTGACCAGAGCCTTCAAGGAGGACACATAAGCTTCTACATTTAACTGACGATGATCGCCACGAATCGCGGCGGCGGCGCGATCGAGATCTTCCTTCGCCTTACCAATAGTCGCGTGACCATAAATAGGCCAGGTTAACTCTTTACCAATATAGGTATAAGCTGTTGTCTTGGCGTTTTCAGCAAGTACACCAGCATCATCCAAGGCCGTTAACCAGCGTTCCCAGTCTTCACCACCCATCACTTTGACGGTATTAGCAATTTCTTCCTCATTTGCCGGTTCCAAAGTGATTTCTTTGACCTGATCTTTGTCAGTGTCATAAGTTTTTGTCGTGTAGGCCCGACCTACCGGTTTCAGCGTCGAGCTGTAAACTTCACCGGTTTCCGGGTCTTTGCGTTTAGGTGATGCCAAGCTGTAAATCACCAAATCAACCTGACCTAAGTCAGCTTTGATTTTCGCAATGGTCTCGGCTTTAATTTCGTCAGAAAAAGCATCGCCATTGATGGAGTGGGCATACAGGCCTTCAGCATGGGCTGCATCATGAAATGCTGCAGTGTTATACCAACCTGCCGTTGCCGTTTTTCGCTCGGTTGGTTCTTTTTCAAAACATACGCCTAACGTCTTGGCGCCAGCGCCAAACGCAGCAGTAATGCGCGAAGCCAGACCATAACCGGTAGAACAACCAATCACTAAGACACGTTGCGGGGCGCCAGTAATTTTACCTTGTCGCTTGATGTAATCGATTTGCTCTTGCACATGCGCAGCACAACCGTTTGGATGTGCATTGGTACAAATAAAACCACGAATTTTCGGTTGGATAACCATAATTTGTCCTATTGCTTGTCTTGCTTTAAGGGGCAGTTTAACCGACCAGAGGCGGAAAACACATCTGATTAGTTACCGTTAGCTAGTCATTCCTGTCCTTGCTGCCCCCACGACATGCGGGTGAGTCGGGCACGTCATGCAGGTTTTGCCATTCGTCCGGGGTATAGGTGTGCAATGCTAAAGCATGAACAGGTCCGGCTAAAGCCTCACTCAACAGCTTGTTTATGGTGCGATGGCGTTGCAGCAATCGCTGCCCGACAAACGCTGTACTAACAATCACAAGTTTGAAATGTGAATCATCGGTCGGCGTGCCGTGCAAGTGGCTCTCGTTGATCACCTGCAAGTTCATGATCGGTAGCTCAGCGTTGAGCTGCTGCTCGATAAAATCTGCGGTAGGTTGAGTTAACATAGGTTAATCCTCGGCCGAGGTATTAATTTCACTAAAACAAATGCGCTCATCACGACCTAATCGAGCCAAAGCATCGAGCAACGATGATGGGGCGGCATCTTGTTTGGTGACGATACGATACGATTGTGAACTCACTGTGCCCCACTCCTGCCATAGCATCACATTATGCTCACTATACAAGGCGGCGATTTCTGCCAAACCACGGGCCCGGTGCGCTGGAAATGCAGATGGCTGCGCGACTAAACGCCAGCGGTTCAACTCCTCTGCTGTTGCCAATAACGCATCATTGACCCGGTTACGACAAAAACTTAATTGCAATGAACCTTTGCTTAGTTGCCAATCGGCATTGGGGAGCTGCAGAAGATCGATGCTTTGTACGCGTGCAACCGCTGTAGCGTCTGGATTCGACGCTGGCACACAAGCCACCAGAGCCAACAGTGAGAATAAAGCTGTGAATCGTCTACCGTAGTACTTTGTCATGCGCAATGCTTCTTTAGCGAACCAATCGAGGTGTCATCATAACGCAGATAAAAAGAGAGGAGAACATCCTTGTTCAGACGAAATGGTGTTAGTCCTTAACTCCATTTCAAATTCCTTTAACTGACTCTATACAACTTTATTACAAAGTTCAACAGAAGAAATCAACAATTTATAAACTTATGATTCTTCTTTATCGCTATGTTGTTTAACTGCTTGTTCTGCCGCTGAATCCTCTGCCGTTACCAATGCAATAATTTGCCAGCCAGGTTTCGGCTCAAAAGTGTGGTCGGTGGTAAACACGTGAAACATTTTCCTCTCATCCATGGCAAACATCGGAATAGCGCGATTGCCATAACGCTCCTGATAGTCGACAAAACTGAAATTCTCAGTCAGGTTAGTGGTTTTCATTTGCGCGCCCTGGAAAGTGAGACTCGCTAATTTCGAGAAGGTGACACCCTTACCGAATAGCTTCAAGCGCTCGCGATAATTCTCAGATAACTGGTTGCGCGCCGGCCCCTCATGTTCGTTACTTGGTAAACCAAAAATCTTATCGGTACTAAACCAATCAATAAAATGCAATGCCACCACCGGATTGAGTTGTTTATAGGGTGACAAGATCAACACACGGCCAATCCCTTTCAGATCCATATTATTTTCGGCATGATCAGAGGTCGGGTTACCAAAATAAACCGGCAGATTTTCCATCCGACCTTGCTTGATATTTTCCCAGTTGGTATCCGCCAGCAGTACCGGTACGTCATGCTCTTTTAGAGCTTTAGCGATGCGCCGCGCGGTCATATTGGCACCAAAAATCAAAAAACCATGGGCTGGCGGCTCCCGCAACTTCAGGGCATGCGCCAGCGGTTTGGCGGTAAGGCTTTGTAATACCACAGTACTCAGGATAACCAAAAATACTAAGGGTACGAGCAGGTCAGCTTCAGCCCATCCCGCTTGTTGTAATTTCAATGCGAAAAGCGCTGAAACTGCGGCGGCAACAATACCGCGGGGCGCTATCCATGACAGTAATAATTTTTCTTTAAAGTTGAGTTGGGTACCAATAGCTGAAATCCATACACTTAGCGGGCGCACAGCGAAAATAATGACCGCCAGTAAAATCACTGCCGGCATACCTAATTCGCTGAATGCCTCCATATTCAAGCGTGCCGCAAGAATAATGAACAAGCCCGAAATCAGCAGCACACTCAAGGTTTCCTTAAACTCGAGAATATCGTCAAGGTCAAGGTTACGGGTGTTGGCCATGACCATCCCCATAACGGTAACCGTCAACAATCCAGACTCGTGTTGCACTGCATTTGATAGTGCGAATACACCTAGCACCATCGCCAAGGTTGCAACATTTTTCAGATAATGCGGGAACCAACCTTTGCGCAGGGCCACACCCAGCAATTTACCTGCTGCGTAACCTAAGGCGAAACCGACGCCAATGGTAATTGCAAAGGCTTCCATCGCCTGCACCGCACCCGCGCCCTGGCTGGCAATAATAAACTCATACACCAATACCGCTAACAAAGCGCCGACAGGGTCAATGATAATCCCTTCCCAACGCAGAATGTTTGCCACATTCGACTTCGGGCGCACCGAGCGGATCATTGGCATGATCACCGTCGGGCCGGTGACCACCACCAAGGCTCCAAAAAGCGCAGCAAGCTCCCAGCCAAAGTCCATTAGAAAATAAGCAAGCATCGCGATACTTAGCCAAGTCACCAAAACACCGATGCTTACCAAATTCGTGACCATACGGCCGTGACCCCGAATCCCTTCAATTTTAAGGGTTAAGCTCCCCTCAAAAAGGATAATTGCGACAGACAGCGACACTAACGGGAAAAGTAAATCACCAAACACCGCATCAGGCTGCAGCCACCCCAACCCCGGGCCTACCACCATACCAACCAGCAACAATGGTAAAATAGCGGGAATCTTCAATCGCCATGCCGACCACTGGCACATGATTGACAGCACACCTATAAGCGCAAGCGCTGACATATTCGACATAATCTAAGTTACTCCTTGTCTATTGAAATCGACTCCAATGCCTGACTACTAGGCGCTGATGATATCGCTGTAAAGTTCAGTTTACTTGCTGACTTTACCTAGTATTGAGTACTTCAAATTGCTAGTTGATAATCATTCGCATTTAAGTACAATATCCAAAGTTTCTTTCTGTACCATTACGAGGTTACCCGATTATGAGATTACCTAACATGCAAAAACTCTTATCATTGAGTGCATTAGCTTTGGCTTTCTCGGCATCAATAGCTAACGCAGCAACAGTAAACGTTTATTCTGCGCGAAAAGAAGCCTTGATCAAACCCGTGTTAGAACAGTTTAGCGAAAAAACCGGTATTGAAGTGCGTTTATTAACCGGTAACGGTAATGCTTTGCTCGCGCGCCTTGAAAACGAAGGTAAAAATACCCCAGCGGATCTATTTCTCACGGTTGACGCAGGCAATTTGCATCGCGCTGCTGAAGCTGGAATTTTTCAGCCGATCACCAGTGAGGAAATATTAAGTAAAGTTCCTTCACACTTGCACGGCAAAGATAATCTCTGGATCGGTTTAAGTTTGCGTGCACGGCCTATTTTCTATGCCAAAGACCGCGTTGACCCAAGTCAGCTAAGCGGTTACCAGGATCTGGCCGATAGCAAGTGGCACAACAACGTTTGTATTCGCTCATCTGACAATATCTACAATCAGTCGCTAACTGCTGCTCTAATCCAGCATTGGGGCATTGAGAAAACCGAAAGTTGGGCCCGAGGCTTAGTCGATAACTTGGCCAAGCCGCCCGTTGGTGGTGACCGCGACCAGATCAAGGCAGTCGCCGCAGGAGTTTGTGATATCGCTGTCGCCAATACCTATTACCTCGGCTTAATGGAAGCTTCAGAAAACGCCGATGAACGCGAAGCAGCAAGTAAAGTTGCCATCTTTTGGCCCAATCAGACCAGCTTTGGTACCCACGTTAACGTTTCAGGTATCGGTATTACCCAACATGCCAAAAATAAAGCTGCTGCACAGCAATTGTTAGCTTATTTGCTCTCACCACAAGCCCAACAATGGTACGCCGCCACCAATAATGAATACCCGGCAGTGACCGGAGTTGAATGGAGTGAGCGCCTGCAAAACTGGGGCTCATTTGAAATGGACGACATTGAAATGGGTGTTCTTGGCGAAAACAACGCTGCAGCTGTTAAATTAATGAACCGAGCAGGCTGGCGTTAATGCTACAGCAGTGGCGACAACTTTCACTGGTAGCCTCAGCGCTCGCACTGGGGCTACCTTTGTTTGTTATTGTTGCTGCATTATTGACCTTGGTGTTTGGTGGTGACTTCACCACTTTGAGCCACCTCTGGGCGACCGTCATCCCTGAATACATTCGCCACTCAGTGCTACTCATGATTGGGGTTGCCATAGGCGTCATAACACTCGGGGTAGGTACGGCTTGGTTAACCACCAGCTGCCGCTTCCCCGGGCAACGCCTGTTAAGCTGGGCGTTATTACTGCCACTGGCGATGCCCGCGTATATCACCGCCTACACCTACACCGGAATGCTAGACTACAGTGGCCTCGTACAAACCTCGTTACGTGACGTTTTTGACTGGAATTACGGCGATTACTGGTTCCCGCAGATCAGAAGTCTTGGTGGCGCAATTGTCGTTTTGAGTCTGGTACTCTTTCCCTATGTCTACTTAATCACTCGCGCTACCTTTTTGCAGCAATCCGCAACTACCATTGAAGCTGGGCGCAGTTTAGGATTATCCCCCTGGCAGTGTTTCTGGCGGATCGCACTACCGCTAGCACGACCAGCTATTGTTACCGGTGCTACGCTCGCGCTCATGGAAACTCTGGCCGACTACGGTACCGTGCAATACTTTGGCGTTACCACCTTCACCACCGGTATTTTCCGCACTTGGTATGGTCTGGGTGACCTCAATGGGGCATTACAGCTGGCTGGACTTTTGTTAACGGCGGTGATCGCCCTCATTTTGATAGAACGCTGGTCGCGCAAACAAGCACGTTACGATCAACGTAATCCGCGCCCAGCAGCACCGTTTCAACTCAGCGGTGGAAAAGCCTGGCTAGCCAGCTTCGCCTGTTGGCTGCCATTGCTGCTGGGTTTTATATTGCCAGCTTTACAGCTTACCGGTTGGTCAATTGAACGGTGGCAAGTCTGGACCCAGCCTGACTTCTGGCAACTCGCCTGGAATAGTTTCGGATTAGCGTTTACCGCTGCTTTATTAGTCGTGACGGTCGCCCTTTGGCTGGCTTATGGTCGCCGCCAGTTGCCCACCAAATGGGTACGCACCAGTGTCGCCTTCGCCGGACTAGGCTATGCCATTCCAGGCTTGGTCATTGCTGTGGGGTTACTGGTTTTACTCAGTTCAGTCGATCAGGTCATCATTGCCGCAAGCCAACGTTGGCTTGGCTGGAATCCGGGGCTATTGCTGTCAGGTACCTTATTCGCGCTAATTTTCGCCTATACGGTGCGCTTCCTCAGCGTGGCCTTACAAACTGTGCAAGCCGGCCTGGCAGAAATTCGACCCAGCATGGATGAAGCAGCTCGCATTCATGGCTACCGGCCATTCCAAGTGCTACGCAGCATCCATTTACCACTGCTGCGACCCAGCGTGCTCACCGCGATTATTTTAGTCGGCGTCGATGTACTGAAAGAACTCCCAGCGACCTTGGTATTGCGCCCCTTTGATTTCAACACGCTCGCTGTGCGTGCCTACGAAATGGCGGGTGACGAGCGTCTTGCCGATGCTGGACCACCGGCGTTGATGATGGTTCTGGTAGGTTTGATTCCTGTTATTCTGCTTTCGCGAGCTATGTTAAAGTCGCAACAACACGCATTAAAGGAGCAAGATTTTGTCCCTGTTACAGCTTGATCATTTGCAAGTCAATATTGGTCAACAAGCCATTGTTCGCGGCGTAACCGTGAGCCTTGAAGCGGGCGAAATCGGCTGTCTGCTCGGCCCTAGCGGCTGTGGTAAAACCACCTTACTGCGGGCAATTGCCGGCTTCCAATCGGTCGCCACGGGCAGCATCAGCTTGGCGGATAAAACCGTCTCAGCACCAGCATTTACCCAAGCACCAGAAAAGCGTGGCATCGGCATGGTATTTCAGGATTTTGCTTTATTTCCGCACCTGACCGTGGCCGAAAATATCAGTTTTGGTATGCGCCATGCAAGTACCAGTGAGAAGCGTCACCGCGTCGATGAACTGCTCGATCGAATCGGCTTACCGGGCTATCAAAAAAGGTACCCACACGAGCTTTCCGGGGGCCAACAACAACGTATTGCTCTGGCCCGCGCGCTTGCACCTCGTCCGCGCTTGCTGTTACTCGATGAACCCTTTTCCAGCCTCGATGCGGAATTGCGCGAACGCCTCGCCGTTGAAGTCCGCGCTTTACTGAAAAATGAAAATATCACGGCGCTACTGGTGACCCATGATCAACAAGAAGCCTTCGCCATGGCTGACAAAGCCGGTGTCATGTATCAAGGTGAGTTATTGCAATGGGAAACACCTTACCAACTCTATCATCAGCCCCGTCATCAAATGGTCGCTGACTTTATTGGTCATGGCGTGTTACTGCAGGGTACCGTCAACGCCTGTGGAGCTATGGCATCGCCGTTAGGCATGTTAGAACATGCCAGCCTGGAAAACGTTGAAGGCGGCACCCCGGTCAACTTTTTGGTTCGCCCCGATGACCTGGTGCCTGATCCTGACTCGCGTCTACGCGGTAAAATCAAAGCCCGGGGCTTTCGCGGCGCACATAACCTTTATAGCGTTGAGTTAGTCAGTGGTGTGGAAGTGTTAACCCTGAGTCCGTCCCACGAGCAGCTCGAAGTCGGTGCAGAAATTGGTCTGCGACCAGACTTCGATCACTTAGTCGTGTTCGCGGCTGATCATTGCGAACTACCTGGCTTACATAGCCAGCCGCCCGCTTTCAGTCCAGTGTTACCAAAAGCGCAAACGGCGCAGTAAAAGAAACTCGATCACGGCAATTACGGTCAGAGAACCACAGAAAATCCAGAACGCCTGATCGCTATCCACACCAGGCATGCCGCCAATGTTGATGCCAAAGATACCTGTTAGAAAGGTTAACGGTAAAAATACCCCAGCAATAACAGACAGCCAGTAGGTATTGCGATTCATTTTCTCAGCAACTTCCTGTTGCAGCTGTTCGCGCAGCATGCCGACCTGCTGCAATAACATTTCCAACGACTCTAACTCCCGTTGAGTGCTATCACGTTCATTGGTGAGCCACTGTAAATTCTCGCTTTCCAGCCATTTCTGTGCATCAATACCCAACCGCTCGACAGCTGCAAGTTGCGGTCGAACAAATCGAACCAACCGCAGCATACGGCGATGAAGTAGAGATAGTTTTTGCTGACGCAAGGATGTCGTCCAGCCTTTGTCATTATCCTCCAGAACTTCCATTTCTACTTCGATAACATCAAGCAACTCTTCCAAACGACTGTTCAGTTCTTCGATCAACATGATCAAAAAATCGTGCAACGACTCTGCCCCATCCTGGCGTTGCAAACGTTCGCGGAGAATTGCCACAGAGCGCAACGGTCGCCTGCGGAAGCTGTAAATATTTCCCTTGTAGTAAAGGATCCGCAAACTCAACATATCTTCCGGCCGTTCACCTTCGTTGAGATTCACCCCTTTCAGAATAAGCAGAAAACCTTCGGTGGTTCGTTCAAATCGTGGCCGCGTGTCTTCCTCTAGTACTGCATCAATAAGCGGCTCAGGGATTCCAGCTGCAAGCAACCACGCACTTATACCGGGCAGATCGCGCTGGAAATGAAACCAGCTGTTCTGCCTTTCGTGAAAACCATCGTCGATATGTTGTGCTGGGTGCGTGCTGAAATCCCAACTATCGATCATAAATTCGGGACGCTGCTGTGTCATACCTACTCCTTGAAATCACATTCCCAACGACTCATGTTTAACGTTACAATAGCAGTCACAAACCGTTTCGACACTAATTTTAATTGAAAGGACACTTCATGTTACTTGCTGTTGCCGCTGTACTTTTTGGCCTCGCGCTCTTGGTTTGGAGTGCCGATCGATTTGTTGACGGCGCGGCCGCAACTGCTAATCATTTCGGTATGCCGCCACTACTCATTGGTATGGTTATCATCGGTTTTGGTACCTCCGCACCAGAAATGGTGGTGTCAGCGCTGGCCTCACTGCAAGGTAATCCAGGCCTCGCAATTGGTAACGCCTATGGCTCCAATATTACTAATATTGCACTGGTTCTCGGTATTACTGCGGTATTAGCTCCCATAGCTGTAAGTAGCCAGGTCTTGAAACGTGAAATGCCGATTCTTATTGCGGTCACCTTGTTAGCTGCCTGGCCGCTTTACGACCTTACTATCACCACCATTGAAGCCTGGATGCTATTAGCAATCTTCGCTGCCTACATGGGTTGGAGTATTTACCAAGGTATGCGCGGTAAGGATGACAGTCTCGCCGGCGAGTTTGACCAAGAAATCAAAGCGCATCAAATGCCCGTTCGCAAAGCCATCGTTTGGCTAATTATCGGTTTAATCCTATTGGTGATTAGTTCGCGTATTCTGGTTTGGGGTGCCGTCGATATAGCTAGTGCTCTTGGCGTCAGTGATTTAGTCATCGGACTTACCGTGGTCGCCATCGGCACATCGTTGCCCGAACTCGCCTCAGCCATCGCTGCAGTACGCAAAAATGAGCATGATCTCGCATTTGGTAACGTGATCGGCTCAAATATGTTTAATACCCTCGCCGTAGTCGGTATTGCCGGGGTAATCCAACCGATACAACTGGAAGCTCTGGTACTTAGCCGCGACTGGTTAACCATGACCGCGCTTACGTTCTTGCTGGCAATCTTTAGCTTTCGCATGGATCGTCCGACGCGATTGAACCGAATTCAGGGCGTCATACTATTACTTTGTTATACTTCTTATACCCTCTACCTACTGAAAACAGGCTTTTAAATGATGCAGGAACAAGGCATTAGCACAGCTCAGCGACTTGGTTATGCGGGACTAATACCTTTTCTCGCGTTTACCTTCGGTGGTCTTTTAGATGTGTACTCTGAACATTCACTGCGGTTGTTCGTGCTCTACAGTGCACTTATTCTAAGTTTTCTCGGTGGCGTTCAATGGGGGCTGGCCATGGCGCGTGACGACAGTCCAACACGTTTGCTGCATTGGAGTATGGTACCCACCATCATTGGATTGTTGTTACTTTTCGCCGGCGTATGGATTACGCCACTGACCATGCTGGTGGTACTGGCCTTTACCCATTTGTTTTGGCTCAATTTCGACAAACGGCATCTTGGCCACCATCTTTGGTACATTGAACTACGCTCGCGCTTGACCTTCACCGTAGTGGCTCTGCATGTCATTTTGATCATCATTTCTTTGTAACAACGAGCTCAAGATAAAACACGGTTGCGAATCGTTCGTATTTGTATTACTATTTGGACTAAGCTTGAAACGAGGTCCTTATGTACGTTTGTCTATGTAAAGGTGTCACAGATAAAACTATTCGCCGGGCGGTGCACGATGAAGGCATTAGCAGCATGCGTGAACTTCGCCAACAGTATGGCGTAGCGTCGCAATGTGCTTGCTGCAAAAGCTGTG
Organism: Pseudidiomarina xizangensis; assembly: GCF_052541995.1. Taxonomy (NCBI): domain Bacteria; kingdom Pseudomonadati; phylum Pseudomonadota; class Gammaproteobacteria; order Alteromonadales; family Idiomarinaceae; genus Pseudidiomarina; species Pseudidiomarina xizangensis. Next base: position 999,816 of record NZ_JBOBQA010000001.1, read on the forward strand.
CTAAAGAGGTTCTCACAGACGCCGTAAAAGAACGCAACACTCGTTTTCTTGAAGAAGCTTTGTTACCAACTGCGGTATGCTACACTTAAGCTAGATTTACTAATCATCTAGTTCAGGAGTGTGCCATGCAAGGCGAACCTAAAGTTCTGCAAGAACTCAATCGAATCCTTACCCGTAAACTCACCGCCATCAACCAGTATTTTTTACATGCTCGTATGTACAAAAACTGGGGTTTTGATGTGTTAAATAGCACTATTTATAAAGCTTCCATCGAAGAAATGAAACACGCCGATGAGGTTATTGAGCGATTGCTATTTCTCGGCGGTCTACCCAATCTGCAAGATCTCGGCAAACTCTATATCGGTGAAGAGCCACGCGAAATGCTAGAGCTGGACCATAAGGTACAGGCTGCAGATGTTGAAGCGCTGCGCCAAGCCATCACTTTGTGTGAAAAACATCAGGATTACGTGACCCGTGATGAACTTAGCGAGATTCTTGACCAACAAGAGGAACATCTTGATTGGCTGGAAACCCAACTCGAACTCATCACGCATTTAGGCTTGAGTACCTACTTACAAACTAAACTTCACAAGGAGTCGTAACATGGCTTTAGATTCTGTTGCAGTTGTGACGCAACTTAACCGCTTATTGGCGTTTGAACTTACCTCGATCGATCAATACACCGCCCACTCGCGGCGCTATGAAGACATGGGGCTGGATAAACTCTACGAGCGCATCAACCATGAAATCGATGACGAACGTGGCCATGCCGATTTATTGATTCGGCGCATGCTGTTTTTAGGCGGTCGCCCCGATATGGACAATCGCGAGAACCATAGCATTGCTGACGACGTGCCGACCATGCTCAAAAATGACTTGCAGTTAGAGCGCAACAATGCGAAAACCTTGCGTGAAGTAATTGATTTTTGCGAACAAGCTGGCGATTTCGTCACCCGCGACATGCTCGTGGGTATTTTGAAAGACACAGAAGAAGATCATGCCTATTGGTTGCGCCAGCAACTTGAATTGATCGATCGACTGGGACTAGAACTTTATTTACAGGCACAAATGTGACAACAGCGGCAACACCGGACGTCGTATCTACTATCATAACGACCATTAAAGAAGCCTTTAACTGGCTCAATAGTGAAATTTTTAGTGTCGGCGAAACTGCCGTCACCTATGGATCTGTGGTGCGCTTTCTGCTCATACTGGTGGCCGCATGGATTCTGTCGTTCGTGCTGCAGAAGGCCTTGCAGCGTTATGCAGATTATCGAAACAGCCTCGCACCGTCATCCATCTATGCCTTGAAACGCATCACGCATTACGCCGTCCTGTTGGTCGGTTTCTTGATCGCTGTCACCTCCGTCGGCATCGAGATGACCAAGTTTGCGATATTTGCCAGCGCCCTTGGTATCGGTATCGGTTTTGGTATGCAAAACCTCATCAGTAACTTTGTTTCCGGCATCATCTTGTTGTTCGATAAAACCCTAAAGGTTGGCGACTTTGTTGAGCTTGAGTCTGGCGTCACTGGTGAAGTGCAGGAAATCAACATTCGCAGCACCATTATTACCACCAACGACAATATTGACATCATTGTGCCCAACTCAGAATTTGTCAGTGGCCGGGTCACCAACTGGACCATGCGCGACACCTATCGCCGCATCAAAGTTGGATTTAGCGTAGCCTATGGTACCGACAAAGAACTGGTGAAAACGGCCGTACTCGAAGCTGCCGGACGCGTTCCCCATACCTTGACGGATACCCATCATCGACCACCACAGGTCTGGCTGGTGGAGTTTGGTGACAGCGCATTGAAATTTGAATTGGTAGTATGGCTTAAACCCGAAGCGGTGAATCGCCCGGGTGCCGTACATGCTGCTTTTATCTGGGAAATCCACACCTCGTTAATGGAACACAAAATCGAAATTCCATTCCCGCAACGCGATTTACACATCAAATCCTGGAACGGCGAAAAAGCACAGGTTCATGTTATGCGCGATCACACCGCCGTTAAATCGGATAGCGAACAACAACCAGCACCTGAACCACCATCTAAAAACGACGCCGCCGGGGAGCTTTAATTCTTTAACTGCCGGCGTAGTTCGTCGACACCAATGACCACACACTCAGCCGGGTTCACTTCGGCGAGCGCTTCGCTATTCGCTGTTGGTTTTTAATCGAACAGTCAACAGCAAATAGCTAACATCGCTCTTGTTTTTAAAGGCTCGATAGCCTATTATTGCGGCCGTTTTGGAGAGGTGTCCGAGTGGCTGAAGGAGCACGCCTGGAAAGTGTGTATACGGCAACGTATCGAGGGTTCGAATCCCTCTCTCTCCGCCAGACACAAAAGAACCGCCCTTGTGGCGGTTTTTTTATCTGCGTCCGCATCAATCCAATCGTCTGATAATTACGTACTCTTTGGAACTGACACCATTTGTGGTTATGATGGTGTTGACGATTATTTCATCAAGGAGTCCTGCTCATGTTACAGAAACTAATTGGTAGTTCGATTGTATTCGCGACATTGCTGTTCACTGCCAATGTACAGGCCAACGAAGAAGCCGAAAAACTCGCACAGCAGAATGTCTGTACCGCGTGTCATGGCATCGATAACAAGATTGTTGGCCCAGCCTATAAAGATGTTGCAGCGAAGTACGCTGACGACCCTGAAGCCTTGGCTAAAGTTAAGCAGAGCATCAAAAATGGTGGGAAAGGCAAATGGGGACAAATTCCTATGCCAGCACAACCCCAGCTGTCTGATGAACAAGTGACATTGTTGGCGGAGTGGATTCTTGGCATGAAGTAAGCGGTAAGTCATCGAATCGATAATGACATCCGTCGAATAAACTAACACCTTAGGCGTCGCCTCGTTATAGTGAAGCAACTTAGTCCACTAGGAGGCGACCATGAAATCCTCATTACTTGCGTTTGCATTAGCAACGAGTCTTACCTTAATCACCAGTGCTGCCACAGCTGCTGACCGTATCACCGGTCATCATTTCGCAACGCGCTCTGAAGCTATGGCGCCTAACGCCATGGCGGCGACCAGTCAGCCGCTAGCAACCCAGGTTGCACTCGATATCATGCAACAAGGTGGCAATGCCGTTGATGCCGCTATAGCGGCGAACGCCCTCCTTGGTTTAGTTGAACCGACCGGCAATGGTATTGGTGGCGATTTATTTGCCATCATCTGGGATGCAGAGACCGAGCAGCTTTATGGACTGAATGCATCAGGCCGCTCACCACAAAGTTTGTCACTCGACTACTTTGTCAAAAATGGCTATGACAAAATTCCTGCCCGCGGCGTTTTACCCTTGTCCGTGCCAGGTACTGTCGATGGCTGGTTCGAGCTGCACGATAAATTTGGCAAACTACCCATGGAGCAAGTGCTCGCACCAGCAATTCGCTACGCCCGTGAAGGTTTCCCAGTAACTGAAGTTATTGCCTATTACTTTGCCCGTAACGCTGCAGTTATCGGCGACCAACCGGGATTCGCAGAGGTGTTCTTAGCCGATGGCAAGCCACCCCAAAAAGGTGAACGCTTTAAAAATCCTGATCTTGCTAATTCGTTAGAAAAAATTGCCAAGCAAGGCCGTGATGTATTTTATGAGGGCGAAATTGCCCACACCATCAGTGACTTTGTTGCTGAACACGGTGGTTTTCTCTCGTATGACGACCTTGCCCAGCACGACTCTACTTGGGTAGAACCAGTATCGAGCAACTACCGCGGTTATGACCTGTGGGAACTGCCCCCCAATACCCAAGGTATTGCAGCACAACAGATCCTTAATATCCTGGAAAACTTTAACCTTGCCGAGATGGGTTTCGACAGTGCGGACTACATTCATCATTTCGTCGAAGCAAAAAAACTCGCCTTTGAAGACCGCGCCAAATATTACGCCGACCCGGCGTTTAGTCAAGCTCCAGTTGAGGGTCTACTCGACAAAGACTATGCCAAAGAGCGAGCAGAGTTGATCGATGCCAACACGCCTGCGCGGGTCGTTGAAGCTGGCAACCCGCCAACCGAAGGCGATACCATTTACTTAACTACGGCGGACCAGCAAGGCAACATGGTTTCGTTGATTCAAAGTAACTACCGCGGTATGGGTTCAGGTGTTACGCCAACCGGTCTTGGTTTTGTACTACAAAACCGTGGCGAATTATTTGCCCTTGAAGAAGGTCACGCAAATGTGTTTGCGCCAGGTAAACGCCCGTTTCATACGATTATTCCGGCGTTCGTGACCAAAGACGGTAAGCCACTGATGAGCTATGGCGTTATGGGTGGTGCCACGCAGCCCCAGATGCATGCGCAAATTCTGATCAATATCATCGACTTCGGTATGAACTTACAAGAAGCTGGTGATGCGCCACGCATCCTCCATTCAGGCTCGAGTCAGCCGACCGGTGAGCACATGACAGATGGTGGTGTCATAAGCCTGGAAAACGGTTTTTCTAAGCACACCCGCCGTGAGCTGATCAAAATGGGTCACACCCTGCAAGAAGCGGTAGGGCCTTATGGCGGTTATCAGGCGATCTGGAAAAATCATCAGGAAGATGTTTATTATGGCGCGTCTGAAAGCCGTAAAGACGGTCATGCCGCAGGTTTCTAAAGCGTAAGGAAAAAGCAATAAAAACTTGGCCGCCTACGGGCGGCTTTGTTGTTTCTGGCAATTGACTTGACTGCCGAAACGCAAATGGTCACACCGATGTAATTCAAATTAATAGTAAAGCACACTTGACTTAATGATTGATTTGAACAACTATATGTAAAATACACTTTACTTATAGGTGCCTTATGTCAAGAAAACAACAATTGAAAAAACTTACTACTCAGCTCGCTTTGTGGACGTCTCTTTGGGTCATTTCAACAGCGGTCGCTACTTTCGGCTCGCTACTTGTTTGGCCTGAGCATTACGCTGTGAAAGTGGTTCTATTACTTATTAATATCACCATAGGCGCGGTCATGATCAATGTGAATCGCCGCTATATACTGGCATTAGATGAATTGCAGCAAAAGGTATTCCTGCAGGCCATGGGAATTACCTTGGGGGTAGCGGTCATTGGCGGTATTACCTACTCACTTGCCGACATTACTGATGTAATTAGTGGCGATGCTGAAATTTCAGTTTTAATCATGGCACTAGGTATTACCTACCTGATCAGTATTTTCGTCGGCATGCGGAGTTATCGATGAGAAATAGACTGAAAGTTTTACGTGCAGAGCGCGATTGGACCCAAGCAGATCTGGCTACTGCCGTCGACGTTTCACGGCAAACCATCAACGCTATAGAAAAGGATAAATTTGATCCAAGCCTGCCCTTAGCGTTTAAATTTTCGCGATTATTCGAGTTACCTATCGAACAGATCTTTTTCGATGATGATGATCGCTTAATCTAACTGCCATTCCGCCCAAGCCTAGGTTAAGCTAAGTAAAACCAAGTTTTAGTTTAGGTGAGGGCTGCATGGATTTAGTGTTAACCGCATTAATCGCAAGTTTCATTACCGGTGCACTGACCGCTGTCGGTGCGCTGCCCATATTACTTGGTCACAAACCCTCTGAACGCTTTAATGACACCTTGCTCGGCTTTGCTGCCGGGGTAATGTTAGCAGCCTCTTTCTTCTCGCTTATCGTACCTTCAATTGAAATTTCGACGGAACTCTATGGCGAGGGTCCAGCACCGGCACTTATCGCGGTATTTGGCATACTGCTTGGTGCTGTGGCAATTGCGGTACTGGATCGTTTGCTCCCACACGAACATTTTATTACCGGTCCGGAAGGCATGGCATCAGAGAAAATCGCAGGGGTTTGGTTATTTGTCTTTGCTATTGCTATTCATAATTTTCCTGAAGGACTCGCGGTCGGCGTCGCTTACGGTAGTGGTCAAACAGATGCCGCATTTTCGTTGGCATTAGGTATCGGTTTGCAGAACCTACCTGAAGGCCTGGCAGTTGCTGTCGGTTTGGTCGCGGTCGGTTACAGCCACATTAAAAGCTTTGTTATTGCAGCTCTTACTGGCTTAATTGAACCCATAGGCGGCATTATAGGCGGTATTTTTGTTAACTTGTCGCAAGTTTTACTGCCGTGGGGGCTGGTTTTCGCGGCAGGTGCTATGCTCTTTGTTATCAGTCACGAGATCATACCCGAAACTCATCGCCGTGGTCATCATCAACGTGCGACTGCAGGTTTAATGGTAGGTTTGGTGGTTATGTTATTCCTCGACGTATGGTTGGCAGCATGAAGACAATCGCTTTTTTAGGTTATGGTGATATCGCTGAGCGCACTAGCAGTGTGCTCAGCTTTGACGGCTACACGGAATTACGTGGGCTTTGCCGAAGCCCCGAAACGAAAAACAATCCGGCCCATATCGAGCTTATTGCTGGTGATGCTGCCAACGCAGACGACTTAGCCAAATTTGTCACTGCCAATACCGATGTGATTGTCGTTACCCTCACCCCAAGTCGAGCCAGCGACGATAGTTACTATGACGGTTATGTGGTTCCCGCACGTTTGCTGCAGAATCATTTAAAAAGCAAAGGGTTAACACCAAGCATTATCTATGTTGCCAGTAGCGGTGTTTACCCTCAAAGAAATGGTGAGTGGATCGACGAAACTACGCCAGCTGAACCCAATAATCACCAGGGGGAAATGCTGGTGCAAGCGGAACAGCTCATATCCAGTGCCAGCGAGCAGGTAAGTATTTTGCGGTGCTCGGGTATTTATGGGCCGAACCGAACCCGTCTGGCTGAGCTGCTGATCTCAGGCCAGGTAGAGATTACCCCAGCATGGACCAATCGCATTCATGCCGACGATGTTGCAGGTTTTATTGCATATTTGGTGCGACACCCAGAGCATCAGCAGCCGCTATTTTTAGTTAGCGACGATGAACCTTTGTTGCAAGAAGAAGCTTATGCTCGGCTTGCCAAACGTCTCGGTGTAGACATCAAGTCGATACCTCATACCGATGAGGTCGGTCGTCGTGGCAGTAAACGAATCCGTAACCGCGCGCTCCATGCTAGCGGTTACCAATTACTCCATCCGACTTATGACCCGAGATAGCGATTTAGCTCTGAGCTTTTTTAAAGTTCAGCATACGCTGTAAGGGCTTCATGGCTTGCTCAGCCAGCTTGGCATCCACTTGAATCTCGTGGTTTACGCCGCCGTGCTCTAACGCCTCAGCGATGGCTACAAGGCCATTCATTGCCATCCAGGGGCAATGTGCACAGCTGCGACAGGTCGCTCCACTACCCGCGGTGGGCGCTTCGATGAAATGCTTGGCGGGCGACAACTGCTGCATTTTATAAAAAATACCGCGGTCAGTTGCAACGATAAAGGTTTCATTGGGTAGTTCCTGGCTTGCTTTGATCAGCTGCGAAGTTGATCCCACTGCATCAGCCAAATCGACAACATGCGCTGGTGACTCAGGATGCACCAGCACTGCGGCTTCAGGATACACCTTTTTCAAATCTTCCAGCGCCTTGGTCTTGAATTCGTCGTGTACCACACATGCACCCTGCCACATGATCATATCTGCGCCAGTCTGGTTTTGAATATAGTTGCCAAGATGCTTGTCCGGTGCCCAGAGGATGGTTTCGCCTTCGGCGTCCAGGTGATCAACGATATCCAGCGCAATGCTCGAAGTCACCACCCAGTCAGCGCGCGCTTTTACTGCCGCCGAAGTATTGGCATAAACCACCACTGTACGTTCCGGATGGGCATCACAGAACGCCGAGAACTCCTCAATGGGACAACCAATATCCAGCGAGCATGTCGCTTCAAGGGTCGGCATTAGTACCGTTTTGTTCGGTGTCAGAATTTTCGCCGTTTCACCCATAAACTTAACGCCGGCGACAATCAGGGTATCGGCATCATGATTTGCGCCAAACCGCGCCATTTCCAGCGAGTCGGACACACAGCCGCCCGTTTCTTCAGCTAGGGCCTGAATTTCCGGGTCAGTATAATAATGGGCAACCAGCACTGCGTTTTTATCTTTCAGCAACTGTTTAATACGCGCAACATACTCAGCTTTTTCGCTGGCATTGAGCGGTTTAGGTTTTGCTGGAAAGGCATAATCAAGTTGGTTGATGACGCGTGCTTGGATTTCTTCGGTGATACTCATGCTACTACTTCACTACATGGGAAACGTTTGCATAGTATAAAGGAAAATTGCGTGCGGGTAAAAAATCGTGGTGGGTCGTGCAGGATTCGAACCTGCGACCAATTGATTAAAAGTCAACTGCTCTACCAACTGAGCTAACGACCCAACGATTGGATAATAAAGTGATGAGAGAGAGTGGTGGGTCGTGCAGGATTCGAACCTGCGACCAATTGATTAAAAGTCAACTGCTCTACCAACTGAGCTAACGACCCATTCTCATCTGTTGCTACTTATCAGCGGCAACGGCGGCATAGTTTACTTAAAATGCCGCTCGTTGCAACTGCAAATTGCAGATATACGGTGCGTTTGCTCAATTTGCGAACATTTACCGTGATTACTTACAAGGATGTTACAAATCATCCAGGCGCTTGGCTGCTAAATCAGCAGGAGTACCACCTGGGTAATCAGCGACAACCTTCTCAAAGTAACTACGTGCCAGCTGCTTTTCGCCTTGTTGCTGTGCAACAATACCCAACTTCAATAAGCTGTCCGCACGCTTGTTACTATCAGGGTAGCGATCTGCGACGGTACTGAATTCTTGTTTCGCGCCACTAAAGTCGCCTTCAGCGTACAGCAGTTGTCCCAGCCAATAATGGGCATTGGGCACATAAGTTGAATTCGGGAACTGCTTGATGAAACTACGGAATTCAGGAATCGCAGCATCATAGCGACGATCCTCCATCACCAACCGAATTGCCTTATCATAGGCATCATTCTCACCCAAATCGCTCGAATACGACCCATTCATACTGGATTCATTCGCTGCGGCAGAGCTGCTATCGGCTGTACTTGATGGCACTGGCGTTGCTGCCAGACGACGATCAATCTCCTGATAAATCTCACGTTGCCGCTGCAAAATTTGTTCTAGCTGATAGGCATGTTCTTCAGTTCTGCCCCGCAAGTCTGCGACCTCATCTTGTAATGTCGACATCTGGTCGAGTAGCGCCATCTGCGCAGCGTTACGAGCATCCATAACTCGCTCTAACTGCTCAAGCCGCTCTTCAACACTGCCACTACCTAACTTCGACACCGGAGCCTGTGCGAACAGGACTCCGGGGATGAGCAAGGCCACTACTAGAATTAGTTTTTGCATTAGCTCAACCTTAGTAAACTAGGACCGCGCGACGGTTTTTCGCATACGCAGATTGTGTAGAAGCATTAATTAGTGGTTTCTCTTCACCGTAAGAAACGGTTTCAAGTTGGCTTGTGCTGACGCCAAGATTTTGCAGGTACTGCACTACAGCTTTCGCCCGACGCTCACCCAAAGCAATGTTATACTCTGGTGTACCGCGCTCGTCCGCATGGCCTTCGATGGTCACATTAACGTTTGGGTTTTGAACCAAGAATTCAGCGTGATCGGCTAATAACTGTCCGTACTCAGAACTTACACGTGCGTCATCAAATGCAAAGTAAATAATGTTTTCGCGTTGTAACGTTTGCATTTTCTCTGCGCGTACTTCTGCTGGAGTTTTAGTGCGCTCTGCAGCGTCAAGCTCAACACCAGAGCCGCTTTGCTGAGCTTGCTGCTGTTGATTGGTTTGCTGATTTGCAGCATCGTCTGCACCCTGGCTAGAGCTACATGCTGCCAACGTCAACATAGGTACAGCGATAAGAATACTTTTAAGTAACTGATTTGCGTTCATGTCCGCGATCCTTAGTTCTAATGTTTATTAGTTCAACTGTTTAAATTTTGCGTTAACGTAAAAACGGTGACCAAGCAGGTGACTTAACTTCACCTTCTCGAGCAGGTAGTCGCGCTTTGAAACGACCATCCACCGAAACCAACGCTAACACTTGTTGGTTATTATGGGTCGTACTGTAAATCACCATACTGCCGTTCGGAGCCAGACTCGGAGACTCATCCAATGATGTTTGGGTAAGCACCTGCAGCGCACCGTTCGGATAATCTTGTTTAGCAATATGATAGTTGCCTTGCGTACGATTTACCATGACCACTTGCTTACCATTAGGCGTCCATGTCCCGCCAAGGTTTTGCTCACCCTCAAAGGTTAACCGGCGCACCTGACCTGAATCTAAATTTACGCTATATATCTGCGGTCTGCCACCCCTTTCTGAAGTGAACAGTAGCGATTTTCCGTCGGGTGACCAACTTGGTTCGGTATCGATGGCATGATGGCGGGTGACACGTTGCAACTCCTTGCTGGCGATATCCATGACATAAAGTTCTGGATTGCCGTCTTTTGACAGCACCATGGCCATCCGCTTGCCGTCTGGGGACCAGACAGGACTACTATTTATGCCAGAAAACGCAGTCAGTTTTTCCCGCCGCGTCGTGTAAATATCCTGGATAAAGATTTCGGGCCGCTTGTTCTCGAAACTTACGTAAGCCAATTTATTACCATCAGGTGACCAAGACGGTGACATCAGCGGTTCCGGACTGCGCAACAAGACTTTCTCGTCGTAGCCATCGTAATCTGCAACCACTAACTGATAAGGCTTCTCGTCATTGTAGTTGACGGTAACATAGGCAATACGAGTCATGAACGCGCCACGCTCACCCGTCATAGTTTCGTAAAACACATCTGAGATACGGTGCGCGTACTGGCGGAATTGGTCACCATTAATCACGCTACGCCGCGCATCCAGAATGTGATCCTGAGCACTGACCAGCTCACCGTTGCGCAACATACGGGTACCACTGGTGATCTGGCCACGCAAGATATCAACGATTTCGAACGACACGGTGTAACGATCTACTGCGTAGGGCTCAATAGTTCCAACCAGCAGTGCTTCAACACCCAGACTTGCCCAACTTGGATAGTCGATCGCACTTTCAGTACTGGGCATTTGCGGCATCGCATTTTGCGGTATCGGATTGAATTTACCGCTGCGCATTAAATCTGCAGCAATGACTTCAGTTAAACCTTGCGGTGCAGGCCCCTCGCCCAACCAACGGAAAGGCACCACAGCAATCGGCCGCGCACTGTTGACGCCATCGGTGATAACGATCTCCAACGACGCATTTGCGGGCCGTTGTAGCATGGTTATTAACGCGACTGCGGTAATAAGTAGTAATACAAGTTTCTTCATCATAGTGTTATCACAATTACTTCATAGGTTAATTGAATTCTGGTTGTACGGTTAGATCGATAGTTTCCATTTCTTTGAAAATTTCCGGATCCTTCGACACTGGCAAGGTCCCTGCTTTGAACACCGCATTCTGCGTTGCCTGGCAAACTGCGTTATCACCGCCAATAGTGTCAACGGAAATCACAAATCCACTGGAAGCGACGCGAATGCGAACTTTACACTCTTTACCACGCATCGACGAATCAGTGATCAGATTACGCTGAATGGTGCTTTTAATCAGCGCCGTGTACTTGCCAACTTCGCTTTGAACCTGCCGCGACCTTGCTGCTGCCCGTGCCTGGCGTTCCTCAGCCAGTTGTTCTTGCAATTGCCGTTCGCGCTGGGCCCGTTGCCGTGCTTCTTCTTCCTTACGTTTACGTTCTTCTTCTAAACGTTTGGCTTCTGCTTCACGCTTTTTACGCTCAGCTTCAGCTTTACGTGCCGCTTCCTCTTCGCGCTTGCGCCGTTCGGCAGCCACCTCCGCCGCTTTTTCCGCTTCTTGCCGTTTCTTCTCTGCGGCGGTCTGCTCGCGGGCTAAGCGTTCACGCTCAGCGCGTTGCTGCGCCTCTAACTCCCGCTGCCGTTGTTGTTCCAATTCACGTTGTTTCTTCGCCGCTTCAGCACGCCGCTCTAACTCGGCTATTTCTTCTTCACGAGCGCGTTCTTGCGCTTGAATTGCTTCGACCTGCTGCTGAACTTTCGCTTTGTCTACAGTAGTTGCGTTGACAATTTTTTCTTCTGTCACCGCTTCGTCCTGCAATGGTGCATTAAGCTGCACATCCATTGATTCAGGAATGCTTGGCGACCACTTAAAGCCCGCAAATAGCACAATAACAATACCTAAATGCAAGGCTACCGAAAGTAGCAGCGGCACCGTCAATTCACTTGGCCATGTAAACTTACCGATCTTCACATGTGCCTCTCTAATTATCCGTGTCTTCGGTCATTAAGCCGACAGAATCGACACCGAGTTGCTGCAACAGTACCATGAGTCGAACCACTTGGTTATAAGAAACACCACCATCGCCGTTCACCATAATTCGGGTTTCCGGATCAAGCGTAAGTTGCGCTTGCACGCGTGCTGCTAGGGTTTCCAGATCTAATGGGTCATTCGGATCGTTATAATCCGCAAGGGAACTAACAAAATATTGCCCATCGCGATCGACCGAGACAATAATCGGCGGCTTGCTTTCAGCATCTAACGGCTCGGCGTTTGCATTTGGCAGATCAACCTTCACCCCTTGCGTGATCAACGGTGCCGTCACCATAAAGATGATCAGCAGCACCAACATCACGTCGATATAGGGCACCACATTGATTTCGGAAACGGGTTTACGCCGTTTACGATTCGCCGTCATCATTATCATGACGCATGACCTGTTGCTTTCGGCGGCGCGCTACCCTGACGTTGTAAAATCGCCAATAGTTCGTCCATAAAGTTCAAATATTGATTATCGACTTTTTCTACGCGGTGGGCGAAGCGGTTGTATGCAATAACCGCTGGAATCGCAGCAAACAAACCCATTGCCGTAGCAATCAATGCTTCTGCAATACCTGGTGCAACCATTGCTAAGGTCGCTTGTTGCACCGCTCCTAAACCGATAAAGGCGTTCATGATGCCCCATACCGTACCAAACAAACCGATATAAGGACTGATGGAGCCAATGGTCGCTAGCAGGCTCAAATTGTTTTCCAGCCGATCAACTTCGCGCGAGTGAACCACGCGCATTGCACGGTATGAAGCTTCCAGCACTTGTTGCTGATTAAGCGCAGCGTTACTGCGCAGCCGTGCGAATTCTTTAAAACCAGCATAGAATAGCTTTTCCATACCATTGGCGTTTTGTGCTCGCGCACCAATCTCTTGATAGAGCCGGGCAAGATCAACGCCAGACCAAAACCGGTCTTCAAACGCCGTGGCTTGCTCACTTGCGCTTTGAATAATTTTGCGGCGCTGGAAGATCATCATCCAGCCAGCGACCGAGAAGGCAAGCAGTAACAACATCACCAACTGCACCACAAAACTAGCTTCCAAAATTAACGCAGTAATTGACATCTCAGCTTGCACGCTTTAATACCTCTATAATTGCTGTTGGCATAGGTACTGCGCGAACCGCACTACCCGCTTCCCCTAATTGAACACAAGCCGCTCTTATCTGGGCTTGACATAAAATCGTGCCGTGTTGGTCCAGCACTTGTTGTGAAAATTCTACTGACGCACGTCGCAAACGTTCGACCACAACGGTCACCCGCAGTTCATCATTAAACTTTGCCGGACGTAACAAGTCCATTTGCACCTGGCGAACCACAAAACCAAGCCGGTGTTGCAACCATGTGTCTTGTTCTATCCCTAGCGAGCGTAACCACTCAGTACGAGCTCGCTCAAGGAATTTGAGATAATTAGCATAATATACGATACCGCCTGCATCCGTGTCTTCATAATAGACTCGGATAGGCCAGGAAAATTCACTCATATCCCTCATCAACCCTACTTTTCCGTTTTTTTGACTATGATGCAACGCAAGGTGACTAAAAATTTATGTAAATATTTTACATGGATAAAAAATAGCCAGACTTTTTTTTATACTAAAATATTGACCATTCATCAAAATATAACTGTTTTATTTGGTTATTTTTGGTCTTACCAATTTCAATCTGATTGTTTTTTATTCACTCGTTACATCGCGATATTAGTTTTACTAATGCGAGAATACAATTTTTCTCGGTTGAACAGAGGTCGGGCCTCCGTATAATACGCAGCATATCAGTTACCAAGAGACCGGTTGTCACTTGTTCCTGTTAGTATCCCCTGGATTTAACTTCCTTGTTGTTCTGTAGTTTTGGCCCGCTTCCCCGCGGGCCTTTTTTTTGCCTGAATTTTGTAGCCCGTAGTTCTCCTACGGGGAAGCCCTCACCATTGCCCCATGCGTCGCGCTTAACCCGTAGTAAAACTACGGGCTACTGTCTTTTGCTAAGCCGAAGTGGGCGTAGGCATGTGGCGTTGCAATACGGCCGCGTGGCGTGCGCTGCAAAAAGCCTTGTTGAATCAAATAAGGTTCCAGCACATCCTCAATAGTATCTTTTTCTTCACCAATAGCCGCGGCAATATTATCTAAGCCAACCGGGCCGCCAAGAAATTTCTCAATTATCGCCAAGAGTAATTTACGATCCATGTAATCAAACCCCGCCTCATCAACATCGACCATTTTTAACGCTGCAGAGGCGATAGGCAGATCAATCTTGCCATCGTTACGAACTTCCGCAAAATCACGCACGCGGCGCAATAATCGATTGGCAATCCGCGGGGTACCGCGCGAACGCCGCGCAATCTCACGCGCGCCAGCATCATCTAAGTCAAGGTTTAAGTAATTCGCTGAGCGACGAATAATGGTCGTGAGTTCGTTAACATCGTAAAATTCAAGGCGTTGCACAATACCAAAACGATCACGCAAAGGTGAGGTGAGTGCCCCCGCTCGCGTAGTAGCACCAATCAACGTAAATGGCGGTAAATCCAATTTTATTGAGCGTGCCGCTGGCCCCTCGCCGATCATAATATCGAGCTGATAGTCTTCCATCGCCGGGTAAAGGATCTCTTCAACCACCGGGCTTAAACGGTGAATCTCATCAATAAAGAGTACGTCGTGGGCCTCGAGGTTGGTCAGCAAGGCCGCCAAGTCGCCGGCTTTTTCCAGCACCGGGCCTGATGTCTGCCGTATGTTTACCTTGAGTTCGTTGGCCACAATGTTAGCCAAAGTAGTTTTACCAAGTCCCGGCGGACCGAAAATTAATAAATGATCGAGAGCTTCTTCGCGCTGCCGCGCCGCCTGGATAAAGATCTCCATTTGCTCGACAACGTGTTTTTGCCCAGTGTAATCGACAAGCGTCTTTGGCCGTATTGCACGGTCGATGACCTCGTCATCGGTTTGTTGCTGCGGCTGGTTAATACGATCCGGTTCAATCATTTTTAAGAGCAACTTCGCTATTAGCTATCAGCTATTGGTTATTGGTATTGGCTATTCATTGTTAGTCTGTACACCACTAACTACTATCTAATAACCAATAACGTTCTTGGGTTTACATATTTTTCAACGCTGCGCGGATGAGTTCTTCGCTCGAAGCCTCGCTGTTGGTTTTCATTGCTGCCGCAATCGCTTTATCTGCTTGCGCGGGCTTATAGCCTAAGGCCATTAACGCACCAGTGGCATCGTCACGAGGCGAACTGGCCGCCATCGTCGGCTGCAAATCGCCGTAATCGACGGGTGCAGCATCCGTTGCCGGCGTCGCGCTGGCCCAATTCTGCAATCGATCACGCATTTCTACCACCAAACGCTCTGCAGTTTTTCGCCCCACGCCTGGTAACTTGATCAAGCTCGAGACATCATCGTGACTTACCGCATTGACAAACTGTTGCGCGGTCATACCCGACATAATGGTCAGTGCCAGTTTCGGTCCGACCCCTTGCGCTTTAATCAGCTGACGAAACAATCCGCGTTCCGCAAAGGTATTAAAACCATACAGCAATTGCGCGTCTTCGCGTACCACAAAATGCGTTATCACAGTGACCGGCTCGCCGATATCTGGTAACTCGTACAAGCAGGTCATTGGCATCTGAACTTCATAGCCAACGCCTTGCACATCAATCATAATTTCTGGCGGCTGTTTGCTTATCAGCAAGCCTGTGAGTCGTCCGATCAACGCCCTCTCCTTGTTGTTTTATTGGTGCTCACACTGCCTGCCATTGTTGCCGCATACTTACGGCTATGGGCATGACACAACGCCACCGCTAATGCGTCGGCAGCATCCGCTTGCGGGCGATGACTCAGTTTTAGCATCGCCACCACCATATGTTGAACTTGGGTTTTATCGGCAGCACCAGTGCCGACCACCGCTTGTTTTATTAATCGCGCAGCATACTCAGCCACAGGTAGTTGCGCCTGCGCCGCGGCGACAATGGCGGCGCCCCGTGCCTGGCCTAACTTCAATGCAGAATCAGGATTACGCGCCATAAAAACTTGTTCAATGGCAAACTCATCAGGCTGGAACTGCGCAATCAGCTCACTCACACCATCATGAATGACCTTCAGCTTCTCGGCAAGTGTATAGGGATTACGGGCCGTTCCTGTAGCGTTGATACAACCACTGGCCACATAAGTTAATTGGTTGCCTTGCTGGCGAATAATGCCATAGCCGGTTAACCGTGAACCTGGGTCAATACCCAGAATAATGGCCATTAACTCATGCGCTCCAAAATGTCATCGGCGATATCGGCGTTATGATACACCTCTTGCACGTCGTCCAGCTCTTCAAGCGCGTCAATCAGTTTTAGGAACTTCTCGGCGTCGGCTTCTTCAAGCGGTGAACGAGTTTCTGGTAACAAGCCGACCTCGGCATGCGCCGGTACAAAACCATCAGTTTTTAAACCATCTTTTACTGCACTAAAGGTTTCTGGTGTGGCGAATACATCGAAACTGCCGTCATCGTTAGTAATAAAGTCTTCTGCTCCAGCTTCAAGCGCCGCTGCCATTAACTCTTCTTCGTCGGTTTCCGCAGTAAAACTTAGTAGCCCACGCTTATTAAACAAATACGCCACCGAACCATCGGTACCTAAGTTGCCACCGTGTTTACTGAAAGCATAGCGTACTTCTGAAACCGTACGATTACGATTATCGGTCATGGTTTCGAGTAAAATAGCGACGCCGCCAGGACCATAACCTTCGTAGGTAAGTTCATCGAGATTGTCGCCATCAAGATCACCACTACCGCGTTTGACCGCAGTATCGACAGTGTCTTTTTTCATATTATTGGCGAGCGCTTTATCGATTGCCGCACGTAACCGCGGGTTGGTATCTGGGTCGCCACCGCCTTCACGGGCGGCAACCACAATTTCACGAATAAGACGGGTAAAAATCTTGCCGCGCTTGGCATCTTGCGCGGCTTTGCGATGTTTAATGTTGGCCCATTTCGAATGACCTGCCATCGTGCCCCCTCTAGTCGTTAGTTTCCTCTGCTACCCTAACGGCTACGCCAAGTTCCTGCAAGGCATCCGGGTTTGCTAACCCTGGTGCGTCGGTCAGTACACACGCTGCTGTTGTGGTTTTCGGGAAGGCAATGACCTCACGAATTGAACTTGCGCCCACCATTAGCATCACCAGACGATCCAGCCCAAACGCCAACCCAGCATGAGGCGGTGTGCCGTACTTTAAGGCTTCGAGCAAGAAGCCAAATTTCTCTTGTGCCTCGTCTTTTTCGATACCAAGAATTTCGAACACCGTTTGTTGCATCGCATTATCATGGATACGCACTGAGCCACCACCCACTTCAACACCGTTTAACACCATATCGTAAGCATTCGACAAAGTGTTGGCTGGATCCGCTTTTAATTCTTCAGGCGTAACGCCGACCGGCGCGGTAAACGGATGGTGAATCGCATGCAATTCACCATTATGCTCTTCGAACATAGGGAAGTCGACGACCCACAATGGCCGCCACTCGTTACTAACAAAGCCGTGGTCTTCACCCACTTTCAACCGCAACGCACCAATGGCTTCGGCCACCACAGTGGCGTTATCAGCACCGAAGAAAATGATATCGCCGTCGGCAGCTGCGGTGCGCTCGAGAATACCTTGCAAGGCGTCATCAGGAATAAATTTCAATACCGGTGACTGCACCCCTTCACGCCCCGCACTCAGGTCATTGACCTTCATCCAGGCCAAGCCCTTGGCGCCATAAATACCGACAAAATTGGTGTATTCATCAATATTTTTGCGCGAAATATCAGCAGCTTTACCTGGAACTTTTAGCGCCGCGACACGACCTTTAGGGTCATTTGCCGGACCAGAGAAAACTTTAAACTCAACGTCTTTAAGTAAGTCGGCGACATCAACCAGTTCCAGCGGGTTACGCAAATCAGGTTTGTCACTACCGAAGCGTTGCATCGCCTCGTGCCAGCTCATTTGCGGAAACTTACCAAGATCGATTTGGAGTAAGTCGCTGAACAACTTACATACCATCTGCTCAGTGACGTCCATCACTTGCTCAGCGCTCATAAACGAAGTTTCGATATCGATTTGGGTAAATTCCGGTTGGCGATCGGCACGTAAGTCTTCATCACGGAAGCACTTTACAATTTGGTAATAGCGATCAAAGCCCGACATCATCAGCAACTGTTTGAATAACTGTGGTGACTGCGGCAAGGCAAAGAATTTCCCTTTGTGCGTACGACTTGGCACCAGATAGTCGCGTGCGCCCTCTGGTGTGGCACGCGTCAACATTGGCGTTTCAATATCGAGGAAGCCGGCATCGTCCATGAAGCGTCGCACAGCGCTGGTCACCCGCGCGCGAAACTGCAAGTTGTGATTCATATTGGGACGGCGTAAATCGAGGTAGCGAAACCGCAAGCGCGCTTCTTCACTAACGTGCTGGTTAAAGTCGATCGGCAAAGGCTCAGAGCGACTTAAAATCTCCAGTTCGGCGGCCATGACTTCCACCGCACCGGTGGCCATGTTGGCATTCACCTGACTGTCTGGACGAGCCCGCACACTACCTTTCAGGCGGATACAAAACTCCTGCCGCAGTTTGTTCGCAGTGTCAAACAATGCAGCTTGATCGGGATCAAAAACGACTTGCACCAAACCGCTGCGGTCACGCATATCGATAAAAATCAGACCACCGAGGTCGCGACGTTTGTTGACCCAACCACACAGAGTTACCTGTTGATCGACCAAACTTTTTTCAAGCTGTCCACAATAATGGCTACGCATGGGTTTGTCCCTACCACAAATTAAAAATTACCGAGCGCCACATTATAACGGACTGGCAGCGATTGTCAGTAGCGCAGACGGAAAATCGGGCAAAGAAAAAAATGAAGTTTAGGCGCGCCTTGCGCTAAACTGTGCACACAAGATTGAATTACCGTTCAACGAAAGGACTGGCCGTGCACGACAGCAAAAAAGATGCCATTTTTGCCGAACCACTCACTCAGGTGAGTGATTTTGTTTTTGACCAGAAGGTGGTCGAAGTATTCCCAGACATGATCAACCGTTCGGTGCCCGGTTATCAAAGCATTTTACATGGCATTGGCCAGCTCACTCAGCGCTTTGCCCAGCCTCATAGCAAGGTATATGACCTCGGCTGTTCACTCGGCGCGGCAACTTTGGTTATGCGACAAAATCTTGCGGGGATTGCTGACCTGCAGATCGTCGCCGCAGATAACTCCGTCGCCATGGTGGAGCGCTGCCGCTTGCACCTTGAAGGCTTTCGCAGTGATATCCCTGCCGAGGTGGTGTGTGCGGATGTTCGCGAACTCGATATTGACAATGCCTCAGTGGTGACCATGAACTTCACCCTGCAGTTTATTCCTCAGGACCAGCGCCAGAGCGTATTGCAACGTATTTATGACGGGCTCAAACCGGGCGGCGTACTGTTGCTCTCGGAAAAATTTAAAAGCGAGAACGCTGACCTGAATGAGGTGCTGGTTGACTTGCACCATGAATTTAAACGCGCGAACGGTTACAGTGAATTAGAAATCAGTCAAAAGCGCGCCGCGATTGAAAACGTGATGCGCGTTGATTCATTGGCGACGCATCAGCAACGTTTGCATGATGTCGGGTTCACCGCAGTGCAGGTGTGGTTTCAATGCTACAACTTCACCGCCTTAATTGCCGTAAAAAACTAAGACGTCGTTTGTTATTTGCTGTTCGCTGTTTGTTCAAACCAACGGTATTTTATGACTTTATTCAAAAATGATTTGATTGCGCTGGCGCAATCGCCGCTCAGTCACTGGCTTACCCACTTGCCAGCGCAGCTTGAACATTGGCAACAGGCACAGCAACACGGTGAACTACGCAAGTGGCTGAAATGCGTGGCACAGCTGCCAAACCTCGCCGCTGAACAGGTCAGCCTCGCTGACACTGTTACCGTGCAAGGCGCCGACGTTACTGACGGCGAGCAAAGTCGTATTCGTGGTTTATTACAACAGCTGACGCCGTGGCGCAAGGGCCCGTTCAACCTACACGGTGTGCATATCGACACCGAGTGGCGTTCAGATTATAAATGGCAGCGGGTCGCACCGCACATTGGCGACCTCAGCGGTCATCAGGTATTGGATGTCGGTTGCGGCAGTGGCTACCACCTCTGGCGCATGCTTGAAAGTGGTGCCGAACAGGTTTGGGGCGTTGACCCTGGCCAGCTTTTCTTAGCACAATTTCTCGCCATCCGTCACTTTATGCCGGCAAAGTTGCAAGCTCGAGCTCACTGGTTCCCACTGGGTGTCGAAGATTTGCCCGAACTGCGTGCTTTTGACACCGTGTTCAGTATGGGCGTGCTGTACCACCGCCGGTCACCCATCGACTTTCTGGCTCAATTAAAAGCGCAGCTCCGTTCCCACGGCCAGTTGGTACTAGAAACCCTGGTGGTAGAAGGCGACGCCACGACTGTTCTAGTACCCGGACAAACCTATGCCAAGATGCGCAATGTCTGGTTTATTCCAAGCTCTCTGGCTTTGCTGCACTGGCTGGAACGCTGCGGCTTTCGTGATGCTCGAGTGGTTGACGAGTCGGTCACCGACATTAGTGAGCAACGCGCAACCGCATGGATGACCGGACAATCGTTGGCTGATTTTCTTGACCCACATGATCCCAGTAAAACCATTGAAGGCTACCCGGCACCGCGTCGTGCGGTCATCATCGCCAAAGCTTAAGGAACGCGTCCATGGCTACACTAAACTTCCGCCCAAAGACCACGCTTGAGCAATGGCGTATTCTGCAAGCAGTTGTTGATTACGGTGGCTATGCGCGCGCCGCAGAAGCTCTTAACAAGAGCCAGAGTTCGATGAATCATGCGGTCGCCAAGCTACAGCAAAGTCTTGGCGTCAAGTTACTTAAGGTGGTGGGTCGCAAAGCTGAACTAACGACCACGGGTGAAGTGATGCTGCGGCGTTCGCGACAACTGACCGTTTTAGTAACCGAACTCGAACAGTTGGCCTTAAATTTGAAACAAGGTTGGGAGCCGGAAATAAAATTGGCTATCGAAATGGTATTCGACCGTAAGCAATTACTGCCAGTTTTGCGCGAATTTCAGTTACATAGTCGTGGCAGCCGATTAATTATTGAGGATGCGGTATTAACCGGTTCAGTTGAAGCCATCGTTGAACAAACCGCAGATATCGTCATTACCCATCAATTGCCGCGTGGTGTTGTCGGTGAACCCTTAACCAATTACCAAATGCAGCTGGTGGTGGCCGCCAGTCATCCCCTGGCACAACTGCCACAGCCGGTTAGCCCTGATCAACTCAGTCAATACTTACAGATCGTCATTCGCGATACCGCCCGTAAACCCGTTGAAGCTGAGGGTTGGCTAAAAGCGGAACAACGCTGGACGGTCAATAATTTCACCGAGGCGTTACATCTTGTGGAAGCAGGCATTGGTTTTTGCTGGTTGCCGCCTTTCGTCACGGGTGCAACTAATAACCTGGCTGAATTGACCTTAGCGGGCAGTTCGCGGCGCGAAGGTGGGATGTATTTAGTGTTACCCAAAGACGAGAAAACCGGGCCTTGCGCCCGGTTACTGTACGATATGTTGGTGAGCGAACTCACCAACACCTCAGCTTAGTTTAAAACTTAGCTTTATCGATTGGCTCGTTAGCGTTGATCGCCACGTGCTCAGGATCCGGTTGACCCGCAAGCTCTTCCCATTTACGCGTTTTCAGCGAGACAAAGAACACCACAACACCCACCCCAATACCGAACAGCGTGATTTGCATGTACATGTCAGGCATGGTCGAGGTATTTTCTGGATCGAGGTTACCCGCTATCAAACCTGCTAATAGGCTACCGATTGAGTACGTCAGTACGAAAATACCCATCATTTGTCCAGCCATACGACGCGGCGCCAATTTACTTACGGCACTCAAGGCTACCGGGCTCAAGCAGAGCTCACCGACCGTGTGCAGGAAGTAAACCGCAACCAACCAGTTAGGTGATACTTTCATACCCGATGCGGCGGCTTGTGAGGCAAAGAACATCACAATAAAGCCACTGGCCATGATAGTTAAGCCAAGCGCACTCTTGAAACCATACGATGGATTTATCATTCGCTTGGTTAAATTCACCCAAAGTGCGGCAAAAAATGGTGACAACGCAATCAAGAAACCAGAGTTAAGCATCTGGAACCAAGCGGTAGGCACTTCAAACGTGCCAATCATGCGGTCGGTCAGGTCACGCGCAAACAAGTTCAGCGATGAACCGGCTTGCTCAAAGCCTGCCCAGAAGCAGATTGACGCAATACACACCAGAAACAGCGCGCCTAATCGTTTAGCTTCATTTTTCGTAAGTTTACCGAAGATGAAGATACTCAGGTAATAAACGAAGAACACAATGGTCGCAGCAAGCGCTACGTATTGTGCAATAGCAACTGGATCAATCGTCATCGCACCGCTAATTGTCGCGACAAAGACCACGCCCAGACCAACCAGGAATAAACCGATAATCGACCAGCTTATACGGCGACCTTGCGGGGACAGAGGCTTCGGAGCATCGACCCCAATACTACCCAATTTAGGCAAGGTTGCGCGGTATTGCAGCAGACCAAAGAACATACCCACTGCCGCGGCGCCAAAGGCCCAATGCCAGCCGACATTTTCCATCAGATAACCGGTTACCAGGTAACCAATCAATGAACCAATGTTGATACCCATGTAGTACAAGGTATAACCCGCATCGCGGCGGTCATCGCCATCGTCATAAAGCTGTCCAACTAAGGCACTGATGTTGGGTTTCAACATACCAGTACCGAGCACAACTAAAATTAGACCGAGGAAAAATGATGTGTCGGTAGGAATAGCCAGCACGATGTGACCACACATGATCACAATACCGCCATACCAGGTTGCGCGTTGGCCACCAATCAAACGGTCAGCAATCCAACCGCCTGGTAGCCCCATGAAGTAAACCGCACCAGTGTATAAGCCATAAATGGCGGTAGCCACTGCTACTGTCATACCCAGACCGCCTTCTTGAATTGCTGCGGTCATGAAAAGTACGAGTAGCGCACGCATGCCGTAATAACTCATGCGTTCCCACATTTCGGTAAAGAACAAGGTTTGCAAACCGGCCGGTTGACCGAAAAAACCATTGTCCTGTTGTTGCGTATTTTTAGGTTCCATACCTATGCCTTCACTGTTGTTGTTGTTATTAGCGTATCAAAACCGTAATACCCTACCGATTTCGCGCACAAAAAGAAATAGAAAAAGCTCAATTGCAGAATTAACAGCAGGGGCAGCCCTTACATTGTAAAGAAATAGAGGGGGCTGCCCCTGCTGGAGTTTTTTTAGTTAGAGTTGGGATTTTAGCCAGGTTCGCATTGCGTCGCCGAGCTCTGGGTGGCGCAGTGCATGTTCGACGAAAGCTTGGGCGTAGCCAAATTTATTGCCGCAGTCGTTGCTGCCGCCTTTCATGTAGTAAGCATGAACAGGTTGTTGTGCAAGCAGCATATCCATGGCGTCAGTAAGCTGGATTTCGTTGCCAGCACCTACCGGGGTGCGTTCGAGCAGACCCCATAATGCCGATGGAAAGACGTAGCGGCCCACCACAGCAAGATCCGACGGTGCTTTATCTATTGTAGGCTTTTCCACCAATTGTTTAATTGCCGCCTGCTCACCAGGCTCAAGCTCCGCGCCGTCGATATCGGCAATACCATACTGATTCACCTTATCGCGCGGAACCTTTTCCACCATGACCTGTGCTGCTCCGTTAGCGTTAAAATTACGGATCATTTCGGTCAAATTATCTTTTTTCAGATCACAGGTTGAGGCGTCAACCAGCACATCGGGCAGCACCACAGCAAACGGCTGGTTACCAATCAACGGTCGCGCGCACAATACAGCATGCCCGAGGCCCTTAGCAACGCCCTGACGTACATGCATGATAGTCACGCCTGGTGGGGTAATCGCTTGTACTTCTGCGAGTAATTGTCGCTTCACCCGCGTTTCCAGAGTTGTTTCAAGTTCGAAACTGGTATCGAAATGGTTCTCGATCGAGTTCTTACTCGAGTGGGTAACCAAAATAATCTCGGTCAAGCCTGCCGCAGCGCACTCCTCCACGATAAACTGGATAAGAGGGCGATCCACCAACGGCAACATCTCTTTTGGGATCGCCTTAGTGGCGGGCAACATCCGTGTACCGAGACCGGCAACGGGGATGACTACTTTTTTTACCATGTCATCGGGTCCTTGTTGTTTATCAATAAATTTGACTATTTGTCGAATTGGTCATAAAAATCATCACCAAGATCTTCCGTGCCATCATTCTCATTCAGTTCCGCGGGGGGATTACCGTCATAAACTTTGTCACGCCAGTTTTGAAAATAGGCTTCTCGAACAAAACTATAGGAATCAAGTGAGTTTTCCATCAATGCTTGTTGCTCCTGCAGACGCAAGCGCATTTCTAACACCTTTATCGTGAAACGGGCAATACTCACTGGTGTATTCAAATCATCCAGCGGAAAGTATAGACCATCAACAACGTCTCCCCCGCGATCTACTGGTACCGTAGGCCCCATAGCCGGCAACATTAAGTACGGACCATTACCCACTCCCCAGGTTGCTAAGGTTTCACCAAAACCTTCTTCACGCACTGTCAGGCCCATCGGGGTCGCTACATCAAATACACCAAGCACACCCACGGTACTATTTATCAAGAAGCGCCAGAACGACACCCCGGCATCTTTAAATTTGCCCTGCAAGGTGTTGTTCACCAGGTAAGACGGCTCGCTGAGGTTTTCCGCAGCATTTAATAAACCGGAACGCACCGGCTGCGGAACCTTGCCGTAGGTTCGCGCCACAGGCCAAAGCACATAATCATCAAGACTTTCGTTGAAATCCCAGATATCACGGTTTACTTCTTCATACGGATCTCGTGGTTCGGCATAGGGATCGTCGGGAGCGGTGGCACAGCCTCCCAAACCCAACACAAGTACAACTACAGGTAGCAAATAGGCTTTCAAAAGTCGCTCCTTTTAATCCTCGCGAGAGGCCGGTTCAAGAATTTTATTGATCGTAAGAGTCAGATTAACCTGCGCATCCGCAGTCACTGTTTGCGGGGTAGCCCCCAAATCACCACTGCTGATTTCAATGCGATCATCGGTGGATATCCGTGCTTCCACCAGCCACTGGTTTAATTGACTCATTTGGTAATCTGCTAGCATGGCATTGGCATCTGACAACGTCACTTCCACCGGAAACTCAGTTACCGGTTGGCGCACAACTGCTGCTGGCATAGGCGCACCATCAGGAGCTTTCACAAACACAAATAGCGTTGCTTGCTCAGGCAATCGGGCGCGCAACTCAGGAGCAAGTTCAACGGTGACCCTGAGTTCACGCTGCGTGCCTGCCTGGCGCTGTTCAGCATCGGCCAGGGCGTTTTGTACCGCCGTATACCGTGGATCATCCTTCGGCATAATTTGTAATAATAACTTCCAGGCCTGCGCTGCTTGCGCCCAATCACCACGTTGATAAGCGACTGCGCCAGTTAACGATAACGCATCACTATTCTGCGGCTGCAATTGCAACAGTTTCGACAATAACTGTGCCGCCCGTTGCAACCGTTCGGCACCGCCAATATTGATCAGCAGCTGCGCATAACCGAGCAGTACGCCCGCGCGCTCACTGTCCATTTGGTAAGCTCGTTCATAAGCCGCAAGCGCCTGTTCATACTGCTGCAATGCCGCGGCAGCGCGGGCATAGAGCATCCACGCCAGGGCATCACCACCATCTTCATGCAAGCGTTGACGTAAACCGAGCGCAAATAACTGCAACTCTTCTTCGCTTGGCGTAGCCTGTTGGTTAGTAATCACTTTCTCTGCCAGCGATGGCAGTGCTTGCCGTGCCCGCTCCGCAAACTGTTGTTGTTGCCAGCTGCCGAACAGCACATAACCTATAACCGCGAGCACCACGATGATAAGTGCGGGTAACCAAATGCCACGACCAATCGCTTGTTCCTGTAACTGCTCAAGCTCGGTGTTTTCACTGATAAACCGTTTGTCTAGTTCCTGCTCGGCGGCGGTTAACGCTTTATCGGTTAGTAAGCCCTCGGCATGCTCTTGCACCAGCTCTTGCCGGCGTTGCTCATAAAGCTCACGATTAACGTCTAATCGAGTGTGACGCTGCGCCTGCTGGCGCACGCCAAACACCACAACTAATACCAGCGCCAGCAGCGCTAGTACCACCATGCTGGTCACTAACATCCAGCTCATACCTCGTCATCCTTTTGTTGGGCTTTGCGCAGCTCTGCTAATCGCGTACGATCTTCCGGACTAAGTTCAACTTCTGAACTGCGTTGCGTTCTGACCCGCACCAATACCACGATGCCACCAATCATCAATACCGCAAACGGGCCCCACCACAAAATACTGGTCGCTATAGTCATTGGCGGTTGATAGTGCACAAAATCACCGTACCGAGCGACCATAAAATCGATAACCTCTTGCTTGGTCGCGCCACTCTTAATCATCAGGTAGGTACGATCACGCAGATCTCGCGCCAGATCTGCGTCGGAATCCGCAATACTCTGATTTTGACATTTCGGACAGCGCAACTCATCGATCAGCTCTTGAAAAACCGCTTCTTTCGCCGGTTCCGCAAAAGTGTAAACCTCAAGATCCTGCGCGTAGGCAGGTTTTCCAATCAGGGTTAGCCCGATCATTAAGGTTAGCGCGACATAAATTGTCGTACGAAGTCCTGGCATCAGCCTTCTCCCGGTGTCAGCAAAGCACGATAACGTTGGCCTAATTCGCCTTGCCAAACACGTTCATTAACATCACCGACATGGCGATAGCGAATACGCCCCTCAGGGTCGATTAAAAAGGTCTCTGGCGCCCCATAGACACCTAGTTCCAGGGCAACCGCCCCATCGGCATCAAATAAATTTAAGCGATAAGGATCACCTAAGGTATTCAACCAGCTCACCGCTTTATCGCGCGAGTCGTCTTTATAATTTAAGCCAATAATTGGCACGCCCTGCGCTGCCAGCTGGTTCAAATACTCATGCTCGGCACGGCAGGTCGGACACCAAGTGGCCCAAACGTTAAGCAACATTGGCTCACCACGCAGCACATCTTGGTTATAGGTTTGACTCGGATCATACAAGTCGGGCACGGTAAATTGCGGTACCGGCTTGCCCACCAATGCTGAGCTTAGTTCTGTCGGATCGGAAAAAAGTCCGCGTAACAAAAAGCCCACCAGCAGTATGAACGCGAGTAAAGGTAGTAATAGGACTGCCCAACGCCAATGCTTACTCATCGCTCACCCCCAGCCTTTTTAAAGGCTCGGTAGCGCTTATCCGTCATCGCCAACAAGCCACCGAGTGCCATCAGTAAAGCACCCAACCAGATCCAGCGAATAAAGGGTTTAATGTAAATGCGAATCGCCCAGGCATCGCTGTTATCCAATGGTTCACCCAATGCAACATACAAATCGCGAGTAAAACCAGCGTCCAGCCCAACCTCGGTCATACTCATGCGTTGTACCGTATAGAAACGCTTTTCACTTACCAAGTCACTAATTTTCTGGTTACCTGAATATACCGAAAACTCGGCATGGTCAGTGATGTAGTTGGGTCCTCGCTGCTGGCTTAACTCATCAAACTGAAAACGGTAGCCCTGCACCACAACACTCTCACCCGGCGCCAGTCGTATGTCGCGCTCAACTTCGTACTGCGATACCGCACCGATGCCAATCAAGGTGATGGCAAAACCCATATGCCCTAACACCATGCCCCAATGACTGCGGCCAAGTTTGGTTAATCCAGCTAAACCTTGTTTACGCTGCTGCACTCGTAGGCGTAACTCAGTCACTAAGGTTAAAGTAATCCAAAACGCCATGATCAAGCCCAATACCGCCATGGCATGAAGTTGTTCAGCAACGATTACGGGCAGCAGGTAACCCAACGCAATCGCCAACACCAGTGCAAGTGCCAAGCTGTTGCGCAGCGGCCGTAAAGCTTGTCGACGCCAACGAAACAGCGGACCTAAGCCCATCAACGCAACAAATGGCACAACCAACCAGGTGAACATTTGATTGAAAAACGGCACGCCGATGGAAATCGACCCCAGCCCCATTTCTTTATGCACCAGCGGCAACAAAGTTCCCAACAGCACCACCAGGGTCGCCGCCATCAGCAGAATATTGTTACCCAGCAACATAACCTCGCGCGATACGCCCTCGTATTTGGTATGACTGTTGACCACGCCGCCGCGCAGCGCAAATAACAACAGCGAACCACCAATAACCACGCCTAGCAGACCGAGAATAAATAACCCTCGCGCGGGATCTGTGGCAAAGGCATGCACCGATACAATGACCCCGGAACGCACCAAAAAAGTTCCCAATAGACTTAAGCTGAAAGTTGAAATGGCCAGCAAAACGGTCCAGGACTTGAATGCACCACGTTTTTCGGTCACCGCCAACGAGTGGATTAATGCGGTACCCACCAACCAGGGCATGAAGCTAGCATTTTCTACCGGGTCCCAGAACCACCAGCCGCCCCAACCGAGTTCGTAGTATGCCCACCAGCTACCAAGAGCAATGCCTAGCGTCAAAAACGCCCAGGCAGCCGTAGCCCAAGGCCGTGACCAACGTGCCCACGCGGCATCCAATTTACCGGTTAACAGGGCCGCAATCGCGAATGCAAAAGCCACCGAGAAGCCAACATAGCCCATATAAAGCATCGGCGGATGAATAATCATGCCGGGGTCTTGCAGCAACGGATTTAAGTCACGTCCATCAACGGGGATCCACGGCAACGTGCGATCGAATGGATTCGACACGCTCAGCATGAACAAGTAGAAACCAACACTAATCAGACCCAGTATCGCCAATACCCGCGCCATCATCGTCACCGGCATACGCCGCGAGAACATTGCAACAGCTGCTATCCAACCCGCTTGCATTAACATCCAGAGCAGAAACGAGCCCTCGTGCGAGCCCCAGACCGCAGTAATACGGTAAGCCAGCGGTAATTGGGTATTCGAGTTTGCAGCAACATAGGCAACACTGAAGTCATTGACCACAAAGGCCCAGGTCAGCGCAGCATAGGCAATCGCGGTAAATAAAAACTGTCCGTAAGCCAAAGGCCGCGCCAGCAGCATCGCGCCACTATGACCTTTATATGCGCCCCACAACGGATACACTGCCAAAACGATCGAAAAGGCCAAAGCCAGTGCTAACGCAAACTGTCCTACTTCAGCAATCATTGTTGTTTCCCTTCGAACGCATCGGGCTGGTTCGGATTGACGTGTTTAATGCCCTTCATTTGCTCAGCAAGCTCGGGAGGCATGTATTCCTCGTCATGCTTTGCCAGCACTTCAGAGGCTTTCATTACCCTGGGTTCGACCATTACGCCTTGCGCGACGATACCTTGCCCTTCACGAAACAGATCCGGCAAGATGCCGGTGTATAAGATTTTCACTGCGGGGCCAAGATCGGTGACAAGAAACTCGACCTCCAGGGTTTCCGGATCACGCTTAACAGAACCTTCGACCACCATGCCACCAATACGCAGACGCTGCCCAACTGTGGGCTTCACGGCATCGTTACCTTTGCCTTCAACGATTTCGCTGGGGGTGTAAAACAGGTCAATATTCTGTGATAGCGCATACAAAATAATACTAAAGGCCACAGCAACTCCTGCAACTAAGCCAAGCGCCCACATCAATCGTCTTTTTCGTCGGGGATTCATCGCCACTAGGATACCTCTTTCTTCCGTTGTGTCAGGCGCTGTTGTCGCCGTTGCTCTTTAACCAACTCGTGCAGTAATTTAGTGCGTGCACGCAAGCCACTTACCACTAATACAGCAATAGCAAAAAAACTGATAGCAAACGCCAACCAGACATAAAAGCCATAGCCGCCCATTGCAATAAATGCTTGCCAACTATCGAATACCATTAGGCTTGCTCCGCCTTGCTGAGTTCCTTGGTGAGTTTTTTGCCAAGCTCATTTTTAACCCATGGCCGGCGTAACTCCTGGCGTAATATTTCATTACGCATACGCTGAAAGATCAATGCTGCCGCCAGCAGGGCAAACCCTAAAATGGCCACTAACAGCGGGAACAGCATACTGTTGGCCATTGGCGGCCGTTCAAATACGGTCAGCGTCGCACCTTGATGCAAGGTATTCCACCACTCAACCGAATAACGAATGATGGGGATATTAATGACGCCCACCATTGCCAAAATTCCAGCCGCTTTGGCGCCGTTACGATTGTCGCTGAAGGCGTGATAAAGCGCCAGTACGCCAATGTAGAGAAACAATAAAATTAACTGTGAGGTGAGCCGCGCATCCCATTCCCACCAAGTCCCCCACATAGGTTTACCCCATATTGCGCCGGTCACCAGCGAAATAAAGGTGAAGGTAACCCCAACAGGAGCAATCGCTGCCAGCGCCCAATCAGCCATTTTTAATTGCCAAACACGGCCCACTAGCGCCGATATCGCCAGCGCAACATAGAGACTCATCGAGAACATTGCGGTAGGTACATGGACAAAGATAATACGGTAGCTATCACCTTGTTGGTAATCAGCAGGTGCGAATGCCAAGCCCCAGACCAAGCCAGTCACTAAAGTTACTGCCGCAGCACCGGCTACCCAAGGCAACCAGCGACCCAGTAAATGATAAACAACTTCAGGTTTTGCGTAAGGATGTAACCAACGCCACATGTCAATTCACACTCACTCGTATCGCCGCGGCTACCGCAAAGGGTGCCAGCAGCAAGGTTAATAGACTTAAACCCGTTAATAGTAACACCTGCGGCCACGCAGCTGTACCCACTAACGCAGCTTCAACAGCCCCGCTAGCGAAAATTAATAAAGGAATAAACAACGGTAGCAGCAACAAACTTAACAGCGCCCCACCGCGTCCAAGGCTAACGGTTAATGCCGCTCCTATAGCTGTTACTGCACTTAAAATCGGAGTTCCTACCAATAGTGTCCCCATCAATGTCAACCAAGCCTCGCTTGGTAGTTTTAGTAATAACGCACATAACGGTGCCAGGATCACTAATGGCAAGCCGCTCAGCAACCAATGCACAACGATCTTAGCCGCCGCGAGCAGCGGTAAGGGATGAGGCAACAGGGTTAATTGCTCAAGCGAGCCGTCGAGAAAGTCGTCACGGAATAAGCGCTCTGAACCGAGCAAAGCTGACAATAGTGCAGCAACCCAAATCACACCCGCTGCAATGCGACCAAGAATGTCAGGTCCGGGCCCCACTGCCAACGGGAACAGGCTTACCACCATGAGAATAAATAGCAAGGGGTTCAACACGTCGCTGCGCCGCCGCATGACAACCATTAAGTCACGCCGCATCGTGATAGTGAATGCGGTCCAGCTAGAGGCTCGTGTCATTCCTCCCCTCCGGTTATCCGCAAGCGTTGTAAGCGCTGCGGCTGCCAGGTTAAGGATTGATGTGAGGTCATAATGAGCGCGCCGCCAGCTGCTGTATGTTCCGCAAAGCGTTGCTGTAACAGGGTGATGCCATCGCTATCAAGCGCGGTGAAAGGTTCGTCGAGAATCCATAGCGAAGCGTCGGTGTACCACAAACGGGTCAGAGCAATGCGGCGTTGCTGGCCTGCCGATAGTTGCCCCGCGGGTAAGTCTTCGAGACCTAAAAGGCCGACCGTCGCCAACAACTGCCATGGGTCTACCTTGGCGTTACCACTTAGCCGTGCCTGCAAACTTACATTCTCAAGAGCGGTGAGTTCCGCTTTGACGCCCGCCTTGTGTCCCATAAATACCAGCTGCTCGCGCCAGTCGTCTTCATGGTAGTGAATCGCTCCGCCTTGCAACTGAACCAAACCCACCAGGGCACGCAACAACGTCGACTTCCCCGCACCGTTGACCCCTTCAACATGCAGCACGTCGCCGTGTTGCAAGGTGAACGAGAGGTCAGCAAACAGCGTCCGCCCGGCACGCTGTGAGACAAGCTGTTTAACTGTTAAAAGAGTCGACATGATGAATAAGCACGACTACCGAGGCAACTTTTTAAGTGCCTCGATAGTAGCATAACTTAATAATTGAGGGATCAGTTTATCCGCATTTCTATGTTTTGCGTCACATCCGCTGCAATGTCCTGCACGGTAAAACTTGCGGGTGTAAATGTCGTGTTTGGTTCACTGCTAGTAAATGAAACGGTCAAGCTAGTGCCGGCACGAACGCCATCACACGAGTACCCCGTAGTATTAGTATTGCCAATTGTCGAAAGTTGGCAGGATACATTGGGCTCAGACGAAGACACCACAACGCTGCGGAAGTCATTTGACTTGCATGCTTCCCACGACGATGTATTACCAGTGGTCTTGTTGTAAAGACAGTTAATTTCACCAGTAATTGAGTACAGATCTACATTATCAGAGTCCTGAGCCACAACCGTTACATTTAGCGCGCTGGAATAGCTCACACCAGAATCGTTGGTATGAATGGCTCCAGTTCCTAAAATACTGGCATTACCTTTGCCCACATCAATATCGACCGTGGTAGTGCCACCACTGACCGTTTGTAAACGACCACGACTATAAGTGCCGTAATAGTTATTTTCGGGCTCAACAATGGTTTCAATCGGCTCACTGGTAACCGTGGCTACACCGGGATTTGACGACTCCCAGTCACCCAACAGGGTAAGGTTGACTTCATAAAAAGGAACCTTGGCAGGCCAATCTGATTCACCATTCTGAATCGCTGTTTTAACCGCATCAAGGTGCGAAGATGTCATTTTATCAAGGTAAATGGCGCGACCAATCAGCTGGTAAGCTCCTGGCTCCACCTCAATATCCCGATCCGTAGGCTCGGCTGGCAAGCTTTGCCCAAGTACTAAAGCGCGAATGACACTACGAACATAATCGGTATAATTCGAGTTAGTTACTGAGTTCACCAAGTATTGCGAGCTCATCACGCTAACGGATTTAATATCCCAGTCTGGATAGACCACATAGTAACCATCCACACGGCGCATGCGGCATGATTCTTCATAAACATCGCCGAGCGATGCTTGCACTAAGTTCCCGTTAATATTGGTAAAGTGACGATGATTACCACTCGCTAGACGAGCTAAGGTATTCTCTTCACGATACACATTACCCGTTTGATGCATTTCATTACTGTCATGGTGATCACGGCAGCATAGCGAGCACAACTCCGGTTGATTACTATCCGCAGGTTGCCCCACCATTTTCGTAGTGGGTTGCGAGCCATTAGGGTCAAGTACTAAATAACCGCCCTCTAACACTAATCTGGCAGGGGTTTTACCCGTATCGCCAACACCCACGAAGCTGCAACCACAACTTACCGTGACAAAATCTTCGATACGCTGAGTTTCCGTTGCTTCATCGTAGGTCACAGTATCAAAGGTAACTTGCAGCCGATCACCGCGACGTTCCACTTGTGGCGTCGGTTTGGTGGTTTCTTTAACCAGATACTGCGTTGCGGTGTCATCATCGGTTAGTCGAACTGCGATAACTTCCGGCGCGACACCAGGATTATAGGTCACACTTGGACGCTGACGTGGATTCGGCTGGGTCACCACAAGTCCACCATCCCTGCCTTCAACATTATTAAACCAAGCTTCCAGCGCGAGGCTCTCGGCGCCTCCAGCACGTTCGGTCCAGCTTACGGTAACAATTATGGCTTTTGCATCTGCTTCCGAGGGTAGCGGAGTCGGTACACTTGCACTGCCTTCCGCAACCCAGGTGCCAGCGACCAGATACTGATCGGTACTCGTCCACGTAAGGCTGAAGGTTTTCCCCTCACGTTGTTCAGTATCGGTACCTGCCGCAAGTAAAGAATACTGAGTGAAGCGTAGCTCCTCAATTTTTTCCTGAGCCATTTCCATCGCTGCAGTGCGTTCCGTAGCCCGCGTCGACGATTGAATAAACATCCGTTGCAGGCTCACTAATCCCGCCACACCAATGGCAATAATGACTAGGGCAACCAGCACCTCTACAAAAGTGAAGCCTCGTGCTTTGCGATTAGAAATCATGCCAGCTTCCTCCTACTCGGTAAACTCTGCGGAACTCATCGTTGGTGACTATATTTTGCAACACCTCAGAACTATAACGCACCGTCAAGTTACCGTTCGATAACTTGGGATCTTGGCTTGCCATTATCGAGCCTTCGACAAATGCACCACCGTTCAGGGTGATCTCATATTGCGGCGGTGATGCCTGGCCTGGTGTGACAAACTGAAAAACCATACCGTACAAGGTTACGTTACCATTCATTTTAAAATCACCGTCATGAACAATAATGATGGCAGGTGCGCTTGGTGAACCGACATTATTGCTAGGCATGTCACAATTGCCGTTAATCCAAATAAGTCCGGTCGAATTCGGTCCCAACGAACCACAGCCATTCAACTCTTCATTGGCCATGGCGCGCAGATCTTCCCAGTTTTCTTCTGGTATACCGAACAAATAATCCAATAAATCATCGGGGAACGCAGGGTCAGAATCGAGGATGTCGATCCCATGGTCACCGCGTTCACTCAATGTTTGCGATGCACAAACGCCGTTTGCAAACTCCCACTGACCGCATGTCGTGCCGTTACCATTGATATCAACGTCGTCTCGACTCCAGATCGATAAGGGTACACCATCGCCGCCGCCGTTAGGGTTAGCAGCAATTTGAAAACTACCGGAAACGTTAATGCTGCCACGAATAGCTAAAGGTACATTTGGCCCACTGCGCACCAACCCCATCACGATCAATTCCAGTGCCGAACGCTGTGTTGCTGAGCCATCAACTGAATTAGCAACCACGTCAACCTCAACCACATCGACGTTACCGCGCGGGGTATTGGCATAAGTGACATTGGTTAGTGTTGCCGTGTAATTTGCGCCGCCAATGCTACCTGTAATGGTACGGTTCAGATTGTTACGGTCTTTATCAATTTCCATGATAGTTTGCTCAAGTGCAGCATCGGCAACAGTTTGCGCCTCCATCATGGCCATATGGTTACGCATTATGCGCTGCTCTTGCGCTTTAAACTTCGCGGTATACAGCGTCACCAGAATAATAATAGCCAGCAGCAACACTGTTAGTGTTACCGTAGCAAAGCCCGAATTGTTCCGCCGTAATTGATTAAAACGCATTTCGAATAACCACTTCTGTTGCTAAGGTCCGGTTGATTTCACTATCTTCTGGCATGGCAACTTCAAGTGTCACCGTCACCCGCTGTTCATTGACCAAATTAAACATCTGCTCGGTTAATGCGAACTCGAGACGAGTGACGTTAATCATCTCGTTGGTGGTTAAGTTCTGCCACCCCGTACTGTTACAATTTGACGAGCTCTGGCGGCGCTGTATGCGGCCACCCGCCAAGCGGTAGCCAAAATTTTCAGCTCCACCATCATGTACCCCGTCACCATCTTCGTCATAGCTAAACACGATACAACTATTGGGCGCTTCGCCACCGTAATTGGAGATAATAATCGTATTGTTAAATGCGATACTGGCGTTCGCCGGGTCAAACACCAACTCCGCCGCATCGCCCCGGTAACCCGCTCGCCGCAAATCACCGACAATCAGCCCCATTACAGTGGTTGACTCTTCTTGTAACTGACTCAATTTCAAACTTCTGGAGTTAACTCCAAGGGTATTCGCAAACACCGCAGTTAATGCTGCCATTAACAACAAACCCAGCGAGATAGTTATCATCAGCTCGACAATAGAGAGCCCACGTTGTTGCCGTTTTAACATGCTGGATAATCTCCGATATCACCCGACTGCGTACAGTAACGAATACGCCCCAACAGACTGACCACGACGCGCACCTCTGCTTCAACAGTTGTACCATCCATTAACTGGTATTGTGCTGAACCCGCATGACCTTCAGCGAGACCACGCATACCATCAAACCGAGTATAGTCACCAGCAGCGAAAGCTGCATTGACGCTAACATTGGTATAGTCAGCACTATTAATCTGCCGCAAAACGCCGTTTATGCTGCAATCTTCTGTCATACAGTCACAGCCATTAGTTGTGGCTACGGCCGCACACCATTCACCACTTGTTGCTTCATCCCAGACCACAAACCGATTCTCGGTGGTGCGTAACGCGTCAGAGCGAGCGTACTGTAACAGCGCGTAGGTATCCTGAGCTGCGCCTTGTAAGCGCATCGACTTGGCGAGCCCCAGCATCATAGGCACTCCCGCGCCAAGAATAATGGAAAGAATCACCAAGGTGACCAATAACTCAAGCAAGGTGAAGCCACGCTGTGGGATCACTGATAATGTCATAAGTTGTCTGTGCATTGCGTATTTGCCAAAAATAGCGTATCTACTATTGTTACACTAACTATTCACAGTGTAGTTTAAAATTTCATCTTTGACGACAAGGGCAACAAATGCAAGCGAAATTAAAAACGTCAGGCATGACCTTGATCGAGATAATGATCGTTATCGTTATCATCGGCATCATTGCTGCCATTGCCTATCCTAATTTTGTTGACTATGTGCGAGAAGCACGTCGCGCTGATGCAATGGGGCAATTACTTACCTTGCAAATGGCAGAAGAAGAGTATCGGTTGAAGAATACCGCCTATGCAGATATTGCCACGCTAGGGGCTGGGGTTAGCAGTGAGTTTTATACCTTTTCGGCGACTAACATCGGTGCCGAAACCTATACCCTTACGGCGACTGCTACCGGCAGTCAGGCTAATGACACCGGCTGTACCGCAATCTCGATTAATCAGAACGATCAGAAAACGCCGGCGGATTGCTGGGAGCGCTAAACTGCACTCCCCCAATTAAAGTAAATCCAGTTAGAGTTCAACAACGCGTAATTCGGGGGGAATAGAAAAGGTAATATTCTCTTCGCGGCCACTGCGCTCGTTTACGGTTTTACCACCCCAGTCCTGTAAGCGCTTGATCACGTTTTGCACCAACACTTCTGGTGCTGATGCGCCGGCGGTCACGCCCACCCGCTCAACTTCAGTTAACCAAGTCTTATCAATGCAACTGGCGTCATCAATCAAAAACGCTCGCGTGCCCATTTTCTCAGACAACTCGCGCAAACGGTTTGAATTTGAGCTGTTACGAGCGCCAACCACCAGCAGCAAATCAACCTCCGCAGCTAACTCACGTACCGCATCCTGACGATTCTGTGTGGCGTAACAAATGTCATCTTTGCGCGGCCCCTGAATTTCAGGAAACTTCTCCCGCAGCGCATCAATGACATCAGCGGTGTCATCAACAGATAATGTGGTTTGGCTCATATAGTGTAACTGCGACGGATCTTTTACTTCGAGTTTAGCGACATCGGCGACCGACTCAACCAGGTAAATGCCACCCGCATGATTTGAATACTGCCCCATGGTCCCTTCGACCTCAGGATGCCCCGCATGACCAATCAACACACATTCATGGCCTTTACGGCTGGCTCGAGTAACTTCCATGTGAACTTTAGTGACCAGTGGACAGGTCGCGTCAAAGACTCGTAAACCGCGGTTCTTAGCTTCTAGACGCACCGCCTGTGAAACCCCGTGCGCCGAAAAAATCACAATGCTATCGTCTGGAACTTCTTCCAACTCATCGACAAATACCGCACCAGCATCGCGCAATGAGTCGACCACATATTTGTTGTGCACCACTTCATGGCGCACGTAAATAGGCGGCTCGAAAATTTCCAGTGCCCGCTCGACAATAGTAATAGCGCGGTCGACACCAGCACAAAACCCACGCGGATTAGCTAGCAAAATCTGCATATAACAACCTCGAAAGCGTTATTCGCTATTTGTTTTCTAAGGATTTACCTCGATAATTTCTACTGCGAAACGCACGCGTTGCCCGGCCAATGGATGATTAAAATCTATGGTCACAAACTGCTCATTGATCGCACGTACGATTCCCGGTAACTCTGTACCCCCCGGCTGTGGGAAGGTAAAAATTTGGCCTTCCTCGGGGCGTTCCGCAAACTTTTGCGTCTCTACCTGATAATAGTTGTCTTTGTTCGGCATGCCAAACGCGTCTTCCGGCGCGAGCTCGAACTCACGATCGTCACCTGCTTTCAAACCTACCAAACAGGCTTCAAAGTTTTCCGTCAGTGAACCATCACCAACACGGAATTTTGCTGGCTTACCCGACATTTTGGT
Organism: Pseudidiomarina xizangensis; assembly: GCF_052541995.1. Lineage (NCBI taxonomy): Bacteria > Pseudomonadati > Pseudomonadota > Gammaproteobacteria > Alteromonadales > Idiomarinaceae > Pseudidiomarina > Pseudidiomarina xizangensis. Next base: position 1,038,187 of record NZ_JBOBQA010000001.1, read on the forward strand.
GCTGTCGGCGACCGAATCATCGGTCAGCTTGATGGTAAAATGCAAAACCACTTCCCTGCCATGCTCAATAGGGAGACGACTGATCATGCTTGTTGCTCCTGACGTTGTTCAAAGAACGCTTCCAACAACATTAAAACAGCACCGATAGTAATCGCCATATCGGCAACATTGAACGCTGGCCAATGCCAGTTATCAATGTAGACATCGATGAAATCAATAACATAACCATAGACCAAACGATCGATCACATTACCGACAGCACCGGCGAGTATCAGTGCAAACGCTAAATTTTGCCGCCACATATTGACTGGATTGCGCCGCAACCAAATCAGCAGGATCGCACTGACAGCGATGGCCAGTAACGTGAATAACCAACGTTGCCAGCCACCTTGATCACTCAGGAAACTAAAGGCTGCGCCAAAGTTCTGTACATAGGTGAAGTTCAGGTAAGGCATGATTTCGATACTTTCGTACAGGTCAAAAACGCGAATCACCCACTGCTTGGTTACCTGATCAATAATAATCAGTGCCAGCGAGAGCCACAGAAACTGCAGCCCACTAATACGTTTTTTTATATCAGTTTTTTGCTTAGGCAAAATGACGCTCCTCACCGACTCCGTCAACGTTGATTACACAACGCTGGCAAAGGCCTGAATGTTCGGCAATAGTGCCTACTTCTGGCCGATGATGCCAGCAGCGCTCACATTTTTCATAGCGCGTTTTCACTACTTTTACCGAAAGACCAGCTACCTCAGTCGCAATCGCCTCTGCTGATGACGCGTCGGCCGTGGTAACCGCCACATCTGACGTCAACAGCACAAAACGCAACTCTTCACCCAAACGGTTGAGCTGGCCGGCCAGGTCAGGCTGCGCATACAAGGTTACCTCTGCTTGCAGTGAACCACCGATAACATCATCACGACGAGCTTGCTCAAGCGCCTGGTTTACTGCATCGCGCACTTCCAGCAGTTGTTGCCAGAACGCATTATCAGCTTCACTTACCGTAATACCGTCAGCATCGCGGTACCAAGCCTCGGTAAACACGTAGTCACTACGCTTCTTCCCTGCACCGTCATGGGCTGGTAGTGCGGTCCAAATTTCTTGTGCAGTAAAGCTACAAATCGGCGCTAACCAACGGACCAATAACTCAGAGATGTGGTACAACGCCGTCTGACATGAGCGTTGCGCAACACTGTCACGCTTCGCCGTGTACTGACGATCCTTAATCACGTCCAGATAAAAGCTACCGAGCTCAATTGAACAGAAGTGCATTAATTTCTGCACCACTACATGGAATTGATAGTCGTCATAGGCCTGCAGTAGCTCTTCCTGCAACGCGCCAGCACGCGCCACAATCCAGCGGTCCATCTCAACCATTTGCGTAACTGGCACCGCATGTTGGGTAGGATCAAAAGCATTGAGATTGGACAATAAGAATCGCGCAGTATTACGAATGCGACGATAGCTGTCTGCTGAACGCTTCAGGATCTCGTCAGAAACCGTCATTTCACCTGAGTAATCCGTTGCCGCTACCCACAGTCGCAGAATATCGCCACCCAGTTTATTCATAACTTCCTGCGGTGCCACTACGTTACCGATTGACTTCGACATCTTGCGGCCTTGCCCATCAACGGTGAAACCATGGGTAAGCACTTGCTTATACGGAGCTTCTTTATACATCGCCACGCCGGTCAACAACGAAGACTGGAACCAGCCACGGTGCTGATCAGAACCCTCCAGATACAAATCTGCAGGCCATTGCAGACCAGGAGTTTTGTTTAACACTGCTTCGTGAGTAACGCCTGAATCAAACCAGACGTCGAGGGTATCGGTGACTTTGCGATAGTCCTTCGCTTCATCGCCAAGCAATTCTTCTGGTTCCAAATCAAACCACGCCTGAACACCATCTTTTTCGACACGTTTGGCGACTTCTTCCAATAATTCTAGTGTGCGTGGGTGCAGCTCGTCGTTATCGCGACGAACAAATACCGCAATCGGATTACCCCAGGTGCGCTGCCGCGAAATACACCAGTCAGGGCGGCCGTTAACCATACTTTCGATGCGGCTTTGGCCCCACTCAGGAACCCAGCGCACACGCTTAATTTGTTCGAGCGCCTTGGCACGTAAACCTTGTTTGTCCATGCTGATAAACCACTGTGGCGTAGCACGGAAAATAATTGGCGTTTTATGACGCCAGCAATGCGGATACGAATGATTGTAGGCTTCGTGAAACACCAAACGGCCAACTTCCTGCAGCGCATCGACGATATTGGGATTGGCTTTCATCACATGCTGGCCGGCAAACATTGGCGTATCGTCTTTATAAACGCCGTTGTCGGCAACCGGATTATAAACTTCAATGCCGTACCGCTGGCCGACTAAGAAGTCGTCAACACCATGACCAGGGGCGGTATGTACACAGCCAGTACCTGACTCCGTGGTCACGTGTTCACCTAAGATTAGCGGCACCTGAATGTCACTATACAACGGATGATGGACTTTCATGTTTTCGAGTGCTTCGCCCTTGGCAAAACCCAGCTTGTGGTAATCATCAATACCCCAGCGATCCATCGCAGAGGTAACCAATTCATCTGCCAGCACAAAACGTTGCGCCGGACGTTCGTCTGATGCCTCAACTTGCACCAACGCATAATCCAATGACGGATGCAGTGAAATTGCGCGGTTGGCTGGAATAGTCCAAGGCGTAGTGGTCCAGATCACCACACTAACTTCCCCTTCACCAGCGTGCTCCGGCGGATGATTAAAGGCTCCAACCAGCTCTGTCTGATCGACAGCTGCAAAGCTCACATCGATAGCTGGTGAGTGCTTATCTTGGTATTCAACTTCAGCTTCTGCCAAGGCGGAACCACAATCGGTACACCAATGCACCGGCTTGAAACCTTGTTGCATGTGACCGTTGGCAATGATCTTACCTAGCGCACGAATACTATCCGCTTCCTGCTTCGGGTTCATGGTCAGGTACGGGTTGTCCCAATCACCGAATACACCGAGGCGTTTGAATTCTTCACGTTGTTGCTCGACTTGACCCAGCGCATAGGTACGGCATTTTTCACGGAACTCGGCAATCGACAACTTCTTACCTGGCTTGCCGTGTTTTTTCTCCACCTGCAGCTCGATTGGCAGACCATGACAGTCCCAACCTGGCACATACGACGCATCAAAACCGCTAAGCGTTTTAGCTTTAACGATGACATCTTTAAGGATTTTATTAACTGCATGACCAATGTGAATCTGACCATTTGCATACGGAGGGCCGTCATGCAGAATAAAGACCGGCTGACCCGCTTTCGCAATTCGAATTTTGCCGTAGAGATCGTCGGCATACCACTGTTGCAACATTTGCGGCTCGCGTTGTGCGAGGTTGCCACGCATCGGAAACTCGGTTTCCGGTAAATTCAGCGTGTGTTTGTAGTCGGTCATTATGGGTTCCTATTAAAAAATATTTGTTGTAGCCCGTAGTTCTACTACGGGTAACTTCAATGCCATCGCCGAAGCTATAAGCACCCCCCGCAGCAGAACTGCGGGCTACTCATTATCTGATTTTGCGTTTTTGGCGTCCTGGGCGATTTGCGCTTTTAAAGCGGCAAAATCGCTGAATTTCTGCTCGGCACGAATAAAACGCGTCGGCGTTACTTTTAATTGCTGGCCATATAAATCGCCAGCGAAATCGAACAGATGCACCTCAAGTTGCACCTGCTCACCGTTTAACGTCGGTCTACGGCCAATGTTAGCAACACCTGGGTACTCTGCGCCATCCTTAGTTGCAACCTGAACCGCGAAAACACCCCGTAATGGTGACTGCAAACGTTTGAGTTTGATATTGGCGGTCGGGAAGCCTATCGTGCGGCCCTTCTTTTCACCGTGAACCACGCGGCCCTGAAACGCATACGGACGGCCCAGCATGGCAGCGGCGTCAGCAAAATCACCATCACTGAGCGCTTGTCGAATTGCAGTACTGCTGACCCGGCGTTGTTGTTGCCGATAGCTGTGCGTATCAACGACCTCGAAATCAAGTTCTGCGCCAGCTTTCTGTAACAGTGCAAAATCACCTTCACGACCCTGGCCGAAGCGAAAATCATCGCCTACCACCAGGAATTTGACGCCCAGCTGTTTCACTAACACCCGTTCAATAAATTCACGCGCCGGTAAGCTTGCAAATTTGCGGTTAAATTCGATGACAATATGTTGGTCCAGCTCCTGATCCCGCAACGCCACATGCTTTTCACGAAAGTTAGTCAAACGCGCGGGAGCCCGGTCGGGTTGAAACAACTCCTGCGGTTGTGGCTCAAACGTCATCACCGCTGACGATACACCCCGCGCCAGTGCCTGGGCTTTGACCTGGGCGAGCACCGCCCGATGACCTAAATGCACACCATCGAAGTTACCGATGGTGAGTACGCAGCCGCGTTGCTCGCGGGCAATATTATGGATTCCACGAATTAATTGCATAGCTCTCGAGGATTATGCCGGTATCTGTGACCGAATTTGTACAAGAAAGCCGCGATTATAGCAGGCTCGGCAAGCGGTAACCAGACGCTAAGGATGCATTAAAACAAGATTAACAAGTTGATCGCGAAGATTCTGCCGTGTTTTTAAAAATAGCATCGCGACCACCATAGGTTGGGGCTCTTCAATGACTCGATAGATAATGCGAATTTGCGCAGCGACATCTATAAACTCAAAGTAATTCGTCAACCCCATTTGCGCAAGCTGGAAACACTCAACAGAGCCCTTGGGAAACGTACTTACGCGATTGGCAAAACGCGTAACAACTTCATCGACAAGTTCGGCCGCAACTTTAGTTCCGCGCTCAGCAGCCAGATATCGGACCTGATGAATGGCTTGTGTTCTAAATTGAGTTGTGAACTTAATCGTTGTCGGCATGATCTCTGAATTCCTCTGATAGTCCTTTAAAGAGGTCTTCTTGATTCAATAAACGTGCTTCACGAATATCTCGTTCAGCGAGACCAACCATTTTCAATAAAGCCATTTGCTCTTGCTGTTGCTCATATTGAACGGGGTCTTGTACAACATACAACGGCTCACCATTTTGCGTCACCAACAACGGCTCGCTAACATTCATGGTTGCCAGTTCTTTCTTGAACCCGGAAACAGTAGTCATCCGAAGTTTATTCGCCTTGTACATTTGAACACCTTATTGGCAAATCCGCATACGTTCAGTTTAGTTGCCAAACTATCTAAAGTCCAAATTTGGTCCATATTTGGACTAAATGACGCAGGCAGAGCCCCCTCCCTCTAACACCTCTCACCCTTCCGCTAGCGCAGCTTCACCCGCAAAACCAGCAAGCTGACCAGATAAAGTACCCCTGCCGCACCAATCAATTGCGTCAATTTCCAGATCCGTGCAGTAAGTTCAGCGCCTAACCACCAGTCCCGGCCAGGAGTAAAGTAGAGCAGCGCAGCGATCATCGCGACCACCGCCAGGGTAACTTTTGCAAAATAAGTTAAGGTTCCCGGATAACGCTTAAGCACCCCATCGCGCCACAGGTTATAGCCGAGTAAACCCGCATTCACCAGAGCTGACAACGACGTCGCGATAGCCAACCCAACATAACCGTAGGGAATTGCAAAAATCACGTTGAACACCATATTGGTCGCCATCGCGATGATGCCGTACTTGACCGGACGCCTGGTGTCCTGGCGGGAGTAAAAGCCTGTTGCCAACACTTTTACCAACATAAAGCTGAGTAGACCCGAACCATAAGCAAACAAACTGTACGACGCCAACCGCGCATCTTCCGGAGTAAACTCGCCACGCATAAACAGCACCATCAGCATGGGTTCGGCCAGTACGATCAAGCCGGCCATGGCTGGCAACCCCAGTACTACCACCGTGCGAATTCCCCAATCGAGGGTTTTACTGAATTCCTCCGCTGATTTGTCAACATGGCGCGAACTCAAAGCTGGCAAAATGACCGTCGCAATGGCAATGCCAAACAAGCCCAGCGGAAATTCCAGTAATCTATCGGAATAATACAACCAACTGATGGAGCCGCTCATCAAAAACGAAGCAATCAGCGTATCGAATAATAGATTAATCTGACTCACCGACACCCCAAATAACGCCGGGATCATCAATTTTCGAATCTTCGTGACCCCCGGGTCTCGCCAACCCCATCGCGGCCGAACCAAAAGCCCCGCACGCTTTAAAAAAGGGATTTGAAACAGGAACTGTACCGCACCGCCAACGAAAACGCCCCAGGCCAGGGCAAACTCGGGGTTGTCCATCTGCGGGCCAAGCCACAGCGCAAAAACAATAATTGCGATATTCAGGAAAACTGGGGTAAAGGCTGCCACCGCAAATTTGCCCAGCGTATTTAAAATCGCACCCGCCAACGCCGTGAAAGTAATGAACCATAAATACGGAAAAGTAATACGCAATAAATCGGCGGCAAGTACAAACTTGTGCCCCTGCGGACCACCGTTATACCAATCCAGGAACCACCCGGCACCAAACAGCGCGGCGATAATTGGTGAGCCGACAACGCCCACCAGAGTGATAATGGTGACCAAGGTACCCAAGGTACCCGAAACACGCGCGATTAAAAGGCGCTGCTCATCTAGCTCTTTACCGCGCCGATACTCTGTTAACACGGGCACAAAGGCTTGCGCAAAAGCACCCTCAGCAAACAGACGGCGCAAAAAATTCGGAATTTTATTGGCGAAAAAGAACACATCAGCCGCCGCACCAGCGCCCATCAAGTTGGCGATCACCACATCGCGCACCAGCCCCAGCACGCGCGAGATGAAGGTCATAGCGCTAACGATAATCCCAGATTTAGCAAGTGTTCTAGACAATGGAACCTCAACTTCGATGTTAGTTATTCGCTGTTTGCTGTTCGTTGTTTTGTGCTACGAATCAAACCATTTAGCAAAATGGTAAACTATTTACGTAGACGTAGTACAATTCTTACTAATGTATCCGAGCCGACGACTTAATTCGAGTTGTGATTCCAACTCAGCAATCGAGCCTCTGGCAATATAATAAAATCTAAGCTGCTCTTTAAAGAATCTTCTTCCCGAACCTTCAGCAATGTTACTGGGAATTGAAACCGCAGATCGGCGCATTTGGCTAACCAAACCGAAAGTTTCAAAGCGAGGATAATACTCCGTGATACCATAAACCATCACACACAATTCCATTGCCGTTTGATAGACCTGCAAATCTTTATACATTTTAACCTCCATGTTGAATTTAAGCCTAACCGCTTTAAACAAACATCCAGCAGCAAATAGCGAACATCGCACTTGACTTTACGACCAAAAACAGGCATATTCCCCGCCCTATTAAACCAATGCACACAGATAACGAATTTTAGGAGTTCACCTTGGCTAACATTAAGTCTGCTAAAAAGCGTGCGGTACAAGCGGAAACGAACCGTCGCCACAACGCGAGCCGTCGCTCAATGATGCGCACCCAATTGAAAAAAGTAATTACTGCGATTGAAGCAGGCGATAAAGCGGCTGCCCAGCAGGCATTTACTGGCCTTCAACCGGTGCTTGACCGTTACGCGACCAAAGGCCTTATCGGCAAGAATAAAGCAGCTCGTCATAAGAGCCGCTTAAGCGCGAAAATCAACGCGCTGTAAGGAATTAAATTCCTCCGTTTCTGAAGAAACCGGTCTTTTGGCCGGTTTTTTTATGCCTGTTAATATTGGCTGTTAACGAACTTTCTGGCAAAATGGAAATGTTACAAAAACGATAAAAACGTTAACATATTAGGGATTAGGAGTTCATTTTGCGCCACATTACATTTTTTCTTGTTCTTACAGCTCTATATTTCAGTCTTGCACCTCAAGTGCAGGCAAATGAGCAAGTAAAGCAGTATGCAGTCCAGGATTTTTTCACCCACCCTGTTTATAACGGGGTCATCATATCCCCGTCAGGTAAGTATTTTGCTATCAAATCCACCGAAGGTATTAATGATGCCATTTTTGTTTTTGACCGCGAAGAACAAAAATTAGTCAGCAAATTTGCTTTCGGCGAATACCAACGGTTTTCAAATATTCGTTGGGTCAATGACGAACGACTTATCTTCACCGGCCGTAAATTTGTCGGTTATTTGGATCAGCGCGGCTCACCACCGAGCCTTTATGCTGCGAACGCTGATGGCTCTAATCGGCGCGAACTTATTCGCTGGGGAGGTTCTGGTTGGACACTATTAAGTCTTCTTCCCGACGATGACGAGCATGTCATGATTGGCAAGCTGTATGGTAGTGAAGACGGAATGTTCGCGCATAAACTCAACATCAACGACGGCCGCACCTATTACTTGAACGACCAACCTAAAGAGCCCGGTAGCTTGCTCGCCGACAATACCGGTCAATTGCGCGCTAGCTTCAATTATGAAGAAACCGACGACGATGATTACAGCAAAGGGACTTTTATCCTCAACTATAAACCCTTCGAATCGGATGAGTGGAAGAAGTTTCACATGGAGCAGTTCGATCAGGGCGGCAGACTGAGTTTTGTTGGCTTTTCGCAAGACAATCGTTACGCCTTCGTTAGTGCAGATTTTGAAACAGAAACCCGAGCTCTCTATCAGTTTGACACTGCAACTGAAGCTTTTGAGCGGCTTTATGTGAACACTATTGCAGATATCTCAGATATTATTTACGGTACGGACGGCGACCCCATCGGCGTGGAGTCAATGCCCGGCAAAATAGAACGGCACTACCTAACCGAAAGTGAAGACGTCGACGCTCTGAAAGCTTTAACAGCTGCTTTTGGCGATCAGCAGGTCTCAATTACTAGTACAACGGAAGATGGTAAGTTAGCAGTTGTACACGTTAGCTCGGATACCAACCCTGGGCAGTATTATCTGTTCGATATGAAAACTTTGGCCGCAAAATTTATTGCTTCACCTTACCCCAACCTTGCTGCAACCGACATGGCAACGGTGCAACCTATCAAGGTTGAAGCTCGTGATGGCTTGGCATTACACGGCTATTTAACCTTGCCTAATAGTTATGATAAAGCCACGGATGGAGCGTTACCAACTATCGTTAACGTACACGGCGGGCCACATGGTCCGCGTGACACTTGGGGTTTTTCTCCAGAAAATCAGTTTTTTGCTAATCGCGGCTATGCTGTCTTACAAATTAACTTCCGCGGCTCCGGTGGTTACGGTGAAGCATTTCAAGAAGCAGGCTACCGCAAATGGGGCCGTGAGATGCAAGACGATGTCACCGACGCCACGTTATGGGCAATTGAAGAAGGATATGCGGCTGCGGATCGCATCTGCATCTATGGCGGCAGTTACGGCGGCTACGCCTCGTTAATGGGCGTCATTCGTGAACCCGATTTGTATCAATGCTCGGTAGGCTATGTTGGCGTTTATAGCTTACCGGTCATGAAACGTTGGGGCGATATCGTAAAACATCGTAGTGGTCGCAAGTACCTTGATCATGTTCTAGGGACAGATGAAGAGGTATTGAAAGCCAATTCTCCGGCCTACAATGTTGATAAAATCAAAGTACCGCTTTACATTGTTCATGGCACTGAAGATGTTCGTGTGCCGATGGAACAATATGAAGCCCTGACTGAGGCATTAGATGCCGAAAGTATACCTTACCAATCGATGCTTAAGCCCGAAGGGCACGGCTATCAAATTGAAGAAAATCGTTTCGAACTCTACCGCAGTCTAGAAGCCTTTTTTGCAAAACATATTGGCGCTAAGTAACTTTGGCGCGCAAATGAATAAGCATGTCTCCGTAGCTCAGCTGGATAGAGCAGCCCCCTCCTAAGGGGCAGGCCGCAGGTTCGAATCCTGCCGGGGACGCCATGACAATGTCATGATGACAAATGTCATGATGACAAGTGAGGAGTAAACATGGAACATTGGTCAAAGTATTGGCACACAGCTGGTGTGTTGAACAGTTTTGCTGAAGGCGACGCCAACAGTGGTTACACCGGCGAATTAAAGAAGTTCTGGGAACAACAATTAAACGATGTACCCCAAGGCGCGACCGTCGTTGATCTTGGTACCGGTAACGGTGCGTTAGCCTTACTCGCACGGGACTTCAGTGTTACCAACCAAAAAGACTTTTCGGTACATGGGGTTGATGCCGCACAAATTGACCCGGTAAAACAATTCGAGAAGTCCCCCGCGCTTGCTAAGAAATTGAAAAAAATAAGCTTTCATAGTGAGACCCCCATCGAGTCATTGCCGTTCGATGAGGGCTCCATTGACGTAATGATAGCCCAGTTTGCATTTGAATATGCAGACCGCAATGACGCGTTGAAAGAAGTCTTACAAACGTTAAAAAGCGGCGGAAAGCTCGTTACGGTTATGCATCACAACGATAGCGAAATGGTTAAGGACTCTAAAATTGGCGTGGCGGTTCTCACCGAGATACTCGAGAATTCACCCGTGTTTCAACAAAGCGATATGCTACTCGATTTGGCGAGCCAGGCCATTCCACAAATCGGCGCGGAAGGATGGGAAAGTTACCCACATAATCAAATACTTACCCGCAGTATTCAGTGGACGATGAAAACACTTCAAGAAAAGTTTTCTAAACCTGCAGAATTAAACTACGTGAACGATGTTGTGCGACGCATTGCACGCATTTTTGAGGTAATGAATGCGGAAAACCTTAACGCTTGTAAGCGCCAGTTAGCTTTCGAATACCATTTACTTAATGATCACCGTTTACGCTTAAAAGATCAGCTTACTGCAACATTGACGAAGAAAGACGCCAACACTATCGTCAAGGCCGCGGAAAAGGCCGGTGCCTCAGCTAAATTGGATGTTCTTACTATTAATGACACGCCCTTTGGTTGGACGCTTACCCTTATCAAATAAGGATGCTCTTTCTCTTATTCTAAGCCCCCGTAGCTCCAGAGCTGCGGTTTTTTTGCGGCTAATAATCAGACCAACGCGCAGTTATCACCAAACAAAAAAACGGGACCAGAAGGTCCCGTTTTTGTTTCTTTCTAACCAACTTCCAGATTAGAAGTTTTGTTGGAAACGTACGTAGAATATGCGACCCCAGCCATTGTATAGGCCGTAGTTGTAGTCGCGACCACCGAACGAAATCAGTTCAGGTAGTTTTTCAAACGCGTTTTGAACACCTACAGTCACCTTGTTGTCCCACTGAGTATCGTAAGACACTTGGATGTCATGCGTTACCCATGTACCAACAGAACCGGTACGTGATACGCCATCAGCACCATCAGGATCAGCGGTCACGCTAGTGTACTGTTTACCGATCATGTTGATGTTATAAGCAACTGTCAGGTCGTTCAGCGTGTAAGTATTCGACAATACACCACGTTGACGAGGAACACCTGGGTCACGAACAACATTACGGCCACCATCTACCGCGAAGTCAAGCATATGACTTAACTGGAAGTTGTTGGTCAATGCGCCCATGTCACCGAAGTCCCAGTTCGCGCGAATGTTAAAGTCCAAACCGCTGGTCTCAAGTGTACCTTCGTTACCAAAACCTGCATCGATGCGCGTGATAACACCGTCTTGGTTACGAGTTACACCCAAACCAGCTGGAATTGGGTCACCCGCCAAGCTGCGGTCGATCAAGGTTTGTGAACCAAACGCACGGATACGATCTTCGATTTCGATGTTGTAATAATCGACAGCGAAGCTGATGCCTTCTGTAACGTTCATCGCTAAACCAGTTGAAAACTGCTTAGATGTTTCAGCACCCAAGTCAGGGTTAGCAATGTAGAACGCACTGATTTGACATTGGTCGTCTGGGTCACCAGCAAGTACCGCACATGTTTGCGGGTCATTTACAGAGTCAGCAGAAAACGAAGTTTTCTGAGTCAAGATATCCAGTGACGGTGCACGGAAACCTTCACCATATGAACCACGCCATACGATATCGTCACTCAATGACCAGCGGAAGCTCACTTTAGGAGCGAAGTTACCGCCGAAGTCTGAATAACGGTCATAACGGCCTGCAAAGTTCAATTCGAAGTCATAAGTTACAGGAACCAATACTTCGAAGAATGCCGCGTTCACAGTACGACCACCACCAGCTGAGTTACCAGCAGAACCACCTACTAAGCCAGCTTCTGATTGTGAGTCATATTTGTCATTGTAAATTTCTGAACGGTGTTCGAAACCGATGAAACCTTGAACCATACCTGCGTCAGTTGAAGCGATATCGAACGACGTATTCGCATAGTACTCATCGATGTCGAAGTCAGAGATACGTGAGGTAGTTACAACACCAGCTGCCAATACATCGTCAGGGTTTTGAGTTGGGCTTTGGATATCGTAACCAAAACGGCAGTTTGCAGGATCGAAGCTACCATCTGAACAGTAACCTGGGTTGAAGTCGTTGATGTTACCCCAAGCAGTGTTTGCTGAAAGGTAGCCGTCACCAATTTCAGTGGTGTTGTTACGTACACGGCGGTAACCGAAGTCAACAACCACGTCACCGATGTTACCTTCGAAACCAAGTAACAAATCTTTGTTTTTGTTGGTTACAGTAGTATCACGGTTACCCATTGCTGCGAAACGGTGCCACAAGTGTACTGGGCGATTTGCGCCTACATAGGCTGGATCAAATGCAACCGCTTTAGGGTTGTTTGGATCATAGAACCATGCATCAGGGTTAGTTGGGTTGTTGTAGCTATCAGCTGGGGTATCTAGAGAACCGCCATAGTAGAAGTTCGAATCCGGTGCTGGAGCATAACGACCAAATGATTCGGTTTCTGCGATGCTAGCGTTCGCGTAGAATTTCCAGTCCGCATTAATTTGATGCTCACCCTTCAAGAACAAAGATTCGTTCGCTGAAGATGCTTCGTTCGCGTTGGTCGCGTTGAAGTTATAACGACACAAATTGCCATCTTTGAAGAAGTTCTCAGCGCCACAAGCTCCTGGGATACCTTGGAAGTTAAAGAATTCGTCAAGAGGGTAGTAGTTCGCACCAAAGATAGAAGAACCTCTATCAACCCATGGGTAAGCATTTTCGTATACGATTTCACGTTTGTTCCAAGATACACCACCTAACAAAGAGGTTGTGCCATCAGATGAACCGATCAAAATGCTACCGTTCTCACGGTCACCGCCTTCACGTGGAACAGACACTTCGCCTTTACCCAAAGTGATTTGCGCACCGTTGTAGTCTTTACGAGTGATAACGTTAATTACACCACCGATTGCGTCTGAACCGTAGATTGCAGATGCACCGTCAGACAAGATCTCGATACGCTCTACAGCACCTAGTGGGATAGAGTTCAAATCTTGGCTTGAACCGGTTGACGGAGACATAGTTAAACGACGGCCGTCGACAAGCACGAGTGAACGCGAGGCACCTAGACCACGTAAGTCAACCTGAGAAACACCCTGTGCAGAGCTACCAGATTGCGGACGGAATGAACCGGTTGAGTTAAACGTTGTGTTACGAATGATATCAGCAACAGAAATATCACCTGAAAGGTCAATCGCTTCACGGTCAATTACGGTAACCGGAACTGCACCTTCCATATCGGTACGCTGAATGCGTGAACCGGTAATTGTAATGCGCTCTTGCGCTTCTTCTGCTTGCTCTTCTTCTTCTTGTTGGTCTTGCGCCATAGCTGCACCTGACATCGCAAGTGAGGCGCCACCAAACATTAGAGCTAAGCGGATAGACTTAGCTAATTTGTTATTAGTATACATATCTTCTCCCTGGATCACTTTTAATAGTGATGACTAGTTTGAACAGGCAATTAGATTAACCAATTGCAAGTTATAGACGCGAAAAAAAACGTGACGAACTTCACGTTCTCTAACTTGTCATATCCGATACTAATCAAAAAAAACCCATTCGGCAACATAGAATCTGCTAAAAATAGGTATTTGTGGTGTTTTCCTCGCGCCCAAATGTATAATTCTGTTTACTACCTCTAAAATAAGTTAACATTTTTACTACAAGAGATTGGGTTCTGCATCGCGAGGCCCTGACGTCACTCGCAGAAAAACTAGGCCTTACCTGATAGCTCCTGCAACGATGCCTCGCTGCTACCTGCATATTGATAAGCCTGCGCGAGAAATAGCTCACCACACGCTACGGCATCACTATAAGCATGATGGGCGTCATACCCAGGTAAACCAAAACGTTTCCGGCAAGCGGGCAAGGTTAAACTGCCACGGGCAATATGATGTTGTTGCTGCCGCAACCGTGATGCTTCGAAGGTTAGGGTATCGAATGTGGCCAACGGCTGAAGTTTAAGCTGATGTTGTTTGGCCAGCCGTTCCAAAAACTGCCAGTCAAACTGCACATGATGACAGACCAAAACCGCCCCATTTAGCACCGAAGCCAACTGCTCCAAAGCTTGCCGGGGCGGCGTAGCATCGACGAAATCGCGGCTAACCAAGCCGTGAACAACAGGCGATTGCTTTAAATCAGGTTGTGCCTGGGTAACAAAATACTGCGCTTGTTGGTAATCGATAATCGGCGGTTCAATCACTACCCAGCCCATCGCCAGTACCTGATCTGACTTAGGATCAAGGCCACTGGTTTCTAGATCAAGTGCGACATAACGGTGTTGCCGCCAACTTCTTTGCAAACTGCGGTGACGCTGCCAGTAACGCTGCAAACTTGCTATCCAGCTGTCCATAAACGTACTCATGGCCTTTAACCAATGCGCCCGAATTTCAGACCAATGCCTTGCTGGCAGTCTTTCACAATCCGAAAAGCTGACTTCAGCTGGCGTCGCGTCAGGGTGCTAAGGGCATTTGGGTCCAGCGCATTCTTCGGTTGTTCGGTACCCCAAACCGCCAATTGGTGCTGTAATCGCAACTGAGTGAGGAATTGCCAAGCTTCGGCAAGTGATTGATTATCTTTCTCACTTAGCAGTTTGGAGTGTTCCAACAATTGCAGTCGGGTTAGTGTGCGTGGCTCCGTTAACCCCTCGTGTAAACTGTAAAGCCGCACGATATCGTTAATAAGTGCTATTCCATAACGCTTGATATCAACCCAATCACTGTCTTTCCCCGATTCGGTACCACGAAAACGGTTAAACAAACCCAGGGGTACCTGCACACTACTTTGTAAACGTGCCAGATTACCCAGGAAGAACTCGGAACGACCCAACTTGGCCACGTCGTCGCGGTAGACCTGATAAAGACGCTTGTTGCCGCACACATTGCGACTATCAAAAAAAATCTGACAATACATCAACGCCTTCGGTGTCGGGCTCCGGGTCCAGCTTTCGAACCGTTCCAACCACCCCGCGCGCGTGCGCCTGCAATCTGCATTTGAAGCCATGATAGTGCCCGGGCATTTCGGAACGCCGCAATCGGCTAGTCCCTGGCAAACAAACTCACCAAGTCCGGCAAACCAAGCTAACTGCTTTTCATTCAAATCATTGCCTAACAATAAGCCATTATCTTGATCGGAGCTTAACGTTTGGTCCTGCCGACCTTGCGAACCAAACGCCAGCCAAACATAGGAGGCTGGTGCAACACCGTGCTCCTGTTCATAGAAATCAATCAATTTCCGCGTCATGGTATCGGTGAGGCTCGCCAACAACCGTCCCACCGCGCCAGCATCATTCACGCGTGCGGCAAAGCTGTGCATGTAATCTGGAATATGTGCGGCCTCGGCAATCAAAGCCGCGGGATCAGAGGCCTTGTTCAGGGCACTGATCAGCATCACTGGTTCACTTTTTTGCTGCCGCATCAGATCCGTATTGGTCAACATACCGATAGGTTCGCCATCCTCGCCCACTACCGGAATGTGATGAATGTTCTCCTGCGTCATTAAGGCCAGCGCATCCAACAGACTCTGCTTTACGCCGATGGTCGCCGGCGCCTGAGTCATTACCGCATTGATATGAATGTCATAGCTAAGCCCCTGCGCCACCACCCGATTGCGTAGATCGCGGTCGGTTAGAATGCCATTCAGACGTCCGTCATCGACCACCATGATCGAGGAAATTTTCTCCTCCCGCATCGCCTGAGCCGCCTCCTTAATCGTCGCCGTACTGCTTAAACACACCGCCTCACGCTGCACCACCTCACCCACCGGCCGTTGCAACGAATCCACATATCCAGCAGGGGCAGCCCCCTGTGGATAAGCAGGGGCTGCCCCTTCTGGATAAGTTGCGGAGCTGCGGTTGGGCTGGCTGAAACTGGTCTCAGTTAAGAGCCGTTGTTCGTGTGCGCGAATAAAGTAATGTTCGAATGCGCGGGAATTCCGGCGAAGGTGGTCGAAGTCGGCAGCAGCAACAATAAAAATAATGCCATCTTCAATCACCTCAAGTTGATTCACTACGTCGCGGCCACTGAGTAACGAAGGAAAGCCGAACAGGTCGTGTGACTCCAGTCGTTCAATGAAATGACCGTCGGGCGCAAGCAAATCAAAACCGCCTGAACGCACAATGTACAATGCCGGGCTGTAGCTCTTGAAGAACTCATCCACATTGTGTTCATTGATATAAGCGGCTTTAATTTGCCCAGCTATCCACTGCCGCTGCTCAGCATCAAGCTGATCGAACGGCGGACAGTCGAGCAAGAAACGATTCAGTTCAGCAAAATCCGGCTGCATAGTTAAAACCTTTAACGGCGATGTTCGCTGTTGCTTTACCTTATTAAAAAAAGCCCGGCGCGAAGCCGGGCTGATAACTCAATGACTGGTCGCCTGACCGGCACCTTTCGGATACCGAATCGACTCAACCAAGTCTTGTGTCGCTTGCGGCGCATCGCCCGTTAACTTGTGTACCACATACGATACAACAAAGTTAATCAGCATGCCCAAGGTTCCTATACCTTCTGGAGAGATACCAAATAACCAGTTATCTGCGTTATTTGCTGCTGGGTTCACGAACTTGAAGTAAATGATATACGTCAAAGTGAATAGAACACCAATCACCATGCCAGCAATAGCACCTGTACTATTCATACGCTTATAGAAAATACCCAGGATGATCGCAGGGAAGAAGCTTGCCGCCGCTAAGCCGAAGGCAAACGCCACCACCTGCGCTACGAAACCGGGCGGATTAATACCGAACCAGGTCGACAGCGCAATCGCCAGACCGGCTGCTACCCTCGCCCACATCAACTCTTGCCGATCGGTAATATTCGGTGCCAGCGTTCGTTTCAACAAGTCATGTGACACCGAGGTGGAGATCACCAACAGTAGACCCGCCGAGGTTGATAACGCTGCGGCAACACCACCGGCGGCAACTAATGCCACTACCCACGCAGGTAGGTCAGCAATTTCGGGATTAGCCAAAACCATAATGTCACGGTCAACGTTCATCTCGTTACGCTCGTCACCTGAGTAGAACATCTCGCCATCACCGTTCTTGTCTTCCCATGAGATCAAGCCGGTTTGCTCCCAGTTCTTGATCCACGACGGTGCCTGATCATACTCGACACCGGTCAAATCAGGACCGTTTACGGTATTTATCAAGTTAACTTTGGCAAAGGCAGCAATTGATGGCGCGGTCAAATAGACCACTGAGATAAACACTAACGCCCAACCCGCTGAACGGCGTGCATCACGAACTTTCGGTACAGTGAAGAAACGCACGATAACGTGC
This sequence comes from Pseudidiomarina xizangensis, assembly GCF_052541995.1. Lineage (NCBI taxonomy): Bacteria > Pseudomonadati > Pseudomonadota > Gammaproteobacteria > Alteromonadales > Idiomarinaceae > Pseudidiomarina > Pseudidiomarina xizangensis. The sequence continues at coordinate 1,055,731 of NZ_JBOBQA010000001.1, forward strand.
GGTAAACCTGCAGTCCCCACCATTAACGCGGCGGTGATGGCAAACACGTCAATTTTCGACTTCACGCCAGAAGTATATGCTGCTAAGCCTAACTCCTCGGAAAGTCCATCGAGTCGTGCGAGCAAATAATTCCCCTCACCCACAACACCTTCGGCAATTGTTGCGCCGAAGCCAGTTTGTGGCAGGAAATGACCGGTCATGTAAATCGAAATGAAAATCGCCGGGACCAGGTAAGCAAATGCCAAGACGCAGTACTGGGCAACCTGGGTATAGGTAATACCTTTCATGCCACCGAGTACGGTGTAGAAGAATACAATCACTGCACCAATAAAGACGCCAGTGGCGATTTCAACTTCTAAGAAACGCGAGAACACCACGCCAACCCCGCGCATCTGACCAGCAATGTAGGTGAAACTAATCAAAATTGCACAGATCACAGCAATAGTTCGTGCGGTTTGCGAGTAGTAACGGTCACCAATGAAATCTGGCACGGTGAACTTACCAAACTTACGTAGGTACGGTGCCAGGCACAGCGCAAGCAGCACATAACCACCGGTCCAACCCATCAGGTACACGCTACCATCATAACCGGCGAAAGAAATAATCCCCGCCATCGAAATAAAGGATGCTGCTGACATCCAATCTGCCGCGGTTGCCATCCCATTCATTACTGGATGCACACCACCACTGGCAACATAAAAATCGTTCGTCGAACCGGCCCGTGACCAAATCGCAATTGCGATATAAAGTGCGAAGGTAAGGCCGACGATAATAAACGTAAGCGTTTGAATATCCATGTTTCGGCCTCTTTAGTCTTCGTGAACTTCGTATTTGTTATCGAGCGCCGTCATTCGTTTTATGTAAATAAAAATCAGAATGACGAAAGTGATAATTGACCCTTGCTGAGCAAACCAAAAACCCAACTTAAAGCCAAAAAAGGTGATCTGATTAAGCCAGTCCACCAAAATAATTCCAAAACCAAACGACACGATAAACCAGACCGCTAACAGCTTAAGTACCAGTCCAATATTCTCGCGCCAGTAGGCTTTAGCGAGTTCTTCGCTTTTAAAAGCCATAACGCCCTCCAGGTTGTTCTATTGTTATTTTACGTTGTTCACCTAGCAATCTAGTCGCACTGTGCCGAAGGAGAAATACGACATTGGTCGAATCACCTAAAAAACACCGCCGAAGCAGTGTTTTTAATGGTTAAAGCAACAATTTACTCGCCGATATACTGATCAAAAAATGCAAGCATCTTTTGCCAGCGCTCGACGTTATTTTCAGGTTTATAAAAACCATGCCCCTCTGCTTCTTTGTACATCCACTCATACGGATGATTGCGCTCCTTCAAAGCATCACGCAAGCCAAATGCATGCGCTTCTGGCACGCGAACATCGGCACCACCTTGAATGATGAATACGGGTGCCTTGAGCTTGTCAACATTGTTGACCGGTGATTGCGCTTCGCGGCCTTCTTCAGCAGAAGGCAGTACTTGATCAAGGTAATTACGGCCCGCACGCGCCTCCTGAATATCGCCCTGTTCGTACATCAGGTTTAAGTTGTACACGCCAACAAAACCGACAATACATTGATACAGATCGGGCTCGCGCACACCACTTTGTACCGCCGCATAGCCACCATAGGAAGCCCCATAAACGCAAACACGATCTTCATCGGCAATACCTTCTTTAATCAGGTGTTGCACGCCGTCGGTCATGTCGTTGATCATGGTGGTACCCCAGTTTTTATAGCCAAGTTCTAAAAACTCACGACCATAACCACCAGAACCACGGAAGTTCGGCTGCACTACCGCATAACCGTGTTCCGCGAATACCTTAGCGTCGCTGTCCATGCGCGTCATCGTGTCACGTATACCATGTGGCCCGCCGTGCGGTAATAAAATCAACGGCAAATCGCTAACATCGCCACCTTTCGGCAAGGTCAACAAGGCGTAAATATCGAGTCCATCACGACTCTTATAAACGATAGTCTTGGTAGTTGGAATGTCGTGATTTTCTAACCAAGGTTTGGCCGCGGCAATCAATGCCAATTTACCTTTATCGCGGTCAAACATATAGAATTTAGTCGGTGAGTTAACTGAATCAACCCGCACAGTCAAAATACCATTATCCCGCGTCGATGAATTGATCGACACCGACTTACCGGGGAATGTCGCGATTAAACTCTGCACCAGTTTTGAATAGTCTGCATCTGCTACATCACTGAAGAAAAACGCATCGATACCCTGATGCTCAAATGCTGCGCCGATGACCTCATTCGCACGACCATTTTTAACGCTCATAATAGGCATTAAATCGGTATCAGGATGTTCAGCCAAAATGGTTTCTTCTTTGCTACTGATATCGAGCACGCTCAATGCACGAGTATCCGACGTGCTATCGCTTAAACCAAGAACTTGATCAGTACCTGGCAACATCATCAAGGGTACAAATCCCCCCTCTTCCTCGTGGTAACTCATCACCTCATACCATTCCTGGTTGGCACCGTCACGGCCAAGAATTACGGTTTTATTACCCTCTTCAGGAGCAACTCCGAGCACCATGCGCGAGACACCCTTATCGTCAAGAATCACCTGCACGTTGGTACTGCGGTAAGCTTTTAACGGAATTCGTCCTTCTGAGCGTTTCCGCCCTGAAGTGATTTTCATCGTGTACAAGTCAAGGTATGGCTCAGCCGAAGTGAACGAGCGCTGGTAAATCATCACCGCATCAGGTTGTTCCGGCAGGTAGTCGACGACTTGCGCAAATACATATTCACCACTGTCTGAGCGTGGTCCAGTAAGAATCACCTGCTTCGAACCATCAGCGTCCATTGCAAAAAGTTCACCAGTGGGCACTGGCTGGTCTAATGAACCGACCTCACGTGCCATGGTCATCACCAAGCGCTCATTGTTCGCCCACTGAAACGACCCCACTGATTCATTACCTCTGCCTTGAGTAACGGAAATAATTTTGCTCGCGCCAATATCAATTACAGTGAGCTGCACGGTTCCGTCTGTTGTTCTTGACGTGGCCGCTAAGTAGTCGCCTTCAGGCGATATTTTCACATCAAGATATTGCGAGTGCCTGGCATAGCTTTCCAACAGCTCCGTGTCCGCTGTAGAGCTGAAGCTCAATGCTGGAATGGCTAAAGCGACCAGTCCTAATAAAATTGAATACTTCATAAAGCCCTCATTTTATATAGTCGTAACTTATTGTTATTCAATAAAAAAGCCCCACGAAGGTGGGGCTTTGGTCGTTCATATTTACATACCGATTCTAAAGCTTAGAAGCTGTATGAAACGTTAAAGAACGCACGACGGCCTAAGTAGTCAAGCTGTGACGCAAACAACGGCACGTTACCAACACGTGCGCCGAAGCTCACTTTTGGTGGTTGCTTGTCAAACACATTACCAATACCGAAAGTCACGTCAATATCATCTCTGAACGTGGTGCTCGCTGAAAGTGAATGAACCACATACGTTGGAATATGCGCATAGAATTTTACTGTCTCGCCGCGGTAGGTTGTTTCGTTAACACCGTAGTAAGAGTAGTTTTCTGTGCGATCATAGTAAGCCATGTTCCAGTTGTAGCTCCAGTCATCGCGAGTCAAGGTAGTATTAACCGTACCGACAGACTTCGGATTACCGTTCCAACCTAATGAATCCACAGGAGTGTCTGTTGCGAACTGCTGGAATGACCGCTCGATTTGATGGGTATGGTCTAACTTAATGCGTAAGTCACCAAAATCAAACGAGTCTTGGTAAGTTACTACAAAATCAAGACCACGAACCGTTTGCATTGCAGTGTTCAAATAACCACCACGAACTTCCAATATTGCCCAGTCACCATCTTGAGAGCCATCGCGACGGTCGATCTGATTACAGAACGGTTCGTTAGCGAAATCTTCAGAGGTGTAACACTGAGACAATACCGCGCCACCAGAAACACTCGAGATCTGGTTGCTGATCACTACGTCATAGTAGTCAACAGAAGCTGCGAAAGTACCTTCTGGGCTCGAGTAGACTAAGCCAATACCTTCAGAAACTGAAGTCTCAGCTTCCAATACGCCAGCACCACCACCAGTAACGGTAGTCATTGAACCACTACTGCTACCAGCAGTTGATGTGTAGGTTTCAGGAATACCTGCAGCCGCACAGTTCTCACGGATCCGTGGATTAGTCGACTCGACATAGTTCAAACATGGGTCAGCAGTTTGACCTAAGAAGCCAGTTTGACCTTCTAAGTACAATTCGAACAATGCCGGAGCACGGAATGAAGTACCGCGTGAAGCACGTACCCGGAAGCCTGAACCGATTGTCCAGTTCGCACTGATTTTGAAGGTAGTGTCGTCGCCGTAGGCATCGACATCAGTCCAACGACCAGAAGCGGTTACGTCTAAGCTTTCAACAAATGGTAAATCACGTACCACCGGAACCTGAAACTCAGCATAAACAGCTTTAGTTGTTGCTTCGCCCGCAGTGATACCAGCTGACGACAAGCCCCACGAGTTACCGTTACGGGTGTTTTCACCAGGGACATCGTTGATTTCATCACGTTGCCAGTAGACACCAGCCGCAGTCCCTAACGGACCTGCTGGTAAATCCATCAAGTCACCAGTGATGTACGCATCAAAGGTATCTTGTTTATACGTGGTGTTACCCTCGTCACGACCAAACAGGAAATCACGAGCCGCTTGGTTTGGGTTACCGTAGATGTTTTGTGGATCGAACCAGTCATATGCATGACAGTCGCGACCGGAGAACTCTGTTACACGGCCGTCACAGCTCGTGCCATTAAACAACAAGTCCTGCGCCATCAACATAGAATCACGAAGGATAATATCCTGTTCGTAAGTACCACTGTTGTGTGAACGCTGGTAAGAAGCATCCCAGTTCCAGAAACCGATTGAACCTTCTAAACCAACAACCGCACGGGTGTAATCGATAGTCGTTTCGTTACCGTAGTGGTTGGTGTAGTGAACAGGCATGACCCAGCTAGTACCCTCAAAGCCGTCTAGAGAACTAACAGGTACATAACCACCCAAATCTGCAGTCCAGAACTGACGTGCGCTTTGCGACTCAGTATTACGACGGCTGTGCAACAATTCACCATAAGCTGACATAGTGTCAGTTAGGTCGTAGTCGCCTTGTAAGAATACAGATGAAACCGTAGTTTCAGGAATCATCGTTTGGTCCAAACGGAACGGATGACCGCCGCCATCTAACAAGCCATCAGACTCACGATCATAACCCGCCCAGTACCAGCCATCTGGAGCAGCTGTGATGCCCGGATTAGTTTCAGTTACGTGTGGTACATCATAATCGCCGTAGTTATATTGCACCCGGCCAGTACCGGCAGGACTCCAGTGCCATAGACCAAAACCTGATTCGCTACAGTGATACTCACCCGTACGTGGATCGATTGGATCAGCACGCTCACCGGTTACAGTGTTAGTAAACAAGTAACGCTCTGAACAGTCGAAGTACTCACGGTCAGCACGTTTCAGACCAGTATTGACGTTGTGGTCAGCAACTACACGCCATGAACCACGGTCAAACGCTTCACCATAAGTAGCGTTAATACGATAAGTTTCACCGCCACCTTCAAAAGGAGCTAAGCCAGACACGTTAACTTCGCCGCCAGCACCTTTTTTAGTGATGATGTTGATGACACCAGCGACCGCATCAGAGCCGTAAAGAGATGATGCACCATCTTTAAGGATTTCAACGCGTTCGATAATGCTGATTGGTAATGCGTTCATATCAAACGCATTAACCGTACCGCGAGTACCTGCAGGTCCTGCACGACGACCGTTCAATAGAACGAGTGTACGGCTTGCACCCAAACCACGCATTGAAATCGATTCTGCACCGCTACCGCCGTTGGTTACATAACCAACCGAGTAAGCAGAAATCAACTGGTCAGAACCTGACGCGACAGTTGATGTACGTAATAATTCACCAAGCGTATTCAGACCCTGATCTTCAGCAAGCTCAGTGGTAATAATTTCAATTGGAGTTGGGTTATCAAGACCATCAGTACGAATACGTGAACCCGTGACTTGAATCTTTTCAACAACTTCTTTTTCATTAGCAGCTTTGCTGGTCGTCCTCAGATTGTTGATCTTGCGCAAAAGCTGGAGCGCCAGCTAAAAACGCAGTACCAAAACCTGCCATCATTATAGAACGGATTGAACTCGACAAATATGACTGCTTAGCCATGTGAGTCTCCCTGATAATTAATTATTATTGTAAGTTAGGTTTCAATAGAATTTTGTTTAAAATTCTATTGTTATAACCGTAGATTATGGATTTACGGAAGATGCTACTAGGCTGCAGCTTACTTCCGGCGCTCAGTCAACCACAGTTCTGCATCTTTTACAATAGTTTTAAAGCAAGTTGTACACACATTAAATGTACGAGTTATGTGCAACTTTTTCTGATCATTCTACACAGGTGTCTGTCAACATTTTGTTACATACTTAAATTCATGTTCTAGCGCTGTTTTAATAGATTAACAAAACCAAATATAACAAATGTTATATTTCATATAGTTAGGACGCTTATTGTCTATACAGCAATAGCGAGAGAAGGATCCGGTAACTCACCTTTTTTTGCGTGTTACCAAATGTTGCCCAAATTAGCAAGCTAAAACATGCCAAAATTAGCTTGCTAAACGGTAGTTGTATAACTTCCACTAGACCAACGTCGAACTTGACCAGCAAGCCCTGACCAAGCTACTGTTTTCGCTTACCAACGAGACCCACTCGGACCACCATGACTTTACTGCTGATTGTTGTTGCCCTAGCTTATATCGCCTTACTATTTGCAGTTGCTCACTTTGGCGCAGTAGGCAACGCAGCGAACTTCGGTTGGGCCTACTTACCGAAAATACCACGGCATTGACTGAGTTCTCTATTAATGAACTGGCGGCGGCTTTAAAAGCGCTACTCAAACACTTACAGCTTAACGCTCGGCGGTTGGACTAGCGATACAACGGCCACCTTGCAGAGTTAACACTGGCCGTGGCAGCACCTCACAGGTACCAACAATATCGTTTTGTTGTTGGTAACTGGTTTGCAATTGACGATGCTCGGCGATTAATTCCAACAACGCCTCTTCATCCAACGCAGTCGTTGAGTAAGCCATATAGTACTGTGGACCACCACATGGCCGGTGGCCAACTTCAGCTAAACGACATTGCTCAAGGTTATCTGCGTACGCCATACCAATCATAGAGCGAATCTGTTGGTCAAGACCCGCCATGCGGGCCTGAGCTTCTTCTACCTCTATGGGTTGCGAAGGCTGCTTAGGTAGCGGCTCCTCTTTAGGGCCACCACAGCCTGCCAGCAACAGCAGGGTCACACTGGTGATAAGATATTTCATAGCTACTACTCCTTGTACCTTAGCGCTGCGGGCGCCGACGCAGCCAAATAATCGGTAATGCTAACAAACCTAACCAAACACCAAAGCTACCTGATGATTCCTCACCATCAGCACCAGACTCACGCGGATAAACACTGATAGTAACGTCATCGGTATCTTCCAACTGACCATCGCTTACCGTCAGACGGAAGGTTAGATCTTCTTCTGAACTCACCGTTGGTGCAGTAAAGGTTGCGGTGACTTCATTTGCGCCTGATAACTCAACCGCCGTACCTGCTGTTTGTGCCCAGCTGTACGACAAAACATCGTTATCTGGGTCACCGCTGGTTTCGCCACTCAGCGTGACAAGCTGTCCGCTAGGTACGCGCGTCAAGGCACTGTTGGCCGAAGCATTAGGCGCCACATTTGGGCCCTGGAAGATTACCAAGACTGTTGCGGTCGTTGCTTGCAAACCATCGGATACTGTCACTTCAAATTCCGCAGTTTCCGATTCTTCGACCGCTGGCACCACAATGCGCGCAACAGCCTGGTTGCTATCAGCAATTTCTACTGTGGTACCCGACAGTTGCTGCCAGCTGAAGCTCAAAGTATCGCCGTCAGGGTCACTACTACCGCTGGCATCAAGTTCAACTTCAGTGTCAGCTTGCTGACCACCACTAATTGATTCGACCACCGCTACTGGTGGATTGTTAACCACCGTAACGCTGACCGTACCTGTTGTGGTTGACTGTCCTGCGGCATCAACCCCACGGTAGGTAAAGCTGTCAGTACCGACGAAATTTGCATTCGGTAAATAGCGCAGGTTGTTGTTAGTCAACACTTCGACCGAGCCATTGCTCGCATTGCCGACAACTTCAACTGTGACATCACCTTCGGCGTTGATTTGTTGTGGCAGCACCGCGCTGTAACTGCTCGAGCCAGAGCTTACCGTTGCCAGAGTTAACAAGTCACGACCTGGTGCCGCGAACTCAGTGCTTAAGTCGATGGTAACCGCTTCATCACGCTGGGTTTGTACCACGCGATTCGGCGCATCGGCGATAGTGTCAACCATCAGGTCAAAACTCACCTCAACGGCTGCACGTTCGCCACGTTCAAGCATTGGCTGCAACACAGTACCGTTACTGGGGTAACTTCCCACACCATCAAAGTAGCGTTGAATACCTAAGTTACCGAGCGAATCCGCTGGCGCCTGAGCGCCAATTGTTAGCGCCTGAGGTTCATTGGTCGGCAAATCGATGTAGTTAAAGTAAACTTTGGCTGTCCCCAACTCGTACCAAATCGAGAAGCTGTAACGATCACCGGATTCATCATCCCACTCACGTACACTTTCAAACTCGATAACCAAATAATCGGTGGTTCCATCACCCACGACCGCGTAGTTGATCTGGCCACCGCCAACATTGGTACCCATCTCTAGATCTGTCCAGAACGGGGCCCAGAAACCCGCTGTGCGCGAGCTATCTGGAACTTGTCTGTTGCTCGCAGTACCACTCATTGCGGCTGATTGTTCGCCGGCCGCGATAATACCGTTGGTCGAAATTGTCACGGTTTCATAAAGCACGTTATCAAGATACACACCACCAAAATCCCCAATTGCTAAGGTAAAGATGGAGTCATCACAACCATCAGCACAGATTGAATTCGACGGCGCCGAACCTGTTACATCCTCGATCGTCTGACCCGCGAAAAACTCGCTGCTAGCGATCGTAAACGACTTGATATTTGCTTCGTCCGTTTGCGAGCCAGTCCAGGTGATGCTGCGTTCATCGGCGGCAAGACCTTTATTTGTCGCTGATGAACGGGTCTCAGCAAAGCTTATTGAACCGTCAACGACTGTTGCGCCGTCTGGTAACTGCACATCAATAGTCACCGGGTCACTGCTGCTACCAAGCCCACCCCTCGCATTGATTGTGAAAGGTGTGCCGACGTCAACAGTGCCGGCAGTATGTGCCACCGTAACAATGGCTTCGTTATCAGAAGATGCCGCATAAATTGCTACCGGTAAACGCAGGGTTGGATGACTGCTAGCGCTGGTGGTAGCTAATACTTCGGCAAAAACCCAACCGTCACTCAACCAACGTGAATCGAGCTCAAAAGTGATGTCTTTACTTTCACCCGCAGCCAAATTAAAGATTGGCTCGTCGATGACAGCCGTCAGCTCAGGATTCTCCGAGTTAAATTCGACCGAAAAGCTAACCGCTGTACTACCTGTGTTAGTAAAGGTACGAGTAAATGAGCAACTTAATGAACAAGCATTGTTAGCCAGCGATGGCTTATCGACAACGACAAAACTGCCTGCTGCTGCACTGACGTTCAAACGTCCGGCACCGCGGTCAAATGGCGTTGCTGGAGTAATGGTGTCATCGTCACGTAAACCGTTATCTGTTGAAGTCATCAGTAACGACTTCAATTGATCAGGCGTTAAGCTTCCACGTTGATCTAATAATAGCGCTGCAGCACCCGCGACATGTGGCGAGGCCATTGACGTGCCCGACAAGCTACCGATGGTGTCATCGGGTACCGGCGCGAGAATATTACTACCCGGTGCGGTAATGTCTGGTTTCAGGAAGCTGGAGTCACCGTTCGGACCACGCGAGCTAAACGAAGACATGCTGTCTTCCTGCTCTTCAATAATTCTTAATTGTGGTGCTTTAATAGTTGCCGTAGCTGCACTGCTCCATTCGGCTCGAATCGCATCACCCGCTTGCTGAGTGATCAGCACCGATGGTAGCGTCGCTGCGTTCATCGACATGGTCAACAGGCCGGCTTCGTTGTTGTACACGATCATCGCATCAGCGCCAGCATTCTGTACATTGCCCGCCTTACTCTCAAAAGTACAATTACCGCGTTGGACTAAAACGATTTGATTATCAAAACTTCCTGCCGGGAAAGCAGAACAGGCTAAATTGTCACCAACGTTACTAGCTAGCGCGAGAGCCCCTGTAATATCTTGCGTGATCGAGAAGTTGCCATCACCGATCACTGCATTCACTTCAGGTAAACCCGCAGCAGCAACCCGCGGACTAATCTCACGACCATGTTGGCTGCTAGCAACGGTTAAGCCGTCTTCGATACAACCAGGACAGCCCACGGTACGATCACCAGGACCATCGTTACCGGCGGCAGTTACCGTTAACACTCCGGCTTCATGCGCCGCTGCAAAAGCTGAGCGATACGGACTATCTGCCGGATCGCCGCCAGGACCACTGCCCCAGGAGTTGTTGATAACATCGGCTCCATCAGCGACCGCGTCTTCCAGTGCGGGAATCAACTGTGAACTGCTACCGCTACCACTACCATCAACGTCGCTAAATAATGCTTTGTAAACCATGATATGCGCACCTGGCGCGACACCGGTCACATTTAGGGCTACGCCGTTGCTGGTATACGAGCCAGGGTTACCCGCAGCAGTGCCCGCAACGTGAGTGCCGTGACCATTGTGGTCAGCAGGTGTTTCGGTTTCGTCAGGGTGCACATCGCCCGTCGGCTCGTACCAACGTGCAACAATAATTTTGTCGTTACAGAAAGTCGGCTCTGTGGTGCAGTAATCGTCTTTCGTCGGACGGCTCACACTAGGATGCCCATTGTCCGCGAACAACGGATGGTCCTGATCGATACCGCCATCGATAATAGCAATTTTTATATCACGCCCAGCTTCCGCTTGGCCGCCGAGCTGACTCCAAACACCAGGTGCACTGATCAAATCCATTGAGCTTGGCGTGGTGGCGAAGTATTTTTTATCTTTATAGACGCGCTTCACGCCAGCCACTTGCTCAAGCTGCGCAATCAATGCTTGTTGGTCTGCCACTTTACCCGGCATTTCGACCACCAGACCGTTGAAAGTTAAGGTCAAGTGATACTTAGCTTCTAACTGGCCAACGCGTGCTTTGAGTTCACGTAAAACTTCAGTTTGTTTGCTCAACAAGTGTTGCTGGTAGGTTTTTACCGCCGGCGAGTTAAGCTGCAAGCGCTCGCTCTTGGTTGCCAATGCTGACGTCGGCTCAAAACCGGCGATGCCGCCCTTATACACTGCCGCAGCAGGTTCATTTAGCTCAACAATAAAGCGCGTCACATCGTATTTCTTAACCATGCGCTGAGCGAGCGAGGATTTCTTTGCAACCCTATGTTGCTGAACTAATTCCGGCGACTGCATGGTTTGCGTGCGCAGTTGTTGCGCCACTGCAGCCGTTACCGTCAATGATGACAATACGGCAAGCGCGACCACGGCGGGTCGTATAACCTGAGATACATCTTTCATTTTGCCTACCTTCCTGTTCTATCCTTTTATCATTCAACGATACCACGGCATAAAAGGATCAGGTACAGAAAGTGTGTAAAGAATGTTACAAAACTTAACAAGATTTAACTGACAGGAACTTCCAACTGCAGACGTTCAGCTAATAGTACCGCCTGTGTGCGGCTGTACACCCCGAGTTTGCGAAAAATAGCATCTGTCGCTTCGGCAATATGTGCCGAAGCGATTTAGGGATAAAACAAAGCTCACCTTGCAGTGCCTCGCGAAACAATGGGTGATCATCAGCAATTAAAAATTTAGCCATGCGCTGTAGCCCGTGGTTCTCTCACGGGAAAATTCTCCCGATTTTCGCGGTGGTTGAATCAACCACCCAATTCGTAGGAGCGTTCGCAGCACCGAATAAGATTACGGTTTAACGTGCGTTACAACCAACGCATGCGCGGCCAACTAGACCCGTAGTAGAACTACGGGTTACTTGTTCAGGCGATTTTCTATCAAAGAATCTATCACACTTGGATCAGCCAGCGTAGAGGTGTCGCCGAGATTTTCAAACTCGTTGGCTGCAATCTTGCGCAAGATACGACGCATAATTTTACCCGAACGTGTTTTCGGCAAATCAGGTGCCCAATGAATGAAGTCTGGCGTCGCTATTGGGCTTAACTCTTTGCGCACCCAATCACGCACTTCTTTAGTTAAGTCATCGCTTAACTCAGTTCCCTCCATCGCAATAAGATACACATAAATACCCTGCCCTTTCAGGTCATGTGGATAACCGACAACCGCCGCTTCAGAAATCGCCGGATGCTCAACTAACACGCTTTCTATTTCTGCAGTACCTAAACGGTGGCCAGAAACATTCAGCACATCGTCAACGCGACCAGTGATCCAGTAGTAATCGTCCTCGTCGCGACGCGCCCCGTCACCGGTGAAGTACAGGTTTTTATAGGCGGAGAAATAGGTTTGCTCAAACCGTTCATGGTCGCCCCATAAGGTTCGCGACTGACCAGGCCAGGAATCTTTAATCACCAGATTGCCGTTGACAGCACCTTCCATTTGCTCGCCATCGGCATTGACTAGCGCTGGTTGTACACCAAAAAATGGCCGTGTCGCCGAGCCTGGTTTGAGATCCGTTGCACCCGGCAACGGCGTGATCATAATGCCGCCAGTCTCCGTTTGCCACCAGGTATCAACAATAGGACAACGACTATCGCCAATGACCTTGTGGTACCACTCCCAGGCTTCCGGGTTAATCGGTTCACCGACTGAACCCAAAGTACGCAACGAGGTACGTTTACTGGTTTCCGCCGCCGCCGTACCTTTCGCCATCAATGCACGAATTGCCGTCGGTGCCGTGTACAGAACATTAACACCATGTTTATCCACTACCTCACCAATTCGGCCAATGCCTGGATAAGTAGGTAGTCCCTCAAACATCAAGGTGCTCGCGCCATTCGCTAATGGTCCGTAAATAATGTAAGTGTGACCCGTGATCCACCCCACATCAGCTGCACACCAGTAAACATCATCTTCATGATAATCAAATACATACTCGTGGGTGATTGAGGCCCACACCATGTAACCACCGGTGGTATGTAAAACACCTTTCGGCTTACCCGTCGAACCCGATGTGTACAGAATAAATAGCGGATCTTCAGCGTTCATCACTTCCGGCTGACACTCCATTGGTACATCTTTCACCAACTGATCCCACCAAACATCAAGCTGGTCGTCGAAACCGACATCACCGTGGGTGACTTTCGCTACCACCACATGCTCAACAGTAGGGCAACGATCGTCTTTCAAAGCTTCATCAACGTTGGCTTTCAATGGCGTGGTTTTACCACCACGACGACCTTCATCAGCCGTAATCACTACCTTCACACCACAGTCATTGACGCGATCAGCAATCGCATTCGGCGAAAAACCACCAAAAATTACCGTATGCACTGCACCAATGCGGGCACAAGCCAGCATCGCGTAGGCCGCTTCTGGAACCATCGGCATGTAAATCGCAACCCGATCACCTTTTTCAACATCCAATTTTTTCAGGCCATTAGCAAACCGCGAAACCTCTTTATGCAGCTGCTCGTAGCTGATTTCGTCACTTACCGAAGGATCATCCCCCTCCCAAATAATCGCCGTCTTGTCGCCGCGTTCAGCTAAATGCCGATCGACACAGTTGTAACAAGCGTTCAAGGTGCCATCTTCAAACCACTTAATGCTGATATCACCCGGCGCGAAACTGGTATTTTTCACTTTACTATAGGGGCTGAACCAACTGATCCGCTGCCCATGCTCGCGCCAAAACTCGTCCGGATCAGCAACGCTGTGCTGATACATCTCAAGGTAACGGTCATTATCGATAAGGGCGCGGTTTTTCGCTTCCACCGGCACTTTGTATACGTTCTGCTGCATAAAACCTCCCGAAAACTTTGAACAGCGATGTTCGCTATTCGCTTTTTGTATACCTTCAGCTATTCGTCTGCGCGAGACCATTAGACCATAGTCTAGATTGATTATTTGCTTCAACCCATCGATGATTTTTCGTGCAAATAACATCATCTTCAAAGGAGCACCGCAATGCTGCACACAACTCTAACCCAATCGCTGTTGCCTTTAGAGGTTTTTGAATGGTACTGGGCGGCCGAAGTAGTAACCCTGCATATAGTTACAACCCAAATCTGACACAAACTCCGCTTGCTGCCGTGTCTCGATGCCTTCGGCCAGCACCGCAAAATCGAGACTCTGCGCAATTTTAATAACGCTATCAACAAGCACCCGATCACTTTTATGATGACGAATGCCAGCAATAAAACTACGGTCGATTTTAACGGTATCTATCGGCAGTCGCTTCAGGCAACTCAGGCTTGAGAAACCGGTACCAAAATCATCCAACGCGATGGTCAGGCCATAGGTGCGTAAGGCCTGCAAACGTTCAATGGCGTATTGAGTACCTTCCAGTAAAATTGACTCCGTCAGCTCCAACTCTAACCATTGCGCCTGGCAACCGGTTTCTGCCAGCGTGTGCAAGACAAAGTCGACGAAATTAGCGCGATTAAAATGCAACGCCGAAATATTCACTGACATGCGCAATTTGCTCGCGCTTTGCTGCAGCTTGACGGCATCGTGACAAGCGCGGCGGAACACCCACTCACTTAGCGGTACAATTTGCCCGGTCATTTCCGCCAGTGGAATAAACTCACTTGGCGGGATGTAGCTACCATCCTGTTGCTGCCAGCGTAGTAGCGCTTCCACCTGCACCCTTTGCTGATCATTACAGCGCACGATCGGTTGATAATGCAGCTCGAGCTCGTCTTGCTCAATAGCTTCCTGTAAGTTGCTACGCATCGCCGTGGTCGACAGCAAGCGCTGCGCCATACTCTTGTCGTATTCTTGCACGTGATTGTAACCCAGACGCTTCGCCTGATGCATGGCCATATCAGCGCGCTGAATCAATTCCAGTGGTGAGCGTACATCACCCGTTTGGTGCGCTACTCCGACACTGGCCGTCAGGTAGATTTTGTGTTCGTTAATGCGATAGGGCTGGGCAACCGTTAACATAATGTCTTGCGCCAGTGTACTCACCCGTTCCGGGAAATTTACCGCACCCTGCAACACCAGAATAAATTCATCACTGGCAAAGCGCGCCAGTTCGCTGCGGCGTGGCTGTTGCCCTTGCAGTCGCTCTGCTAACTGGATCAAAATCGCATCACCAACATGTAAACCAAGACTATCGTTGATCAACGTAAAGCCATCGAGATCAATAAACAGTACTGTCACATCCTGACTATCATGGAAGTGCCGGCCAATGTATTCCTCAATGCTGCTGCGGTTCATTAAGCCGGTTAGGGCATCATGATGCGCCTGATAAAACAGCTGTTTGCCCTGTACTTCCAGCGTTACGTTACGCTCGACCGCAAGTACCACCAGTAGTACCAAGCTAATCCCACCTAAGACAATAAGCATTTGCAGGTTTGACGTCTCTTGTAGATTATCCAGTTTATACAGATAAGCCATTACCGGCGCACCCTTACTGTAGTACATATCCATACTGTCTAATTTCAATCGGATGGCGGTCTCTTCAAGATAGTCACGAGTGCTAGCACTGATCCAAAAACCAGAACGATCCATCCAGGCGCCAGGCATCACTTCGGTATAGGTTTCGATGTCGGTTTCCATGTTGTTGACCAGAGTAGAATCGAGCATCGAACGCACGTCCAGCAATGCAAGCAAGGAATAAACGCCGCTATCGGCGGTACCCTCTGGCTCAACAAAATCTACCGCGACACGGACAATAGCCTTTGCACTGAGGCTTTCCACGGCAAACATGGGAACTATTAATTGGGTTGCTTGTGGAGGCTGTTCTAGCGCCTGCCGTACCACGGGATCCGTCATCATTTCATCAAGGTAGCTCGGGCGCGATGGCTTCAACCGTTCAAAAACAACCTCATTATCAGGTGAAACCAGCAGCAACGCGTCGAGATAATCGATATGTTGCAGGTAGGCATTAATATCAACTTCCATCAAACGTGAGTGCGCAGCGTAGGGATAGAGTTTCCAACGTTCACCTAAACGTTCGAATAGTTTGATATTTGACTCGCCCAATGCGATGCGGCTATCACGCAGTTGTTTGATGGCGCGATCGCCCTTTAGTTTTAACCCTGACATATCGCTATGAAACATGCCTAACCCAAAGATCAGCACCACAAAGATAGCGAGTGAGGTGAAATTTGCCGATGCGTTGGATAACCTCGGTAACGGCCTACGGCCTCGGTAATGGGTGCTATATATCGCTACCCCTGCAAGTATACCGGTGACACAAATAACCAGACTTCCGGTGGGGTGTTTCGCCACCAGAGGCGACTTTAGAAACAAATGCAGCAACAAAAAAGTGAATGACAAACTGGCAACACCCAGCGCATAACCCGCATTAAGCTTGATAAATTCCTGCTGCCACGCACGGCGCTGCTCCGCTGGCGGAAATATAGGCAATAAACTAAGTGCCAGCGGCAAGTATATTAGGTACAGGTAAACTGGAATTTGCGCGTCGAAATGATCAAATATGCTACCGGTACTACCGTCGATAATGGCCAGAACGGCTAGTGCCGCAAGCAGAGAAGCAAAACGACGATAGTGCTTATGTTCGCGCTTGTAACTGCGTAGTAATACACTGCCGCCAATAGCAATCATCAGCACTTGGAATGATGAGCTGATGGAGTGGTAAACTAACTGTTGGGTTGGCTCGAGCAGGCGATACCCGAAAATCAGTGTGCCAGCGAAAAACAGTGCCGTTGCCGTCACTAGCTGTAAAACTGCTCTAGCCTGCAAGTCTGTATTTATTATTTTCATCGGCCAGTTGTCTATACGTTTACATTAACGTTCAAACCATATAAACATACTTCGTTAAAGTTGAATAGCGCTTTTACTTTAAGCGAAAACTTAACCAAAGAACTCTCAAATGGCTCAGATTTCTACCGATATGCCAAGTACGGTCGCTACCATCTGTCACTACAGCGTGGGTTAGGCCAGGATTGCGACGAAATTCACGGCGAATTGAACCTAAAGCAGCAACGACAGAATCTGTCGCATGTTGGGAGTAGTTCATGACCGACTCGTCGCCACGGTATAGCGTTATTTTCCTTAATTTCCGACTCGATCTCATGATCCAGCATCCTTACTTTTAAAACTTTATTTCACGATCCTAAAACGGCACGCAAGCTTTACGCAATATATGACAAATGACAAATATGTGGAGTCGGTGGCGCTTTAAATAGGCCGTAACCACTGCTTTTGTTGGGTTATAGCTTGGGCCATTATTTGGGCAACAGTGCAGCTGCACTGCGCTGCTGGGGCAACTGCAGTACGCTAATATATTTATCTGAAAAAAATCCTCGAAATATCACACGGAAATCATTTATACTTCACATTACTAAAACATTCAAAATGCTTGGAATAATAAGAATAACAAGGGAAATCAATACTATGCTCATCTTGAGTCGGAAGGTAGGGGAATCATTAAAAATTGGTGACGACGTCACCATTACCATTGCGGAAGTCCGCGGTTCACAGGTGCGGATTCAAATTGATGCACCGCGTGAAATTGCGGTGCACCGCGAAGAAGTCTACTACAAAATTCAGCAAGAATTAGCTGAGCAGAATAACTAGGGCTGCATTTTAGCCCAAATCAAATCATTGATACCTTCCTCACTGGGCTTGTATCCCGTAGGTGAATCCAGTAGCAGTTGACGCAAATCGTCAATACGGAAATTCTGGCACGCGTCATTCAAGCGCTCCAGCAACACTTCCACTTCAGGCCAAGCCATCGTCAACTCCCGAGCGCGGCAGATGCGCGGATGATCACACTCCACCACGTCGTCGCCAATCAGTAACTCTTCGTAAAGCTTCTCGCCCGGACGTAAGCCACTGTAAACGATCTCAATATCACCGGTCGGATGTTGCTTCGAACAGATCTCGCGACCACTTAGATGAATCATCTTGCGCGCCATATCGATAATCTTCACTGGCTCGCCCATATCCAACACAAATACCGCGCCCGAATCGCCCATAGTTCCGGCTTGAATCACCAGCTGAGCCGCCTCGGGAATGGTCATAAAATAGCGGGTAATATCCGGATGCGTGACCGTCACCGGACCGCCCTGCTCAATCTGCTTTTTAAACAACGGCACTACCGAGCCCGACGATCCCAACACATTGCCAAACCGCACCATACAAAAACGAGTCGCACTACCGTTGCGTTGCGCCAGCCCTTGTAAAACCAACTCAGCCAGGCGTTTAGTCGTACCCATGACGTTGGTCGGGCGCACCGCTTTATCAGTAGAAATCAGCACAAACAGCTCAACATTGGCTGCAATCGCCGCCTCAGCCGTATGCCAAGTGCCGAACACGTTGTTCCGCACACCCTCGACCATATTGAACTCGACTAACGGCACATGCTTGTATGCCGCGGCGTGGTAAACCGTCTGCACACGAAAGGATTTCATCACGGCGGCAATACGATTGCGCCGCTGCACGGTACCAATAATCGGGTAAATCGTTATGTTTTCAAGGTTATGTCGCTGGATAATTTCAGCTAGCTCACGCTCAATACTGTATAAACCAAACTCCGAAATTTCATACAAAACCAGAGCTTTAGGTTTCTGCAGGACAATCTGACGACACAGCTCCGAACCAATGGAACCGCCAGCACCTGTCACCAACACCACCTTATTACGAATATGCTGCTGCATCAGCGCCGGATCGGGAGCAACCGGATCACGACCTAATAAATCTTCAATCCGCACATCCTGCAACTGATCAATAGACATGTCGCCATTAACCATATCAGCCATTCCAGGAACCGTCTGAACCTTCACATTAAGTGACTCTAAAGATTCAAGAATTTGTTTTCGAACCGATCGCGAGGCACTGGGTAGCGCAAGCAAAATACGCTGAATACCATAGCGCTCCACAGCCTCAGTCACTTGCGACGGATCAATCACCGGTATGCCAAGTAGCAAGGTGCTCTGCAAGGTTTTATCATCATCGACTAACACCGCCGGCGCAAACTCTTCACCATTGTTCAATGCTTGCGCCAACTGACGCCCGGCAGAACCGGCACCGTAAATCATTACCGGAATTTTTTTGCGACTGACCATGCGATGGTACAACTCACGCATGGCAAACCGGCTACCACCAATAATCAGCAACGCAGTCAAGCCGTAGTTGACAATCCCCGTGGGCGGCAAATTCACCCCAAAGGCGACTAACAGCCCCCACAAAAACAGGGTGGAAATCGCCGCCCCGATAAGCACAACACCAAATGCGCGTACCGAAACATAGCGCACCACTGCACGATAAAGTCCGAGTTTGATGAACACCGCAATCGAGCCAATCAATAGCCAGGTTACTACCGCCATCCAACTCAGAGCAGATTCAATGCTAAGTACGTCACGGCTTAAAACTAAAGCCAAAGCGAGTGACAGCAGGATTGCAAAAATATCGATGATCACGCTAATAGCGCGCTTGGCAGCTCGAGGCAGTTGTAATAAAGAGGTAAGTAGTTTCACGTGTATTTACATCCCAGTAAATGAATGGCTATCGTGGATTCCTTATAGCCGAAAGTATAGCGACACTTGCATTTTCCGACAACCTTTACCAAATTTTTTCTTGGCAGATATTCATAGCCAGTGTAATCTTTTTGTGTTTCTTATGTTTTTAAATGATTAGCTTATTTGCCGATTTCTTACTCTAATTCGTGAGGATTTATGCACCCCCTACAGCAATTGAAAACCGCCGTTTTGGCCGAGAATAATAGCCTATGACTCGGTCACCTCGAGTTAAGCATCATGGCGCTTTCGCTGGCGTTACCGGCTCGTGTCACGAACTTTTCCTCGGCGAATCCTGTTCGGTGTTGATCGATTGCGGGCTATTCCAGGGCGCTGAAGTTTCCGGCGGTGGCGCCGGCTCTTCATCCCCCGAGATCGAATTCTCGCTGGATGCGGTACAGGCGTTAATCATCACTCATACCCACATCGACCACGTTGGCCGCGTACCCTACTTGCTGATGGCAGGCTTTACCGGACCAATTTATTGCACCTCGGCCACGGCTCATTTATTACCGCTGGTCATCGAGGATGCGCTTAAACTTGGCGTCACCCGCGACCCCGAATTGATTGCCGCAGTATTGTCACGCCTGCGCCGAATGCTGGTGCCGGTGCACTATGACGACTGGTGCTGGCTGGCGGTTACGGGGGAGGGTTCGGCTTCTGGGTTGGGGGAGGGTTCTGGGTTGGGGTTGGGGTTGGGGTTGGGGTTGGGTTCTGGGTTGGGGTTGGGTTCTGGGTTGGGTTTGGGTTCGGCGCGGGCTGTGCGGCTGCGCTTTCGTCAGGCAGGACATATTCTCGGCTCCGCTTACGTCGAATTCGAGTGGCTCCACCAATTACCCCCTAACGCACCGGCAGCCTTTGAATCCGCTAGCTCCAAACCTTTTTATTGCGCACAGCTAACTGACTTATCCGACGGCTATCGCGTCGTCTTTTCCGGTGACTTGGGCTGTCGCAACACACCGCTATTGCCAGACCCACAGCCATTGGAGCGCGCCGATCTACTGTTTTTAGAAAGTACTTACGGCAATCGCTTACACGAATCACGTGTCGATCGATCGTCGCGGTTGCGCGGCGTCATCGAACGTTGTGTTGCCGACGGCGGCGCCGTACTTATCCCTGCTTTTAGTATAGGACGTACCCAGGAACTGTTGTACGAAATCGAAGATATCATTGCCAGTAACGACGGTATCTGGCCGAAGATTACGGTCATTCTCGACTCACCGATGGCTGCTGAATTCACCGCGCTTTATCAGCAGCTATCGTATTTGTGGGACCAGGAAGCTTTAAATTTGCAGACCAAAGGACGTAATCCATTGGATTTTTCACGGCTGCATACGGTGGAGAGCCATGACGATCACGAACATATTGTGAATTTTTTGAAGTCGTCCGGAGAGCCTTGCATCGTGATCGCCGCCAGCGGCATGTGTGCCGGAGGACGCATGGTCAACTACTTAAAAGCACTGCTCCCCGACCCACGTACCGATGTCATTTTCGTCGGCTACCAAGCTGTTGGAACTCCCGGCCGCGACATACAGCGCTACGGCCCCAGCGGTGGCTACGTCGACCTCGACCATGAACGAATCACTATCCGCGCCGGCATCCACACCCTCGGCGGCTACTCCGCCCATGCTGACCAAGCCGAGCTTATCGACTTCGTTCGCAGCGCCTCGCCGCCGGTCGGCGAAATTCGCCTCATCCACGGCGACGACGACGCCCGCGCCGCGCTCGCCGCACTCCTGCCCACAGAAGGGGCAGCCCCCTCACCCTAAACCCAATCCCCAAAGAAGGGGCAGCCCTTACATTGTAAAGAGGCGCTCGCTAGGAGGGGCTGCCCCTCCTTAACTTTTATCAGGATCGTTTTTTGCGAATTTGTATCCCAGTTTTGCTTCCATACGTTCACGAAAGGCCTCGCTGCCAAACGCAGACTGCCGTCGCTGTGCGTGACGAATTTGCTTACGAATCGCAGCGTACGCGGCACCATGAACATCAGTCTCGTTAACCAGTTGGCGATAGACCTTCCGACACCTTGGTAAAGTATCTTCGAGTCGCAGAAATGAGAAGTGTGGAATCAAGAAAGAAGATTGCAGTCCCTCAGCATTATGTCGGTACGAGCTCCAATGCCATTTCCTCGGATGCGAGACCAGCCGTGCTTTTACGGGGTTTAGCTCAATGTAACGATAAGCAGTGATGGCATACTCATCATCGTCAACCAGCGACGAATGGTAGCGCTTTTCATACAAAGTGCCCGTCCGTTGGTATTTCCGGTTGTAATAACTGGTGTATGCCCCCGTTATACACATCATCATACGCCCAGTTTTTTTGCGTTCAGCCGGCGTTGCTAGTAAGTGAATGTGGTTGGGCATAAACATCCATGCATGCACAGAAATATCATACTTATCTGAATACTTGATCAACAATCCGGCAAAGCGCTGATAGTCTTCCGTATCCTGAAAAATCACCTGGCGATTATTCCCTCGCTGCGTAATATGCAGCGCAACCCCAGGCACGTCGTTTCTTTTACGATTTGGCATAACAACCTCCTTGTTGTGTGGAGGTTAATTATAGCAGAAGGGGCAGCCCCCTCTTCCTGAGCCGCAATCAAAAAGGAGGGGCAGCCCCCCTAAAGCGAGTCGTTCGGCGCCACCACATCGAACCGCTCGCGTGCCCCGTCGACATCAACAATGACCCGTATTAATTGCCACTCGCCAGCATCGCGAATGGCATAAGCGTAAACTGTAGCTTCACCTTTAGGACCTGAAACATCGTATTGCAGCTCAGCATTGCCGCTTGGGCCACTGATATTCACATTACCAAGCACCAGCAATCCAGGTTCGATAGGCTCACCGATCAACGCCTCTACTGCAGCATGTTCAGAAACAGCCGTAAGCGAAAGTTCGTAAGCCTCACCCTTAATCAGGTTCATTATAAAATAAATGAACACCGCAAAAATCACTGCTAATAAAGCCGCAATACCCAACCCAAAAATCAGCCACTTAAGATCTCTATTCACTTACAATTCCTTTTAAATTGTTAGCTCCGCGGTAGCCATCCGGATTCTGCATGCCAAGTTACTAAAATCATTCTTTGCCCTTATAAGTATCCGTACTGATGACGGGAGTATAGCGTTTTCCACACGGAATTTGCACGCACGTCACAAGGAGGGGCAGCCCCCCTTTCGAAAAACGTCTTTACATTGTAAGGGCTGCCCCTCCTCTGAGGTTTGTTATAGCCGTGGAACTTTGCGCAACGTCAAGCATCTCATTCAAATACAAACAAACTTAACTAGGTGGAAGCTATGAAATGTCCTGTATGCCCTGAAGAAAATCTGATGATGACCGATCGACAAGGTGTGGAAATCGACTATTGCCCGAAATGCCGAGGAGTGTGGCTAGACCGCGGTGAACTGTTCGACTTTTAATTTGCTCCGCTGTAATCGAAACTAGTACCATCCCACGCTGACGAATGAGTAGATGTCATACAAAAGGAAGTTGCCTACAGATGATCAGCAATCAGGTATTAAAGGAAGTTGAAACGATCGCGCGCCAGGCTGGCGCCGCGATCATGGAATTTTACCAAGCGAATGATTTCCCCGCGCGCATTTCGGTGCAAGCCAAAGGCGATGACAGTCCGCTGACGCAGGCTGATTTAGCAGCGCACGAAATAATTCACACGAAGCTCACAACCATTTCAGACGCCGCGCTAGCAAATTTACCACAACTATCCGAAGAGTCGGCCGCCATAAGCTGGCAAGAACGTCAGCAATGGCAAACCTACTGGCTCATCGACCCGCTCGACGGTACCAAAGAATTCATCAAGCGCAACGGCGAGTTCACCGTTAATATTGCACTTATCCATCAACGTCAGCCGATTGCCGGTGTAGTTTATGCACCAGCGACAGACACCATGTACAGTGCATCGCAACAACTCGGCGCGTTTAAAAACTCCAGCCCTATTCATGCGCGGCAAAACGCTAAACCGGAAACGCTCAAAATCGTCGGCTCACGCTCGCATCAGTCACCCGACATGCAAGCATACCTCGATCAGCTAAAGCAGCCGTACGAAATGGTCCCTATGGGCAGCTCATTGAAATTATGCCTTATCGCTGAAAGCCAAGCCGACCTCTACCCACGCCTGGGCCCCACTTCTGAGTGGGACACCGCAGCCGCGCATGCGATAGTGCTGGCTGCCGGCGGCGAAGTAAACACACTCGATCATAAGCCGTTATCTTACAACACCAAAGAATCTCTTTTAAATCAGCATTTTATCGTTAATTAGTTCAGCAGGGGCAGCCCCCCTTGCTGAAAGCATCTTTACATTGTAAGGGCAGCCCCCCCTGCTGAAAGCATCTTTACATTGTAAGGGCAGCCCCTTCTAGGATTGACTGCATCCAAACACTCCACTAAAACGTACTATACTAGGACACACCAAATAACTTAGAACAACAAAAGGAGCACGTATGAGTACACCCGAACAACTGGGGCGGCATCTGCAACAGATCGCTCTGGGCGACCGCGAGGCGTTCAAGCAGCTGTACCTCGCCACGTCCGACAAACTTTACTCAGTAAGCATGCACATTCTCAGGCGCGAAGACTGGGCTGAAGAAGCCTTACAAGACGCTTTTATCAAGGTCTGGCACAGCGCCAGCGATTATTCGACGCAACGCGGCAGCGTCATGAGTTGGTTAATTAGCATGGTGCGCTACCGTTCCATCGACATGCTGCGCAGCAAGGGCAACCAGACGCTCGGCAGTGATGCATTGCCTGACCTCCCCTCGAGTGAAAGCGAGCACCTGGAGATCAAGCTCAGCAATAACCAAAACGCCGTCCAACTCGAACGCTGTCTCGACGAGCTGCAACCAGACACCCGGCAAAGTATCCAACTGGCATTTATTTATGGCCTAAGTCACCACGAAGTTAGTGCTTACTTAAGCGAAGCGTTAGGTACAGTCAAAAGCTGGATCCGCCGCGGTCTCGAAAGTCTGAAGGGGTGCTTACAACGATGAACTATCAATTTATCGAACGACAACATGAACTCGCCGCGCGTTACGTCCTTGGCAGCATGCGTGGGCAGGCTCGCAGGAAATTCCAACGCCTGTTAATGGAGCATCCAAACTTACGCGACGAAGTCACATTCTGGGAGCTGCACCTCAATGAGCTGGCCGCTCAACTGCCCGACAAAGCAGCACCAAAAAGCACTTGGGACGCCATCGAAACTCGTCTCGGTTGGCGCCGGCAAACCGCCACATCGAGCTCAGGATGGCGTTGGCTAACCGCCGCACTTGCGACGGTACTGGTCGTGCTCACGCTCAACCAAGCGCTACTTATGCCAAGCGCACCGCAACCTGAGCGCATTGCCGTCATTCAAAGTGAAGCTCGCACCTTATGGTTGCTCGAACAGCGCGAACAAGTACTCAACGTCGCCGCAGTGGGCGCAATTACTCCGCTCAGCAACGAAGATTATGAGTTGTGGATGCTTCCCAAAGGAGGGGCAGCCCCTATTAGTTTAGGTCTGTTACCGCAACAGGGAACCCGACCCCTTAACGTTCCGGCAAACGTCAATCTGCAAGAGATCGCAGCCCTGGCCGTCAGTCGTGAGCCAATCGGTGGTTCGCCGCTCGCAGGGCCCAGCGGTCCTGTTCTATTCACCACAGATTTCATAAAGGTTTCAAAGAGTTAAAAAAAACTGAAACTTTTTTGCATCCAAAATCCCCTCACGATCGGAGTTGTTAATGCAAGACAACTTAACAACAACGATTGCGAGGGATTACCATGAACAACGTAACATTCAATAAAACCAGTACCACCGCCAAGAAAAGCTGTGTGGCGGTCGCTGTTACCACACTACTGTTAGCTGGTGCAGCACAAGCATCGAGTCACCGTGAAGCGCCAAATATCAGCCGCTTTCCAACTGTTGACTCCACCGACTTTTACCTCTTTAACAGTTACGAAACTGGCCGCGAAGGTTATGTTACCTTGCTTGCCAACTACGTGCCGTTACAAGATGCGTACGGCGGTCCTAACTACTTTGCCATGGATCCAGCCGCAGTTTACGCTATCCATATTGATGCTGACGGCGACGCCGTTGAAGACTACACCTTCGAGTTTCGTTTCCAAAACGACCAGCCAAATGGCGGCGTCAAACTTACCGTTGGACCCGATGGCAACAGCCGCGACGTCAGTGTCCCCTTGAAACACATTGGCGGCGTCAGTGCCGGTGACAACAGCGCACTCAATTTCCGTGAAACCTATCAAGTCGAACTTGTTAGCGGTGCCCAAGACTCTGGTACGCGCAGCACAGTCAACGGCTCGAGTGGAGAAATGGAATTTGTGAAGCCTTACGCCTACGTCGGTGACAAAACCTTCAGTAGCGCCAGCGCTTACCAGGATTACGCCGATCAGTACGTATATGACATCAACATTCCGAACTGCTCAAGCCCAGGCCGCGTATTTGTTGGTCAACGCAAAGACCCCTTTACCGTGAACCTCGGCAAAACCTTCGACCTGGTAAACTATGTTCCAGTTGAAGGCGACAGTGCCCCGGGTGCA
Organism: Pseudidiomarina xizangensis; assembly: GCF_052541995.1. NCBI lineage: Bacteria > Pseudomonadati > Pseudomonadota > Gammaproteobacteria > Alteromonadales > Idiomarinaceae > Pseudidiomarina > Pseudidiomarina xizangensis. Next base: position 1,082,023 of record NZ_JBOBQA010000001.1, read on the forward strand.
GGTGATGGCGGCGGCTTCCCAGGAGGCATTACTCAATCTACCGCGAACGATGATTTGGCTGATAAGAACGTCAACACCATCGCCTTAGAAGTACCAACTTCATGTGTCGCCGACTCAGGCAACGGTGTTATCGGTGCGTGGACTACGGCTAGCTTGCCACAGGCGCGCATCCTTAACCCTGAAGCCGATCTTGCCAAGCCTGAAGTTAACGGCGGTGCCTTAGTGCAAGTATCACGACTCAGCTCACCTTTGGTCAACGAGCTCGTTATCGGTCTTGATGCCAAAGACAGTTTCAGCGGTGCACACCCAAGCGACGACGGTCAGTTTGCTGACTTCGTGACACACCCAACCCTACCAGTGATTTTGGACCTGTTGTTCCGCGATGCGGTCAATAACACGTTAGGTACCAACTACGAAACCATCGCGCCAACCAACTATCCGCGCGAAGATCTGGTAGCGGCATTCTTAACCGGTTTTCCGGGCGTGAACCAACAAGCTATGGTTACTGCATCCGAAATGCTGCGTCTGAATACTGCGATCCCAGCAACACCAGCAGCAATGCAATCGCCTTATGGCGTCGCCGGTGATGATTTAGCTGGCTTCCCTAACGGTCGTCGTCCTGGTGATGACGTGGTTGATATCGCATTGCGCGTAATGATGGGTGCCTTGTGTCACGACATCCCTGTGAACGGTGAACCCGTAAACTTAGGTTACTGTGCACCAGAAGATGCTAACGTCGGCAATGCTCCGTTTACCGATGGTGCGCCATTGGATGCCAGCTTCGTCGATAGCAGCTTCCCATACTTGATCACGCCAATCTCAGGCTCAGCTGAATAGGAGATAAAACGATGTTTGCTATTAACTTACGTTCGATTTTAATGACCTTACTGGTCGCCTCAGCCGCGCTGACGTTGGTCGGTTGTAACAACGACTCACCGCGTGCGGCGACGCCACCTCCTGCTACTGGAGGTGGTGATGACACAGTGTCATTCCGCATACTGGTGCGCGATGCTTATGCGCAAGAAGCGACCGCGGAGCCGATCACGGTGAACGACAAGGACATTGATTTTGATGTGCTTGATACCGCGGAATTTGATGACCTTATCGCATCGGGGACGATCAATGGACAAGGTTAACCGCACGCCTTCTGCGGCACTGCACTCCCTGGCACTGGCTTTGCTGGTGTTAGGGAGTATCGCAGCTACCGCGGCACGTGCAGCACCCAGCTTTACCGGGGATAACTTCGCCAAGGACGGCGAAGTTACCTTGCTTGCTGCAGCCGACGACCTGCAATACGGACATCGCTTCGCCGATGCCCTGACGCTACTCGACAAGCTGTTGACACGCCAACCGCAACACTTGCAAGCCCGCCTGATGCAGGCCCGTATTCATTTAGCTCAAGGTTCTTTAGCGGCCGCTCAGCAAAGCTGTCAAGCCTTGCTTGGGCAAGTCGATATAGCCATAACCGCCACCTGTTTACTTGAAGTGGCTGGTCGTAAGAACCCTGATCGGTTAGAAGCCACCTATACGCAACTTAGCAGGTTATACCAACAACAACCTGCCGGTGAAACTGTACGCCATTGGCAACAGCAAATCTTGGCTGAACAAGCCTTTGCCCTTGGCGATTATGAGGCCGCTGTCGGATGGTTTGCCGACCGCGATTTCGCCTCACATCCGGTCGTCAACCAGAAGCTTATGCTGGATGCCTGGCTGGCACTACAGCAGCCCGCCCAGGTTCTGGCGGCATACACGCGCTGCCCCCAGGTTGGTGCTTTGCCTGAAGATAGCGTGATTGTGCGGCTGGCTCATGCTGAACGGTTAATGACAGCCGCGCCAGCAACTAGCACCGGCGATGAATCCGCACAGTGTTGGCAGCAACTCGCCCGCGATCGCATGCAGATCCGCATTGCCCGCGACGACGCCCTGCACACCGCTGATATCGGCTACTATTTCGCCTACGTTAAATTAGATCCAGCGCAGGCACTTCGCTACGCTGAATTAAACTACCAAGTGGCTAAAGAGCCTGCAGACCAACGCCTGCTCGATGCAGCTAAGGATTTGTTATGAGACATTTCATCAATTTAGGTTCGCTGGTGCTGAAATCATTGCGCACGAAAGCTTTCGTTGTGATACCTCTGCTTACCCTGTCTTTCGCGGCGCATGCTCACGATTTCAGTACCAGCTTTTTAACCCTCAAGCCCAGTGAAAACGCTACACAGCTGCAATGGCAGTGGCGCTTCACCGAGCACGACCTTAAAGTCCTGGTCGGTACCAGCAAGCCCGCGGACGCCTTACCGGCGCTGTCTCAATGGCTCACCCTGGGCACCTCGTGCAAACTCGAGCCTAGCGCAGACGTTGAGCAAAGCGTACACGCCGGCGAACGCAGCGTCACTTTCAGCGGCACCGCCCCCTGCGCCTACTCCGCTGACCTCGAGGTCACCCCACACCTCATCCACCAACGCCTGCCCGACCACAAAATCCTCCGCTAACCACAGAAGGGGCTGCCCTTACATTGTAAAGATTCCGCACTCAGCAGGGGCAGCCCCCCTTCCTGAAAACGTCTTTACAATGTAAGGGCAGCCCCTTTTATGATCCCGTCAATAGCTGATGTCCCACCATACCAATCACGAATCCAATGACCGCGCCAAGCGGCGGTGTCCAGTGTCGATGCATGGTCGAACTAGGGGCGATATCCTGGAAGATCAGATACAAAATTCCACCAGAGGCGGCAGCCATGATGACCGCCGTGGTTTGGAGGAAATCTGATAACCAATAGAAGCCGACCAATGCGGCGATAGGTCCGATAAAGGAAACTAGAAAAAATCCGAGGAGCCGGTGCCGGCCGGACACTTTCGAGTCCTCGAGCTCACGAAATGCATTAAAACCTTCGGGAAAGTTTTGTAAGCCGATAAATAGCGCCAGCAGCATGCCAAAGCCCGGATTTACCGCAAACATCGCACCCAGACTCAATGCTTCAGGGATGAAATCAAGCAACATGGCGAGCAGTTGCGACACGCTACTCATTTTCTTAGCCAGCCACTCATCGATGGCACAAAACGCCACGCCACCACCGATAAACGCCAAGGCCACCGCCCACACTGGCAGGTGTTTATTCGCCTCAGGCAACAGCGCATAAGTGATCGCCGACAGTAGAATACCACCGCCTGCAGCCACCACACCATGCACAAAACGCTGCTTAAAAAGCGTCCCAGCCCTGCCTTCCCATTTCGCCAGCACCGCGCCGACAAACCCCGCAAGGCCCGCAAGCCAGGTAACCAGCAGCATTTTTAATACCATCTAACCCTCCCAGTTCCTGCAGAAGGGGCAGCCCCCTCCTGGTCGCTTGCCAAAATTCAGCAGGGGCAGACCCCCTTCGCGAAAACGTCTTTACATTGTAAGGGCAGCCCCTTCTGTTGGCGGTGCCACGGAAATACCTTACGATAAGCGAAGGACTTACAACATCATAGGTCAATGTCGCATGAAATGCTTTCAATGGGTGCGCACTGCTGTTCAAAACACTGCGATGCTCGTCGGTGTGTGCTGCGCTTTACTCATTGCAGGTGTGCCGACGCAATCTGCTATGGCGGCGACGGTTAAGATGAGTAAATCGAAGATCTGCCACGACTGGCGCAGCCCCTACTATGAACGGGTAAAAACATTCACCAGCTATCCGTCACTTGACGCCTGTCTCGCCGATGGAGGTCGTCTTCCTAAAAGCACCCGGCCCCCTGCAAGCAATAGCTACTCCCGCAGCGCCTACTTGCACTGGATTGACGAAGACAACGATTGTTTAAACACGCGGCATGAATTATTAACCAAACTATCCACGGTCAAGGTCACCACCACACGCAACGGTTGCCGCGTGCTGCGGGGTCGTTGGAACGATCCTTACTCAGGACAAATTATTTTCGATGCAACAGACATGGATGTCGATCACCTGGTGCCGCTCGCTTGGGCATGGCAGCACGGTGCGGCAGATTGGTCCGCACCGCGGCGCAAAGAATTCGCCAACGACCCGATCAACCTATTCGCTGTAAAGCTCGAACTCAACCGCAGCAAGGGCGCACGCGGTCCCTACGATTGGTTGCCCCCCAACCAAAAATTCCACTGCCAATACGTAACACGATACCTCCGCGTTATGCTGATTTATAACTTCACCACCAGCTCACGTGACGAAATTCGCGCATTGCGCGATAGGATTTGTGATTAATCCCAGTCACAGCGAAAGTCGAAAGTGGCAACACTGCCGAAGTTATCCACAAGGGGCTGCCCCTCCTTAGGACGGAGATCCCGCAGCTGTATTTCGCCAAAGAACGCCCAGTAGTCGAACGCGACGGTAGTCTGATCATGGTCGACGACGACCGCATGCCGCTCGCCCCCAACGAACAGCCACAAGCCAGAATGGTGCGCTTCCGTACCCTTGGCTGCTATCCACTGACCGGAGCAATTGAGTCCAGCGCGACCACATTGCCAGAAATCATCCAGGAAATGCTCCTGACCACCACGTCTGAGCGCCAGGGCCGCGTCATCGATCGCGACAGCCAATTGATCTACGAAGATCAGTTGCAGGCAATCACCGCCAATGACAGCGTCGATTTTTCGCAACTGGTCGACGGCCTGCAAGCCGAGCGCGAGCAAGGCATCACCATCGATGTCGCGTACCGCTATTTCAGCACCGAAAAACGAAAATTCATCATCGCTGACACCCCCGGACACGAACAGTACACCCGCAATATGGCCACCGGCGCCAGCACCAGCGATTTGGCGATCATCCTCATCGACGCGGAAAAAGGCGTACAAACCCAGACCAAACGGCACAGCTTCATTGTCAGCCTGCTGGGTATCAAACACGTCATCGTTGCCGTCAACAAGATGGACAACGTCGTGCACCGTAGCGACAACACCCCATGGTTCCGCGGCCGCACGCTGATGGAGTACCTCGACACCTCCAGATTAACCATCGCGCAAGCTGCCGACCGCGTCGTCACCTACCTGACCGACAACAACTACCTGTAGCCGTACTTCTCATGCAGCTCCACACGCATCAGCTGGCGCGCACGGCAACTTCCATGGCGATGCGCTCGCCATCTACTGCATCGACGGCCTTGGGTGGCAGAATACGCACGCGATCGGCGGCGATACCATTGTCTGCATCTGGCTTAACCAGCGCGTCGCGTGCCGCTTCGGCGCGGGCGTTGGCAACAGCTTCAAGCTCCGTTTCTGTCACCGACTGCGCGGCAATAACCTGTTCCGCCAAATAAGTGCGATACGCCAAGGCATCGAACCGGCCTTCACCATCTGAATCAGCGGCTGAATCAACGCTTTCCTCAGTGAAATAATCCTTCAACACATCCAGCCGCATTTTCGGGTACAAACGACTGAACATCGTCTCGACAACGGCCTGATTCGACTCGGCTGTCAGGCTCGGCTCCTCAGCGACACCGTCCTCCTCAGCAACGCTCCCGGCATCACCGTCTTCAGCAAGCCGTTGCCGCAACGCTGCAATAGCTTTTTCTCGTTGCAGCACCGCACCATCGAAGCTTTGACTAAAGGGACCGGCCAGCTCCAATACCAGCTGCGGCCGCTGATTCAGCGCTTCGCGGAGCTTACCAATACGCGCACGCTGAGGCGGCAGTAATTCCGCACGCCCAGCTGCGAATTCAACTTTACCCAGATCTTCTTCGTCGGCACCAATTAAGTTTGCCAAAAACCTGAACGGTGCGGTCACCACAGAAGTAATCGCCGTGCCCACAGCCTGTTGGATGACCTTACCGATGTCGAATTGGGGGTTACCCACATCGCCGCTCACCGGCAAGGTGAGATCAATCACACCATTGCTGTCCTCCAGCAGAGCTATGGCTAAATCGAGCGGCAGATCCATAGCATCGCTCGAAGCCATCTTGTCGCCAAGCTTCAGATCATGCAGTACTAGGTTGTTTTGCCCGTCGAGCTGACCGTCGTCGATGCGATAGTCGAGATCGAGATCCATGGTTCCCCCAGCAATCTTACGGCCGGCAAAGTTGACCGTATAAGGCGAGTACTCAGGAATCTGCAGATTGCGGAAGCTCAGCTGAACATTGGTCTGCCGCATGGGATGCCAGGCGTGAATGACACCCTCAACATTCACCAGTCCAAACTCTGTGACATCGCCTTCGAGCTTCACTTGCGCGGGCTCAGCAGAGCTCGAGCTTAAGGTTGATATCTCACCTTTCAGCGCGTGAATGCGGGTCGAAAATGGCAACGGCAGTGAGTTATCGGCAAAGTCCACCGCGCCGTCGTTCAGCGCAATACTCTCGATAACAACACTGAACGGCGGGCGGCTCTCGCCAGACTCTCCGGCATCCGCCGACGAGTCAACACCAACCGGAGCAGGTTTCACCAGCTGCCCGAAGTTCGTGCTCTGATCCGAATAAATAATGACCCGGCCGGACAAACCCTCAACGATAATTGGATCAGTCTCAATCTGACCCTCACCAAGATTAACCTCGAGCTGTTGCGTGTAAAGACGTTGCCAGCCGATAAGCGCTTCGTCATTCAGACCATTTCTAATACGCAACGCATCCACAGCAGCAGAGCCCAGGAATACAAAAGGTTGCTGTGCGTCTGTCTGGAACTGGCCATTAAGTGTCAGCGCGCCGCTATCAAGCCGCACATCGACGAACTGCCGCAGGTACGGCTCGGCCTGTTGCAGTGCCAATTCATTGATGCTGGCACTCGCTTCTACCGCAAGCGTCGGCAACAGTTGTAATGTACCGTCGAACTTAAACGTGCCACCTTGCTCGAACTGTCCCTCAAGATGCACTGGGAACGGTGTACCTTGCTGTATCGAAAAATCACTGATCGACAACCCAACATTCTGCAACGCCAGCGTCACTTGCGACGGTTTTTCGCCATCTGCCACGACAGTATTCCGGCTGTCAGCGAAGTGCAGCAGGCCTCCCACTATCTGCAGTTGCTTGACCTGTAACGCCGGTAGCGGCGCGGGTTCGTCGGTGACCGGTGCCTCACCAGCGCCCGCGGCAGCAAAGCGCAACAAGCGACTCTCACCGGAAGCGAAGCGCTCTTCCTGAATCAGCGGTTGGTCGAGCTGGATGGTTTCGAATGTCCAGGCTCTGTTGGTGATACTCGCCCAGGTAAGATCAACGAACAGTCGGTCCCAACCGAGCAGTTGGCGATTGTCGATATCATCAAGTTCGACGCCGTTGAGCTGCACGGTCAGCGTGTAAGGATTAGTTTGTATTGACGCGATGCGAAGTTCGCGAGCAGAGCCTTCCGGCGCCGTTCTTTCTGCAACGTACTGCACAGCCACGTACCGAATCACCCACGGCAAGCCAAAAAAGCCCAGCAAGGTGTACACAATAACCAGTGCCAGCAACCAAAACCGAATCCGCCGTGGCGACGCCCATTTTGTGCGTAGGTCGCTACCAAACTGCTGAAGTGAACCGCTTTGCATAAGCCAGCCTCCGTTGAACTAAATATGGGTGTAAAGATGATAATGAATACTACCCTACAGTGTAGACCGAGATTGGCGTCATGAGTATGTCTCTTCTTCTGCCGGCGCTCACACCTGCGCCATATCCGTACTCAACATACTAGTGGACAGGTGGATGGGTAACCTTCCCACCGATGAGTTTGCCGTTAACCTAGCGGTCACGGCCTTATTTTGTATTTTCCCGTACAAGATCAGTAAGGGAAGTAATATCGCTAGGTGGTTCTACTCCATATTAATTGGAATGAGTTTTGTTCTGTTACTAGGCGATGTAATCTACCGCACGCTCGATCCAACCTAAATCGCAATCCACTTCCCGCGCACTCAGCACCACGCAGACGTAGGTACGCATACCCTTTTCAAATTCACCGAACAAAATAAGCGAGGTTCCAGATGCGAGTAGCAGTGGTAGGAAAAAGGCGTGGAAGCCGCGCAAGCCATAGGCGCGAAGCGCTTTGCCTGGTAGCCCGTAGTTCTACTACGGGTCCAACCTTCCATCACCGCAATGCCTAATCAGACGCAGAGCATGCCCGCAGACTTCCCCCGCAGTAGAACTGCGGGCTACGGTTAGGCGCTGCCGATACTACGCCGTCCCTGTATAAGCTCCGAGCGTTGGCGGGGCAGCAGCGCAACTTCATATCCCATCAGCCGGAAATATTTTTGCAGGCTATCGAGTCGAGGATTACCAGCATTGTTCTCGATATCACTGACCACTTGCCGGCTGAGGCCAAGTAATTTGCACACTTCCTGTTGACTCATTTGCAGGCCCTCGGTGCGGATCCGCTTACCAACTTCGCCAATGGTGATCTCACCACGCAGCATGCGTTGCGTCAGCTCAGCTTTTAATTCAAAACGATCGATTTCAGATTTGTTCATACCAGCCCCCAACGCTTAAACTTGTCCTTAGTGTTCGCCAATGCCAGTGCGGGGAAATCAATGATTGACGCTGGCACCCCAAAGCCATCGAGGACATCCTCGAGTCCCTCTAACTTTTTTGCAAAAGCAATGAGCTCGTATTTGAAACGTTCGGTATCGCCATAAACTGCGAGTGATTCACATAGTTTAAGCCAATCGATTTGCCCGCCGCGCTCGAATTGATTCGACCAGGTCGTTGTACGAATAATTTGTTCAGGATCGGCCTTCATTGGCGCAAAATCGAAAATCGGAGCCAGAGACGATGTTTTGTCCGTTTTGAGCACACCACTATTACGTCCATGATTGTCGGTATTGCCGAAGACCACGTTCAGGAGATCGCGCTTAAGGTATTCGATGACAAGTTCCTCGGAATTTTGCGCATCCACTAAACCCACAAGTTTAGCTAATACATCCTCGTGTTTCAGGAAGCTTCCAGCATCTTTATTCAGTAGTGAATAAACCGACTCAAGCCCATATCGATAGACTGTTGTATCAGTGATGACGCGATCGAAGCGCGGTAGCCATAATGAAGGTTGACGTTGCCCTTCAACCAGAGACATCGCTTGCGTATCAATACTGCTTACGTTAAGCCATTGGTCGAGAATTCGATAGAATGCGGCTTCCGCGCGCAGAATATCGGCGTGAATCGCGGCGTTACCCCGGGGAAATTTAACCAAATAATGCGCGTCAGCTAAATCATCTTCCTGAAGGGTGTCGATCCACACCTGCTTTTCGCAATTCAGCCGAAGTAACAACTTAGGTGCGACACCTCCGGCCCCTGTTGCTCCGCCGGACAAAGCACCTCGTGCACGCGCATAATCTAAAAAATCATGGTCGCGCTCAACGACATCAGCTTGCGTAAAACGCATCGTTTCAAGGCCCAAATTTGCTTCCGCGCGTGCCTGCTCCACCGATTCTTTCACGCGCATGTTGCCGATTGGACTAATCGAAGCCTGAGTAAGTAAGGCGATGTCTTGCTCACTCCTTGGGGCCTGTTGCAAGCCCAGAATCTCCAGCCATTTTTGCCGCGCATATCCAGTTGGTAATACATCGTCTAGTAATGCTGGCCAACGCGCGAACCGGGTTATGTCCATCGGGTTAACTTCATAATTTGCGGAAAAACTACGCGAGTGCTTTTCGCCGAAATAGCGCACGGCATAGTCACGTATGACTTCAAATTTCACAGGACTCGTAGCACCTTGCCCGGGCGACTCGATGTGAAGCGTGTAAGCATCGTGCCAGACGTTATCATTGAATAGTTGAAGTATAACCTTCATTATCATCACTCATTCGAACTTAATGTCTACTAAATTAGACGTAAAAGCTTATATCGTCAAGAGTATGTCTATTATATTAGACCTCGATAGCGGTTTTGATAACTTTTTGTCTTTTATACTAGACATTGGAGTGGAGTGTGCAAAGTGGATGATGTCACGGTTTATCAATTCTACGAATAACTGCTGCTTAAAATGGGGGGGTTACACCGGCATGCTCCCCCCGGTAGCCCGTAGTTCTACTACGGGTCCAACCCTCCATCACCGCAATGCCTAATCAGACACAGAGCATCCCAGCAGGCTCCCCCCGCAGTAAAACTGCGGGCTACAAGTAGCCGTTAGGGTTTTGCGACTGCCAGCGCCAGGTGTCGCGCATCATGTCGTCGAGCGAAAGCTCGGCGCGCCAGCCTAACTTACGGAAGGCGAAGTCGGGGTCGGCATAGCATTGTGCGATGTCACCAGGACGGCGGGCGACGATATCATAAGGCACTGGGCCGCCGGAGGCGACTTCGAAGGCTCGGATCATTTCGAGCACGGAGACACCTTTGCCGGTGCCGAGGTTAACGGCGGTGAAGCCTGGTGCGAGGCAGTCAAGTGCAGCGAAGTGCCCCTTGGCAAGGTCGACCACATGAATATAGTCGCGCACTCCGGTGCCATCTGGCGTCGCATAATCATCACCAAACACACGTAAGCGCTCCAATTTACCCACTGCGACCTGGGCAATATAAGGTACCAGGTTGTTGGGGATGCCATTGGGGTCTTCACCGATGAGTCCCGACGCATGGGCGCCGACTGGATTAAAATAACGCAGCACAGTAGCAGACCAATCCGGATCACCATTACAAAGATCAGCCAAACAATGCTCGACGATATATTTGGACGTGCCATACGGGTTCGTCGTACCACCTACGGGGAAATCTTCATTAATCGGCACGGATGCTGGATCACCGTAGACCGTGGCCGAAGATGAAAAAACGATGTTTTTCACGTCAAACTCAGCCATGACCTGGCACAGCGTTAACGTCCCTGACACATTGTTTTCGTAGTAACGCAGCGGCTGCTCGACGCTCTCACCGACGGCCTTTAGGCCGGCAAAGTGCACAACAGAAGTGATGGTGTGGTCGGTAAAAACCTGACGGAGAAGCTCCGCATCACGAATATCACCCTCGATAAACTTCAGGTTTTTGCCAGTAATCCGCTCCACCCGGCGTAAGCTTTCCGCGGTACTGTTGCACAAGTTATCCAGCGCAAGTACCTCATGACCAGCTTCGAGCAATTCGACAATAGTATGCGAGCCGATGTATCCGGCACCGCCAGTTACTAAAATCATGTTTTCTTCCTTGTTACAGCTTGTTTCTGGGGAGTTTTCAGGAGTATAGCAGGATTACTGTGCTGGTAGAGTGAGTCTCGCCCGCTTTAAACTGGGGCCAGTTTTTCTTAACCACTACATTCCCATCACTTCACTAGACGAAGCTGCGGCTTTTTCGGCGATCGAGCTAAAGTTTCGTCACCTTCAAGATACTCCTCAGCTGGGAACGAGAATGGTGGATGACTGTTCAAGTCAACAAGCTTAATCTTAATTTCTGAAAGTCTCTGGAAGTTAAGCAAGTAAGCCGATAGCCAATCACCACGAGGCCGCTTTTCGGAATCATCATAACAAGGGATGCCGATGTGATAATGCCAAAGCTGATGTTTCCTAGCGTAATTCACTTTCGTTATAAACTTCGGATCATCTTTGTCGACGTCCGTCGATTCCTTCAATCGCCCGGGAAACAAATCCGGATCGCCAAATCCGTGTGTGAGGTAGGCTGAAATGAAGTGGTTGAATTTCTGCTTGTCTGAAAGTTCAGAGGGATAGCAATGCGGTGGTTGCTCACTCGCATTCATATAAATTTTCAAGAAGTGGTAACTTACGGTGATTTGTCGTTCCATGACAGTCTTCCCTAATGCTTATCCCTCAAGCGATTGCATCCGATAATAGGCTTGCTCTAGCTGCTGCTGAACTTCTTCGGGTGTCATCGCGCCAGAAAGCTCAATGACTTCTTCACTATCACGACCTTCGACTGCGGCTTCCATCCGTGGCAGGTCATACGTGTAGTTGGTATTGTCATCATCATAAGTGCGTGACATGCGTTGCTTCTCCATGAGCGTTGCGTTCATTTCATCGTGGATGTTTATGATAGTCGCTGTATATAAAACAAGCAAAGGAATTTTCAACCCCGGCAGCAGGAACATCAGGACTCTACATCTACCGCGATAGTTCGCTGGGTGGCGCGTTGAAGAAAAGTTTATGGGTTGATGGTGAATGCCTGGGTGAGAGTGCGCCATTCGTATTCTTCTATCAGCCGGTAACTGGTGACGAAGAGCATACTATTTCGACTGAATCGGAATTCTCGCCCAATGACTTCGTGCTCTACACGGAAGAAGGCAAGAACTACTACCTGCGGCAATATGTAAAAATCGGCGTTTTCGTTGGCGGCGCAAACCTTGAAGAAGTGAATGAACAGAAAGCGTAAGCTGCGATCGCTGAGCTGGATCTGGCGAAGCAAGGGACGTGTAATTAGGACGTTGGAAAGCTCGGAATGATCAAGTCTGCAGAATATCGATTCAGCAAGACCGTTCAGGATTCGTTCGCGAGTTAAAAGTTCTCGAGTGTCCTTCAGGGTGTCACCGGCAATGTAAAACTGACCCACTAACGGTAATTTAAAATTGACCCACCTGAGGCACATGCCCTGTCCATTTCCACGTTAGTTAGACACTAGAAATTGAACTAAAAAAGCGGCACCTGCGTCAGCAGATACCGCTTTTCATAAGCGAGCATCGAAGAAAATTGTGAGCTTCCCCCGCAGTAGAAATGCTGGCTTACAGTTAGGCGCTGCTAAACAGGTCGCGGGAACCTAGTTTAAAGGCAATCGAATAGACTTAAATGGTGTTTTTTGTAGCACACTTTCGCCGAGAAAATGGCTGATAATGGCGTTTCGCCGTCTTACAATCCATTCATTGTCAAGTAAGGACTGTTTGAGTTCTTGCTCATCACTCCCGTCTAACTCAATCACAAATGATGTATTAAACTCAAGTTCAAAAAGAAAAATATCAATAGGCTTGTGGTCTTCTGTTGTGGGGCTTTGTGTCGCCTCCACCTTAACTTGCGTATGGGTGTTGAACGGGAGCAGATCATCATCGCAATCTGAAAATTTGAACTCGCAATTTAGGCCCGCATCTAGTGCTAATTTACCAAAATCTATTGACGACTCATCTACACCATCAATAATCCTAAACTCAGACCGGAGTATGACGTAGTTTAGCGTTTTTAACTTTTGCGCCAGTTCAATCACTTCCATTTAAAATTCCTTTAGTGGCATTTCCCGTAGTCATATGACATAAGATTTTGTTTGCTATTCTCACCAATCTTTTCTAGTGAAGGAGTCAGTCGAGTCGTTCTAATACCCATGACCTCTGACATGGGAGCAACATGCTTCCAGTCAGCAACATTTAACTTTTCACCTATTCGAGCGAATTCAGCCAGAGGCGGTTTTTGACATTCAGTTTCCAAAATCCACGTCACAAACTTATTAAAGGTTACGCCTTTTTCAACGGCTTGAGTTGTAAGTTGTTTATGTAGCTCAGGTGTTGTTCGAACCTGAAAAGTACCGCTAAATGGCTTCTCAGGCTCCACACCTAACGCTTCGCAATCAGCGATATACTCATCAACTTCTTCTTCAAAGCTTGCATGTAATGCCTCTGGGGTATCGCCGCAATATGTAATGAGGCTTTTAATATGCAAGACTTTTCCGGAAAGGCGATTATTTTCAAAATCGACCTCTACAGTACCTTGATAGCCTTTATGCTTAAGTATTTTAGTCGCCATACCTTAATCCAAAAATCCCATTTCCTTGAGTTGTTTGATTGTGGCCTTCAACGCGCCTCGATCAATAGGAGTGCTCCCATGAGCCTTGTGCAAACGAATCTGCTCACTTCTATTATTTGGATTAGCAAACCTGATTCTTGAGCCTCCGGTTTTTCCTGTCGATATCTCTTTTAGACCAAGCTGCTCAAGGAAGGTCTTGAGCTCATAATTAGTTATGTCGCTAGGCGTGGGCGAGCTCAAGATCCTTCTTCTAAGCTTTTCCGCTTTAGTCATTTAGTTTCGTCCGTTGATTTTAGCTCACTGGCAAATTTCTGCAATTAATTTATAAGTGCAAAAATATATCTTGTCATACCGCTTTTCATCATAGAAGCGTTTGCGTGAATTTCAACCATATGTATTCCTGCGGCAGGCTCCCCCCGCAGTAGAACTGCGGGCTACGACAGGTCGACGGTGGAGGGGTGGCAAAAATCAGTGGCCGTTTGGCGAATGTCCGTTCCACGCCTTAAACGCGCGGCTAAAACTGCGGCTGTCGGAAAAACCTAGCTGTAACGCAATAGCTTCTAATGTTAAACCTTGCGCCAACAGCGTCTTTGCGCGCTGATTTAACACATGTTCCCTGACCTTTCGGAACGAAGTCGAATGGGCGGCAAGCTTACGCCTTAAGGTCGCCACACTGCAGCCGAGTTGACTCGCCAATTGCTCCTGCGATGTCGTCCCATTGGCAACCTCGGTACGCACACGCTGCAAAAAACGTGAGCCCGGAACCGCTTGTGAAGAGTGTAAACGCTGCTGTAATTCCTGATAAACCCGCGCCGAAGTAAGTACTTTGTCAGCCGGCCAACGAATCTCGTTTGCCGCCATCTCAATCGGAAAGTGCAACCCATAAACATTGCTTTCAAAACGAATGGCCGTTTCACAAAACTCACCAAACAAGGGGTTAGCGAGCCCCTGCGTCGACTTCGTTTCAACTTTAAGTAGGGGTGCTGTCTGCTCCAGCAAAGTGCAGACGATGCCGTAAATGTACATAAGCACACAGTTCAAATTGAAACTAATATAGTCGGATTTGTTTTCGCGCTGATAGGGGAAATCGGCATCATCAACGACATACACCAAAGCACGTTGCCGCAGCTCCACCCTGTTGTAGTTGCCACCATGGATAAAATTATACGACTGCGCCAATTGCTCCAGCATGTCCTGCAACGTTTTGCACTGGGGTAACTGTGCTAATACGAAGTCGTTCGTACCAGGTAACAAGGGACGTTGCGACAGATGCCACGACTCATCATGAACCGCAATTGCATATTGCTCAAGTAGCCGCAACACATCGACAAGCGTAAGCTCATCGACGCTGGTCTCGCGCGACATGTCGAGCTGTTCAAGCAAGTCAGCCAACGATAACTGGGCTGACTGCAACATGGTATTCAGCACATCGGTGTTCACAGGTTTTTGCTCTGGTTTTGTTCGGAAACAAGTTAAGAGCATAGCGATTTTTGTCCAAACTTCAACGAGCTAGTGCCACAGCCAGCGACGAGCCTTCTGACAAGTCTGTCCGTAGTTGCGCAGCCACCAACTGCCGGGCGCGATGGGCTACCGGAAGCGTACCAAAGGAGAAAAACGCGTGGATAGTACTCGAGAAACAGCTGTAATGACGTAAACGCCCGGCCTGCAGTAAGCGCTGGGCAAATTGCGCACCCTCGTCATGCAAAGGATCGTACCCCGCTACAAGTACCGATGTGGGCGGCAAATGAGACACGTCCTGCAATGCCATCGGCGACACATCGACGTTGTGCACCTGCTGTGGCTCTTCCGCGTAATACACCGCAGTATTGGCAATCGCCTCGCGACTTAACAGCAAATCACCGTCACCAAATTTCAGCCGCGAAGGGTAATGTTGGTGGGGGGAATACACGTCCAGCACCGGGTAAATTAAATGCAGCGCGGTAATTGCGATCGGATCGTCCGTCAAATGATGCGCAACAGCTACCGCCAGATTACCACCGGCACTGTCGCCCATCAGCGCAAGTCTGGTGGCGTCCACAGAGTACTGATCAGCATGTTTGTGCAACCAGCGGACCACCGCCAGACAATCATTCAGCCCGGCAGGATATTTGTGTTCCGGCGCTAAGCGATAGCCGACGCTGATAAACTGTAAACCCGTGCGGAAACATAGATCGCGCATAAGCGTGTCATAACAATCGAGATCACCTAACGACCAGCCGCCACCATGAAAGAAAATAACCGCCGGCAAAACATCCGCGCCAGCAGAACTCGGACGGTAACTACGGATGGGAACGCGACCACCGTCATAAACCACTTCAGACTCAGTGACATCCACCTCAGCCGGCGCTTTTCCGGCAAGTGACAAAAACATCTCTCTGGCGCCCAGACGCGCTTCCTGCAGAGAAATCTCTTTGCCGTGAAGGTCGGATTGCGCGGCGTTCATCGTTGCAACCAGTGCTGCCGTTTCCTTATCTAACATCATTGCACCCCGCGTCGCCGTTAAAAGTTGTAGCGTATGTTAATGCCTACAGTGCGCGGCGCGCCGTAGTAACCGAGCTGCACCCCCGGCGACGCACTCAAATCAAACGCATGCTCGCGATACTCTTTGTCGGTAAGGTTTTTCCCGAACAGACTTGCCTGCCAGCGACCATCAGCAGTTTCATAGCGCAACGATGCATCAAGCAAGCTGTAACCGTCTTGCGCTAACACCTCGCTACTGCTCACCGTTAAATAGGTTTTCGAGCGATAACTTAAGCCCACCTGAAAACTGACATCACCCTGTTCGAATCCGTCAAACCAATAGGTTGCTCCGATACGCCCTGACCACTTCGGTGCATTCACCAGTTCACGTTGATCGCTGACCTCCTGCTCAAAATCGCCAATAAGCTCATCGTAACCACCGCCCAGGTACGCCGCGTTCATGTCAAACGTCAGTTGTTCGGACAGCACCGCCTGGAGCTCCATTTCAGCGCCGTAGATCGTCGCTTTACCGGCGTTTTCAAAGAGTGATAGAAACGCGCCGGTGTCCTGATCAATCGAGAAGCGACTCAGTTGAAAATTCTCGTAGTCGTTGTAG
This sequence comes from Pseudidiomarina xizangensis, assembly GCF_052541995.1. Classification (NCBI taxonomy): domain Bacteria; kingdom Pseudomonadati; phylum Pseudomonadota; class Gammaproteobacteria; order Alteromonadales; family Idiomarinaceae; genus Pseudidiomarina; species Pseudidiomarina xizangensis. The sequence continues at coordinate 1,098,645 of NZ_JBOBQA010000001.1, forward strand.
AAGGCCGCCAGGTTAAGACGCACGTTATTATCGGCGAGAATCGACTTTGACCCGACTTCGTAGCTCCACAACTCCTCGGGTTCGAAAGGTTGCGGGAATGATGTCAGCCGGCCATTAAAGCCACCGCTTTTGAAGCCTTTACTCGCACTCGCATACACCATGGTTCTGTCGGACCATTGGTAATCCACCGCAACTTTCGGCGAAAACTCAGTCCAGTCCTGCTCGGCGACAAAGCCCGTTTCGCCATACCCCACTCCGGTACCAAAGGCCGCTTCCATTTCCTCGGCGGTGGTTATGCCCGTGCCGGCAAACTCTTCACCACGATTCACCATATGCTTTTCTTCCTGGGTAAGCCGCGCACCGACCGTTACATTCAGGCGCTCATAAATGGCAAATGTCGCGTTACTAAACAAGGCTTTGCTGGTGACTTCCTGTATACGCTCACCGGCGTTTACCACAGGGAACGGGAAGTAGACCCCACCGCCCAGAGGCACGAAAAATTCCGGTGCCACGGCGCCGCCAAAACTCCAGTCGTCTTCATTAAAATAATAGAGCCCGGATACCACTGACACCGTATCGTTGGCGAAAAGCCACTGAAATTCCTGACTGAACTGCTCTTGCTCTTCGAAGTTATAGATACCAAACGAGCTGTCGGGCGTACCATCAAGATCCAGGTGCGTGCGATAACTCATGTCACGCCGCGCAGATATCGATTTGAAGGTGTGATCACCCGCCTGATAGGTCAGCGTAAGCGCCACGCCAGAGGTGTCCAGCGATTCCAGGTCATTGTAATTGGCGTTGACCGTGAAAGGGTCATCGGTTGGCTCGCGGAAGCCTCCTTCGCTTAAAGAATAAATTGCTGTTTCGCGATGGGGTGTGCGGGAGCGATCAGGGTCATTCTCTGAACCATCAATAACAAGGTATGCGGTCCAGTCTTCCGCTGGCCGATACAAAAACGAAAGTCGATAGGCTTGCGATTTCTTATCGTAATCCTCACCGCCGTCGAATAAATTGTCAGCATACCCATCGCGCGTCGTACCAGCCACCGCAACACGCGCAGACAGTACATTTTCAACCAGTGCGCCGGTTAATCCAGCTTTAAGACTGCGCAGGCCATAGTTTCCCAGCGTGACATCCGCATAGCCTTCGGTGTAGTCACCTGGCATAGCGCTGGTGAACTTAACTGCGCCACCGATGGTATTACGCCCATAAAGTGTCCCTTGCGGGCCGCGTAATACCTCTATTTGCTGAGGATCAATGACATCCAGGAAAGAGCCTTGTACCCGACCAAGATAAACATCGTCTAAATAAACCCCGACACCCGGGTCGTTAAATGAAATTGAATCGATTTGCCCCACGCCCCGCAAATAAACCACAGCGTTAGAGGCATCGCCAACATGCAGACTTAAATTCGGCACGTGACTTTGCAAATCTCCCAAGTCTTCGATATGCATGTCTTGCAGCTCGTCACTGGAGAGTGCGGTAATCGCGATAGGAACCTGTTGTAAGTTCTCGGTTCTGTGGGTTGCAGTTACCTCAATAACTTCAATCGACTTACGTTGCTCTTCCTTTGTTTCGGTAGTGTTCCCGGATTGCTGCGCCAGCACAGCTGGGCTCGCCAGGGTCGCGAGTACCGCAGCCGCACAGGCTGTCAATGTATGGTTTCGGTGACTCATTTTCGGGCATCCTCTGTTATTTTTATCGTTTTAATGAGCGTTAGTGCAGACGATACTACGCCGTCCTTGTGCCCGAACAAGGACATAAAACGTCAAGTTGAGCCGACAAATTCGCTCAAATCAATTGCCAAATAGTAGCCCGTAGTTCTACTACGGGTCCAACTCTCCATCACCGCAATGCCCATACATACACAGAGCATGCCAACAGGCTCCCCCCGCAGTAGAACGGTGGGCTACTTTTCGGTCAGTTCAAGGGTAGCGGGAGTGGGGATCAAGCCAAAAAAAACAAGCAATCCGCAATCAATCCCGGGGCAGCTCGCGCACGATGTATTGGACCAGCGCAAGAAAGAGGATGCCACTTGACAGGTAGCTGATAAAGGGTGGTGCAACTTCAAGTAGTTGCGCCAGGGGGCTGGCATATAGCGTCGTGAGTGCGACGTCACTGGCAATTACGAATACATCGATGAAGTAGCGGATAGCATAAAGAATTCCGGCGATAATAATCCCGGCATAGAGCATCTTTTCTGCGGGCCTGAGTGGTGAGCGCTTGAGCGCGGAATACTGAGAGTTCATTGGGCTTATCCTATCTGACTATCACTGTCGATGATTCAAAGAAGTACCTTGTTGTATGAAATTACTTCAATTGTTACCGGATAACATGTCAGTGAAAAGTAAGCTTAGCAATTAGCCAAAGATCATAGTCTAAATCGCATAGGTCATTAATTGCCACCATATGTTCAGATAACTTATTTTATGGTTCAATAAATCAATAAATGTCGATGCCATGGTTCTATTTTAGCCGGTAGCCGTTAGGGTTTTGCGACTGCCAGCGCCAGGTGTCGCGCATCATGTCGTCGAGCGAAAGCTCGGCGCGCCAGCCTAACTTACGGAAGGCGAACTCGGGGTCGGCATAACATTGTGCGATGTCACCGGGACGGCGGGCGACGATATCATAAGGCACTGAGCGGTCGGAGGCGGCTTCGAAGGCTCGGATCATTTCGAGCACGGAGACACCTTTGCCGGTGCCGAGGTTAATGGCGGTGAAGCCTGGTGCGAGGCAGTCAAGTGCAGCTAAGTGCCCCTTGGCAAGGTCGACCACATGAATATAGTCGCGCACTCCGGTGCCATCTGGCGTCGCATAATCATCACCAAACACACGTAAGCGCTCCAATTTACCCACTGCGACCTGGGCAATATAAGGCACCAGGTTGTTGGGGATGCCATTGGGGTCTTCACCGATGAGTCCCGACGCATGAGCGCCAACCGGATTAAAATAACGCAGCACTGTAGCAGACCAATCCGGATCAGCATTACAAAGATCAGCCAAACAACGCTCGACCATATATTTGGAGGTGCCATACGGGTTCGTCGCACCACCTACGGGGAAATCTTCATTAATAGGTACGGATGCTGGATCACCGTAAACCGTTGCCGAAGATGAAAAAACGATGTTTTTCACATCAAACTCAGCCATGACCTGGCACAGCGTTAACGTCCCTGACACATTGTTTTCATAGTAACGCAGCGGTTGCTCGACGCTCTCACCGACGGCCTTTAGGCCGGCAAAGTGCACAACAGAAGTGATGGCATGATCGGTAAAAATCTGACGAAGAAGCTCCGCATCACGAATATCACCCTCGATGAACTTCAGGTTTTTGCCAGTAATCCGCTCCACCCGACGTAAGCTTTCAGCGGTACTGTTGCTTAAGTTATCCAGCGCAAGTACCTCATGACCAGCTTCGAGCAATTCGACAATAGTATGCGAGCCGATGTATCCGGCACCGCCAGTTACTAAAATCATGTTTTCTTCCTTGTTACAGCTTGTTTCTGGGGAGTTTTCAGGAGTATAGCAGGATTACTTTGCTGGTAGAGTGAGTCTCGCCCGCAGTAGAGCTGCGGGCTACGAGTTAGCCGCTGCCGAAGCAAGGATCCTGTAACTATTCTCTAAAAGAATCGGGCCTCATTGAACAGGGGTCCGTTTACTGCCTTAGCCATGTCCTACAGAAGAACTTGGCGAGTGACGCCGCGCCGCCTCCGTAATCGGCCAGCCCAGCCGCGTTACATGGTCAAAACTAAAGCAATGTTCCGTAGGATTATTTCGGCACGCACCAATGACTTCATGAGAGCATTTAAAGTGTGGCTTACGAAGCCGAATTTCGCCCTCGCAAATTGGGCATGTAGCGCTCGCTGTGATCACTTCTAAGGTGGGATCTTCATCACCGTTGGGCTTCATAACAACGACTGACTGTGGTGCCGATATACTTGCTAAAACGTCATGCGCCAGCGTAATTCGAGTCGTCGTGAAGCGATCGTAGGATCGTAATAAACGCAACACGATGTAGCCAACAAAAAGGCTAGCAACGAAGCCAAGAAGGGTGTTGAGCGACGGTGCTGAAATGGATGCCAACAACAATAAAACCGCAACCACCAAGTAACCAAGCGCAAACGTAAAAATCATAACGATCGCAAGTACCATTGGCCAAGTGCGCAACCGCATCCCCGAAAGAAACCCAAACACACGCCACAGCCGATGCTTCTCATCAAAGGTATAACGAATTGCGCCAGCCGGGATCTCCCTAGCTGCGCGAATCCCTTCTAGCGCGGATTCAACTGCACTGAAGTGAATTACATTTATGCGTTGTGATTTATCCATCTTAATTGCTGGAATAAAGTCGAAGTCATTGTCTATCGCGTATTGCCGCAGCGCATCCGAAAACCGCTCTAGTTTCTCCTCAGACTTCGAAAAGGCTTTCCCATACGCACTATTACTCTCGACTTTTTCGGTTTTATCGACCAAATCAGTTAACGTAAAAACCAGGGTTTCCGCCTCGGAATCCAATACCTGTTGACTCATCTCTTTCAGCATCTTATGAAACGCTTCCGGGCGCTTTTTCTTCTTGTACAGCTCATCTACCCATTCCTTGGCGCAACGTGCCGCAGTTATAAGTGATTGTTTTTCCATAACGATTCTCGGTGATTCTCTATGTTTCGCTAACTTTTGTTCAGTTTCCCTGGTTATCTGAAATACGTCAATACGACGTTTATTACACGAGGAACCAGCCATGAACAAACCATTCATTCCATTTGGAATACAAGAATCAACAGGCAAACTTGTCGATATTTCAGCAGTTAACTCAGGACTTGATTGCAGCTGCATTTGCCCCGGCTGCGGTGGTGACCTGGTAGCAAGAAAAGGCGATAGAAAACGGTGGCATTTTTCGCATCATCAATTAGAGGAAGATGACCCTTGTTCCTTTGCTTTTGAAGCTGGACTTCGCTGCATGATTTGGCAAGAGCTAAACAAATTAACGGAGATATTTGTTCCCTGTACCGCAATGTTCAAAAACCGGAACCTAATTGTTGATGCTATAGAAACAGGACTAGAAGATGATTACCCCATCGACTTTATCGTTTATGCGCAAGACGCCTGTATTGCGGTGTGCTTAACCCATGCACAACATCCATTTGATAGCGACCTATTGAACCGATTGTCCAGAAACATTGCGATACTTGAGATCAGACTTCATGAATATTATTCCGAACTCAAGAGTGCCGATCCAACCAAACTGAAAGACGTAGTGCTGAAATCCCTTTCTAATTGCATCACCAGTAAATATTGGCGTCGGTCTCCTGATAAATGCGACTTCCCGCTGCGTCCACAGTACGCTTTTGGCTGCGTTACGTGTGGGAACAGTTGGCAGGGTCACGAATACAAGAACCTTTGCGACCTATGCTGTTCGCCATTGATGGTCTTGCGGGAGGCATTGTCATGATGCTGCTCGCACTTAACAAAGAAAACGGAAGAGGAGGTTTCTATCAGCCAGGCCGAGAAGGACTGCCCCAGTCAACCCTGTTCGCTTGAGCGAATTTCCTCGTTGACAAGTTAAAGATACATAATCAAAAGTTCCCAAACACCGTTAATCGAACTATCCTGAATGGCTGTTAGATGCAATGTTAAAACTGTCACTTAGCTCACAGAGAACCGGATGTGCTCTTCTTTACAGGCCAGCAATACTTTATCACGCATTCAGACAAGGATTTTATATGAGATTACACACCGACACCGCAATGTCTAAAGCCATTTTTGAGCTTCTACACCAAATCGATAATGCTATTGCACAACGTCTCAACAACGCACCCGACGGAAGCGTTAAGGCCTATATCTTTGGAGGCTGCGCAGTACATCTGTTAGCAAACTCCAGGGGCAGTAACGATTTAGATATTTATCTAGACTCATCGCGCTTATTGGAAATTAATGATCTACTAATTGATGTCGAAGACGTCTACTACGAAGACCCGGAGTTAGGGGCGTCACAACTGGTTTTGGACGACACATTTAACCCATCCATCTCGCCTGTAATGATTCCTGATTACAAGGGACGGGCTTTTGAACTAGAAACTGGTGCACACGTTTTACATACCTATATCGCACACCCCATCGATATATCAATCTCTAAGCTTTCGAGATGCGCAGTCGACGATGTCAACGATATTGTTGCTCTTTATAATAACGGCCATTTCATGATCGAGGAGTTCAGACAAGCTGCTAATATAGCTGCGAAGTACAGCAACGATGAGCAAAAATTGCGATTAAATATTGAGCACGTTATACTAAAGCTCGAGTCGGCCTGACTCTTTGAGTATGAATGAGTTTATAGTTATGAATAATTTCCAAAAATCTTTTGATTCTTTGGTCAAAAACCCTACAGCACAAAATGCACAGGTTGATCTTGAAAAGGTTGCAGTTGCATTGTGGTATAAGGGGTTTGTGCCAAAGCTAGATGAACTTGACGGTGTTGAAGCTGCTCAAGCAGGCTATGTATTGGATAAACTCAGCCGCTACAATTGTTTAGATACGTCTAACAAGGTACTACTACGAGCGGTGCTTACTGAGCTAGAACTTAAAGCTAACAAAGCTCCTTCTCGCAACTCCGCTGACATGCTAGCAAATAAGTGGGGAGCATCTGCAGATCTCAAAAAAGAGTTCCGCACCTTGCTGCCATTGCAACGTCGTAACTTTAGTCGTTACCAAGAAAACCATGCGGCAGTCTGACCGATAGAACGAAGCGTAACAGTTAACTAACGCTAAATAACGTTGTAGCCCGTAGTTCTACTACGGGTCTAACCCTCCACCACCACAATGCCTCTATAAACTGTACCCACTATCCAAAAAATAACCAAACTAGTCATTTGAACTGTTTTTAGGTTCAAAAAACGCAAAAACGGCACCTACGCAAGCAGGTACCGCTTTATTTTGAACAGGCACACGCGATGCCGGCAGGCTTCCCCCGCAGCAGAACTGCGGGCTACGGGTTAGTCACTCCCAAACAAATCGCGGGTGTAGACTTTGGTGGAGACGTCGTCAAGTTCGGTGGCGATGCGATTCGAGATGATGACGTCGGCTTCGGCTTTAAAGGCGTCGAGGTCGCTGACGACGCGCGAGTTAAAGAATTCGGCGTCCGGCAAAGCAGGTTCGTAGACGATGACCTCGATGCCCTTGGCTTTGATGCGCTTCATGATGCCTTGCACCGCAGACGAGCGGAAGTTATCTGAGCCCTGCTTCATCACCAGGCGATAGACGCCAACGACGCGCGGTGCGCGCTTAATGATGCTGTCGGCGATAAAGCCTTTGCGCGTGCGATTGGCATCGACGATGGCACTGATCATCGTTTGTGGCACATCGTCGTAGTTGGCAAGTAACTGCTTGGTATCTTTGGGTAAGCAATAGCCACCATAGCCAAAGGAAGGATTGTTGTAGTGATTGCCGATACGAGGGTCTAAGCAGACGCCATCGATGATGTGGCGAGCGTCTAACCCATGGGTCTGGGCGTAGGTATCGAGTTCATTGAAATAGGCAACACGCATCGCCAGATAGGTATTGGCAAATAGCTTGATCGCTTCGGCTTCGGTCGAGTCCGAGAGCAGAACCCGGATGCCCTATTTTTGCGCCAGTGCTAAAACTTCACGAATAACCGAACACGTCTTCTCAATTTCAGCGTCGGTCAACGTCGGATGCACCAAAAACATCAACGACGTCTCACCAAGCTCGCGAGCTATCGGTAACGGTTCTGACGGGCGCCAACCGGTGTTATCGAATGCTTTCTCTAAATACACTTCAGAGCAAGAACCTTGGAAGCAAGGTACACCGCGGTCAAGGATTTCAGAAACGACGCGATCACGTGTCCAACCTTCCGCGAAATGAGCAGGCTCAACAAAGCAATAATGCTTATAGCATGCATGCTCCATGTGCGAGGGAACAACTGGTGTACGCACCACAGAAAACCCAGAGCAAGCGTTGGTGATCGCTGCTGTATTGCGCTGACGCGCAGCCGTCCAGTCACTCATGCGGCGCAGTTGAATGCGGCCAATTGCGGCCTGCATTTCCATCATGCGCCAGTTGGTGCCGAAGCTTTCATGCAGCCAGCGAAAGCCTGGTGGGTGTTCGCGCTCATAAACGGCTTCATAGCTCTTGCCGTGATCTTTAAACGACCACATTTTGCGCCATAGGGATTCGTCGTTGGTGGTGACCATACCGCCCTCACCACCGGTGGTCATGATCTTGTCCTGACAGAACGACCAGGCACCGATGTGTCCGATGCTACCGACCGACTGACCTTTGTAGCGGGCGCCGTGCGCTTGTGCACAATCTTCAATCACATAAAGGTTATGCTTTTCCGCAAGAGCCATGATTGCATCCATCTCCGCTGGCCGCCCAGCAAGATGCACGACGATGATAGCTTTGGTCTTAGGCGTGATCACAGGCTCAATGGTGTGTGCTTCGATGTTTTGGCTATCACCGTCAACATCAGCGAATACTGGAGTCGCACCAGCATTAACCACAGTTGAAATTGATGCGATAAAGGTTCGTGGAGTAACAATTACTTCATCGCCGGCACTTACGCTGAGTGCGCGCAGAGCTATATCTAGAGCCAGTGTACCGTTGGCCAGAGCGACAGCATAGTTAGAGTCGGTATAAATCGCAAACTCCTTTTCAAAGTCTCGACATTCTGTGCCGGTCCAATAATTTACACGATTTGATAAAACGACATCGTAAACTGCCTTGGCTTCTTCTTCTGTGAATGATGGCCAAGGGGAGAATGAGGTATTTAGCATAGCGCTCAACTCTTTAATGTTTTAATTATGTAGACCAAGTCTTTCATAAACGAATATTCTTGAATATACTTTTTGTTAATTTTGATTTTATCTGGCCATATAACTAAGTCGTTATATTCCCGTGCATTTCCTTTTTGAGATAGAAGCGTCTCCTCATCTTTATACTTTATTGAAGCGGGACCTGTTATACCCGGCCTCAAGTCTAAAATCATTCGATCTTCACCTGTTAGCTTGTCCGCGTAGCCTGGCACATCTGGTCTAGGACCGACAAAACTCATATCACCTTTTAGTACATTAAACAGCTGCGGCAACTCGTCAAGCTTGTACCTACGATAAACACGACCTAACTTGGTGATCTCTTTCATATTAGCAGTTGTTATAGAAGGCCTATTTCCCGCGCCCTTATTTATCATTGTTTTTAACTTATAAACGTTGAAGATGGCAGCGTTTTGACCTACCCTCTTTTGAACAAATAATCCATGACTCTTCGTTTCAAAAGAAACTAACAACCAACAAATTAAAATGATCGGCCATAATATGATGATCAACACAAGACTTAATAAAATATCAAATGTTCTTTTAGCCAACTTATCGAATTTTGTCACGCCGCGCTAACCTTCTTAAAAAGCCTAAAAAACTACCAAAACCATAAATAATATGGTACGCAAGGAAAATAGGTACCGACATTGCAATATTTAGCGCGCCTGCATTCGTGCAGGTCAATGAACCTATTACTCCAGTAAAATAAACAATCAAAGGAACTACTGAGACTATCTGAATCGCAAAATTTTTAAAAAAAATAAATATAGCTAGGAGGAAAACTAGGTAGATAAGAAAAAACAATGGCACTAAATGCCTAAGATAATAGCCTTTAGACGCGCCAACCCAAAAGCCATCCTGATACGCCTTTTTTAGTAATTGAAAAACCGAAGACCTAACGTAGTAGTCAATACGAAGTTTCGGACTAGTGATAAATATAAAACCTAACGCTCGCATTTTCTTATGCAAATCAATGTCTTGGTTTCTTTTTAAATATTCATTTAACAAACCAACTTCATACAAATACCTTTTCTTATAAACTGCAAATAACGCTGTGTCACCGACTATTGCTTTGGATGGCCGTCGTCTAAAGTCTGCGCTACCTCCCCCGAACCTACTTGAGTAAAATAGACAAGCCAAAGTTCCGAAAAAAGTGTTGCTTTTGTGCTCCATCCAGCCACCGATACCAGCAACATTATTTGAAGATTGACCAATCTCAGTCACGGCAATTTTAAGATAATCGCTTGAGAGAGTACTATGCCCATCAAAACGAATAACATAATCTGATTTGCTCGCCTCTATGCCCATATTCCATCCAGTCGCTAACGTTTTATTTGAATTCGAAAGTATTTCAATACTGTAAAACTTTGACTGCTGCTGGTTTTTAAAGCGCTCACACAAAGAGAGAGTATCATCACTTGATTCACCATCCACAATGATCAATTGAATTTTATCCGTCGCCAGCGATTGATTTAATACTGACATTAAAGCTCGCTCAATATGCTTTGATTCATTATAAACGACTAATAAAACTGAAATACTAGGCTTGTTTTGATACTGCATACGACATCCCTCCAAGCATTCCGTAAAAAAACCATAACTCGGGCAATAGTATGTACTCGTTCATAGTCATCATGAATGCCATACCTAGAAACGAAACCCTGAAAGCTCTATATTTAGTATTCATTGGCGCTAGAAGACGGTATATGGAGAGCAAAATTAATAACAACAAACTAAAACCGAATATACCGAGTTCGGCCAAGTAACTTAAATAAAAATTGTGCGCTTTTGAGTCCCGGTCATAAAATCCCACATGTTCATCAAACGCCGCTCTATAGTTTGGTAAACCCACACCAACACCGAAAACCGGATTATTTTTAAAAATCTCAATTGCGGACAACATCAACATATATCGCGTATGATCATTTTCTCCATCTTCGATACCAACCGTTATCGTCTGAGATAGGGTCGTTCCAGTGTGTAGAACCCTGTCAGAAATTTTATCGCCCAGAGGGCTAAACAATACGCCGAGCGCAATTACAAAAACTAAAGTCAACATTGACAGAGATCGCTTCTCGATTCGGAAGAAATAAATAAAACTTACAAACATAAACCCAAATAAACCAGATCTTGATTGCATTAACAATAATGTGATCGAAATAATCGACCAGTAAACGATCGCTTTCTTCCCATTACAAACGTTCCTCTCCATAAGATAGAAGAGTAACGAGGAGGCCATCACTAAAAAAACTACCGTGCCATTTCTATTTACCATTGGCATAAAGTTAGCATCCGACGAAAATCCAACAAAATATCTAACAATACCAACAACACATGCGGCAATTAAAACGGTAAAAAATTTAGTGATTACATCCTCCAATATTTCTATATTCTTCTTTGCAAAATAGCTATATACCGCGATAAACAATAAAAAATTAAAAATCCATGAAAAATAATAAACGAATGTCCCCGAATGCAATCTAGGATAGAAAGATGTTGCCGTTATGTAAAAAATAAAAATGGACATTAAAACTATAAGATTTTTAAGGCGACTATTAATAAAGCCTAATTTTAATAAATATGGAACGCCTGCACATAATATTGGTATATACGCTAGGGGAATACCAAGAAATCTAGCTTCAGCCATCGATTGCTGAGGCATAAAGGCTACAGGAAAAACGTTTACGGCAAATGCGAACGTGAATACATGTTGCATCGCTTTTTCACCCTTAAAACCGTATGCCATTACGGCCAATCCAAAGGTTACATATATAAACTCAAAAAAGTATATCACTCATTTAACCTTTTATAAAAAGAAGCTCTCTTTGCATTCTCTCTTTCCAACTGGATATATTCTCAAAACTAAACTTATTTACATTCGCTTCAATTTCTTCCAAATTTAATTCAGCCAGTTTTCTTGCAAAATTTCCGCAATTATCAAGCAGCCGCTCTTCGAGTGCAGGCAAACAAAATCCATTCACGTCGTCTTTAATCGTTTGTCGAGTCAAACCCGTATCTCGAACTATAGGTATACAACCTAATCTCATTGCTTCCAACAGGGTATTCCCGACATTCCCAGCTTCATAAAATGACACAAAATACTTAGATTTTTTTAAGACCCAGTTTACCCTGTCGGAAGATATTCCCCCGGTGAATAAAACATGCTGTTCAATTCCAAGTAATTTAGCTTCAACTTTATAATCTTTAAGTCTACTTCCATCCCCTATAATTATAAGTTTTGGGCATTCTATGATTCCAGACTCCACTAACTGGGAAAACCACTTAAGAACGAGATCAATTCTTTTCCACCGAGCCAACCTTGAAACAGATACAAATATATTGGCACTGTTGCCCACGAAATCATAAAATTCTGGTATTTGCCTAAAAGATACTATATCAAGCCCATTATATGCTACGAACTGTTTGTCAGTGGGTATTTTAAAATAGTCTAATACCTCTCTACCCCCTGTACCATCTTCCGTGACAACTACTTTGTCATGTCTCAACTTTAACGTAATGAATTCTAACAACCTCTTAGGATTTTTATAAATAGACCTGTCTCGGCGACATACATATTCGTAAAGAAAGGTTCCATAAAGTCTCAGAATAGACTTGTTTCTTGTTAACCTCGCACATATGTAAGAGGCAATTGAGTTGTACCCCATTCCATAACAGAAAAAAAACTCATCGCGTTTATCAAAATATAATTTAAAATAGATAATTATTTGCTGAACGAGCCCTACGATTCGGTATTTCGACACATAGTGAATATTTATATTGTAGGTATTTTCTAAATCTTTCTGGTCGCGCCTTTCCAAATTTTCTTCTTGATGTAAAAAAATATGGGTTGAGTCGAATCCTACGGGTAAATATTCAATTACCTTCATTGGTGCCGGCGAGCCGGCGGAATCATCTGTGATGAAAAAGTGCTTTTTTAGAATGCTGTGGGGGGCACAAAAAACTATCAAGTTCTTATTTTTCACTTAAAGTGCTCCGTCATAACCTCAACAATTACCTTTGATGTTGCGCCATCTCCATATAACATCCGCGAAGAAAACATCTCGCTATTAATGTTAACAGCGTTAGAAACCCCTGCTAATATTGCATTTTCTTCAGTGCCAACTAAAAAATTAAATCCTTCTTCAACTAATTCTGTCCATTCAGTTTCGTTTCTTAAGGTTACACAACCCTTACCTAAAAAATATGCCTCTTTTTGTAGGCCGCCACTGTCTGTCATTACGACCTTTGAGTTTTCGATCAACCATAACATTTGGAAATAACCAACGGGAGGAATTATTTCTGCGTTTATCGTAATATTATTATTTTCTAAAATCTTTTTTGTTCGGGGATGAAGCGGGATAACGATATCTATATCTTCTGATAACTTATTTATTGAGTTTACGATATTCTTAAGATTATATAAATTATCGGTATTTTCAGCTCTATGGAAAGTTAATAAAATAAAGTTACTACTCACAAGCCCTTTTGGCTTCTCCGAATAAACACGATAATATTTAACTGCATCGTGCATGACATCGCCTACATTATAAATCTTACAATGTTTCCTTAAATTAAACCCTTCGGAATGCAAATTATGCACCGACGCGCTTGATGGACAGAATAACAATGTTGATAAATTATCTGTCAAAATCCTATTAATCTCCTCCGGCATTTGCATATTGTTACTACGTAAACCAGCTTCAATATGTATAACGGGTATCTTCAATTTTGACGCGGCTAGCGCTCCTGAGAGCGTCGAGTTTGTGTCACCATACACCAAAACCGCATCGGGACGTTCATCAATAAGGATACTTTCTATGACTTGCAGCTGTTTCCCCGTCATTTCTCCGTGAGTTCCCCCGCCAATTCCGAGGTTGTAATCTGGTTTAGGGATTTTCATTTCATTAAAAAAAATGTCACTCATATTCACATCATAATGTTGACCCGTATGAACAATTATCTCTTTAATCGTTGCTCCAGCATGTGCTAGATTTCGATCTTTTATAGCTCTACTTACTGCTGCTGCTTTTATGAATTGAGGTCTTGCCCCGACTATTGTGACAATCTTTAACATCTTTTTACCTATTTATAGTTGTTTGATGATTTGTGCCGGACTTCCCGCAATCACCACCTTCCCGCTACAAAAACTCTTTGTTACTACAGAACCTGCGGCAACGATCGTTCTATCACCAAGAACGACGCCGGGCAATATTACGCTATTCATCCCTATCCAGCAGTTCTTTCCAATAACTACATCTTTACCCGGTAAATGTTTTCTTAGATCATAAAAATCATGGTTAGAAGTGATGATTCCTACATTTGGTGCGATATAGCTTCCTTTTCCAATGAATATATGGCCAAAAAAATTCTGAAAATATGTTCCAGGCGAGGATAGATTATTTAGATCATCCACATGAAAAGTAATATTTTCAGGCTTTGACAAAGTGCATGTTAATCCTACTGGGAAAGGATATTTGCGCCCTAATCTTAGTATATTTCGTTGCCACAAAGATTTTAAACAAAGACGATATCCACCATACTCACAATCGAATAATCTACCTTTCAAGTATCGTTTATCGAAAAATACTGAAAAAAACAATTTGGAAATGGGGCGCAAAAATTTACGCATCAAGATAGCCTCCTGTAAATCTTAAAACTAGCAATCCCAAAGCCAACCAAGCAACTAGGTGCTTAATATTGATAACAAAGAGATAAAATAAATCTTTAAAGTTTAAATCCGCATGCTTTGAAAAAATTATTAAGCATATTAAGTAATAAAAAGCGCCAGTCACCGCAAACGCTTCACTAACATAGGTACTAGAATACAACGCAAAAAAGAATACTACTACTACTCTAAATACTCCCCCCAGCGTAGTAAGAATAAGCATTTCTTTTTGTTTTTGCATAACATGCATTATCATTGATATTGGTGAAGAAATAAATTGAAACGCAAACCACAATGAACACCATGTCACTAGTAAACCCGCTCGTGCCCAGTCTTGACCGAAAACCAGCCCAAAAATTGGTTGAGCAATTATACCAACAAACAGTATTGGCCCGAAACCCACCTTAATTAAGATGGAAAGTACTTTACTGCAGATTTCTGATCTCTTATTCTGGCTATCAACACTCGCTATTTCTGAATAAAACACTTGCGAAATGGAGCCACCTATGAGGCTCATAGGTGCTTGCATGACTTTCATAGCTAATAACAGAAATCCCGCTTCTGATGAGACGGTGAAGCTTGTGATAATTAAAATAGGAAGGTGTAAGCCTGCATTATTTGCTAGCACATCAAGCGTTGAGAATCTTGGATATACGCTATATCTTTTAGCGGCAAATTTAATATTTTTATACTTTATACACTTTATAGCTTTATACTCTTTTTTTAATAAATTAACTAAAAAAGCCAAAACGCCCGCTGAAGAAAGAAACAAATGACCCAAAATCAATCCAAACGTTAGCTCTTTTACTCCACCATATAATTGAACGCTGTTTCCTATTATTGATTGCTTAACTTTGGTTTTCGCAATAATTCCAAATGCTCTTTCTCTTGTGTACCAATATTGGAATATATTAAATAATGCAGAGGATAAAATTCCCACAGGGATAAGTAAAATCAACCACCCTTTCAATCCTGTTATATCGTTTAAATAGGTATCGAATATAAATATAAATACAGTGGAAAGCAGAGCTAATATTAAACTTGCAATTGTTGAAAGTACCAAAAGACTTAAAGCTACTTTTTTAGTCTTTGGTAAAGGTATTGCAACCTCATACCTCAAACCGGCGGCACTAGAACAAATCGCAATTACCGCTACAAAAGAAGCAAGATAACCAAACTCTACAGGAGTATAGTATCGAGTCAGAATTGGTAACATTGAAAATGTTATGAGGTGTGCTAGTCCTGTTCCAGTTACTAGAATTAGCACCCTTTTAACTGCAGGACTGATTTTAATTGATGAAAACAATTTGGCTACGCTTCCGAGTATCAATATACTTATAATATCAAAGTTGATTTTTCATATTGTGTACGTTCAAACCATTTTAGTACGTGAAATCAAATCCGACTGTTATGTGTTTGCTCATTTACCAATAGCATCCTATCTGAGAGTAAGCTATTTCAAGTAGGATGGACGCTCTCTTATAACGCATTAAGCATAATGACCAATTTTTTGTGTTCCAATCTTAATGACTCGTAGCATCTCGAAATTAACGCTCTGCGTTTAAATCGAGCGTAAAATATCCCCAGCGTCCCAATTATTAACGTAATAGTATTATAATAGGTAATCTTAGCTATTTAATTACAAGTTTAGTGTGTGGCAATGTGCATACAGAGTACGGTAGCAATTAATACCAGCGGACATATTTTTTATTTTTTAACGTTTATATAAGGCTTGAACAACTGCTTCCTGATTTTTTTCAGATAGGTATGGATGCATTGGTAAGCTAATAACGCGCTTGGAAACTCTATTTCCTAAAGGCAACACTCTGTCAATAGCTGCGACAGCGGGTTGCTGGTTAAGAGGTATCGGATAATGAATCGCCGTTGGAATTCCCTGTTCTTTCAATTTCGCTTGTACTTTGTCACGGTTTTCGACTTGTATCGTGTACTGTGCCCATGCGCTTGTATTGTGAGCTTCCACAAGTGGTGTCGCTGTGAATCCAGATTTTGTCAACAGTTCAGTGTAACGTTCTGCGACTTCTTGCCGCAGCTGAATTTCTTTTGGAAAAATATCTAATTTTGGTAAAAGAATTGCAGCTTGAATCGTATCTAGGCGACTATTCACACCAACACGAATATGGTGGTAACGTCGATCCTGTCCGTGCCGAGCAATTTGTCGAAGGACAATTCCGAGTTCATCATCGTTGGTAAAAATTGCACCGCCGTCACCATAGCAACCTAAAGGCTTGCTTGGAAAAAAACTCGTGCATGAAATGGTGCTTAGATTACACGAGTTCCGGCCTTTGTAAGTAGCACCGAAACTTTGCGCCGCATCTTCAATAACTGGAATGCCATATTTATTGGCAACTGAAATAATCGCATCAAAGTCAGCGCATTGGCCGTAAAGATTTACTGGAATAATCGCCTTTGTCTTCCGCGTAATCGCCGTTTCAAGTAGTGCCGGATCAAGGTTGTACGTCTTCGGGTCAATGTCCACATAAACAGGTTTAGCGCCCAACAGCGCCACCGTTTCAGCGGTCGCAATATAGGTGAAACCCGGTGTGATTACTTCATCGCCCGGCCCAATCCCTAACGCCATTTGCGCAATTTGTAAGGCGTCAGTACCGTTTGCAACAGTAATACAATATTTTGCTCCGGTATAATCTGCCAAGCGTTCTTCTAGCTCGGCTACCTCTGGTCCTAAAATATACTTACCATGCGCCAATACGCGTTGAATCGCAGCGTCAATTTTGTCTTTAATACGTGCCTGCTGCGCAGCTAAATCAATAAATTGCATTAGAATCGCTACCTACTCTTTAGACTTCACGTCAATACATGTTACACCGTTGCCTTTAAGGATGTACCGGCTTTCCGTGTGGGCACATCCAACTTCACCGTCTCCGCTCAATGGTAAATCAAGTTGCTCACCGTATTTACTCATCCAGCCGATCTGCTTTGCCGGAACGCCCACCATCAATGCATACGCAGGAACATCTTTATTCACTACGGCACCAGCACCAACAAAAGCGTATTCGCCTATGGTTATACCACAAACAATGGTGCAGTTCGCGCCGAGACTGGCACCGCGTTTCACCCGCGTGTCAAGGTACTGGTCTTTCCGATCGATAAGTGACCGAGGATTATAAACGTTGGTAAATACCATGCTTGGGCCACAAAAAACGCCTTCCTCGAGATAAACGTTGTCGTATATAGATACATTGTTCTGAACTTTGCAATTGTCACCAATCTCTACCTTATTGCCGACAAAAACGTTTTGGCCGAGCGAGACACCTTTGCCAATTGTGGCTCCGCCACATACATGAACAAAGTGCCACACACGGCTCCCTTCACCAATCTGTGCTCCGTCATCAACTATCGCTGATTCATGCTTAAAGTAATTCATTGCTAGCGCTTAATATTGTTCAAGAAGGGATGATAGTCCCCAGTGAGTGAAGAGCGCTCAGCTGTGCGAATGTGAGCAACTGTTTCGATTGCGATTCGGTTTTGTTCTAAACCAAAACCATGACCTTGTAATATTTGTTCATAACTTTGAGTGTGTAAATCCGTAAAACCACCTGAAAACTCAACGGATTCGCCATCTGCGGTTATTGAACGATACGTACGTTGTCCAGAGATTCGGATATCCTCTGGGATATCATTAGAGTCTATTGACAAAAACCACCGCACTCGAGCCTTCTCATACTCAAGATATCCCGCTGCTTTGGTTGCTGACGAGTAATGCACTTTATTCTCTTGAAGATTACCAAAAACGTAATGCAACATGTCATAGAAATGGACACCAATATTAGTCGCGATCCCACCAGACTTTTTATCGTCACCTTTCCAGGACTGCAAATACCAATGTCCTCGTGACGTAATGTAAGTCAAGTCGACATCGAATTTCTTACCAGCACCACTGTTCGCAACCTTGTTTCTCAGAGCAAGAATCGATGGGTGCAATCTTAGCTGCAGAATCGTATTTATTTTACGACCAGATTCTCTTTCTATTTCGAGAAGCCCGTCAATGTTCCAAGGATTCAACACCAACGGCTTCTCACAAATTGCATCTGCGCCAGAGCGTAATGCGAATCTCATGTGAGAGTCGTGAAGATAATTTGGGGAGCAAATCGACACGAAGTCAATAGCACGGCCATTATTTATACGGCTAAGTTTATCGATATGCCGATCAAATCTTTCAAACTCTGTGAAAAAATCGGCATCTGGAAAGTAACTATCAATGATTCCAACAGAATCATTGGTGTCTAAAGCAGCGACTAATTGATTATTAGTATCTTTGATTGCTTTCATGTGTCTGGGTGCAATGTACCCTGCTGCACCTATAAGCGCAAAATTATTCATCTATGAAAATCCTGAAATTAATTTAAAGAGATATACTTTGACTTTGGGGCGGAATGACTTGTTTATCGTTAAGAGATATTTCTCACATACCAAGGCATCGATTCATGAATGCCTTGGACAATTCGGTGTATTGGTGCAAAGCCTATCTTTACTTGAGCTTTCGAAATATCCGCCTGTGAATGACGCACATCTCCCGGGCGAAAATCACAGTAAATTGGCTCACCTAAGTAATCGACGCCGTTATCTCGAAGTGCATCTTGAATACCTATAAACAATTCATTTAATGTTGTTCGATCACCTAACGCCATATTGTAAATTTCATTTTTTGCTGAATTCTCAGCTTTAGCGGCAAGAATGTTCAATTGAACCGCGTTGGATACATACGAAAAATCACGACTTGTTTCACCATCACCATTTATAAATACGGTGTCTCCTTTTATCATCGCTGCTGTCCATTTCGGGATCACCGCAGCATAAGCACCATCTGGGTTTTGCCGGGGACCAAACACATTGAAATAACGCAGTCCAATGGTTTTAAAGCCGTACACCCGCGCAAATACGTCAGCGTAAAGCTCATTCACGTATTTCGTTACCGCGTAGGGGGACAACGGATTGCCAATGTTCTCCTCCACTTTTGGCAAAGCCGGGTGGTCACCATAAGTAGAGCTGCTGGCAGCGTAGGTGAAGCTATCGACGCCGGCGTCTTTCGATGCGACAAGTATATTTAGAAAGCCATCGATGTTGCTTTTGTTGGTATTTATTGGGTCGTCAATCGAGCGCGGCACAGAGCCAAGCGCTGCCTGGTGAAGCACATAATTTACGTCACCGGCTGTCGCATGCTTAAGAACCGCTTTGCAGCTTTCCAGATCGCAAATATCACCTTCGACGAACTGGAAACGTTGCCACTGTTCTTTCGTGACAATGTCCTGGACTTCATCCAGGTTACGCTGAAAGCCCGTCGAAAAGTTATCAAGGCCAACGACATACTGATTTAGTTTTAACAGCGTTTCGAGTAGGTTTGATCCAATGAATCCTGCAACACCGGTCACTAACCAAACCTTTGGTTCACTCAATAGCTGAGCTTTGATTTCGTCATATTTAGTCATTTGAACCACTTTAAAGTCGAATATCGGCTAATTCGTTCGATACAATGTATTTTAGGTCATAAATCACATGATCAGGTTTTGCCAATTTCTTCAAACCATCAATGCCCATTTGGATAAATTGCTTGTGGGCTACAGCAACGACTACGCCGTCGTATGAGCCATCGTTAAGCTCACTCACCGGACTTACGTCATATTCTTGACGTGCCTCTTCGGCATCAACCCAAGGGTCGTAAACGTCCACATTGGCACCGAACTGCTCCAGCTCATCGATAATATCGACCACTTTGGTATTACGGATATCAGGGCAATTCTCTTTAAAGGTTAGCCCCATTATCAAAATGCGCGCGCCCTTTACAGTGATCCCTTTCTGCAGCAAAGCTTTAACGAACTCTGATGCAACATAACGGCTCATATTGTCGTTAATTCGCCGCCCTGCCAGGATCATTTCAGGATGGTAACCAATGGATTCCGCTTTATGTGTCAGGTAGTACGGGTCAACGCCAATGCAGTGACCGCCTACAAGACCGGGGCGGAACGGTAAGAAGTTCCATTTGGTGCCCGCAGCTTTTAGCACAGCTTCGGTATCGATATTCATTCGATTAAATATCATCGCTAATTCGTTAATGAGTGCAATGTTCACATCGCGCTGGGTGTTTTCGATGACTTTTGCTGCTTCAGCGACTTTAATGCTTGGTGCTTTGTGGGTGCCCGCAGTGATAATCGATGCGTACAAGCTATCTACAAAATCTGCAATTTCAGGTGTTGAGCCCGAGGTAACCTTAAGGATGGTGGTTACCCGGTGTTCTTTGTCACCAGGATTAATACGCTCTGGGCTATAGCCGGCGTAGAAATCTTCATTAAATTTCAGGCCTGATACCCGCTCAAGTACCGGTACACAATCGTCCTCTGTCGCGCCTGGGTAAACTGTCGATTCGTAGATAACGATATCGTCTTTCTTAAGCGTCTTACCAATAGTTTCTGAGGCTTTGATAAGCGGCGTCAGATCAGGCTGCTTAAACTTGTTGATCGGCGTTGGCACGGTAACGATGTAGATGTTTGCTTGTTCTAAATCTGACGCATCGGCGCTGTAGCTCAGCTGTGTTGCTTGTTTGAGCTCTTCGGGTTCGACTTCCAGGGTATGGTCGTGACCCTCGTTGAGCTCATTGACGCGTTTATGATTGATATCAAAGCCGATGGTTGGGTATTTTTTGCCGAACTCAACGGCTAACGGCAAGCCCACGTAACCGAGACCGATGACGGCTATTTTAATGTTATTCAAATCCATGAAGGCACTATCCAGGGTTGGAGGTTTACGACGTAGAATTTTGGTTTAACAGCGCAATTTGTAGGGATTTTTTATTTTGCGCTGTTTTTGAGTTTGGTTAACGGAATTAATATCACGGTAGCGGCGCGTTGGACCCGTGGTAGAACCACGGGCTACAGGTATACCGGGTTACCGATCATGCATTATCCGATTTGTAGCTGTAGCCGTAGTGATAGCCGTAGCCATAACCGTAGTAGCCACTGGCACGACGCTCGACGCCGTTCAGGATGACGCCGCGTACGGTCACGCCGTTCTGGTCGAAGCGTTTCACGGTGGCTTGGACTTCTTTCGCCGGCGTTTCGCCGAAACGTGCGACAAGGAGTGTCGTACCTGCGTAGCGGCCGACGATGGCGGCATCGGTGACTGCCAGAATCGGTGGCGTATCAATGAGCACGTAATCGTAGTATTCGTTCACCTTCGTCAGCATTTTTTCCATCCGTGGATGCATCAATAGCTCCGACGGGTTCGGCGCGGCTGTACCACGTGATACCACGTGAAGGTTTGGCACTTTGGTCTTGTGGATAATGGCCGCCAGGTTGTTCTTATCAATTTCGCCGCCGTCCTGGGTTTTCTGCACACTCGCCAGGAAATCCGACAGTCCATAGTTGTTTTCGATACCAAACTGCAGGTGCAAATAACCACGACGGATATCGCCGTCAATCACCAGCACTTTTTGTCCAGCTTGTGCCAGTACTGCCGCCAGGTTCGCGGTGACAAAGCTCTTACCAACGCCAGGCGCCGGGCCTGAGATCATAATGGTCTTGTTCTGCGCTTCCAACATGGCAAAGTGCAAGCTGGTGCGCAGGCCACGTAAGGCTTCAATGGCTAAATCCGCGGGGTCTTCAAGGGCCAGGAACGGCAAGTCGCGTTTCACCGACTCTTTGGCCGTCAGTTTACTTAACTTGGTATTCAAATCATCTTGCACCGGCGACAGCGGAATCGACGCATACACGTTCACGCCAATCTCTTCTAACTGCTCTGCCGATTCCACGCCGCGATTAAGCGCCGCCATTAAGAACACATAGCCCACGCTCACCATACCGCCAAGCATGGTCGCTAAGACCACGATCAGGCTCTTCTTCGGCGCTACCGGAGACGGATTCGTTACCGCTTCGTCAAGAATACGCACGTTGCCGACGGTACCGGCTTTAAGCACGTTCAGTTCCTGCATGCGGTTCAGCAGCTGTACGTAGATTTCCTGTGACACTTCCACGTCACGCGCTAAACGCAGCACTTCCTGTTGGGTCTCTGGCAAATCGCCGACTTGTTCGTTGATTTGCTCTTGTTCTTGTTGTAACTGGGCTTTTTGTTCAAGCAGTGACTGATAGGTCGGGTGTTCGCGGGTGTATAAACGCGAGAGCTCTTTTTCTTTTAGTTCAAGTTCGTTCAGGCGCTTTTCGATTTCCACCACGCGCTCAAGCAGGCTGGCGGTTTCAATCGACAAGTCCACCGACTGGCTTTGCAGGCGGTAGGCGTTGAGTTTGTTTTCAGCGGCGGTCAGATTAGCACGCACCGTTGGCATTTCCTGCTCGATAAACTGCAGGCTGTTCTCAGCTTCGGCGGCGTTGCGACGGATGTTCTGCAGCATGTACTCATTTGCCACTGCGCCTAATACGTCTTCGGCGTACTCGGTGTCGGTGCTTTGAAAACTCGCGCTCAGAATGCCCGTTTGCTTACCACGCTCGCTGACGCCAAGGCCTGCTTGCACGTCTTTCACGGTGCGCAGGCGATTACGTTTAACCAGAACAAAGCTATCGGTGTCGGTGAGTACTGCATCATTAATCATTAACTCAAAGCCGTCGAGCACTGCCAACTGCCCTACTTTACCAGCAATGACGAGTTCGCCATCGTCGTCGCGTACATCATAGCTAAGGCCGTTGTCAGCAAATTCCAGGTAAAGGGGCTGCCCCTCGTAGCCGCGCGGCACGTTGAAGCGGGTAATGCTGAGTTCGTCTTCGCCTGGTGTGCGACGGGCTAACCAGTCGCCGATAATCGGCATATAATCCGGGGTGACGCTGGTGGTCAGGTCAAGCTGATCGACGACGGCACCGACCACCATGCGTGACTTCATGATCTCGATTTCGGTGGCGGCCTGGCTTTCGCTGCTGAACATCTCGCCGAACTCGCCGCCTAAGGCTGGCAGTCCGCTCGATTTCTCTTCCACTTGCAGCAGGGCGTCGGCCTGGTACACGGGTGTGCTTAGCACGGCGTACAGGACGCCGAATACCATAAACACGAAGGTGACGCCGATGATTAGCCAGCGGCGATCGATCAGCATGCCAAACAGGCGACCGAGATCGATTTCGTCGTCGTCGCGGCGCTCTGCGGCCAGGTCGGGCTTAGTCGTGTTCACAGCTTTGTTTTCCATTCGTTACAGCTCTTCTCGATGAGTTCAAATACGTGTTGGTAGACCTCGTCGCTACGGCGATACGGGTCGGGTATTTCTTTACCCTTGCCACTTGCGCCGCTTTGGGCGTCGAGCCAATGCCCCAGCAGCATGGTTTTGGCGTGGGCTTCGGGGTAGCGCTTGGCGATGTGACTGCGCTGCTCGTTTTCCATGACCAGGATGAGGTCGTAGTTACTGATGAGCTCGCGGGTCAGTTGTTTGGCTTCGTGTACGTCGAACTGGTGGCCGTTTTTGGCGGCGATGTCGCGCGCTTTGGCGTCCATGTCCCAGCCTTTGCCTTGTTCGCCTTCTTTTTCGATCATAGCGGTGATGCCGGCGCTGTCGATTTGTTTATCGGGCAGCGCCTGCTGCAGCAGGAATTTGGCGGTCGGGCTGCGGCAGATGTTGCCGAGGCAGACGATTAGGATTTTATTGAACATTGAACCCGTTATTTGTTATTCGATAATGGTTATTGGGTTGTTTTAACATACACCGAGCCAGCGGGTGGTTGGACCCGTAATAGAATTACGGGCTACCCCACCAATAACGAGCAGGGAGCGAAGCGACCGTACGAACAGCGCAGCGTACGAATAACGAAGAACGCTCTCGCCCTTAATTAGCTACGTCGTCGCTGAAGCGGCCGAGGCTATATAAACCTGTGACTGACGGCAGCAGCTGATTGATGACGCGGTTCCAGCGGCTGATTGGCGCAGCGGTCACGTACACGATATCACGTTGTTGCAGCTCGAACTGCTCGGCCATAACTAAGGCCACAGCGTTTTCGGCGTTCAGCTGATACACTTTGGCGATTTTGCCTGAATCCGGCTCTGGCTGACGAATCACAAAGATACCTGCGGCATCGGCGCTAATTTCCTGCCAGCCACCGGCGTCAGCTAAAGCTTCGGCCAGGGTAGTACCCGACTGACCAATCATGTACGACTGCGGCTTACGAACTTCACCCAGTACGAAAATCTTGTTGTCGTCGTTGCGGGCGACATGCACCACATCGTTAGTCTGCAGCATGATGTTCTGGTCGGTGTTTCCCGACTGATACAGCTCGCGCAGGTTAAAGGTTAAGGTGCGCTCGCCGCGGGTCAGGGTAACACGATTCCAGTTGGCAGCTTCGCTTAAGCCACCGGCCGCGTTCACCGCTTCAATTAAGGTCATCGGCACGTTGGTCACCGGCACTGTGCCCGGCTCATTTACTGCGCCAGTTACGTACACGCGCTGGCTGCGGAAAGCGGCCACGGTCACGTCCACCTGCGGGCTTTCGATGTATTTCGCCAGACGCTTGGTGATTAAATCGCGGATCTCGGTGACTTTTTTGCCTGCCACCTGAATTTCGCCAATGTACGGATAGAAAATGGTGCCATCGTTGTGCACCCAGTTGCCCGCCTCTTGTGCGCTACGCATTGAGCCTGCGGGAATCGTTAGTTCCGGATGGTTCCATACGGTGATGGTCAGCACGTCGCCACGGCCTACGGTGTAGTCGTAGTTGCTGCGCGCCTGCTCTAGCGCATCGTTAAGTTGTGGCTTCGGCGGCTGGGTCTGCATCTCGGCCAGTAACATCGGCGAGATTTGATAGGTGTCCACCAGCTTACTGAGCTCAGCTTCACTGAATTCTTGCTCGTAAGCATTGCGCGTGTCGTCGCTGAACAGGCCACCACTACTACTGTCTGGGATATGGCCGCCCGGGGCCAGTGAGCAACCGCTCAGCAGCAAGGCGATAAATGATACTGCGGTCAGTTTCGTTTTCATGGTTGTTGTTCCTGTTTAGTTCTGCCCAGGTCTGAAGCCACGTGCTTCGGTGGTCTGATAGAGGTTAATGCTTCTGTTCAACATTTGTCCACCGTCGCGGGTGATTGGGTTCCAGCCGACGGTACCGCGGGACATCGTATGACGTACAAAGAACAGATCGAATGGGATGCTGATGTAAAAACCTTTGGTAAAGCCGCCTTCGCCGTACTCTTCACGGGAGACATTGGTGAATGCGGCATAAGCTCCGGCGCTGACGCCTGAGTCAAACTGATGCGAGAAGTCGAACTGCACGCCCTCGTCGCCGGCGAGGAAGCGGCCGGCTTGTATTTTAATCAGGCTGTTTGGCAGCAATTCTGGCTGCCAGTACATGCTGGCGTGGCCGGTCAGCACGTCGTAATCTTCGAAGCTGAAGCTGTTATCCGGGTCGCGCTGCTGTACGTAGTTGAGGTCGAGGCCGAAGGCTACTCTCGAGTTGAGCGGACGGTACAATACTTCGGCGCCGACGCCACCGAACATGCGCTCGAGGTAGCCGCCGTACAGTGCGTAATAGGTGTTGCTGCTGGCCTGGTCGGTGTACACCAGCTGGGCGTTTTGCAGCCACAGGCTTTGATTGTCGGCGTACTCACGAATGCGGGTGCGCACGCGTGGTAATGGATTTTCGAGATCATCGACCAGGAAGTTGAATTCATCGTAGTTGTTGATGATGTTCAGGCCGATTTCGCCGCTGAGCTTCAGGTTCGGGCTGAAGGCGTAGTAGCCGTCGGCCATAAGCGCCAGCTGGTAAATATAGAAATCTTCTGCGCCGCCGAACGACTGGCTGAGCTTGGGTGTAAAGCTGTAACCCGTGGTTCTGCTGCGGGTGTCGTTGCCATTGCCAGCATTGCCGGTGCGGGTGGTTTGACCCGTAGTAGAACTACGGGCTACCGGTGTTGCAGGTGTCGCAGGTGTTGCCGAGGTTGCAGACGGCGTGAGATCAACGGGGCGGACGTGGCCGATGCTGATGGCATCGTGTTCGTCGCGGAAGAAGCGCTCGCCGCGGGCGGCGGTTTTGTAATAGGGG
This sequence comes from Pseudidiomarina xizangensis, assembly GCF_052541995.1. Lineage (NCBI taxonomy): Bacteria > Pseudomonadati > Pseudomonadota > Gammaproteobacteria > Alteromonadales > Idiomarinaceae > Pseudidiomarina > Pseudidiomarina xizangensis. Next base: position 1,125,131 of record NZ_JBOBQA010000001.1, read on the forward strand.
GCGTTGACGTTGTACTGCACGATGCCAAGGCCGTCTTTCAATTCGGCGATTTCATAGCGCGTCACATCTTCCGGCAGTTCATTGCTGAGAATACGGGCGGCTTTGCTGACCGCTTCTTCGCGATCGCGATAGCGCGTTTGCTCGGCGTATAGAGTTACCCGCTCCTGCTCTTCATCAGTCGCTATTGCACTCACCCGATAACCCGTTTCATTCAGCAAGTCCTGGCTCAGACGCTGGATATCCAGTTCGCTGAAATTACTGGTGGTGCTGTACTTCGCATCACGCATTTCCGGCTCAAGCTTTATCTGATAGGCCGTCGCCAGGTTGTAGCGCAGGCTGAAACCAAACGTCATGGTGTTGCCGCGCTGATAGCCAAGCTTCAGGTTTATAAAGTTATTCAAGGCGTATTCCGCGCCGACGTTCCATGGGCTGTCGACCACGATTTCACGCGGATTTTCCGGGTCAATCGGATTCGGCAACCGTTCGCTTTGGTAGTCGTTCGGATCGTACTCAGCTTTTAGCCGTAATCCTTCAAGCGGCGTGCGCCACTCCAGCCCGCCAAATACTGACGCCGGGCCTTTAAACATTTTATCCCACTCGACATCGCCGCCGCCCTGAGTGAAACCGCCGGGCCGTTCGCAGAATTCGTCGGTGATTTCGCAGAATGGATTAAAGGCGTTGTCGCGCCGGCCTAAATAGCCGAAGCCCAAGCCAAGATGGAAATCAAAAACGCCAAGCTTTTCGGTTTCGTAGGCTTTACTGGCAACGAAATATTCACCGGCGAATAATCCCGTACCACCAAGATCCTGAAATCCAACGGCTAGTTCCGGCAGCCATTTCGATTCTTCGTACAGGCGGAATTTAAGATCCAGGCCCTTATCTTTCAGGGTTTGGTCACCGCTGAATCCCGGGTCATCGGAGTAAAACGAGTAACGGAAATCGGTGTAGCGCGCGGTCGCTTGCATCCAGTCGAATACCTGCAGGGTTATCGAGGTGCGCCGGTAGTCGTCGGTGTCGCTGTAGCCAATGGTGATGTGGCCTTCGCTGTTCATGCGCGCGGTCGGCGTTTGTAACAGACCGACGCCACCGAAATCACTGGTGGTGTAAGGGTCTGGATTATATTCCTGCGCTTGCGCTTGTGCTTGCGTGATAGTGACACCTAGCGCTGAAATCAGGGCTGCTGCAACGTAATATCTCATTGCGAGTAATCCCAGTGCTGCAGGAACATCGCGAGCTGTGCGTTGATATCTCGGAAGCCTGACGGTAAATCACTTTCGTCGATACTGGTCAGCACAATACCCGGCTGACCGTCATTTAATTTTTCCCGCTGCTCGAGCTCGCGGATACTGCCATTAGGCTGAATCAGCCAGCGCTCGTTTTTTGTCAGATTGCTAACGCCGACTTCAGTGCTGCTTGCCGGTGCCAGCACCACTTCATACGCGTCTTCGGCATCGCGGGCGTTCAGCACCGGATTGTGCTCTAAGGTCGAGCGCATCTTTGCCGGGTCGATGCCATGGATATAGCTTGCCCGCATCGGCCATTGCTGAAACTGTTGTATGAGTTGTCGCGCAGCCTGTTCTAATTCGGTGTCGCCGTCATGCTGATAGATTTCCGCCAGCATCCGCAAGCGCTTCAGCATCCCGGTATGACGGCCGGCAAAGCGTTGGTCCAGTTCGTCGCTGTGAATGCGCAGTCCCGGCCAGTAACTGTCAGGATAAAAGTGCTGCTGCATGGCTTCAACGAAATGGCGTAATCTTGGTTGCGCGTCTGGCGTAACTGGCACCTGGAAGCGGGTAACCTGCGCGTCGCCGCGTGGCGCAATGGGTCGTGCGAGATTGACCATCTCCAGCTCGACATAACCATGCTGCGGACTCAGCCACTGTTTGCTGCTGATCACGTACTGATTGTCGATGCTCAAGCGGTAAGTATTGCTGAAGTCGTGGGTCTGCCCCGCCTTGCCTGCGACATATTCTGTCGCTGTACCCTGTTCCGTAAGATCGCGGCCATTGCGCTGAAACTCGGACTGCACCTGCAAAGTGACGATTTCGTGCTGCGGGTCGTGCGGATTAAAATTGGCGATGGGACGCTGAATCTGGATGTTCCGCTGCCAGCTGGTGGCGCAGTTTTGATGCTGGGCTGGCTGCTGGGCTGGCTGCTGGGCTGGCTGCTGGGCTGGCTGCTGAGCTGGCTGCTGGGCTTGCTGCTGGGCTTGCTGCTGGGCTGGCTCGTGCTTGAGGTAGCAAGCCAGCGGATCCTTGTGCAGCTGATCGGTGTGTACGCGATTCTCACGTTCCAGCGCGCTGGTGCGAATGACGCGACCTTGCCACATCGTCAGGGCTTCGTTGCCCGCCGAGAACCAGTATTCCCCGTGATTGCCTGTGGCTGCGAGCACCAAAATAGTGCGCGGCGCGTCCGCAAACTGCACGTAGGTAACTGGATAAGGAAATTGCTGCAGTGTCGCCAGGTCTGGCGCAGCTGGTGTATCCGCAAAGAAAAACTGCAGCGACTCGGTCGCTGCAGTGCTTTCAGTAGATTCCTGGGAGCTCAGTAACGAGCATCCCGATAGCCCCCCGGAAAGACCGAGTAAGGCTGCGGCAATAGCGACACCACGCATCCGTGTGACGTCCAACCTGATACTAACTTAGTTGTTCGTAAGAGTTACGGTTGACCCTGAACCGTCATCATCACTAGTCACGACCACAATAGCCATGCCAATACCTGCTGCTATAGCTAGTGCTTCTGCCATAGTCATTTCTACGCCACCCAAGCTAACAATTTTGCTGGAAGCGTTAGCTTCCTCCATAACTGGCTTCGGAGCTGGCTTTGGTTCTGGCTTCGGCTCTGGATTAGCTACAGCTGATGCGCTGAACGCCAATGCAGCTGCCGCTGCGATAGTTGTAAATACTTTCATGTTGAGCTCCTTACTTCTCGAATATGCTTAAATAGTAGCCCGTAGTTCTACTACGGGTCAAACTCTAATTCATGTAAATGTACACTAAACACCCAAAAAATCAGGCAAAAAACTAAAAAACCCGGGCAAAAAACACGCTACCGCCCTTAGGGTTACCGCTCCTAAATGCGCCCCGACCTGCGGGATTCTTAATTTTCCTTGCGCGAAAAGTCCACTTCCAAGTGACTGCAGCAAAGCTTATCTAGCGTTCGATGCTTGCTAGGTCAAATTCTGCGCGAACCTGCTTATGCAATAAGTCTAGCAGAACAATGCAGCGTGAGGGGCCGTCAAGCTTAACTATTTCAGCGACCAGCCCAGTGAACGGCCCATCGAGGATTTGCACTTTGTCACCGACCTGCGGCACTGTATGCCGTTGTAATTCTTTAACTTCAGCAGAATCACTGTTAACTGCCAACAATTCCTTTACAAGCGAATCTGATATTCGAGCAGGGCACTCCCCAAACTTTAACAGCTTTGTGACCCCAAAGGTACTACGTATCTTATGAAAGTTTTGTGAGTAATTACTGAACTTTACGAAAATATAACCAGGGAAGAGAGGTTCGCGGATTGGCACCCGCTTTCCGCGCCGGATCCGCTCGAGTGTGATCATGGGCAAAGCAGCTTCAATCCCTTGATTTTCAAGGTTTTCATGGGCGCGCAGCTCCTGCCTCGGCTTCGTCTGCACCACATACCATGTTTCCAGCTTATTCTCTGACAGATAATCTGACATTCGTTTCCCTGAATCAGCCATCATTCTATCCGCAGATTATACACCCATTCCCCCACCGCGTTAACCCCAACCAGAAGGGGCAGCCCTTACAATGTAAAGATTCAGCAGGGGCAGCCCCCTCTTTTTCTTTACATTGTAAGGGCTGCCCCTCCTTTTTTTACAATTCACTAATAGTTTAATGCTTGCTTTACAATTTATAGGTTGTATATTTAATGCACTACAACGCAAGGATTGTATTTATGAAGACCATCGACGACGTCGCAAACATGCTCGCAACAGAGCGCAAGAAGAGGAATCTCTCGCAAACCGATATGCGCATGCTGATTGGTATGTCACAGCAGCAATACCAACGGGTGGAAGCTGGCCAGGATATGCGGCTGTCCACGTTATTGCGTATACTTGCGGGATTAGGATTAGAACTGGCATTCGCCGATCCTATGCAACCAAGGTCGGAAACCACCAGCACATCAGTGGAAGAACCCGGTGATTTTTGGTCGCATAGTCAGCGACACCTCAAGGACGATTAACCATGCAAAATTCCCACAAGCACATTGAAAGTGTCGCGGGGCTTAAACTGACACTTGGTTCGCAAGAGCTTGCTGTGCTCACACACTATAGCGGCGGGAAAAATATACTCGTCTTTTCGCCAAATTATCTGACGCTTCCCGTCGAGCAGCGACACCCCTTTACCCTGACTCAACTCGCAGCTCCAGCAATGTTGCAGCAGCCACTGGTGAGTCACCAAAAATTGACGCCGCTATTGTCAAACCTTCTTCCTGAAGGAGCATTACGCGAATGGATGGCAACTTCATTAAAAGTGCATACCGATAACGAGTTCCCACTCTTTGCGCACATGAGTCATAACCTGCCTGGCGCACTAAGAGCGACCCCAATCTCGGCAGGAGAATTGCCCGACTGGGCGCTTGATCACCGCCGCCAAATTGAGTCGATACAAATTGATATTGAACATACGACCGCAAAGTTTTCACTTGCTGGGGTGCAAATGAAGTTCTCCTCTACTAAGCAGGACGGCAGGTTCAATCTTAAATTCGATGCCGATGGAGAGAGCTGGATCATAAAAACACCATCCACCATCCACAAAAACGTACCCGAAAACGAGTACACGGCGATGCGTCTGGCACAAGCCGCTGGAGTCGTCATTCCAGATATCCAACTAGTTGAACGTGATCGGTTGGATCACCTTCCGGATATTCAGTTACCGAATGAAACCTATGCTTATGCGATCAAGCGTTTTGATCGTGGACACGCTGGACGAATACACACCGAAGATTTTGCGCAGATATTCCAGGTCTATCCCAACGACAAATACAAAAAATTCAATTATGAGCAAATCGGCAGTGCGCTTTTTCAGCACAGTGCGACCGGATTAGCCGACGTTCAGCAAATGGCACGCCGACTGCTGGTCAATATTTTGCTTGGCAACGGCGATGCTCACCTTAAAAACTGGTCATTGATTTATCGCAATAAACTCCGTCCGCAACTCTCCCCGGCCTACGATATTGTCTTTACTCTGCCTTATGTTGCCGGAGATGATTCCGTAGCACTCAAAATGGCCAAGCAGAATAATTTCTATTCGCTCGACTACGCTGCATTCGAAACCTGGTCCAAGCGAATGCAAGTGCCGTGGCCCGCTATTAAAGTTCATCTGCAGGATACGCTTGAGCGCGCCCGCGACCAATGGCCACAGCTGCTTAGCGAACTTCCAATGCTCGACGCCCACAAGCAAGCCCTCATCACTCACTGGCAACGCCTCCACCCCGACTTTCATCTCTAAGAAGGGGCAGCCCCTTCTTTACCAGCGCCACTCAAACGAGGCGATAACGTTGCCAAACTCATCTTTACGGCCCGATTCGTAGGTGTCTTGCCAGGCTTGCAGGCCGACTTCGAGTAAGCCGTTGCCGACGGGGTAGAACACCACGGCCTCAAACTGCTCAATACGGGCGATGCCGGGGCGGAATTCGGGGAGCAGCTCAAAGCGTGGTGCGCGGCCGAAATTGTTGTGATCGCGGCGTATGCGGGTGTCTTGAATGCGGAAGTCCCAACCGAGGCCGTTGTTACGAAACGACGCGTAGCCGAAAGTGGTCAGGCTGCGGAGGTCACTGCGGTCGTGTTCAGCATAAAAGCGTGACAGGTGCGCGGGTTCAGCAAAGCTCCAGTCGAGCCCGACCATGTGACCGTTGCCGCGTACGTCGCCCAGCGAGAAAGGCCCCGCCACATCGTGCTCGCTGATGCTGCCATAGAAGTTAAACTGCAACGGCAAGGTCAATCGTGCATCGAACACCAGGCTGTCAGCATCATCATCGCCAGCCGTCGTGCCAGAATCGGCGGCCACCACAACGCCACCCAGCGATGAGCGGGTATAATGCAGCCCTAACTCGAGCCGTTCATGGGCCCGCCAGCCGACCCGGGCGCCAAAGGCTTGCTCACGCTCCCAGATCTGTAACGCTGGCTCCACCAGAAACTTCTCTTCGCTGACACCGTAAAACGCGGTAAAACTCAGTTCGGAAAAAGCCGACGCCGCCGAAGGTGCATAAACTGTGCGCAAACTGCGCAAGGGTAAGGTGCTGACCGTATGTAAGCCATCTTGTGCTGACCCCGGTGACCACCAGGTGTGCAACTGATCAACGCTAACCATCCAGTCGCCGGCCATGGCCGCGGCATAACTGCCCTGCCAGGAAATAGTGTCGGTGCTGACCCGCGGATTCAGACTCAACGAGCTGTCACGATAAGTGGTGCGGATGCGCCCCGCAACCGACTGACCGATACGCTCATGGGTCACTGCAACTGAAGCTTTGCCTTCCATCGGTCGCTGGTAACTCGGTTGTGCACCTGTGTCGGTCACTCCGGCGACGCGTAACGAGGTGTAAGCGCTGCCTTTGTGATAGCTCAAAAGCGCCATTAATTTGTAATAGGCAACCTGCTGCAGCTCGCTCAGCTGTTCTGGGTCAATCGCTTCGAGATCGGCCAGCAACGGCCGCCACATCACCGGAAAAGTTGTGACCGGGGCGCGCAATAAGCCAGCGTCGGCCAATACTTGTAACGAATGACGTACGTGCAGTTCTTCGGCATCAAGCCATGGCGTTGCCGCAACACTTGCTGCACCCGTCAAGGCAAAAAGCGCGACAACTAACGTCGCACAACGCCGCCACCAGACCATGACGCTAAACGTCGCGCAAGAACTATCCACGTCACCAGATGTCGCACAGCGCCGCACTATTTAAACTCCCGCTCATGGAACCAGAGATTAAACGCCCATTTTTCACCTTTGCTCACTGGCATGCCGGCGTGCAGACTTTTCGGATGTACATCGGTAGAGCCGCGCACCACGTTCTCGAAGAACAACAGGCGGCCAGGTTTTGGCTGCACGTTTAAATTAAGTTTTGGGAAGTAGGTCGAACCGCCCCCCTCAGGGGTATTGATATAGCCCAACACGGTGATCACGCGTTGCCCGCCGCGGCTGGTGCAACGCTTGCCGCGCTCGGTATTCATGTCGTAAGCATCAAAATGCGCACGATACTCTTCTTTTTCGCCGTAATGAATCACCTGAAAGCTCTCAGCATTTTCCAATGGCAGGTCCACTTCTTTGGCGATGCGGGTGCCTAAGTAAGTCACGATCATGTCGTGGGTATGGCCGATCCATGCCAACTGATTGGTACGCGCTTTGCTCAACACACCCTCTTTGTCGGAGCTGACTTTGGCGCGTGCCATCTGCTTAATGGCCGCGTTCACCAGATGTTTACCCTCCGACTCTGTGAAAAAGTCGTCCATGATATAGATGGTGGGATCCTTGCATAAAATGTGCGTAGTCGGGTTATCCATTTACATCCTCTTGATAATGCTGTCCGTACTTTCGTCAAAAGCAGTCTCTGTTGTAGTCTCAACAGCGCCGTTCATCACGGCCAAAACTTCTTTCGCGACGTTTTTACCAAGCTCAACGCCTGGCTGATCGAATGAATTGATGTTCCAAATCACGCCTTGGCTGAACACTTTATGCTCGTAGGCAGCAATCAGTGCACCAAAACTTTGTGGTGTTAGCTCATCCACATACAGCAAATTCGACGGATGCTGGCCTGGGTAACTGTCGCCATTTCCAAACCACATCAGCCGGCGATGCGCCAAACAGTTGGCAACGGATAAACGTTGCTGGCTAGCCAGGCCTGCTTGCACGGGAGCAGCAAAGCCTGGAGCTTGACGGCGCAATACTGCTACAAAATCCGCGGCAAATTTATCGTAGCCTTGATGCAAATGTTGGAAGAATGCGTGTTGTCCGTTGGGGCCAAAGCCGCCCCAGATAATGGGTCCGGTAGGATAATCAATCGCCTCGCCGGCAAGGTTTTGCTGCTTGCCGTTAGATTCCATATCAAGCTGTTGCAGATAGTTCGGCAGATACCGCAGCCGGCCATCGTAAGGCAACACTGCGACGTTATTCAGGCCGCGTTCTTCGCGGTTGTAGACGCCCAGTAGCGCGAGCAGTAACGGGATATTTTCCAGCAACGGCGCAGAGCCAAAGTGTTCGTCCATGTGCCGCGCGCCTTCGAGCATCTTGGCAAACTGGTTGGCACCGACAGTTAAGGCAATCGGCAGGCCAATAGCTGACCACAACGAATAACGGCCGCCGACGGAATCGGCAAAGCTCAGCTGTTGGCTGGCTGGAATACCAAATTCGGTCATCGCCTGATTGTTGCTCGACACGCCAATGACGTGTTTTTCCAGCCACGCTGATTGGTCCAGCACCGACTCAACCCAGCGTTTAACGGTCTCAGCGTTGGCCAGGGTATCGATGGTGCCGAAACTTTTCGAGGCAATGATAAATACGGTGGTTTCGGGGTCGATAATTGGCAGTACGGCATACAGTTGGCCGCCGTCCATGGAGCTAACGAAATGTACGTCGAGTTCATGTTCTACGTTGTCATCGGCGAACTCGTGTAAGGCGAAGCTGCCCATCATGGGGCCGAGGTCGGAGCCGCCGACGCCGATGTTCACGACGTCGGTGATGGGTTTGCCCGTGGCACCGAGCCATTTACCGCTGCGCAGCAGGCGTACGATCTCGGAGAAGCGGTTGCGTCCGCCGCCTGCGGCGACGACCGAGTGGCGACTGCGGTTAAGCACGTGGGTAACTTTACGGCCTTCGCTGGGGTTCTGATACTCGCCCTGCAACAGCAGCTTGCGCTGTTCGTTGAAGTTTGCGGGCAGGCGTTTCTTCGCGTAGGCCTGCAGCTCATCAGCGCTCAACCCCTGGAAGCTGTAGTCTAAATTTAAGTGCTCCGTCGTTACCTGCATTGTCCATCCATTGTTGTAGCCCGTAGTTCTACTACGGGTCTAGTCTGCCGATAGTATTATGTTGCTACCATCGCCCGTGCTGCGGGTCTGACCCGTAGTAGAACTACGGGCTACCCCATAAGCCGCGATGTTGCGAGCATCCCATATATCGCGATGTTGCCACCATCGCCCGTGCTGCGGGTTACAGGCCGCTTAGGGCGGCGAGCGCGACGCCGACCTGATACATGATCTGCGTGGCGGTGGTCCAGACTTCGATGTTGTTCATGTACTGGGTATCCATCGGCACGACAATAGTATCGCCCGGCTCAATTTGCTCGTACGAGCCCGAGGTAAACCACGAACGGCGCTCAGGCACAGTTACCAAACCGTTAGCCTTAACGATGTAAATACGTTCTTCGTCAGCCTTTTGCCGCATGCCACCCGCACGTTGAATGTACTCTTCCAGTGACACCCCCGGTTTAAACTGATAGGAGCTGGCAAGTTGCACTTCACCGATAATCGACACCGTGTTCTGTACCGTTGGTACGTACAAACGATCGCCGTCTTTCAGCTGTAATGAGGCGCCCCCTGTCGCCATCACGCTACCAAGGTCAATAACGAGCCGGCCGACTGCGTCAATGTTGGTCAGATCGCGCAACAACTGATTCATTTCTGAATACGCAACCTGTGCACCGGTATCGGTGATGACGTTCGAAGCAATTTCGCGCCGCAACTGTTGCGCGAGCTCATCCAAACGCTTGCGTTCAGCTTCACGCAAATCGGCGCGGGTAAAGATCGCACCATCAACAAACGCGTACTCCGTCAATCCACCAGCGCGGTCCAACAAATCTGTCAGATTCTCACCACGGCGAATGGTGTAGGTTCCCGGGAAGCGTACTTCGCCCTCCAACCGCACCTGCAAGGTATTCTGCCACTGCGGAATCGACAACACTTGAATGCGATCACGGCCTTTCAAGGGTACTTCGACTTCATTACGCAACACTTGCGCCAAATTAAAAGGTCGGTACTGGGCCGAAGCTTCACCCTCGTGCAACACAGTTCGGGTAATTTCAGCCCGCGCCAAATAAGCAGACTCTTTCAAACCGCCAGCGGCAACAATAGCTTGCTGTGCGTCAGCATTAGCAACCAACGGATAAATGCCGGGATAACGAACTTGACCATCGATATACACCAGCGGCAAGGTTCCGGTAGAGCTGTATTGGTTGCGCAACTGATACAGAATAGGCTGCAGTAAATTATGTCGCGAGAACTTGGCATAATAGTCAGCATCACGCTGTTCGGTATCGTCGCCAATAGCAAATAGCGAGCTAAGCTGATCATCCAGCTCCGCCGAGCCCTCTGGCGTCGTGCGTTCCAGTAAAGAATCAAAGGCTAGATCATCCGTAATAAGTTTTTGCAGGTACTGCTTACGGTAAACCTCGAGTACCTGTTCACGCTCTTCACGGGCACGGTCACTCTCAGACTTTAACCAGGCACTGAGTTGATTTTCTTCCGCTTGCGCTGATTCGTAGCGACTAAATACCACCACCTGATCGCGTGGCTGTAACGCTAAATTTTCTGCATTGTCACCGCTAATTGCAGCAGCAACATCGAACTGCAGCACGCTAATCGAGCGGCGATCGGCACTGCGCCTTACCACAATGCCGTAGCTAAGATCAGTCACCGGCAGTAGCGCGCCCTCAATAGAAGGCAATAAATCTTTCACGTACAAGTCATCACGCCACTCGTAAACTCCCGGACGCACAGCAGCACCCACCAGCATTACGCTGTCGACCGTATCTTCGGCAACAGAGAGTACTTTAATGGCATCGCCAGCTTGCAATGGACGGGTCACGTCGGAGCGGGTTAAATCGATGGTTTGTACGCGCCGCGAACCATCGCTGATGCGCTGCAACTGCACTGATTTACGATAAGCGGTCGGCAGCAGGCCGCCAGCAAAACTTAACGCATCAGCCAAAGTCTCACCCGGCAACATTTCATAGATAGCTGGGCGCAGTACTTCGCCAGCAATGCTCACCATGTCGCCGCGGGTCGGGATAAACACCACATCACCCGCTTGCAAACGGTAGTCGTTAGACGCATCGCCTTCAGTCAGCAATTTATAAAGGTCGAAGGTCACTACGGTTTTGCCGTTACGCTTTAACTGCACGGTACGCAGCGAGGCAATGTCGCTAACCCCACCGGACACAAACAGCGCTTGGCTCATGGTGGTCAGTGAACTGACGGTATAGGCACCAGGTTTATAAGCTTCGCCCACGACAAAGATTTGCATGCTGCGCAGCTCGCCCATAGAAACCGCAGCTTCCATACCGATCATGCGCTCACGCACGGTGCTTTGGATCAAGGCTTTAGCTTCGTCATAACGCAAACCGGCAACCGCAATAGGTCCCAGGTTCTCGATGACGATTTGGCCTTCGTTATCCACCGCCGCTTCGATACTGCGATTTTCCTTGCCGTACAGCTGAATACGCAAGGTATCGCCAACGCCAAGCATATAATTTGACGGAACCGGCGCATTGGCCATAGGTGCAAAAGTACTCGGCTCACCCTGGAACAGGTTATAGCCGAAGGGTTGTAGTTCTTTATCGTCTTCCGCCAGGCGTTCGGCGAGTTCACCGGGGCTGAGTTCATTTAACGGACGGGTATCAGCGGTTTCGCGCTGCTCCATAATAGAAGGACGCTCACCCATAGTTTCAGCAGTGCTTTGACTTTTGCTGTTGCCCTGCATCATCGCTTCGATGTCGCTTAGGCTTACGCCGAACTGCCGCGCGATAGCTTCTTGCTGCGCTCGAGGGAGTTTCTGAATTTGCTGAATCTGCTGTGGTGTAAGGCTCGATAGGTCTTGCGCCTGAGCACCAGGTGCCGCACCGGGTACACCAGCAAAAATGAGACACGCCAGCCCGGCTGCCGCTAGCGTTTGTTGCAACCATGCTTTCACGCCGTTTTCCCCTGTTATTGTTTTATTATGATGATTCTACGTCGCGTTGCTGACGAACCCAAGAAACAATTCGCCAGATATTTTTGAGCATTACCAGGTAGAGTACAAAAATTGCTAAGAAAATGCTAAGAACAATTACCTCTGGCACGTTTAACCATTCAAGAGTTAAGCCCAAGGCCAACTTGAACGTTGCAATGCCACTGATGAGACCCAGCGTTTGCCGCTGCGTGAAGCCAGCGCGCATGAAGATGTGGTGCAGGTGTTCGCGATCAGGTTTAAACGGCGACTGCCCTTTTTTAACCCGCCGCGCCATGATGGCGAACATGTCCATTAACGGTACTGCAATAAGCCAGAGCACCGCAACTGGGCGAACAGCCATAGTGTCAGGAGCCATTTCGAACCAGCTTTCTAAAAGCCGTTCGGGATGCGTCAGCATAACCAGCATCCATACCGCGGTAAAACCCACCAGCATTGAGCCTGAGTCGCCCATGAATATTTTTCGCACCGGACGTAAGCGAAAGCCCAGGTTACGAATGATATAAGGGATCAAGGCGCCAAAGAGTATGGTCGCAACCAGTAAGGGTAAGTGTTGATTGTGCATTAGCGCCAGCAAACCAATACCGGCAAAGGCCACCATCGCTAACGCACCAAGCAGGCCGTCGATGCCATCGATCATATTGTAAGCATTCATTGCAGCGACGATACAGAGCAAGGTAAAGGGCATGGAAAGCACCCCAAGTTCGACCACACCGGTACCGAATAAGTTACCTAATTGGGTGATTTGTACGTCCGCGCCAAAAACCACAACGGCGGAAGCCAGCATTTGCGCAATAAAACGCACACCGGCGTCGATGTCGTAGCGATCATCGAGCGCACCAATTAACACCATGAAGCTTGCCGCCACCAGAAACAAACGAATATCGACTTCCAGCGGCAGGATGGCCATCATCATGATCACCATGGTGCCATAAACGGCGAGGCCACCGACCAAAGGTACGGCGCCAACATGCTGCTTGCGCTCACATGGATGATCGACAAGCGCGGTACGCCACGCCATTGGAATAAGAAGGTTACATAACACGCTCGATAAAGCTGTGGCGGTTATTAGTACCATCCAGATACTCATGAATGCGGTTTTCCCTGTTTAAACCCTAGTGCTGAACACTAGTATTAATCATTGTTAAAAAGGTCTCGGGTATAGACTTTTTGCTCTACGTCGCTGAGCTCATGCGCCATACGATTGCTTATTATTATATCCGACATTTCTTTAAAATCTTGTAATTTTTTTATCACACGGCAGTTGTAGAAAACATTTTCCGTGAATGTTGGTTCAAAAACCACCAACTCAATGCCCTTTGCTTGCAAGCGTTTCATAATCCCTTGAATCGCCGATGAACGGAAATTATCCGAACCGGCTTTCATCACCAGTCGATAAACACCGACACATTTTGGCCTCCGCTCAGCTATAGCATCCGCTATAAAGTCTTTGCGCGTGCGATTGGCATCGACAATTGCACCGATCATGACCTGCGGTACATTATCATAATTTGCCAACAGCTGCCGTGTGTCCTTCGGTAAGCAATAGCCACCATAACCAAAACTAGGGTTATTGTAGTGATTGCCGATCCGCGTGTCTAAACAGACGCCGTCGATAATTTGCCTTGGGTCGAGCTCATGATGCGCGGCATAGGTATCAAGTTCATTAAAGAACGCGACCCGCATTGCCAGATACGTGTTGGCGAACAGTTTTATCGCTTCCGCCTCTGTCGGTTCAGTATATTGCACTGGAATCTCAGCTTTCAGTGCACCGGCTTGTAAAAGTTGTGCAAAGGCTTCAGCCCGCGCCGAGCGCTCACCAACTATAATCCGCGACGGATACAAATTGTCCTGTAGTGCTTTTCCCTCACGCAAAAACTCCGGCGCAAAAAACACCCGATCAGTCGCCAACTGCTGGCGCATTCTTTCAACATATCCTACCGGGATGGTCGAGCGTATGACAATGTGACAATTGTTATTATAATTAAGTACTTGCTTAATTACTTCGTCGACAGAGCTGGTGTTGAAGTAGTTGGTTTCCGGATCGTAATCTGTAGGGGTGGCAATCAACACCCAGTCAGCTTTAGCAAAGGCAGCTGCGGCATCTGTGGTCGCGCTCAACTGCAAATTTTTGTGCTGCAGATAATGCTCGATGTCTGTATCTTTAATCGGGCTTTGCTTGGCCTGGAGCATCGCGACTTTCTCCGCCACGATATCTACTGCGGTAACCTGATTGTGCTGAGCCAGTAATACTGCATTCGCAAGACCGACATAGCCGGTGCCGACAACGACAATTTCCATGTTCCTTCCTAACTTCGTTGGGATGCGAAGCAGTTTAAACCAAGCGCCGCGCTGCTGTCATCCTTATACCTGAGGAACATTGCAGTTTTTTGTCACGCGTGTAAGATCCTGCCATCTTCTAATTAATTACGTTTTCACCACATGTCGAAATATCGTAAGAGTTTTTCTTCACCTGTTAACGTTGGCGGCCTTTCGATTATGCCCTTCGCATCGATGGATGATGCGCTCGATCAAGTGATCTCCGACGGTCATGTAACGCCTGGTTTTGGCGTGTCGGTTAACAGTGAAATTGTAATGCTTGCACGCCGTGACCCGGCGTTGATGGCCCATATAAACAATGCCGTACTACGCTTTGCTGACGGTATCGGCGTGGTTAAAACCATAGCCAGTAAGGGGGTAAAAAACACTCGCATCCCCGGTTGTGAATTCTGGGAAGCGCTAATGCTTCGTGCTGGCAAATCTGACATTCCGGTCATGCTCATTGGCGCAAAACCACAGGTAAATGAAGCCGCCGTTGCTCAGCTTCGGGCAGCCGGAGTCAATGTTGTCTGCGGTATAGATGGTTACTTCGATGATGAAGACGTTTTACGCAAGGCATTATCGCAACACCAGCCTAAGATTATAACGGTGGCCATGGGTGCCCCAAAACAGGAGCAGCTTATCGTGCGTTTACGTGAGTTTTACCCTGACGCGTTTTATTTGGGTGTTGGCGGCACTTATGATGTCTATACGGGGCATGTTAAACGTGCGCCGAAGCTATTTTGTGACCTGCACTTAGAGTGGTTCTACCGTTTGTGCGCACAGCCGACCCGTATCGGCCGACAATGGTCGTTGGCGAAATATCTTGCGTTACATCTAACCCGACAACTTTAGGCCTTTCCTGCATGTTGATCTCTGTTTATATGCCCACTCACAATCGCGGTCCGCTGCTACGCCGGGCAATTGATTCGGTGCTTGCCCAAACACATCAGGAACTTGAGCTGTTGGTTGTCGATGATGGCTCTTCAGATGGTACCTGGGAGGTTTTACAGGACTACACCAGACTTGACCCCCGCGTTCGTACTTATCGTCATGACCAGCCGCGTGGA
The DNA here is from genome assembly GCF_052541995.1 of Pseudidiomarina xizangensis. Taxonomy (NCBI): domain Bacteria; kingdom Pseudomonadati; phylum Pseudomonadota; class Gammaproteobacteria; order Alteromonadales; family Idiomarinaceae; genus Pseudidiomarina; species Pseudidiomarina xizangensis. The sequence goes on from NZ_JBOBQA010000001.1 coordinate 1,140,475, forward strand.
GCCTGTGCTGCACGCAACCTTGCAATTAAAGAGGCTCGGGGTGAATTTGTAACCGGGCTTGATGACGACGACACCTTTGTGCCGGAGCGTTTGGCTGTATTGCTGCAAAACTACGACAGCCAGTATGCGTTTATCTGTTCCGGTTATTACTGGGTAACTCAGAAACGTGCCAAGCCGACCATGTGCAACGATTTAGTTATTACGCTGGATAAGCAGCTTGATGCCAATCATGCGACCAATCAGGTATTTGTCGAGCGCTCCAGAATGTTGGCGATCGGTGGCTTCGACGAAGAATTAGTAGCATTGCAGGACTACGATTGTTTTACCCGTTTGATTAAAGTTTACGGCTCAGCGTTCCGACTCGGACAGCCACTGCAAAATATTTTTGTCGAACATGGCGGCCAGCGAATTTCTTCCCAGCGCAAAAGTCGCTTAGGTTTTGCCCGTTTTATGCAAAAACACGGTGCTGATATGAACACGCGCCAGCGGCTAAATCATGCATTTTGGCTAAAAATGCGAATTCAAGAGCCCTTTTCTGTTAGCGAACTGTTAAAGTCGTTACCAGCGGGCCATCTCAAAATGAAACTTGGCCATCTTTATCGTTATGGCTTAAAACTGAAATCATTATGACAAAAAAACTTTTAGTGGTGTTTGGCACCCGTCCTGAAGCGATTAAAATGGCTCCTCTGGTGCAAGCTTTGCAGCAGGTCAACGACTGGGATGTGCGGGTATGTGTCACTGCTCAGCATCGCGAGATGCTCGACCAGGTTCTGCGACTGTTTAAAATCACCCCTGATTATGATTTGAATTTGATGCAACCCAAACAATCGCTGAATAGGTTGGCCGCTCGTGTGTTAACGGATATAGAGCCGGTACTACGCGACTTTGCACCAGATGTGGTTTTTGTTCATGGCGACACACTGACGACTTTAACGACGGGTTTGGCAGCGTACTTTCAACAAATACCACTAGCGCATGTTGAAGCAGGATTGCGCACCGGCAATATCTACTCGCCCTGGCCTGAAGAAGGTAACCGCAAGCTCGTGGGGGGCATCACACGCTGGCATTTTGCCCCGACCTCTATGGCAAAACAGAACTTGCTAGATGAAGGGGTCACTTGTAAAAATGTTTTTGTCACTGGCAACACGGTGATTGACGCGCTATTGCACGTTCGCGATGCGCTTGAAACTGATACGGCGCTGCAGCAGCAATTTCATGATCAGTTTGCAGAGGTTACCGGCCCTTTAGGGACCCGGCTGATTTTAGTTACCGGACATCGACGCGAGAGTTTTGGTGCCGGGTTTGAACGCATCTGCACTGCGCTTCGCGCTTTAGCGCAACAGAATCCGCAACTGCAAATTGTTTATCCCGTGCATTTGAACCCAAATGTGCAAGAGCCGGTAAACCGGTTACTGTCTGACATTCCAAACGTGCATTTGATTGCTCCACAAGATTACCTTCCCTTTGTTTATTTGATGAATCGCGCCACTATTATTTTGACTGACAGTGGTGGCATTCAAGAAGAGGCGCCGTCGCTTGGCAAGCCTGTACTGGTGATGCGTGACACCACGGAACGTCCCGAAGCTGTTGCCGCCGGTACGGTGAAGCTGGTCGGCACCGATAGCGCTATGATTGTCCGAGAAACTCAACGGTTACTTGATGACAGTGACTACTATCTGCAGATGAGTCAGGCCCATAACCCTTACGGCGATGGCACTGCTTGTGCGCAGATTGTTGATGTTTTGCGCCGCGAGCTTGACCAGTGATTTACTTAGTCGCCACCGCCATCAAACATGGCAAGGGCGGCATCAGCACCGCTCTGACCAGTAGTATTGAAGTTCTTCAGACCAACAACGTTGCCCACAAAATTGTTGAATCCCACCAGAGCGACGCCTCGCGTTGGCAGAGTTTTCGCCAGGCAAAATCTGCTCTTGCTGACGCAGGCCGTGGCGACATTGTCTGGCTCCATGGCGCCCGCTGGTTGTCGTTGGTTCGTAAGTATTTACTTTCTCGTGAGCCGCGTAAACGCGGTGCACGGGTGCTGTTGCATGTGCATGGTATTGAAGCCATACATTATTTGCAGCATCCACTCGGCCGCTGGCTTATGCAGCGCTTAGTGAATCGTTTCGATGGGCTAATCGTACTCACGCCCTGGTGGCGCACGCAGCTTGCGCAATTTTTGTCTTATCCTGCCGATCGCATCCACGTTATGCCGAATACTCTTGACCGCAGCTTGCTGTCGCTCGCGCAACAAGAAGGGGCAGCCCCCCCAAGATCCGCACCGCAAAAAAAGGAGGGGCAGCCCCCCTCTGAGCGTATCGATATGCTGTGCATGACTCGCCTCGAACCAGGTAAGAATGTCGGAGCCGCAATTGCGACCCTTCAACACTTACCTGTCCGCTATCACCTCACCGTAGCAGGTGATGGTTCAGAGCTCGATATGTTACGCCAGCATGCAAGTCGCTGTGACGTAGCTGACCGCGTTCACTTTGTCGGCTGGGTGCCGTATGAAAAGAAAGCTGAGCTGCTAGGCGGGATGGATCTGTTTTTCTTACCCTCGGAGTTAGACTCCTTTGGCATGGGCTTTCTCGAAGCAATGGCTGCGGGCCTACCCGTCGTCGGTGTTGCCTACGGCCCTATCGTTGATGTTGTGCCTGAAGGCGCGGGGTGCTTAGTTTCCCAGCCCGACCCCGGACAGCTGGCGGTGGCTGTTGAGAAGGTAATGGCAGAGCATGCACAGCACTCGTACTTTGCTCGCCAACATGTTCTTGAACACTATCAGCCGGAAATTGCTGTCCGAGATTTCCTCGAATTCTGTCAGCGTTTGACCTAAGGGGGGCTGCCCCTTCTGCTGCGAGCACAATTTTTCAGAGGGGGCTGCCCCTTCTATGCGCGGAGTTCGGCGAAGACTTCGTTCCACATTTCTGTGACTGCGTCGCGCTGCCACTTTCCCTGCTCGATGATGGTGGTTTTTAAGCGCTGATGCTGTTCATCGTCTGTTAACAAATGCTGCAAGGCATTAAGCGCATCGGTATCTCCGTCAGCGATATCGATAAGTTGTTCGGCACAACCGTAATCGGCCAGAAGTTCATGGTATTTATGACTCCAGCCGGTCGCAAGCACGGGGACGCCCTGCGATAACGCACTAACAAGACCATGGAATCGCGAACTGACCACACTATGGGACTGGCCGATAATCCATTTTATTTTTAACGCATGCCCAGGATCTAAAACCGGTACGGTCTGGTCTAATTTATCCTGAATTTGCGCGGTTAGCCGACGATCCGCAGCGGCTTCATGAATAAGAATAAAAGGTTTCTTATCGGCTTTTTGTGCAGCGCTTATCGCTGCCACCATGAAGTTAATGTAACGGTCACCGTCCTGTCGTTTTTCCAGCATTTTTGAATTAGGAATAAAACAAACTTGATGGTGCTCGGGGTCAAATTCGTTAGCCGGTAGCCCTTTAATTAAATTGGTAAAGTCCGGGCAACGTTTCAGGTTAAAGGTATCGTTACTCAGCTTCTCGCAAAACTCGTAGGATTGATCATCGCGCGGATAAACCAGATTGGCATGCTCCAACACCGGGGCAAAGGCTTTCGCTGATGCACTTTGCTTGAACGGTCCCAGTGCTTGTGGCAATACGATGACGGGGATACCACGGGCTCGCAGGCGGGCAATGGTACTACCAAGTCGGTCCCACGCAATCAGAGGGCTCCACTGATCACCAAAGGCAAAACCTGAGGCATCAAGCACCAGATCCAGTTCACTTTCATTGATAATACCGAACATGTGCCGAAAGCGCTGTGGTAGCCAGCTCACCGGCGTAAGTAAATTGATTCGCTTGCGAATATATCGGCTCTTTTGCCACAAGCCAAAAGCAACGCGGCGATCATAGGGTCCCGTCGGCTCAACCACGAAACGTGCCTCAACACCTCGTTCAGCAAACTGGGCGATGATCGCATGCAACATTAACTCTGCGCCTTTGTTCGCGAAACTAATCCCTTTGACTTCTACATTCAGCACTTAATGCTCCTAATTCTAATCGATAAATAACCACTGCATACAGAATCGCAATCAAGCCGCTTGGCTGACCGCTAACAAAAGCATGACCGGCGAATATTCCATGTCCAATGTATAAACAGCTGGCGATAAAAAATCCGACATGCTCAACACTAGGACGACGGATTAACAGTGCCGCCGTTAAAACCAGTAGCAAAAGATGACACAGAAAAACGTAAACTGCGAAAGGCACGCCGTAACCACCGCGCAGATCGTACCATTCCTGCTCAATCGCCTTAAAGGTTTCAACCCCTGTTGTATTGTTGTGCGTGACATAATAATCACGACCGCTACCAGCATAAAATGAATAACTTCCGCCTGTCAGTTCGGCTTTATCCGGGTAGTGCTCCAGCTGTCCTTCTGCGGCCTGAATTAACCGTTCACGTGGATTCGCACCCTTAACCAAAGCCTGCACCTGAGCTACCTGATAAGCGAGTGTTTCCTGATTCGTCTGGATCCAGCTTGCACTCCAAATGCCGCCGACTAGCAGCAGCGGTAGCACTACCCAACGCGCCCGTCGAAATAACAGGGTAAAACCACCGACTAATAACAACGTACCCACCCACCCGGCTTTGGTGCCCAGCAACACAAGTCCGGCACAACACAGCAGTATTTTGGTCAATCGCCACCATGTAAATCGCTGATGCAATAACACCAACATCGTCGCTAAACTAATTAACGCCGCCAGGCCAATGTCATTTCCGCCCACGTAAAATGATTTGATGCCGTACACGCCCTCGTCATAACTCGGAATACCCAGTCCGGTAGCGAATGAGAACAACATAAATGCACCGAAAACCCACCCATAGTAGGCTATTCCCCGCAGCAACAGTTGATCGTGCGCGCCATAACGCTCAAGCGTCGCAAGGGTTAGGATCACAACGGTAAAGGGATAAAGCCAGCGGGTTAACTGCGTGAACTCTGCAATAAACTGAATGTCTCCCACCGGATAACTATTGATCACTAAAATGACTGACCAACTGAGAATCATCAGCTGGATTAACCAGCTTAAAACGCCACTACGGGTATAAACAATAATTAAACCAAGCAGTAAAACAGCGGTACGATATAGCAAGCTGACACGCAACGCATCTAAGCCCAAAAAGCTAAACACTCCATACAAGGTATCCAGCCAGATAACCGGATAGACCAACAGTATAAGAAGGATTTTGCCAACCTGATCAGAGCTTAATTGTAGCTTCATCGGTTCCACCCCGCAGCGTCACTCCCTGATCGGCGAAGTAGAAAGATATGTAACCCCGTCACGCCGAATGCCAGCCAGAAAAATAATCCAGCCAGCACCACATGGATCCCCTGCGGGTACACCGCATTCGGACTGCCAACTATATCGGTTACAGGTTGGATAAAGCTAAATAAACTGGAATCCAGCATGGCAGCGCGGGTTTTTAATACTTCTTGTTGTTGCTGGAGAACCCGCCGGTAATCGTTGCCTCTTGCTTGCTGCAGGAGTGCAGCGTTGGCATCGAGTTGGATTGCTAGTTCCTGTTGTCGTTCTTCAACTAAACGCTGCTCTAGCAACGCCATAATTTGCCGTAGCTGGTCCTCCGCCAACGCTCTTGATGGCGCTGACCAGTGCAACGAATGGAAGCGATCGTTTTGATAACGATAGTAATGAAGGTGGCGGCGTACCTGGTAATAATCGGCATCGATCGCGTCAGTAAATAATGTCTGGGTAACCCACCGGGAAAATTGCTCACTATAAAGCCAACGGGCAATGCGCAGCTCTGGCTCAACGGTCAATGGTACCGCAGTTGATGCCGAGCGCTGATTCAAAACAACATCATCCCCGCGACGTAATAATCCCTGATTAAAAAGCTCAGGATTAACCACGAATAAGGTTTGCGCCTGATACCACTTCGGATGCAACTTAAAGTAGCCAACACTAATCGCCAGACCAGCAACAACATAAATTGCAGCCAGCCACCAATAGTGCTTTAACCAGCGGAAATACGCTGAAAAACTGTGCCTACGGGTTGCTTCGTACATAGCTGCGCAATAAGGTAACGACAACCATTGCAAACAACCCAAGCAAGGCTCCAATCACCAACCAGACCATTGCACTAAAGCCAGTCGGTTGATGCGGTGGAACCGCCGGGTCGATGGTTTCAAATACATAATCATCGTTCACTTCAACGAGCATCGCGCGGTTATATTGTTCCTGCAATAAACGATAAAGCGACTCGCGAACATCCGCCTGCTGAATTTCATCGGCTTTATTGGTCAGATACGTGATCTGTTGATTCACCCGCTCACGTTCGCGCTCGCGCATGTAAACGTTAATATCATTCACCATCACGGTTAACCAGGTCGCTGCCAATACTGGATCGGTGTAGGTCAGTTGCAATGTGACAATACCTTTAGCACGGTCGTACTCAATCGCCAGCCGTTCACGGAGTTCGTTATACCCTCGCCAGCTTTGCTCAAGTTCTTCAGCGGTTCCATCGGTGACCAGATAAGGCATCAACTCATGACGTTCAATAAATCCGTACAGGAAGCTTCGTGATTTTAAAACCTCCACAGCCATCTGGGTGTCGTTGATCTTACCGCCACCTAGATCAAACCCGGCGAGGCCAGCCAACCCCGTGAGACCTGCAGACATATCAGTCAGGCCACCACTACGTTCTTCGCTTGGCGCGAGTACGGTTCTGGCTTCATATTCGTCATCGCTCAGCCATTTAACTGCAGCAAACAGCAGGGCAAGGACTAAAGGTAGAAACAGCCACCACAAGCGCAGCGCCCGCACGCTTTGTTTGAAGGCGGAACTGGAAAAAACAATGAGTGATTGCGGATTAGACGTGGTCATGATCAATAAACCGTCCCAAAATGTTGCTGGATTTTTTTGCTGAATAGGGAATGCCCCCTTCAGGGTCAGCATAACCAAATGCAAGTAACATGACAGGTCGCTGGTGAGCGGTCAAATTTAGCTCACGCTCAATCAGCCGCTCGCGGAATTCAATATCCGGCCAGTTGATCGGACAGGTTGAGATCTGCATGGTTTCAAATGCCAACATTAACTGCATGGTGGCCAACGAGGCATCAATATAGATGCAATGACGATCGCGCTCCATGGGATACGCTTTAAGGTCCCCGACAACCACAATCAGATTACTAATCTGATCGGCAAAGCCAACTGTTCCACCTGCCATATTGGCAACTTTTGCAGCGCGCTTTGGCTCTTGAATTACATAAAATTCATAGGGTTGCCGGTTGCATGCGGACGGGGCAAGAGTCGCCATTTCAAAGGCTTGAAGGATTATCTCGCCAGCGACTCGATCAGGCTTAAACCAGCGTACAGAACGGCGCCGTTGGAACAAAGTCTTAAGTTGCTCCGGGGCAATAGTGGCTTCTGGTAACTCACGCTGGGGGTATGGAACTGAGTTGGTGCGTTCCATTGCGGTATCTAAAGAGGCGTGAAGGTCTTGCCAGACCCTTCTTGCCCGAGCAATTTTTGGCGTATCTTTAACTATCGTAAAGTATTCGTCGAGTACGTCATGGGCCCACTGCAGTTCTTCGGGATTCAGACTTTTAGCATTTGCTGCATCGCGAAAACAATTCACCGTTTCCATAATGTACTCTGCGGCAAAACTATCTCGACGAGGCCGCATGATAAGACCTTTCTCAAGTCGATGGGTGTTGCGTCTTAACAATGCGCAGGTCGCTTCAATAGTCTTCAGGGACCGCCAGTAAGCAATACGTCCACGTAAAACGGCCTGCTGTTCCCGGCCAAATTCACGGCTAAACAAAAGATAGTAAATCGATGAGGTCAGCCGGGTTCCGGAAAATAGCCGGATAAAGCTTTTATCAAAGTTTTCGCCGCGCTCGCGCAACCAATGCACGAACTTTACCGGAATGACTTTTTTGGCAATCGTTCGAAGACTCATTACTGCTTTCTTATGCCTTATAAATAACGTGGTTTGAAGTGTACCGCATGATCGACGTAGTTTAACAAAGTTATACAGCTATTACTTACTTTTTGCCTTTCGTTGAACTCGTCGAAGACGCGCTCAACACGGTCCAGTAACGATACCCTAACGTCACCGGCAACAACAGCGAGCGGGTCATAATTCGGGCCAGGGGACGCGTTTTCGGCGCCAGCCAGAACGCAAAATAGGCTGCCGAGGCATAAGACACCACTGTAGCGATGGCGGCTCCTTCGCCTTGGTAGCGGGGAATTAAATACAGATTCAATCCGATATTAAAAATTGCGCCAATGCCATGGCTAAGTAATGAGAATGCTAACAACCGCTCGGCTAAAAGCCATTTACTCGCAAGTTCACGCATAAAGACAAATAGCCCGGCCCAGACATGGATCATCAGAATGGTCGCACTCGCGGCGTAATCTTCGCCAAACAGCCACGGAATCGCAATTGGTGCGACCAGCGTAACGCCAATAGCGATCACAAGTGCGCTGATGAAGAGGCCGTCACACAGTCGCTGAAGCTGGTTTTGGTAGCCTTGCGGGTCTTCTGCTCTCAGCTTCAGCAGCATACTGAAAAAACTTGCCGCAATTGCGGTTGCAAAAAAGTACCAGACCTCAGAAATCCTTACAGCGATGGCGTAAATACCAACAGTCGACTTATCTACCATTTGTCCCAGCATGACCTGATCGATTTTTAGATAAACTGCTGCTGCTATCCCAGATAGCATCAACCACCAGGATTGTCGTAGTAGACCAAACCCATACTTCCAGCTCACTTCAGTAATCCGCCAACCACTTCCTCGCTTACTGTAAAGCCAGTGGTAGCCAATCCCCCACAACAGGTATTCGAGGGCAAAGATACACGCAACCAGCAGCATATCCTGCGTATAAATGGCGACTGCAATCTTAACCACACCGCTGAAGAGCAAAACAGCCGTACGTAACCTGACGACGTACTTAATCTGAACCTTGGCATTAAAGAAATGCTCAACTAATTGCAATGCTTGCAGACTCGCGGCCGCGCCAATCACGACAAGCGCAAGTCGTTCCTGGAATGCCAACGAGGGAAGTAAATAAGCCCATAAACATATAAACAGCAACGCGACCAACGCCCCCAGACCACGCAATACCAAAGCCGTGGTCATTACCCGCTGTTCGTGCTGAGGACTTTCGACCAGCTCGCGCATAATAAGCGCATTGAGTCCCAATGCAGAAAATGGAATAACTAACGTGATAACAGCGAGAACATAGGAAAGCTGACCAAATACCTCAGGTCCTAATTGCCGGGCAAGTACCAGCGTAACAATTAGATTCATCGCCATGACGGTTACTTTTTCGAATATTAACCACGACGAGTTCCGCAGAGATTGATTGACCATTCGTTATTCAGTCCTTGAACCATAAATCGGTGATGGAACGGAGTGCAAAAAAAAACGCTCCCGAAGGAGCGTTTTATATTAACGATTTTCGATGTTAATACTAGTCGAAACTAGCTATTAATCGACGATGTCGTTGCCTTTGTATAAGTCAAGATCCGTGCGTACTGAATCGTTTTGTACCCAGCCACGATCCGAACCGTTTACGTTATACGCAGAGTAGATTGAGATATTAGTTGGGTAATCTGCGACGTTCACAGTCAACGAGAACTTACCACTAGTAGCTAAAGCGCCATCTACGAACAATGCTTCACGGATTTCACCTGCGATTGCAGTTACACCTGAATTCGCGAGAGCGTTCAAGGTATAAGGACCATACATGGTGCCGTCTTCCGCCATAGCATCAACCCAGATAATGCGGTCAACATTTGGATTGCCTGGAGCTGGGTCAGTTGAACCAATAACATCATCGAAGCCAGGATCACGTAACTTGTTAGTTACGTAGATGATCTGGCTGATTGGTGTTACCTCGCCAGAAGCAGACTGAGCGCTGTAAGGCATATAAGGAATGTGCGTTACAGAACCGTTTACTGTCCACTCACCTGCAAATAATGCGCTCAAGTCAGTTTCTCCAAATGCAGGGTCTACTGTCAATACGCCGTCTTCTGGTGCTGTGTAAGCTGCGCCAGTGTGCGTCCAGTTAACTGTCGCTGACAATGCAAATTCGCCATCTTGCTTAGGATTATTGTACGAACTCGTTGTACCCATTAAGTCAAACATCAAGTTAGTTACGACGTCGACAGTTGCACAACGGAAATCCAATGCATTTGCGGTGTGGCTGATGTAGGTACAGCTGTTACCAGTGAATATCGCCTCGAGACCTTGCGGGTTAGCGCTGTCGATCCAACCGAACATGTTATCACCAGACAAGGTGTATTCGATTTGTTCTGTAGCACCGCCATCGATTTGAACTTCAAAGTCCCATGCACCGCCGTCTGGGTTCAGAGTAGTTGCTACGTGGAACTCGCCATCGTCAGTGAGGTAGTTGTTACCATGAGACCCACCAGCAGTACGGAACTCGCGACGATATTCCCAAACATCCAATTCGCCACTAAATTCTTTATCCACTACCAATTCAAACTGTGGACCCATTTTGAACAACTGAGTTTCCTCGTCGCCCGCTGGGACAGTATCGAACGGCCATGGGTTAGTCGTGGTCGGCCACGGTTGAGTGTCAATACGTGAGAACGTGTCAAACATTACACCAGACTGCGCAACGACCACAGGTGCATCAAAGTTGAAGCGACCAAAGTCTAACTCGATATCGTATGTGGTATCGTTAGAAGCTGTCATCTGGTCACCGTAAACGTTTGTTACACGGTAGACAAGTACAGTGTGACCATCGTTGTCAGATGTTTGCGCAACGAAATCGACCGTGATGCCTTTGTTCACATCATCATTGTCAGCGTCATCGTTGTAGCCACCTGGAGTAGCTGGGTAAGTATTACCGTCGTTATCAAAGTCACCTTCATCTAACTGCTCAGCGTAACCCACTGTTAGTTGGTTAGGATGGCCATCGATGTAAGCACCATCTTCGAAACGCAAATAGATGTAATCACCCTCTTTGTACTCGTCGTTCAGGGTAATAATGACATTTTTTGACAATACCTCGTCCATGGTAGACATGAACTCGTCTGTCGCGTAAGTAGTATCAGTGAGAGTGACGTCTGCAGCCATCGCTCCCGTGCTAGCGCCGGCAATTGCCAAAGCTACTAGCGATCGTTTAAACATGTTTGTCATGATGTTCTCCAATTTCATGAAATAAGAGATTCCGGCAAGTGAACCGCCTTCATCTCTGTTGTTATCAAATTGACCTCGTAGAACTCGGTCGCCTCGATTTTTATTGAACCTTAGGTCTTTTAAGAGTCGCAGGTCTTGCAACGAGGTGATTAATCGCGTCACAAAACACTCTATAAAAGTTAAAGTTCAAAATACTTCGTAGACTCTAAACGCAGAGTCCCCTAATTGCTTTGCTGTTAAGGTTGTTAGTTATGGTTTTTCTATACGTCCATACGCTCAACAATTTTGCAAAGTTGCTTGCAAGATTAGTCGTTAACCGAGATGTTTGTCAAGCCATCGGCGATGGTTTTTCTTATTTCTTCCCACTGTTCAATACGTTCAATGATGCGCGGCGTAATGAAAATAACCAACTCAGTTTTTTCTTTTGATTTCTTTTCTGATCTAAAAAGGTTTCCAAGTACTGGGATATCGCCCAAAAGCGGTACCTTACTGTCTCCACTGGAATTATTCTCTGAGATTAAGCCACCGAGTAGAATCGTCTGCCCGCTTTGTGCGATCACTTCAGTTTTTATTGCGCGCTCAAAGATACTGGGGTTGCCTCCCACCGAAGGTCCGGTCGGTGAGGTATTGGAAATGGTCTGATCGATTTGCAACACCACCAGTCCCTGTGCATTAATTGTTGGCGTTACTGTTAACTGCACACCTGTTTTGCGATACTCGACCGACTGGGTCTGACTTTCCAGATTCGGGGTGAAGGTGGTCGAACCGACTGTTGGGATATCGTTACCCACGTTAATCGAAGCAGAAACACCGTCGCGCACCACCAGCGTGGGGTTCGAAAGTACGTTCACCAGGTTTGAACTTTGTTGTAAATTGGCAATGAAGCGATCAAAGCCGTCGACCCAGCTTAACCGAAAGCCGCCTATATCCTGTGCACCCAGGGTTCCAAATGTACCACCGCTAAGTTTGCCGCTACGGAAAGCAAACTCGAAGCCCTGCGCAAATTCATCAGTTAGGGTGACTTCAGCAATCGTCGCATCCAGCACAATTTGTTTGGGCATCACATCAAGGCGACGAATCACCGGTAACAACGATTTGTAATCACCACCGGTAGTATAAAAAATAATCGAGTTTGAACGCTCATCGACGGTCATTCGCATGTTTTCGTTGCTTGCCGTCATACCGCCCTGCTGCGCCTGTCCTGTCGCACCACGACGTGGATCGACCTGTTGCGCAGACTGTGTGTCACGCGAGGCGTTGCCACCCATTTGGCCACTGCCCATTAAGTTTCCGATGGATGCGCCTAAGTCTGATGCCCGCGCATAGCGCGGATGATAGATGTAATACCCTTTTTCCGGACCTTTGCTGGGTTGGTCAATTTGTTGGGTCCAGTACCGGGCACGGTCGAGTACCTCTTCGTTGGACGCGAACATTGCTACAGCACCAAGTTGAATCACCGGTACCGTTAAAACCGCAACCCCGGTTCCAGCTTGACGACCAATGCTTACACCCTCGGCTTCCATAAGTTCTTTTAATTGCTCGATGTAGGCACTCGGCGCGAGGTAGGTCAGTTCTACCATCGCCACATGACGGCCGCGATTGGCCGGTACATCAAGCAACTGGACTAAATCTAAGAACCGGATAATTTCCGCGCGCGACCCTTCAACAAAAAACGAATTCTGTGCCAGATCCGCGGAAATTTTAACGCTCGAGAGGCTTCGCAAAGTTCTTTCTAATGATGTCTTCAAACCGTACTTTAATGGCACAACCTGCATGATTTTTTGTGCGGTATCAGGCACGTCTGCATACCTGCGGCCGAAGCCGATCACCACATCCATGCGGGCCTCACTACGCGGGTAAATATAATAGGTGCCATCACGCAGGGAAACATCCAGACCATTGTCGATCAGCAGTTGCCGTGACAGCGAGAACAACTCGCGTGAACTTACACTATTCGATAAGTTCAGGGTCACGTTTTGATTCAGCTCATTTTGCGTGGCGATAACGTAATTGGTCTGTAGCGCGGTGCCAAATACCGTTTCGACGAAGTTGCGCAGCGGCAATTCATTCGCACTAAGCGCGTGCGTGTCAGAAGTGCTGAAATTCTTTGCCGGATCGCTATCACTGCGCTGCAAATAGTTTTCATAATCCAGCGAGCGCAGTTGTTCAAAGCCGTTGGTTTCGAGGGTAGGTTCGTCCTCGGTTTCGTTGTCCGAATACTTAATATCATCAGCTTCAAAACGCGTTGCGTCGACCTGCAAAGGGTCTGGAGTTTGTGCACAACTGAGTACGCTACAAGCGGCTAGGAGTGCAAAACAATAGTTAAGATGCGTTCGGCTCATAATTTCCTCGTTTATTCTGCGGCGTTAATAATCGAACACCGGAATAGTTACAGATTCGTCTTCACCGCCGATAAAGGTGACGCTGTTGACGTTAATTTTGCTGACGGTGTAGCCATTCAATTCGAAGCCTTCTGTCACCTCGGTGATCTCTACACTGCGATTTTCTAGCTCTTGAGTGTCGATTAATGCGATTCTTTGTTCATTCTGCGCTGAGGTGTAAATGCCCCGCACCCGCACGCGCATGTTGCCTAAATTCACTCCGCCCTCAAGCAACGCTACTTGTGGCTCACTGACAGTAGCTTGATCTTGTTCTTGTTTCCGTTGTTCGGCAATTTCGCGCCGCCGTTCCAGCCAAGCTTCAACCTCATCACTGATCCGCGCTGTTTGAAATTCGTTTTGTGCACCCGCGTTTGCATCGAACGCGCGCGCATCGACGCTGTTATCGATATACACGCGCTGACTAAAATCAATCAGGCACAGCAACACCCCGACAATAGCAATCAGTTTTACGCTTCCCGGTAGCTGTTGCCAAGCTTTCATGACGACGTCTCCGGTTGTCGCACCGCCACTTGTATCAGCAGCGATAACTCATGATAGTTGCCGCGCTGGCGCGGAGCCTCACGTAATTCAATACTCTCGTGGCGCACAAACGGAAACTCCTGCATCAATGCCAGTTGCGCCTGAGCCAAATTGTCTATTGTTCCAATTAAACTAATTTTGGCGTTTAAAGTAGCAAGGGTCTCACTTTTCGCTTGCAGGCCGGTGACCCAGTTAAACTCAACAATACCAACCTTGTGTTTACCGAACAAAGTCTCCAGAGTTCCTTGCATTTGGATTTGTAACAACGTGGTTTCCATTACCTCTGGCAAGGCGTTGAGCACTTCCTCACGCTGCCGCAGAATCGCTTCATGAGCTGCTGTGACTTGTTCTGCGTGCTTGAGTAGTTGTTCGCTCCGTTCTACCTGACCTTGGGTCAGTGCAAGCTCAGTCGTTAGCTCGTCCTGCCAATTTAGCACAGGCTTCACCACAAACTGCAAAGCGGCTAGGAACGCGGCTACTATGAGTAATTGCTTTTGGGAGTTAGTCATTGGCGACTCCCTTGTTGCAAGGTTAAGTCGATGCGAAACCGCTGTTTCCCGCTGCCACCACGCACTGGTGACGCGAAGGCTGCTTTTTCTACCTGCGGCAAGCTATGTAGCTTCTTGAGTAGCTCTAAGGCATTTTCGGCTTCACCACCGATACTGAGTTGCTGGCCGTCGCCTCGCATGAAGGTGAAGCTGCCATTGTGGGTGTCGAATACCGCGTAAATTTCCCAGAACTGGTTAATGGTTGCACTGTTTACGTACACTTGGTTGAGTGCACCCAGGTTAGTGCTGATCCGGCTCAGATCACTTTGTAAGTTTAATAGCTCACTGACTTCCGGGGTAATTTGCTCCAGCTTATGTTTTAGCCATGTGCGTTCGAGCACAAGGTAACCGCTGCTAAGAGCTAAGTAGCTGGAGCCTACAATGGCAATTACGATAAGCGCGGGCTGCCAGGCAAAACCTTTAACTGAGGTGTGTTTTTGCCAGCCTTGGCGCCAATAGTGACTACCAAGCTTAGTTACGCCGCGGCTGATGCTATGACCTAAATCAGCATCCGTGAGTTGATGGACGTGCGTCGCACCAGGGCAACCCAATGCCAGTTGCGCCCGTTCGGAATCGCGCATCATGCTTGAGCGAACAACGGTCTGCCAATTATTCTCTTGGTTGAACAAAAAGTAGCAATGTTCGCCGCTTTCAACCTGATAGAAGCCAGTGTTGAGCGCGGCACTAAGCACCAGCGATTCGGGTAAAACTACCAATGCTTTTGCCAGTAAAGCTCGCCCTTTATCGGTAAGGGTAATGGTAAGCACACGCCGCTGACCGTCGTGCCATGGTCCAATATAGTGTTGCTTGGACGGGTCATGCGTTTTTTGCGTTAAAACTTTGCGCAGGCCTTTATACGATCGAATGGCGTACGACTGCCACACTTCCTGATACAAACCTCGCGATACAACTAAGCAGGCGACCCGGCGTTTCGGCGCTGCACTTGGCGTAGCACTTTCACCCTGAAACCATTGGCCCTGTTGGTTAACCCGCCACACCAATGACGTCAAACCGCGTTTCAGTTTATGCTGCAGCGTTATTTTGGTGTTCGTAGAAGTTGAAGCTACCATGTTGTTATCGTCGTACTTATTGTTGTACTTGTTGTTCTTGTTGAAAGTGCTTCGCATGTAAACGCAGGGGAATGGGGTGCCGTGGCCGATAGTCTATACGCCGATAAAGTTGCAACCCACTTGGCTCTGCAGTAATACGAATTCGCTGCTGTTCCCCGGGGAAAATACTACTATCAAGCGCGTCTCGTAAATTGATAAACTCTTGTAGCATTCCGACAGCATTATCGTTACTTTTTCTTAATGCTCGGATAGTATCAGCTTGCCCTTGGGTAAGCAATATCGTCAATAGTTGGTCTGGCGCCCATGCAGGGTTAAAGATCGCGACCTCCAAAGTGGTGTATGGGCGAATCAGTTCGACCTCAGCCATTGTCCAACTTGGTAAGTGCGCAAGATCCGAAAAAGACTGAAAAAATAACTGATCAGGTTGTTGTAGCCAATCACGCAATTCGGCCATCATTAGCTCGGCCTGACGTGGCTCCACCCCTAGCGCCCGCAACAAAGCTTCAATATTTTCAGTTTCAAAATTAATGTTCAACAGGCTGCCCTCGTTCTGCAATTGCACGGTCACGGCATCACCTAATGGTCGATAAGCGATGCGCTCAGGCACGGCTAGCGACTGCGGGTAGTTGTAGAAATTAATCTCCGCCAACGGGTGTTCTGGTTGGCCACGAGCCAATAACCAATTGTTGCTCAATAACAGAGCATCTAAATAATTTGCGGTAGAGTCCAGGGCAAGTTGCAGTCTTGCCTGCTCTTGCATCGCCTGTGCCCGCTCTACCGAAGAGCGTGTTTGTTGGCTCATAATTACGAGTAGTACCGAGATGATAGCAACCATCAAAAGTACTTGAAAAAGTGCCATACCCTGCTGCTTAAATATCACGGGTGTACCTCGACAGCGTTGACTCTACGGCGTCTGGAACTTCAATTAACCACCGAAACCCGTTTAAATCGATCGCAATGGCTTGTGGATGCAATACGCGCTGCATGCCATCAAACTCTTCAAACCACATTAAACTATATTGCTCAGGTCCTTCCGCAGAAACGGTATCGTTGCGCTGCCGTAGCGATTCATAACCGTAGTACCGAAATTCAACCCGCCCTACGTTATCGTATAAGATCCGGCGAAAATTAAAGGGCAACTGCTGCGAGTCAGCGGCTAAATAAACATTGTTAAGTACCGCCTCCTCGTAAACCAAGCGAAAACCGCCGTCGTCATTAGGTTCGCGAAACAAGCGGTAGACCGCGGCGGCATCTGGATTCTGAACACTGGTATGCGAAACTGCGGTAAATCCTTCTTGCCGTCCGAGGAAGTAAAAGCCGAGTCGATCATTGTCACCGTAGACGGCTTTTGAAAATGTGTTCCAGGTGACTTTTTGTACCAGACTTGTTAAATGGTGGCGCTCACCCGAGCTCTCGGCAATCCCTTTATTTCGTTGCCAGTTTTGACTGAAATAGTCATAAGCAAGGGCGCCACTTATCATCAACAACGACAGCAGCACCATAGCAATCAGCGTTTCAACTAGGGTGAAACCGCTTGCTGTAGGTTTTCGTCCCATACCAGTTCCTCGTAGTTGAATGTGCGTTGCGTACTGCCATAGTCCATGGTTAAGGTAACGGCATAGAGTCGATAACGCGGCCCATATTGACTGTAACCACCTGCGCCATCGTCGTAAAAAGGTGCCGGTGGCAGATACGCGACTTGTTCTGCTTGCCAGTTGATCTGAACGTCCTGACTGTAAAGGTCGTTACCTGAGGTTTCACCGTCATGTTGGAGGTTAAATTTGACGTTGCTGCGCACCGTATCCAGCTGCGTAAGAATGTGCATGACCTCCGCCGCCTTCACTGAGTTTTGCATGTTGTTCTGAAACGCCATCACGCCGGTCACCACCGTTGCGAATAGAATCGTCATCGCCACCAGGATCTCGATTAAGGTGAAGCCCCTACTCGCGCGTTGCATTGCTCACCTCCTCCCCCGATTCGATCAACTCCATATTCAGCTCGTGCGCAAGCTCCCGCTCACCCTCGCGCCAGGCAATCGTATCCGGCGCCCAAAACCCATGCCTATTCAACACCAGCCGCTGCTGTGGAAAACTCAAAAACTCAAACTCCACCGCCTCGCTCAACCCCGCGCCAGCACTGCCCTCCCCCCACTTATCCAGAAGGGGCTGCCCCTTCTGGATAAGTAGTTGGTTGGGGGTGGTGGTGATGGTGTAGGTACGGTTTTGGCTGTAGGCCTGAAAGCGGTAGTGGTCGAGCAGGCGCAGCAGGGCTTCGCGTTCGGCGGTGGCTTTGCTACGTTCGTATTGGTTCAGGGCGACGGGGCCAATCAGGCTGGCGGCGATGGCGATGATGGCCATCACCACCAGCAGTTCGATAAGAGTGAAGCCGCGGTTAGACTTAACGGCAGCGACCGGGATCATATTGGCATGTCTGTGACGGCGGAGATACTGAGCATCATAATAACGACGATCGTGCCAACCACAGCCCCCATAAAGAGAATTAATGCGGGTTCAAGTAAGCTAGTGAAACGCGTCACCCAACTGTAAAAGGTACGGCGGGAACGGTCGGCGATTTCCCCAAACACCCGCGCCAGCTCACCGCTTTCTTCACCGATGCTAAGCAGCGCGGCGAAATACGGCGGGTACAACCGTGATTCACCCAAACACTCAGCCAGACCTTCACCACGGTTCACCCGTTCCGCAGCACGGGAAACTTCGGTGCGCAACGATTCAGTGCGTAAGGTTTTTGCCGCCAGCTTCATACTGCGATCAATGGCGACCCCGGCGCTTAGCATAACGTGTAACGCGGCGTTAAACCGAATCCGTTCGACCAACAAATTGGCCCCCGAAACCACTGGCAATCGTTCCCTACACCAGGTTCCCAACGTCTGCACCCAGGGTTGGTCGCGGTAATGCCAGAGGGCAAAGCCGCCAAACACTAACCCTAACGCCAGCCACAGCTGATAGTTGGTAAAGAAATCACTGACTGCCAGCAACGCCACTGTGTAACCGGGTAGGTTTTCCTGATCCTGAAACAGCGAGGTCAGATTCGGCACCACAAAGTTAAAAATAAACACGATAGCTGCGATGCACACTGTCAGAATGACCGCCGGGTAGACCAGTGCCTGTTTAATTTTCTCGCGCAACTCCATCTGATAATGCAGCTCGTCGGCCAGGCGCTGAAAGGTTGCTGCCAGCTCACCGGTTTCTTCAGCGATTTGTACGAGACCTACATAGAGCGAGCTAAACACCGGGAATGCTGCCAGGCTATCGGACAACTTATGCCCTTGTTTGAGTTGTTGCAGTACATTTTGCAGCATCTCGCGCAACGCCGGTTTTTCAACGTTGTGCAGCAGAATTTCGAGGCCTTTATCGACACGCAAGCCAGAGGTAAGTAACAAACTCATTTCGGCGGTGAAGAACTCGACATCGGCAACCGTCAGACCACGCTCGCCAAAGATATTGGCATTTAAGCCACTGGAGGCTTCTTTGATGTCGGCAACGAGGAGTTGTTGAGTCTCTAACCGCGCCCGTGCGGTATCCATATCGACCGCATCAATGCGGCCTTTCTGCTCAACGCCACTAGTGTTGTAGGCGACGTAAGTGAACAGAGCCATTAGCCTGCTACCCTCACCACTTCAGCCAGGGTGGTTTCACCACGCAGCGCTTTAAGCACGCCGTCTTCGAGCAGGTTACGGTAGCCACGCTCGCGGTTTAACCGGCGGGCTTTCACCAGAAATTCCGCATCGCCAAGTAAGGCGGTCAGTTGTTCGTCACAGCGCATGTATTCAATTAACGCAACCCGGCCTTTGTAGCCCGTGTTCGCGCACTTATCGCAACCTACGGCTTTGTGCAGTTGCGGAGTGACCTCAAAACGTTCAGGTATCCAGTCCATTTTCATGTTGCGGAAATCAGCTTCGGCCTGCGGATCGGGTTGTTTGCAATGCGGGCACAGTTTCCGCGCCAGACGTTGGCCGACAATCACCTTAATTGCCGCCGACAGCAGAAACTCTTCCACCCCTAAATCCAGTAAGCGGGTATAGGCACTGGCGGCATCGTTGGTGTGCAAGGTACTAAATACCAGGTGACCGGTCAGCGCCGATTGCAATGCAATTCCAGCAGTTTCAGCATCGCGGATCTCACCGACCATGATAATGTCAGGGTCTTGCCGTACAACCGAGCGCAAGGCATTGGCAAAGGTAAAACCGATGTCACTTTGTACGTGCACCTGGTTAATGCCGTCAAGTTGATACTCAACCGGGTCTTCAATAGTGATAATTTTTACGTCAGGCTCATTCCGCCGTGACAAGAATGAGTACAGGCTGGTGGTTTTACCCGAGCCCGTAGGGCCCGTCAGCAAAATCACCCCGGAGGTCGCTTGAATATCGCGCAATAATTCAGCCTCTACATCAGGCTCTATACCCAGCGTCTTCACATCGTAGGCAAGGTTGTCCTGTAACAGGAAACGCATCACCACACTCTCGCCTTCACCGACTGGCAGGGCCGAAACCCGCACGTCGACATTCAGACCATCGATGCGTAATTCAATTTTGCCATCCTGTGGCCGACGCTTTTCGGCAATGTCCATACTCGACAGCAGTTTCAGCCGCGTCACCACCGGCAATACCATATGCATTGGAATGAAATCTGCTTCGTGCAATACGCCGTCAATGCGATAGCGCACACGACCTTTACCCTTCCACGGCTCAATGTGCATATCAGAAGCACGTCGCCGCAACGCTTTGGCAATCAGATTATTCAGCAAATTAACCGTGGGAGCTTCAGACGCCAGTTCACGTAAGCGGTCTTCTTCGAGCATGGTCAGCCCAGCATCTTCACTCGGCCCTTCGCTTTCCTGCAGCCAGCGGTTTTTCAGCTGGTTGTAAGAATCCTCACTAACGACAATAAGCTCTAACTCAAGTTCGCCCAGATTGGCGACAAATTCCAGCAGCGCCGGCTGGCTGGGATTGCTACACACCACTTTGAGACGTTGCGATTCGGCAACATAGCCAATCGGCACACACTGATGGGCAATACAGCGGCCAGCCAGTTCCGGCGGCAAGCTTTCATACAGCTGTGCCCAATGACTGTCGTCATCGAGTACGGCCTGTTGCCGATCATCATCGAGTTGTTGCAGGTCGTAAACTTCGGCGTAGTAGGCGGGTAAAAACTCAGAGCTCAACGCACCCATCCGGACCAGAATCTGCTCCAACTGACCGCCGTTGCGGGTCTGGAATTGCAGCGCTTTGGTCAGATCATCCTGATTGACCCGAAAGCGTTCGGTAAACAGCTGAGATACGTTGGCTACACTCATTGTAAGTAAATATCTGCGTTATTTTCTTCACCGCCTTCGCGGCCATCAGCTCCATACGACAATAAAGTAAAAGGAGCGCCGTCGTCACCTGGCATGCGATAAACGTAGTCGTTACCCCACGGGTCAGGCGGCACATCTTTCGGGAAGTACGGGCCTTGCCAGTTGGGCTCGTCGCTTTTCAGCAACTCATCAAGGCTTTCCGGGTAGCGCCCCATATCAAGTCGATAGGTGCTAAGCGATGTTTCCAGCATTTTCATCTGCGTTTCCGCAGTTTTAATTTTTGATGAATCGACTTTGCCGAACATCTGCGGTGCAACCAAGCTCGCCAACAACCCCAAAATGACAATAACAATTAGTAGCTCAATCAGAGTAAAACCACGCTGCTGAGTTACCTGCGCACTAGCTTTCATTCTCTACTCCATTATTCTTTATAAAACGGACTGCGAAGATCCGTCGCATGGAACAATTGCATACTACGACCGAGCATCTGACCACCATCACGCGTTAGCGGAGTCCAGCCAATAAAGCCGCGGTTTGGGCTATGTTCAGTTTGTAGGATGTCGATTGGGAAGCTGATGTAGAAGCCTTTGGTAAAGCTTCCTTCGCCATATTCACGCGACGACACATTGGTCTTTGCCGCATAAGCACCAACGATGACACCACTTTTAAACTTATGCTCAACATTTAACTGCAGACCGTTGTCTTGTGCAAGGAATTTACCGTATGCAGCCTTAATTAATGTATTTGGCATGAACCGAGGCTCGTAATAGCCGGTAATGTGACCAGTGAAGGTGTCATAGTCAAGGAAGCCCGTGTGGCTCTCATAATCACGTTGCTTCACCCAGTTCAAATCAACCCCAACCGCCCAGTTGCTATCGAGCTCACGATACAACAACTCAGTTCCAACACCACCAAACATACGTTCGAGGTAACCGGCGTACACGCTGGTATAGACATTAGGTGCAAGCTGGTTAATGTGACTTACTTGCAGGTTGCTTAACCAGATATCGCTGAAGGTCGTGTATTCCCGAATGTAGGTCCGCACCCGTGGCAGCTTCGACTCGAAACCATCAACCAGGAAGTTGAAGTCGTCGAAGTTGGTCAACAAATTGCCACTAATGGTGCCATGAGCAAAAGTGCCAGGCGCCAGCCACATGGACGCGTTCAGATCGAGCCCGAACTGATACATGTAAAAGTTTTCTGGGTTACCGAAACTCTGATCCAAAAACGGACGTACACTCAAACGCGGCCAGGTCCGACGGTACTCCGCTTCATACAGGCCGTTATCTTCAATGGCCGACAATTTCGTATTTTGCCGACTAAAAGCGTTCTCTAAATCAGTTTCTAAGTCAGTGTTGTGGATGGCCTTGCGTGCCGCTTCTAAATCAATTCTTGTGGTCGCCAACTGAATCTGGTCCACCTGCTCGACCACCTCAACATAGTTGTAGTTTTCTGGCAAACTTTGGTCGGCAATCCGGGCAACCTGGCGAATACCTTCTTCATAATCGCGATAATAACGCTGGCTACCATAAATTCGCAGCGTATCGATGTCATCAGCTTCAGCGGATCGTACGTTCTGTAACTCACTTACGGTGATGCCCGCCAGGGTCCACACGTTACTCCGAAACTTCCGAGAACTTCGCGCATCATCAACTCGCTCCGCGCGGCCTAACGCAGTTCTGGTATTTGGCGTTGGCACTCGACGATTCGCCACTTTTACCTGACCCAGACCGTTTAAATCAAGGGCGCCAGCGAAGCCGAACATGAAGGTGTTGCCACGTTCGTAACTTAGTTTTAAGGTCCAGGTATCATTTACTTTGTAATCGGCACCGAAGTTCCATGCAGAATCAACCTCAAGTTGCCCCAAATATCGTTCATTGCTGTAATCGTTGCCATCGTATTCAGCCTTGAGCACCAGCGGATCGAACGGTGTTTGATATTGAATGCCGCCGAATAGTGAGGTCTCACCACGAAACCATTTGTCAGTTTCAAATCTGCCACCACTGCCGCTAAAGCCCGTCGCGCGTGTGCAGAAGCTATCGGAAACCTCACACAACGGGTTGGTTATATTGTCGCGACGCCCCATGTAGCCCCAGCCCAAGCCAAGGGTCAGATCAACAGGCCCCAACCGTTTACTGGCGACCACATATTCACTGGCGAAAATACCGGTACCGGCTAAATCACGCCACCCTAAGGCGACCTGAGGTAACCAATAGCTCTCTTGGAGTACGCGTAATTTGACGTCAAAACCTTTGTCTTTTCCGGTTTGGTCACCACTAAATTCTGGGTTTGCACTGTATTTAATCGGCCGAATGTCGTTGTAACGAATCGTTGTTTCTAACCATGGGAACAGCTGCAGGCTCACTGCCAACCGACGGTATTCTTCATTGTCGTAATAAAGACCTGTCAAGGTTCCATAATCAGCAAAGCGCGCGTTCGGCATCTGCATTAACCCAACACCGCCGAAATCCGATTGACTGGCATAGTCCTCCGCGCTAACGCTGGTCGCGGCAAATACAGCACTAAGAGCCACTGCTACTGCGGTAAGTTTGCGAAAAGGTAATGAGGGGCTAAAAGACATCATGATTGCGGATTCCAATAGCGCGCCAGGGCGCTAATTTGCTGATTCAAATTTTGCCATTCTTCATCAAGGCTGCTTAAGTCCAGATCGACCAGAATCAATCCGTGTACCGGTGGTAGTGCTTTGGCATCATTGTAATAAGCCACTTTGGTGCGTGCGGCTAGCCCCGTCAAAGCAATTAGCTCAACTTCTGTAAGCGCATAATTATAATCGAAAAGGCCTGCCTGCTTGAGTATTGAACGCACAGTATCGGTTTCAGTAAACTTGAAGCGCTGCGCTCCCAATGGCGACACAACGGTCACCTGCCACGCACCCGGATATGTTGGCGGCAATAACTGATAGCGACCCGCTGGAAGCAACGGATTACTATCAAGATCACTTGCTGCGGCACTAAAACTACTAAACAACGCTTGGCGTTCGACATCGACACCGCTTTGCACTTCAAGTGTGTCATCAATTTTGGTAACGCCAATCCATTCTGCGCCAACCAGTGGCCACTGCGGTAGTTGTTCTGCGTAGGCGCGCGCAGCTCGTGCTAATTCAGGCTCATCTTCAGCTTGTGCAACTTGAACCAACTTTTGCAACCGCGCAACCACCTGGTTGCGTTGTTTGATCAGCTGTTCAGTTTGTTTAACACTCACTAAACGACTCGACGCCCAATAGTTCGCCGGCGCTAACTCCGCCGCCTGATAGATCTTAAGAAGACGTGGCCGCTCACCAAAACCGTAAACTTGCTCACCAACAGTTACCTCAACGACTGGTGATTGGGATTCTTGCTGTGCTTGGGCTGCAGTCAAACCAAAGCCTACCAATACTATGGTAGCTAACCTAACAAAAGGCTTATGGAAACGCCGCTGTATCATTGGAGATCTCCATTGAAAGGTTTCATTTCACGCCATACCGCATAGCCAATGCTTGGCGAAATCCACTGCTTTGCATAAACCACACGTCCGTCGACTGCGTAGAAGGTGTTGGTGAAAGCGAGTTGATCGGCATCGCCCTGTTCAGTAATTTCTGTCACCGTCAGTGCCGTTCCGTTTGGATGTTGGTAGCGACGTTGGGCACCCATTGTAAAACTGGAACTAACCTGCCATTTATGTAATTCGTTTTCACCATAATTACCGACTTCAATCTCGCGTTGCCAACCAGCAGCACAATTTGCCACAGCTGAGTCCGCCGTCTTTGCCACCAAGCAGGTCAGAGGATCAGCGGTCAAGTTACTCGTGTACAGCGGCATACCCGGAATCCCGTACGAGGTTAAGATACGGCCATAATGCGTGGTGATGGCTTCTTCACCGCCACTACGATACACCCGCTGTGCACCTGCTGTGCGGTCAAGCACCGCAACCACCTGGGGAAATTTGTCAGTACGGAGGTAAGCCGCTGCATAAGGGTAATCCGCTACTTGCTCAACGTTGAGTTCGACACCTTGATGTCCAAAAAACGCGGTTTCAGCAGTGTCCATCATACTTTTAACGCGGGTACTGCAGCCACTTAAGATAATTAGGCAAAATGCGGATGAGAGGAACAATCGGGTGTTGATTCGCATACGAGGTTCACTTACTGGTTGGTCGCTTTTATTATTTTTCAGCACCTAAAAAAATACCGCAGTGCGCACCTGCGGTATTTTCAGTTCATCGACACAAGATTAGAAACCTGTTGTCGTTGTCGTAGTTGTTGCCACAGGAGCCGTTGTCGTGGTTACCGGTGGCTCCGGCTCTGGCTCAGGTTCTGGTTCTGGCTCTGGCTCAGGTTCTGGCTCAGGTTCTGGCTCAGGTTCTGGCTCCGGTGGTGGAGTTGCATCTGAGTCGTCGTTGTCAAGTGTCGCAGCTAACGTCAATGCCACGATACCAGCAGAAGTTACAGAGCCTTTAGTGATGAAACCACCACCGTCGCTGTTGCCTTCCGCGCTGTTTGCACCTGTCTCAGCGAATGCAACTGGTGCTAACACCAAGCTGATTGCTGCAGCTAATGCAGTACGTTTAATCATAATAAATACACCTCTATGTGCTTGATCGGCCAATCATTGGAAATCTTCCAAGATTACTCTAAAGATTAGCACTTTGTTTTATTCCTGTGAAGTCTCTTTATGTAAATGTACATCCATTTGTGGATACGGAATGCCGATATCATTTTCATCTAAGGCGATTTTAATCTCGCGCATCAGTGTCCAATAGACCGGCCAGTAATCACCCACATTCACCCATGGACGAACAATAAAGTCGACCGACGAATTATTGAGTGCATGCACCTGAATATTCCAGGCAGGTTCTGCCAATAAACGCTCTTCGGCTTTTAACACAGATTCCAGTACTTCTTTAGTTTTATGCAAATCCGCATCGTACGAAACCCCAATTAACAAATCGACGCGGCGGGTATCTTCGCGACTGTAGTTGGTAATTGGTTGGCTGGTAATTTGTGCATTCGGTACAAATACAACCTTATTATCGGGAGTTTTCAAGATCGTTTGGAAAATATTTACTTCTTGCACGGTGCCGGATACCCCACCCGCGTCCACATATTCGCCAGCGCGAAACGGGCGGAAGGTAATAATCAACACCCCTGAAGCCATATTCGAGAGTGATCCTTGTAAAGATAGCGCAATCGCTAAACCGGCAGCACCTAGAATCGCTATGAACGAAGTGGTTTGCACGCCCACCTGCGACAACGCCATCAGCATCGCGGCGATAAAAATGATACTTTTAACAATAGCGCTGAGGAAACTAATAACTGCACCGTCAACCCCTTTACGGGTCATACCGCGACCAATCAGCCTGGCAACATTGTTGGCAATAATTTTACCGATAATCAAGATGAGTAACGCGACAACAAACTTAATCACGTAGCTCAAGATGATATCCTGGTTGTCGGTGACCCAAGTCATAAATTGATCCATGACCACACTCCCTTTATAGAAACTTCATATATAGAAACTTCATAATACTTATTTATTACAAGCTAAAGCTAAACGGATAAGCTCCATTAGCATCTGGTGTACCAAGAAATACCAGCACATCGGTTACGGCGCGAGGCGTCTGTATGCTTGGTTGTAATTTACCGCTTATGAATACTTGAGGTGCCTGTTGGCTGCCTGCAAGACGCGTGTCAAAACTCAAACCCACGCTGTTGTTACCTGCCATCGTAGCAATGATTTCATTTTTTGAGGAACAACTAAGAGTTGTTGCAAAAGGACCTAAGTCGGTCCACTGCTGATTTAAACGAACCGCTGTCCCCCGCGTATTCATGTTACCTACTAGTTGGCTACACCATTGGCCGCTACTTAGATCATCAAGCCGGAAATTTTCCAGCTGCAACGACCATTGACCATCAAGTGTTATAGGCACTGGCAGTTGATAGGCAACTACGGCTTGCTGCAAGTTACCGCCGAATTCGCCGGACAGCTTGATGTCACCAGCAAGCCCAAGCGCGACGTGGGCATCGCCGGCGACAACGTTAGCGCTGGGTAGTTGCACATCAACCGCTGCGGTTCCGGTGAGCAAGCGCCAAGGGTCGAGTTGCCAGCTGATATCATTAAAAACCAATCGCTGTTGTTGCGAGGCTAGCGCGTAGCTTAGGTTAGCCTGACCTTGCCAGAGGGAACCTTGCACCGCACTCAGCTCAATACCTGTGTGCGCCGGAATGAACCACAACAGCAGCCGCGCCGGCGCAAATACCACCAGGCCGACAAGATAGACTGGGATCAGCCAAAGTAGCCAACGCCAACTCATGTCAAGCCTACCTTCAGGCGCCGCACATGCACGTGACCGGGCTTATTGCCACGGGTAATATCCAGCTGCTCAATAGCCAACCCTGATTCTGCCTGCAGCGCATCAAGAAAAGCTAGTACATTGGTAAAGGGAACATCATTGAGCACCACCACCAGACTGTCGCCTTCTGGGTTCATCCGCCCGACTGCGAGCTGTTGGGCGCGGGCAAATTCCGTTACCAACCGCGGAATATCGCCCAGTTCATTGGCGCGGCGTGACGTTGATGCTGTTTGTGGTTGGCCTGATTGCTGCTTTAGTGCCAAATAACGACCCGTGTTTTCACGCACCCAGTTTAGCGTTTCTAACT
Source organism: Pseudidiomarina xizangensis (assembly GCF_052541995.1). NCBI lineage: Bacteria > Pseudomonadati > Pseudomonadota > Gammaproteobacteria > Alteromonadales > Idiomarinaceae > Pseudidiomarina > Pseudidiomarina xizangensis. The sequence goes on from NZ_JBOBQA010000001.1 coordinate 1,168,157, forward strand.
GCGCGTTACGTTGTAGTTCACGCTGCTCAATACCGCTTTGCAGCGGCTGCCACAGAGCAAAATACACCACACTTATTGCCAGTACGATGCCAGCTAAACTAACTAATAGCCGTTCACGACTATTGAGTTGTTGCCAACGTAATTGAAGTTGATCATGCAACATCGCTTAACTCTCCTTACGTACTTCGAAATTGCCAGTGACCACACCATCCTGGTTGGTCACCTGGCCTTGTTTGATGGATAATCCGGTCTGCCCAGCGACTTCCTGAAAACGTTGCAAGATATCAAAGTTATCGGCATTCACTTGTAAGGTCAGCGCCTGATTACTGTAACGTAATAGCTCGACCTGCAATTTTGGCGTAGCGCGAAACGCTGGATCCAACTGGGCCAGCAGGGTCAGCCCCTGCGCCGTATCCGCAGTCGTTGCAGCATCACTGCTACCGACTTCGCTAAGGTGTTGGCGTAACTGACTACGTACGTTTACAATCCGCGATTCATTCGGAAACGCAGCGAGATAGGTTTCATTAATGGCACTGTTTAAGGCTTGGTTTTGCTGTCCTAACTGCACGAAGGTTACGACTTGCTGCGCAAACAGGGCGAGTAGAGCGATACCAGCGGCAATGGCAGCAGGGCGCCACGGCAATTGAACACTTTGCGTATTACGTTTGCGCACCACGCGGAAGTCGCCCTGACGCAAATTGATACTAGCAGCGGCGTGATTAAGTGTTGCAACTTGCAGTGGTATCTCAAACTGCTCTGTAATGTCTTGCGCAGCGATGGTAAACACCGGCGGATGATCAACGCTGAAAGCACTCCATTGGCTCTGTCGCACCAGGGTACTTCGCCCTAGTTGTAACTGACAGCCCTGCTCCATCACTGGCAACATGAAATAGTCGGGATAGATTGCGTCGCAATCGAGTCCTGCTTTCTCTAAGGTTTTGAGCCAGCTTTGTAGTCGCTCACGATTGACCACAGCGACGGGTATCGGCTGCTCAATACCGGCCGGTTTGGCATTTGCCGGCCAGGCAAAATGCAGATTTTCGATGTCACTCGCCAACTCGTCTTCCAAGGCATTTGGAATCAACTGCGGCAACAAGCGTTGCGAACCTGACGGCAGCCGCACCTCGGTCAATACCACATCCTGACCTGGTACAAACACGGTAACGTCGCAACGCTGCGCCTGTTCGTGCAGTTGAGTTAAGGCGCTAGCATCAGCCAACTCACCGCTAGCAATAACCTCACGCTGGCCCGGGTGCCAAATCAGCCACTGCAGCGGCTGCGCCAAATGAATATAAAGCTGTTCCATCAAGGTTCTCCTAACCCACGCATCAGCACTACGGTTTCGTCCGTGCCAATGTAGAGTTTGCTTTGCCCGCGTAAGACCATATCGCCTACGCTAACATGGGTATCTAGTTCAAAATAATTACTTTTTACCACCAAGTCGTCAAACATTCCGCCAATGGTTTCCGCCGTAACACCGCTAGCTTGCGGTACGCCACCAAAATTCGGGCGAATAACTTGCTGCCTCGCTTGCCGCAAAATGGAATTGTCCTGTATGCCTGCGATGCTCTCATAGCCGTCATCCGGACGCTCTACCAACGCTGCGTTACCAGCATCTGTGGTTAACCCACCAAGGCTCACTGCATGTAATAACTCACCGCGCTCGGCGGCAACGGTATTGAAATTCAACTGCAGTTTATTGCTGTTCGGGATCACGCAAACGAATGGCTTCAGCGCCTGATAGATCGGTTGACTGACACCCCGAATCAGGCGCAACTCACTTTCATGTACTAAATAGTCATTGGCCGCCTGATACGGCACCGCAAGACTTTCATAGTCAGCCCGTTCAGCACCATAGCTGCTGGCTAAACGGTCGTCTTGGTCGAGCCAGTCGGCAAGACCTTCGACGATGGTATCGGCGGTGTAGGCGTCGAGATCAGATATAGCGGCAAGCAACAACATGCGCAACTGCACTTTTCGGCGCGCCAGTACCTCGTTGCTCAGACCATCCCCTTTTAGCGAGTTCAGGTTAAAGCAACTCTGCAAGTCTTTGATCGCGACACGGATCAAGCCGCCGCCTTCAATGGGGTAAACACGTTCTTCTTCGGTTTGTTGCTGCCACACCTGATTCTTATGAACCACTCCATCGCTATCGTCTAACTGCACTTGCAAAAGGTTTCGTGCAATTTCTTCAGCACTCAGCATAAACCAGTAAGCTTGCTCGGTTTGCTGATAATTCATGGTGCGGACAACGTTCATCTGCAGTTTTTCACTCAGTTGTACTGCCAAAACCGTGACCAGCGCCACCACCAATAACACCATGATCAACGCCACACCTTGCTGGCGTTGCGGCGAGCTTCCCTGCAGCCGATTCAGTTTAACTTTCGGGTTCACTGAAATCGCCTCCGTTAAGCACGAGCACGCGAACAATAGTTCCCCATTGTTCCGTTTCCAGCGTCACTTCTAGTCCATCGGGGATCGCCATGGCATCAGTTTCTTCGGTTTCTGCCGCCATTCGCGTCGACATATCGTCGCTTTCTTCGCCTTTAATCAATGGCTTAACTTCAAATTTAGTCACGCCACGCAAGACAATGCGCTCGGTAGGCTCCTGACTGCTGCTCATGTCGACATAGGTGTAATGTTGACGGACTAAATTTTTATCTTCGTCAATTTGGTAGCGCACCGGTTGCAGCTCGCTGCGCGGCAAGAGGTTGCCAGGGTTAAACCAACCAGCACGAACGTAGTAATCACCTTGTGGTGTTCTGCGCGACACTGCCTGGCGTAGATCTTGCTCCAGCAGGAACATCGCCCGCTGCAGTTCTGACAAATTCTCGCGGGCTTCCGCGCTTTGCTCGCTAGTGCGCATCATGGTGTTCACCACCGCAGCACTGGCTAAGCCGATGATGGCAAACACCACCATCGCCACCAGCACCTCCACCAAGGTAAACCCGCCGCTGCGTCGGCGGGCTTCTGCGGTAGCTTCTGCGGTAGCCCGTACTTCTAGTACGGGTCCAGTCTGCCGCATCGCCAGTGGTTGTGTTCCGTTACCCGACCAATCGTTAAACCGGCGAGCTTCCCCCGCAGTAGAACTGCGGGCTACAGATCGTGTTTGCGGTTGTGTGCGGTTGCCCGGTGGCGCGGTGGGGTGGGTCATTGGGTGGCCTCGAGGTAGCGGCCGAGGCGATAGCTCGAGTCGGTGCTGTCCTCACTTGGTCTTACGGTGACTTCAACATACAACACAGCTTCGGTGACCGTTTCGGTAAATGTTGCCCGCCAGTGCCACTGTCGGTCACCGACGGTTTCCACGCCTTCGGTTAACTTTTGCGGCTCATCGCGCAACGACAGTCGCGCCAGCGCATTGCTTGCTGCGTAACGCGCTAAAGTACGTTCCTGCATATAAGCTAAATCATTTAAATGATTAGTTGCGGCGGCCACACCGGCAAGTGCTGCCATCGCGAAGATCGCTAGCGCCGCCATAACTTCTATCAGTGTAAAGCCTTGTTGCCTGCGCATCATTCGTTCACCGCTTGCAGGGTTACTTCATAGCCATCTGCACTGGCTAATCGCCAGCTGCGACTAGCAAATACGTCCCTTGAGCTGAGGGTAAGAGTAAATACTGAAATATCACCACTACCCAAGATCCACAATTGTGGCATGGACTGTTCTTTAGGCTCCGCACCAGGATCTTCCTCAGGGGCAAAAAACGCCTCGACGGCATCTTCATCCTGACCTAGCAACTCTTCAGTTTCACTTTCAATGTCCCAAACCAAGCTGTCGGGCCAGTTCTGTGCACGTAGTCCACGCTGATCAATCGGCTGCCACTGCTGTTCGCGCCATTGCAGAAACTCATAACCGTCGGACGTCAGCTGTAAACCTAAAATTGCATGGCGTACCAGCGCATATTCCTGCGCATAGAGGATCCGTTGCGCCAGGTCTTCCGCGGTATCACTAATCTGGTCATCTTGCTCGTCTGGAACGACAAAGGATACCGTCATCGCCAACACGCCGATGATGGCAATGGTCACCATAATTTCGACAAGGGTGAACCCTGCCTTAGCTCTGTTCAAGGTTCCAGTTGCCGATGTCATCTTCGGTGCCTGGTTGGCGATCTTCGCCGGCCGAGAAAATATCGATATCACTGTATTCACCTGGACTCAGTAGTAAGTATGCTGAACCGTATGGGTCTTTAGGTAAGCGTTGGATGTAACCTCCACGGCGATAATTACGCGGAGTCGGCTCCATGTTTGGTTCGTTCAGTAAAGCTTCCAGACCTTGCTCAGTGGTTGGGAACATACCGTTATCAAGTTTGTACTGCGACAAGGCATTTTCCAGTGCCACAATGTCTGACTTCACTTTCTGGCGATTGGCTTGCTCTGCTGAACCCAACACATTAGGCAAAATCATCGTCGCCAACAGTCCTAAAATGACAATGACTACCATCACTTCAATCAGTGAAAAACCTTTTGCTTTTGTCATACTTCCTCCAGATTACAGGCCGACCGCCTGATTCAATTGCAAGATGGGCTGAATAATCGCCATCACGATGACTAAGACCACCGCAGCCATCACAATGATCAAGGCCGGCTCAAATATTTTTAACGCCACATTCATGGTGTTTTCGAAATCACGATCCTGGTTGTCCGCTGCCCGGCCTAGCATTTGCTCAAGTTGACCAGACTTCTCACCCGCAGCGATCATGTGCAGCATCATCGGCGGGAACAATTTAGTCTGCGCCAGCGCAGCACGCAGCGACGACCCTTCGCGCACGCGATCTGCCACCTCATTGACCGCGATCTGCATGGCGCGATTACCCAGCACGCGGCCGGTGATCTGCAAACCTTCCAGTAATGGCACTGCCGAGGCCGTTAGAATACTTAAGGTACGGGCAAAACGTGCGGTGTTTACTCCTTTTATGACACCACCGATGACCGGCAGTTTCAGTTGCCAGGCATGGAATTTGTCACGGCGTTTGTTGTCGCGAAGCATTTGCCCACCGACAATCAACACCACCAGCGCAGCAACTAAAATAAAGGGGCCGAAAAACTGTAGAAATTCGCTAACTGCCAACAAAGCGCGGGTAATAAACGGCAGGTCCTGACCAATATTACCGAACTGTTCAACAATTTGCGGTACCACCGAAACCAGCAAGAAAATAATCACGCTAATAGCCACAAAGGTCAGCACTGCCGGATACACCAAGGCTTGGGTTAGCTGGCCTTTGAGTTGGTTACGTTGTTCGGTATAGTCAGCCAGGCGATTTAACACTTCGTCGAGATGCCCGGAGCGCTCGCCAGCAGCAACCATTGCAGTAAAGAGCTTATCGAAAATATGCGGGTAATCGGCCATCGCCACGGCCAGAGAGTAACCTTCAACCACCCGTGAACGTACTGCCATTACCAGCTTTTGCAACCGCGGCTTATCGGTTTGCTCAGCCACCGCTACTAAGGCCTGCTCGATCGGCATGGCGGCAGCGACCAGAGTCGCCAACTGACGGGTAATAAGTGCCAGGTCCGACGAGCTTATTTTGCGGATCTTGCGCCGTGCCCACCAACCACTGAAGCCACCCTCTGTTGCAGTCGCGGCACTCGAGGTCTGCTCAGCAACTTCCACGTTGACCGGTAGCAACCCTTGATCGCGCAACAATTGCCGAACCTGGCGTTCCGTGTCAGCCTCGAGTACACCGGTTTTTTTGCGCCCGTTGGCATCTAAGGCATGATAGGAAAACGCGCCCATAATTACTCCTCGCGCGTCACACGCAACACTTCTTCACGTGTGGTGATGCCTAGCGTGACTTTATCAAGACCGTCCTGGCGAATACTCGGGGTGGATTTACGTACATATTTCTCAATCGCTTGTTCGCCGTGACCATTGTGCACCAGTTCGCGGATCTGTTCATCGACAATCAATAATTCGTGAATCCCTGTACGGCCACGGTAGCCGGTATGATTACAGTTATCACAACCGACCGCGCGACACTCCTGGCTGTCGTCAGCTATTGGCGTTTTACACTCTTCACAGAGCGTACGTACCAAGCGTTGTGACAATACCGCCAGCAGCGACGAGCTTAACAAGAAGGGTTCGACCCCCATATCTTCCAGCCGGGTAATCGCTCCTGCCGCGGTGTTGGTGTGCAAGGTCGACATCACCAAGTGCCCGGTCAGGGACGCTTGTACCGCAATTTGTGCGGTCTCGACGTCGCGGATCTCACCCACCATGACCACATCAGGGTCTTGTCGCAGTATCGCTCGCAAACCACGGGCGAAGGTCATATCCACACGCGGATTGACCTGCATCTGGCCAATGCCTTCGATGGCATATTCAATGGGGTCTTCAACCGTCAGAATATTGCGATCTTTGGAATTAATTTCTGTCAGTCCGGCATACAGAGTGGTCGATTTACCTGAGCCCGTAGGGCCTGTAACCAAGATGATGCCATGAGGCTTTTTAATCAGCTCGGCAAAAATATTACGATTCGCCGCGGTCATCCCCAGTTGCTCCAGGTTTAACCGTGCGTTGTTCTTATCTAATAAGCGCAAGACCACTCGTTCACCATGATTCGATGGCATGGTTGAGACTCGCACATCTACCGCACGACCGGCGATAAGTAAGCTAATACGGCCATCTTGGGGAACTCGTTTCTCGGCGATATCGAGTTGTGCCATAACTTTAATCCGCGATACCAGCAAAGAGCTCAGCTTGCGGTTTGGACGAATAACCTCGCGCAGGACACCATCGATCCGGAAACGCACCAACAAGTCCTTTTCAAAGGTCTCAATATGAATGTCTGATGCACCCTCTTTGATCGCCTCGGATAACATAGCATTGATCAGTTTGATAATCGGCGCGTCGTCTTCGCTTTCCAGCAGGTCTTCGGTCTGCGGCAATTCGTCGGCCAACGAAAACAGATTACTCTCGTTACCGATATCTTCCATCAGCTGCTTCGCTTCTGACGAGTCACGCTGATAGGCCTGGGTTAAAATCGCTTCGAACTCATCCGCCTCATGTTCAATGACGGTAAACGGCATGGCTAAGACACGACGAACTTCAAGCAACACCGTTTGTTCGACATCATTACGACAATGTACCGTGCAATGCGCATCTTGTTCGCCTTCGGCTTGTACGTCCGCAACTACCACACCGAAGCGCTTGGCAAAACCAAACGGCAGGCGGCGTGGCACAATGCGAGCAGCAACTTCGGCAACATTAGTCATTGCCATTGCCCCCGTTATGCTGGTCGAGATACTCCTGTAATTCAGGTGGAATCGCCAATTCTGAATCTTCAAACTCAGAAAGTACTGGCGTATCGGTATTGGGCATTAAGCTAATGCCATCATCGTTACGCTTCAGCTGCTGCGCCCGCATGTAATTGTATTTACGGCTGCTTAAGCCCTGCGCCGTCGCGTTGTCACGTACAATAGTTGGGCGCAGGAAGATCATCAGATTGCGCTTTTGCCGGGTGGTAGAGGTACTGCGGAACAGCGCGCCTAGCCAAGGAATATCGCCCAACAATGGGATCTTCGACTCGCTTTCTTGTACGTCTTCGTCAATCAGTCCGCCGAGCACAATGGTCTCACCGTCATCCGCCATTACTGTGGTTTTCAGCGAGCGTTTGTTGATGGTGATGTCGACGGCGGTTGCGCCGCTCAGACTCGAAACTTCTTGCTCGATCACCAATTGTACAGCGTTGCCTTCATTGATTTGCGGGGTTACGTTTAACTTAATACCGATGTCTTCACGCTGCACCGTCTGGAACGGATTTTGGTTGTTATCACCCGCCGTGGCACCAGTGATGGTGGGCACGGACTGACCGACCAGGAATGACGCTTCTTCGTTGTCGACCGTCATGATGCTTGGGGTGGCCAGAATATTTGAATTAGTGGTGGTCGAAACGGCCTGCAAAATAGCACCCCAATCGTTTTTCACTACACCAATCATCATGCCATTAACGTTGCCAAGTAGCTCGGCCAGCAAGCTCACATCACCTGGTTCGTCAGGCTCAGTGGTGGTTACCAAATTACCATCAACGATAGTTTGGGTGGTGCGCCCTTGTCGCTCACGCGCTTGATACCCAGCAGCAGCTAATGGACCGATCGGAACCTGACGACCATTGGAGTACTGCACCATGCCGCCATCTTCAGAAATCCACTGCAGCCCCAGGTCAATACCATCGCCTTCAAGGATCTCGACAATAATGGCCTCGACGTGTACTTGTGCCCGACGGATATCTAATTGACGAATAACATTTTCTAAGTTCGCTAACAGGTCAGGTTGTGCGGTAATCACTAATGAATTGCTGTCTTCGTGGGCCGAAATACTGATCTGCGCGTTGTTGCCACCACCACCGCGCGTCGTGCGCGCTTGTTGATTGGGAGTTCCAGCACTTTGCATATCCGCTTGAATGCTCTCGCTGACACCCTGCAGCACATCGACCAGCTCTTGGGCTTTAGCATATTTTAAGTAGTAAACCCGAGTGTTGCCTTCACTTTTAAGGTCTTGATCAAGGCGATTAATAAGATCGACGACCCGTTTACGGGCACGAGGCTCGCCACTGACGATAACCGAGTTGGTCCGCTCATCGGCAACAATTTTAGGAATTAACAGCGGTGGTGTACCCTCGTTCGCCTTTTCATAAAGCGCCGAAGCAATGCGAACCAGCTCTGACGCTGAGGCATACTCAAGTTTTACGACGTCGACATCCTGGTTGCCGGCACGGTCTACCCGTTCGATGATCTCGGTTAAACGTTGCACAGTTTCACTACGACCGGTAATCATGATGACGTTGGACGGGTCGTAGCTGACCACGTTGCCACCGCCACTGCTATCAGCGAGCAAACGCAACAGCGGAGCAAGTTCGCGCACACTGACGTTGTTGACGGGGACCACGCGCGTCACCAAGGTATCACCACCGAGTGAGTTGTCATCAACCACCGGAATCGCGCCGTTGCGCGCGTCTTTATCGCGCATCACTTTGACCACGCCCGATTCCATCGTGACCGTGGCAAAACCATAAACTTCCAGCACATTCAGGAAAAATTGCCAGTATTGTTGCTGGGTCATTACATCGTAGCTGCGCACGTCAATAGTACCGCGTACATCAGGATCAATGATAATGGTCTTATCAAGATTACGGCCTACCACCTGAATGAATTCGGTGATATCAGTGTTCTTGAAGCTCGCTGTGTACTCAACAGCTGCTGAATTGGTTCCTTGGCCGGCCTGCTGGGCAAAGGCAGTTGAGCTTACACCCAATGCGCAAGCCAGACTCATGCTGGTGAGCCAAATCGATGCGGTGGTCAAAATACGCATAGTTGGTCCTATTATTTTCGTTGTTCTGGTTACTCGCTCGGAACAGCTAGTTCTAAATCGAGATACTCGTCTTCGCGCAATACAGTCACAATGATCTGTTGCGCGTTGCGCAATTCACCAATTGCCACTTGGGCACTGGCGATATCAGTTAAACTTTGGCCGTTAATCGCAACGGCAATGTCACCCGGTTGAAAACCGGCATTAGTAAAAACTTCTGGGTATTTACCCGGGCTCAAACGGTAACCTTTAAGGGTTTGGCCTGACATTTCCGGGCGAATACGAATGTAATCGAGTAGTGCTGTGTGATCGCCTTGGCGTAATTCCCGATAGGCGCGTTGTGCATCAGAAACGGCTTTCAGCTCGTCATCGGACATCAACGCCTCTTCTTCAGTTCCGCGTTCTGGCAGCTGATTTGATAAAGTGAGTCTAACCCCCTGACTGAGCTCGCCAATACCTTCCAGTTCAAGTGTTTCCAATGCGCCATTGTTATTCAGTATCACCCGGTCGGCATAGATCTTCTCAATTGAGACCTGGGTGTCGGTGATTTTGTCGCCGATAACGTAGGTGTCCTGGTTACGATTTCGTTCAATAACTGCCGCCGAACGTTCCGGTACTGAACTCGCCGAAACACCCAACAAGCGAACATTCAATGTCGTTTTCGGTGCATTACGCACGGAACCTGCACTGCTCAGGGTCGCACCAAACAACTCAAGATCCGCCAGCCGCCTCAGCGAACCGCTGGTTGTGTTGGTTTGTTGCTGCATTTGTACTGCAATAGGGCCGCTCGACGGCGCGCTGCCAGGTGCCAGTAGCTGCCAGGTTAACTGTGCCAGCACCCAAACCGCGTAAATAGCAAAAATGGCGGTTAGCATCCACAGTCCAGCGCGCACGATACGCGGTTGGCTAACGAGAAAGGCGAAGCGCTTTAATTGTGGGTTCTGAATCTGCATGTTTAGTTTCGTTATAATTTTGTGACAACACAGAGTGAAGAGTCATTCTAACCCCTTAACCGCGAACTGAACAGATCAAATTGGGCGAATATGGTATTATGCGTACAAAATATTACATAGTGAAGAAGTGAAATGAACTACCCCACCGACCAACTTTATCGATACACCTTTTCCGAGCAAGATGTACGCGGCGAACTCGTGCAATTAAGTAGCAGTTATCAGCGCATGTTGCAAGGCCACAACTACCCTGCACCAGTACAACGTCTGCTTGGTGAGCTTATGGCAACCACGGCTTTGTTGAGCGCGACCCTGAAGTTTGAAGGGCACATCAACCTGCAAGTTCAGGGTGACGGCCCGATTAATTTTATTGCCGTGAATGGCTCCCACGAACAAGACCTCCGTGGACTTGCGCGGGTACGTGCTGACATTGCCGACGACGAAAATGATTTTCGTCGCTTATTCGGCAAAGCAGTCATGGTGATTACTATTACTCCCGAGCAGGGCGAGCGTTATCAAGGCGTGGTCGATGCCAATGCCGATAGCCTGGCAACGGTAGTCGAAAACTACTTCGCGCAGTCAGAGCAGCTACAGACGCGCATTTGGCTGCATGCCGATGGCGAATACGCGGCCGGTATGATGCTGCAAGTGCTGCCGGCTGCGGGTAATGATTTGACTGCGTTTCAGCATTTGGAAACCTTAACCACAACCATGACCGCCAACGAGCTCTTTACCTTGCATGGAGAAGAGGTTCTGCATCGCTTGTATCACGAGGAACGGGTTGAGCTTTATGGTGCACAGCGTGTTGCTTTTCATTGCGGCTGCTCGCGCGAGCGAACTCTTTCCGCATTGGCTTCAGTGTCGCCTGAAGAAATCACCGAAATGCTACGTGAAGACGGCGAAATCGTCATGACCTGCGACTACTGCCTGACCGACTATCGCTTCACCGAAACCGACCTGTAATTACGTGTACTTCCTACATAATCGCAATGGCCGAATCCATATCGGGTAGCCCGTAGTTCTACTACGGGTCTAACCTGCCGCATCACCGATGTCAGCAATTTCATACATTTCCTCAATCTGCTAACCCGACCCGTACTAGAAGTACGGGCTACGGCCAATCTGCCGCATCAGCGACGCCAGCAACTTCTTACATTACCGGACCGTTCGAATCTGACCCGTACTAGAAGTACGGGCTACGTGATTGCGTACAAATTTTTAAGGTCGTAAATTGTGCTGCCGTCGCGCATGCTTTGCGCATGAGAAACGTGCGACGTTATTACGAAGGCGGCTATTACTTTTTTACAGTAACCAGTTACCGCCGCCAGCCCTTTTTTGCTACCCAGACTTTCATGGCCGCATTGCGCGATGCCATACGCGCAACGATGAAAACACATCCTTTTAAAATAGAGGCATGGGTCGTTTTACCTGACCATATGCATTGTGTTTGGATCGTGCATGACGACAATATCCCAATTCGCTGGCGCAAAATTAAATCCCTTACAACCAAGGCATTAAAGGAGTTTACCAACTCTTCAGCAACTCATAAGAATTCGACGGCCCGCCATCGCCGCGGGAATGGCGCCCTTTGGCATCATTCATATTGGGAGCACACCATCCGGAATGAGCGTGAATATGAATTATATATTCTCTATTGTTGCTATAATCCGGTTAAACACGGTTATGTTGAAAACGCACGGTTATGGCCTTATTCAACACTTAATACATTTTTGGCAAGCGGAAAGTATCCGGCCGATTGGGAAGATATAAATCCAACCTGGCTCGATGATGTTTTCGGCAACCATGAACAGTAGCAAAGGTTCAATATGGAAAATGTACGCTTGGACAAATGGTTATGGGCGGCGCGCTTTTACAAGACTCGGTCGCTGGCGCGTGAGAAGGTGCAAGCGGGGAAAGTACAGGTCGATGGGCAACGCGCTAAACCGGCCAAAACTATTACCGTTGGGCAACTGATAAAGTTAGCTAAAGGTAGTGACATCATGGAGGTTGAAGTGCTGGAGCTTAGCGTCCAGCGCCGCGGCGCGCCCGAGGCACAAAAGCTTTATGCGGAGACTTCCGATTCGGTTCAACGTCGCGAAAAAGAAGCGGAATTGCGTAAGATGAACGCCTTATACAACCCCCATCCAGATCACAAGCCGGATAAAAAAGAGCGCCGCGAATTAATGAAGATGAAGCGTTAACCGTTCAGGAAATGTGCTGTAGCCCGTACTTCTAGTACGGGTCGGGTTCGCAGATTGAGGAAATGTATGAACTTGCTGGCATTGTTGATGCGGCAGATTAAGCCCGTAGTAGAACTACGGGCTACAAAATGGTGGTTGCGAGCGGCATTTTGGATGCGGCAGATTAGACCCGTAGTAGAACTACGGGCTACAACAGGGGGTTAGCGTTTTTTGATGAAGCGCATGAGGCGTTTGCGTTTGCGCTGTTGGGTCATGGTGAGCTTGTTCTTGCGGCCGGCAAAGGGGTTTTCTGACTCACGGAACTCGACTTTGATCGGGGTTCCCATAACACCTAACGATTTGCGGAAATAGTTGATCAGGTAGCGTTGATAGGAACCTGGCAGGTCCTCTACCTGGTTACCGTGAATAATGACCCGCGGCGGATTGTAGCCACCGGCATGGGCATATTTCAGTTTCACCCGGCGTCCGCGTACCAACGGTGGCTGATGCTCATCCACTGCCATTTCCAGAATGCGTGTCAGTTTCGATGTGCTCACCCGTTGAGTTGCACTGGTGTAGGCTTCCAGCACCGATTCGAACAAATTACCAACGCCACTGCCATGTAGCGCAGAAATAAAATGTAACCGGGCAAAATCGACAAAACCCAGACGGCGATCCAGTTCCCGCTTGATTTCTTCACGGTGCTCGTTGCTTAAGCCATCCCACTTGTTCACCGCAATAACGATGGAACGTCCGGCATTAAGAGCAAAACCAATAAGATTCAAATCTTGATCGGAAATGGTTTCCCGCGCATCGACCACACAGATGACAACGTTGGCATCGTCAATCGCTTGTAGTGTTTTAATAACCGAAAACTTTTCTACCGTTTCATCAATTTTTCCGCGGCGACGTACGCCAGCGGTATCAATCAGAATGTATTCCCGATCGTCCCGCAGCATGGGGATGTAAATTGAGTCACGAGTGGTGCCTGGCATATCAAATACCACGACACGTTCTTCGCCTAGAATGCGGTTGATCAACGTCGACTTACCAACATTTGGACGTCCGACGATGGCAAGCTTGAGCGGTAATGCTTCGTAGTCGATTTCGTCGTGGGCGAGATCTGGCGAGGCATCAGCAGCGCCATCCTGTTCATCGTCGAGATCTCCCGCAGTAGAACTGCGGGCTACGGCAATTTCTGGATAGTCTTCCGTCAGCGGCGCAAAACATTTGTCGAGCAATTGTTCAACGCCACGACCATGAACCGCAGCGATACCGTAGATTTCACCTAAGCCTAGTTCGTAGAAGTCCGCCTGCGCAGCTTCAGCATCGATACCGTCGATTTTGTTAGCGACAACGTAGGCTTTCTTACCAATGCTGCGTAAGTGCTTGGCAATCGCCATATCCGCGCTGGTGATGCCGTCTCGGGCATCAACCATAAAGAGTACAACATCTGCTTCATCGATAGCACGTAACGACTGTGACGCCATTTCAGCGTCAATACCGTCTTCATCGCCATGCACACCTGCAGTGTCGATGACGATGAATTGATAACCATCGTAATTGGCGCGACCGTACTTACGATCACGCGTCAAACCAGGAAAGTCAGCTACCAGTGCGTCCCGAGTTCGGGTAAGCCGGTTAAACAGGGTGGATTTGCCCACATTCGGGCGGCCGACCAGGGCCACAACAGGTAACATACTTAGTTAATCCTTACCGCGAGTAATGTGCCGTCGCGTGTTTGAATATAAAGCTGGTCGTCAGCAACAACCGGTGCCACATAAACAGGGTCACCAAGGTCTACGCGACCCGCCATTTCGCCCGTTTGGGCGTCAAGAAAATGCAAATAACCGAAATCATCACCGACCACGACCTGACCATTGAAATAGACTGGCGCGGTTAACTCACGGCCTTCAAGATCGTTGTTGACCCATTCTTCAATGCCGCCGTCAACATTGATGGCGTACACCCGATCACCAACGTCAGTCGCGAATAGCGTATTGCCTTGCAAGGCTAGGTTTTGGAATGATGAGTACTCACGTTGCCAGATAATGCGGCCATTGCGGATTTCTACTGCGGCGAGCTGCCCATTGTAAGCCACGTTGTAGATATAATTACCACGCACCAGTGGATTGCTATCAATATCGACCATACGCTGTAATTCGGTCGCGCCTTTAGGTGTCGCAAGACGCGTTTCCCAAGCCTGCTGGCCGTTGCTGGTTACAACTACGCTCAATTTACCCGTTGCGGTACCAAAAATTGCACCGCCAGCGGCTAACGTAGGTGCTGCCGTGCCACGCAGGCTCAATGCCGGAACATCTGTAGGTAAATTCCACAATTGTTCGCCGGTCTCGGCTGAAAACGCAAAGAGTTCACCGTTGCCCGCTGCAATAACCACTTGAGTGGCATCGACCGCAGGATCTGCAAGCACTTCAGCATTCACCGTCTGGTGCCACAAAACGCTTCCATCGGTGCCGTTTAGTGCAAAAATATCACCATTTTCGGTACCCAAGATAAGCTTACCATTGTAGGCGCTTAAACCACCACTGATACGCAGAGATTCAACACCACCTAGCCAACCCTCACCTTGCTGCGCATACTCTGCCTGCAAATCACGGCGCCAAACACGTTTCCCTGACTGGCGGTCGTAGGCAACAACTAAGCCTTCACGATCTGCAGCCACCACAAGGTCACCGACAACAACCGGGTTCAGTCGTGAGAAATAATCCCCAATCCCACCGCCAACAGACGCATCCCAAGCTACACTTGGCGCTACTTTGGCGTTAAACGGTTGCAGTTCTTTGTAAGTGAGCTCGTCATCGCCAAAAATGGAACAACCACTTAAGCTAAGCGCCATAACCACGAGGAGACCACTCTGCAAGTACTTAATTAATTTCATGATGCCGCCGGAATGCTGTTGAGTTTCGTTTCAACAAGTACTGTTGAACCGTCGTCTTCTGCTGCCGCTATAGCTTCTTGATAAGCCTGACGAGCTCCGCTGCTATCGCCTTTAGCTAAGAGCACGTCGCCACGTAGTTCTGCTGCTTTACTGGCAAAACCTTTAGCGTTGCTTACTGCGGTTAATGCCGCGAGCGCCGCATCATATTGCTGTTGTGCCAAAAGTAATCGTGCCTGGCGTAAATCAGCGACAAATTTGAGCGCGCCTGTTGCATTATCACGTGCGGTTTGCAAAGCCGTGATCGCGGTATCCAAATCACCTTTATCAATGGCATCTTGGGCCAATTCAAAAGCTGCTAAGGTTGCGTAGGTACTACCTTTTTCATTTTCCACGAATTGTTTTGCCGCTGTTGTAGCTTCGCTACTTCCAGCTTCAAGTTGGGCCACAATTTGTTGATATTGTTCAGATTGCCCTTCTTGTGAAGCAAGCGTGTGCGCATCGTAGTAGCGCCAACCATAAAACAATCCAAAACCGATAACCAAGCCCGCGACAATACCTTTGCCGTGCTCTTTCCAGAAGGTTTTTAATTGCTCAATTTGTTGTTCTTCTGTTTCCATTTCGACCTCTGTCTCAAATTAATACTGCTGCTACATCACCAATGGTGGTCGCGATACAGTCTTCTTGTTCGCGGTCACGCAGGTGTTTAATTTCGTAATCATCAGAGCGAACAATCAGGGCATAGTCAGCGCCTGATTTGTCTGCTTTGATAAGCTTTTTCTTCATATTCTGGCTGCCGCTATGCAACTGTACTTTCAATCCCGGCACCTGGCTACGGAGTTTTTCGGCAACGGCAGGCGCGATTAGTTCCACGTCGGAATCAAGGGCAATCACATAAACATCGACGCTTTGCGTGGTCGGAATTTTCGCTTGTGACTCCAATAACAATACCAGTCGTTCCATGCCCATCGCAAAGCCAACCGCTGGCGTCGCTTTACCACCTAGCTGCTCAACCAGACCATCGTAACGACCACCGGCACATACCGTGCCCTGTGCGCCTAACTCGGTGGTCACCCATTCGAACACCGTGCGGTTGTAGTAATCTAAGCCGCGTACCAGACGCTCGTTTAACACGTAATCGATGCCCGCGGCATCAAGTCGCTTGCACAAACCAGCGAAATGTTCACGTGAGGCATCATCCCAGTATTCCGATAGCTGCGGAGCGTGCTCTAATACCGCTTGGGTTTCCGCTGACTTACTATCGAGCACCCGCAATACATTCGTATCGAGGCGACGTTTAGAGTCGTCGTCAAGTTGTGCTTCATGCGCTCGTAAGAACTCCCGCAACGCTTCACGGTAACGCGCACGTGCTTCATTTGATGCTAATGAATTAAGCTGCAGTTGCACTTGTTCACTAATGCCAAAGGCTTGCCACAGACGCGCCGAAAACAAAATCACCTCGGCGTCGATTTCTGGACCTTCCATACCGAAAGCTTCCAAACCAAACTGATGGAACTGTCGATAGCGACCTTTTTGCGGACGTTCGTGGCGGAACATAGGGCCCATGTACCACAAACGTGGTGTTTGGTTGTACAACAAACCATGTTCATTGCCAGCGCGCACGCAACTGGCAGTGCCTTCCGGCCGTAGGGTTAGACTATCACCGTTGCGATCGTCAAAGGTGTACATCTCTTTTTCGACGATATCAGTTACTTCGCCAATGGAGCGCTTAAACAGATCGGTACTTTCCAGTACCGGCATGCGGATTTCCTGGTAGGTGTAGGCTGCTGCGACGTCGCGCAGCACGCTTTCGACATACTGCCATGCCGGGCTTTGGCCCGGCAGGATGTCGTTCATTCCACGAATTGCTTGAATAGATTTTGCCACGAGCTAACTTACCGTTTCGTTTAAATTCTAAAAATGGCGGGTAGTATACCGCAGCTTTACGCTTGCTTCACAGGAATCTGCTCGGCTTCGAGCAGTTTTACGCGGGCGCGGATGTGGCGTTCGAGCTGATCGACTAAATCATTGTTGTCGAGTCGTTCTTTTTGCCGCTCGCCACCGAGGTAAAAACCGCTCTTGTTCTTCGCTCCAGCGAGACCTACTTCTGCAATTAACGCTTCGCCAGGGCCGTTCACCACGCACCCAATAATCGACACGTCCATTGCGGTGGTGACATCTTCTAAACGCTGCTCAAGTGCATTGACGGTGTTGATCACGTCAAACTCCTGCCGTGAACAGCTTGGGCAGGCAATGAAGTTTATACCGCGGCTGCGAATGCGTAACGATTTCAAGATGTCGAAGCCGACTTTCACTTCTTCGACCGGATCGGCTGCCAAAGAAATACGCAGGGTGTCGCCGATACCTTCAGCCAGTAACATGCCTAAGCCAATTGATGATTTTACCGAGCCACTGCGCAACCCACCCGCCTCGGTGATGCCAAGGTGCAACGGCTGCTCGATTTGCCGCGCTAATAAGCGATAGGACTCAACCGCCAGAAATACATCAGAGGCTTTTACGCTGACTTTAAAATCCTGGAAGTTCAGCCGATCTAAAATATCGACATGCCGCATTGCTGATTCGACCAGCGCGGCCGGATTGGGCTCACCGTATTTTTCCTGGATCTCTTTTTCTAACGAGCCACCATTAACGCCGATGCGGATCGGAATGTTCTTATCGCGTGCAGCGTCAACTACTGAACGGATGCGTTGTTCGTTCCCAATATTGCCTGGGTTGATGCGCAAACAGTCCACTCCATACTCCGCAACTTTAAGCGCAATGCGGTAATCGAAGTGAATATCGGCAACTAACGGCACCGGACTTTGTTGCTTGATAAACTTAAAGGCCTCGGCAGCATCCATGGTTGGCACCGACACCCGCACGATATCAGCTCCAGCTGCAGCAATGGCTTTCACCTGCTTTACCGTAGCTTCAATATCGGTGGTTTCAGTATTGGTCATCGACTGCACCGCGATCGGCGCACCATCGCCTATCGGTACATTACCGACATAGATGCGTCGTGACGGACGACGTTTTATTGGATTCTCATGCATCATTTTGGGTACTTCGTTTCAGTCAATCGAGCGTCAGCGTTACGCTTCTTCCACGCACGTAATCATCTAAATTCACAGTGGTACCGTTGTAGGTAATATCCACTGATTCTGGTCTGCACAAGATGATATCAAAAGGTGGCTCGCCCGTCAGTGGCATGCGATAACCTGCAGCTTTTACACCGACAGCAATGTCTTCGCCGCTAGCATCGGAAACTTTTACCCAGCACGCTTCGTTAAATGTAAACACCAATTGCTCGGTGCTAGCTGTAGGCTCGGTAACAACCGGTGTCGATTCAGCGTTTGATGCTTGCGCAGTATTAGCTGGCTCAGTTGCGTCGTCAGTATTCAAGTCGATTAGGTCTTGGGACTCACTGATAGGCAGTGCTGAGTCATTTGCGTCCGGATTAGCGGTGGTTTGCGGCTCACCAATGGTAGGTGGCACATCAGGTGCTTGCTCCGCTTCTACCGAAACTGTCGAAGTGTCGCCCGCAGCGACTTCTTCTTCCGTTAAACGACCATTGGCCCGATGTGCGCTCGGCCGCACAACTTGCGGCAAGCTCGCTGCATTTTCACGTGACTGTTGAGCTTCTTGTTCAGTTGGTGCATCTTCGCTACCGGTGATGGTGCGCAAGCTAAAATTGCTCTCTTGCCACCACCAGATCAAAACTAACGCAATGACAACAATAATAATGCCGTAGCTCATCAGCATAAGCCTATTATCGTTGCGCTCTTTTACTTTGCGCCGCGAAAAGCTCTGCATCTGCACAGTAGTGGGCGAAACTTGTTCATTTCCATGCGCACGATAGGCGGCAAACACTTCTTTCTCGTCAACTTCCAAGACTTTGCCGATAGAGCGTAAGTAGCCTCGCACAAAAGTTGCAGAAGCCAATTTATCGAACTCATCGTTCTCAATAAATTGCACCACAACCACGCGCAAGCGCAAACCGTCAGCAACTTGCTGCTGGGTTAAACCCTTAGCTTCCCGTGCTTGTTTGAGTAGTTGCCCGGGTGAAATAGAATCTGGTTTTTCAAATTCTTTCGGTTCTTCGTTAAAAAGGTCGTTATCCGTGGTCATGGGCTACTTCAATTATGAATTAGGTTCTGAGGTCCGCGCTTGATACTCGCGCGCCTGGCGCGAGTCTGGAAAGCGCGATAATAACAGCTCACCAAAACTTACTTGGCGAACTTTGTTGTTTTGTTGACGAGCAAGTTCAATCTCTAGCCGCAAGTATTCGGGCGACAATTGAGGTAAATCTGCTCGTTGCGCTAAAATCTGCGCAGCTTCCTGAAATCTTTGCTGCCTTAACAATACCGCAGCGTAACTTTCAAGAATAGTGCTATTTCTTGCACTGTGATTCAAGGCTCGGCGAAAATAATCGTCCGACTCTTCAAGCTTACCTGCTTGCGCTGCACAAAGGGCCGCGTTCTCGTATGTTGATGCTAGTTTCACGTAGTCTGGTAGCTGCAGTGCCTGATTAAACAATTTATCGGCTTCGGCAAAACGTCCCATAGTACAGAGTAACGCTCCGAGGTTGTTATAGGTATCGCCGTTGTTGGGTTGCAAATCGATTGCGTTACGATAGTAGCGTTCAGCACTTTTATACTCTTTCACTTGCTGATAATAGAACGCAAGACCGGTATGTACCGAAGGATTGTCGGGTGTGAACTCGCGCGCGCGCTCAAGATTTGCTCGTGCTTGTTGATAATTACCCGATTGCAGATACTGTAACCCCAAAGCTAAGCGCGTGGTGGCCGCTTCCTGGGCATTAAATTCTTGCGCCGGTTGATTTTTACCATCAACAGTTCGCTGGCTCACGCATCCCACTGCCAACAGCGCTAAGCTGGCTACTAGCAAACTTCGCTGGAGTCGTCGCATTACAGATCCTCTTAGGTTATTCGCAATGCTACCCTGAACCACCCCGCCTGCCTACGTCGTTGCTGGATTTTTACGAAACCTTGACGTCGATTCCGTTACCACCACGCTGTGCTTGCTGTTTCTTCAGGATACGTTTTGTGCGATCCACTACATCACCGACCAACTGACCACATGCGGCATCGATGTCGTCGCCGCGTGTTTTCCGCACCGTTACAATATAGCCCTTTTCTATCAGAACCTTAGCAAATCGGTCAATACGCGAATTACTGGAACGGCCATGATCGTTACCTGGATATGGGTTAAATGGTATCAAGTTGATTTTGCATGGCGTGTCTTTCAACGTCTGCGCCAGCTCGGCTGCTTGATCCATCGAGTCATTCACATGATCGAGCATAACATACTCAATTGTAATGTTCTTATTTGCTTTAGAGCCGTCAATGTAATGCCGACTTGCCTCAAGAAATTCTTCAATGTTGTACTTTTTATTGATGGGTACAATCTGATTACGTAATTCGTCGTTCGGCGCATGCAAACTAATCGCTAAGGCCACGTCGATTTCTTCTTTTAGCTTGTAAAGTGCTGGAACCACACCAGAGGTACTCAGAGTCACACGGCGTTTAGACAAACCAAACGCGTTGTCATCCATCATTAGGTCCATCGCTGGCACCACGTTTTTCAGGTTTAACAGCGGTTCGCCCATGCCCATCATGACCACGTTGGTTACGGGTTTGATGCCGGTTTCGCCATACGAGCCCAGTAACTTATTCACCCGCCAGACCTGGCCGATGATTTCTGCAACTCGCAGATTACGATTAAAACCTTGTTGCCCGGTACTGCAGAAGGTGCACTCTAACGCACAACCGACTTGTGAGCTTACACACAAAGTGGCGCGATCAGCTTCTGGGATCCATACGGTTTCAACATCCTGACCATCGAACAAAGTCATAGCGAATTTAATGGTGCCATCGCTCGATTGCTGCTGCTCGCGCACTTCTGGCGCACGAATTTCAGCGATCTGTTTGAGCTTTTCTCTTAACCCCTTGTTGAGGTTGGTCATGTCGTCGAAGTTGTCGACACAGAAGTGATACAACCATTTCATGACTTGATCGGCGCGGAAAGACTTCTCGCCGAGTTCCTGAAAGAACTCGCGCATGCCTTGGCGATTCAGGTCAAGGAGATTCACTTTTTTGTCAACTGCGTTCATAAATTCCTAAAAACGTTATTTGCTGTTCGCTGTTCGTTTAACAATGTAGCCCGTACTTGTAGTACGGGCCACACCAAAATACAAAACTGATACTTGTATAGGCTTTATTATTTAGCGGGTGCGGGCGCAGATTTCTTCGTCAGAGAAGAAGTATGCGATTTCGCGTGCCGCCGACTCTACCGCGTCAGAACCATGAACTGCGTTCTCGTCGATAGTTTCAGCATAGTCAGCGCGCAAAGTTCCTGCCAGTGCTTCTGCTGGGTTAGTTGCGCCCATGATTTCACGGTGACGTAAAACTGCGTTCTCGCCTTCCAAAACACTTACCATGATTGGACCAGAAGTCATGAATTCGACCAATGCGCCGAAGAAAGGACGCTCGCTGTGTTCGGCGTAGAAGCCTTCAGCTTGTTCTTTGCTCAAGTGCATCATTTTTGCTGCAACAATACGCAGACCAGTGGTCTCGAAACGGTTGTAGATTGCGCCGATGACGTTTTTGCCAACTGCGTCAGGTTTGATCATAGATAAAGTACGTTCTAAAGCCATGGTTTTCTCCGCTTTGCTTTAAGTTTGGATGCTTAGATTGAAGTCGCGCGGATTATACACGTTCCGCTGCACACACGCCACCACCCCAGAAGGGGCAGCCCTTACATTGTAAAGACAATTCCGGAAGGAGGGGCAGCCCTTACAATGTAAAGGTGATTTTCCAAGGGGGGGCTGCCCCTCCTTGAGTTTTGTTATAGCAAAATACGGTCTAGACTCTTCTCTGATGTCGCTGATTATGGTATAGATGTCTAAACGTCTATTAGGAGTAACGTATGACTCAACAAATTACCCTCGGGGGTGGCTGCTTTTGGTGTATCGAAGGTGCATTTAAGCAAGTCCGTGGTGTATTGAAAGCCGAATCTGGCTACGCTGGTGGACAACGAGCGAACCCAACTTATGAACAAGTTTGTGCCGGTGAAACGGGGCACGCCGAAGTTGTGCAAATCACTTTTGATCCGCAAGCCCTTTCGATCCGAGAGGTCCTCGAAATCTTCTTCGCACTACACGACCCGACGCAGTTCAACCGTCAAGGCAACGATGTCGGAACACAGTATCGTTCAGCAATTTTTTATCAATCGGAAGAACAACGTTTAGCCGCGGAAGATATTATTGCCGAAATGCGCGAAGAAGATACTTGGGAGGATGAAATCGTCACCGAGCTAGAGCCGCTTGAAAAATTTTGGCCAGCTGAGGATTATCATGAAAACTATGTCGAGCGTAACCCGCAAAATGCTTACTGCCAGGCGGTGGTAAGCCCCAAACTTGCCAAATTCAAACGCACATTTGCAGAAAAACTTAACTAATCACCTATAACAATTGCAAAGGGGGGGCAGCCCCCCCCTTTGAAAACCATCTTTACAATGTAAGGGCTGCCCCTTCTAATGGTTTTCTTTGACCATGTTGACGGTGTATTTAGGGATTTCGACGACGAGGTCTTTGCCATTCAGGCGCGCCTGGCAGCTAAGGCGGGAGTCAGGGTCGAGGCCCCAGGCCTTATCGAGCATGTCGTCTTCGTTATCATTGATCTCCGCAAGCGAGTCATAGCCTTCGCGAACATAAACATGGCAGGTGGTGCAGGCACAAACTTTTTCACAAGCATGTTCGATGCCGATCCCATTGCGCAAGGCCACGTCCAGTACAGTTTCGCCGTCTTGAGCTTCTACTGCCGTGCCCTCTGGGCACAGTTCATCGTGCGGTAAAAATACGATTTTTGGCATTACTATTCCCTCGGGCTACAGTTCGTTTACGTTGCTGCCGGACAGAGCTTTGCGGATCCCGGCATCCATGCGGCGTGCAGCGAAATCGTCACTTGCTTTATCTACGGTTTCAATGGCTTTTTCAATAGCTTCAGCGTTGGTTTCTGCGCGAGCCTCGCGCAGTGCCGCCATGGCATTATCCAAGCGCTCGCGTTCGGTATCATCAAGTAGTGCACCGTCGGCAGCAAGTGCGCTGCTAAGTGCTTCTAGTACGCGGTCAGCTTCAACTTGCTGCTCACGCAACATGCGTGCAGCCATGTCTTCTTCAGCGTTGCTCATCGACGACTGAATCATACTCGAAATATCTTCGTCATTCAGTCCATAAGATGGTTTAACTTGAATTGAAGCACTAACGCCACTTGATTTCTCCATTGCATCAACGCTGAGCAAGCCGTCAGCGTCAACCTGGAAGGTGACACGAATGTGCGCCGCACCCGCAGCCATTGGTGGAATGTCGCTCAACACAAACCGTGCGAGTGAGCGGCAGTCGTCAACGAGTTCGCGCTCGCCCTGCACCACGTGAATCATCATCGCGGTCTGACCGTCTTTAAAAGTAGTAAACTCCTGCGCTTTCGCTACCGGAATTGTGGTGTTGCGGGCGACCACTTTTTCGACCAGTCCGCCCATGGTTTCTAAACCCAATGACAACGGGATTACGTCCAGTAAAAGCATGTCCGAATCGGGCTTGTTGCCGGCTAAAATATCGGCCTGCACGGCAGCGCCAATCGCAACCACCTGATCCGGATCGATGGACGTTAGTGGCTCACGGCCAAAAAACTCACCTACAGCTTCACGAATCCGTGGCACGCGGGTGGAGCCACCAACCATGACCACCTCAAGTATTTCGTCGGCACTGACATCGGCGTCCTTTAAAGCACGGCGACAGTTCACCAAAGTGCGCCGCACGAGTGGCTCAATAAGCTCATTTAGCTGATCCCGCGTTAACGTCGCCCGCAGTTCACCAGAAGGTAACGTAAGCTCGGTGGTATCCGCGTCGGTCAGTGTTTCTTTGGCGGCTTTGGCGGCATTAATCAGGTCACGCTCAAGTCGCGCTGGCACATCGCTAGGTAAATCCCATTCGGCTTTCAAGTGATTGACGATAAGTTGATCAAAATCGTCACCGCCAAGGGCGCTATCACCGCCGGTTGCCAGTACTTCAAAGACACCGCCTTGCAAACTTAAAATGGAAATATCAAAAGTACCACCGCCGAAGTCATAAACGGCAATTAAGCCTTCCTGACCCGAGTCCAGGCCATAAGCAACGGCTGCCGCGGTCGGTTCATTTAGCAACCGCAACACGTTTAAACCAGCTAACTGTGCCGCGTCTTTGGTGCTTTGCCGTTGGGCGTCATCAAAATAGGCAGGAACAGTTATCACCACCCCGCTGAGTTCGCCTCCGAGCGCAGCTTGTGCCCGCGCTGATAAGGTACGTAATATATCGGCAGAAACTTCGATAGCGTTTTTATCGCCAGCGGCGGTATGAAACACCGGTACGCCGTTATCGGTTTCACTCATACGGTAGGGTAAATTCGAAAACTTTCGCTGCACATCGGCAACCGTGCGGCCAATAAAACGTTTGACCGAAACGATGGTGTTTTCGGTTTCGATGGATTCGTCGGAATGCTTCGCTAATGCTTCGTAGCCAGTTAAGACTTCGTCTGCGCCGTAATATACCACTGACGGTAAAATGGCGCGGCCCTGTTCATCGTTCAGAACCTGAGATTCACTGCTACGTACCGTCGCCACCAACGAGTTGGTGGTGCCCAGATCGATGCCTGCCGCCAGTCGGTGCTGGTGCGGCGCGGTGCTTTGCCCGGGTTCTGCGATTTGGAGTAATGCCATGAACTAACCTTTTTCCAATTTTGTAGCCCGCAATTCTATTGCGGGTTGAATCTGCTGATATCGCGGTTGTCGCGGCGATGGCGCTGCCCATTTTGCAGTTATCGCGAGCGATGGCCTGCCCATTTTGCAGTTATCGCGAGCGATGGCGCTATGGTCAGGCTTGACCCGTAGTAGAACTACGGGCTACTGATCTTCTATCGCTTCGAGCTCGCGGCCGAGTTTATGCATAAACTTGAGCTTCCGAATCGTTTCCGCAGCCTCTTCATTTTCATCCGCCAGTAACTGTTGCTCTAACCTGTCCTGCAGCAGCTTGGTTTCACCTTCGAGGTCACGAAAAGCTGCTTCAATAGCAGCAAAATCGCCGGGACTAAGCTCTTCAACCCGCTCGCGCCATTCCATCTGGGCCATCAGGAACTCAGGGTCTTGCAAGGTTTTCTGCTCATGCTGCATATCCACGCCCCGCAGCGAGAGCATGTACTCTGCCCGCGACAAAGGAGCGCGTAACGTATGATAAGCATCATTTAACTGCGAAGTGCGCTGCACGGCAAGTAACTTGTCGCGCGAACTTGCATTCGCAAATCGATCGGGATGCATGGCCTGTTGCAGCTTGCGATAGCGCTGCTGCAAGTCGGCCAGGTCAAGAGCGTAGTCTGGTTTGATATCAAACAGCTCGAAATGATTCATGGTTAAACGTTAAAGCTCTCGCCGCAACCACATTCGCCTTTGGCATTCGGGTTGTTGAACTCAAAGCCTTCGTTCAGACCTTCTTTAACGAAATCGAGCTCGGTGCCATCAAGGTATAAGAGACTCTTACCGTCAATTATGATCCTGACACCTTTTTCTTCAAATACAGTATCGGTATCGTCGACTTCATCGACGAATTCCATTACATAGGCAAGGCCTGAACACCCGGTGGTTTTTACACCTAGTCGGATGCCCTCACCTTTACCGCGCTGTTCCAAAAACGAGCGGGCACGTTGTGCCGCTGCTTCGGTCATGGTAATTGCCATTACTTACCCTTTAGCTTTGTAGCCTTAACCTGCGTGCCGTTTCTTGTAGTCTTCAAGCGCTGCTTTGATGGCATCTTCCGCCAAAATCGAACAGTGAATTTTCACTGGTGGCAGCGCAAGTTCCTCTGCGATTTGAGTGTTTTTAAGCTGTGAAGCTTCTTCCACAGTCTTACCTTTCACCCATTCGGTAACGAGCGAGCTTGACGCGATCGCTGAGCCGCAGCCGTAGGTCTTGAACTTGGCATCTTCAATAATGCCGGCGTCGCTGATTTTTAATTGCAGCTTCATTACGTCACCACACGCAGGTGCGCCAACCATACCGGTGGCGATCGACAAATCATCTTTGTCGAATGCTCCCACGTTACGCGGGTTTTCATAATGGTCGATTACTTTTTCACTGTATGCCATAACACTTTACCTCTCTTAGTGTGCCGCCCATTTGACGCTGTCTAAATCAACGCCATCTTTGAACATTTCCCACAAGGGCGACATGTCGCGCAAGCGACCAATTGATTTCTGAATTTGTTCTATTGCGTGATCAACTTCTTCTTCGGTGGTGAAACGCCCGAAGCTAAAGCGAATTGAACTATGAGCTAACTCGTCGTTACGGCCAAGGGCACGCAATACGTACGATGGCTCGAGACTCGCTGAGGTACAGGCTGAACCTGAAGACACTGCCAAGTCTTTTAATGCCATGATTAGGCTTTCGCCTTCGACGAAATTAAAGCTGATGTTGAAGATGTGCGGCACGCCATGTTCCTGGCTGCCGTTGAT
This sequence comes from Pseudidiomarina xizangensis, assembly GCF_052541995.1. NCBI lineage: Bacteria > Pseudomonadati > Pseudomonadota > Gammaproteobacteria > Alteromonadales > Idiomarinaceae > Pseudidiomarina > Pseudidiomarina xizangensis. The sequence goes on from NZ_JBOBQA010000001.1 coordinate 1,195,044, forward strand.
GTAAACTTCTTCGATGTCTTTTACGCCATTCCATAAACGGTCGCGCAAAGCACGGAAACGTTCGGCTTCGGCCGCCATTTCTGCTTTGGCTACACGGGCAGCTTCGCCCATGCCGACGATTTGGTGCGTTGGTAACGTACCTGAACGCATGCCTCGTTCGTGTCCACCGCCGTGCATTTGAGCGTTCAAGCGCACCCGTGGACGGCGACGTACGTACAAGGCCCCGATACCTTTTGGACCATACATTTTGTGGCCAGAAAAGCTCATCAAATCAACCGGTAAGCTCTGTAAATCGATCTCGACCTTACCTGCGCTCTGAGCGCTGTCGACGTGAAAGATTGTATTGTTCTCGCGGCATAAATTGCCAATAGTTTCGATGTCTTGAATGACACCGATTTCATTATTTACGTGCATCACGCTCACCAACACGGTGTCTTCACGCAACGCCTTCTTGAATACGTCGATATCCAGCAAACCATCTTCTTTCACATCAAGGTAGGTCACTTCGAAGCCATCGCGCTCGAGTTGACGACAGGTATCAAGCACAGCTTTGTGCTCGGTTTTGACGGTGATGATGTGTTTGCCTTTCTTCTGATAGAACTCCGCCGCACCTTTAATGCCAAGGTTGTCAGATTCAGTAGCACCTGAAGTGAAAACGATTTCGCGTGGGTCAGCATTAACTAACTCTGCGATTTGGTTACGCGCAATATCAATCGCTTCTTCGGCCTGCCAACCAAAGCGGTGCGAGCGCGAAGCCGCGTTACCAAACTGGCCGTCCGGCGTCAGAAATTGCATCATTTTCTCTGCTACCCGCGGGTCGACCGGGGTGGTAGCTGCGTAATCAAAATAAATTGGTAGTTTCATTCAGTGCTACTCCTTAAGTTGTCAGACTGCTTACAACTGACAATTCAGTGCAATTTGTTGTTCGCGTTTCTTTTGCTCAGCAATGGCGGTGTTTTGCCGTTCCGCAACGGCGTGCACGTCTTCTTGTTTCACCAGTTCGGCTAAGCTAATATTCGCGAGAAAATCTTCGATTCGGTCACTTAAATTTGACCACAGGGAGTGGGTCAAACAGCGGCTACCGCCCTGGCATCCGCCTTTGCCACCACAACGAGTGGCGTCGATGGACTCGTCCACCGCTTGAATCACTGCGCTAATTGAAATCTCTTGTGGGGTAAAACCCAGACGATAACCACCGCCCGGCCCGCGCACACTGCTTACCAGACCATGCTTACGTAAGCGTGCGAATAATTGTTCAAGATAGCTCAATGAAATCCCCTGCCGTTCCGAGATATCGGCTAATGGCACAGGACCTTGTTCTGTATGCAGCGCTACGTCTAACATTGCGGTTACGGCGTAACGTCCTTTCGAGGTTAAGCGCATAGCTAGTTTTCCTCCACGTTTATGCCGTAATTTTCGCATTCCCGAGTGTTTTAGTCAAGTATTCTAAACCCCGAACTGCGTTGTTGGCTATTCGCTGTTCGCCCGGTTCTGTTTGTCAATCGAGGCGAGGATGCCGCGGAGAATATTGAGCTCATTGGTCTCGGGCCGCGCGCGCGTAAACAAACGGCGCAATTTCGCCATAACCTGGCCGGGGTGGTGCTTAATGATAAAGCCCGTCTCTGTCAGGGTCTGTTCAAGGTGACCGTAAAAGCGCTCAAGATCTTCGGTAAGTGGATACTCACTCGCTGCCGTTGCCGGATGTTCATTGGCTTCCAGTAATTGCATCCGCACTTCATAAGCCAGGGTTTGCACCGCCATGGCTAGATTCAGTGAGCTGTAGTCGGGGTTTGATGGGATATGCACATGGTGAGTACATTGCTGCAACTCTTCATTAGTAAGGCCACTGCTTTCACGACCAAATACCAGCGCTACATTGTAGTTCACGCTCTCGGCCAGTAGCTGCCCAGCAGCTTCACGCGGACCCAACAAAGGCCAGTCCAATGTACGGTTACGTGCACTGGTGCCAATCACCAGGCCACAGTCCGCGATGGCAGTGCTAAGATCATCGACAATCTTCGCACTGTGGAGTACGTCGGTCGCACCAGCAGCCAGCGCCGAAGCGTGGCTATCCGGTTTTTGCACAGGGTCAACCAGAGTTAGCTGGCTTAGCCCCATAGTTTTCATCGCGCGCGCCACCGAACCAATGTTGCCGGTGTGCGAGGTATTGACGAGTACGATACGGATATTGTCTAACATAGCGGCTTACTTCATGCTTTTCGGCAAATGCGGCCGTGCTTTCGTCAGCAAGTGCTGGACCACTTTCGGGTTACCGGCGACCACATGGCCACTTTGCATGAACTCATGACCACCGGCGAAATCTGTCACCAGCCCACCAGCTTCACGCACAATCAGCCCACCAGCGGCGATGTCCCACGGCTCCAGGCTGAATTCCCAGAAACCATCGAAACGACCGGCTGCGACATAGGCTAAATCGAGTGCCGCTGAACCGGCGCGACGCATGTCGGACGTATGTTCGAACAACGCGCCGAATACCGCTTGGTAGTTGGTTTGTAAGTCTTTACGTTTAAACGGGAATCCGGTTGCCAGTAACGCACCATTCAAATCACGCTGGGCTTTTACGCGTAAGCGTTTACCGTTAAGTTGCGCTCCGACACCTTTGGTTGCCGAAAACAGCTCTTCACGCAGCGGGTCATAAACGACCGCAGCTTGCACTGAACCTTTGTGAAGATATGCGATGGAAATCGCAAAATGGGGGATGCCGCGCAGGTAATTGGTGGTGCCATCAAGTGGATCGATAATCCATTGATGCTCAGGTGTTGCTCCGTCGATCGTGCCACTTTCTTCAGCTAAAAAGCTGTGATCAGGGAAGGTTTTTTGAATGGTGCGAATGATCGCTTGCTCGGCTGCTTTATCGATTTCGCTGACGAAATCATTTTGAGTTTTGGCCTGAACATTGAAGTCTGCTTCAACCCCAAAGTTCTTCGTCAAAATTTTACCGGCCGCACGCGCAGCGCGCACCGCTATGTTTAACATCGGATGCATACCAATTTACCTGTGCTGTAAAAGAACGATTTTATGGCGGCGGATTATAGTGGTTTCTTACGACGAGCGCAAGAAACTCGTTGTTTGTTCTTGGTTGTTCGCTATTTGTTTAAACTAACAGCGAACAGCCAATAGCTAATAACGCACTTGTATTTTTTATCACCGGGTGTTATTAAAGTGTTGCGCTATGCCTAAAATAACAACTATAAGCTAGGAGGATCCAATGGATCATTCACATGAGCTAAACGGTGTTGAAGCAAAACAGAACAAGTCACGTCGTAGTAAACGCAAGTGGCGGGAGATTGAAGCGCTGAAAGAAAAGTACCGGTTACGAGATGAGCTAAAAGATATGGATCATGGCCTCGATCTCGGACTCGACGAGTTGGAATTCTAAACAAAACGAATAGCAAACAACGCTTTACCTGTGCGCTACCAATCTATCGGTTGCGCCAGCAGCTTGTTGGTCTGGCGGAAGTGGCCGCAGCTCAAAAAGCCCCGATGCGCTGATAACGGCGACGGATGAACCGCAGTCAGTACATAATGACGCTGACGATCGATCAGTGCGCCTTTCTTCTGGGCGTGCGCGCCCCAAAGTAGAAACACAATACCTTCGCAGTGGTCATTGATTTGCGCAATTACCTTGTCGGTAAAACGTTCCCACCCCCATTTCGCATGTGAACCGGCCTGACCTTGCTCAACCGTCAGCACCGTATTCAATAACAACACACCTTGTTGCGCCCAGTGGCTAAGATCACCATGCTGAGGTGGCTGATAGTCGGGAAAATCATGTTGTAGCGCTTTGAAGATATTTTTCAGCGATGGCGGGGGTGCGACACCTTGCGGGACAGAGAAGCACAGTCCGTGTGCCTGCCCTGTCCCATGGTAAGGATCCTGCCCCAAAATCACCACCTTCAGTTGCTCAAGTGGTGTCAATTTAAAGGCGTTAAACACTTGGTCTTGCGGTGGATAGATTACCTTGCCTTGCTCCCGCTCAACCTGAACACGCTGTATTACCTGTTGGAAATAAGCTTGTTGCTTTTCTTCTGCAAGTAGATCACTCCAAGATTCATGCGCCATCTGTTGCCCCATGGTAACTGTGTTGGTATGCGTATTTTGCGGTATGATAGTACGGACTTTATGGTAACAACACGAGGCTTTGCATGTCAGCAAAAACCGACTACCCACCAATGAGCGTCTTTGTCATTACGTTAAACGAAGAGGCGCACTTGGATGAAGTGCTAGACAGCGTGCGCGGTGTAGAAGAAATTGTCGTTATTGATTCCGGTTCAACAGACCGCACCCTGGAAATTGCCGCAAAGCACGGTGCCCGTATTGTTCATAACGACTGGCCGGGTTATGCAAAGCAAAAAGAGTTTGGCATCGCGCAGTGTACGCATAATTGGATTTTCAATCTGGATGGTGACGAGGTGGTCCCTGACGGTGGATTACAAATGATCCGCGAGCGTATTGCTGTGGGTGATGTAAACGGCATTTGGATTCATCATGACGACATATTCATGGGTCATAGTTTGCGGAAAGCACGCCACCACAAATATCGTCGGATATATCGTAAAGATAAGTGTCACATGAATACCGACGTGCTGGTACACGAACATATTGAAGTCGAGCCGCCACTGGCTTATTTACCAATTTATTTAAAACACTACGGCTACGATAGTGCTCATGGCTACATGGATAAGCTGAATAGCTATTCCTTACTAAAAGCTAAGCAACGTGATCAACAGGGACGTCATTGCAGTTTGCCACGTCTATTACTTATTTTTCCGCTAATGTTCTTGAAGTTCTATCTTGGCCGACAAATGATCTGGTCCGGTTGGCGCGGCTTTATTAAGGCCAACATCGATGCTTTTCATTTCTTTCTTACCGAAGCCAAACTCTACGAACTCGCCTACCGCCGCAAACAGACACAAAAACAAAAAAAATAGGAGGGGCAGCCCCTCCTATTTCGCCTCACCTTTTGCAGAAGGGGCAGCCCCTCCTGCAGAAATCATCTTTACATTGTAAGGGCAGCCCCTTCTATATTGGTTTTAATATTTTTCGAACCAATGCAGGATGTATGCGACTTTGCCGATAAGGTTCGACGGGCGGCTGTAGATGCCGTGTGGGGCATCGGGTACGCGAACCATGGCGGTCTCGACACCTTCGAGTTTGAGTGCTTGGTAATACTGCTCAGACTCTGAGATGGGTGTGCGATAGTCAGATTCACCGGTCAGCAACATGGTTGGGGTGGTCACGTTACCCACATAGCTGATGGGTGAATACTCCATGTAATGCTCAAGATTCTCCCACGGCAGTCCAGGGAACCAGTATTTGGTGAAATAATTGTACATATCCGCGGTCAATACAAAGCTATACCAATTAATAACTGGCTTGGCGACTACAGCTGCAGCAAACCGATCGGTATGCCCAACGATCCAAGCGGTAAGTACGCCGCCACCGCTACCACCAGTAACATACAAACGCTCTTCATCGATGAAGCCTTTGGCAATGACGGCATCAACACCATCCATCAGATCGTCGTAGTCCTCACTTGGATAGTTGTGGTGGATCTCTTGTGCAAACGCTTCGCCATAGCTGGTGCTACCACGTGGGTTGGTGTATAGCACGACGTTGCCAGCCGCTGCCATCAACTGAATTTCGGCCGAGAACGTTTCAGCATAAGCAGCATGGGGGCCACCGTGAATTTCTAAGATTAACGGGTACTTTTTCTCCGCATCAAAGTTTGGTGGGTAGACAATCCAACCCTGAATTTTATAGTCACCATGTTTCGAGTCGTACCAAATTTCTTCGACCCGTCCAAGCTCCTTATGCGCAAAAAGGTCATCATTCAAATGGGTTAGCTGACGCTTTGTTTCATCATGCTTCAGCACCAAGTCGGCAGGTCGCTGCGGATGGGCCAGGGTATACACCAGTTGAGCATCACCTTGGATGTCAAAGCCACCACCGCTATAGGGCCGACCATAACTTAGGCCCCCCATTTCACTAGTCAATTCATTGCGTTCGCCGGCAAGATTTTGATAGACCACATGACCGTCTCCGTGGCGAACATACGAGAAATAAACACCATCGCTGTCGTCGCCCCATTGCACATCATCGACACTGTAGTCGAGATCACTGGTTAATAGACGCGGGTCGTCTCCAGTCAAATCCATAACATAAAGTTGCGTCAACTGATTACTCATCATCTCATCGTCGTAGCCAAGCCAAGCCAATTTTTTACCATCAGGGCTTATGCTCGGAGAGTGATCAGGTCCAACGCGATCAGTCAGTTGCGTGACTGCACTGTCTTCGATAGCAACTCGATAAAGCTCTGAGTTTGCCGGTTGATTAAATGCATCCTCACGCAAGTTTGCTGAGAAGATAATGCCCTGTCCATCGTGGCCCCAAGCAAGTTGACCACTATGATGATAGTCAGCGTTCGTTAACTGTCGTGGCGTGCCGCCGCTGGCGGGCATCACATAAATTTGGGTGTAGCCATCTTTGGCATAGCCCCCGCCATCAACTCGATAGTTGTCTTTATCAATATACTTTGGTGGTTCCGCCCATTCTGCTCCTTTTGGAGCTTTAGGCAGACTGACCGGTGGTTTTTCTGGCGCTGGCGTGAACATGGTAAACGCCAGCCATTTGCCATCTGGTGACCAGCTAAGATTGCTCGGCGAACCGGTCAGGCGTGTCACTGGCGCTTGATCACGGGTATCGGTCCAATACAAGTGGATCTGGTTACTTCCGCTGCGGTTCGAGACAAATGCAAGCTTGCTACCATCTGGCGACCAGGTTTGTGAATGATCATTAGCGTCACCACCGATTAAAGGCCGTAACTCTCCTTTATTATCGACGCGCCACAAAGTTCCGTATTTGCGATCGGTCATGATGTCCATATAGTTGCGGACAAATACCGTGTAGTCACCGTTAGGATGAATGGTCGGCGAACTTGCGTATTCAAGTTGGAACACGTCTTCCGGCTGGAAGGTGTTACTCTCTGCAGCCAGCGTTGGTGTTGCTAAGACAGCCAACGATAAGGCAAGAAATTTTTTCATGATTTGGTCCTCTTGTAGCCCAAAATAAAGCGTTTTACCCCTAGTAGAACTACGGGCTACAGCTCTGTTTGGCAAGCGATGTGGGATGAATGGCACAAAAAAACCCGCCGAAGCGGGTTTTCAATTTACTGGTATCGATTAGAAGCTGTAACTAAAGCTAATCGCTGCGAAATCACGGTCACTCGCTGGTTCATAGTCACCGCCGGTGTTGATGTTGTAGCCAACACCGATTTTGTAAGATGACAAATAGCTGGCATCGACACTAAGACCAATTGTTTTGCGGCCTTCAATGAAGTTGCTGTTCGGTGAATAACCTTTAACATCGTGGCCAAAAGCAAGTGTTGGGGTTAAGTTCCAACCTGAAATCACGTTGTTGTATTCAGCGACAAACCGCGTGCGATAACCCCAAGAAGACGCAGTTACGAAGCCTTCACAGTTGATATCAGCTGCTGGAGAAGGGTTACCCAAAGCTTGTTGATCAGCCATGGTTAAGCACTTACCGTAAACTGGGTTACGCCCATAACGCTGTTCGTCAAGGCTTGGCAGCGAGTGAACTTTGTTCATCGCGACTTCACCGATGAAGGTCAAGCGACTCGCGCCTAGAACATTGTCCAAGAACCGAATACCAGTTAACTGGAACTGGCTGACGTCGTGCTCGTCGTAACCTTGCTGCAGTTCACCTAAGTTCGTGATTGCACCGGTCTCATCGCGACGAATGCGGTCTGAAAAAGTACTAGGTACGCCTGCACGCAGGCCGGCTGTTAAAATTTCAGTGGTGTTAATTTGCACTGCTAAGTCAGGACGGAAGCTGTATTCACCACCTACTGACCATAAGCCAAAGTTGGTACTGAAGCTCGCACCCATGATCTCTTGATCTTCTGGGTACTGCAACACGTAGTTTGGACCTGCAATTGGATAACCATCAGGATGGCTCATACCGGCGCTGGGTTGTTCGATCCAGTTGTAAGCAGAAATAATTGGCGTTTGGTTGTGTATGTTCATGTAGTACAAACCAAACTCAACATCTAAGTCCATGCTGTAGTGACGCATCGCAAAGCCATACTGGCCACCGTCATCAGGTAAGATGTTAGGCGAACGGTCTAAATATGCGCCGAACTCAACTGACTCACGGTCGCTCAGGCTACTTGACGGCATGCCAGCTACCAATGTTGGGTTCAAGGTTACTTTGTTACAGCCCGGACCGCCTAAGATGTCCACAGTCGAAAAGAACGTACCACAGCCATCAAGCTTGGTGTTGTCCCACTCGTACTGATAGAACATGTCTAAACTGGTCGCATCAGTAAGGCCTAAATTTAAATTGACCATACCAACGGGCAGCAAGGCTTCTTTGATTTCAACACCTGGACGGCGCACCGCATTCACATCGATAGGATTGATGGAGTTAACACCATTAAAAATAAACGTACTCTCACCCCAGCTTAACACCTGGCGGCCGACGCGTAAGTTGGCTGGCATATCGCCTAGGTCGAAATAGGCGTAAACAAAGGCATCAAGCAGTTCAAAACCTGAACCAGTTGAGAAATCATCTAAACCGTCGTTGTTGAGCGTGACGTTTGGAAAGTAATTCGTTGCGGTGTGCCCATGTGGGACTTCATTATTCTTGATAATGTCGTCATACCAATACTTGAAGCGAACGAATGCACCGTAGTCACCGCCGTCAATGCTCAGGTCATGAACACCTTTGACCACAGACGAAACCATGTCGCCTTTGTCATAGTTCAGGTTACCATCGTCCGCAACACCTGACTGACCCATGCCGCCATCCATATTGCCTGGATGGATTAAACGCATGTCTTGATCTTCCATACGCCATGCAGCACCGTAAGAAATAATTGAATCAAACTTAACGCGGAAATCACCCACTTCAAATTCTTCTGCGTGGGCCCCTGCACTTCCTGCGAATGCCAGCGCTATAGCTGTAGCGAGAGGTAATTTTTTAAGCATAGTTGTTCTTCTTTTCATGTTAGCCACCTAATCCCACTAGGATGTTATAAGCTCAATCATGTCCGATGAGTTGCAAATATGCAAGTGGTGTATTGAGAAAAATCGAACCAAAGCAACATTATGAGATCCCCGCCTTTTCTCTAATGGACTGCGGACCCCTTTCAGCGAAAAGAGGGGCCCCGTAGGTGCCCCTCTTCATAAAACATTTCACGAAGTCATCGAGTGAACTCACCCGAGCTTATTAATAGTCCCCGCCATTACGATAGAAGTTGTAAAGTTCAGTACGTAGCACGCGGGCGTCACCATAACCAATCAGACCTTCACTAACAGCCTGATAAGCGACTTGCTTCTCACAGTAACTAGGACCGCTGTAAACTGGTTGGAACAGGCCCAGTGGAGAACTTTGTTCTTCGGCATCGGCTTTACATTTGGCGTAACGGTCCATCAGTGTACAACCGTCGTCGCCGGTCGCGTTCATCACCCCAGTATCAATCCCGCCAAATTCAACATTCTCGGTTAGCACCGATGGCGAGCACTTGTCCACCGCATCCGCAATTCCATCACCATCAGAATCAAGATCAGCATAGCTAATATTGGTTGCCATACCGTTCATATAGCCCTCTTGGTACGAGGTACTTCCCTCATTGCTTAACACACCAATAGAGTCGCCTACTACAATACTTCTGAATGAAAAGGGGTAAGAAGTTTCACCGGTGCGCAACATGGGATAGTAGGTTGTCTCGACAAATAATGAATCTGGAGACACTACAGTAAGCTCACCTGGTGATTCTTCACCCATAGGACCCTCTCGTCCCTCTACATAAAATCCACCACCGAGCCTAACTTCATGTGCCACATACCCAAAATCATTGATAGATGCTAATCCCCAAAACGCGCTGCCCGGATCGGACTCAAACTCTTGCTCACTCGCCATGCCAAAAGAAAAAAGTGCAATTTGACCAAAATCAGTAAAATCACCAGGGGTTGGGGTAGTTAGTTCTTGCTCAAAAACAACCTCACCTTCCGAGCGGAACACTTGCACAGAAATTCTAAAAGTTGATTCTTTATATATGGCTCCGTTCTCTCCACCTTCAGACACCGGAGATGCCGTATCAAGATTCTCACCAACTTCGGCTCTAAACTCGAGCGGTGGCTCATACTCAACTAGAGCGGGAATACTTGTGTCAAAAAGAAGGCCTTCAATGACAACTATCTGCTGTCCAGACTGCTGAGCGAGTGCTGTTGTGCTAACCACCGACGCCAGTGCCAACGCCGGCAATGCAAAAACTGCTTTTCTTACTAATCTCATGCTGTTCACCTATTTTTAATTCTAATGAGGTTGGTACCCAAGGAACCAATGCGAGTGCACAACCAAAATAGGGGATCAACGAAGTCTAAACAACCGTATTAAACATGTATATATTTGTAATCTTTTGGTTACTTATAGCCCGCAGATTAACGCGGGCGGTTGGAATGGTAACCGATCTGGCTTGCTTGCCGCAGCGCGTTAGCTTCCGGAATACTCAGATCACCAGTTTTCCGTAAATTTTGGATCAGTTTCATGCTGCAACTACTTTGCTGCTCACACCGTGCCAAGGTATCGGCCAAGGTGCAACCATCAGCTCCAACGAAATTCACCACCTCAGAATCAACTCCATTAAAAACTACTGTCGCGCTGGTATCTGACGCTGGACAGCTATCTGTTGCATCATCAATACCATCACCATCCGCGTCAGTATCACCATAAGAGATACTTGTTGCATAACCTTGCACGATGCCTTGGTAGCCGTCACCGGAAAGGTTGTTTATCGAGTTATCATAATACAGAAATGAGTAAACGTAATTGCCAGTTACCAGCACCGGATAACTGCTCGTGTCAGCAAATAGGTTTTCAACCCCGGCTGGAACTCCAGCACCAACACCACGAGATAATAAATCTGCACCCAAGTTAATCTCGCGATCTACAAACCGCTGTTCACCACCTGAGATTATCGCCCACAAAGCGCTGCCACTGTCATAGTTCGTTGCTTGTGCGGCATTGCCATAGACAAAAAGAGAGTAGGCTTCAATGAACGCGGCGTTAGCCAGTTCATCAACCGTTATCAGCTCATCGTAAAGAATATCGCCTGCTGCAGTGCTAATTTGCATCTGCAGTTCGCGCGTTGCATTCACGTATTCTTGTGAATAACCCAACACAACTTCACTCGCGGCTAGCGCAGCATCTTCCACTACGGTCGCGGTAAAATGTAGCGGCTCTGCCAATACCCCTTGGTATTCACCTAACATAGGCAAACTGGAAAACGTAAGTTCACCCTTTATCACGATGGACTCTTCAGCAGCCTGTGTTGCCGAAACAGATAACAAAGAAGTTAAAGCTAAGACCTTTAATGAGCTGATCAAGGTTACGGTGCGCATGCCTGCTTCCCCTATTAGTTAGAGTTATAGTTCTTGCCATTTAAATGTGAATGAAACTTTTGAGCAACTTTTCCTTGAACTCCACTATAAAAAAGCCCCGATAGCTATCGGGGCTTGCTTCTAAATCGTCATCGCCAGAACCTGCTAGCGAAGACCAAACCTAATACGATTGATACAACGCATTACGTAAGCTACGGGCTTCACCGTAGGTAATTACGCCATCTTGAACGAGCCCATAAGCGACTTGCTTTTCACAGTAGCTTGGGCCGCTGTACACTTGCTGGAACCCGCCCCAAATCGACGTTGGTTGCTCGGCTGCTTCAGCCGTACAAACCGCGTAGTGGTCCATCACAGTACAACCACTTTCATCCACGTAATTAGGTACACCGGAGTCATACCAATCATTAAAGATCACGGTTTCACCCATTAGAGACGATGGGCACGAATCGATATCATCAGCGACCCCGTCCAAGTCTAGATCTTGCACGACATCTAAGACGCCAAGTAGATTCCCTGCTGGGTCATCATGGAACCAGGTTTCACCAGCAGCAAGAAAGTGCATATACATCGTCACGTTTTGCGGCGCAGCCACAAAGGTCGGGGATTCCGAAAAGACTGAGTATATAGATCCTGGGCTACCCTGAATGTAAAAATAGATATCTCCCATGCCACTCGGGGTTGAGCCATAAAAGTTGAAATTAAAGTATTCTGAACTCGGCCCAGTAGCAAGGGTAGTACTACCATACATACCCTCAACTCCGCTAAACTCAAGTACCACTGGTAATAGAACTTCCTCACCCAGTGCGTCATAGAACGACACTGATGCGTTTAGCACGTAATCACTTCCAAACGAGAAATACGTCGGGGATGAACTTGTAGGCGTAGCAGTTTCATCAATGTCAATAACCAGCTGATACGACTCGATTGAGTAAGGGGACAGGGCGTCGTGGTAAAAGGTGATATCACCATTAAATTCGATTGTCCGAGTTGCTTCTTGAGCTGAACTTGCACCAGGCAAGGTCAACAACCCCAAACCCAGAGTTAGCCCAAGTAGGTAAGATTTTTTCATTTTTATTGTTCTCCAGTGTATAGCTTCGTATAATTTCGTATAGCTTCCGTTTATTGCAGCAAACGGACGGTTGGCCTGCAAGAACGAGCAGGAACTGCTATTCAAGTTAAACGTAACCAGAGAATTTTCAAGAAAAATATTTCCAATCCACTCGTATAAAATAGCTGTTTGTTAAAAAAAAGTTTAGCAAATAAAAAAGCCCACAACCAAGTGCGGGCTTCTCATTAATCAAGGTTCGACAGCGGATTACAATGCTTTATCCAGCTCCGGTAGCACATCAAACAAGTCAGCGACCAAACCATAGTCGGCCACTTGGAAAATCGGTGCTTCTTCATCTTTATTAATTGCGACGATGATCTTCGAGTCTTTCATCCCGGCCAGGTGTTGAATTGCGCCACTGATACCTACTGCGATGTAGAGTTCCGGTGCGACAATTTTACCAGTTTGTCCAACCTGCATATCATTCGGCACAAAGCCAGCATCGACCGCAGCACGTGATGCACCCACTGCAGCACCCAACTTGTCAGCTACTTTTTCTAGTAAATGGAAGTTTTCGCCGTTTTGCATACCACGACCGCCGGAAATAACCACCCTTGCAGAGGTCAAATCCGGACGCTCTGATTCTGCCAGCTGTTCGCCGACAAACTCAGATTTATCGTTATCGATAACTGTATCGATGGCTTCTACTGACGCACTACCACCTTCTGCAGCGACAGCATCAAAAGCTGTGGCACGCACCGTGATGACTTTGATAGTGTCTTCTGATTGCACCGTCGCAATTGCATTACCAGCATAAATTGGACGCTTAAAGGTATCAGCGCTTTCAACGGCGATGATGTCAGAAACTTGCGCAACATCAAGCAACGCAGCCACGCGCGGCATAAAGTTTTTACCCGTCGTGGTCGCAGCAGCGACGATGTGACTGTAATCTTTACCTAACTCAGCAACCAGTGCGCCAAGATTTTCAGCTAAAAAGTGCGCGTAAGCAGCGTTGTCAGCTAGGCGAACTTTGCTAACGCCTTCAGCTTGCGCTACTTCTTCAGCAACTGTTTTGCAGTCGTGACCAGCAACCAACACCTCTACATCACCACCCATTTGTTGCGCAGCTGCTAAAGTTTTTAAGGTCGCGGTGCTTAATTCTTTATTGTCGTGTTCGGCAATGACTAAGATGCTCATATGACTTTAGCCTCGTTCTTCAGTTTGTCGACCAACTCCGCAACATCAGAAACTATCACACCGGCACTGCGTTCTGCGGGCGACTCAACTTTAAGTAATTTGACAGTGCGGCTCACACTCACGCCCAGCTCATCTGCTGTGGTGACGTCGAGCGGCTTACGTTTGGCCTTCATAATATTTGGCAATGACGCGTAACGCGGCTCATTCAAGCGTAAGTCGGTAGTTACTATCGCTGGCAGGCTCAGTTTAACGGTTTGCAAGCCACCGTCGACCTCACGCGTGACACTCACGCTACCCTCGGCAACATCAACTTTTGAAGCAAAAGTGCCCTGCGGCATACCTGTCAATGCGCCGAGCATCTGACCGGTTTGGTTGTTGTCTGAATCAATTGCCTGCTTACCAAGAATCACCAGGTTGGGTTGTTCTTTCTCAACCACACCTTTCAGTAGCTTAGCCACAGCAAGTGAATCAGGCATGTCGTCAGTTTCGACCTGGATCGCGCGATCAGCGCCTAATGCCAACGCCGTGCGTAATTGCTCTTGTACTGCCTTCGGACCGATAGACACAACCACCACTTCTTCAGCGATGCCTTGCTCTTTCAGTCGCACTGCTTCCTCAACCGCGATTTCACAGAACGGGTTCAGGGCCATTTTCACATTGGCCAGATCAACGTCAGATTGGTCAGCTTTGACCCGCACCTTGACGTTGTAATCAATGACGCGTTTGACCGCCACTACTATTTTCATGTTGTGGTTCCTGTTACGTTATTTGGATTCACGTTTTAACTTAGACTGCCCAAGATTAACATTTTTCGCGGCAAAAATGATACTATTGACGCATCTTTTGCCTTGTCTGGGCGCAATTTTTAGAGCTTTCATGGTGTCTACAGATGGTGTACGGAAAATTAACTGAAGCTGATCTGTCGGCGTTGCAACACCAGGCTCAACAACAGCCTCAACGACTTAAGTTCCTGATTGAACAAGCCAGCCGGCTGCCTGCCTTCCCTACTGAGGCGCGCGTGCCGGAAAACGAAGTCCACGGCTGCGAAGCCAAAGTCTGGCTCCTGTCATGCTGGCAGAACGGTCAACTGGAACTGCAGTTGGACTCGGCGTCTCGTGTCGTTAAAGGACTACTGGCTTTAATTTACCGGGCCCTGCATCACGCATCAGTTGAACAGGTCGCCCACTTCGAGCTGGACGCCTTGTTACAGGCGCTAGGCTTGCAAGATCTCGTCAGTGTCTCACGCCGTAATGGCCTGCGCGCCGTGGTCGACGCAATTAAGAGTTAAGCATTACTTACCACCTAAAGCACCTAAGCAATGACCTCGTAACCTGACCAGTCGGGAACCAACGGCTGCTGCTCGCCATCTTTCACCAGATGCACGTACCAACCTTCCAATAAATCGACGTTCAGACAATTATCAACGTCGTAAAGATCATCTTTGTGCGGTTGGATGCTATCGGTGAGCAGCCGCTGGTAGCCAACGCGCTTAGCCTCGTCGGCACTTTGCGCGACTGCCAAAGTGAAATCATGGAACTCCGCCAGACGCTCAGGGTAATACCCACCGAAATTAACGAACCAGAGTTTTTCCGCGTGGGCGCTCGGTTCCTGTCGCAGTTCAATACGATAACCATCGACATGGTGAATATGCACATAACTATCGAGGTGCAAACCTTTCAAGGTGCCATACCAGTTTTTGCGCAGCGCTGGATAGCAGTCTTCGACCGACGCGCCAGCAACAAAACGGACATCATGTACTTCAATATTTGCGCCCGGCGCAGAGCCACCGATGTAAAACATATAGAGTTTCATGTGCGTTCCAATTTTTCTAATAATAGCGCCACCGCATGCATCGCGAAGGTACAGGTGACCGGCATGGCCGCGCCAAACCCTGTGCTGCAGTCCATCCGCATCGAGCCAGCACCCGGTTTTGCATGCCCCCAACAGCCGTCACCCGTCGGATAACGCAACTGTTCCGTCGAATACACCGCCTTAACACCGAAATTGCGACTTGGATTGCGCGAAAAGTTATAATCCCGCCGCAACATCGAGCGCACCTTGGCCAACAATGGGTCTTGCGAAGCTTTGGCAAGGTCCGCAGAGGTCACTTTAGCCGGGTCAACCTGCCCCCCAGCGCCACCACAGGTCACCAGTGGCAGTTTACGGCGCTTGCACCAGGCAATCAAAGCAGCTTTTACCTGCACACTATCTACTGCATCCAGTACCGCTGTCACCGGTTGACCGAGATAATCATCGAGGTTTTCCAGCGCCAGAAAGTCATCAATCACTCGCACGCCGCAGTCAGGATTAATGTCACCCACCCGCTGCGCCAGCACCTCGGTTTTCAGTTGCCCAACGGTGCTGGTCATTGCCGGCAGTTGACGGTTAATATTGGTCAGGCAAACATCATCCAGATCAATCAGTGTAATTCCGCCCACGCCTGAACGCGCCAGCGCCTCCACCGCCCAGGACCCTACACCACCAAGGCCAATCACGGCCACGTGATGCTGCTGAAAGCGGGCAAATTGATCCGCGCCATAGACGCGCTCTATACCTGAAAATCGTTCGTCGGCCATAAGGTTTAAGTACCTAAACGCTAAACGGGTAAGCGATGGGGTCGTGGTGTTGGTAGTTGTGTACTTTGAAGTCGTCGAGCGTGACCCAGGTTTCCAGATCTTCCAGCGATGTGATCGCTGGATTAATCTCTAGTTGGGGTGCATCGAAAGGCTCGCGTTTGAGTTGCACATCGCGCATCAACTCCAGCTGATCTTCATAAATGTGAGCATTCACTATCTTGTGATAGGCTTTGCCTGCTTTATGTCCCGTGATTTGCGCCATCAACGCCAAAAAGGTAAATACCTGCACCTGATTAAAATTTAGCCCCAAAGGTACATCGCATGAACGCTGGTAACTGGTCAGGTACAACGTATCGCCGAGCAAGGAAAAATTGTGCGTATGCATACAAGGCCGTAGACAGCCCATGTGGAACTCGCCGGGGTTATAAAAGCTGATAATTTCACCGCGATCGTCAACGCCGCGTGCCAAATTATCCACCACCTTGCGCAATTGATCGACATGCCCGCCATCGGGCTTCGCCCAGCTGCGCCCTTGCACTCCATAAACCCGGCCCATATCATCTTCACCCTGACGATGTGAGTTTTGTAACCAAGCTTCATTTAAGTTGGCGTTCGCGTCCCAGGTTTTGCACCCTAGCGCACGAAAGTCTGCGGCGTTATCGTAACCACGAATGTAGCCTAAGAACTCGGCAATCGCTGCTTTCCAGTAGCTTTTACGGGTCGTGATCAAAGGAAACGCATTGCCAGCCACATCGTATTCGAGATCAGCATTAATTACCGTCAAACAGCGTTTACCGGTGCGTTCATTGGTCACCCACACACCTTGATCAACAATACGTTGGCAAAGCTTTAAATACTGATTCATGCGGAACCTCCTTTGCTGGCTGCAGTGTTATACTTGTAGGCCCAGAGCATTAACAGGATGCCGCCCAACACCATTGGCGCCGATAGCCACTGCCCCATCGACCAGCCCATACCTAATAAACCTAAGTGCGCATCAGGTTCGCGGTAGAACTCGACGACGAAGCGTGCGATACCATAACCGACCAGAAAGAGACCACTGACTGCGCCCATCGGTCTCGGTTTGCGACTGAATAAAGCTAAAACAATAAATAACAGTAACCCTTCCAGTGCCGCTTGGTAGAGCTGTGAAGGATGACGTGGATCCGGCCCGGCCACAGGGAAGATCATCGCCCATGGTACGTCAGTCACACGGCCCCATAATTCACCATTCAGGAAGTTACCAATACGGCCAAAACACAGCCCCATAGGCACCAGCGGTGCAACGAAATCGCCAACCTGCAGAAAGTTAATTTTGGTGTTGCGCGAGAATATCGCCAACACTGTGACCACACCCAGTAAGCCGCCATGAAACGACATTCCGCCGTTTGCCATATCAAATAAATACAGCGGATTCTCGGCAAAGTAATCAAACTGATAAAACAACACGTAGCCGATACGACCGCCTAAGATGACTCCCATGAAGCCCCAAAACAATAGATCACTGAAACGTTTCTCGGTCCATCCTATTACTGCGTAATGTGGCATTTGGCATTGGCGCTTCCCCCAAAAATAGGCAAAGGCAAGCCCGAACAGATACATTAAACCATACCAACGCAGAGCTAGTGGCCCAATACCGAAAATCACCGGGTCGATACTCGGATGCATCATAAACTCAGTTTGCATGTTTTATCCTATGAATAATTCGATAGATACCAGCACTAAAAAGGCCGCAAAGCCTTGTTGCAGGCGTTTGACCGGTATGCGCTGCGTCAAAGCTGCTCCTAGTGGCGCACAAAGTACCGAGGTAATGGAAATCGCCATCCATGCCGGGCCGTGTACATAACCCAGTAGGCCTTCATTTGATTCCATCTGTTGGCCCAACACAATAAACGCCAATACGGCACTAATGCCGATACTTAAACTTCCCACCGAAGACACCGCAATCGCCTGCCGAATCGGCACCCTTAGTCGTTGTAAAAGAGGAACTGTAAGCGAGCCGCCGCCAATTCCAACCAAAGCGGATAAGCTTCCTACGAACGCACTGATCACGCCCATTAAGCGCTTCGAAACATCCGTTACCGGCTCACCCGTACGCTGGGGTACCAGCATTCGAATGGATAGTATCAACAGTACCGCAGAAAAAATACGTTGCAACCACTCGGGTTTCAGTTGTGTCGCCAGCCACGCGCCGAAGATGGCGCCCAACATAAGACCCGGAATTAATCGACGCACCCAGAACCAACTGATTTGGCCATGACGATAGTGTGACCGGGCAGAACTCAGTGTGGTCATGACAATGGTGGCCAAACTCGTCGCCACCGCCATTTGCACCACTAATTCAGGTGGAACCCCAAGCACTGGCAACAAGTAAATCAGTAAGGGAACAATGACCAGGCCGCCACCAATACCTAACATACCGGCCAACAAGCCAGCAATCACGCCTCCGGCTAAACACCATAACCAGCCTGTGATGAGCACCCTGACTCCTTAATTTACCAAGTAGAATTGTTCCGACACTTACCCGCCGGCACGCACAAAACCGCCCAGCCCTGCTTCTTCCAGGGTCAAGGTCACAATTTGCCTTACCTCCTTGGGTGAACGCGCTTTTAACGCTTGCTCCAGCATCGCATCCAGATCGGCGGCGGTAATATGCCTGATAATCCAACGAATTCGATCGATGTTGTAGCTGTTCATACTGAGGGTTCTATAGCCCATGGCCAACAACAACAATGCACCGCCCGGCTCACCTGCAAGTTCGCCACACACCGACACCGGTTTATCCAGTTCGTTGGCACGGCGGACAATTTGTTGTAAGGCATGTAATACCGCCGGATGAAACGCATCGTACAAACTAGCCACACGCTGATTATTGCGATCCACGGCCAACATATACTGAGTTAAGTCATTGCTACCAACAGAGAAAAAATCGACTTTATCGACAATGGTATGCATATGATAGATCATGGCAGGAACTTCAATCATTACCCCTAGCTTCGGTGGCATCAATTGCGTGCGATCATGGCCATTCGATTCTTCTGCAACTTCATGATACGCCTGTTTCACCATCCGCGCAGCTTCATCGACCTCGTCGGCACTGGTGATCATCGGCAGCAGAATATGAAGATTATTACGCCCTACTGCAGCGCGTAACATGGCACGTATTTGTACCAGAAAAATTTCCGGGTGATCGAGTGTTAAGCGGATCCCGCGCCAACCGAGGAAGGGGTTTTCCTCGGACATCGGTAAGTAGGGTAAGGGTTTATCACCACCCACATCGAGTGTCCGCATGACCACAGTCCCAGCGCGAAACTGCTCGAGAATTTGCGTGTAAAGTTCGACTTGTTCATCTTCGGTCGGTAGCCGCTCACGCATCATAAACGGGATTTCCGAGCGATACAGACCGACACTTTGAATGTCGAGCTCTTTCAGCCAATCGCGTTCGGTGTTCAAACCGACATTAAGTTGTAATGTCAGACGAACACCGTCTAAGGTTTCAACGGGTTTACCACGCGCCTGCTCAACTTTTTCGCGCAGTTCAAATTCTTCCTCGGCTAACTGACGGTATTCATTTTCGACTTGCAGCGGTGGATCAACGAACACATCGCCATTGTAACCATCGACAATCATGGTCTCGCCATCAAGCTCATTCAGCTCGATATCATCAGCCCCAAGTACCGCCGGAATACCCATACTCCGCGCCATAATGGCAGCGTGAGAATTGCCGGAACCGCGGATTGACACCATACCCAGAATCTCGGTATTGGGCAGTTCAGCCAACATTGTTGCGGTCACTTCGTGCGCCACCAAAATACACTCTGCTGGTGGTTCAAGTTGCTCACGTGTTTTGTCTTTCAGGTGCGATAAAATGCGTTGCCCGAGATCGCGCACGTCGCTGGCGCGTTCACGAATGTACTCATCATCCAGGCTCTCAAACTGATTGACCAGGTTCTCGACCACAATCTTCAATGCGGTTTGCGCCCGCCAGCCATCGTTAATCGTCTGCTCGACTTCCTGACCCAAATTGGTCGAGTCCAACATTGCATGATACACATCAAAAATCGCCAGGGTTTCGTCGGCGATTTGACCTCTCATACTTTCACTTAAATCGAGCAATTCTTGTCTGGTATGAGCCACTGCAGACCGAAAACGCCGAATCTCATGTTCCGGCTTATCTGATTTCTTCGGCGTAACTTCACTTAACCGGGCGCGTGGTTTCACCACATAAGCTTGACCGATGGCAACGCCCGGTGCGGCCGCAAGCCCTTTAATGGTCTGCAGCCAGGGGGACTGCTTCGTGGTGCGCAAAAAGCCTTTAGCTTCAGCATGAGCAATAACTACCGCCAGCTGCGCCGCTAAGGTCACCACAAAGGCTTCTTCGTCTCGCGTAAAGGCGCGGTCATGCTCTTGTTGAACCGCTAACACACCAAGTACTCGGCGACGATGGATTACTGGCGCTGCCAGCATAGCGTTGTAGCGAGTTTCATCCACCTCATCAAGGGTTAAAAACTTAGGGTGTTGACTTGCGTTGGCGATATTAAGCGGTTCTTCACGTTGTGCGGCCAGGGAAATGACACCTTCGCCAAAAGGTACATGAATAGGGTGTTCGGAGTTGAGTTTTAAACCATCGGTCGCGGCCAGAGCGAATTGCTGTTGCTCGTGATCTGCGAGATAGACCGTGCAGGAATCCGTATGCAACGCTTCTTTGACTTGTCGCACCATGGTCTGTAACGCCAGCTCAAAGTCTGGCGCCTGATTCACAGCTTCAACAATGCGTTGCAATACTCGCAGCATATTAGCGTTTCCGTCGTGGTCCGCGCTGGCGCTTCCCGCCAGGCCGCCCTTGGGGGGTGTTGGTCGGCATCACTATGGGCGCAAACTCTTTCATTACGCGTCGATAAACATCCTTTTTAAACGACACGACTTGCCGCACCGGGTACCAATAACTGACCCAACGCCAGTCATCAAACTCCGGATGCGACGAACAAAGAACATTTACATCTTGCTCTTTGCAGGTTAAGCGCAGCAAAAACCATTTCTGCTTTTGACCAATACACGTGGGACGTTGTTCGCGTCGAACGAGACGTTTCGGCAAGCGGTAACGGAACCAGTGACGACTGGTATAAACGATCTCCACTTGTTCGGGTTTTAGCCCGACTTCTTCCCACAATTCCCGATACATGGTCTGTTCTGGCGTTTCACCATCATCAATCCCACCTTGCGGAAACTGCCAGCTATGTTGCCCAAATCGACGCGCCCAAAATACTTGTCCCTGATCATTACAGATAATGATTCCAACATTTGCGCGGAATCCTTCTGCGTCTATCACGCGGGCATCCTCTTAAATTCGACTTCTGTCTTCGATTTTTCCATAATCGACGCCTGAAAGAAAGTACTGTCCACTATTAAGGAGCTTCATGAGCGACTTACGCACCCTATTTAACGCTGCCAGTTCCCTTGCTGGGCAGAGTTTCGCCGATCTTGCCCGCACCCAGGCAATGCAGGTTCCTGCGGATTTGCGGCGGCATAAAGGCTGGGTTGGGCAATTATTAGAGGCCGCGTTAGGCGCAAGTGCCGGCTCACAAGCTTTACAAGACTTCCCGGAACTGGGTGTTGAACTAAAAACCATTCCACTCGATGCGCGCGGTCGACCGCTCGAGACGACCTTTGTTTGTACCACGCCGTTACTTGATGTTACTGGACTAAGCTGGGAAGCTAGCA
This sequence comes from Pseudidiomarina xizangensis, assembly GCF_052541995.1. Lineage (NCBI taxonomy): Bacteria > Pseudomonadati > Pseudomonadota > Gammaproteobacteria > Alteromonadales > Idiomarinaceae > Pseudidiomarina > Pseudidiomarina xizangensis. Next base: position 1,217,030 of record NZ_JBOBQA010000001.1, read on the forward strand.
ACGTCCGTAATAAGTTACAATGTGTGTTGTGGATACCTATTGATGGCCGCCGAGAGGTACCTCTCGCGGAGCGTACCGTAGGCACTGCGTTTTTATGGCAGCCCAATGCAAATGAGGAAACTCAGCTTAAAGCCGATTGGCAGGAGCACATGGATAAAATCGCTATGGGTGGTGTCGAGCAGATTACTGCGCATCAAGGCGAGGTTTTGCAATTGCGCCCCAAGGCGGCAAATAGTCGGGTATTAACCGATGCTGTCGGCCCCGGAGGTGAGATCATCCAGACTTTGCCACGTGGTTTCTACCTAAAGACGGCTTTTACCTCGGCCATTATTCAACGCACGTTCGACTTAGATAGCAACGAATAGCAAAACATGATGAGTCAACTTCGGGATTAACATGACCAACCACCAACTCAGCGTTCAACCCAGTGCACGACGCGACGCACTTACCTTTTGCGTATTCGGAGTCGTGGTGTTTGCGCTCAATGTATTCCTCTACCTGGCCGGTTTCGAACTGCCTCAAGCCGCTTGGGGGTTAATGTATATTGCCAGTGCTGCGTTATTCCTGCTTGGTATAGCTAAGCTGGTTGAACCGCCGGTGAGCTTGCTAATTTCGCCGCGCGAAATACGTTACGAACACCGGCGTGGTAACTGGCACTTTGAATGGGACAACCTGATCCGTTTCGATATTCCGCGTACCCACCGTGGTACCGAGTTAGAAGAGCTTCCTTATATTGGCTTCCGCTTAAAGGATATTGAACCGATACTCGATACCATTTCGCCGCGGCTGGCCGTTCATTTGGTCAGTGAACAGCGACACTTGCTAGCTGCAGCATTACGCCGTGAGCTGCCAGACGCCGACGATTACACCCCTTACTATGACATTCCCAGCAGTTATAAAACCGCCAGTGGGAAAGTGTATCGAGGGGTGCAAGCGTTATTCGCCGTGCGCAGTGAACAACTACGCGATCTCCTTGGTTACGACTTGTATGTTCCTGCCAGTGCGCTCGATCGTCCTTTAGCGGAATTTTGCCAGTGGCTGCGCGAAGCGCAAAGCCATCGGCACAACGTCGACCAGCTGTAACGCTTGCTGTTTCACTGCAGCGTCTATATTCTTGCAGAGTATAAACTCTTTATAATTGGAGTATCATTGTCCATGCAAACACTTGGCTGGCGCGAATGGGGAGCACTCCCAGAGCTCGGCATTAATGCGATCAAAATGAAAGTGGATACCGGCGCTAGAACGTCCTGCCTCCATGCATTCAAACTCGAACCATTTGCCCGAAATGGCGAAAACTGGTTGCGCATTTGGATCCATCCTGAACAGGGGTCAATGCGTGAACATAGTTGTGAAACAAAAATTCATGACCAACGCGAAGTCACCGACTCCGGCGGTCATACCGAATTGCGTTATGTCATAAAAACTACGCTGGTCGTAGGCAAATTCGAGCAAGCTGTCGAGTTGACCTTAACCAATCGGGATAGCATGAAATTTCGCATGCTACTCGGTCGCCAGGCTATGCGCCGACATTTTTTAGTCAACCCTGACGCGTCTTATCTGTTAGGTAAACAGCAACCTGAATCTGAAGGAGTCAGCTCATGAAAATTGCGATTCTATCGCGAAATGCAAAACTCTACTCCACGCGTCGTTTAATTGAAGCGGCTGAATCTCGCGGTCACACCGTAGAGGTGTTGGACCCGTTGCGCTGCTACATGAACATTAATGCACGTGAGTCTTCGATTCACATGAAGGGTAAGGTTTTACCTTTTTACGATGCGGTCATTCCGCGCATTGGCGCGTCGATTACGTTCTTCGGCACCGCCGTATTACGCCAATTCGAGATGATCGGAACCTACCCGCTAAATGAGTCCGTCGCGATATCTCGTAGCCGTGACAAGCTGCGATCGTTACAGCTGCTAAGTCGTAAAGGAATTGGCCTGCCGATTACCGGTTTTGCCAGTCAGCCGCATGATGTTCCTGACCTCATTGAGATGGTCGGTGGTGCACCTCTGGTGATCAAATTGCTGGAAGGTACCCAAGGTATCGGTGTGGTACTTGCCGAAACCCGCCAAGCCGCTGAAAGTGTTATTGAAGCTTTCATGGGACTTAAATCGCACATTATGGTGCAAGAATTTATCAAAGAAGCCGGTGGTGCGGATATTCGCTGTCTGGTTATTGGCGACAAAGTTATCGCTGCCATGAAGCGTCAAGCCAAGCCAGGCGAGTTCCGCTCCAATCTTCATCGTGGTGGCTCAGCGCGACTAGTCAAATTGACTCCTGCCGAGCGCGCGACAGCGATAAAAGCAGCAAAAACCATGGGCTTGAATGTCGCCGGGGTTGATATCCTGCGTTCCAACCATGGTCCTCTGGTGATGGAAGTAAACTCCTCACCAGGTCTGGAAGGTATTGAATTGGCAACTGAAAAAGATGTGGCCAGTCAGATCATTAGCTTTATCGAGAACACTGCTAAAGCGCATCGCACGCGCACCAAAGGAAAAGGTTAAAGGTGAAAAAACCAGTTTCGTTTAAACTTGCGGGGCAGAAAATCACCCCAGGCTCACGGCATAGCATTAAAATTCCTGCCGCGAGGTTGTACAACGATACGCCGATGGACCTCCATGCCGAAGTATTTCATGGACTAAAACCGGGGCCCGTGCTGTTGGTTTGCGCTGCTATACACGGTGATGAACTGAACGGTATTGAGATCTGCCGGCGTTTGATCAGCCAAACAGACCCTGACGAATTAAGCGGCACACTCATTGTGGTGCCAGTGGTAAACGTGTTTGGGTTTATTCAGCAATCAAGGTACTTGCCTGACCGCCGCGATTTAAACCGCTGTTTCCCGGGCTCTGAACGGGGTGCTTTAGGTAGTCGTCTCGCCTACCTTTTCAACGAAACATTGGTGCAAAGTGCAACGCACATTATTGATTTGCATACTGGCGCAATTCACCGCAGTAATCTGCCGCAAATCCGCGTCGACACCGATAATAGTGAGGCACTAGAAATGGCTCACGCTTTTAACTCGCCGGTGATTTTGCATTCGAAAGAGCGCGATGGCTCGCTCCGTTCGCTGGCCACAGAATTGGGTATTCCATTGATCCTGTACGAAGCCGGAGAAGCACTGCGTTTCGATTACGCTGCGATCAAATCTGGTGTTATTGGTGTGGAAAACGTCATGAAGCGCTTAAAGATGCTCAAAGGCCGCCGCACACGGAAGAAAGTCACGCCCGTGGTCGCGCATCGCAGTGCCTGGATCCGCAATGACCATGACGGCCTAGTCGTGCCACAAGTACAACTAGGCGAAACGATTCAAAAAGGCCAGGTTATCGCACAGACGGTAAATCCGCACGGTGATATTATGCATCCGTTGCACAGTCCCTATAACGGCATTGTAATTGGTATTAGCAATATTCCGGTCGCCAACGAAGGCGAAGCCTTATTTAATGTGGCGCAATATGATGATGACGTGTTTGGTGAAGCCTCATCAAGTGTTGATGTATTTAGTGAAGCCTACGATGGTAAACCCGTATAAATGAAGTCATTAAAATCACTTAGTTCTCCCTCACAGCTTATCGTTCGACAGGCAGATCACATCAATAGCCAAGCATTATTGGTGGTTAACCCGCCGGATCACGAGTGGCGTCATGAGTTCTCCGTCGCCGGTGGCTGGCATCTACACGCAGGTTGGTTTCGCGGTTGGAGTCAGCTGGGTAGTGAGCATCAGTTTGGTACCACGCCCCCGGCAGGACAGTTTGATGCCGCACTGATTTGGTTACCGAAAGAAAAGAAACTGACCGACTATATACTTCGGCAGCTCGCGACTTGTCTGCCGAAAGATGCCCCCGTTTGGCTGGTCGGCGATAATCGCAGTGGCATCAAGAGTATCCATAAACAACTCGGTGAGGGCTACAGCGCTGCTCAGAAAGTTGCCAATGGTAACCATTCAACACTTCTTGTCACGACGCTGACCGCAACTTCAGAAACATGCCAACTCGATGACTTCCGGCAAGTGTTTACACCGCCAAAAGATGGGGCTGCCCCTGCTCAGGTGGTTACCTATCCGGGGGTGTTTGCGTACCCGAAAATTGACCTCGGAAGTACCATGCTATTAGCGCATCTACCGTCATTCAAGAAAGGCTCAGTGCTTGACTTCGCCTGTGGTAACGGGGTGCTCGGAGTGTCGCTACAGCTGCAACAGCCTGATTTGAAAATGACTTATCTTGATGTCAATGCGATGGCGCTGGCCGCCTGCGCGGCGACACTCGAGCTTAATCACCTGCAGGGTGAACTTATAGCCGAGGACCACCTCGGCGCTGATTTACCGAAATACGACTTTATTGTTAGCCATCCACCGTTTCATACCGGGCAAGCGACGGATTACAGTATTGGTCAACAATTTCTGCGCAATGCCCGCGAACATTTAACGCCGAATGGCCAATTGTGGTTAGTTGCCAATCGCTTTTTAGCCTGGCCGGAGCTCATTGAAGAAAGTTTCGGACACTGTGACCGTATTACCACAGATAATAAATTTGCCGTCTACCGTGCAGTCAATAAGGTGCAACGAGCTCCCAAACGGGGACGCCGTAGATGATCCGCACGGGCTCCATTCGTCAGGGCATCACTTGGCTGGTGGTGAGTGCTGCCGTGCTACTCTGTACATTCACAGCGCTTATTTTAAGCTTAACTTACGTCAAGCAGATGAACGAGAGTGCCGAGTTTCGCGCGCAAGATGTCGCCAAAGTGGTCGCCGAGGCGACCAGCCGCTACCTGCTGTTTGATGACGCCGAGGGCCTACGTAATTATCTGAGTTATTTTAAGCTAACGCCATTCTTGCAGCATGTGCATGTCTACGAACGCGATTCAATAGCCGACAGCTACCGCTTAAGCTATTTTGCTAGTTATAACAGTGAAGGTTTAGCACCCATTCCGGCGCGTACTGAATTACTTGATGAGTTTAGCGGAGTTCGCAGTCGCTCAACTTATATTGAAGTCGCGCAGCCGGTGACTATCGACGATGAGGTTCTTGGTTTCGTCTATTTGCGAATAAGCCGCGCTACTATTATCTCCAACAGCTGGAAAATATTTTTTACTGCCAGTGCCATTATTGTGATAGCTGGCCTCTTTGCGTGGCTTGTTTCCATTCATGTGCGTAGCCGTTTGATGCGGCAATTGGACCAAGCGGTCGGCATCATCCAGCGCATCAGTCGCAATCGCGATTACTCGATGCAATTGCCAGAATCAAATTTATTGGAACTACAACAACTCGGCATTGCCTTTAATACTATGCTTGGCCGCGTCGAACAGCATCTTGAACGACAACAACAAGCCGAACGGCAAGCGAATGATCTCAATACTGAACTCGAGCGACAGGTTCAGCAACGCACCAATGCATTACGTGAGTCGAATGAAGAACTGATGGCGACGCTTGAGAAACTTCATCAGTTTCAGCGCCAGCTCATCGAAAGTGAAAAAATGTCTTCGCTCGGTGATTTGATTGCTGGCGTAGCCCACGAGATTAATACCCCAGTAGGTTTAGTCATCACCTCGACTTCGATTCTGCAGGACAAGCTAGAGTTCATGCAGGAAAAATTTGAAAATAGCACTATGTCGCGAGAAGATTTCGAACGTTTTATGGAGGCCAGCGGCGATAATTTGGGTCTGATCCAGCGCAACATAGAGCGTACCGCTGATCTTATCAACCAATTCCGCCAACTGGCGATGGACCAATTCGCTGAAGAGACGCGAGATATCGCTATTTATGATTTTTGCGAGTCAACGGTAAAATCGGCTCAGAATCGCTTCCCAGAACTCGCTTCCATTGAGATTGCTATCGACTGTCCACGTGACTTACACATCAATTGTCGATCAGGTCCGCTCTTGCATGTTGTCACCCAACTACTACAAAATTCCGCTATACACGGCTTTCTCGAACGCGTACATGGGAAGATAACCATTCAGGTTGAACGAATTACCGAACAACGCGTCCAAATTCGCTATCGTGACAACGGTAGCGGTATCCCTGAGCAACTCGGTCGACGCATCTTCGACCCCTTCATTACCAGTCGACGTCGACAAGGCTCAACCGGACTTGGCTTACACTTAGTCTACAACTTAGTAACGCAAGCCTTAGATGGAAGCATCGAAGTTGAGTCAAAAGCAGGACGTTATACCGAGTTTCTTATAAATATTGCTGCTTAACGTATAAACCACTGACAAGGCTTGCAGGATTTTTACGCACTTATTAGAATCTCGTGCTACACTTGCGGTCTACACCAGATTTCAACATATGTTAACGACGAACGGATCAATCAATATGAGCGCTAGATTACTAATCGTAGAAGATGAAGTCGTCACCCGTAATACCCTTACACGCTTATTTCAGCAGGAAGGCTACGACGTCTACGATGCTGCTGATGGCATGCAAATGCAACGCATTATGGCCCGTCAGCAAGTCGACCTGGTTATCATGGATGTCAATCTCCCGGGTAAGAGCGGCATCGAACTTGCCGAAAGTTTTCGTGAGAACGAAAATGTCGGGTTAATCTTCTTAACTGGTCGAGATGCCGAAGAAGACCGTTTACTCGCACTGGAACTCGGTGCTGACGACTACATTATCAAGCCTTACAACCCGAAAGAGTTGTTAATGCGTGTGCGCAATCTTTATCGCCGCATCGAAGCCATTAAGAGTCAACAAAAAGCCATCGGTCACGATAGCATTGTTTATGAATTCAATAACTGGCGCTTAGAAAGCGACAGTCGTTGTCTGTTTTCGCCCGATGGTAAAATGTTTCGTTTGCCGAAAAGCGAATACCGCGCAATGGAGTTATTCCTGACCAATCCTGGCAAGATTCTTGACCGCGAAACCTTGGTCAAGAAAATGCTCGACCGCGAGTTACGCCCAAATGATCGTACTGTAGATGTCGCTATCCGCCGCATTCGTCGTCATTTTGAAGCAGACAGTCAATCACCTAATCTGATTACTACGATTCATGGCGAAGGTTACCGTTTTGTCGGTGATGTCAATGTTCGACACCTTGACCAACCTTCACTCAATTCGCCGAGCGTTTAACCAAGCCTCGATTTGATGTTGGTGCATAGGACGCTCAGCCTTCCATTGCACCACCTCATCAACTGCTTCTTCCCATTGCCAAGGATCGCGTTCAAGACGTTCCATTCGTTCTGCTAGCTGCCGTAAACCAACTGAACGACAAGCTCCTTTAATGCGATGCGCCTGATTGCGGAACTCTTTTTCCTCGCGTTGTTTCAATAACCACTCTAAATGGTTTAGGTAACCGCCAATATTATCCGCAAAGGTCGCGTACATATCCTGCACCCCGTCATTGCCCATAAGCTCCGCGTACTGTTCCAGTAGCTCTTTGTCTAGCATAACCTGCTTTCCTTGTGCCAAATCGATAGCGGCAATCGAAAAAGTTTCCTTCGAAATTGAACCCGTTATGGCAAACTACCGTAAACAGGTTAAATCTTGTATACTATCGCCCCATTTTTGGGAACATCTGTACTATATGTACTAACTGCAATGTTTGGAGCCGTATTCGCATGCCAACAGCTACACCGACAATGATGCCAGATATCGCCAATCAAACCAAAGCGCAAACCGAAGGCGCACTTGATTGGGTCGGCATGAGTAATATCGAGATGCCATTGGTTGTTGGCGCAGCCAATGAACCAGAGCGTCCAGTAAGCGCGCTGGTCGATGCTTTTGTGAACCTGAAAGATCCAGAAGCAAAAGGCATCCACATGTCACGACTCTATTTATTGTTGGAGGATCTATCCAACAATAACGTGTTGTCACACCAATCACTCAGTAAATTGTTGCATGACTTTATTGATAGTCACGAAGGCTTATCAGATCAAGCTTATGTTAAATTTAGCTTTGATTATCACCTACGTCGTAAAGCGTTGATCAGTAAAAAACCTGGTTGGAAAGCTTATCCGGTTACCGTGATTGGCCGTTATGACCATGGCAAACTCTATTTGCAGCTTGCAGTCGATGTTCCCTACTCGTCAACCTGTCCATGCTCAGCTGCGTTGGCGCGGCAACTGATTCAAGAAGCCTTTGCTAATCAATTTGGTACTGAGGCCGATGTTGATGCTGAAATGGTCCACCGTTGGTTAGGCACCACCCAAGGTATCGTCGCCACGCCGCACAGTCAGCGCTCAATCGCTGAAGTGAAAGTAGTCATGGGTGAGCAAATTTCTGAGTTGCCAATCATTGCCTTGATTGACTCTATTGAAGATGCCTTACAGACCCCAGTGCAAGCAGCGGTAAAACGTGAAGATGAACAAGAATTTGCGCGCTTGAACGGTCAGAACCTCATGTTCTGTGAAGACGCTGCACGGCGCCTGCAGCATGCACTGAATCAACAGACGGCATTCTCAGACTTCTGGGTGCGGGTCAATCATTATGAATCATTGCATGCCCATGATGCAGTCAGTATCACCACTAAAGGTATTCCGGGCGGCTTTCAGGCCTAATTAATCGACCTCAAGATCCGGCTGCTGTATACTTAGCGGCCGGATTTTTTTGTTTTAGAAACTACTACCAGAGTATCGCATGGATTCAATTGATATTGTCGGCATCGGCAACGCGCTGGTCGACCAAGAGTTTGAAGTCACGGACCAATTTTTACAGCAGCACAAAATCGAGAAAGGCATGATGACCTTGATCGAAGATGCTGAACAGGAACGGTTAATCGCCGAACTTACCAAACGCGGCGAGCTCAAGAAGCAGTCTGGCGGCGGTTCAGCTGCCAACTCACTGGTTGGCTTCAGCCAATTCGGCGGCAAAGCATTTTATTGCTGTAAAGTTGCTGACGACCAGGCCGGCCAGTTTTACTGCGACGACATGCAACGCGTCGGCATTACCACTAACACCGGTAACCAAAAGCACCAGGGTAAAACCGGCCGTTGTCTGGTTATGGTCACCCCTGATGCCGAGCGTACCATGCGTACTTACCTTGGTATCACCGCCGACTTAAGTGCCGCCGAACTCGATGAAGACGCCATCGCGCGCGCTGACTACCTTTACATTGAAGGTTATTTGGTAACGTCTCCGGTGGCGCGGCAAGCAATTGCCCGCGCCAAACAAATCGCTCGTGCCAATAATACCAAGATCGCCATGACGTGCTCGGATCCAGCCATGGTGAAATACTTCCGCGAAGGTCTCGATGAAATTCTTACTGGTGGCGTCGATGTCATGTTTTGTAATCAGGAAGAAGCACGGATCTTAACGGGCACCGACGACGTACAAGCGGCATTGCAACAGTTGCAACGCCATGCCAAGCTAGTTGCCATCACTTTAGGTAAAGACGGCGCATTAGTCGGCGACGGTAGCCGCCAAGTAGCAGTGCCAGGGATACCCGTCGAAGCCATTGATACCAACGGTGCTGGTGACATGTTCGCTGGCGCTATGATGTTTGGCTTGATACGCGGCTATTCATTGGCTGCCTGTGGTTTGTTGGCAAGCCATGCAGCGGCGGCTGTGGTAGCAAGTTTTGGTCCCCGCTTGAGTCTTGATCAGCAGCAGCAGTTGCTGATCAAACTACAGCACGAACCTGAATTCAATTAACTACAATTACGATGTTCGCTGTTGGCTGTTTGTTTAAACCAACAACGAACAGCGAATAACGCATTGAGGTTTTTATGACAGATTACAAAGTTGCAGATATCAGCCTGGCCGATTGGGGCCGTAAAGAAATTTCCATTGCCGAATCAGAAATGCCGGCATTGATGACTATTCGCCGCAAATATGCAGACCAAAAGCCGCTACAAGGCGCCCGCATCATTGGTTGTATTCACATGACCATTCAGACGGCGGTACTGATTGAGACCTTACTTGAACTGGGTGCCGAAGTGCGCTGGTCATCGTGCAATATATTCTCAACCCAGGACCACGCTGCAGCAGCGATGGCCGCTGCCGGTGTGCCGGTATTTGCCTGGAAAGGTGAAACCGAAGAAGAATACGAGTGGTGTCTGGAACAAACCTGTCATAAAGACGGTGATTTGTGGGATGCCAACATGATTCTTGATGATGGCGGTGACTTAACCTTGTTAATTCACGATAAGTACCCACAAATGCTGGATAAGGTACACGGCATTACTGAAGAGACCACAACCGGTGTGCATCGCCTGCTGGAAATGCTGAAGCACGGTACTTTGAAAGTGCCTGCGATTAACGTCAATGACTCAGTAACTAAGTCGAAAAACGACAATAAATACGGTTGTCGTCACTCATTAAACGATGCGATTAAGCGCGCCACTGACCACCTCTTGTCAGGCAAGAAAGCCTTGGTCATTGGTTATGGTGATGTCGGTAAAGGTTCGGCAGCAAGTTTGCGTCAGGAAGGTATGATTGTACGTATTGCCGAAATTGACCCGATCTGTGCGATGCAGGCCTGCATGGACGGTTACGAAGTGGTATCGCCCTATCTTAACGGCGTAAACACCGGTGAAGCCGGCGGCATTAATAAAGGTCTGCTGCAAACCATCGACCTGATCGTCACCACCACGGGTAACGTCAACGTCTGCGATCAACACATGCTGACAGCGCTTAAAGCTACTGCAGTAGTGTGTAATATCGGTCACTTCGATAATGAAATCGACACCGCCTTTATGCGTAAAAACTGGCGTTGGGACGAAGTGAAGCCGCAAGTACACATGATTCATCGCAGCGATGATGAGAACGACTACTTGCTTTTACTATCTGAGGGCCGATTGGTGAACCTTGGTAACGCAACTGGACATCCAAGTCGTATCATGGATGGTTCATTCGCAAACCAAGTACTCGCGCAGCTACATTTGTTTGCGGAGAAGTTTGCTGACTTGTCAGCATCAGAAAAAACTGACAAGCTACGCGTCGAAGTGCTGCCGAAACAACTTGATGAAGAAGTTGCGCGTTACATGGTGCAAGGCTTCGGTGCTGTTATGACTAAACTGACGCAGCAGCAAGCTGATTACATTCATGTAGACGTCGATGGCCCATACAAAACCGACGAATACCGCTACTAATGGTGTCACCTATGACGCAAAAACAACCGGTAGTCACCTACCGCGAACTAACGGCCGCCGATCACGCGGCCGTTATTGAATTAGGTAATCGGGTTCATGGTGAAAACTATCTAACCGAAGAGAGTTTGGCGGACTACGTGCAACGTGGTCAAAAGGATGGCGTAAATCTCAATTGGCTGGCATTTGTCGACGGTGAACTGGCTGGTATTCGCCTGACCTTCGCACCCGGCGAATGGGGTATCGATGACTATTGCACGCCGGACGCCTGGCCGGTACCTAAAGCACAAATGTGCTATTTTAAATGTTCCGCGGTCGCTGAAATTAGCCGGGGTCTTGGCATCGGTCGAGGTTTACTGGAGCGCTCGACCGCAGCAGCGCAACAACTTGGCTGTAAAGCTGGTCTGGCTCACATTTGGATGCAAAGTCCAAATAATAGTGCATACTCTTATTTTACGCGCTGCGGTGGTGAGATGATCCAACAACATCCTGGCCGCTGGTATGAACTCTCGATCCATGGTGGTTACCACTGCCCCGTGTGCGATGGTGTTTGCCATTGCACGGCCGGAGAAATGGTACTACGCTTCGATCGCTAACTGAACTGATCCGAACTTATGTACGACCCGCTTGTTGATCATTGCCCTGGCCCTGCGCAACCGCACGCTCGTAGTTATTGGCAGGCGACCACACAGTCCAATTTACCCACCCCGTCAGCGATTCTGCCAGAACACGCCGACTGTGTTGTGATTGGCGCCGGGTATACCGGACTCAATACCGCTCTCGAACTGGCACAGCGTTTTAAGCAACAGGTCGTGGTGGTCGAGGCAAACCAAATAGGGTGGGGCTGTTCCACTCGTAATGCCGGCTTTGCCATGCCTGGTACCGGTCGTCGCGGCTACGCTGAATGGCAAAAACATGTTGGCGAAGAGGTTACACGAGCAATTCAAGCGGAGTATCAGCGCGCCTTCGAGCGACTGGAACAGCATCTGCAACACTGCCCGCAACAATTACAAGTGCAACGCGGTGGTTACCTAAAAATCGCACATCAACCTGGTGCCGTAGCAGCACTGCGCAGTACCTATCAAACGCTAAAGCGATACCAGCCCGACACGCGCTGGCTTGATGCGGAAGCTACCCAGGCACGTATTCATAGCCCACAAGCTCATGCTGCCATCCATTACCCGCAAAGTTTCGGATTGAACCCCGTGCTACTGACTGCCAGTATCGCACGCCAAGCGAGTAAGGCCGGTGTGACCTTGGTTGAAAATGCGCCCGTAAAGAACTGGGACCAAGTGGGTGGATTACATCGTCTGCACACAGGCAAAGGTCGTATTTGTGCGCCTAAGATCGTAATTGCCAGCAACGGTTATACGCCGAATCATTTACACCCTAGTATTCACGGCCGTTCGCTTCCGGTACTCTCCAGTGTGATTGTCACCCGTCCGTTAACTGCTGACGAACGCCAGGCAATTGGAATTTCAAGTACCGAGCTGGTGATGGATACACGTACCTTAAAATACTACTACCGCTTGTTACCCGATGGCCGATTGTTATTCGGTGGTCGCGGCGCAATTCACGGCAAAGATGCACAACATCCGCGCTACGCGAATCACTTACTGCAAGCATTACGCGGCAGTTTCCCTGCCTTGCGGCGCTTAACCAGTGAGCCTGCGGAGTACTACTGGAGTGGTTGGGTCAGTGTGGCGCTTGACGATTATCCGAGAATTTATAGCCCGGCTGAAGGGGTCTACACCAGTATGGGGTATTGCGGTGCTGGTGTGACCTTCACTCAAATTGCTGGGCAACGACTGGCAGAACTGGCGATGGGAGAAGAGTTACCACCACTTCCGTTTTATCAATCGCCGTTACCCAGGTTTCCTCTTCCCCACTTTCGTCGCCTCGGCCAATGGGCCTTTTACCAGCTGGCTCGATGGCGCAGCTTGTAATAGCTTGGCTTAAAGACCGAACACCACTTTTTCACTACTTAGCATGCGGCTAATCAGGCGCAGCAACAGCATTGAAACCAGCACAGTTGCAACGGCACTTACCGCCATCGCTCCCCATTGTAAAGACTCACCCTTAATGATATCGAGCAATGCTTGATGCTGCCCGGTTAGTGGCAAATAATACAACAATTGGTTCTTTACCCGTGCAAACTCGACCCCAAACACCACTAACATGGGTGCCATAAGCAGCAACGAAATGTAAGTTTGCGCTTCTTTGAAGCTTTTCGCGCGGAACGAGACAAAAAGCTGTAATGCGGTTGCAAGTAACGCCAAGGGCACCAGCAAGGCAACAATGAGTAGAATCATAGGCCAGGCTAAAGCGATGCTAATTCCAATTTCATGTAACGGTAATAGTTTGAAAATAAACGGAATAAGTATCGCACTTAAAAACCCACCAAACATCGCAAAAGCTGATGCTGCCAGTGCTTTACCCCACACCAATTGATTAGTGGTCAGCGGTTGCGACAGCAGCAACTCCAATGAATTACGCTCACGCTCACCGGCGCTGATATCGATGGCCACATTCATGCCAGAGAAGAACACTGACAGTAAAATAAAGATCAGCACACTTCCGAGCAAAATGGCAGCTTTTGAACCTTTAGTTGCAGTGTCGTGTTTGACCAAATCAACACCTTGAGTAATTCGTGGATCGATACCGCGCATTTGCAATCGAATATAGCTAAGCTGTGCAGTGTAGTTCTCTACTGCACTTTCAACCCGGCGAATGTCAGTACGTTGCTTCTGCGACGAGAAATCTGCCGTCAACGTTACTTTTGCGGGTTGCGCGTTAGCTATCGCATCTTCCCAGTCAGGAGCAATCGTCAAGGTGATTGGTTGCTGTCCCGCCGGCCAGGGTTCATCTCGCTCAGCAATACCACGACGCTCCAGGTGAGCGACAAATGCTGGGGCATGCTCAGCACCTTCGATATCAATCTTTACATCGCTGGTGTCGGTAAGTTGGCTAATGAGCACATAAAAGGCCACTGCCATCAATAACGGCCCAAAAAATGCGTAAGACATTGCGGCCATTACCGAGCGCTTATCGCGTAAAGCGTCTTTCAATTCCTTACGCATAACAATAGTTATTGGTGATTTCATGCTGCAATACCCTCGTCGGTGCCAATGATCTTAACGAATGCTTCTTCTAATGCATCTTCGCCAGTTTGCTCACATAGCTCCGTAGGTGTACCTTGCGCTGCGACCTTGCCGGCTGCAACCACCACCACTTGGTCACATAATGCAGCGACTTCCTGCATCACGTGACTTGAAAATAAAATACTGGTGCCCTGGTCACGTAACTCACGCAATAAGTCCCGTAAAATTCGCGTGCTCATAACGTCCAACCCGCGACTTGGCTCATCGAGAATAAGATGCTTTGGCCGATGCACTATGGCCTGAGCTAACGCAACTTTCATCCGTTGTCCTTGCGAGAAGCCCGTCGCCCGTCGATCGGCAATAGCGTCCATTTCAAGTCGACAAATCACGTTTTCGACAGCTGCAGCTCCAGGCTCGCCGTCGAGACCATGCAAAGTGGCAAAATAAGCGATTTGTTCCCGCGCAGTCAAACGCTCGTAGAGACCAAATTTATCGGGAAAGATGCCTATTTTGCGGCGTACCGCAAGCGGGTCAATATTGGCATCTATACCATCAATTAAGGCTTCGCCAGTGTCCGCTTTCAATAATCCGTAAATGGTCCGCAAACAGGTGGTTTTTCCAGCTCCATTGGGACCCAAAAGTCCGGTAATTTGTCCTTCCGGCGCACTAAATGTCAGACCATTTAGAGCCGTAACTTTACCGAAGGATTTTTGTAATGATTTTACTTCGATCATAGTGGCTCTCTTATAATCCTTTACCGTTACTATTAAGAATAAAAGGTTGCGGACGCTGTTTAGTGAGACAGCTAGCATCCAATGCTTCCAGATCTAAATCTTTGATAAACTGGCTAGCCAGTTTGTTTGCACAGGTATGTCCGACTATCGTGTGTGCGCCCTGAGGCGCAATAAGATGCCGGCTATTGCTTAGCGTCTCAGCTGCCATATCTCCCCATGCGGGAGGTGTAACCGGGTCAAGATCGCCCGACAGCAACAAGGTTGGAATCGCGCTATTTACCGGTTCAAACCATGCATCTGGGCGCTGTTGTTGCGGCCAGACCGAGCACATATCAATAAAAGCATCACCGGTGCGGCTACCAATGAAAGTGTTGTCACCATCTGCAGCCAGCAGCTCTGGGGTTACACGCGATAAGTCCTCGCTGCACAGTACGCTGAGGGTCAGCCCCATATAAAGCTCGGATTGCGCCATGGTACTACCAAATAAGCCTGTTAACGGAGTGTAATCGCCGTTAGCGGTGCGCTCGATAACATACGGCAACATTTGTCGCGTAGTTGGATGGTAGAGGCCTACTCGCATAACAGAACTAAAACGACCCGCCGTGACTAGAATCTCGATGGGTTCATTGGTAAGCGGATCACGGACAGTCAATGGCACCGGATTTGCTTCCAGTTGCGCCATTAATTCAGTGTAGGTCGCACCTAAGCCGGGGAAAGTGCTGTTACACACCTGCGATGCGGCACAGCGCTGCACCAATCGCGCAAAGGATTCAGCGCCATGGCGGCCGAATGGACCTACTACCACTTGCACTGGCGCCACCGCATCGAGCACCGCCGAGCGTACTGATTCAGGCGCTTCACGCATGTAAATCAAACCCGCGCGGGAACCGTAAGAACCGCCGTAAAGATTAACTTGCTGGTAACCCAGCGCTGCACGAACAGCTTCAAAATCACGAATGGCATTTACGCTATGATATTGCGTGAGATCCGTGTCTTCGAATTTAGCTAAACATTGCGCGGCCACCTCGGCTAGATCGATGGCTTCATCGGTTTTCACTAGCTCTTCAACATGACTCATGGAGCAACTGAGCGGATGTGACTTACCCGTGCCACGCTGATCAATTAACAAAATATCACGTTGCTGGCGAACGCTTTGGAAAGCTTGCTCAATCATATTCGCCAGCTCGGTGGCTGCTTGTCCTGGTCCACCGGCCAGAATCAATAATGGATCATTTTGCTTACTTTCTCGCACCGCAGGTAGCACCGCGAAATTAATACTAATGGTTTTACCGTCGGGTTCAGCATAGTTTTCTGGAACCTGCAACGTACCGCAACGCAGCTGCTCAGCGATACCTTTTAAATAACACTGTTCTAGCTCAACTTGTGGCGCGACATCAGCTGTCAGTTGATCTTGCGCCTGCACCACGAAAGTCGTAAGCCCAAGAGCCAAAAAAATAGGTGCAATGAAGGTTTTCATGCAATGTTATCCATTTGTAACGAATGCAGTCAGTCTAAACGTTCGAGGGTACTTCTGAAAGAGGGAAAACTGTAAAGAAATGTGGCATACCAGAGCTATTGCTCAAAACGCCGCGCTAGGATTTGCCCTATAGGCGTTTGCATAAGGTCATGTTCGTGTAGCCATTTATAATCGCCGGTTGCCTGAATATCGTCGGCGCTTACGCTGCGGGCAATAAAACTACCAATGTCATTGGCGTTACTTTTCACTGCGAACTGAATCAATGTGGCGTTATTACAGCGGATATGGGAGTAAACATCGCGAAGGCGAATACGTAGATCGCGGAGTTTACGCTGCAGGCGCACCGTATCGTTGTCACGCACATAAGAACAGAAGATCAATGCGACTTCTTCTGACTCAAAGTACGACTGCGCGGCGACCGGTTGCATGAGCGGAATCAAGACAGTAGCTGCGATCGTCGCAGTAAGCCATGATGTAACCGTTTTCAACATCGAAAAACCCCAATTAATCTCACTGCGATTTATCCTACCCTGCTAATTCAGGGCTTACAACGGAATAAATTGTTAAGAAATTAAACCTTAATTACAATTTATTTACGCGCTCAAACACTTGAGTGGTGAAGGCATGCGGGTTGTTAGCATCAGCGGGATGCTCGACTTGTTCTTTTAATTCCCAGTCAGCCAGCGCCTGGAAATCGGGAAACCAGGTGTCACCTTCAACCGCAACATCAATCTGCGTCAAATATAAACGCCCGGCATGGGGTAGAAACTCTTGGTAAACCTGCCCACCGCCAATTACCATCAGCTCGTCAGATTCGCCCGCTGCCGCAACAGCTTGCTCAGTGTCGCTCACCCAAATGACGCCTTGCTCATCGGTGTGAGGCTGTTGATACTTACGGCTTAAAACGATATTGGTTCGACCCGGTAACGGCCGACCAATGGATTCGAAAGTGCTGCGTCCCATCGCTACAGGCTTACCCATAGTGACGCGTTTAAAGTGTTCAAGTTCGGCTGGCAGGTGCCACGGCATGTCACCATGGTTACCAATAACTCGGTCACGAGCCATCGCCGCAATCAAAGCAATCCGCATAAAAAACCCCAGAGCGTTCTTCGCTGTTCGCTATTCGCTGTTGGTTTAAAACTAACATCAAACAGCAATTAACGTTTTTTTACTTCTGATAAACCACTTCGACGTCGTAATCGTCGTCGTCGTCGTCGTCATCATCATCGTCTTCATCATAAGCTTCCAGCTGCTCTTGATGATAGTTGTCCCATTTAAACTCGGTTGCGGCTTGCGCTTGCTCTTCCGCTGACGCTTTAGGTAATTGTTCCAGGTAGCTCATGATTTCTTTACAGAGCTGCTCGGTACCTTTGCCGCTTAGCGCGGAAATCTGATACACCGGACCTTCCCATTCCAGTGCTTCAGTCAGTTCGGCAATACGCTCTTCAACTTCTTCGTCAGTCAGCAGGTCAACCTTGTTGACCACCAACCAACGTGGTTTAGACGCGAGTTTCGGACTGTATTTTTCCAGCTCACTGACAATGGTCATTGCTTGTGTTGCTGGATCAGTACCATCATAAGGTGCTAAATCGACAAGATGCAACAATAGCCCGCAGCGCTCGAGGTGTTTCAGAAACTGAATACCTAAGCCTGCCCCTTCAGCAGCACCCTCAATTAGCCCGGGAATATCGGCTATCACAAAGCTGGCATGATGCACCGGGCGCACTACACCGAGGTTAGGAACCAAGGTAGTAAACGGATAGTCGGCGACTTTCGGTTTCGCAGCGGACACCGAACGAATGAACGTCGACTTCCCAGCATTTGGCATGCCTAACAGGCCGACGTCGGCAAGCAACATCAATTCTAGTTTGAGACTACGGATCTCACCTGGCGTGCCCATGGTTTTCTGCCGTGGCGCACGGTTCGTACTGCTTTTAAAGCGCGCGTTACCAAGGCCATGAAATCCACCTTTGGCAACCATCCGGCACATGCCGTGGCGAGTTAAGTCACTCAACACTTCGCCGGTTTCTTCATCTGTGGCACGGGTACCGACAGGTACTTTCAAGACGATGTCTTCGCCGCGTTTACCGGTACAGTTTTTACCCATACCATTTTGTCCGCGTTGCGCACGGTGGATGCGCTCGAAGCGGTAATCGATAAGTGTGTTCAGGTTTTCGTCGGCTTCTAGATAAACATCGCCGCCATCGCCACCGTCACCACCGTCGGGGCCACCTTTGGGGATATATTTTTCGCGTCGAAAACTTACTACGCCGTTACCGCCGTCGCCCGCTTCAACTCGAATGTCAGCTTCATCTACAAACTTCATACTTTTTACCTGCCACTATAAAAAAACCCCGCCACACAGGACGGGGTTTCTATGTTTTGCGTTAACTCGCCTGAATTAGTCAGTAACGATGCTAACGAATTTGCGGTTTTTAGGACCTTTCTCCGCAAAAGAAACTTTACCGTCGCTAAGCGCGAATAAAGTGTGGTCGCGACCAATACCGACATTATCACCAGCGTGGAATCGAGTACCACGTTGACGAACGATGATGCTACCAGCTAAAACTGACTCACCACCGAAGCGTTTTACACCCAGACGTTTACTCTCTGAGTCACGACCGTTCTTGGTTGAACCACCAGCTTTTTTGTGTGCCATGTGTCGTTACTCCTTAATTAACCGTTAAAACCAGTGATCTTCACTTCAGTGAACCACTGACGATGACCTTGATGTTTCATGTGGTGCTTACGACGGCGGAACTTAATAATGTTCACTTTGTCAGCACGACCATGGTTGACGACTTCCGCTTTTACGGATCCACCAGAAACAAAAGGCGCGCCGATTTTCACGTCATCGCCGTTCGACATCATTAATACCTCGTCGAACTCAACCACTTCACCGGTGGCTGCTTCCAGCTTTTCCAGGCGGACGATTTGGCCTTCAGTCACACGGTGCTGCTTACCGCCACTTTGGAATACTGCGTACATAGTTTTCTCCGATTCACCCTTATGGGCACGTTAGATTTAAATCAGGGCGCGAATTATATATAAACTCCCCGCCTGAGTAAAGAGTAAAAAGCGATGTTTGCTGTTTGCTTTTAGGCCAAGCGATCGACAGCGATGTCGGCGAGTGCATGCAAAGCGTCACGGTGTTTAGATGGCGGCAGCGTCGCCAGCTGCTGTTGGGCTAGCTTAGCCTCAACCAAGGCGCGATCGCGGGTGTAATCTAAAGCACCGGTGCGTTGCATCGCTTGCAAAATCGTTTGTAAATGTTGGCGCCCATCGCCCTGCTCTATCGTCTTGCGAATCAAGCTAGCTTCTTGCTCATTGCCGTGCCACATCGCGTACAACAACGGTAAAGTCGGTTTACCTTCGGCCAAATCATCACCCGCTTGCTTGCCCATAACCTCACTGTCGGCGGTGTAATCAAGTAGATCATCGACCAACTGGAAGGCGGTGCCGAGATGACGACCATAAGCTGCTAAGGTATCTTCCATCTCCAGTGACTGCTCAGCCAGCACAGCTCCTAACTGAGTGGCTGCCTCGAACAGCTTGCCGGTTTTGCCGTAAATCACACCGAAATAACTTTCTTCGGTGGTGTCCGGGTCGTTGCAGTTCATTAGCTGTAACACTTCGCCTTCAGAAATAATATTTGTGGCATCAGCTAAAATCTTCATCACTTTCATCGAATCCAGCGTCACCATCAACTGAAAGGCACGAGTGTAAAGAAAGTCTCCTACCAATACGCTAGCTTCGTTGCCGAATACAGCATTGGCAGTTTCCTGCCCACGCCGTAATTCCGATGCATCGACCACGTCATCGTGGAGTAAGGTCGCGGTGTGAATGAATTCGATGATGGTGGCGAGTGTCAAATGCCCCTGGCCCCGATAGCCAACGGCACGCGCTGCGGTCACTGCGAGCAAGGGTCGCAAACGCTTGCCGCCACTGTTAACAATGTACAGGCCAAGCTGATTAATTAGGGCAACATCTGATTGTAGTTCAGCCCCGATCAGTTGGTTAACACCGTTCATGTCGGCGGCCATTAACGCATTAATTTCAGATAACTTCATTCTGCAACGCTAGCTATGGTTTGAAGTAAAGATTTTACAAAGAAAAAAGGGCGGGGTCGACCCCGCCCTTGCCGAAATATCAAGTTCTTTTGTTAAAACAGGTATTGTATCCGTGCGTAATAAAATCCGCCGTTCACGCCCATTGGCGATGTTGGTGGGTATTTTGAACCTACTAAGCCGGAATATGGATTGATATCAGGACGTTCATCAAACAGATTTTTAGCACCGCCGGCAAGCTTCCAACCTTCGTTGAAGCTGTAACCAACTTCAAAATCAACAGTGGTTTCTGCACCCGCAAAGATATCCAAGCCACCACCAGCATCAACATGGTCCTCATAGTACTCGCCGAAGTAGTTGATCCGAACTAACGTATCAATAGCATCCTTTTCCCAATCAAAGGTTACTGTAGCTCGGTGCGCTGGCAGGTTGTCTTCTAACATTTGCACCTTGGCAAGGTTCAGGAATGCCGGGTTAAATTCATCCACTGTGGTATCCGTCCAGTTGTACGCCAGTGAATACTTCATGTCACCTTGCCACAGGTCATGGCCGTAATTGGCGACAACATCAATGCCCTGAGTTGTAGTTTGAAAGTCATTAGCAAAATACACCACACTACTGTAAGACGTTGCGTCACGAATTCCTAATTCCAATAAGGCTTGAATGTCAGCTGGAGTCAGCGGAATCGCGGAAGTCCGACTTAGTCGATCGCTTACTTCGACATTGAAATAATCAATAGTTAAGTACAAACCATTGTCGAATTCACCGACTAAACCCAAACTATAAGAAGTGGATTTCTCAGGCTCCAACGGTTGACCACCTTTTAACGCTGCAATCGGATTTGTTGGTGGCAACAGGGCTTGATCTTGTAACTCATTACCCACGAAGGCTGTGGTCACGTTAACGACATTACTTTGACCGACCGTCGGTGCCTTAAAGCCAGTACTGACAGCACCGCGCAGCGCCCAGTAATCGCTCATTTGCCAGCGTGCTGAAAGCTTACCGTTCAGGGTTTCACCAAAATCGGTAAAGTCCTCATAACGAACCGCAACGCCAACCATGAAATCCATACTCAGGTGAGTTTCCGCATCCATATACAACGCCCAGTTACCGCGACTCCATTCACCGGCAGCTTCAGGTTTGATTCCAGGGAAACCATTGGAACCGATACCAAACCCTTGCGAGGTTCCTGTAGCAGGGTCAAAGGCTAACGGACCGACCGCAAACGAAGCTGGGTCGCCGATTTCTTGTTTAAAGGTTTCGCGGCGGTATTCGATACCCGCTGCAAAATTGATCGGATCGTAAAAACCATCTAGATCTATGGGTTTACTAACATCAAAATTGAAATTTTTCTCCAACTGACTGGCTGCTCCAGGCTCAAAACTCGTCGGAGTATCTGGACCTAAACTTGGATTCACCGTATTACTGATAAGGTATTCGATACGCGAATAGCCAACCCCAATACTCACATCATAGGCCCAGTCATCCGGCCAATAACCACGTGTTCCGGCAACAAATGCTGCGTCAGTGACAATACCGCCGAAGCGCGGTGTGAACCCACCCGGATTCATTTCATTAAACGCAAAACAATTCGCGCCGACGGCTGTGGAATTATCTGCAATAAGTTGATAGTTCGGGCTTTCGAGCACATTATCGCCAATCCGTACTTGTGGGCAATCAATACCAGTACCGACGCCGTCAAGATCACCAACAAGTAATAAGTGATTTCCATCGCCATCGGTGCCGCCATCATAAACGCCGCCACGCGTGTGTGGGTTCCGATAATAGAAACCACCTTCGATTTCCCGCTCGGCATAATTTGCATAAAGATAGGCTTCGTTTTGGTTACCTAAATCGACACCAAAATTACCGAGGAATTTAAGGTCATATTTAATTTCCGGAGTACCCCAAATTTGCGCGGGGTCTTCGACAAAGCTATTGCCTGCGCTAATCAGCGCTGCGGCGTCATCACGCTGTACACTGCGGCTGGTGGGGTCAGCAGTTTTGTATTCCATGCTAAAATTGGCAAAGCCTTTTTCTGAAAGTGGCATACCAATATTGGCGCCAACTTGGAACATATCCCCATCACCTTCCGCGGTGGTTCCATAACGCGCCTCTGCAGCACCACCTTCTGATGCATCTTTTAAGACAAAGTTGATAACCCCGGCTATGGCATCAGAGCCATACTGCGCCGCCGCACCATCACGTAATACTTCAACCTGCTTCAACGCAATAGCAGGTAGCGTTGAAATATCAGGCCCTTGTGCACCGTCGGATAGTCCACCACCCAGGAAGGTAATGACCGCACTACGATGACGGCGTTTACCATTCCAAAGCACTAAGGTGTGATCCGAGGCCAAGCCCCGCAAGTTTGCCGGGCGAACCAGTGTCGATGCGTCATTGATAGGTTGGTCGTTGACATTAAATGACGGCACGACCGTGCTCATCATATTCATCAAGTCAGTTGAGCCCTGATCAAGAAGTTCGTCAGCACCGATGATATCCAGTGGCACCGCTGACTCGCCAACGGACCTAGGCGCTGAACGCGTTCCGACAACCGCAATACGTTCATCAGCCTTGACTTGTTGTTCTTCAGATTCGTCGGTTGGCGAGGTTTGCGCGTACACATTTGAGCTAAGAATAGAACTGGCGCCAATGGCTAAAACTGCCAACTGGATGGCTAACGCCAGCGGTGACTTATAATGGGTTAAAGTTGATGTACCCATAGTTTTCTCCCTTGTTGTTAGTATTATTTTTGATCTATGATTTTACTCATAGTATAACTATTCATAAGCCAACAAAGGTGAAAAAACAAGCAATTAATGTCGTTTATCGACGAAAGTCTACACTTAATCGTGAGTAGGTATAATGACAAATGGCGAAAATAACCGCAGCAATGACTCCTCCTAAATGTGCAACTACGGCGATTCCTCCCGCACTTTGCTGCGTGGTAGCGTCCCAGATTAGTTTAAAAATAATTCCTGCGAGGATGATGGCGCCCGTCCAACGACGTTCCAAACAATCACGTATTGCTCCCCAGGTGAATAACCCGTACAGAGTCCCGGAAAATCCAGCATAAAATTGCACAGAAGGATCAAACAGCCATTGCGCTGTACTGCTCGTAAGTAGCATTAAGAAAAACCCTATCCACCAGAATTTTACCTCTAGTGATTCAGCATAGAGCAGCCACCACAGCAATAGTCCTGCCAGATTAACGCCAAAATGTGACCAGCTGTGGTGCACCAACTGCGAACTAGCGAGTTGCCACCAGCCGCCTTGTTCCAGAGAACTGCGCGACATGACCAGCTGCTCTTGCCAAGCGGATGGCAGCAGCATTATAGCCAACATAAGTACCGTTAAAGTCAGCAAAGGCCACAACGTCGCCACCCGTAACGGTAAATGAAGTTTCATTGATCGCCCCCAAACAAAAAAGCACCGCATTGGATGTTCTCCAACGACGGTGCTTTGCAATGCGCTTTAATACGCTTTATTTTACGAAATCCAAACCGGATTGGATGTCGCCTTTCAAACCGTCAAGCATTGCTGCCTTGGCTTTTTCCTCAAACGCACTTAATTGACCGTAAGGGAGAATTTCTTCTACGCCGTTAGGCCCTAAACGTACCGGGTGAGCAAAGAACAACGCATCTTTACCATCAGTTTCAACGTAAGTGCATTCAACTACGCTGTCGTCGCCTTGCAAGGCTTTCACTAATGACAAGCAAAAACGTGCTGCAGCCTGACCCATAGACAGGGTTGCAGAACCGCCACCGGCTTTTGCTTCAACAACTTCAGTACCGGCGTTTTGAATGCGGTGAGTGAGTTGCTCGATTTGCTCGTCAGAGAAATCCAGACCTGTCTGCGACAACAATGGCAGAATTGTGGTACCGCTATGGCCACCAATCACTGGAACCTGAACTTCAGTAGGGTTCTTACCGTGAATTTCCGCCACGAAGGTTTCCGAACGGATCACGTCAAGCGTGGTAACACCAAACAATTTGTTTTTGTTGTAAACGCCTTTCTGCTCCAGCACCCGCTTGGCGATAGCAACAGTCGTGTTTACTGGGTTAGTGATAATACCAATCGCTGCGTCTGGGCAGTTATCGGCAATCGCTTCAATCAAATTTACCACGATGCCTGCGTTGATATTAAACAAGTCTGAACGATCCATGCCAGGTTTACGTGGTACGCCAGCAGGAATCAAAACGATATCCGCACCGACCAACGCGGGCGCCAGGTCGTCTTTAGCGTAGCCTTTTACGTTGACTGCAGTAGGGATGTGGCTGAGATCAACAGCAACGCCTGGTACTACCGGCGCAACATCGTACAGCGCCAACTCAGATCCAGCAGGTAATTGGGTTTTCAAAAGTAATGATAGTGCTTGGCCGATACCGCCAGCTGCACCTAAAACTGCAACTTTCATCTCAGACTCCATCCAGTTGTTAGGGAAATTTTGATGCCGAGAGAGTACTCCAAAACCGTCCAAATTACAACCGAGAGGCGGCTGGCTAGGCGTTTTCGGGGTTTTGCGATAGACTGACCTTTCAAAGGGTTGGCTTGCGCTTACCTAGGTTATCGAAATGAACTCAAGAGGCCACCTTGCACCATGACTCAAGCGAAACCAGATGCGATGATCGATATCTTTAAAGGGCTATTGAAAGAAGAACGTTATGGCTCGCAAAGTGACATTGTTGATGCCATGAAGGAGCGTGGCTTTGATAACATCAGTCAATCCAAAGTGTCGCGTTTGCTTAGCAAGTATGGTGCTGTTCGCACCCGTAATGCGCGTCAAGAGATGGTTTACTGCTTACCTGCCGAACTCGGCATTCCGTCAACCCGTGCGCCGTTATCGCAACTGGTTCTGGATATCCAGCATAATGACGTCATGGTAATCATCCGTACCTCGCCCGGCGCTGCCCAACTGATTGCGCGTTTGCTTGATTCGGTCGGACAAAAGGAAGGCGTGCTCGGTACTATTGCTGGCGACGACACAATTTTTATCGCGCCGGTGAAGGTTGCTGATATCGACTTCACTCTGCAGAAAGTCACAGAACTGTTTGAAAATGTAGTGTAGCTGTAGCCCGTAGTTCTACTACGGGTGCAACTATAAAAGTGAGCAGTGTCTACCGGTGCCGGCATAACAATGGGTGGTGCCGGCATAACAATGGGTG
The DNA here is from genome assembly GCF_052541995.1 of Pseudidiomarina xizangensis. Lineage (NCBI taxonomy): Bacteria > Pseudomonadati > Pseudomonadota > Gammaproteobacteria > Alteromonadales > Idiomarinaceae > Pseudidiomarina > Pseudidiomarina xizangensis. The sequence goes on from NZ_JBOBQA010000001.1 coordinate 1,242,602, forward strand.
GTGCCGGCATAACAATGGGTGGTGCCGGCATAACAATGGGTGGTGACGGCATAACAATGGGTGGTGACGGCAGGTTTTACCCGTAGTAGAACTACGGGCTACTGTGTAAGGAAGTCGACTGAGGGGGCGAAAAATGCGGCGTTACTAACCGCTTCGGTGTAATCCAGCAAGGGATCGTAATCACCATTTTCATCGGCGATATAGCGCTGCTTCAACCATTGCAATACGTCTCGTGAGTGTCCCGAAAAGTACATCGCTAGCAAGCCCTGCTCACGCATATCCCCCCAGGGCATGTTCTGCCGCAACATCCTTAATGGTTGTTCCTGCTCATTCTGGAGTTTAGCTTTTTGCGTATGCGAGACCATTTGCAGTACGGTTTCACTAATGCGCTCTCCCGTGAGCTTCTTACGCCCGATCACAAACTCCTGCATTTCTTGCGTAAGTTGTTCCCAGCGGCGCAAGTCATGGCGGAACTTTTGCACGTACAAATAACTACCGCCGGCGAACACCGGATCATCGTCCGCGTGAATCAATGCCAGTTGCCGCCGGCGGATGCCACGCGGATTCTCGGGAGCATCGATGAAGCCGGTAAGATCGCGGCCATCCATAAATCGAAAGGTTGGTAATTGCTCGGTCAGTTCAACGTCATGTCCGAGCCACTCGAGCAACGCGCGGGCACTGTGATAATTCACGTCGAAGCGATCAGAGCGCACCGTTAGTAATAGGTCCACCGGCTCACGCGGCGCCTGCCGATCACCGTCACGTAAATCAGGGAAGTGACCCAGTTGCGAGGGCCGCTGCTGCGGATAAAGAAGATCCCAATAATCACTGCCAATAGCGACGTAACCGCTAAGTAAAGCTTCGGAAAAACGTTCATCAAGCTCATTGAGCAAAGCTGGAATTCGGGCTAACTTACGACGCACACTCTCCACATCATCTGTCATCACGTTTAACGATAGTGTTAAGCCATGCAAATTTGGCTCTGCGAAGATGCCTTTTTGCGCTTGTGCCATGCGTACCCTCACCGGTATGTAGTCGTTATTTTTATCGGTACTTGCTCGGAAAACCATGCAGCTTGGTCGCAACCACCTTGCGCTGCTAACCAACTGGCATACAATGCTTGTCAGTTTAGCAAAGTTTATCTAAAAAAATGAGCATTTAAGCGGAGTTATTATGGGACTACCACAGCGATTTACAACTACTTTAATAGCGGCCTCGCTGGCCGTGCTTTTAGGTGGCTGCGCCACGACCTCAGGTACTGATGCGTCTGCTGCAGCCGCAGAGACCGGTGCAGTTGCAAGTGAAGACCAACGTTTTACCACAATGGCGGAGCGGATTTGGGAAGGCATACAGAATCCTGTGGGTAGTGAAGACCTCGACGCTGAGCTACCGAATATGACCGCAGCAGCCGTCGCCGCCCGTGCTGAACAGCAGCGTGCATGGCTCAACGAACTGCAGAGCGTTGATGTCGATGCTTTGTCGCGCCAAGACTATATCAATTGGCGCATGCTTACCTATCGACTCAAAAATGATGTCGACGCCTACGACTTTAAAGAGCATTACATGCCACTAAATGCCGAAGGCGGGTTTCACAGTTCCTTGTCATTCATGGTGCGCAATACAGCCTTGCGTAGCTACGAAGATTTCCAGAACTATGTCGCCAAACTGGCGACAATTCCGCGTTATATGGACGAGCAGACCGCATGGCTCGAACGCGCTCTGGACGAAGGCTACACCCAGCCACAAGCGGCGATGATGGGATTTGAAGACAGCATTGCTGCTTTTATCGTGCAAGACCCTGTGCAGAGCGTTTTCTTTGAACCGCTGCTGCAACAGCCAGCATTTATCGAAGATGACCAATGGGCGTCACTGCAGGCTGAAGCAGCACAAGTCATTGACGATGAGGTGATACCAGCGTACCAAAGCTACTTCGATTTTATGGTGATGGAGTACTTACCTAACTGTCGTGAGTCAGTGGGTGCCAGCGCGCTGCCGAATGGTGATGCGTATTACCAAAACAGAATCGAGCATTTCACCACGTTAGCGCTGACTCCAGCCGAGATCCACGCCAAAGGTCTGGCGGAAGTCGCGCGCATCCGTAACGAAATGGCTGTGGTAATTGAGAATTCTGGCTTTGACGGAAGTTTTGACGAATTTGTCGAATTCTTACGTACCGATCCGCGTTTCTATCCAACTTCTGCGGAACAGCTGTTGAAAGAAGCTTCCTACATCGCCAAACGTATGGATGGTGAATTGCCCAAGTTCTTTAAGCATTTACCGCGCCAGCCCTATGGTGTCGCACCAGTACCCGCAGAGATTGCGCCCAAGTACACCACAGGTCGTTATGCTGGTACGTCACGCGATGATCGCGCCAGCTTCTATTGGGTCAACACCTACGCACTCGATCGCCGGCCACTTTATCAACTTGAAGCTTTAACCTTGCACGAAGCTGTTCCTGGTCATCACTTACAGGGCGCGTTGGCACGAGAAATGGAAGGTGTACCCTCCTACCGCCAACGTACTTATATTTCAGCCTTCGGTGAAGGTTGGGGCCTGTATTCAGAATGGCTCGGTTTGGAAGCTGGATTTTATCAGGACCCTTACAGCAATTTCGGTCGCTTAAGCTACGAAATGTGGCGCGCAGCCCGCCTGGTGGTCGACACTGGCATGCACTCCATGGGCTGGAGCCGCGCCAGGGCTATGGAGTTCATGGCTGCGAATACCGCGCTGAGCTTACATAACGTACGCACCGAGATTGATCGCTATATCACCTGGCCTGGGCAGGCATTGTCCTACAAACTTGGGGAAATGTTGATCCGCTCATTGCGCGCCGAGGCCGAAACGGCTTTGGGCGGCAAGTTCGACCTGCGCGAATTTCACTACCAAGTCCTCAAGAACGGTAGCATCCCGCTGGATGTTCTCGAGCAGGAAATCCGCACCTGGATCGACTCACAACTTTAGAAGGGGCAGCCCTTACATTGTAAAGACGAATTAAAAAGGAGGGGCAGCCCCTCCTTTTTTTATGTCTGAACATCAAGAGGGGCAGCCCCCCTCTGATATTTGTTATTAGACTTTGAAAAATTTAATCGTAAGTGGATAGTTTTGAATAATGCCATCGTTCGCACGTACAGCACCGATTATAGCGAAAATAATGTGGCAAATTGCTAATGCGATCAGTAAGAAAAATCCTATAATCACAAAGCTCAATATTACGCCGATAATGCCCCAGATAAATGCTGAAATAATCCAGTTAAAAACGACTTTCCCGTGAGCATCGATATAGGGGTTAGTATCTTTTTTCATTAACCACATAACCAAGGGAACGATAAGTCCAGCAAATGGAATCAAATAGCCAGCAAACTGCGAGAGGTGTAACAACATCGCATAGGTACGATCCTCTTGGCTTGGTCCAATAACCACAGTTGTTTCTTGCACAGGTTCCATCATTAATTTCCTTTTTATTCAATTTATGTTTGCTTTAGACTTACGGCATACTCACAAGTTGTCAACATAAAGCGTAAGATATTATGTATCGCCATGCTAGCATCTTGCTGTTTCTACATGAGATTTAACTTATGGTCGTTAGACCCGAAATTATAACGAACCGTGCCAGCTGCAATATACACGCCGCCTTTAAACGCATCAGTGGTAAATTGCTGCCTTATCGGCGATTACGACCATTTAGTTATTGGGATAACTATTACGGTATAAACACAGAAATTACGTCCCACCACTTTCAGCTGCTTGATTACAAGACCATACAACGCTTTGAAAATAAGGGCTATATTGCTGAGAAAATTGAAAAGTTTGGTATCACTGATGTTTTTCCCAAAAGTTATTTTTCCGTCGCTGACGCGCTCGCTAGTCATCCCAAAGATGATGCTATTTGGTTCGTAAAACCAACCCACCTGACCGGTGGTCGAGGCATCACTTGGCACACCAACGACACGCTCAAGAGCCTGGACCTTCCGAAGTTTCATTTTATTCAAGAGCAAGTTGACGGCATAGAACTCTACGAAGGCCGCAAGTATACAGCGCGTGCTTATGTGTTCATTCATAATAAACAATTATACGTTTTCGATGATGGCTTCGTGATGATTCACGGCACTCCTTACGATGAGAAGAGTGTCGATTTTGCCATACAAGTTGACCATCGTGGCTATCATCAACCAGATAGTCCTATTAAGATGAAGCGAATAACAGAACTACCTGAAGCAGAGAAAAAGCTACTCAGTATTCAGCAGCAACTGCAGAAACTAAAACCAGTACTGGATGAGATGATCGCCGCGAGCTCGCCGGTGCACTATGGCCTGCTAGGAATAGATTTACTATTCAAACGAATGAACAGTGCATTCTTTATTGAGTTAAATTCGAAGTCTAATTTCGTTCATACTGAACTCATTAATGAATCACTTAATACTCTATTTTTTAGTTCAATTTTAACTACTTTGTACACTGGCGAAAAAGACCTCCGCCTTACTCAGCTTTAACGGATACTTTTGTAAAAAAAATAAAAGGGGCAGCCCCTGCTGGAATAGCGGACACAAAAAAGGAGGGGCAGCCCCTCCTTTTTAATTCGTCTTTACAATGTAAGGGCTGCCCCTTCTGGGGTTAGGCGACTTCGATGGTGGGGATGATGTTGGCTTTGGCGGCGGTTTCGGCGGCGCGGAAAGCGTCCATCTGGTCGAAGTTGAGGTACTTGTAAACTTCACCGGCCATCGAGTTGATGTCTGATGCGTACTCCAAATACTCAGCTGGTGTTGGTAACTTACCTAAAATAGCACCTACCGCAGCAAGTTCCGCAGAGGTCAGGTAAACATTGGCACCATCACCCAAGCGGTTCGGGAAGTTACGCGTTGAAGTCGACAACACGGTAGCGCCCGGTTCTACCCGTGCCTGGTTACCCATGCACAATGAACAACCTGGCATTTCCGTACGCACACCGTTGTTAGCGTAGATGTTGTAATACCCCTCTTCACGCAGCTGCGCTTCGTCCATTTTGGTCGGCGGCGCAATCCACAAACGCGTGTTCAGCTCCGCAGTATTTTTCTCCAGCAACTTACCTGCTGCACGGAAGTGACCGATGTTGGTCATACACGAACCGATAAATACTTCGTCCACCTTATTGCCAGCAACCTGGCTCAAGAACTTGGCATCGTCTGGATCGTTCGGGCAACAAACGATAGGTTCACCAATTTCCGCTAAATCGATCTCAATGACTTCAGCGTATTCAGCATCGGCATCAGCACGCATTAACGAAGGGTTCGCCAGCCAGTCTTCCATTTTACGTGCACGACGCTCAAGGGTACGCACATCACCGTAACCTTCGTTAATCATCCAACGCAACATAGTGATGTTAGAACGCAGGTATTCCGCCACTGATTCTTCTGACAAGTTGATGGTACAACCCGCAGCAGAACGCTCAGCAGATGCGTCTGATAACTCGAACGCTTGCTCGACGGTCAGGTGATCCAGGCCTTCGATTTCCAGAATACGACCAGAGAAGGCATTCTTCTTGCCGCGTTTTTCAACGGTCAGCAGGCCTTCTTTAATTGCGAACGCCGGAATCGCATGAACCAAATCACGCAGCGTAATACCAGGTTGCATTTCACCTTTGAAACGCACCAATACTGACTCAGGCATATCCAACGGCATGACGCCTGTCGCGGCAGCAAAAGCGACCAACCCTGAACCTGCAGGGAAGGAAATACCCAACGGGAACCGCGTATGCGAATCGCCGCCGGTACCCACGGTATCAGGCAACAACATACGGTTCAGCCAGCTGTGGATGATACCGTCACCCGGACGCAATGACACACCGCCACGGTTCATGATGAAGTCTGGCAGAGTGTGTTGTGTGTCGATATCAACAGGCTTGGGATAAGCTGCGGTATGACAGAACGACTGCATAGTTAAATCAGCAGTAAAACCCAGACACGCCAGATCCTTCAGCTCGTCACGGGTCATAGGACCGGTGGTGTCCTGTGAACCTACGGTGGTCATCTTCGGCTCACAATAGGTGCCTGGACGTACGCCGTCCATACCACAAGCTTTACCAACCATCTTCTGCGCTAAGGTAAAGCCTTTGCCGCTATCAGCAGGCTGCTCTGGTTTCAGGAATAACTCAGAACGACCCAGACCTAATGATTCGCGGGCTTTTTCCGTCAGACCACGACCGATGATCAGGTTAATACGGCCACCAGCACGCACTTCGTCAAGAATGACGCGTGAAGCGTAATTGTACTCAGCAATGACATCGCCCGCTTCGTTTTCAATTTTACCGGCATAAGGATAAATGGTGATCACATCACCCATATCCATTTTTTCAACGTCAGCTTCAAACACCAACGCACCCGCGTCTTTCATCGTGTTGAAGAAGATCGGTGCAACTTTGCTTCCAATACAGATACCGCCAGCACGCTTGTTAGGCGTCCCAGGCATGTCTTCACCAATGAACCACAGCACCGAGTTGGTCGCTGATTTACGTGAAGAGCCTGTGCCGACCACGTCACCCACGAAGGCAATCGGGTGACCTTTGGCTTTCAGTTCTTCGATCTGTTTCGCTGCGTCAGTGACACCTTCACGTGGCATTTTGTACATCGCTTTAGCGTGCAAAGGAATGTCCGGACGTGACCAGGCATCAGGTGCTGGTGACAAGTCGTCGGTATTGGTTTCGCCAGTAACTTTGAACACCGTCGTTTTGATTTGCTCGGGCATTTCATTACGGCTGGTGAACCATTCGGCATTAGCCCACGATTCAACCACTTCTTTTGCCAGCGCGTTGCCAGCTTTCATTTTCTCTTCAACATCGTGGAAAGCATCGAACATCAACAAGGTGTGCTTCAGCTCGTAGGCAGCGAGTTCGCCCAGCTCAGCATCATCTAACAAGTCGACCAGCGTCACGATGTTGTAACCGCCATGCATATTACCAAGCAGTTTTACTGCGTCCTGCTTGCTGATAACCGGGCTGGATACTTCGCCCTTAACCAACGCAGACAAGAAACCAGCTTTGACATAGGCAGCCTCATCAACTCCAGGAGGTACACGCTCCGACAACAGCTCAACCAGGAACTCTGCTTCGCCGGCCGGTGGGTTCTTCAATAATCCGACCAAATCAGCGACTTGTTCTGCGGTTAATGGTTTAGGTGGGATACCTTCAGCGGCGCGCTCTTCAACATGCTTACGATAGTCTTGCAGCACAGATTACCTCTACTTTGCTATGCGGATGAAAAAAGTGGCGCAATTATAGGGGGTTTGCGACCTAATTAAAATTCATACGACCGCATAAAAGGTAATCTCTGGCATAAATGTCGTGAATGCAAAAAGGCGATCTTTGCTACTCGCTGTTGGTTTAAATCGAACAGCGAACAGCAAAGGAGCGCCAGATAAGCTCTTCCGCCGGGCCCGCTATCCGTTCGGCCGATCGTACCAAGTGTATCTCTAAGTTCACATTATTGATGAAGCCGGGGATGTCGATGCGCTGCAAGGCTTTACGCTGCAGCGCATCCCCGACCAGATCTCCGGGAATAATGCCCCAACCCATACCGGCCAGTAATAACTCGCGCTGGGTAATCGAATCATTGACCCGAATACGCTGCTTGCCTGGCATGCGAATAATAGCGTCAAGGTCGATACCGACATCCTGATTCTGTGGGATCAACATAGGTAGTTCGAGCAAATCATGCCGTTGCAATTGGCTAATATCCCGTCCTGCTAACAACTCCGGGGCGCACACCACGAGCAACTCAAAGGGTCGCACCCGTATAGTCTCAAAATCACCGTGTTGTCGAAAAATTGGCAGCCATGGCGATAACGCCAGTTCAGCTTCGCCACTGCTTATCTTTCTTAACACCCGCAGCTGCGAATCACCACTTAGTAGTAGCTCTGTGGCTGGATACTCTGCTTGCACCGCATGCATAGCAGGGAACAGTACGGATGGCGCGCAGGTGTAGTCATAAGCGATACGTAACTGTGGTTCCGCACCAGTTTGCAATTGCGCGGCTAACGACTGCAGGCGCTGCTGCTGACGAATGACTTCGCGTGCCTGCCGCAAAAACTGCCGACCCCGCGCCGTAAGCGTCAAACGGTAGCCAGTGCGATCAAAAAGCGCAAAGCCAGCATCTTCTTCCAGATGCTTCAGCGCCATACTCACCGCCGCCTGAGTACGATGCATACATTCCGCAACGCCCTGCACGGATCCGGTTTCAGCAAGATGCACCAGCATCTCCAATTGATTCAGTTTCATCTCACCCCATGAACCCGTTGTTGGATGTTCGCGATTCGTTGTGTGTTTAAACCAACATCGAACAGGGAATAGCGAACAACGCTTTATGTTTAGATTTTCTTATCTTGTTTTTAATTTTTATTCAGTATTACTTTATATATTTTAAGTCTACACTTTATGCAAGTTGAATAAATAGGTTATTAGCGAAGAGGTAACGATGTACAAGTGGCAAAGTTTCATGCTCGCACTGTCGCTGAGTATGTTTGTAGGTTGCGATGGCGCGCCTGCACAGCAACAAGCTGAGGCCGTGGTGCAACCGGTGAAGTTACATAAAGTCGGTAGTCTTACCGAGCAGCGCTTTCGTGAGTTTCCTGCAGTAATTGAAGCCGCTCAGGTAGCACAATTGGCGTTTCGGGTTGGCGGTGAGATCAGCGCGTTTCCGATTAGACCCGGGACGGCTGTAGATCAGGGCGAATTGATCGCCAAATTAGACCCTACTGACTATCAATTGGTACTAGATCAGGCGCAGGCTCGGTATGAACTTGCCCGAGCGCAGTTCCAACGCACTGAGAGCCTGGTTGAACAGGGCGTAATTTCACGCCAGCAGTTCGACGAAACCAAGGCTAACCTGGAGGTTGCACGAGCAAATTTAGAAACCGCTAAAGCAAATCTACGTTACACCGAATTGCGCGCACCTTTTGTCGGTACCATTGCGCATGTTTTTGTTGAGGCTTTTGAGACTGTGCAACCGCAACGGCCCATCGCTACCTTACAAATGGCGGATGCCATCGACGTGAGTATTCGGGTACCAGAACAGTTGTTTGCCCGAGTGCAGCGCCAGCTCGACTACCAGCCGGACGTTATTTTCGCCTCAGCGCCAGAACAGAATTTCCGCGCCAAATTAAAAGAATGGGATACCACAGCCGATCCGGCCACCAACACCTATAAGGTGGTATTTACTATGCCGACCCCAGAGCAGTTTAATGTGCTGCCAGGAATGTCAGCGACGGTCCGGGTCGACTCCTATGCCGTGGCGACACAGCCAACCCAAGGGGTGTTAATACCCACGTCGGCGGTGTTTTCTGATACCTCCACACCAGTAAATTCTAGCCAACGGGTTTGGGTATTTACGCCTTCGTCCACAACAAAGATCGCGCAAGGCACGGTATCTCAACGTGAAGTTACGATCGGACGTATGACGGATGCCAGTGTCGAAATCATTGCTGGGCTTAGCACGGATGAACAAATCGTAGTTGCAGGCGTGCATGCACTCAAAGAAGGCCAGCAGGTTCGCCCCTGGATTAAGGAACGGGGTTTGTAATGGATATCGCTCGTTTTAGTATTCGTCGTAGCACCACCAGCTGGCTAGTTCTGATTCTTCTTTTCGTAGGTGGTGTGTTAGCGCTCACCAACATTGGTCGTCTTGAAGATCCTGAGTTCACTTTGAAAAAGGCCATGGTGATTACCGCGTACCCCGGTGCTTCGGCGCAACAGGTTGAAGAGGAAGTCACCTATCGGCTGGAAAATGCCATTCAGGAACTCGGCAATATCGACCACATCAGCTCGATTTCCCAACCCGGTCTCAGCCAAATCACCATCGACATGAAAACCACCCTCCGCGCCGATGACATGCCCCAGATTTGGGACGAGTTAAGACGCAAGGTAAACGATGTGACCCGGCGTTTACCGCCCGGCGCCCAGCAACCTATGGTGCGGGATGATTTTGCCGACGTCTACGGCATTATGCTGGCTGTTACCGGAAGTGGTTACAGCTATGAAGACATCAAAGATTACACCGACTTTCTGCGCCGCGAACTGGTGCTGGTTGAAGGCGTCGGTAAAGTTCTGGTCGATGGCGAGCAACAGGAACAAGTCATTGTCGAGGTTTCCCGCAGCAAGCTCGCTAACCTCAATATTCCACCGCAGCAGGTAGTGAATTTACTGCAAACACAAAATGTAGTCTCAGATGCCGGCCGGGTGTTAAGTGGAGATGAACGCATTCGTTTGCACACCACCGGCGAGTTCGACAAAGTTGCAGACCTCGCCAACCTGATGATCAGCAATCCCGGTGCCGACGAACGCATCTTGTTGCGTGACGTCGCCACGGTAACGCGTGACTATCGCGAGGTGCCAGAACATCTCGTGCGCTACAACGGTGAGCGCTCACTCTGGTTAGGCATCTCGTTTGGACCTGACGTAAACGTAGTGGAGGTGGGTAAACGCGTTGAGCAACGCTTGGCAGAGTTGAAATATGCCCAGCCGATTGGTATTGACGTGCACTACATCTACAATCAGCCCGCTGAAGTCGAGGTGTCGGTACAAAGTTTCTTGCTTAACCTAGCTGAGGCGGTAGCCATTGTCGTGATCGCTCTGCTCCTCACCATGGGATTGCGCAGCGGTGTACTGATCGGCAGTGTTTTGCTCATTACCGTGCTGGGTAGCTTTATCTTCATGTACCTGTTGGACATTCAGCTACAACGGGTATCACTTGGCGCATTGATTATCGCCCTCGGCATGCTGGTCGATAACGCTATTGTTATTGCCGAGGGCATGCTGGTTGGCGTGCGACGTGGCTTGTCGCGGTTACAAGCTGCGAGCGTCATAGTGCAACAAAATATTTGGCCGTTACTTGGCGCCACCGCTGTTGCTGTCATCGCCTTTGCGCCAATTGGGCTCTCCAAAGATGCTAGCGGCGAGTATGCCAACTCACTGTTCTGGGTGCTGTTTATTTCATTATTCCTAAGTTGGTTTACTGCGATCACGCTGACGCCCTTTCTGGGCAATATTTTGTATCGCCGCGATGCGCGGGCGAAAAGCGCCAAAGAACAACCCGAAGACGACGATCATGTGTATCAGCACTGGTTTTTCCATGGCTATCGCCGACTGCTGCAAAGGTTTCTGAAGTGGCGCAAGATCACCATGCTGGCCATGTTGGTGCTGCTGATTGTTGCTGTTGGTGGATTCACCACCATCAAACAATCGTTCTTTCCGCCTTCGACCACACCAATGTTGTTTGTCGATGTGTGGTATCCGCAGGGCACCGACATTCGGGCGACAGCAAGGCAGGTTGCTGAGCTAGAAAGTTATCTGCAAGACACCTACCCACAGTTGGACTATGTCGCAAGCACGATTGGCCGCGGTGCGCCGCGTTTCACGCTGACGTATATGGTGGAGAAGTCGTACGAAAGCTACGGTCAAATCATACTGCGTGCGGCATCGAACGAGGCGTTAGCCCCAGTCCACGAAGGTTTGGGAAATTACCTACGCCAGCATCAGCCTGATCTGCAGTTTAAAATGAAGCCGATCGAAATGGGCCCATCGCAAACAGCTAAGATTGAGGCGCGTTTTAGCGGCCCTGACCCTTTGATACTGCATCGGTTAGCGGCACAAGCCGAAGCGATTATGGCGAAAGACGCCGGTATTCGCAATTTACGCAATGACTGGCGTCAGCGTACCAAGGTACTACAACCGGTTTTCAATGAACCCGCCGCACGTCGACTTGGGGTCACCAAAGCCGACGTCAATGACGTGCTAAAACGTAACTTCAGTGGCCAAACTGTGGGGCTCTTTCGCGATGGCACTGTGTTGATGCCGATTGTAGTACGTGCACCTATTGCCGAGCGCCGCGAAATTTCCGATTGGCATGAACTGCAAATCTACTCACAAGCGTTACAACAACATATTCCTTTGGCACAGGTGGTCAGTGACATGAATTTGGTTGCCGAAGATAACCTGATTCTGCGCCGCGATCGCAAACGCACCCTAACTGTTATGGCCGACCACGATATCTTTGGTGAGGAAACTGCGGCAATGGTGCTGGAACGCATACGCCCAGCTATCGAAGCTATTGAACGCCCGATGGGCTACGAGCTGCAATGGGGAGGTGAGCATGAGGCTTCGAAAAAGGCGACCGGGGCAGTGTTTCAGGCTCTGCCGTTAGCTTTTGTGGTGATGTTCATCATCACTGTACTGTTATTTAGCTCAATTCGTCAGGCCGGTGTGCTGTGGACTACGGTGCCGCTAAGTGTTATCGGCGTCACCCTGGGGCTTGCTCTATCGGGACAACCTTTCGGCTTCATGGCCTTGCTCGGTTTCTTAAGTTTATCGGGGATGCTGATCAAAAACGGCGTGGTGCTGCTCGAACAGATTCGCGTCGAGCTGGCCTCTGGTAAAGTCGCACTGCAAGCGCTCGAAGATGCTGCAGTCAGCCGCGTACGGCCGGTAATGATGGCAGCGGTCACCACGATTTTGGGCATGGTGCCGCTGTTATTTGATGCTTTCTTTGTCAGCATGGCAGTGGTCATTATGTTCGGCCTGGGCTTTGCCACCTTGCTTACGCTGATTGTCGTGCCAGTGATGTACGCGCTGGTGATGCGCGTACCACATAGCTACGACTAATTCAGGTGCCGGCGGTGCCAAAGTAGATACACCGCTGGCAACAGTAATAACGACAACAATGGCGCCAATATCATACCGCCAATCATCGGTGCTGCAATGCGTTGCATCACCTCGCTCCCCGTACCTTGAGTGAGCATGATGGGTAGCAAACCGGCTATGATGGTGATCACTGTCATGGCTTTTGGCCGCACACGCAGCACTGCACCTTCCTCTATCGCGTCATAAAGTGTCGCACGAGTGCGTTGCTTACGGTCCTTCCAGGCATTGTTGAGATACAACAACATCACCACACCGAACTCGGCGGCAACTCCAGCTAACGCAATCATGCCCACCATGACTGCTATCGACAAGTTATAGTCGAGCCACCAAATGAACCACAGACTACCGGTCAAAGCTAAAGGTAATGTGGCCATAATCAATGCCGCTTGTTTAAACGAGCGGAAAGTGAAATACAGCAAGATCAAGATCACCGCCAGGGTCACCGGGACCACTTGCGTTAATTTCGCCTCTACCCGTTGCATCGATTCGTATTGCCCCGACCACGATAACGAATAGCGCGGCGGCAGCTCATAGTCAGCAAGTAGCGGCTCCGCCGCAGCAATCACGTCACCCACGGCAACATTGGCGTCAACATCGATAAACACCCAACCCGTAGGTCGCGCATTTTCGCTGCGGATCATTGCCGGGCCAACGGTAACTTCGATATCCGCAACCTGTTCTAAGGTCACCCAGGTACCACTGGCACTGGCAATGGGCAGTTGTTTGAGTTGCTCAACGTGATCCCGCAATTCGCGCGGGTAGCGCAACGTGATCGGGTAGCGTTCAGTACCTTCTACGGTTTCAGCAATCTGCGCGCCACCAATAGCAAACTTAATCGCCCGTTGAATCGCTGCCTGATTAATACCATAGCGCGCCGCTTCATCAAGACGCGGCCGGATCTCCAGGTAACGCCCTGAAGCCGGGCGTTCAGCAAATACCGAAGCGACGCCGGGAACATTGTTTAAGCGTTCCTCGAGCTCACTACCGATTTGTTGAATCGCCGCCAACTCTGGACCCGCAATTTTCAGTCCCAACGGCGTTTTAAGTCCAGTCGAGAGCATATCAATGCGGGTTTTTATCGGTTGCACCCAGGCATTGGTAATGCCGGGTACGCGCACCGTAGCGTCCAACTGTGCAATGATCTTCTGCAAGGTCATGCCTTCACGCCACTCACTTTCAGGTTTCAACTGAATGGTGGTTTCGAGCATGGTCAGAGGAGCCGGATCCGTCGCTGTATCTGCCCGTCCGGTTTTACCAAACACCCGCTCAACTTCCGGTACTTGCTTGATCAAGCGGTCCGTACGCTGCAACAACTCACCCACTGCACCAGGACTGATACCCGGTAAGGTGGTCGGCATGTAGAGCAAATCACCTTCCTGCATGGTGGGCATAAACTCGCTACCCATTTTGGTTAACGGGTAATAGCCGCTCACCGCAACCATCACTGCGATCACGACGGTCAACTTAGGCCATGCCAGCACACCATGCAGTAACGGTCGGTAAACCCAAATCAAACCGCGGGTTAGCGGGTTACGTTGCTCGCTGATAATTTTGCCACGCACAAAGTAGCCCATCAGTACCGGCACCAGGGTAATGGCTAACAATGCTGCCGCTGCCATAGCGAAGGTTTTGGTGTACGCCAGTGGCGCGAACAAGCGTCCTTCCTGGGCTTCCAGCGAGAACACCGGTACGAAACTTAAGGTGATAATCAGCAATGACAAGAACAGCGCCGGGCCAACTTCCACCGTGGCATTACGAATCAGCTGCCAATGGGCCACGCCCTTCGGTTCCTCACCATGTTTATCGCGATAGTGCTCAAGATGCTTGTGTGCATTTTCCACCATGACAATGGCGGCATCCACCAACGCACCAATCGCGATAGCAATCCCCCCTAAACTCATAATGTTGGCATTGATACCCAATGAACGCATCACGATAAAGCTCATCAATACCGCTAATGGCAAAGTGATAATAGCCACCATAGCGGAACGAATATGCAGCAAAAACAAAATGGTAATTAACGCCACGAAGCCCATTTCTTCGATCAACTTGGTGGTCAGATTATCCACTGCCCGGTGGATTAAGTCAGAGCGGTCGTACGTCGGTACGATTTCGACCCCAGGGGGCAGCCCCTGCTGCAGGCTTTTTAATTTGTCGCGCACGCGATCGATGGTGGCGAGGGCATTTTCGCCGTGGCGCATCACCACGATGCCACCGACCACTTCGCCTTCACCGTTCAGCTCAGCAATGCCGCGGCGGCTTTCCGGTCCGCGGCGCACTGTTGCCACATCAGCCAAAGTAATATTGGTGCCGGCAGCGCTTTGCACCGGCAGTGGTAATGTGCGTAAATCTTCCAGCGACTGAATATAACCTGTGCCGCGAACCATGTACTCAGCTTCGGCCATTTCGACAATGCCACCACCGACTTCCTGGTTGGCGGCGACTATGGTTGCCTGAATTTGTTCTAAAGTAAGGCCATAGGTCTGCAATCGACGGGGCTCTACTACCACCTGATAGGCTTGCACCATACCACCGACAGTCGCCACCTCAGACACCCCTTCAACGCTTTGCAGTTCTTGCTTCAGGAACCAATCCTGCAAACTGGTGAGTTCACCAAGGTGATGCTCGCCGCTACGATCCACCAACGCATATTGGAATACCCAACCGACGCCGCTGGCATCGGGGCCAAGACGTGGGGTCACCCCAGTTGGTAAACGCTCACTGGCTTGATTTAAATATTCAAGTACGCGGCTACGGGCCCAATAAATATCGGTGCCTTCTTCGAACAGTATGTACAGATACGAATCACCAAAAAACGAATAACCCCGCACTTGCGTTGAACCCGGCACGGCTAACATCAAGTTCGCCAAGGGCCAGGTCACCTGTTCTTCCACCAATTGCGGAGCTTGTCCCGGATAAGGTGTCTTGACAATAACCTGTACGTCGGATAAATCTGGAATGGCATCCAAGGGGGTACTGATCATCGCCCGCCAACCGAACCAAGCGGCTAACAGCGCAGCAATAAGAACAAGTATGCGATTACGCAAACTCCAGTCAATGACATTAGTGAGCATGACCGCCTCCACTGCTGCCTTTCAGCCGACTGCCTTTAAGGCTTGCCTCAGAATCGAGCAAGAACTGACCTGAAGTGACCACGCGTTCGCCGGCGGTTAAGCCATGCATGATTTCCGCTTCATCATCAACGATCAGACCGACATGGACATCGCGTTGTTCGAAGGTCTGATCGTCAGTTTGTACGATCACCCGATTAGTGGTACCCGTCATGATTAATGCACTAATCGGCACCGCCAATACATCGCGTTTCGCTCCACCGTAAAGCTCGACTTGCGCTTGCATACCAACATGCAGACTTCCGGCATCTATATTTTGCGGTAGCTTAATCCGCACCCGCTGGGTCTTCGCGACCGGGTCCAGCGCTGGGTAGATGTAATCAATTTCGGTTTCATAGGCATTCAGACCAGCGGCCGGTAAGGTCACATCGACCGGCGCTTGCGGGCGCATCCATCCGGCATAACGCTCTGGTACGTCAGCAATCAACCAGACACTGTCAGCACCGGTCACCGTCATCAGCTCAACACCAGGTTCGACGTACATCCCCTCAGCTACACTCAACGCTGTAACCACTCCGGCGTGCTTTGCATACACCGGCACGCGGTAAAGAATTTCACCACTTTGTTCGATGCTCTTCACTTGCTCAGCCGTTAAACCGAGAAGTTCCAACCGTAAGCGACCATCCCGGATCAGCCGCTGCCGTTGCTGCGCGGATAATCCATTGATGGTGTCCAGAGTTTGCAAGAAGTCTTGTTGGGCGACCACCAGCTCTCTGCTATAAATACTGTAAAGAGGATCGCCGACCTGCACTTGCGTGCCCTCGCTGCGTACGAACAACTCTTCCAGCCAACCTGACGCCCGCGAATGTAAATGCCAGCGCGCGTTGTCGTTCCATTGCACGGTAGCCAGCGTGGGTAGGTAACGCCATAAAGTTGTCGGTGCAACAGTCGCCGTGGTGATCCCCAAGTTTTGCTGCATCTGCCCGCTAACTTGCACCAGAATCTCTTCCACCGGCTGCTGCGGCTCAAGATCCATGCCACAGATAGGACAGGTACCTGGTTCATCACGCACAATATGACTATGCATCGGACACACATACTCGATAGCAGCAGCACCGTTTAGCTGCCGTTCGGCGGGGGTCTGTTCGGTTTGAGCGGTTAATTCATTCTGCTGTTGTTGCTCGGAATGATCACTATGATCTTGTGCCGGGACGGCAGAAACCATAAGAACAAGGGCAATAAAAGCCACGACAAAACGTTGTAAAAACATAACTTACTCCTGCAATAAAAACTGAAAAAGGTTTAATCAGCTGGTTGCAGGCATAGGGGGACGGTCGTGACGATCCTGACGGGTTAACAAATCGCGAGAAGGGAGTAGCCATTGCCCCTGTTCACTCACAGGTGCGGCTGAACTAAAACTTGGCAACAACGCGAGTGCGCTGGCACCACAATGGTGTTGGCAATCGCCACAACTACCATCGCATTCCATTTTCTGTGCAAACATAGAGTCAGCGAACGATGCTGCTTGCACCGCAGCTGACTCATCACAGCAGGCGTGATCCGCCGCCATGTCGGCATGATGGCTGACAGTTGTCTCAGCCACTACTGTGTCAGCCGTAGCGGCAAACGCAGCAGTCACCGGCGCCGCGAGCGGCACCAGCAACAAAGAGACAATAATCAACCAAAGAAATGCTTTCATGACGACAGTCTAACCTATTTCTTACCAGATCGTCACGCGTTCTTCTGGCGGCAAGTACAGATCATCACCTGGCTTGACATCAAAGGCTTCATAAAACGCGGGTACGTTCACTACGGTACCGTTCACCCGGTAGTATGCAGGCGAGTGTGGATCACTCAATACCTGGTTACGGGTGTATTCGTCGCGTTGCTTGGTTTGCCAGACTTGCGCCCAACCCAGGAACACGCGTTGCTCACCAGTAAAACCATCAAGTACCGGCGATGGCTCGCCATTCAGCGAATCAACATAAGCACGGTAACCGATCGTCAAACCGGCTAAATCGCCAATGTTTTCACCCAAGGTCAATTTACCGTTTACAAACACACCTTCGATAGGTTCATAAGTACCGTATTGCTCAGCTAACTGCGCTCCACGCTCATCGAAGGCGGCACGGTCAGCGTCCGTCCACCAGCTTTGCAGGTTTCCATCACCATCGTATTTTGAACCTTGATCATCAAAGCCGTGACCGATTTCGTGACCGATCACCGCACCGATACCGCCGTAATTCACTGCATCTTCAGCGTTCATATCGAAAAATGGTGGTTGCAAAATACCCGCCGGGAACACGATCTCATTACGCACAGGGCTGTAATACGCGTTTACCGTCTGCGGTGTCATACCCCAGTCTTCAGCTTTCACCGGTTCACCGATTTTGCTGATGTCTTCCTGATAATCAAATTCAGCCGAGCGCTTGTAGTTACCAATCAGATCGTCTTCAGCCACAACCAACGCCGAATAATCACGCCATTCACTTGGATAGCCGATATACGGGGTGAACTTACTGAGTTTTTCCAAAGCTTTTTGCTTGGTTTCTTCGCTCATCCACTCGAGTTCTTTAATCGACTCGCCGTAAGCTTTGATCAGGTTGTCGACCAGAGTCTCCATCCGATCTTTCGCTTCTGGCGGGAAGTATTCGGCTACGTAAAGCTGACCAAGCACTTCACCTAAAGCGCTATCAGCCGCATCAACACCACGCTTCCAACGCGGTTCCTGCTCTGGCGTACCACGCAATACTTTGCCGTAGAACGCAAACTGGCGGTCATTAATCTCTTCACTTAACGCATTGGCAAAGTTGCTGACCAGGCGCAAGCTCATGTAATCCTGCCAGGTGTCCAGCGGTACATCTGCAAACATGCCACCGAAGTCTTCAAAGTATGAAGGCTGGCGAACCACCGCTTCTTGCACATTCGCAATACCAGCAGCTTCGGTAAAGGCACCTAAGTTAAAGCTACCAACCAGCTCCTGAATCTCATCCATGGTCTTTTTGTTGTAGGTTTTGTCAGCATTACGGCTCTCAACCCGGCTCCATTGCACTTCGGCCAGTTTGGTTTCAAGCTCAAGCACCTTCTCAGCTGCTGTCGCGGCCGTTTCCGCTTCATAACCAACTAAGGTCAACATATCGGCGATGTACGATTCGTACGCGGCACGAATTTCGACAAATTTCTCTTCGTCTTTCAGATAGTAATCACGGTCGGGTAAGCCCAGGCCTGCTTGCGACATGTACATGGTGTTGACGTCAGGATTTTTCGCGTCGGCGTAAACGTAGAAACCAAAAGGCGAGCTAACGCCTAAGCGCGAGAGTTGAGCAAAATGTGCAGCCACCTGGTCGTGATTCTGTAGCTTGCTGATCGCCTCTAAGTCACCAGCGATTGGCTGATAACTAAGATTATTCAGACGTTCAACGTCCATAAAGCTATTGAAGAAATCACCAATTTTATCGGCATTTGAGCCTGGCTCAGGTGATTTAGCAGCAGCTTCTTCAATAATTTTCCGCAGGCGCTCCTGATTTTCGTCACGCAGCTCATTGAATGAGCCTACCCGCGAACGGTCCGCAGGAATTTCAGTCTTCTCTACCCAACCACCGTTCACATAAGTGAAAAGATCGTCTTGTGGACGTACTTCAGTGTTGAAGTCATTCATGTCCAGGCCGGAAGATAGTTGCTGTTGTGTTTGTTCAGCAGACTGCTCGCTGGCAGTTTCGGTTTGGTTTTGCTGCGGCGAACATGCTGCAACGCCAAGGGCAAGGGCCACGCTTAGGGCCAAAGTACTCACTTTACGCATAAATTCCTCATAAAATTCAAGAACGATGCTCGCTATTCGCTGTTCGCTGTTGGTTTAAACCTTGGTTTCCAAACAGCGAACAGCGAATAGCTAACATCGCTTTTTAAGTTGTTAATGTCCTATCACGTCGTCGGTGAATAGGTAGTCTTTCAATTGTTCATCAAACTTCTTATCGCTGCGCCGAATCCATTCCAGCGTCATTGCTGCATGTTCTTTCTCTTCATCACGATTGTGAATCAGTATTTTCCTGAGCTCGTCATCTTTGCAAACATCAATGCGTTGGTTGTACCAATCAACAGCTTCCAGCTCTTCCATAAGAGAAATGATGGCTCGGTGCATGTCACGGGTTTCGTCCGACAAAAGTTCGTAGGGTTCATGATAACCTTCATTCGCCATAACTCGCTCCTTTCTTTTGTTAACAAGTCTTGCTGCGAAGCACCTCGTTACCTTACGGGATGCGCCGCAGCTATACAACTGGAATGCTATGCTCGGTGTCGCAGATAAATGTCTTTTTGACTTAGGTTACAAGACGCTTAACTCGATATTGACATGTTACACACGTGTGTGTATAAATAATTAAATCTAAGGGAATAGCATGCAGTCACGCGAGCTTATTCGACTTTTAAAGAGTCATAGATGCACGTTTGTCCGACAAGGTAAGGGTGCAATATGTTATTTTTAGTTGGGATTGAAGCGCCAAAGAATGAAAACGAAGCCTGGGGTATTATCGTGCCAGCTTTTGAAAAGTTGGGCATGGTATGTGCTTCTGCCGCTAATAAGCGCGATGACATCATTTTTAGAGCCAAAGAAGCTATTTTAACGATGGTCGAAGAAGCGTTGCGCGATGGACATTTGCTGAGTGCTTTAGAGATTGATTTAGCGAATTACCGCGAGGACAACCCGGAGTGTCTGGAGTGGCTGGCTTTAGAGGTGCCCATTGACTCTTTGCGCGTGCGGCAAAAGCGTATCAATATTACGCTTCCTGAAACACTTTTGACGCGAGTAGATTCATTCGTACAGGTCCACTCTGAGTACAAAGATCGATCCGATTTTTTAGCGCAAGCCGCAGATGAGCTGATGACCAACAAAAAACACCGCGGTGCGTGAGATTTGGCCGCAATGTTGAAGAAGCTGCGACCTAGAGGTGAGCCGGCCGCAGCGCGTCAGTTAAATCAAATTAAAATGCTTCACACACAAATTGTTCTTCAACGAGTGACTCTTGTGAGAGCAATACAAAATTAACCCGGGTGGGTTTGCCTTCACTATCGACAGCAAGGATCTCGACACGAAACCTTTGAAATACGCCCGCGTTTAGCAATTGATGTCGACAATCAAAGGTTCCAAATAGACCAAATGCCTCACCAGACGACAGGTTAAGTTGTGAACCACTACCTAGGTTTGCCAACCGTGCGGAAAAGTTCTCAAAAGATTCGCCGGTACTCGTTCGCGACTTCGTTTTGTTAACCGCAATTGAAGGGCTCCCTTCATCACTCGGCTCAATTTCAATGACAAGTAGTGAGCCATCTGCAAACTGAAATCGTTGAACCAAATGATCAGCTTGCGGCACACTTATGGAAATAAATAATGGATTTACTGCCATTTGCCAATCTCTGACAACCTCAACCAGATGATCAAGCCAATTGCGACTTGCTCGCGCTTCAGCAAACATACGATCAAGTTGTCGAGTCACAAACGCACTGCAAAATGGTAGCGTTTCATCGGCCAGCCGCTGATCGTACCAGGAATAAGCTGTCTGACAATTTCCTAATCTGTTAAGAACAGCGTCACTGACAGTTCCATAAGACATTCCAAGTTCCGAGGGCATTTCCCCCCAACTATTCTTAAATTCTGATGAGCTGTTGTCCTGAACAAAGGATAGCTTCATCGATAATGCATCGAATGCCTCCACCGCATCAACGGTTTTTGTAAGCAGTGCTAAGTCGGAATCTAAGACAAGTTTATCCCAAACAGAATAAGTGCTTTGACCCGAAATTTCGACGCGAATAACCTCCTTTCGATAGGCTTGTTCATTATCTATATCAAGAATCAATATCGGCACCCGCAACGATGGTATCGCGGGGGAAGGTTCTGAGCAGTTGAAACTACAACTCCCCAGTTCGGCATCGCCATACCTGACGCGCACACTTTCAACCAGTTGCTGATCGGTAAAACTTTGGCAACGAGTAGCATCAATACCTGAATCACAGACAATTAAATGATCAGACGATGGCTGTACGGCGTCCACTTGCAGCGCAAACGATGGGAAGGTAATCAAACTAAGTAGCAAACATCCTGTGTTAAATAACTGACTCCCTGAATAGTTCACCTTCAAACTCCATGTGTTTTTTATGTTGGATTTAGATTGTATATTTTTCTTCTCGGGCGTACAAGTGAGGGTTGGAATACATACAAAAAACACCGCGGCGGCTGAGCCATCGCGGTGTTTGTTCGAAGTATCCCAGTGGCTGTAGTTATTCAACCATCGAGGTGCTTATCCAATCACCGTGGTGTACGAGGATTGGACCCGTAATAGAATTACGGGCTACTTCTTCTTCGCTTTTTTGTTTGGCAGGTCGGTGATTGAGCCTTCAAACACTTCAGCTGCCAGGCCTACAGATTCGTGCAGAGTTGGGTGAGCATGGATGGTGAGTGCGATGTCTTCCGCGTCACAACCCATTTCGATAGCGAGACAGATTTCGCCCATCAGTTCACCACCGTTAGAACCTACCACAGCGCCACCGATGATGCGGTTGTTCTTGTCGAACAACAACTTGGTTATGCCGTCCGTTGCGCCTTGTGCTATAGCACGGCCAGAAGCTGACCAAGGGAATACAGCAGTATCGTATTCAATACCTTGCTCTTTGGCTTCTTTCTCGGTCAGACCGGCCCACGCCACTTCTGGATCTGTGTAAGCAATCGACGGAATCACTTTCGGATCGAAGTAGTGTTTCTGGCCAGAAATAACTTCTGCGGCAACGTGGCCTTCGTGTACGGCTTTGTGTGCCAGCATTGGTTGGCCAACCAAGTCGCCAATCGCAAAAATATTCTTCACGTTGGTGCGCATTTGCTTGTCAACTTCAATGAAGCCGCGGTCTGTTACGTTCACGCCGGCTTTATCGGCAGCAATTTTTTTACCGTTTGGCGCCCGGCCAACAGCAACCAAAACAGCATCATACTTCACCGGCTTGTCAGGTGCATTGTCGCCCTCAAAGGTCACGTAAATTCCGTCTTTTTTGGCTTCGACTTTCGCGGCTTTGGTGTTCAGCATGACGTTGTCGAACTTGTTCTTCATTGACTTAGTGAAAGGCTTAATGATGTCTTTATCTGCTGGTGGGATCAGCTGTTCGGTCATTTCGACGACATCAATTTTCGAACCCAAGGCGCTGTAAACACAGCCCATTTCCAGACCGATAATACCGCCACCAAGCACCAACATACGGTCAGGTACGAATGGCAGTTCTAACGCGTCAGTAGAATCCCAAATGCGCTCGTCGTCATGAGGTACGAAAGGTAATTTGATCGATTGTGAGCCGGTGGCAATAATTGCATGTTCAAAGTTAACAACGGTTTCATTGCCGTCGTCATCTTTTACTTTCAGCTGCTTGTCGCTGGCGAACTCGCCCTTACCGGTAACGACTTTCACTTTACGCATTTTCGACATCTGGCCAAGACCGCCGGTCAGCTGACCGACAACTTTCTCTTTGTGCTTACGGATTTTGTCGAGGTCTATTTTTGGCTCACCAAATTCAACGCCTTCGGCATCCATGTGCTTGGCATCTTCGATGTGCTTAGCAAGGTGCAGCAAGGCTTTTGATGGGATACAACCCACGTTCAGGCAGACGCCACCAAGAGTGCTGTAACGCTCAACAAGTACTGTTTCCAAACCTAAATCGGCAGCACGGAAGGCTGCTGAGTAACCACCAGGGCCTGCACCGAGTACGACCACTTTGGCATTAATTTCTTTGCTCATGACGACCTCTTACTTTCGTAGAATTTCGTTGAATTCAGTTAACTTTCGCGCGGGGCGCATTATAGCAGCCCCACCGCCATTTGTTTAATTTATAGAATCATCTTGCGGATATCTGACAACACGTTGCACAGATACACACTAAAACGCGCTGCAACCGCACCGTCAATGACACGATGATCGTAAGACAAGCTGGTTGGCAACATCAAACGCGGTTCAAATTCGCTGCCGTTCCATTTTGGTTTCATTTCACTTTTCGAAACACCAAGGATAGCGACATCTGGCGCATTGACGATCGGAGTAAACGCCGTACCACCAATACCACCCAGACTAGAAATTGAGAAACAGCCGCCTTGCAGGTCCTGCGCTTTCAGCTTGCCGTCACGCGCACGTGCGCTGACGTCAAGTAGCTCTTCGGAAAGCTCGTAAATGCCCTTCTTGTCGACGTCACGAATAACCGGTACCACCAGACCTCCAGGGGTATCCACCGCAATCCCGATATTGATGTATTTCTTCATGATCAGGTGCTCGCCATCTTCATGCAGCGACGAGTTAAATTGCGGATACTCCTGCAGCGCTTTGGCAACTGCTTTCATGATAAACACCAATGGGGTGATCTTCACGCCGTCTTTCTTCTTCTCCTGCAGTTTGTTTTCCTGCTTACGGAAGTTTTCCATTTCGGTGATATCCGCTTCATCAAATTGCGTGACGTGTGGGATGGTCACCCAGTTGCGATGCAGGTTCGGACCGGAAATCTTCTGAATACGAGACATCGGTACTTTTTCTACTTCGCCAAACTTGCTGAAGTCGATTTTTGGCGGTGCAATGACCTGCAAGCCACCAGCGCCTTGTGAGGTGCTGCCTGAAGACGTCGCTTTCGGACGTGACAGTTCATACTTCACGTACTCTTGCACGTCTTCTTTGAGAATACGGTCTTTGCGGCCAGAACCATTGACCTGATTCAGATCGACACCAAACTCGCGGGCCAGACGACGTACGCCAGGCGAAGCGTAGGCTAAACCTTCTGCTTTACCTTTCTTATCCAGCGGATGGTCAGGCACTGGCGGCGCTTTGCGCTCACCTGACGCCGTTATCCGGCCTTGGTCGTCTGCTGGGTCACTAGGGTCAGACCCTTTAGGGGCTGACCCTTCTTTATCTTCGTCAGAAGACTTTTTGTCGTCAGCCTGTTTATCATCAGACTTTTCGTCGCCAGACTTCCCGTCGCCTGAAGCATCCCCCGTAGTAGAACTACGGGCTACTTCTAACGTAATTACCAGCGAGCCTTCTTTCACTTTGTCGCCGGTGCTGACTTCAACGGATTTTACTGTACCCCCTTCTGGGCTTGGTACATCCATTGTTGCTTTATCGGTTTCCAGCGTGATTAAGCCGTCTTCTTTTTCGATGGTATCGCCAACGCTTACCAGCACTTCGATGACGTCAACTTCGCCGTCGTCGCCGATGTCAGGTACTTTAACGTCGATGACTTCGGTGTCGCCATCAGGGTCAGACCCTTTAGGGGCTGACCCTTCTTTATCTTCGTCGGAATCGTCGTCGGAGTCGTCATCGTCGGAATCGCCATTGGTGTCGGAATCGCCATTGGTGTCGTCGGAGGATTTCCCCGCAGTAGAACTGCGGGCTACATCATCGTCCGAATCGTCCGAATCGCCGGCAGCTTCGAGCAGCGCGATCAAGTCGCCTTCACTGATCTTGTCGCCAACGCTGACCTTGATTTCACTCACGGTGCCAGCAAAAGGCGCTGGAATATCCATTGATGCTTTGTCGCTTTCGACGGTGATCAAACCATCTTCAGCGTCAACGCTATCGCCTTTGCTCACTATAATTTCAATAACTTCGACTTCTTCGCCGCCCACATCGGGGACGAGCACTTCTTTTGCATCTGCCATGTTTGTCTCCGCTCCCGTCGCTTACGCGTACAGTGGGTTGAGTTTGTTGGTATCGATATCGAAATCTTTAATGGCTTTCGCCACCACCTTGCTATCGATATCCCCTGCTTTGGCAAGTTCTGCCAAGGCTGCAACCACAATGTACTCAGCGCTCACTTCAAAGTGGCGACGCAAGTTTTCGCGGCTGTCTGAACGACCAAAACCATCGGTACCTAGCACTCGGTATGGCGTTGGTACCCAGGCACGGATTTGGTCAGCATAAAGCTTCTGATAATCCGTCGCTGCAATAGTTGGCCCTTTGGCTTTCGCCAGCAACTTGGTGACGTAAGCTTCTTCGGCTTTCTTCGTCGGGTTCAACATGTTGTGGCGATCGACGTCCATGCCGTCGCGGGCAAGTTCGTTAAACGAGGTCGCACTGTAGACTTTCGACGATACGTTAAACTGCTCCAGCAAGATAAGCGCGGCTTTACGAACCTGCTGCAAAATGGTTCCTGAACCGAGTAACTGTACCTGACCCTTGGAGCTCTTGGCTTTGTGCTCTTCCAGTTCGTACATACCCTTGATGATGCCTTCTTCGACACCTTCCGGCATTTCTGGCTGCTGGTAGTTTTCGTTCATTACCGTCAGGTAATAGAATACGTTCTCTTGCTCGCCATACATGCGGCGTAGGCCGTCTTGCACGATAACCGCAACCTCGTAACCGAAGGTTGGGTCATAAGTCACACAGTTTGGCACCGTATTGAACAACAAGTGGCTGCTGCCATCCTGATGCTGCAAACCCTCACCGTTCAGCGTAGTGCGACCGGCGGTACCACCGATTAAGAAACCACGCGCCTGGCTATCACCGGCAGCCCAAACCAAATCACCGACACGTTGGAAACCGAACATGGAGTAATAAATGTAGAACGGAATCATCGGCTCGTTGTTGGTCGAATAGCTGGTCGCTGCCGCGACCCATGAAGCCATAGCGCCAAGTTCGTTGATACCTTCCTGCAATACCTGGCCTTCTTTATCTTCACGATAATAGGCGACTTGGTCTGCGTCTTGCGGCTCGTATTTCTGGCCTTGGCTGGAGTAAATACCAACTTGACGGAACAAACCTTCCATCCCAAAGGTACGGGCTTCGTCAGGAATAATTGGCACAATGCGCTTGCCGATCTTCTTGTCTTTCAACAGTGAATTCAGCACCCGCACAAAAGCCATGGTGGTGGATATCTCACGGTCGCCGGAGCCTTTCAGTACTGAGTCAAAAGCTTTGAGTGCTGGCATTTCCAGCTCGACGTCTGTTTTCGAACGACGCACTGGCATGTAGCCGCCCAACGACTCACGACGCTCCCGCATGTACTTCATTTCCGGACTGTCGTCTGGGAATTTGTACAATGGAATGTCTTCTAACTCGCTGTCTTTAATCGGAATATTGAAGCGGTCACGGAAGTGTTTGATCGCTTCCATGTCCATTTTCTTCACCTGGTGAGCGATGTTCTTACCTTCGCCAGCTGAGCCCATGCCGTAACCTTTAACGGTTTTCGCCAGAATCACCTGTGGCCGACCTTTGGTATTTACCGCTTTATGATAAGCCGTATAGACTTTCACCGGGTCGTGACCACCACGGTTCAAGCGCCAAATGTCTTCATCAGACAGGTTGGCGACCATTTCCTTGGTTTCTTCAGTTTTGCCGAAGAAGTGCTCACGGGTATAAGCGCCGCCCTTGGCTTTGTAGTTCTGATACTCACCGTCAACGCTGTCTTGCATAATTTGCGCAAGCTTGCCTTCAGTATCGCGATACAACAACGGATCCCAGTAGCGACCCCAAATCACCTTAATCACTTCCCAGCCGGCGCCGCGGAAAGTGCCTTCGAGTTCCTGAATGATTTTGCCATTACCACGCACCGGACCGTCGAGACGCTGCAAGTTACAGTTCACAATGAAGGTCAGATTATCCAGGCCTTCACGGGTGGCAAGGCCAATTGCACCCAGGCTTTCTGGCTCGTCCACTTCGCCATCACCTAAAAAACAGTAAACGCGCTGATTTGAACAATCTTTAATACCACGGTCGGTCAGGTACTTCAGGTAACGCGCCTGATAGATAGCCTGAATTGGACCTAAACCCATAGATACAGTTGGGAACTGCCAAAAATCTGGCATTAATTTCGGGTGTGGATAAGAACTTACGCCTTCACCGTCGACTTCCTGGCGAAAATTGTTCAGCTGATCTTCGCTGATGCGGCCTTCTAAAAAGGCGCGGCCGTAAATCCCCGGCGATGCATGGCCCTGAATAAACAGAAAATCGCCGCCGTCTTTATCGGTCGGAGCACGGAAAAAATGGTTAAAGCCGACATCATAAAGCATCGCAGATGACGCAAAACTAGAAATATGTCCACCAAGATCAAGCTCTTTCTTGGATGCTCGCAGCACCATCGCCAACGCGTTCCAACGAATGGCCGAACGAATACGGGCTTCCATACTCTGGTCGCCTGGCATGGTCGGCTCTTGACTGGCCGGAATCGTATTTAAGTAAGCTGTGGTCGCCGCGTACGGTAGGTAAGCCCCGCTACGACGCGCTTTCTCAATCAATGATTCCATCAGGAAATGACCACGCTCCGGGCCATCTTCTTCTAACACGACTTCGAGGGAGTCAAGCCACTCGCGTGTTTCCTGTGGATCAATGTCGTCTTTCAAATGGTCAGTCATACTTTATCCTTACCCTGTTTACGTTCGGCGTAATGACCGCTGAATCCGTGATTGCTCACGATTCGAAGTCAGTAACGCGTGTTCAATATAGGCTAGCAGTTGGTGACAAGCTTCGCGCGCTTGTTCTGGCTCGCCAGCTGAAATGGCAGTGACAATGTGCTGCCGGTGTTCGTGAAGTTGTTGCATGACGCCTGCCTTATGCGACAGGTGTTGCAAGTTTTGCTGAATATTTTTCTGTAACAGTGGCTGCATACTCCGCACCAAGTGCAAGAGGATCACATTATGCGATGCTTCGCAGATACGCAGGTTGAATTCGTTGAGTGCTTGCGCTTGTGCGGTAAGCTCCGCCTGGTCGTCCTGTTTAATCGCCGCAAAGCTCTCTGCAATGCGCGCAATATCTGTCGGCGTGCCACGCATAGCCGCATAGTAAGACGAGATGCCCTCGAGCGCGTGGCGAAACTCTAGCAGGTCGAACTGCGATTCAGGGTGCTGTGTTAACAGTTCCAGGAGTGGTTCCGCCACGCGCTTTTGCATGTTATCGCAAATATAAGTGCCGCCGCCTTGACGTCGCTCAAGTAAACCACGCGCTTCTAACTTTTGAATAGCTTCACGCAAACTCGGTCGCGACACTGAAAACTGATGCGCAAGATCCCGTTCTGACGGCAAGCGCGCGCCAGCTTCTAGGGTGCCGTCCACAATCATCACTTCGATACGTTGCATGATGACGTCAGATAGCTTAGTCGGTTGTATGCGTTGAAAAGCCATTTATTTAAAACCTTTAAGAGCGTTGTCCGTACGTTCGGCTTCGCCTCTCTGTTCGTACGCTGCTCGTTGTTCGTACGTTCTCTGTTGGTAGCCCGTAGTTCTACTACGGGTCCAACCAGCAGCTTCCGCGATGCCTGATAACTTCCCCCGTAGTAGAACTACGGGCTACCAAGAACCAACAGCGAACCCGCCCTACTGGTGCATTGGTCTTACCAAACGTATTTTAGACTAGTTTGCCCTTGAACCCAAACATTAATTAATTAGAACCAGCCGGCGATGGTCATTACTGCAAGTAAGACGATGAAAAACAGAAGGTTACGCTTCATTAGCGCAACAGTGGTCAGAGCAGTTGAGGTGATATCATCGTCGTGGCTGGGCTCCAGTTGTTCTGCCGCATTCGCCACTTTACTCAAGGCCTCAAAGTTGTTCTGCGGCGTGTTGCCGACCGAGCTGAGCCAGACTGGTAACGCTTTGCCGAAATTACCGACCATCAAAAAGCCAAAGCTCATCATGCGCGTGGGAAGCCAATGCACCACCAGTTGCAGTTGCGACCATGCTTGGTTTCTTGGATTCTTCATATCGCGCAGCGTGGCGTAAACCAATACCCCGAAAATCCCAAACAGTACATAATAAAGCAGCGGCGCGAAGTAATAACGTAAGTGGATCCATAACAATAGGTCGTGAACTGGCGCGGCTTCATGGCAGCCTGCTGCACGGCGTATTTGTCGTAACTGTTCAGCCGTGGCACCAGTGTCACCACTATTTGCCGCTTCTAAATAAGCTTTGTAAGCGGCGCGCGCCTGCCCGCATTGCATGCTCGCAAGTAAGGCCAGCACGCCAATGACGAAAGAAAGTAGGAACGAGTCGACCAACACAACAACGAAGGTCACGATCAAAGCGGGCAATACCGCCCATACGACTTCACCGATCAAATGCTGTCGCCATTCGGCGATTTTTTCTTGACTGTCGCTCCCCATCTGGGTCTTCTTTACCTGCCATTGTTGCCATCGCAACACGATGCGACGCCAGTGCAAGTTGCGACTTAGAGTTACCGAACGTTCTAATGAGTACGCCAATAAAATCGCCAGTAATTGCATTTAAATTTCCTCGTTATACAGCTGTTCGTCGACCAGCTGTTTAAAGTGCTGCCAATCGAATGCCGGACCTGGGTCGGTCTTGCGTACGGGCGCAATGTGCTGATGACCAACGATTCGTTGCGGCGTCAGTGCTGCATAGTGCTGTACTAATGCCGTCGCCACTTTGGCCAGTTGTTGGTACTGCTCTTTAGTGTAGGGCTCGGTGTCCGTTCCCTCAAGCTCAATTCCGATCGCAAAATCATTACAGCCTTTGCGCCCACAATAATGCGATCTGCCCGCATGCCAGGCACGCAAGTGAAAGGGTACGTACTGAACCATGCGTCCGTCGCGATAAATTACCATGTGCGCCGAAACCTGCAAGCCCTCTAACACGTCAAATGTCGGGTGCGCATTGGTATCAATGGTGCCCATAAACAGTTGATCAATGTAGGGCTGCCCGAACTCCCCTGCTGGCAAGCTAATGCCATGAACCACCAGCACACTGATGTCAGTCGGATCGTTACGCTCATCATGATGCGGCGATAATTTTTGTTCTGCTGTTAGGTAGTTACCGTCCTTGATCATTTCGCCTTCCGTTATTTTGTTCACTTGCTTAACCATTGTCACCCCCGCTGCGAGCCATTACAATAAGCTCTTTCACTGATGACCACAACGAGCGCCAACTAATGGATACACGGGTACAGCCTGAACTTCTCGCCGCCGACCGTCAGCAAATGGTCGCTCGCGCCCTCACCGAAGACTTAAATGGTGTCAATGGCGACCTCGATATCACTGCTCAGCTTATCCCGGCTTCACAGCAGGCGCAGGGGCGCATCATTACCCGCGAAGACGCGGTGATCTGTGGTACCGCTTGGGTCGATGAGGTTTTTGCCCAGCTCGGTGGTGATGTGCAAGTCAACTGGCATATAGCCGACGGTGAGCGGGTTAGCGCGAACAGCTTGTTATGCGAACTGCATGGCCCCGCCCGCACGATGCTTACTGGAGAGCGCACTGCACTTAACTTTTTGCAGACGCTATCTGGAGTGGCGACCACCACCGCAAGCTATGTCGAACTGCTCGCTGGTTCCTCAACCAAGCTGCTCGACACCCGCAAGACCATTCCCGGTCTGCGCACCGCACTCAAATATGCCGTCGTCTGTGGCGGCGGCAGTAATCATCGGGTTGGTTTGTACGATGCCTACCTGATAAAAGAAAATCACATCATGGCCTGCGGCTCGATTGCTGCTGCTGTCGCTGAAGCGCAGCGCCTAAATCCAGGAAAAACCATCGAAGTAGAGGTGGAAAGCCTCGAAGAATATGAAATCGCCATGAATGCAGGCGCTGATATTATCATGCTAGACAACTTTAGTTATGAGGATATTCATACTGCTGTTAAGTCAAGGTCAAAAAATGTTCGGATTGAAGTGTCAGGAAACGTTATTCGGGAGCAGCTCAAAACGCTGGTAAGCACTGGAATTGATTACATTTCTTCTGGAGCACTCACCAAGCACATACGAGCCGTAGATCTTTCCCTGCGTATTTCAGATGTATAAGTATTGACGATTCCCTTACATCTGCTATGTTTAAGGTGCAGTGCGCAAACCGCAGACCTAGTCTGTGGAATGCCAGGCAATTGCTTAAAAGGCAAAACCGTTGAGAGGCGGTGACGCAAAACCTCCGGTCCCACCGGTGCCTTGTTCGACCTTTAATAGATTAAAGGTACTGGCGGATAGCGGGGCTGCAGGCTAAAGTCTGGTGGATGGAGTGGCTTTTCGGCTTAACGGTCGCAGGCGCAACCACAGTCTTTCGGCTGATGCAGAGTTTGTTGTTGGTGTGTGTACTACCAACAAGGGAATGCCACACCGTACAACAATAATAACTTTACTTACCGTACCTTTCGGGAGATTTGACATGAAAGCGCAAGTACAAAAAGGTTTCACCCTAATCGAATTGATGATCGTTGTTGCGATCATCGGCATCTTGGCGGCCGTCGCCATTCCACTTTATTCTGACTATACGCAGCGTGCTAAGGCTGCAACCGGCATTTCAGCATTGTCGTCCTACAAAACCGCAGTCTCTCTTTGTTACCAACAAAATGGCAGCTTAGCTAGTTGTGATAGCACAACAGCAGGAACTCCGACTAAAGTTCCTTCAGCTATTGTTGCTGCCGATGACATAAATGGACTTACCTCTGCTTCTGTCACCGACGGAGTGATTACCGCAACTCTGGATGCCACAGCAGCCACAGGTGGTACGGCAATAAATGTTCGCTTAGTTCCAACCAAAGGTAACGGATCGGTCATTAACTGGATTTTAGAATGCAGTGATAATGGAGCAGACTCGCGAGTTGACGGATGTTCAGCAGCCATTAACGCCACAACTCCTATGACTTAAGAAACGGAAGATATTTAATAGATCATTCTTAATGTCTAGAGGGGGAGATGTATTAAAACTCTCTCCCTCTGTCTTTCTGACCTGCTTCTTTAGAGTAGTTATAATATGCTTCATCATTCCCTTGCAGCACTTCTTTTACGCGACAGACGGATTCCTGAAGCGCAACTGAAAAGTTGTAGTGAATATGCATGGGAAACAAAACTACCCTTTACCAGCATCCTGCTTGATCGCAAACTGATACAGCCAGACGAGCTAGCAGCATTCTGTTACCAAGAGTCCAACTGCCCTTGGCTAGATCTCGACACCTTCAACGCAGATCTTATTCCCCAACATTTTATCAATGAGCGTTTGATACGTAAAAACCATGCGGTGCCGTTGTACCAGCGTGGCAATGTGCTTTATATCGCTGTATCCGACCCTACCCGAATTGAAACTCTGGACGAATTTCAATTCCGCACCCGGTTGCAGTCTGAAGCTGTGCTGGTTCAGGAAGATAAACTACAAAAGCTCATTGATAAGTTGTTAGAAAACGAAAGTTCGATGCTCGGTGTTACCGAGCAGGATGAAAAAGAACTCCGGGAAATCGATGCCGAAGGTGAGGTGCGCGAAGAGCATGGCGCGGTCAATGTCGATGGCAAAAATGATGCCCCTATCGTTATTTACATCAACAAAATGTTGCTTGATGCCATCAAGCGCGGTGCCTCGGATTTACACTTTGAACCGTACGAGGGTGAATACCGCATCCGCTTCCGTATTGATGGTGTATTACATGAAATTGCGCGTCCACCTTTTGCCTTATCAGCGAGAATTTCAGCCCGTCTAAAAGTTATGTCGCAACTCGATATTGCCGAACGTCGACTACCGCAAGATGGCCGCATCAAGCTTAGATTATCCAAGAATAGAGCTATCGACTTTCGTGTTAGCTCGCTACCAACAATGTATGGCGAAAAAATTGTCCTGCGTATTCTGGATTCCGCGGCCGCAATGATGGGTATAGAGTCATTAGGTTATGCACCAGAACAACAGCGTCTTTATGAAGAAGCCCTAACTAGACCCCAGGGTATGATCTTGGTTACCGGCCCGACAGGTTCTGGTAAAACCGTGTCGCTTTACACTGGTCTGAATATTCTTAATACGGCTGAAGTCAATATTTCTACCGCTGAGGATCCAGTTGAGATTAACCTTTATGGTATTAACCAGGTCCAGATTAACGTCAAGGCAGGTCTTACCTTTGCTGATGCTTTACGCTCATTTTTGCGGCAGGACCCCGACGTGGTCATGGTTGGTGAGATCCGCGATTTGGAAACTGCAGAAATCGCCATTAAGGCGGCGCAAACTGGTCACTTGGTGATGTCGACACTGCACACCAACTCGGCCGCTGAAACCTTAACGCGTTTGATGAATATGGGCGTGCCGTCGTACAACATTGCTGGCTCGGTCTCCTTAATTATTGCGCAACGACTTGCTCGCAGACTGTGTGGCGAATGCAAAGAGCCTGAGGAAATCCCAAAGGAAGAACTTATTCGCCAAGGTTTTACCGAAGAGCAAATCCCTAATCTAACGATTCACAAACCTGTTGGTTGTGAGCAATGTACTAATGGTTATAAAGGGCGTACAGGTATTTACGAAGTTATGCCAGTGACTCCAGCTATTCAAGAACTTATTATGTCCAGTGCAGGCTCAATACAAATTGCTCGGCAAGCACGAAAAGAAGGCTATAATTCATTACGACAGTCCGCACTAGAAAAAGTCGCTGACGGCACCACAAGTCTGGCGGAGGCAAATCGCGTCAGCAGCAACTAAGGGTTGGCTATGGCAACTGCAGCTAAAAAAAGTAAAAAAATAGAAGACTTGAGCGAGTTCCAGTGGCAAGGACTTAATCGCAGAGGCAAAAAAGTTAAAGGCCTGATGCGGGGTGATAATGAAAAAGAAGTCCGCGCACGACTGCGTGACCAAGGCATCAATCCTCGCTCAGTAAAGAAAAAAGCTAAACCCCTTTTTGGCACTAAAAAAATTAAAGGTAGCGATATCGCGCTATTTACTCGCCAAATCGCAACCATGCTTGAGGCAGGCGTGCCCTTATTGCAGGGCCTTGAAATGGTCGCCAAGGGTACAGATCATGTCAAAGTTCGCAATCTTATGCTTACCATTGCAGAAGATGTAGGATCCGGCTCTCCACTCGCCGCATCACTGCGCAAGCACCCAGAAGTCTTTGACCCTTTATATTGTGATCTCGTAAACTCTGGTGAAGAATCGGGTTCGCTTGAAGCCATTTATGATCGTATTGCAACTTATCGCGAGAAATCAGAGGCTCTAAAGGCGAAGATAAAAAAAGCCTTAGTCTATCCATCCGCAGTCATTGTCGTCGCTATTGCGGTAACCATGATCTTACTTGTCTATGTAGTACCTCAATTCGAAAGCGTTTTTGCGGATTTCGGTGCTGAACTTCCGGCCATGACTCAGTTCGTCGTTAATCTTTCTGAAATTATGCAAGCTTATGCCATTTATGTCATTGCGGGGTTTTTCATTTTCGGTTGGCTATTTGCACGAGCCATGGTGAAGAGCGAAAAGTTCAGAGACAAAATTCAGGCTTTCTCGTTAAAAATACCAGTGGTAGGCATGATCCTCGACAAAGCTGCCGTCGCGCGCTTCGCCCGTACCCTTTCCACGACTTTTGCCGCAGGCGTGCCGCTTATAAGTGCGCTGGAATCTGCTGCAGGTGCTTCCGGCAACTCAGTGTATCGCGATGCCATTTATCGGATTCAGGATGACGTTACCTCAGGTATGCAAATGCATACCGCGATGATGAGCGCGGATATCTTCCCTACTATGGCGACGCAAATGGTCTACATTGGTGAGGAAGCAGGTTCACTGGATGACATGCTGTCAAAAGTTGCTGATGTTTATGAGCGTGAGGTTGATGACTTGGTCGATAACCTCACTGCGTTGCTGGAACCAATGATTATGGTGGTCATCGGGGTACTTGTGGGCGGCTTAATTATTGCCATGTACTTGCCGATCTTTAACCTCGGCGCGGTGGTCGGTTAATGCCTGAACAAATTCAAGAGCTGTACCCGGCGTACAGCCATCTCACTTTGTTTCTCGGACTCGTACTTGGCTCGGTGGTCGGCAGCTTCTTAAACGTTATCATTGGTCGCTTACCAGTAATGATGCAACGGCAGTGGCAAAAAGAATGCTCAGTATTTCTTGAGGGCGAGACTAGCAGCGCAACGTCAACAACAGATTCAAAACCCGAAATCTTTAACATTTCGACGCCTGGCTCTCACTGCCCCAAATGCAAGCATCCAATCAAATGGTATGACAATATTCCGGTTATCAGTTGGTTAGTGTTGAAAGCCAAATGTCGTCACTGTAAAGCTCCGATATCTTTGCGTTATCCGGCGATCGAGATTCTCACCGGGGTCGTATTTGCGAGTATTGCCTGGTTTTATGGTGCTGGTTGGCCCGCTTTTTATTACATGGTGTTTGCGGCGTTACTGATAGCCATGTTTTTCATCGATTACGATCACATGCTATTACCTGACCAGCTGACCTACTTCACGCTTTGGTTAGGCTTGTTTGTGGCCTGGACGGGGGGCCCTGTGAGTCTGTCCGATGCAGTAATTGGTGCTATAGGTGGTTACCTCTTCCTGTGGTCGGTCTACTGGGCGTTTAAGTTGCTTACCGGCAAGGAAGGCATGGGTTATGGCGACTTTAAGCTGCTGGCTGCGTTTGGTGCCTGGGCCGGTTACCAGTTATTACCGGTTATTGTACTGGCCGCAGCGTTCAGTGGTGCTGTGATTGGTATCACGTTACAACTCATTCAACGCAATAAGCGGGGCCAACCCATTCCGTTCGGGCCGTTCTTGATTCTAGGTGGCGTCATCGCGCTGTTATGGGGCGAACCCTTGCTTCACTGGTATTGGGGCTTGGTGCGCATCTAATGTGGGTTCTTGGCTTAACAGGCGGTATTGGTTCGGGTAAAACCACCGTCTCTGACCTATTTGCCGATCATGCCATTCAGGTTGTCGATGCCGATGTTATCGCGCGACACATTGTCGACCGGGGTACCCCGGCATTAGCAGCGGTGAGTGCGCGTTACGGTGTACAAGCGCTACAACATGACGGAACGCTCAACCGCACTTGGCTGCGCGAAAAGATCTTCTCTGAACCTAACGAAAAGCAGTGGCTTAACGACCTCACCCACCCTTTGATTCGCGAACAAATTATCCAGCAACTGCAGGCTGCTGACTCACCCTACGTTATTCTCTCTGCCCCTTTGCTGGTGGAAAACAATCTCACTAAGTTCTGCGATAGGGTGTTGTTGGTCGATGTTAGCGAACAAACCCAACGCCAGCGCACATTAAAACGTGACAACGTTAGTGCCGAACAGATTGAACAAATTCTAGCGGTGCAAGCAAGTCGCGAGGAACGTCTGGCCGCGGCAGATGACGTAATCGATAACGACGCCGCAGTTAACGCACTGGCGCCGCAGGTGGCAAAACTGCATCAACATTACCTCGAATTGGCGGCATCCGCAGCTACCACCAAGCAACATCAACCCGACCAACCGCCGGAGAGCTGAGATGAGTTACCAATCAGACTTGTTTCAAGACGTTGCAACGGTCGCCGAAGCCGCTATCATAGAGCCGATGACCGAAAAATATGAAGGTGCCACAATTAAATACGAATATCCGTTACATGAGCGGGTACGTACTTACCTGCGTCTCGAACACCTCAAACAGTTACTCAAACCTGAGCAAACCGTCGACGCCACCAATTACTCGCGCTATTTTGATGCGTTGTTCGCTATTTTAGAGCTCTGCGAACGCAGCGATGTGCGTACTGATGTGCAAAAAGATCTCGACCGCCGGCGCGCGCAAATACAAATATGGGCGCAACATCCGGATGTTAATCAGGAGCAGGTGCAAGCTTTGGCGACCCGGGT
The DNA here is from genome assembly GCF_052541995.1 of Pseudidiomarina xizangensis. Taxonomy (NCBI): domain Bacteria; kingdom Pseudomonadati; phylum Pseudomonadota; class Gammaproteobacteria; order Alteromonadales; family Idiomarinaceae; genus Pseudidiomarina; species Pseudidiomarina xizangensis. The sequence continues at coordinate 1,279,878 of NZ_JBOBQA010000001.1, forward strand.
ACAAGACGCCATCAAGTCGATTCAGCCGCTGACTCGTATTGGTAGTCACCTGAAGCAAGACCGTCTGCTCAGTGTCACCCGCCAGCGTTTTGGTATGCCCGGCGGCACCTGTAACTTCGACGTGCCCCAACTGCATTTCTGGCTGCATCAGTCACAAGCCAAGCGCGATGAAGATTGCCAGCGCTGGTGGCACGAATTTTCAGTCTTGTTTAATGGCCTGGAATTAGAACTTGAATTGCTGCGCGGTCAGGCGCATTTTCAACGGGTGGTTGCGGAAGGAGGTTTATTGCAGGAAAGCACAGAGCCATTAAGCCTTTTGCGCATCCGCGTGCCGGCAGACGTCCCCGCCTATCCAGTAATTAGCGGTCACAAGCAACGTTTTAGCATTCGTTTTTTAAGTAGCGTACCCCAGCAAGGCAAAGCCTCATTCGAAAACGATGTCGAATTCGAACTGGCACTCTGCCCTTAAAGGGGATTTTCCAGCAATTCAATGATGGCTTCATTAGCTTCGGGGAATTGATAGGCGCCCAGCGCGTATACCGGCACCCACAGCCATTCTTGACCGTCACACTGACTCACGTCGCCAGTAAACGCAGTAACCCGCCAGACGTCCAATACGACGCGTTTATCGTTATAGGCGTGGTTGATCACCGTCAGCGGCGAGGCTGACTCTACGCGAATGTTGCACTCTTCCTGCAATTCGCGCACCAGCGCATCGTAAACGGTCTCTCCGGCTTCAACTTTGCCGCCAGGGAATTCCCATTTCTCGCCTTGGTGGAGATCTTTGTGACGTTTACTAATGAACACGTCACCGTCGGCATTTTCAATTACGCCGACGGCAACGTGAACCGGATCAGAGCTTACCATGGCAATGCTTGTATTTCTTACCAGAACCACATGGACAAGGCTCGTTACGACCAACGCGTGGCCCGGCTTGCGCAGGAGCTGGCGGTGCCGCTTGTGGTGAAGGTGCCGCCTGAGTATCAGCCGACGCGGTCGCACTGGCACTTTCATGCTTAAACTCTTGCTGCTGACGCGCAGCAGCTTCACGACGCTTCTGTTCAACCGCTTCAACGTCTTCTTCCGCGCGCACCCGCACTTTGCTAAGAATGGTCACCACATCAAGTTTCAGCGCTTCCAGCATTTCGGTGAACAACTCAAACGCTTCACGCTTGTACTCTTGCTTCGGGTTCTTCTGGGCGTAACTACGCAGATTGATCCCCTGACGTAAGTGATCCATCGCTGCCAAGTGCTCTTTCCAATGGGAATCGAGGCTTTGCAGCATAATCGCTTTTTCGAACTGACGTAGAACTTCTTTACCTACTTGCTCTTCTTTCGCAGCGTAAGCTTTTTCTAGTTCTTCGTTAATCTTCTCACGCAGGTTTTCTTCGTGGAGGTTATCGTCTTCGTCTAACCATGTTTGAATCGGCAGTGGCAAATCAAAATCGGAACGCAGACGATCTTCAAGACCTTGCACGTTCCATAGTTCTTCCAGTGACTGCGGCGGAATATACTCGCTGATCACTTGATCAATAACATCACCGCGAATCACTTGTACGGTTTCGGAGATATCACCTTCATCAAGCAGCTCATTACGCTGTTCGTACACCACTTTACGTTGGTCATTGGCAACATCATCGAATTCCAACAACGCTTTACGCATATCGAAATTGCGACCTTCAACTTTACGCTGCGCATTTTCGATCGCCCGCGTGACCCATGGATGCTCAATCGCTTCGCCACGTTTCATGCCCAGGCGTTTCATTAATCCGGCCATGCGATCTGACGCGAAAATACGCATCAAGCTATCTTCCAGTGACAAGTAAAAACGTGATGAGCCCGGGTCACCCTGACGCCCTGAACGTCCGCGTAGCTGGTTGTCGATACGGCGTGATTCGTGACGTTCGGTACCAATAATATGCAAACCTCCCGCTGCCACCACTGCATTATGACGGTCTTGCCAGTCGGCTTTTACTTGGTCGATGGTTTCTTGACTTGGATCGTCCAAATTCTCAATTTCAACCTGCAAATTACCACCTAACACGATGTCGGTACCACGACCAGCCATATTGGTAGCAATGGTAATCGCGCCTGGCATACCTGCCTGGGCTACGATTTCAGCCTCTTTAGCGTGGAATTTGGCATTCAGAACTTCGTGAGGAATTTTTTTCTTCTGCAAGAAATTTGATAACAGCTCTGAACTTTCAATCGAAATAGTACCCACGAGTGCAGGTTGCATCTTCTCGCGACATTCTTCGATGTCTGCGACGATAGCTTCAAATTTCTCTTCAGCGCTGATGAAAATCAAATCCGGACGGTCATCACGAACCATCGGTCGATTGGTTGGAATAACCACGGTTTCGAGCCCATAAATTGATTGGAACTCGAAAGCTTCGGTATCGGCTGTACCGGTCATACCGGCAAGCTTGTCGTACAAGCGGAAATAATTCTGAAAGGTAATGGATGCCAGCGTCTGGTTTTCGTTTTGGATCTTCACCCCTTCTTTGGCTTCCATCGCTTGGTGCAGACCTTCTGACCAGCGTCGCCCTTCCATGGTACGACCCGTGTGTTCATCAACAATCACGATTTGATCGTCTTTAACAATATAATCAACGTCTTTTTGGAACAGGTGATGCGCACGCAATGCTGCATTCACGTGGTGTAGCAAGGTAATATTGGCGGCTGAATACAGCGAGTCAGCTTCCTCAAGCATGCCACGTTCTTTCAAAATCACTTCGACGTGTTCCTGACCATTTTCGGTCAAGTGCAACTGCTTGGCTTTCTCATCAATAGTGAAATCGCCTTCGCCGCGTTTTTCTTCCGTATCTTCTTCTTCGGCGCGAACCAATAACGGCACGATTTCATTCATTTTCATGTACAGTTCAGAACTGTCTTCCGCTGCGCCGGAAATCACCAATGGCGTACGTGCTTCATCGATTAAGATCGAATCGACCTCATCCACGATGGCGTAGTTAAGCTTACGCTGCACCCGCTCTTTCGGCGAAAACGCCATATTGTCACGCAAATAATCGAAACCAAATTCGTTGTTGGTTCCGTAAGTAATGTCAGCTTGGTAAGCCTGCTGTTTCTCTTGGTGTGGCATGCCGGGAATATTAAACGCCACGGTCATATCAAGAAATTCAAATAGCGGGCGGTTGGTTTCCGCATCACGACGCGCGAGGTAGTCGTTCACGGTCACGATGTGCACACCATCGCCAGATAGAGCATTCAAGTAGGCTGAAAGCGTTGCAGTTAGGGTTTTACCTTCACCAGTACGCATTTCCGCAATGCGGTTGTCGTTAAGGATCATCCCGCCGACTAATTGCACATCGAAATGACGCATGTTGTAGACCCGCTTACTGGCCTCACGCACCGTAGCAAAAGCTTCGTTCAAGATATCATCAAGGGTTTCACCATTGCCCAGACGTTGTTTGAATTCAGCGGTTTTTTGTTTGAGTTCGCTATCGCTGAGTGCTTCAAATTCTGGCTCTAAGGCATTGATCGCATTAACTGGCTTCTGCAGCCCCTTAAGGATGCGGTCGTTGCGACTACCAAATACTTTGCGGAAAAGACTACCAAACATGTGATTATTTAATCCTGTATTTAAATGACAGTGATACCCTATCGGGCATCACGATAAACGTACTTGCTGGGGTCGATATGGCGCTCGTTGCGTAGCACCTCGTAATGCACATGAGGCCCGGTTGAGCGCCCTGTACTGCCCAGTTTCGCGATTTGTTGGCCGCGCGTTACAACGTCACCCTCTTTGACTAAGAGTTCGGCACAATGGCCGTAGCGCGTTTTTAAACCGCCACCGTGGTCAATCTCGACCAGTTTTCCATAACCGTACCGCTCACCCGACCAGGTCACCACGCCCGCACCTGTTGCGAAAACACCGGCATCGTCCGCCAAATTCGCGAAATCAATACCGTTATGCATGGTTGGCGTACCGTTAAATGGGTCTTTGCGTACCCCATAATGCGAACTCAGCCAACCATCGTCCACCGGTCGCCCGGCAACAAAGCTCTCTGCAGAGATATGATGACTCATTAGCACAGATTCAAGTAGTGCCAGCTGTTTTTGTTTGTCTTCCAGCTCGGATATTACTAGGTCTAATTGCGCCATAACCTCACTTGGGCCTGACTTTGGAGCATCTAGAATCGACACTTCGGGGCCACCCATGGCCAGCAGATCTTGCTCGCCCGGCGCCAGCTCGCTGGCGTCAATCTCAGCAGCTTGCGCTAAACGCCCAGCGAGTTGGTCGAGGCTGCGCAATTTCGCCCGCATCTCACCCAGTTGCATAGTCATAGCGGTAAGTTTCTTTTCCGTGTCGGCTTTGATCTGCTGTACCGCTGCGGACTGCGCCGCAAGGGCTACTTGCTCAGCAGTTATTTTGCTTCGCACTTCAGCAGGATCAATACTAGCTACACTGTTCCAGGGCTGCGCAACGACCAGCGCGCCAAGCACCATGATGCCGACCAACGAAGCTAATCGCCGCCGGCTCAAGCGCATACCAAATTTAACTTTGGCGCCTTTATAGAAGACTGTTAAACTCATGCAACCTCTCGTTGCTAAAACTTTTAGTTGGGCTATGCCACGTCGCCGACCGAAGAAACTGGATCAATTGCTAGGTAGTCAGCGGTTACAACAGTTTGCTGACTTTACCGAGCAACACCAACGCTGGCAACAGCTATTACGCGACTGTTTCGAAAAACAGCCGTTACAGCAGCTATTGCCTCATTGTGAGGTCCTTGCGGTGCGCCCACCGTCCCTAATTTTACAGGTTTCTTCCGCTGCGGTTGCGCAACGTCTAAAAACTGAACAAGGGCGCATTATAACGTATTTTCAAACGCATGCTATGGCTACGGTAACATCCCTTGAGATCCGTATTCGTCCAAGTCGTAATGTGAAGTCTACAGATACCACGCCAGCACCGGCAAAAGTCGCGGTTAAAGAGTCAGATACCGTGCGCAAACTACGTGAACAAGCTGAATTATGTGACGAGCCACTGCGCTCGCAGCTACTTGCTTTAGCAGACAAATACAGTAGCCCGTAGTTCTACTACGGGGGAGTTATCCGGCACTAATATAGGTTGCTATGTACACCGAGCTTGCTGCGGATTGGACCCGTAATAGAATTACGGGCTACGTTATCCGACACAAATAGAAGTTAGCGACGGGTGGCCGAAAATTATGCGGTAACTGGGTTGGCGAACGCGATTGGAGCGTCGGAGGCTTCGTCTTCGAAAGTGACGAATTCCCATGCTTCTTGATGCTGTAAAACTTCGCGCAGCAACTGGTTATTCAAAGCATGGCCTGATTTGAACGCACGTAAGTGCCCTAAAATAGCGTGGCCACCCATGTAAAGGTCGCCCACCGCATCCAGCATCTTGTGCTTCACAAACTCGTCGTCGTAGCGCAAACCGTCGCTGTTAAGAATACGGAACTCATCCAACACCACAGCATTATCAAAGCTACCGCCTAGCGCAAGGTTATTAGCGCGTAAGAACTCGATGTCTTTCATAAAGCCAAAAGTACGCGCACGGCTGATCTCTTTCATAAAGCTGGACGTGCTGAAGTCCATACTTACGGCTTGCTTGGTGTCAGCAATGGCCGGATGGTCGAAGTCGATGGCAAAATCGATGCGGAAGCCGTCGTGGGGTAGTAGTTCCGCCCATTTGTCATCTTCTTCAACCCGAACCGGTTGCTTAATTCGGATAAACTTTTTCGCTGCGCCCTGTTCTTCGATGCCCGCACTTTGCAGCAGGTAAATGAAAGGATGCGAGCTACCGTCCATGATTGGAATCTCATGGCTGTCGACTTCAATAATGAGATTATCGATGCCCATTGCGGCAACTGCGGCAAGCAAATGCTCGACCGTAGAAACGCGAATGTTGTCATCGTTGATCAAACACGTACACATACGGGTATCGCGCACCAATTCAGCATTGGCACGAATATCCACGGCAGGTTTCAAATCAACACGGCGAAACACCAGACCGGTATTCGCCGGTGCCGGACGCAGAGTCAATTGAACCTTATTGCCTTTATGCAAACCCACACCTGTGGTCGCAATAGGCTGTTTAATCGTGCGTTGTTTCATCATTCGATCTCATTCTCACTTGTCGTCTGACTAGTAAAAGACGCAATAGTTTACCTAAAAATTGCATTTTCCGCAATTTTCTACACCGTTTTACCTATTTCTTACGCATTCTTAGTCTACTTGACGACGTAAAAACGCTGGGATATCAAGATAATCCATATCTTTGTTCCCTTGCGCTTGTGGTTTCGCTGTCGGCTTCTCAGCCTGAACTTCATAATCTTCCTGTTCCAGCTCTTCGGTATCTTCGTCAAGTACACGAGCGGTTGCTGCACCACCACCTTGGTAGCCGGCGGAACGTCCATAACCTGCTTCACGCGGTTTTTCACGGCCAGGATTGTTGACCAGTGAAATATCCGGCTTACGTTCAGCACCAATACCAGTCGCTACCACGGTCACGCGCATCTCTTCCGACATTTCTGGATCGATGACCGTACCCACAATAACAGTGGCGTTTTCTGAAGCGAACGCTTTCACCGTGTTACCAACGGTTTCGAACTCATCAATGCTCATGTCCATACCGGCAGTGATGTTGACCAGCACGCCGCGCGCACCTGACAAGTCGATGTCTTCCAACAGCGGGCTGTTAATCGCCATTTCAGCAGCTTCTTGGGCACGTTCTTCGCCGCGCGCAACACCGGTACCCATCATTGCAGTACCCATTTCACGCATAACAGCTCTTACGTCAGCAAAGTCGACATTGATCAAACCGGTACGGGTAATCAAGTCGGCAATACCTTGCACTGCGCCAAGTAACACGTTATTGGCTTCGCTGAACGCAGACAACAAGCTCGTGCCTTTGCCCAACACCTTCAGCAACTTCTCGTTTGGAATAGTAATTAACGAGTCAACGTTACGCGCCAACTGCGCGATACCTTCGTCGGCAATCGCCATTCGCTTACGCCCTTCAAACGGGAAAGGTTTGGTGACCACTGCCACGGTCAGAATACCCAGTTCACGCGCTACTTCTGCAACCACAGGTGCAGCACCAGTACCGGTACCGCCACCCATGCCGGCAGCAATAAAGATCATGTCAGCACCTTGTAAGTGCTTTTTAATCTCTTCGCGTGACTCTTCTGCTGCCTGACGGCCCACTTCTGGGTTGGCGCCAGCACCGAGTCCTTTGGTGATGTCATCGCCCAGTTGTATGGTCACGTGGGCGCCGTGGTTACGCAAAGACTGCGCATCGGTGTTAGCAGCTAAGAACTGCACACCTTCAATGGATTCTGTGATCATGTGTTTGACGGCATTACCACCACCGCCACCTACGCCTATCACTTTTATGACGGCATCGCTGTCAAAGTTGTCGACTACTTCGAATACTTCAGACATGTTGTTTCTCCTTTTACCTGCTTAGTGTACTACCCCAAAAATAATTTCCAAAGTCTTGTTTTTATTAAAATTCACCTTTAAACCAACCGTGAACACGTTTCCATAATCCGATCACGTTGTTATCACGCGCTTCGTCCTGACGCGTTTGTAGATCTTGTTGGCCATAACGGAGTAATCCGACGGCCGTCGCGTACGTTGGGTCTTGCACATAATCGCTCAAACCTTGCATTCCCAACGGTTCGCCTAAGCGCACGGGCATCTGAAATATTTCTTCAGCAAATTCGATAGCGCCTTCCATGCGACCACAGCCACCGGTTAACACGATGCCAGCAGCAATCTGCTCATCCAACCCGCTTTGTTTAATTTCATCACGAATCAATTCAAACAGCTCCTGGTAGCGTGGTTCAACCACCTCGGCCAAAATATGTCGTTGCATTATCCGCGACGGCCGACCGCCTACTGATGGCACTTCAATGTTGTCATCCTTACTTACCAGCTGACACAGCGCGCATGCGTATTTGGTCTTAATTTCTTCCGCGTGATTAAGTGGCGTGCGGAAAATCTTCGCGATATCACTGGTCACCTGATTGCCAGCGGCCGGAATTACCGCCGTATGACGCAATACGCCACCGGTGTAGATGCAGATATCAATAGTGCCTGCACCCATATCCACCAGCGCTACACCTAAATCTTTTTCATCATCGGTCAGCACTGAGTAGCTCGATGCTAAAGCCGAAAAAATCAGCCGGTCGACCCGAAACCCACAACGCTCAACGGCTTTTTCAATATTCTTCGCCATATCGTTGGCGCAGGTCACAATGTGTACTTTTGATTCCATGCGCACACCCGACATACCGATCGGACTTTTAATGCTTTCTTGCGAATCGATCACGAATTCTTGTGGCAATACGTGCAGGATGCGGCGCTCCTGCGCAATGGGTACGGATTTCGCGGCGTGAATCACACTATCAACATCATCCTGGGTCACTTCCGCTTCATTAATTGGCACCATACCGCTTTCGTTCTGGCACGAAATGTGACGTCCAGAGATGTTCAGGTACACCGAGGCAATACGGCAATCGGCCATCAATTCAGCTTCTTCGACTGCCCGTTGAATTGACTGTACTACCAGGTTCAGGTCGTTCACCCCACCTTTATCCATGCCGCGTGCAGCCGCCGCGCCCACGCCGATCACACTTATTTCTCCATCAGGCATGACTTCGCCAATCAACGCCACAATTTTACTTGTACCGATATCTAAGCCAACGACCATGTTCCGTTCTGCTGCTTTTGACATGCCTATTAACTCTCTTGTTGTTGTTCTTCTGGGTTGCGCCAACGTACTGCGACACCCGTGTCATAACGTAAATCAACCGTATCCATTGGCGCATCGCGATGCTCTTTTAGTTGCGGATACAGGTCAATAAACCGTTGTACCCGCTCGAGCAGAGCTTCGCGTCCTAAGCGCAGGTTGGTGCCATCAACTAGCAATAACTCCAACGCAAAGCGTTCACTGAGCTCTAACTGACTTACCTGAAAACCGTTTAAGCCCAGTAACTCACTGGTATTCCGATACTGTTTTACTGCTTCTGCAACCGCATGTTGCGGTCCTGATAAGTAAGGCAACGCTTGTTGCAGCACGGACTTATCGGCGTAAAACACCTCTCCCTGCTGATTCACCAACGCGTCATCGCGCTGATTCGCATTCCAGTGGGCCAGCGGTTGCTGCTCCACTACAAACACTTTCAATATGTCGGGCCATTCTTTACGTACCGAAGCTTTCGCCACCCAAGGCATAGCCTCTACCCGCGCGCGAATCTGATCCACATCTGCCGAGAAAAAACTTCCCAACGGTTCGCCAAGTAAGGTGTCACGCACGTCATTCGGCGTTATGTACTCCAATTCACCTTGCACCACCAAGCGCTTCAACGGCACTTCCTGGGCATCCATCGCGGTGTAATACAGCCAGCCAATACCGCTAAAGGTGCTGGCAATTACCACTAAAAAGAACACAAGTCCTGACCAAAACTGCCAGCTCTGTTTGCGTTCTGCGGCGGCCATACTAACCCTCGCTGTGACGTAATATCGCCACAACTAACTGCTCAAAACTCATTCCGGCGGCTTTTGCCGCCATTGGCACTAAACTCTTTTCGGTCATTCCCGGTACCATATTGGCTTCGAGTAAACGGTAGTTCCCGGCCTTGTCGCACATCACATCAATACGTCCCCAGCCTTCACCACCCAAGCTACGAAATGCTACCTCAGCCAGTTGCCGCAGGGCGTTTTCTTCCACTTCGTGCAAATCTGCAGGACAATAGTATTGCGTGTCAGAAGCCTGATACTTAGCCTCGTAGTCGTAAAATTCGTGCGGCGTTTGCAGCCGAATTACCGGCAATGCCTTATTACCCAACAACGCCACTGTATATTCTGGGCCGGTTAACCAGCTCTCAACCAAAACCTCATGATCAAATTCAAATGCCAGTGCAATGGCTAGTTCAAGTTGCTCCGCGTTTGCTGCTGAACTCATACCGATACTTGAACCTTCTTGCGCTGGCTTCACCATCACCTTGCCACCAAGCTCATCCAACAGGGCTTGGTAGTACAGGGCCTCGCCGTGATAAACCACGATACTCGGTGCAACCGGCAAACCTGCGGCTTGCCATACTTGCTTGGTTTTTACCTTGTCCATCGCCAGTGCACAGGCCAGCACACCGCTGCCCGTATAAGGAACGCCCAAGTAGTGCAGCGCGCCTTGAATAGTGCCGTCTTCGCCGCCGCGACCATGTAACACATTAAATGCCCGCGCAAAGCCTTGCTCTTTCAGCTCCGCCAAAGGGTTATGGGCCGGATCAAACGGATGGGCATCAACACCAGCGTTGCGCAAAGCCTTCACTACCGCTTGCCCCGATCGTAAAGAGATCTCACGCTCGGCGGAATCACCGCCAAGCAACACCGCTACTTTGCCAAACTCGCTCATACCTGCTCCTCCATAAAAGCTTTACCCGCGCTGCGCAGCGCATTCGGTTGCAATGCAGTGGCCGCCAGGTCACTGGCAATGGCACCAATATTTCCGGCGCCTTGGGCAAGTAACATGTCATTCGGTTGCAACACGTCGGCCAGCACCTTCATGAGTTCACCGCGGTCACCGACATAAATCGGCTCGACCTTGCCCCGTAAGCGCAGCGATTTTGCCAACGAGTGACTATCAGCACCTTGCACCGGAGCTTCGCCAGCGCTGTAAACATCAAGTAGCAATAGCACATCAACCTCAGCTAAAACCGAGACAAATTCATCGTAAAGGTCACGCGTGCGCGAGTAGCGGTGCGGTTGGAACGCCATAACCAGGCGATGTTCAGGCCAACCGGCGCGAGCTGCGGCAATAGTTGCGGCAACTTCGGTCGGATGGTGGCCATAATCATCAACCAGCATCACGTCACCGCGCTGCCCATCACGTTCGCTCGGGTATTGCCCCAGCAACTGAAAGCGCCGGCCAATACCATCAAATTTTTCCAGTGCTCGTTGAATCGCTGCGTCAGCGATGCCTTCATCACTCGCAACCGCAATAGCTGCAAGGGCATTGAGCACGTTGTGGCGTCCGGGTAGATTCACGGTCACGGTTAACGGGGCGTTATCCTTGCGATGCACAGTAAAATGGCTTTGCCCAGCTTGCTGACGGTAATCAGCGCCGCGCACATCGGCATCGTCACTAAAACCATAAGTCGTGAACTGCCGGCCAACTCGCGGTAACAGCGCGCGGATAACCGGATCATCGACACACATCACAGCTAATCCGTAAAACGGCAGGTTATGTAGAAAATCGATATAGGTGTCCAGTAGCCGATTAAAGTCACCGCCATAGGTATCCATGTGATCGGCTTCCATATTGGTCACCACCGCAACCATGGGCTGTAAGTGCAAAAATGACGCGTCAGATTCATCAGCTTCGGCAATCAAATACTTGCTTGAACCAAGTCGAGCATTGCTGCCGGCACTATTCAATAAACCGCCGATAACAAAGGTTGGATCCAAATCTGCTTCTGCAAAAACACTCGCCAACAGCGACGTCGTGGTAGTTTTACCATGGGTTCCCGCAACAGCTACTCCATGACGAAACCGCATCAACTCAGCGAGCATTTCGGCCCGACGTACTTGCGGAATAAACGCTGCTTGAGCGGCGTTTAGCTCCACATTCTCGTTGCCAATAGCTGAACTCACAACAATCACATCGGCGCCATCGATATGACTTGCATCGTGGCCGATAAAGATCGTCGCGCCTAGCTTGCATAAGCGCTTAGTATTTCCATTTTCAGCTAAGTCAGAGCCGGTAATTTCATAACCCTGGTTTAGTAATACTTCGGCAATACCACCCATCCCAGCACCGCCGATACCCACAAAATGAATACGGCGAACACGGCGCATCTCTGGCACGCTAACGACGGTAAATGGCGGTGACTTCATAGCCATTGTTCACACCTCTCAACCACCACAGCGGTGGCATCTGGACGCGCAACTGCTTGTGCACGCGATCGCATTTGTTGTAACTGCACAGGTTCCGCAAGCCAGTCTTCGAGCAGTTCGACCAACGGTTGAATATGTTCCAGCTCGTGCTGCGGCAACAATGCGCCAGCGCCAGCACCGACTAATTCATTGGCGTTAGCGGTTTGATGGTCATCGACCGCGTGGGGCAAGGGCACAAATATTGCCGGCGTTGCCACCACGGCCAACTCGCTGACGGTTAATGCGCCAGCGCGACAAATCACCACGTCTGCATGCGCATACGCCGCGTGCATGGTGTCAATAAACTCAACCACTTCAACCTGGTCCAGACCGCGTTCACGGTAAGCAAGCTCAACTTCCTCAACCCGCCCCTTGCCGCACTGATGCAGTACTTCAAGTTTGTCGCGTTGACTCAATTCTGCCAGAGCTTGCGGCACCGCCTGATTCAAAGCTTGCGCACCGAGACTGCCCCCCAGCACTAACAGCCGCAGATGGCCGTCGGGTCGAGCTTTATCCTCAACTTGCGCAGCAAGCCAGTCGGCGCGTAACGGATTACCTGTTACTTCAGCTTGCGGCAACTGGTGTTGCGCGGCGGCAAAACCCACCATTACGTGTTGGGCGAAGCGCGCCAACATTTTATTGGTCAAACCCGCGACTGCATTTTGCTCATGTACCAACAATGGAACTCCTGCAGCTTTCGCCGCGAGCCCTGCCGGGCCACAGACGTAACCACCGAAACTCAATACCAATTGGATGTCATGCTTGCGATATAGGCTGCGGCACTGACCAATCGCTTTCAGCATGCGCAACGGCATCATCAGTTTGCGCATAAAGCCGTGGCCGCGTAGACCTTGCATTGAAATTTGCTCAAGCGTAAAGCCAGCAGCAGGCACAACCTGCGCCTCGAGGCGCTGCTCTGTGGTACCCAGCCAGATAATGCTATGGCCACGCTCACGCAATTTTTCAGCTACTGCGAGAGCTGGAAACACATGCCCACCAGTACCAGCGGCCGCGATCATAATTTGACTCATGTCGTAGCCCTCCGACGCCGTAACCCTGAACGTGGCGCAACTTTCACGCTCGCCACCCGAATTTCATAATCAACGCGCAGCAGTAACCCCAGAGCCACACAACTGACCAGCAAGCTAGTGCCACCATAAGACACCAACGGCAGAGTTAAGCCTTTGGTGGGTAACATACCGGCAGCAGCACCTATATTCACCAATGCCTGAAAGGCAAACCAGATGCCAATTCCGTAGGCGACAAAAGCGCCGAAACGTTGGTCAATTTGCAGTCCGCGACGCCCAATCAGCAAGGCCCGCAAAACAATACCGAATACGGCAAGTAGCACCGCCACGATGCCGATAAAACCAAGCTCTTCGCCGACCACTGCCATAATAAAGTCGGTATGGGCTTCCGGCAGATACTGTAGTTTTTGAATACTATTGCCTAGCCCCTGGCCCAGCCAGTCACCGCGGCCAAAGGCCATTAATGACTGAGTAAGTTGGTAACCACTACCGAACGGGTCCTGCCATGGATCCAGAAATGATGTTACCCGCTGCATCCGGTAAGGCTCTTTGATGATCAGTAAGGTCAGGCCGAATGCCAACACAATCATAATCGCGAAGAACTGCCACAGTCGCGCTCCGGCAAGAAACAACATGCCCACCACAATACTGACCATCACCGCTAACGAACCAAAATCAGGCTGCATCAACAACAACACAGCGAAGAAAAACAACACTACCAGCGGTTTAATGAATTCACGCAAGTTCTCTTGCACCAGATCGATGCGCCGCGTCAGGTAGCTGCCAAGGTAAATAACAAAGAACAGCTTCGCCAGTTCAGCGACCTGCAAAGTCATGGGCCCAATTTTTATCCAGCGTCGCGCGCCGTTAACTTCATGACCGACCACCAACACCAAAATCAGTGACGCCAAAGCACCAAGTAATAACAAACCGCTACCTTTAAACCACCAATCTGACGGTATCTGTATCACTGTGGCTAACAGCGCGATACCTAGCACCAGATACATACAATGGCGGATCACAAAGTGGAATGGATTATCGGTTAAACGCTCGGCAACCGGAAACGACGCTGAGCTCACCATTACCAAGCCAAAGGTCAGCAAGCCTAGAGCCAACCATAACAACACGCGGTCATACAAAATGCTTTGTTCTGGCAACCACCAGTCACGAATCCGTGTCCAGGGCGATTGCGCGGCAGCAAGTTCCTGTATGCCCAACTCAAGTTGCTGTTCGTTACGCTCGTTGCGCGCTTTCTGTTCTTGTAGCTTTTTACTACGGAGCGCTGCTGCACTAGTCATGCGTCACCTCCGTAGCTTCATTAGGTTTGATTTGGCGCAGCACCGCGCGTTTAAATTGCTCGCCGCGGTCTTGATAATTGCTAAACATATCTAAACTTGAGCAAGCCGGAGCAAGCAACACCGCGCTGCCTTGGATCGCTTCTTTCGCGGCAGCTTGCACCGCTTGTTCCAGCGTCTGCACCCGCGTCACTCGCAGATGATGCTGGGCAATTCGTTCAGCATCACGGCCCAGTACAATAAGCTCATCTACTTGATCTAATGCGCTACGGAAGGTAGCGAAGTCAGCGCCTTTACCATCGCCCCCGGCAATCAGTATCAATTTGCCAGTCACCAATGGCCGCAAACCTTGAATCGCAGCTTCAGCGGCGCCAATGTTGGTCGCTTTCGAATCATTTAACCAACGCACACCTTTGTGCTCAGCCACCAACTCACACCGATGAGGTAGCGCTTTGAAAGTACGCAATGCTGGTAGCACGCTGGCCAGATCGATTTCCACACTGTGCACCAAAGCCAGTGCCGCCTGCACATTCAGTAGATTATGAAGGCCTGTCAACTGTAACTCGGATGCAGCAATCAGTGGTTGTTCAGCAAAGCTGATATGTAACTCGTCATCATGCATGGTCAAACCGAACAGGCCTGGCGCTTCTGCATCTGGAGCGTCACTGCCGAAGCTCATCTGTTGCTCGAGCGCCAGTTTTTGTGGTGCGGTAGCGCGCTGATCACGATTCCAAATACCCACATCTGCATGCTCGTAAATATGTTGCTTGGCTTGCGCGTAAGCGTGTCGGTCGGCGTAACGGTCTAAATGGTCATCGCTAATGTTAAGTAAGGTCGCAGCGCGTAGCTTCAGGTCATGCAGGCTATCCAGCTGGAAGCTAGACAGTTCCAACACGTAAAATTCGATGTCGTCCGCCAGCACATCCAACATCGGCACGCCAATATTACCACCAACCGCAACTCTCTTGCCCGCGTACGCAAGCAATTCACCGACCAACTTAGTGACCGTTGATTTACCATTTGAACCGGTAATTCCTAGCACTGGAGCTTGCGCATACTGGGCGAAAAGATCACCATCACCGACCAACGGGATCCCCGCATCGTGGGCCATTTGCAACGCTGGTAAGCGTAGATCCAACCCCGGACTAACGACCAGTAAATCGCAGGCCGCCAGTTCACCAATATCGAGTTCGCCACTAAACAGTTCGATAGCGTCGTCAAGTTCCTGCAAAGCCTTAGCGTGTGGCGGCTCAGTGCGAGTATCAAACACCAATGGCCGAATGCCTTGTTGCAACAAGAAACGCACGCACGAGAGTCCTGACTGGCCGAGTCCGACCACTCCGATAACGTCGTAATTGCGTAATGCAGCAAGGTAACTCAAGCTTTCTCCTTAACGCAGCTTCAAGGTCGCCAGACCAATCAGCACAAACACTAATGACAAGATCCAGAACCGCACGATAACGCGTGGCTCTGGCCAACCCTTCAATTCATAATGATGGTGGATAGGGGCCATCCGGAACACGCGCTTACCGCGCAATTTAAACGACCCTACCTGTAACATCACCGACACGGTTTCCATCACGAACACCCCGCCCATGATGAATAGAATAAGTTCCTGGCGTACCATCACCGCGATGATGCCTAACGCGGCACCTAGGGTAAGTGACCCGACATCGCCCATAAATACTTGCGCCGGATAGGTGTTAAACCAGAGGAAACCTAAGCCCGCTCCGCAAATCGCGGTGCACACCACCAGTAACTCACCAGTCAAAGGTAAGTGCGGAATATTCAGATAAGCGGCAAAGTTAACGTTTCCCGACACATAGGCAAAAATGCCTAACGCCCCGGCAACCATAATAACGGGCACAATCGCCAGACCATCTAAGCCGTCGGTTAAATTGACCGCGTTACTGGTGCCAACTACCACGAAATAAGCCAGTAAAATGTAAAGTATGCCCAGTTGTGGCATCACATCTTTGAAAAACGGGACCAGCAGCTGGGTCTCTGCCCCAACGGTGGCATTGGCATACAAAAATACCGCTGCAACTGTGGCAATTAATGACTGCCAGAAGTATTTCCACTTAGCTGGTAGGCCACGGGAATTCTTTTGCACCACTTTGCGGTAGTCGTCGATGAACCCAACCAAACCAAAACCCATCACCACACCAAGCACCACTTGCACATAGCGATTAGAAAGATCCGCCCACAGCAAGGTTGATAGCACGATAGCCGCAATGATCAACACTCCGCCCATGGTCGGGGTACCCGCTTTGCTCAAGTGCGACTGCGGTCCGTCATCACGCACTGCTTGGCCGATTTGTAAGCGTTGCAAGTAACGAATCAACCGCGGTCCCATCCACAGTGCTATCAACAATGCGGTCAACACGCTCAAGATAGCGCGCATGGTCAGGTAAGAGACGACATTGAAACCGGTCGCAAACTGGGTTAAGTATTCAGCAAGCCAAACTAGCATGCTTGTTTTCCTTCTTCGCTTAAGCTTGGGTGTAATTCCGCCGCGCGGGCTTGCAACTCACTAATCACCTGCTCCATATGCGCACTGCGCGAGCCTTTCACTAAAATCGTAATTGGCGTGTTGGCCTGCTGTGCAACTGCAATAATCGCGTTGACCAAGGTCTCTTTGGTAGAAAAATGTTTACCGCCACGGCCATTAAACACTTCGCTGGCACTTTGACTGAGCACACCCAAGGTATAGAGGTTATCGATTCCAGCCTGGATAGCATAAGCCCCTACCTCTTCGTGGTAATAACGGGCCTGCTCACCAAGCTCTCCCATATCGCCGAGCACCATCATGCGCCAGCCCGGGTATACCGCGAGCATGTCAAGAGCGGCCTTAACCGACCCGACATTGGCGTTATAACTGTCATCAATAAGTTTGATTTGGTCATTTAATGGCAGTACGTGCATGCGACCAGCAACGGGTTGCAGTGCAGCAAGCGCAGCTTGGGCGTCAGCGAGCGGACAACCTATCGCAACCGCCGCAGCTATGGCTACCAGCGCATTGTCAACGTTATGTAAACCTGGCAGATTAAGCTGAATTTTGGCTGTTTGCGCGGCACCGCTCAGCTCGCTAGCAAGATGCACAGTAAAACTTGCACAACCCTGTTCGTTCAGGACCACACCGGTGGCGCGGATGGCAGCGCTGGCATCCTGCCCAAAAGTTAAGTGCTGGCAATGGCTGATCTGTTTCTGCCAACTTGGCGCAAACTCTGAACGCGTTGGCGTGAGTGCCAGTCCATCCGCATTTAAACCTTTAAAAATCTCAGATTTTGCCCGGAACACGCCGTGCACACTGCCAAACCCTTCGACATGGGCGGGCGCAACGTTATTAATAATCGCGACATCCGGTTGGGTTAACCGTGTGGTGTAAGCGATTTCGCCCAAATGATTGGCACCGAGCTCAATAATCGCGATATCGTGACTTGGCTCTAAGCGCAGCAAGGTCAATGGCACACCGATGTCATTATTAAAGTTTCCAGCCGTGGCAAGCACGTTGCCCTGAGTGCGCAGAATTGCCGCCAGCATTTCTTTCACTGTGGTTTTACCGCTGCTGCCAGTAATCGCGATGGTTTTCGGTTGCACACTGGCTTTTACCGCAGCACCGAGCTGGCCCAATGCATGACGGGTATCTTTCACCACAATTTGCGGTACTTGTTGTTCTGCAGGCAACTGCAGATGACGTTCAACCAACAAGGCTTTCGCGCCTTTGCTTACGGCATCCACCGCGAATTCGTGGGCGTCAAAATTTGGTCCTTGCAAAGCAATAAACAAACAGCCGTCCGGTAACTTGCGAGTATCGGTGCTTACCGCATCGATACTGCAGTTGTCACCAAACAACTGGCCATCAACAGCACGACAGATCCACTGCATATCGGTTTTAATCATGACAGCCCCCACTCACCTTTTGGCTCGCTAACAGCTCCGCCACCAACGCGCGTTCATCGTAGGCCACGCGCTGTTGGCCGATCACTTGATAATCTTCATGGCCTTTGCCCGCCAGTACCACAACATCTTTGGCCTGCGCCTTAGCAATGGTCACGGTAACGGCTTGTTGCCGTCCAGCAAGCACTTCAACATGGTCTTGCTGTGGAATTCCAGCCAGAATGTCCCGCACTATTTGTGTTGGTTCTTCGGTGCGCGGATTGTCATCTGTTACCACCACGCGATCGGCAAATTGCGCCGCGACCGCCCCCATTTGCGGACGCTTGCCGCGATCGCGATCGCCACCACAACCAAACAGGCACCAAAGTTCGCCATGGCAATGTCGGCGCACTGCGGTCAACACCTGCTGGAGTGCGTCAGGGGTATGAGCATAATCAACAATGACCAACGGCTGACCTGGCTCGGTAAAGGCTTCCATGCGACCAGGTACCGGATGCAGACTGCGTACCGCCTGACAGATATCGGCCCAACCGTGACCTAAACGAGCCACAGTAACGATTGCCGCCAACAAATTGTAGACATTGAATTCGCCCAATAGCGGTGACGCTACCGGATAGTTACCGCGCTCACCGGCAGCAGGCGCATTGAGGGTAAAATCGGTACCGCTATCACCATAATGAATGGCCGTTGCATACACTCCATGCTCGTGTTGCTGTGGGTGCAAACTAAACCGCCACGCATCAGGGCGATCGGGTAACCAAGCACTTAGAGCCGCATCATCTGCGTTAATCACCGCTTGGGCAGTATCGAGTTCGGTAAACAGCCGACGCTTTGCCCCGGCGTAGTTAGCCATGGTGCCGTGGTAGTCCAAATGATCGCGGCTGATATTCGTTGCTACGCCGACCCGAAACGGAATCGCTTCAACCCGACGTTGTACCAGCGCATGGGAAGACACTTCCATGGCCACCACGACCGCACCCTCGGCGCGCAACGTCGACAAACGCTGTTGCACTGCAATAGGGTCTGGCGTGGTATGCGTTTCCGGCAATAATGCCCCGGGAAAGCCGCTGCCAGTGGTGCCGATAACGCCGGTTTTAACACCAAGCGTTTGCAGCAACTGGGCAATCAGATAAGTCACTGAGGTTTTGCCATTGGTACCGGTCACACCTACCACTTGTATGTGGCGTGCCGGTTCGCCGTAAAAACGTGCGGCAATTTTTGACAGTTGTTCTTTTAGCTGCGGCACTTCAACGATCGTCGTGTCACCCTGTTGCTCAACGTCAACACCATCGGACTCACACAACACCACACTGGCACCAGCGACGATGGCGGCGTCAATATAATCACGGCCATCAACCTGGTAACCAGGTACAGCCACAAAAGCATCGCCCGTTGCCACTTGCCGACTATCTAGCTTTAGTCCACCAATGGCGATATCGGGTAAGGGCAACGGGTAAGCGGGTAATAGATGCGGCAAATGAATCATTGTCCACCCCCGAAACCCGCGACGCGTAATTGAGTATCTTCTAGATGGTCAGGTGGCACGTTCATGGCGCGCAAGGCATCACCAACAATTTCTGCAAAAATAGGGGCCGATACGGTACTACCGTAATAATCATCGCCACTGGGTTCGTTGATAGTAACCACCACCGCAATACGTGGATCGCTGACCGGCGCTACCCCGGCGAACAGGGTCACGTATTCGTCACCGTAACCACCAGCGATCGCTTTACGTGCGGTGCCGGTCTTACCGGCAACACGGTAGCCCGGTACCCGAGCATTTTTCGCGCTACCATCGGCCACGACCTGTTCTAACATCAGCAATACGGCTTCCGCATTTTCCCGCGACACCACTTGGCGACCGGGAGGGAGTTCACCCTCAGCCCGGCGTTGAATCGTCAACGGCCGAAAAACTCCGCCATTAGCGATTACTGTGTAAGCTTGTGCTAATTGCAACGTCGTTGCCGTTAGTCCGTAGCCAAAGGATAAGGTCGCAACTTCAAAATCGGACCAACGGGTGCGGTGCTGCAGCACGCCGTAACTTTCACCAATCATGCCAATACCTGTGTCATTGCCGAGCCCCACTGCCGCATAAGTTGCAAGCAGCTGCTCCACGCCAGTCAGTAGAGCAATCTTGGATGAGCCCATGTTGCTGGAGTTCTGTAAAACTTCGGTAATGCTTTGCTCGCCGCGGTTGCTTGGATCACTAACCCGCCGGCCGCCCAATCGCATCCAACCTGGATTAGTATCAATCACCGTGTCGACTTCAATCGCACCTGATTCCAAACCCGCTAACACCACCAACGGCTTCATCGTCGAACCTGGTTCGTAAGCATCGGTAATCACCCGATTGCGCATCCGATGCGGCTGCCAGTCGGTGCGGTTATTCGGGTTAAAGGACGGGCTGTTGACCATCGCCAGCACTTCGCCAGTGTCAACATCAACAATCACTGCTGAACCCGAGGTTGCCTGATGATAGCGCACGGCTTTTTTTAACTCGGCATAGGCCAGGGATTGCAAACGTTGATCAATACTAAGCGTTAGTTGTTGTGGTTGTTCTGCGGCGGTGGCTCGCACTTCCTCAACAACCCGTCCTTGTGCATCCTTGCGATACAGCCGTTCACCCGGCTTCCCTGTAAGAACCTCGTCATAAGCGGCTTCAAGCCCCTCAATACCAGTACCATCAATATCAGTGAAACCAACCAAATGAGCGGTAATTTCACCAACCGGATAGAACCGGCGTGATTCAGTTTTCAAGTACACCCCTGGAATTCCCAGTTGGCGTACATAATCCGCAACCGCCGGTGTTACCTTGCGTTCAAGGTAAACAAAACGGCGTTTCGGATTGTCGACGCGCTTCATCAGGCTGTCGACATCGGTGCGGAATACCTCCGCCAATGCCAACCAACGCTCACGATTCGCTAAGCCTTCGCCTTCATGTACCCGTTGTGGATCGGCCCAAACCGTTTGCACCGGTACACTGATCGCCAGGTCCCGGCCATGCCGATCGACAATGGTCCCACGTTGCACCGTTGTAGGGTCCATTCGCAGCGAGCGCCGATCGCCTTCATAAATCAGTTGCTCAGGCTCAATCACCTGAATATAAGCCGCGCGCGCAATCAGACTGGCGAACACGCCAAAGACAATAAACAAGGCAAAGTAGAAGCGGCCCTGTCCCAAATGTGGCTGTATGCCTTTTTTCTGATTACGTTTCCGAGGTGTTATTGCCATGGCACCAGCACCTCCTGTTCACCTTCCGGGCGCACCATACCAAGCCGCTGCCGGGCAATGCGTTCAACTCGACTATGTTCCGTCAGAGCGGTTTGCTCGATTTGTAAATGGCGCCACTCGATATCGATCTCATCGCGCTGCGACAGCAGCTCATCACGTTCAATCGTCAATAAACGATTGGCGTGGGCAATGTAAATGACCGCCAGCGCAGTCGCTAAAATACAGCTCAATAGCAACAGCACCAATTTCTGCTGCCGAAGGTCGCTGAATAGCACGGTTAACAAGCTTGGTACGCGGCTACTGGTCATAGGCTAACCTCTCAGCAATCCGCAACACCGAACTGCGCGCACGAGGGTTTTCACGCGTTTCTTCGGCGCTGGGTTTGTTTGCTTTGCCGATCAACTTCACGGTCTGCCCGCGGTCAATCTGATCGTCGCGCAAAGGTAAACCCGGTGGAATAGCTTTACCTTTGCTCTCCGCCCGTAAGAAGCGCTTAACCAAACGATCTTCGAGGCTATGGAAGCTAATCACTGCCAATCGTCCATGTGGCTTCAGACCACTGACTGCAGCGGTTAACGCCTGCGCAATCTCCTCTAGCTCGCCGTTGACATGTATACGAATGCCCTGGAAGCTCCGCGTCGCCGGATGCTTATGTTTGTCTTTAAACGGTACCGCCTTATCAATCAAATCCGCCAATTGCTTGGTGTTACTCAAGGGCATATCTTCGCGCTGATGCACGATTGCCTGAGCAATGCGCCATGCAAAACGTTCCTCGCCGTACTCTCGCAGAACAAACGCAATTTCATCAGCACTAGCAGTGTTTAAAAACTCGGCAGCAGTCACGCCGCTGCTGGTATCCATACGCATGTCCAGAGGACCTTCACGCATAAAACTAAAGCCGCGCTCAGCATCATCAAGTTGTGGGGATGAGACGCCAAGGTCAAATAAGATACCATCAAGTTTGCCGCGCAATTGCTGCGCGTCCAGTACGTCGTCAAGACGCGAAAAGGGGGTGTGGATAATGGTAAAGCGTGGGTCATCACACAGAGCTTCAGCAGCTTCGATCGCGGTGGGGTCACGGTCGAGCGCGATTAAACGGCCCTGATCATTAAGTTGCGACAAAATGGCACGTGAATGCCCCCCTCTTCCGAAGGTGGCATCGAGATAAATTCCGTCTGGCCTGATGGCAAGAGCCTCAATCGACTCCTGTAACAGCACCGAGACATGTTGCGGCGCTTTTGTCATTATAATGAGAAGTCTTGTAGTCGATCACTGAGTGCCAAATCGTCTTGTTGTTCTGCTGCCATATCTGCAGCGACCTGTTCTTGCCATGCCGCGTCTGACCAGAGTTCGAACTTGTTCAACTGACCGATGATCATGATCTTTTTATCCAAATCGGCGTGTTGACGCAGAGTTGGCGCGATCAAGATGCGGCCATTTTTGTCCATCTGGCAATCTTCGGCGTGGCCCAACAGCAAACGTTGGAGACGACGCTCCGCGGGGTTCATACTGGATAAGGTGGTAAGTTTTTGTTCGATGATTTGCCATTCCGGCAAAGGGTATAACAGCAAGCAAGGCTGCTTGATATCGATAGTACAGACCATTTGGCCTTCGCAATCAAGCATAAGACTCTTACGATACTTTGCTGGTATCGCAAGACGGCCTTTGTCATCTAGACTTAATGCTGCTGCACCACGAAACATAAAATTGATCCACTATTACCCACAAATCCCCACAATGTGACAGTCTAGGTGCCGATCTTTACTACTGTCAAGGAAAAAAGGGGAGTTTGCGACATGCGACAGGGGTTGACGCATCGTGAAATCTGCTAGAAGATGCTAAAACAAGCTCAGCTAACAAAAAAAATTAAAACATTGCGTAAATTTATCAGCTACTTAAGGAGAGATTCCCAAGCAGTTACGCCGGTTCAGGCGAAGTGGCGTATGCTTCGTGATTTTTTTGCTCTCGCTTTCATTGCATCGGCATTAGTTTTTGCTGTGTACCTAATTGTCGACACCGAACGTTCACAAGAACGCGAAGCAGAAAAGCGCCGCGCATTTGAACACATGAGTTCGATGCGATCGAGTATAGAGCAGCGAATTCAAGCCAACGTTTTAGTGTTGCGGGCGTTGAAACCTGAGATTCTGTGGCAGGACACTCCCGATCGTATGCGACTGCAGAAAATCATCGATGAGTTTCTCGATACTGATCTCGATATCAGCCACCTTGCCCTAGCGCCTGATTTGCGTATCAGCTTTATTTATCCACTCGTTGGTAACGAGCAACTATTAGGACTCGATTACCGCACCGTGACTGCCCAGTATCATCAAATTCTACAGGCCATTGGTAGCCGCGACATCATTTTGAGTAGTCCGGTTGACTTGCTACAGGGCGGCACCGCTTTTATTGCACGGTTACCCATTTTTCAGGCGGATGGTAACTTTTGGGGCATTGCCTCGTTGGTCATTAATCATCAACACTTGTTTAACCAAATTGCTTTTTATGACCAGCCCGAATACCACATGGTAATTCATCGCAAATCACTCAGCGGTAGAGGTGCATTAATCGCTGGCGATACGGTTGTCCTTGAACACGACCCGCTAATTACGCATGTGCAAGTTCCCGGAGACAAATGGGAACTCGCTATTGCACCACGCCGTGGCAGCTGGATTGATGACCAAAACAACTTCCTTGTATATTGGTCAATTGGCCTGGTTTTTACTGGGCTTATCGTTGCTGCCTTTGCCACATTAATTTTAACCCAACACCGGTTACGGCGTGCCGTGCACACCATTAGTTATCAGGCACGCTTTGATCCCCTAACTGGGCTGGCAAACCGCAACTACTTTCAACAACAACTTGAGCGATGTATTCATTACTGCGACCAGCAGCAGCGCCAGTTTGCGCTGGTTATGCTTGATTTAGATCACCTGCGCGATATTAACGATGCCCTCGGTCAAGACGTTGGTGATGCACTATTGCAACATGTTGCCAAACAAATTCGTCACTCATTGCGCAAGCATGATGTACTTGCCCGCGTCGGTGGTGATGAGTTCACCGTAGTGCTCGCTGATACGCAGACGCGTACTCAGGCCGAACAACGCGCCAAAGCGATTGTTAGTGACTTACTCAATACCGCCTATATCGAGCAGAATCATATTAACGTAACCGCCAGTGTCGGTATCGCCATGTATCCTGATGACGCGATGCAGGCACAACAACTGATCAAGTGTTCAGAACTAGCCATGTACGCTGCTAAATCGACGGGGTCGTTGTCAGTTTCGTTCTATGATGAAAATTTGAAGCAAAATACCGAACAACACATTGCTCTGCACCACCAGATGATTAACGCGCTTGAGACCGATCAATTCCACGTCGAATATCAGCCCGTTATCGATACAGCCACTGGCTTGCTGACCCGTTGCGAAGCGTTAATTCGATGGCACCATCCGCAACGCGGAGAAATTCCACCGAGTGAATTCATTCCTATCGCCGAGAAGACCGGGTCTATTGTTTGGTTAGGTGAGTTTGTGTTAAAGCAGGTGATTCATGATTGGCAACGCATGCAAGACGCAGGATTGAATCTCACCATAGCTGTAAATCGCTCGCCGCGTGAGTTTAACGACAAAGATGTTGCCGGCGATTGGCTCGCTGCGCTCGAGTTGGCGAACATGCCACCCGAAAGTTTGATGCTTGAAATCACCGAGTCGATGCTGATGCGTAATCAAGAACGCCAGGTTGAAAGTTTGCGTACACTGCGCAGTGCCGGTGTGCATTTGGCCATTGATGACTTTGGTACCGGTTATTCGAGTCTGAACTATTTGCGCTTTTATCCGATTGATGTCATAAAAATTGATCGCGCGTTTATGAAAGGTGTGCCGGAAAATAAACAGCAAAAAGCTTTGGTTGAGGTACTGATTCGAATTGCCCACACATTGGATTTGCAGGTCGTCGCCGAAGGTGTCGAAACCCGTGCCCAAGTTGAATTCTTGCAAAGCAAAAAATGTCACTTCCAGCAGGGTTTCTATTACGGCCAAAGTATGCGCCTGAACACCTTAATTGACTTTACCAAACATTTTAATCAGCGAGTTAGCCGATAAGCCGGGTTCTGTCGTGGACAATCATTCGTCTAGCCGCTAAATCACTCTAGCGTTCAAGCAGTCTACCCGGGTTCAACGCGGGCCGCGCCAATGAACCCCTATTTGACCTTGCTCCGGGTGGAGTTTACCGTGCCACGAACTGTTGCCAGCCGCGCGGTGCGCTCTTACCGCACCCTTTCACCCTTACCTGATCCTGCTTACGCAGGCCATCGGCGGTTTACTCTCTGTTGCACTGGTCGTCGGCTCGCGCCGCCCAGACGTTATCTGGCACCCTGCCCTGTGGAGCCCGGACTTTCCTCCCCTTGCTTGCGCAAGCAGCGATTGTCTGGCTAACTCTGCGGCGCATTCTACGTGTTATCGGCGTCTAACGCTAGTTGGTACAACTGGTTTTTACGTACACCATGAATTTCGGCAGCGCAGGCAGCAGCTTTTTTTAACGGCAGGTGGTTACGCAAAAGTTGCACGGTGCGTAACGCCGCCTGTTCGTCCGCCGCAGATTCTTGCACTGGGGCTCCTGCTAGTACTAGCACAAACTCACCACGTTGTTGATTACGGTCAGCTTCAACCTGCTGCAGTACCTCGCTGATGCTGCCGCTCAGATAGGTCTCGAATTGCTTCGTTAACTCACGTGCGAGCACTAACGGTCGGTCGCCACCTATGACCTCGAGTAAGTCCTGCAATGTATGTAGGATACGATGTGGTGATTCATAAAACACCATGGTGCGGGGCTCTTCAAGTAATGCGTTGAGTGTTTTCCGCCGTTGTTGCGGTTTCGCCGGTAAAAAGCCTTCGAACGTAAAACGATCTGTAGGGAGTCCCGCAGCCGATAGCGCTGTAGTGATTGCACAAGGACCTGGCAAGGCAATGACTTTAACCCCAGCCAAGCGACACTGCTGTACTAACACGTAGCCAGGGTCACTGATTAACGGCGTACCTGCGTCGCTAATTAAAGCAATG
The DNA here is from genome assembly GCF_052541995.1 of Pseudidiomarina xizangensis. Taxonomy (NCBI): domain Bacteria; kingdom Pseudomonadati; phylum Pseudomonadota; class Gammaproteobacteria; order Alteromonadales; family Idiomarinaceae; genus Pseudidiomarina; species Pseudidiomarina xizangensis. Next base: position 1,306,317 of record NZ_JBOBQA010000001.1, read on the forward strand.
GAATCACCGCTTTCAAGTCGTTCAATGACCTTGCTTGAGCGTTCGCGCTCATTATGCTCATGCAGCGCAAAAACCTCATTTTTAATCGCAAATTGCTGTAATAGCTGTCGGCTATGGCGGGTATCTTCGGCAGCGATCGCTGCTACCGAACTCAGCACTTGCTGCGCGCGTGGCGATAAGTCGCCAAGATTGCCAATGGGTGTAGGCACAATATAAAGAATGCCTGGTGCTGATTGCGGCATGTTAACCCCTTGTAAGATTCACTCTGTTGCGTTGTGTCACTGCACCGCTAGGTTTATAGTATGCCTATGTTAAACCTTTACAGTCGAACCAAGTGTGAGTGTTAAATTGGTGAACCTTGCTATTGTGCCAAAGAAGTTAGCCCTGTGCATCGTTGTTTGCAGTTTGGTGGCTTGCGCGACGCCATCTAACAGGGCTGACAACGTAACTGATGCTGAAACACAAGTGCCTAATTTCAGCGAGCCAGAGGCTGCTGTTACGGCGCAAACCTTAGAGCTGATTTTAACAGACCTGACGGAGCAGCCGAGTGCAGCTGCACAACGACGCTATTTGTTGACTCAGGTGCAACGACTGCAACGTGAGAACCAGTGGCAGACCAGCGCATTGCTGCTAAGTCAATTAGCGCCTTCGGTAGCGAGCTTATCGCCAACACAGCAACGCCAGTACAAACTTTCTACGTTACAGTGGCTTGCCAGTCAGGGGCAGTTACGTGAAGCACAACAAGGCTTAACTGAGCTGCTGGCAAGTGACGCAAGACAGAACAGCGAACAACAGGTAGATGCGCTGCGTTTTGCTCGCGACTTAGCCTGGCAGCTGCACCACCCGCAACAAGCTGCGCAATATCAACTCGACTTATTTGCTCTTGGGGCTGCACAAACAGCTCCCGATCGGTCTTGGATGTATTTACGAAGTGCACAGCATCATTCAGATTTATCAGCTTCGGGTGGCGATGCCGAAGCTTGGTTGGCTTTACTTCGCGCCGCCCATTTACAAGCTGACGCCAGTGACTCCAGTGCCATTCAAGGCTGGCAATTAAGTTATCCCAAGCACGAAGCCAATGCGCTGGCGGTTCAACTACGCGAACAACTCCAGCACGCCGAAACTGAGCACCATGCACTGGTGCTACTACCGCTCTCTGGCCCTTTTGCTGAGCAAGGACAAGCCGTGCTTGATGGTATGGTGATGGCCTTAGAAGACCAGCCGTCACTTTCGATTACGGTTCGCGACAGTTCAACCTTCAATTATGCGAACCTCGGTGAAGAGCTGCAAAAACTGCAAGCAGATACACTTCTCGGCCCGCTGCTGCGCGAACAAATTGGGAAGATTGATAATGCCGCTTTGGCCAACACCAATGTGCGCTGGATAGCTTTAAATACTGTTGACCAACTGATGGCACAGCCCGATTTGTGGTACGCACTGGCGCCAGAAATGGAAATACGCCAAGTGGCAGAAACTTTGGTTGATCGCGGTGTGAAGCGTCCGTTAATTCTGGCAGCAGACAGCAATCGCGGACAAGAAGCGATTAACGTTTTCCGCGATTACTTTCTCGCAAAACAGCCCGATGCTAAAGTCGAAAGTGGGGTCTATCGCACCACTGACGATATGAAAAATGTTGTACAGGAAAAACTTGGGGTTACCGCAAGCGAAGCACGGATTTGGGAAGTTAAAATAACCGCGGGTAAAATACTCGTGGATGCGCAAGCGCGCAGTCGTGACGATATTGATGCGATCTTCCTGCCCGGTACCATTGAACAGAATCGTTTATTAAAACCTTTTATTGACGTAAATATCGCGCCATTCATGACGCCTATTCCAGTATTCGCTACCTCTGCCAGTCATATTCGCGGTGATCAGCTCAGCGAAAATGATCTTGATGACGTGCGCTTTACCGAGGTTCCTTGGCTATTACCTAATCATCCTGAATACCCAAGGTTAAGCGAGCTTTTACAGATCCGCCGACATTGGAATTATAATCTCGCACGGCTTGCGGCATTTGGCCACGACGCTGTGTTACTTACCCAAAATCTAACAACGATGGAAGCACTACCTGGTTTCCGCATTGCCGGATTAACCGGGGATCTGCAGCGCCAGCCAACCGGTATCGCGCGCGAGCTCGATTGGGCGCGTTACGACGGCCATATTGTCAAACCCGCCGCAGTAGCCGACTGAAATGCTACCAAAAGCGCAGGGCAACGCCGGTGAAGAGCAAGCGGTAGAACACTTAACCCGGCACGGGCTCACGCTAGTTGAACGCAACTTCCGCTGTGATCTGGGTGAAATCGATATCATCATGCGCGACGGTGAACATTGGGTATTTATCGAGGTCAAATATCGAACTAATGAAGATTTTGCCACAGTGGTTGAGCAAATTACTTCGGCACAGTGTCAACGGGTTCGACGTAGTGCTCAATTTTATTTACTATCACACAAACTTGACGAACATCAGACCCGGTTGCGCTTTGATGTTATTGCGATTTGTCAGCAACCCTCGCAACTGCATTGGTTGCAAGATGCTTTTTAATGAGGACGTATGCAAGAGCCGGTAAAAGCAATTTTCACAGAATGCATCCAGACCCAGATCGCCGCTGCAGATCAGCTGCAAGAGCCCTTAATGCGAGCCGCAGAGCTATTGGTAGACTCTTTATTACGAGGCCAGAAAATCTATTGCTGTGGCGAAAGTATGGCCCATGCAAGTGCGCGCCATTTCGCGCATATCATGCTGACAGGGTTGCAATTTGAGCGCCCGCCTTTTCCGGTGAACGCGTTACACGCCGACTATGGCGCGAGTGATCACGAAGGAATTTTTGCCCAACAAATTCTCGCTGTCGGACAACCCAGTGATTTATTGCTGGTACTTAACGCTGGCGCCGAGGCGCCGCGTGTAAGCCGAGCCATGGAAGCAGCTCTTAGCCGTGATATGCTCATCATTGCGCTTACCAATGACGCCGACCAGGATGTCGTCGGCTTGCTCGGTCCCGACGATGTCGAAGTACGTATACCATCGCGCAACGCCGCACGTGTGAGTGAACACCTACTACAGCTGGTCAACATGTTATGCAGTCTTGCCGAACAGCAAATCTTTCCTCAGGAGGACGATTCGTGAAATACAGATTAAGCCTACCGCTTCTTAGTTTTGTCGCAATCCTTGGACTTTCCGGTTGTGCAGCGGCTCTCGTTGGCGCCACTGCAATTGGCATTTCATCAGCTACAGATTCACGTACCGTCGGCACACAGGTCGACGATCAGGCGATTGAAATTAAAGTTATCACCAGCCTGAAAAGCGAGGACCGTTTATCCGGAACCCGTATTCAAGTGGTCTCATTCAATCGTTCAGTATTGTTGATTGGTCAGGTTTCGCAATCCAGTCTGGCTGGCTTAGCTGCCAGTATTACCCGCGCTGTTGAAGGTGTACAAGGCGTGCACAACGAACTTAGAATCGCGCCTGTCATTGGTATGAAAACTATTAGTAACGACAGTTGGCTAACCAGTAAGATCAAAGCCAAGTTTGTCACTGATGAAACTGTCGACGCCAATAAAATTAAAGTTGTCACCGAGAATGGTGAAGTCTTTTTAATGGGCTTGGTTGATCGAAATATGGCAGGTGCGGCGATCGATATTGCCCGTAATACCAACGGCGTGAAACGCGTCATCGACGCCTTCGAAACCCGTTAACTCGATGTTCGCTATGCGCCCTTCGCTGTTGGCTTTAAACAAGTTAACGCTTTTTCTGTTTTATTTAACAACTTTGAGGCTGGGGCGTTTTTTTCCGCCTGGAGTTGGCGGTTCTGGCGGCGGCTCTGGCGATTGATTTTCTAACTGCGGTTCCTCTTCAAAGATTGTCCCTGCGCCGTTCTCACGAGCGTACAACGCACTCACAGCGATCATCGGCACAAACACGCGCTGAGGTTTACCCGAAAATCGTGCGTTAAATTCAACACAGTCATTAAGCAATTGCAGATTGTCGATAGCACCTGGGGCGATATTGAGCACAATTTGCCCGTCTTGAACAAACTCACGCGGCACCTGACAACCGGGTGACTCCGCATCAACAACAAGGTGGGGTGTTAATTGATTATCAACCAACCACTCGTACACCGCCCGTAACATGTACGGGCGACGTGCCGACATTGCCGTCAACTCACTCACCGGCCTAGATCCCGTTCGATATCCGTGAGGGACTCCTGGAAAGAATCACGCTCAAAGACACGCAACATGTAGGCTTTTACCGCTTTTGCTGTAGCGCCTTCGAGTTGAATTCCGTAACTCGGCAAACGCCACAACAGCGGTGCTAAGTAGCAATCCACCAAGGTGAATTCTTCGCTCATAAAGTAAGGTGTATCTGCAAAAATAGGCGCAAGTGCCAGAATACCCTCGCGCAACTCTTGACGCACAGCCTCAACACCTTTACCACCTTTAACGATAGCATCAGCAAGGGCATACCAATCACGTTCGATACGATACATCATCAAGCGGCTTGTACCGCGTGCAACAGGATACACTGGCATCAATGGCGGATGCGGAAAACGTTCATCAAGGTACTCCATGATGATGTGCGCGTTGTACAGAACCAACTCACGATCTACCAAAGTTGGCAACGCATCCGGATAAGGATTGAGCTGCAACAGATCTTCCGGTATATGATCGTTGTCGACGTAGGTGATTTCGACACCCACGCCTTTTTCTGCCAACACGATTCGAGCCTGATGACTACGTAAGTCATTACGTCCCGAATATAAAGTCATCACTGACCGTTTATTTGCCGCAACCGACATGTCTTTCTCCATCATTACTTCACGTCTTTAAAGAATTCGCGTTTCAAGAACCACGCAAAAATTGTAAAGACTAATAGGAACCCGAAGACATACCAACCCATACGACGCTGCTCAAGCAACATCGGTTCGCCGGTATATACCAAGAAACTGGTTAAATCGAGCATAGCTTGATCGTACTCAGACGGACTTAACATTCCGCTGCCGTCAGATTTTATTCCAACGTAAACGTCTTTCATCTCGCCGTCGATCATTCGTTTTTCGGTAGTCTTACGTGGGATACCCTGCAATTCTTCCAAAACATGAGGCATACCCACGTTTGGGAAAACTGCATTGTTCACACCAAATGGACGAGATTCATCCACATAAAATGAACGCAAATAAGTGTAAATCCAATCAGCACCACGCACTCGGGAAACCAGGGTCAAATCAGGTGCAGCAGTACCAAACCAGTTACCTGCCGATTCCGCCGGCATCGCATTAGTGATCAGGTCACCGATCTTCTCACCAGTAAACTGAAGGTTCGCTTGACCAATATCTTCCGGAATACCTAAGTCTTCAAAAGTGCGGTTATAGCGTTGATACTCCATAGAGTGACAACCAAGGCAATAGTTCATAAACAATTGCGCGCCACGCTGTAACGAGGCTTTGTTGTGCAAATCAACTTTAGCTTCATCAAGTGGTACCGTTGGGTCAGCAGCAAAGCTTGCTACTGACCATAGGGTTGCGGCTACCAGCAGAGTCGTTTTAAGAAACTGTTTCATCACTTAGTAATCCTCTCTGGAACTGGCTTCGTGTTTTCATTCTTACTGTAGAAGAACAGTAAAATAAAGAACGCAAAGTACAAGAAGGTGAAGACTCGGGCAAAGAAGGTATACACCTCCGTTGCTGGTTTCAGACCCAAGTAGCCCAGTGCCACAAAACTAATCACGAACACCGTCAGATTAAGCTTGTGGAAGCCGCTACGATAACGGATTGAACGCACTTTCGCCCGGTCAAGCCACGGTAATACGAACAGCGCAGCAATCGAACCGAACATCAAAATGACCCCAAGCAGCTTCTCTGGTACCGCCCGTAATATTGCGTAAAACGGCGTGAAGTACCAAACCGGTGCAATATGATCAGGGGTTTTCAACGAATTCGCTGGCTCAAAGTTTGGTGGCTCAAGGAACAAGCCGCCCATAGCTGGCGCGAAGAAGATCACGTAGCAGAAGAAGAACAAGAAAATACCAATACCAACCAGATCTTTCACCACATAATAAGGGAAGAATGGGAAAGCATCGACAATGTCGTATTTCTTGGTAAACCGCTCATGGAATTTGAATTTCGGCTTCTCTTCATCAGGTACCGAGCCCTTAGGCTTCTTGATGTTGATACCTTCTGGATTGTTTGAGCCGACTTCGTGCAGTGCAACAATGTGCAAGAACACCAAGATAACCAAAACCAGCGGCAAAGCAATGACATGCAAAGCAAAGAAACGGTTCAATGTCGCGCCCGAGATGACGTAGTCACCACGAATCCAAAGCGTCAAGTCGTCACCGATAATCGGAATCGCACCAAATAACGAGATAATAACCTGCGCACCCCAGTAGGACATTTGTCCCCATGGCAGCAGGTAACCCATAAAGGCTTCTGCCATCAATACCAGGAAGATCAACATACCAAAGACCCACAGCAGTTCGCGTGGCTTCTGGTACGAGCCATACATCATGCCGCGAAGCATGTGCAGGTAGACCACAACAAAGAATGCTGAGGCCCCCGTAGAGTGCATATAACGTAATAACCAACCGTAGTCGATATCACGCATGATGAACTCAACCGAAGCGAACGCCCCCTCCGCAGAAGGCACGTAGTTCATCGTCAACCAAATTCCAGTCAGGATTTGGTTAACCAATACCAACATGGCGAGCACGCCAAACAAGTACCAAAAGTTAAAGTTTTTCGGAGCCGGATATTGCGCAAGGTGGATGTTCCACGTCTTGGTCATCGGAATACGTTCGTCAATCCATGCGATAAACTTATTCATCAGGCTTGCTCCCCGTCTTCGCCTATCAAGATGGTGTTTTCATTCATGTAGTAATGCGGAGGCACAACCAAATTGTAAGGTGCAGGTACACCTTCGAAAACACGGCCAGCGATATCGAACTTTGACCCATGACATGGACAGAAGAAACCGGCATTCACACCTTCAACTTGCGCAGCGAAATCGTCCTGCAAGTACTGCGGTGAACATCCCAAGTGAGTACAAATACCTACTGCCACGAAAAACTCTTCTTTACGTGAGCGATACAGATTTGCTGCATACTCAGGCTGTTGAGGCTCTTCTGAATTAGGGTCACGAAGTTGATCTGCCAAGCCTTCAAGGCTCGCCAACATTTCCGGCGTCCGACGCACCACCCACACAGGCTGACCACGCCATTCCACGCGAACCAATTGGCCCGGCTCGGCTTTTCCGATGTTCACTTCCACAGGGGCACCCGCGTTTTTAGCTTTCGCACTCGGGTTCCAAGACGCTATGAAAGGAACAGCAACACCCACCGCGCCTGCTGCACCAACCACAGAGGTTGCGACAGTCAGAAAACGACGGCGGCCTTTATCTACAGGCGCATTGCTCATCCACTTACTCTCCAGTTTGGACGCTTCACGGGACATTGCCGTGAAGTCAGTAATTAGCTGCTGCTTTAGATCCACCTACACCGACCGGCACAGGGGAACGGCAAAAAAATGCTTTCAGATGATAAAGAAATACCCTGATTTTTACAAGGATAAACACAAAAAACCCGGCACAAAGGCCGGGTTTTGTATTTCTGTAACGTACAGCTTCGTGAACGATAGATTAACGCTTCGAGAACTGTGGACGTTTACGTGCTTTGTGCAAGCCAACTTTCTTACGTTCAACCTCACGTGCGTCACGAGTTACATAACCCGCACGACGTAAGTCGCCACGTAGAGTTTCGTCATATTGCATAAGCGCACGAGTGATACCGTGACGCACAGCGCCAGCTTGACCACTTGAACCACCACCAGAAACGGTGATGTATAAGTCGAATTTCTCAACCATGTCGACCAGCTCTAACGGTTGACGAACAACCATTTGTGCCGTTTCACGGCCAAAGTATTCTTCTAAAGTGCGGTTGTTGATGCTGATGTTGCCGCTGCCCGGACGCAAGAAAACGCGTGCAGTTGAGCTTTTGCGACGACCAGTACCGTAGTATTGATTCTGTGCCATTGTCTTAGTGCTCCGTCTTAAATTTCAAGTTGTTTAGGCTGTTGAGCAACATGGTTGTGCTCAGTGCCTGCATATACTTTCAGTTTACGGAACATGGCACGACCTAGTGGACCACGAGGCAACATACCCTTCACCGCTTTCTGAATGACCATTTCTGGTGCCTTGGCGATCAACTTCTCGAAGCTGATTTCCTTGATACCACCTGGATACCCAGAGTGTGAATAATAGATTTTGTTCTGTGCCTTACGGCCAGTAACCGCCACTTTCTCAGCGTTAACGATGATGATGTAATCACCAGTGTCGACGTGAGGCGTGTACTCAGGCTTATGTTTACCGCGTAAACGGCGGGCGACTTCAGTCGCCAAACGACCTAAAGTTTTACCTTCGGCGTCAATAATATACCAGTCACGTTGTACAGTTTCTGGTTTTGCAACAAATGTCTTCATTGAAACATACTCTTAATTAAAGGTTCACGACAGTAGTTCCGGGCTTCCCCGCGAACCACAACAACCGTTGTGGCATCGCCACTCACTGGTTAGTTGTACCTGTAACGTGGGCTGCGCGGATTATAGGGAAAACCAACCAGAAAAACAAGAGTGATGTTGGCTATTTGCTGTTCGATGTTCGTTAAAGGCGCTTTGCTTTTTGTTCTTTCAACTAACATCAAACAGCTAATAGCGAATAACGCTTTTGCTTTCTAAGGTTTGTGCGCTTGCGCGAGATAGTCGTGGCTTTGCATTTCTTGCAGTCGTGAAATACAACGGCGGAACTCAAACTCTAGCCTACCCTCAGCATAAATATTTTCTAATGGAACCGCAGCAGATAAAATTAATTTTACCCGGCGTTCGTAGAATTCATCAACCAGGGCTATGAATCTGCGAGCGGCGTCGTCTTTATTTGCGTCTAATTGCGGCACATTGCTGACGAGTACGGCGTGATACAGATGCGCCAGCTCAATATAATCGTTTTGCGAGCGTGGGCCACCACAAATAGCCTCGAACTCAAACAACACTACATCATCGCACTCGAGACGAACCGGGATATCACGACCATTAATTCGAATTGTGCCATCAGTGTTGCGGCTGCAATGGTCTGGAGCAAGCTCGGTGAAGTAGCGTTGTAGGTTAGCGTCTGCCTCATCATCCAGCGGCGCATGGTAAATTTCTGCTTTGCTCAAGGTGCGGAGGCGATAATCAATGCCGCTATCAACGTTGATCACTTCACAGTGCTTATTGATTAAAGCGATCGCTGGAAGAAAACGTTGGCGTTGCAGACCATTACGATAAAGCTCATCCGGCACAATATTCGATGTCGCTACCAGCACCACTCCGCGACTGAAGAGTTCTTGCATTAAGGTGCCAAGAATCATGGCGTCGGTGATGTCTTGCACGAAAAACTCATCAAAACAAATCACCTGAGTCTCACTCGCCAGTTTGTCTGCGATAATCGGCAACGGATCACTCTGCCCTTTGAGTTGTTTTAACTCTTTGTGGACGCGATGCATAAACCGGTGGAAATGTACGCGTAACTTTTCCTCAAACGGTAAAGTTTCGTAAAAAGTATCCACCAGATAGGTTTTGCCACGCCCTACGCCACCCCAAAAATAGAGCCCTTTGGGAGCCGGTTTGGTGGCGCCGAAAAGGCTTTTAAGCTTGTAAAGAAAACTACCCTTCGGCTGCGCACGATAACTGACTAAATCGTCATATAACCGCTGCAACGCTTCAACGGCGCGGCGTTGCGCCGCGTCAGGACTGAATCCTCCACTCGCTATATCGGCTTCGTATTTACTTAATGGGGTGATGTTTTGCGTTGTCACTACCACTTCGACCCTATTCTGCATTATGCTATGGGGTACTAGTTTATCATGCGAATTGTGTTTTTAAGGAGTTTTTATGGATGCAATCATTGGCATTCTGTTAGTGCTAGCAGGAGCTGTTTTCGGTTTTTTTGTAGCCTGGTACTGGCTCAAAGAACACTCTGACGAGGCGCGGTTAACTGCAGAAGTACAACAAAGCCGCGAGCAGTTAGCGGCTTATCAGCAAGAAGTTGCAGAACACTTTTCCACTGCCAGCGCGCTCGTTGAGCAACTCGAAGAGACTCAAGACAAGCTTAAAGCTTATTTGCAGCACAGTTCAGAATTGCTGCAACAGGAACAAACACAGCCAAGTTTGCCGTTCTTCGCTGAAGACACCATGCGCCAACTGCGTATGGCTAGCAAGTTACAGAACGATAGTCGTCAGGCCAAGAAGGAAGCAGCGGAACAACCTCCTCAAGACTATTCAGACAAGAAGAGTGGACTTTTTTCGTCGTCAAAACAAAAAACATCTTGAAACATCTCTAAGCTGAACTTATTTCCATAGGGTCGGTCTTTACTTGCACGCAACGTTGTGTTGAATAAAGTCGTGTTGAATAATGGAGTCTGAACCCTATGAGAATGAAACTCTTTGCAGTTATTACCCTGACAAGTCTATTGGCACTGAGTCCCGCTCAGGCGAATATTCCTTTTTTTAGTGACAAGGATGAAACGCCAACATTGGCGCCTATGCTGGAAGAAGTTACTCCTGCAGTCGTCAACATATCAGTGAAAGGCAGTCGCGAAGTTCGGCAGCGTGTTCCCGATATGTTCCGTTTTTTCTTTGGCCCAAATAGTCCACGGGAGCAAGTACAAGAGCGGCCATTCCGCGGCTTGGGTTCAGGTGTGATTATTGATGCAGACAAAGGTTACGTGGTAACTAATAATCATGTTATCGACGGCGCTTCGGAAATTTTGGTTACCTTAAAAGATGGCACCCAATTTGATGCTGAAGTTATAGGTACCGACGCCAACTCTGATATTGCTCTCCTAAAGATTAAAGATGGTGAAGATCTTACCGAAATCGAGATTGGTAGTTCGGCAGATCTGCGTGTCGGTGACTTTGTAGTGGCCATTGGTAACCCCTTCGGCCTTGGCCAGACTGTTACCTCAGGTATTGTTAGTGCGCTAGGCCGCAGTGGTTTGGGTATCGAAGAAATCGAAAACTTTATTCAAACTGACGCCGCGATAAACAGCGGTAACTCTGGTGGTGCTCTGGTAACGCTGAACGGCAAGCTGATCGGTATCAATACCGCTATTTTAGGTCCTAACGGCGGCAACATTGGTATCGGTTTTGCCATTCCTTCAGACATGATGTTAGCACTCGTCCAGCAACTGATTGAATTCGGTGAAGTGCGCCGCGGTGTGTTAGGTGTTCGCGGCAATGACCTGACTGCAGATATTGCCGAAGCCTTGAACTTAAAAGCCAAACAAGGTGCTTTTATTGCCGAAGTTCTGCCTGACAGTGCAGCCGACCAAGCAGGTTTGCAGTCGGGCGACGTGATCGTTGCGGTCGACGGAGAGAAAGTTAAAAGCTTCTCAGACCTGAGTGCTCGGGTAAAAACCATGGGAGTTGGCAAACCTATCGAGTTAACTGTGTTACGCGACGGTGATGAACGTAATTTTGCTGTCACCTTGAGCGCTGAGGAAACGGCAGTTGTGGCAGCTAACTTGCACCCTGCCCTGGAAGGCGCAACCTTAGCGGCAAACGACGGCGGTGGCGTGCTGATTACTGACCTCGTCGAGGGATCAATGGCCGCGCGTTACGGGCTGCGTAAAGATGACGTTATCATGGCAGTTAACCGTCAATCCGTAGCATCGGTGAGTGAATTAAGAACTGCTCTGGACAGCGCGCGCGGAGTTGTAGCACTGAATATTCGCCGCGGTAATTCATCCTTGTATCTTGTTTTACGTGGTGGTTAACCCCATATATCTTCTAGACCAAATGAGTTACACAGCGCACGTTCTAAAGGCAGCTTAACAAAGCTGCCTTCTTTTTTTCAGAAGTGGTATGCTTATTCACTAACTCCTGATCAACTCTGCTCAACACATTAATGGAAGAAAAATGACGCGATCGACCCAGCCCAAAAATTGGTTTAGTTATCTCTTACGCTCAATTCTACTTGGCTTGGTGGTTGCGGCATTGGTCATTTGGTTGCAGCCGTTGTTGAAGAACTGGCAGCTTGCTCCGCAGCAAAGCAATCAACCGATGAGCTTTGCAAAAGCAGTTAACCGGGCTGCACCTGCGGTCGTTAATATTTATAGTCTAAGTGAAACTCGTGGCTCATATTATAGCCGCCGTCCGAGTACAGTTTTGCGCTTAGGTTCAGGCGTGATTATGGACAACGTTGGACATATCTTAACCGCAGCGCATGTCGTAGCGAACGTCAGCTCCATCGAGATCGCGTTGCAAGACGGCCGCCGTACCAGTGCGCAAGTGATCGGGGTCGACCCCATCACCGATCTTGCGGTGTTGCGTATTGAACTCGATAACCTTCCCGTCATTCCTCAGGACAATCAGCTTCGTTCAAATGTCGGAGATGTAGTGCTGGCAATTGGCAACCCACTTAATCTTGGGCAAACCATTACCCAGGGTATTGTGAGTGCATCTGGCGGGCGCATGGGCGTGATCAATAGTCATGCCGATCTGATGCAAATGGATGCTGTCATTAATGAAGGGGCTTCTGGTGGCGCTTTGGTCAATAGCGAGGGATACTTGGTCGGTATCAACAACGCACAGTTCCGCGGCCCAGCGGGGCAAGGTGTCGAAGGTATCTATTTCGCAGTACCTTATTCGTTGGCACGCAGCATTATGAAAACGCTGATTGAAGAAGGTGAGGTGGTACGAGGTTATTTGGGCATCAATACCGGCGACACTCCTGCCGCTCAGGTATACCAACAACCTGGAATTTTCATTACCGGTGTTGACCCCAACAGCCCAGCAGACCGCGCAGGGCTTAAACCAGAGGATTACATTGTTGAAATCGCTGGCCAGCAGATTTCATCTGCGGCAGACGGGTTAGCCTTGATATCAACTACGACTCCTGAAACGGAGCTTGAGATTCGCTATTTCCGTGGTAATGATGAGCTCACTACCACGGTGACCATAGCGAAATTACGTTACTAATCCTGACGTTCGATCTGTGCACCCAGCGCAGATAATTTCTTCTCGATGGTCTCGTAACCGCGATCAATATGGTAAATGCGTTGCACCGTGGTTTCACCACTAGCAACTAATCCAGCAATAACCAGCGAGGCGGAAGCACGAAGATCGGTACACATCACCTGTGCTCCAGCCAAACGGTCAGTGCCCTTACAGATAGCAGTGTTACCTTCCAACTCGATTTGCGCACCCATACGCTGCAATTCAGGCACATGCATAAAGCGATTTTCAAAAATAGTTTCACGCACCCAACCGGTACCTTCTGCAATCGCGTTGAGTGTACAAAACTGTGCCTGCATATCGGTTGGAAATGCTGGGTGTGGCGCTGTGATCACGTTCACTGAGCGAGGCCGTGACGGCGCTTGCAAGCGTATCCAGTCATCACCCTTGGTGATAGTGGCGCCAGCTTCAGTTAATTTCTTCAATACTGCATCCAGCATTCTTGGATCAGTGTTGCGGCATGTAACATCACCGCCAGTAACTAAAGCTGCGACCAAAAAGGTGCCCGTTTCGATACGATCCGGCTGTACTGAGTAGCTACCACCATGCAATTTTTCAACCCCATGAATCTCGATGGTATCGCTGCCTGCACCACGTACATCAGCACCTAGCGTATTCAGAAAGTTTGCCAGGTCGACAACTTCTGGCTCGCGCGCAGCATTTTCAATGGTGGTCACGCCATCAGCTAAGGTTGCTGCCATCATCAAGTTTTCTGTGCCGGTAACACTTACCGTGTCGAGCAAGATAGCAGCACCTTGCAGACGCCCCTCGACTTGGGCATTTATGTAACCATTTTCGACGCTAATCTCGGCGCCCATTTGGCGTAAGCCTTCGATGTGCAAATTAACTGGGCGTGCACCTATGGCACAGCCGCCGGGCAAGGACACTTGAGCTTTGCCTTGCCGTGCTAACAGTGGACCTAAAACCAGAATAGACGCGCGCATGGTTTTCACAAGCTCATAGCTAGCGATGTGATGAGCGATGGTTTGGGGATGAATTCGGTAACTGTTGGCGTCCAACGCGTCACTGCTGATGCCCAAATCTGCCAATAGTTTTAGCGAAGTTTGCACATCTTGTAGGGCTGGAACATTATGAATTTCAACATCATCTGTAGCCAACAAACTCGCCATTAGTATTGGCAGAGCTGCGTTTTTAGCACCAGATATCCGTACTTCACCGTGTAGCGCTGGGCCACCTTTAATTACAAATTTTTGCATCGCTCGCGACTCGCTCTAACTCAGCATTGCGAGTTTTTTCTCGCGCTGCCATTCAGTTGGGGTATAAGTTTTAATTGAAACAGCATGTAGCTCACCGCTAGCAATGATTTCTCTCAGCGGTGCGTACACGAGCTGCTGCTTCTTGACCCTGCTTAAATCAGCGAATTCTTCACTGACGGCAGTAATCGAAGCTTGGCTACCATCAACTTTAACAATGAGTTCTTCTAACACCAGAGCAGCTTGGATAAGTTCTTTAATCGTATCAATTGTCATTAAACTAAATTCTTGTTGGGTTGATTTACCATTTAAACATGCGTTAACAACGAGGCGCCACCGCTAACTTCTGCGATTGCGTCAAACTGTTGACTCGGATGACTAATAACAAGTTCACATCGGTGTTGCATTAAATATTTTTTCAGCTGCAACAGCATTGCCACACCTGCAGAGTCAACATGGTCAACCGCAGCTAAGTCTACCGTCAATTTACCTTGATCTTTGTCAAGCCAGTCATCGCGTTGGCGCCAGGCCCGTGCCACGGTTGCCCGAGTCAGCTCACCGCTGAAGGTTAACCGTTGGTCAGCTAATTCCCAACTTAATTCCGCAAACATAAGCTTAACTATTACCGTTGTTGTAGGGCTGAATGGGTTCTTGGCCTTTTTCACGTAACAACTCGATAGTGCCATTTATACCGCTACTGCGAATCACAGAAGAAATCTCGGCCGCTTTACTGTTCAGTAAGCTGACACCTTCAACCACTAAGTCGTATGCTTTCCAGATTTTTTGATCTTCATCGTAGCGCATCTTGAAATCGAGACGAATGGGTGGACGCCCTGATTCCATCAAGCGTGTCTTCACTTCCACCATGCGATCGTCTGGTGCCAACTCACGAGCTCGTTCAAATTCGAACTCGTGTTTTTTTTCATCATATTGAGTAAATGCGCGACCATAAGTTGCGATCAAATACTCACGAAATACCGCGTAAAATTCTTGCCGTTGTGCTTCGCTAGTGTCTTTCAGGTTTCGTCCCAATACACGTTTAGCGGCATAGGTAGAATCCACATAAGGCATCAACTCTTCACGAATAATCACGCGTAAATAATCGATATCCTCATTGATCTTTGGACGATCGTTTTCAATTCGTTTCGCCGTTTTATTCGCCACTTGCTCAAGTAACTCATAAGGGTTTCCAGTACGAACTACATCAGAGTTCGCCACAGCTGTTCCAGAGACCACCAACAGCGCTGTCATCAAGAATGCATACCAGGTTTTCATCACTACTCCTTAATCATTACCTTGGCTAAATAAGAACTGTCCGATCAAATCTTCTAACACCAAAGCAGATTTTGTGTCTTGAATGTAATCGCCGTCCTCTAACATCTCTACAGTGTCATCAATGAATCCAGGGCTTAGCCCTAAGTATTGTTCACCAAGCAGGCCCGAAGTTAATATTGAGACCGATGATGTGTTAGAAAATTCATCGTATTGTGCACTAATTGTCATCTCAACCAGCGGTTCGTAATAATCACCATCAAGTGTGATGCGACTAACGCGTCCGACCACGACACCACCAACTTTTATTGGTGAGCGTTCTTTTAAGCCGCCAATATTGTCAAATTTCGCGTAGAGCTTGTAGGTTTCGCCACTACCGCCGATGGTGGTATTGGCCGCACGCAAGCCTAAAAACAGTAGTGCGAGAACACCAATAATGACAAAAAAACCAACAGCTAACTGTGTATTTCTTGATTCCATAATCTGTTACCCAAACATCAGTGCGGTGAGAACAAAATCTAACCCCAAAACAGCCAACGAAGCTGTCACCACGGTCGATGTCGTTGCCCGACTAATCCCGACCGAGGTTGGAGTACAGTGAAAACCTTTGTGCAGTGCAATCCAAGTCACTGCAAAGGCGAAAACTAAACTTTTGATAATGCCATTGAGGATATCTTGTCCCCACTCGACATTCGATTGCATCACTGACCAAAAGGCGCCTTCATCAACCCCCAGCCAACGCACGCCGACTAGGTAGCCACCATAAATACCAACTGCAGAAAAAATAACAGCTAACAGCGGCATGCTATAAAACCCAGCCCAAAAACGTGGTGAAATAACCCGACGTAATGGGTCGACTGCCATCATTTCCAGGCTCGAAAGTTGTTCCGTCGCTTTCATCAGACCAATTTCTGCTGTCAGTGCTGAGCCCGCTCGACCAGCGAACAATAACCCCGTAACTACCGGGCCTAACTCGCGCAATAGCGATAACGCCACCATAGGGCCGAGGCTTTGTTCTGCACCAAAGTCCACCAAAATAGTATAGCCTTGCAGACCAAGAACCATTCCAATGAACAGACCACTAACAATAATAATAACCAGGGAGAGCACACCGACGGAGTACATCTGCTGCATCAGCAGCGGCCAGGATTTGCGTAGTTGTGGTTTGCCAATTAGCGCACGCAACAGCATTACCAAGGCTTGACCGGCACCGGCAATACTGTCGAGAACAGATTTCCCAAGCGCTGCGACTTTATCAAGCATTGCCATTCCCCTTTTGCTCCGCTGACTCAAGCTCTTCACCTAAAATATCTTCAGCAAAACTTTTAGCACGATAGTGAAACGGTACTGGTCCGTCAGCTTCACCGGATAAAAATTGTTGTACCAGGGCATCGTCGGAGGCCTTTAACTCATCTGGTGTACCTTGCGCTACGACTTTCTTATCGGCGATAATCACCACCTTATCGGCGATAGTTAAAACTTCCGCGACATCATGGGTAACCACCACACTGGTAATACCTAGCGAGGTGTTCAACGATTTGATGAGTTTGACGATAACGCCCATCGAGATGGGATCCTGCCCGGCAAACGGTTCATCATACATAATCAGTTCGGGATCCAGTGCGATCGCCCTGGCAAGTGCAGCACGACGGGCCATACCACCTGATAATTCCGCCGGCATTAAATCGCGCGCGCCGCGCAAACCAACCGCTTCAAGTTTCATCAGCACGATGGTTTTAATAATTTCTTCCGGTAGGTCACTGTGCTCGCGTATTGGAAACGCAATATTTTCGTATACCGACATATCGGTAAACAAAGCACCGCTTTGAAACAACATACTCATTCGTTTGCGTTGCTCGTACAGTGCACTGCGGGAGAGCCGCGGAATATCGTGCCCGGCAAAGGTTATACTGCCGCGCTGCGGTTTAAGTTGCCCACCTATGAGCCGTAATAGTGTCGTTTTACCGATACCGCTGGGGCCCATCACAGCTGTGATCTTGCCACGCGGGATCCGCATTTCCAGGCCCTTATAGACCTTGTGCGCCCCATAGGCATGGGCAAAATCCAGATTTTCAATAACGACGAGGTCGTCGACGTCAGCGCTTGTCATAGCTGGCTCTTCCCTTTTTTACAGATCGCCTAGTTTACCTGAAATCAGGGCTTTTCCCTAGCACCGGGTGGTAAAATTTGTGACAAATCATGAGTTGTCCAGCATTTTACGTCTGCATTTGCAGAATCGATCGGTTATGATTGCACTCATTCATATTTTTCGGCTATTAAAGGTTTGCTATGACTGCTGCCAAAACCGACTCTTTTATCTCTTTAGCCGCAAGTGTACTTGATATTGAAGCGCAAGCGGTGAGCGATTTGAAACGCTTTCTTGATGCCAACTTCAATCAAGCCTGTGAGTACTTACTCGCCTGCAAAGGTCGCGTCATCGTCATCGGGATGGGTAAGTCAGGCCACATCGGCGGCAAAATAGCGGCCACACTTGCCTCCACTGGTACGCCAGCATTTTTCGTTCACCCTGGCGAAGCGAGCCATGGCGATTTGGGAATGATCACCGCAGACGATGTCGTCTTAGCACTATCTAATTCAGGTGAAACTGCCGAGGTGTTGAGTATCGCACCGCTGATTAAACGTCGTGGCGCGCATCTTATCAGTATGACCGGCAACCCGCATTCGACGTTGGCCGATCTTGCCGATGTCCATATTTGTATCGCGGTTAAGCAAGAAGCCTGTCCGCTTGGCTTAGCACCGACCTCATCAACGACTGCAACCCTCGCCATGGGTGACGCTCTTGCCGTTGCCCTGCTACATGCACGCGGTTTTACCGCCGATGATTTCGCAATGTCGCATCCAGGTGGCAGTCTTGGTCGACGCCTGTTACTTCACATTCACGATGTGATGCATAGCGCTGAGCGTATGCCGCTGGTGGCGGAATCGGCAAGTTTAAGCGAAGCGTTGTTAGAAATGTCGCGTAAAGGACTGGGTATGACAGGGGTCACCGATGCCGATGGCAAATTAGTCGGACTTCTTACCGATGGTGACCTAAGACGCGTTCTCGATCAACGAATTGATGTGCATCAAGCCAGTATTGCCCAGGTAATGACCAAAAACCCAATTACCATTCACGCTGACGTGCTCGCCGCAGAAGGTTTAAAACTGATGGAAGACCGCAAGATCAACGGCCTGTTTGTCGTCAATGAGCAAGGCAACCCACTTGGCGCACTTAACATGCACGATCTGTTAAAAGCGGGAGTCATGTAATGGCATTAGCGACCGTCAGTACCTGGTACGGTGATATCAACGAAGCTTTATTTGCCCGTATGAAGGCCATTAAGTTGGTTATCTGCGACGTCGACGGGGTGTTTTCTGATGGCCGCATTTATTTAGGCAATTCCGGTGAAGAGCTAAAAGCTTTTCACACTCGCGACGGCCTCGGTGTGAAAGCCCTGCTCAATAACGGTATTGCCGTCGCGGTTGTCACCGGACGGCAATCAAAGATTGTCGAACAACGTATGCATGCCTTAGGTGTGAGAGATATCTTTCAGGGCAGTACAGAAAAACTAGCGATTTATCATCAGCTCGCCGAAAAGTACCAGCTGGAAAACTCACAAATTGCCAGTATTGGTGATGACATACCCGATGTTGTCATGTTGCAGCACTCCGGCCTTGGAGTTGCACCGCAAGATGCCCACCCTTGGGTGCAACAGCAGGCAGATTACGTCACTAGTATGCGCGGAGGCTTTGGTGCAGTGCGGGAACTTAGCGACCTCATTTTACTAAGCCAGGGGCAATTGCAATTGCAAGGCGGCGTCAGCTTATGAACCGGCAGCTTAGTTGGATATTAGCGATTATTTTTCTGCTCGGTGCGCTGTTAATCTGGCGTCCATTTGAAACGGACGAAACGACAGCGACCGATCCGCAATTTCGTGAAATCCCTCCGGACTTTATTGCTGAAGGCTTAGCCACTCGCGTGTACAATAGCTCAGGGCAGCTCGAACACCGAATTAATGCAACCAAAATGACGCATTACAGTCCAATTGGATTAACTGAACTAGATCAACCCGTGTACCAGGTTCGTACTGACGGCAAACAAGAAACATGGCAGGTAGTGGCCGAGCAAGGTTCGTTTTACGATGATAAAACACTTGTACTCGAGCGTGGTATTGTAATGACCTATTTGTCGTCTGACGATTATCTTGAGCGCGTTGAAACGAGTTATTTAACTATTGATACGTTGGCAGAAACCATGGTGACGGATCAGCCCGTAACTATTTACGGCAAGAATTTCTTAGTGCGCGGTAACGGCATGTTCGCTGACCTTCGCGCCGAAACATTGGAATTGAATGAGCATGTACAAACTATTTTCACGCACAATCCTTAAACAACTGGTCGGTAACAGCCTGTTGTTACTAAGCGTAATAGTGTGGAGCCCGCTGGCTGCCGCACAAGGAAAAGTCGACTTCAAGCAAGATATCATCATTGACTCAGAGCGCGAGTGGTTTGATATCCAGAATAAAATTGCAATATTTGAAGATAATGCAGTGATTACCCAAGGCACGCTGAAAATCACCGCAGATCATTTAGAAGTAGCGCAACAAGGTGAAAACGGCGTGCGAACCTTTACCGCCGAAGGTTCACCAGCAACTTATCAGCAAGAATTAGAAGACGGCGGCCTGATTCAGGCACAAGCACAAATCATTCGTTACGATGAAACAGCCCAACTGCTTACCTTGTTAGGTGAGGTTAAAGTCACCCAAGCCAACAGCGAAATTCAAGGTAACGAAATCGTTTATAATTTCGGCACGCAGCAGATACGAGCCAGCCGTGGCGATGACAAAAGTGACCGTGTCACCACTATTTTTAAGCCCAACAAAAAGAATAACGATGAGCCAATTAATCGCTGAACACCTCGCTAAGTCATACAAAAAACGTCAGGTCGTAAAAGACGTAAGCCTCACGGTTGAGTCCGGTAAAGTTATTGGCTTACTTGGCCCTAACGGTGCGGGGAAAACCACCACGTTTTACATGATCGTTGGCTTAGCTGGGCACGACAAAGGGCGCATCTTACTAGATGACGAAGATATTTCGTTGTTGCCCATGCATGAACGTGCTCGTAGAGGTATCGGCTATTTGCCCCAGGAGTCTTCGATTTTCCGCAAACTTACCGTCCGTGACAATATCATGGCCATTCTGGAGACACGGAAAGAGCTGGATGCCAACGCTCGAGAAGAGAAAGTCGATAGTCTGCTTGAAGAGTTTCACATCGGCCATATCGCCAACAGTCTTGGTATGAGTTTGTCTGGTGGCGAGCGGCGACGCGTAGAAATTGCCCGCGCTTTGGCTGCCGAACCGGCGTTCATTTTGCTAGACGAGCCCTTTGCCGGTGTTGATCCTATTTCTGTAATCGATATTAAAAAAATCATCGAACACCTGCGTAACCGAGGCATTGGGGTTTTGATTACCGATCACAATGTACGCGAAACCCTCTCGGTTTGTGAGCATGCATATATTGTTAGTCATGGGGAGTTGATTGCAGCGGGCGACGCCCATACTATTCTAAGTAACCAACAGGTGAAAGACGTTTACCTCGGCGAGCAGTTCACCCTGTAAGCGCACAACCGCAACTTTCGGTGGTTACCTATGAAGCAAGGCTTGCAACTCAAATTTAGCCAGCAACTGTCGATGACACCGCAGTTGCAGCATGCTATCCGTTTGCTTCAACTTTCAAGTTTTGAGCTGCAACAAGAAGTTCAGCAAGCGCTCGAGCAGAATCCTCTGCTCGAGCAAGAAGAAATCGACGACCCATTGCGCGAGCATGGCGACGAGATTAACACCGCAGATGTAGAAGAGTGGGATCAAAACTACACCGCTGAGTTAATGGGTGTAGTGGGTCAAAACGATGCTGACTACGACGCCATGACCTTTGGTTGCGGCCATGAGACACTGCATGACCATCTGCGTTGGCAGCTCCAGCTTTCTCACTTTTCTCTCATTGACGAAGAAATTGGCCTGGCTGTTATCGATGCCATCAATCCTGCAGGGTATTTGACCACCTCTATCAGCGAACTGGCCCAGGCACTCGCTGCGCAATTCGATGAACCCATCGAAGAAGATGAAGTTGCTGTGGTGTTAAAGCGCATTCAGCACTTCGACCCGTTCGGCGTGGGCGCTCGTGACGTTAGTGAATGCTTACTACTACAACTACAGCAACTTCCCGAAGACACCGCTTTTTTAGCCGAGGCCAAGCGCGCGGTTGCTGAATACGTCGAACTGCTCGGCCAACGCGATTATCGGTCACTCTCTCGCCACCTAAAACTGAACGAATCGCAATTGACTGAGGTCTTAATGATTATCCAGCAACTGCAACCGCACCCGGGAGAACGCTTTGAGCAGAGTGATGAAGCCTATGTTATCCCTGATGTGGTGGTGCGACAGCAAAATAGTCGCTGGATAGTTGAGCTAAATCCACAAAGTTTGCCTAGACTTAAAGTAAATAGTAGTTACGCTGCACTTATACAGGATGCCAGACCAAGCGACGATATGAGCTACATTCGCCAACATTTACAAGAAGCAAAATGGTTCATTCGCAGCATTGAAAGCCGCAATGAAACTCTGCTGAAAGTCGCGACCTCGATCGTGCAACGTCAGCAAGCATTTTTTGAGCTTGGCGAAGAAGCGATGAAGCCGATGGTACTGGCCGATATCGCTGCAGCCATCGAGATGCACGAATCCACCGTTTCTCGAGTAACATCCCACAAATACATGCATACGCCACGCGGTGTTTTCGAACTGAAATATTTTTTCTCAAGTCAGCTCAGCACCGACCGTGGAGAAGATTGCTCATCTACCGCGATCCGCGCGTTGCTGAAAAAGTTAGTTGCCGCCGAAAATCCCAAAAAGCCATTGAGCGACAGTAAACTCACTAACCTCATGTCGGAACAGGGTATTCAGGTTGCTAGACGGACGATTGCTAAATATCGAGAGGCGCTACAAATACCGCCTTCGAGCCAACGCAAGCGTCTTATTTAAAACTTGGACAAAAGAAGGAAGAAGTTATGCAAATTAATCTGACTGGTCATCATACCGAAATTACTAACGCGCTAAGAGATTATGTCAATACCAAGTTTGCCAAGCTCGAGCGTCATTTTGACCACATAAGTAATGTCCATGTGATTTTAAATGTTGAAAAGTTAACCCAAAAAGCGGAAGCTACGTTGCATGTAAGTGGTGGCGAAATTTTTGCCGAATCCGAGCACGAAGATATGTACGCGGCGATCGATGGTTTGATCAATAAACTCGACCGTCAAGTGATTAAACACAAAGAAAAGATGAAACGTCACTAAATCATGGATTTATCCTCACTGTTAAGCCCAGACTGCACACGTCGTGCAGTCTCGGGCTCAAGTAAAAAGAAAGTTCTCGAACTCATTGGTCAGCTCGCTGCGCCACGTTTATCTGGAACTACAAGTTTCGATGTGTTTGAAAGCCTACTCAATCGCGAGCGGCTTGGCAGCACTGGTATTGGGCTAGGTGTCGCTATTCCGCATGGCCGATTAAGCAGCGCCAACAAACCTGTAGCTATATTGATGACTCTGGCCGAACCGATTGATTTCGATGCCATCGACAATCAACCCGTCGACATTGTTTTTGCCCTGCTGGTGCCTGAAGAAGAACACGAACAGCATTTGCAAACTCTAGCTGCAGTAGCACAACGTCTTAATGATAAGAGCTGTACACGTGCATTGCGTGAAGCTCATGACGATCAGGAGTTGTTCGATCTTTTCACCGAAAACAAATGTGGGTAAGTGATGCAACTCATCATCGTTAGCGGCCGTTCCGGATCAGGAAAAACTATTGCACTGCGGGTGCTCGAGGATCTCGGCTACTACTGTGTCGATAACTTACCCATCATGTTGTTGCCTACCCTGGTGCATGCCATTCAGGATCGATATGCCACCGTAGCGGTCAGTGTTGATGTGCGTAACCTTCCTGACTCCCACGATGATCTGAGTGATGCCCTCGATTTCTTACCTGACAACATCAAGCCCGAGATTTTGTACCTCGACTCGAACGATAAAGTGCTGTTGCAGCGCTTTGGCGAGACGCGCCGACTGCATCCTTTGTCGCGCAATGAAATGCCGCTTAGCGAAGCGTTACAGGTAGAATCTAAGCTGCTAGAACCGCTCGCGGAACGCGCCACTTGGCGCATTGAAAGCAGCGAGCTTAGTGTACATCAGTTAAGTGAACAGGTTAGCGAGCGCGTACTGGGCCGCGCCGCATCTAGGTTAATCGTAGTATTTCAGTCCTTTGGCTACAAATACGGGTTACCACCAGATTTAGATTATGCGTTTGATGCGCGAATCTTGCCGAATCCGCATTGGGAGCCGGAGTTAAAACCACTGACAGGTTCGGACACTGCGGTACAGCACTTCTTTGCCCAGCAACCCTTGGTCACCAAGTTTATTCATCAGTTAGAGACATTCCTGGCAACCTGGCTACCCTATTTTCAACGTAGTAATCGTAGTTACCTCACCATCGGGATTGGCTGCACCGGCGGTCAACACCGCTCGGTTTACATCGCCGACCAACTGGCGGAACGCTTTCAGGATTATGAGTTTAAAGTGCAAGTTCGCCACCGTGAAGGGTTTCGTCGCAAATGAGCCAGGAAGCCCGCAAATCTGTCATCATCAAGAACAAGTTAGGCTTACACGCGCGAGCTGCAACCAAGCTGGTAAAACTTACCCAACAGTTCGATGCTAAAGTTGCCATTGTGCAAGATGGTAAAGAAGTCGATGCTTCTAGCGTCATGTGCTTACTCTTGCTTGCTAGCGGGCAAGGCAAAGAAATTGAAGTGGTCGCACGTGGCAGTGAAGCGCAATCAGCTGTAGACGCCGTAGCGACACTTATTGAAGCCCGTTTTGACGAAGATGCCTAGCAAAGACGCATGACGAAATCCGTTTAATGCGATAAACTCCTCATATTCATAGGAGTTTTCATTATGCTTCCAGAAGTCGCTGAAAAAGAATTTGCCGAACAACGGCTACAAGACGTGACCGAAGCACTTGCGCGTGGCATGTACGTGCAAGCTCGTCGGCAGTTGCATAACTTGCCGGCGTGGGATGTTGCACTTCTACTCGAATCCTCACCACCCAAAGCACGGGCCATTATCTGGCAGCTGGTCGATGCTGACGAGCACGGTGACATCCTCGAAGAACTTTCTGAAGAAGTGCAGAAATCCGTTATCCGTCAAATGGCTCCAGAGAAGCTGGCGGCAGCCACTGAAGGCATGGATACCGATGACCTGGCTTACGTCCTTAGAGGCCTTCCTGAGCAGGTTTACCAAGAAGTTCTGAAGTCGATGGACGAACAGGATCGACACCGAGCGGAAAAAGCTTTGTCCTATGAGGACGAAACCGCCGGTTCGATCATGAACACCGACACCATTACCTTGCGCCCCGACGTAACTATAGACGTGGTGTTACGTTACCTACGTTTAAAAGGTGAGCTGCCAGAGGCCACGGATAAACTCTACGTCGTTAGTCGTGAAGATCAGTTCATCGGTGAGATTTCAATTTCCCGTTTAGTCACTGTCGACCCGGCTAAACTGGTTATCGATGTCATGGAATCAGATGTGCAAGGTATACCGGTCGATATGGACGAAACTGAGGTCGCCAAGCTGTTCGAACGCCAGGACTGGATTTCGGCACCTGTGGTCGATAACGAGAATCGCCTACTTGGTCGTATCACCATCGATGACGTGGTCGATATTATCCGTGAAGATGCGCAACACTCAATGCTCAGCATGGCCGGTCTTGATGATGACGAAGACACCTTCGCCCCAGTTTTGAAAAGTACCCGCCGCCGTTCCGTATGGCTCGCGGTAAACCTTGCTACAGCGGTACTCGCTGCCGCCGTCAGCTCATTATTTGAAGATATTTTGGCGCAAATGGCGATCTTAGCCATCTTAAACACGATCGTACCCAGCATGGGCGGGATCGCTGGGTCGCAAACGCTCACTCTCGTTATTCGCGGCATGGCATTAGGTCATATTGGCGCCAGCAACCAACGCTGGCTGATCGGCAAAGAACTTGCCATCGGAGCCCTCAACGGTGTCATTTGGGCACTGCTTATCGCCGTAGTGGTGGCGGTCTGGAAGCAAGATCTGTTGATTGGCGGGATTATCGCTTTTGCGATGATGGCCAACCTACTCGCGGCTGGTTTAGCCGGGGTGACCGTACCGCTGATTCTGAAAAAGTACAATATCGACCCAGCGTTGGCAGGTGGCGTTATCCTTACCACGGTAACTGACGTGGTCGGTATTTTTGCCTTCCTTGGCACTGCGACCTTGCTGTTAAGCTAAGTAAGTTGAGTAATCTAGTTTCCGGCGACGCGCATACTTTCCAGTAATACTGAACCGGTGCGTACGCCATGACGCAAATCGGTATCGTTACCGATGGCCACGATGTTGCGCAACATGTCGCGTAAATTACCGGCAATGGTAATCTCTTCGACCGGATATTGAATCTCGCCATTTTCTACCCAAAAACCTGCGGCACCGCGTGAGTAATCGCCGTTGACCAGATTTACCCCTTGTCCCATCAGTTCAGTTACCAACAAACCTGTACCCATGGTTTTACAAAGGTCCGCCAAACTCTGCTGTTGCTGGGTCACTTGCCAGGTATGAATGCCTCCCGCATGCCCAGTTGGCGTCATTTGCATTTTCCGTGCCGCGTAACTGGTTAACAAGTAGCTTTGCAGCACACCCTGATCGACGATAACCCGATCTTGGGTGGCAATCCCTTCATGATCGAATGGCGAACTCGCCAGTGCACCTTGCAAGTGTGGCGTTTCTTTAATGGTCAACCAATCCGGTAACACTGATTTTCCCAATTGGTCGAGCAGGAAACTCGACTTGCGGTAGAGGTTGCCACCACTAATAGCACCGACGAAATGACCAAACAGGCTATTTGCCACATCCGCACGAAAGATAACGGGTACCTTTGCGGTATCAATTTTTCGTCCTTCCAGACGCGCCACTGTTTCATGAACTGCCTGCTCCGCAACGTGCTTCGGACTATCCAGGTCACCCGTTGCCCGAGCAACTGTGTAGGCATAGTCGCGCTGCATGGCATCGCCATGTTGAGCAATCAACGCGCAACTTATCGCGTGCCGCGACTGCAAGTAGCCATCGAGAAAACCATGACTATTGCCGTATACCCGATAGCCAACGTGGCTGCTATAACTTGCGCCATCAGAATTCACAATTCGTTTATCCAGCGCTAACGCATGGCGTTCACACTGCAGCGCTTGTTCGAGCGCATAATCAGCGGACTGATCACCTGGATGGCAAAGATCCAGGTCAGGGTTGTCGTAAGCCATTAAAGCTTCCGGAGCAAGCCCTGCATGTGGGTCTGGAGAAGTAAACCGCGCAATATCAAAAGCTTTCTCAACACTGGCACGAATCGCCTGTGGCGATAAGTCGGTGGTTGACGCTGAGCCTTTTTGCTGACCCTGATAAAGAGTGATGCCTAACGCACCATCTTGATTGAATTCCACCGTTTCCACTTCACCTAAGCGAGTTTCCACACTGATCCCGCGACTGCGCGACAGCGAACACTCCATCGCTGTTGAGCCTAGGGTTCTGCCATACTCTAAGGCCTCCGCAACAGCCTGTTTTACGTCAACAAGTTCGGCCTGTAATTCATTTAGATCTGGTTTCAAAGTAAACTCCATTGGTTGCTTGCTCACTAGCCTGTTAAAATAACGCTATTGCACAGAGGGAAAACCATGCACGATAGCCAAGACCACGACCAAGACGACGATTTCGTCAGTAAATCACAACTCAAACGTGATGCAGAAGCGCAGCAAGATCTCGGCAGAAAACTTGTCGATCTTTCTGTCGGTAAACTCGACAAAATGCCACTCGACGAAGAGTTACTCGCCGCTATTTTCTTAGCGCAGCGCATTCGCAATAAACGCGAAGGTTTTCGTCGACAACTGCAGCACATTGGTAAAATGATGCGCCATCGGGACACCGCGCCGATTGAGCAAGCGCTGCACGAAATCGAGCATGTGCATCATGAGCAAAATGCATTATTTCATCAGCTCGAAAAATACCGCGACGCAATATTAGCGGACGGTGATAGTGCCATCCAAGAATTCTTGACCGACCATCCACTTGCGGATCGGCAAAAATTGCGGCAGCTTTACCGCCAGGCGCAAAAACAACAACAGCAAGGCAAGTCGCCAGCAGCGGCGCGCGAGCTGTTCAAATACTTACGTGAGGTGGCTGCCGTTTAATCGGTGCCACCGACAGTCAGGGCATCCAGTTTTAACGTCGGCTGCCCGACGCCGACCGGCACACTTTGTCCATCTTTACCACAAACACCAACACCGGTATCCAATGCCAGATCATTACCAACCATTGACACCTGGCGCATGGCGTCAGGTCCGTTACCGATTAAGGTGGCACCCTTCAACGGCGCAGTAATTTTACCGTCTTCGATCAAATAGGCTTCGGAAGCTGAAAAGACAAACTTGCCCGAGGTAATATCAACCTGCCCACCGGCGAATTGCGGTGCATAAATACCACGCTTAACACTGCTGATAATATCTGCCGGTGCGGAATCACCACCCAGCATGTAGGTATTGGTCATGCGCGGCATCGGCAAGTGCGCATAGGATTCACGCCGACCATTGCCCGTTGGCGCAACGCCCATCAAACGTGCATTCATTTTGTCTTGCATGTAACCAACCAGCCGACCTTTCTCAATCAGTACGTTGCTGCGCGCTGGCGTTCCTTCATCGTCGACACTCAATGAGCCACGGCGATTTGCCAGAGTACCGTCATCAACGATGGTGCATAGCTCGGAGGCCACTAACTCGCCCATTTTGCCGGAGTAAGCCGATGCACCTTTACGATTAAAGTCACCCTCTAGTCCGTGGCCTACAGCTTCATGTAGTAACACTCCCGGCCAGCCCGCACCAAGAACAACCGGCATTGTGCCTGCCGGAACCGGACGAGCATCCAGATTAACCAAGGCCTGTCGGACCGCCTCCTTTGCGTAGGTCTGCCAGCGCGGTAACGCGTCATTGGCTTCGGCCGCAAAAAAATACTGATAATCGACGCGGGCACCACCACCGGCACTGCCGCGCTCGCGGCGCCCATCTTGTTCGGCAAGTACGGTGCAATTTACCCGCACTAACGGCCGTATATCGGTTGCCAATGTACCATCCGTGGCGAGCACCAGAATTTCATCGTAGCTACCGCTTACGCTGGCTATCACTTCGGTAATGCGCGGATCGAGTGAACGTGCGTAAGCGTCCATTTCCCGCAGCAGATCTATCTTAGCGGCTTCGTCGAGACTGGCTAAAGGATTGTTAGGTTGATACCGCGAGGTATTCTCAACTCTAGTTGGAATCTGTACCTGCTTCGCTTGCCCTGCGCCAGCAATACCTCGTGCAGCATCAGCCGCACTCTGTAACGATGCCGCGGTTATTTCATCCGCATACGCGAAACCGGTTTTTTCCTGGTGTAAAGCACGCACGCCAAGACCGCTCTCGATATGGAAGCTACCGGACTTTACGATGCCGTCTTCTAGCACCCAGGACTCATTGGTGCTGTGCTGTAAGTAAATATCCGCGTAATCGATAACGCCGCTATAGAGCTTCGTTAAGCGCTTATGCAGCGCGTCAACGTCGAGATTATTGGCGGTCAGTAGATGTTCAATGACCTGATTGTGATGACTCATGTATGACCTTCTTACTACTGGCAAAGTGTTTTGCCACAGGAATATTTGTTCGAATCTTGTCGAGCTTCTTTAAATCGACGCTAGCGCTGCTTAAACATGGACTCTGCTGTCCATCGCAAGCACTAAGCACTTTGCCCCAGCCATCAATGACTAAGGCATGCCCGTGGGTTTCACGACCGTTTGCATGGGTACCTACCTGAGCGCCTGCAACCAGGGCGCATTGTTGCTCAATCGCCCGCGCTCGAGTTAACACATCCCAATGCGCTGCACCGGTAACTTTAGTAAAGGCGGAAGGTAAGGCAATCACCTCAGCTCCTGCAGAACGCAATGCCCGGAACAGTTCCGGGAAGCGTACATCATAGCATACCGCCAAACCTAGCACGCCAAATTCCGTCGCCACGGTAACCACTTCACGACCCATTTCGGTCCACTTAGATTCACGGTATTGTTTGGTATTATCGGCAACATCCACATCAAATAAGTGAATCTTGTTGTAGCGCGCCAGGCAATTGCCATTGGGTCCATATACCAGCGACGCGGCAGAAAATTTCTCATCTTCCGGACCGTCAATAATAGGTACGGTGCCAGCGACTAAATAGATGTTATGTAATTTGGCGAGGTCACTGAGTCGCTGCTGTAGCTCTCCTTCAGCGAAAATTTCTGCCAACTCGCGTTGTCGCTTATCCCCCGCGCCGAAACATAGACACGCCTCGGGCAAAACCACCAGCTGGGGACGCGTTGCCGGCAATTGCCCGAGCAGCTGCTCAATTATTTGCAGGTTGTCCCTGGGAGTTGGCAGGCTGGTCATTTGTACCGCTGTCAGTTGCACTGTCTTGGTTGCTGTCATTGCTTTCCTCCTGCGGTAAGTCTTCAACGGGAATGGTGACTTCACGGCTAGCCCGTGAAACCTCTTCAACTACCGGCTCATCAATAGTGCCTGTAATTTTATATTCAAGACGGCTAATTACTTGGGCATCTTGCAACATTCGGTCAATCAATAATGCCGCTAAACCCGATGGTGGGTTGACCATCCATGCCAGGATGACCGGCAGGCTTGATGTAACTTTCGGTACATAAAATAACTGATAATCAATCGTTTCGGTAACCAGGTTGCTCGTGCCGCTGATCTCCATATCGCCTGCGGAGCCATTCATCTTAGCATTGCGCGTGGTAACCACGCCATTTTCAATATCGAAACGCCCCGCAAACTCCGTAAAGAAAAGGCCGTTTGCAAAAATATCACGGAAATCAAAACGCAGCTTACGTAAAATCCCTTCCAGACTTAATAGCGAAAACAGCCGCGCGCCACCATCACTAACATCGTTTAAGTAACCTTGCCCTAATTGCCAATCCATTTCGCCATTCAGGCTCGCCACGTCAAACTCTTCTGGACTACCCTGCCAGGCAAGCTGAAAGTCAAAATCTGCCGGGCTATCCTGAATAATTGAGGTGATGTTGTACTCATTTAAAAACACTCCAAGGTCGCCACTGTTAAAAGTGCCTTCAAATCGTGTCTCTGCATCACTAGTTTCGGTTGCAACCTGCCAATCAAGCCTCGCCGACAGTTGATGCTCACCCCTACTAACTTCTATAGTTTCGAACCGCAACACTTTGCTACTGGGTTGCAGCCGAAAAGCGACTTCACCCAGTGGATAGGTTCCGTATTGGCAGCGTTTACAGTTGAATTCGATGGTGGGCCACAAGTTGTAATCTTGTGCTTGTTCGACCTCTGCTACCAGTTGCTGCTCTGCCGAGGGTGGCATACCGAGCTCGAGATAGTCCGCATCGATCTCTAAACGCGTCCGTTGTTCGTCATGTTCAGGCCAGAAAACTCCCGCGACAACAGCTTGATCTGCACGCCAGCGATAGCGCCAGGAGGTAAGAATTGACTCTTCTGTAGGCTCCTCTTGGCGCCATGCGACCACAGCGTTATCGGTCAACTCATGTCCGCCAAGCATCAGCCGCTCTGCACGCAGCTCAATCAAATCCGGTATCGGCGCAGCAAAAGTCAGTGCCGACGCACTCACGGGAACCTCTGAACCTGCGCGCGCATCCGCAAACCATTGGGTGGCCGTCGCTAATTGCCGTAACCACGTACCCGCATCCATCTTAGTAAGCCCGACTTCTAACGGAAAGCGGGGATTCAACCCAAGCAAATCTGGATTCGGTGCTTGCCGTACTGTATCACCGATGCGCGCATAGCCCTGCTGCAGTTCGCTAGCATCGCCGTTGTATTGCAGCTCCATCAAACTGTCATCACCTAAACTACTGTTAATTAGAAGACTCTCTGGACCGCCTGAAACTTGTAGCTGCCAGGGTAACGTTTGCCCCACAGAGGTTCCCAGCGGAGCAGGAAAGTGCAAAGCAAGCTGGTTTAGATCAGATTGCTGTTGCCAGTGAAACGAATAACCACCAGCGTCTGGGAGCGATAAGGCTAGCTTGCCATGCCAAACAAAGTCCCCACGGGCTAATTGCCCCGTCCGGGGCACGCGCTCATTTAACTGTGCCATCGACCAATCACCACGCGTATTAATCTGCACATGATAATCATCCGCACGGGCGCTGGCATCTAACTCGGCAACTATCGGCAACTGTTGCCAGGTAAAGTTGAGTTGCTCACTTTGAATCACATCATTGCGAAAACGCACCTTGCCCTGCACATCAGAAAACTGCTGCTTAAGACTACTCACAAAAAGTTCGTTTCCAAGCAACTCTGTAACACCTTCAGCGATCACCTCATCAGAGTTATTAAGCGGTACTGTTAGTTTTAATTCACCTTTGATGGGACCACTCAACTGTAATTGTGTGAACGTAGTACCGAGACTCGACGCCATAGAACTAGCAGCAAAAATCGGCTGTAAGCCGGCAGCGTCACCAGCAATCCCGCTGGTGATCAGCAACGTCGCTGGCGTGGCAAGAAGGTTGGGGATAACAGAATCCACCCGCGTTAAATTAATCTCGCCGAGTTTAGCTTCGGTGGTGACGATATGCATACGTTCGTTAGCAAAATTTAGATGTAATGTGGCATCGGTTACGGCTGGCCAGCCGCGTTGAAAGCGATAGACTAAATTCCGCAGGTTCGCTTGTGCCTGGAATACTCCCGCTCCTCCTTGATAAGGGAAGTCTGCCGCCGAGCCGCGCCACACCATTGCCAGATCGTCAGCGTCACCGGCAATAAGCGATGTCTGTAAGTAATCATATAATTGCCCGCCCATAGCGTTGGGTAAATAACGCCGTAATACCTCCGCGGGAATTGGCGCCGCGCTGGTATCATTGATTCGTGCCGCAATATCCAGGTTTTCGCCCTGACGAATCCGTGCCCGCAACGCTAATGGCAGCCCTTCCAAATCTGCACGACTATCGCCGTCGATACGTAGATCCCAGGCCCCTTTTTGCCAGGAGAAGTCTCCTGCGAGACGAAGCTCCTGCAAGCGCCATGGCTTACTATCACTTAATAACTCGCTGTTTATGCTGACCTGTGTTCCCTGAACCGACCAACGCGCTGCTGATCCTATACCGATAGCGTCGAGTTCTATCTGCTCGAGACCAGGGACACCGTTGGTCTGCTGCCACGCCACATCCTGCGCGCTGATCTGCCACTGCGGAGAACTTTGAATTTGATGTTGCAAGCGGAAGGCAACCCGTCCAGCAAGCTCGCCTTGTTTCATCGCATCGGCAAATAACTGACCTTTGGCGCCAGCCAAGCTGGCAAGTTGAAAAAACGGTGCCATGGGTACATCTTCGACACTTAAAGCATATAACTCCGGGGTTTGCAGCCAACTTACCGTGGGTAAGGTCCAAGTCATGCTATCTTGCACAAAAGTAATCGGATTGTTATTTACCAGCCACCCGTTTTCTTGTGGTCGTAACCGCAACAATCCTTTCGGAATAACCAATTGATGTTTACGTTCACCGACTTGCCAGTGCAACTCATTACGCGCCAGTTGCAAGGTACCATTGCGGAAGTCACTGGCGGCAAAGTTAAGCCACATGGTGAAATTAAATTCAGCTTGCAAGACCTGTGAATCGACAACCTTTTGCTGCAGCCATGCAGCGATATCCAGGTTCGATGCTTGTACGTAAATTTGGCCATCTAAATCGGCAGGATCGTTACCCTCCACCTCAATCATTACGTCCAGCGCGTTGCTCGCTAAACCATCGATACGAAAGCTGCCAATACCTTGGTGCGAACGACCTTGATTGCTCCAACTCAGGCGTTCAATCACCACTGCGCGGCGCACACCCACTAAATTGACCAACTCTAAGGTACTATTTTCGATGGTAACGTGATCAAGTTGATTGAGAAAAAACCGCGGTAATTGGTCACCGAGACCAATGTTGCTTGTTAGTGATGAGTCACGCAAATCATAGGTGACGTGCAAGTCCGCTAAGGTCACTTGTTCAAACTGCACTGACCAAGTGCGCAGGCTACGCCAGAAATTGAACACCACACGCGCCTCATTCAGCTGCAGACGGACATCTTCAGCGTCAATTTGGCTAACCGCAATATCGCGTAAAATCAATTGTGGGCCGGCGGTATTCCAATCGGCGCCTAACTCGTCAATGGTGACTTCAACAGCGTAGTTTTGGCTAAGAAATTCTTCTATGTTAGTGGTGACATCGGGAAGTTGCGGCAGTAGGTACCGCAAGACGCTCAGCATCACAGCAAACAACACTAAAGCTGTTGCTGCCGTGTACAGGAACGTTCGGTAAGCTACTTTCGCTGACATCTGCCACATGCTGGTTACATCATAACTACGTCGAACTGCTCTTGATGGTAGAGCGGCTCAACAGAAATTTTGACTTGCTTGCCGATAAAAACTTCGAGTTCAGCAAGCGCATGAGATTCTTCATTGAGAAGCGCGTCGGTAACGGCGGCAGAAGCATAAACGACGAAGTGGTCAGCTGCGTAAGCACGGTTAACACGAACAATTTCACGCATAACTTCATAACAAACCGTCTCAACGGTTTTCATACTGCCACGGCCACCACAAACGGGACACTCTGAGCACAGCACATGCTCGAGGCTTTCCCGCGTGCGCTTACGCGTCATCTCAACCAGACCTAACGAGGTGAAACCATTAATCGAGGTTTTCGCACGATCTTTCCCCAGCGCCTGCTCTAGGCTATGCAGCACGCGCCGCCGATGATCGTTATTCTGCATGTCGATAAAATCGATGATGATAATGCCACCTAGATTGCGTAAACGCAGCTGTCTGGCTATGGCCTGCGTTGCCTCAATATTGGTGTTAAATATCGTTTCTTCCAGGTTACGATGACCGACGAAACCACCGGTGTTGATATCAATGGTGGTCATCGCCTCAGTTTGATCGATGATAATAGAGCCACCTGATTTCAACTCCACTTTCCGATCAAGCGCACGCTGAACTTCGTTTTCGACATCGAACATATCGAAAATCGGACGTTCGCCAGCATAGTATTCAAGCGCGTCGGCTAGGTCAGGAATAAATTGGGTAACAAATTCATGTAACAGTTCAAAGGTAACTTTAGAGTCAACGCGAATGCGCTCGATCTCGTCGCCAACAAAATCCCGCAAGATGCGGCAGGACAGATTAAGATCTTCATAAACCAAACCAATTTTTCGCATGCCTTTGCGACGTTTTTCTAGGGTATCCCAGAGCCGCCGCAGGAATGCCGCATCGCGCTTCAATTCTTCGTCACTGGCGCCTTCCGCTGCGGTGCGGACAATAAAGCCGCTTTCTTCGTCGCAGTATGGCTGAGCGGCTTTCTTCAAGCGCTCGCGCTCGCTGTCATCTTCGATACGCTGTGAAATACCAACATGTGGAGATTGCGGCATTAACACCATATAGCGTGATGGAATCGTGATTTCTGTAGTCAACCGCGCGCCTTTTGTACCTAATGGATCTTTTACCACCTGCACTAAAATTTGCTGCCCGGGTCGCACTAAGGTTGCGATGTCTGGAGCTAAATCGGGTCGCGGTGTCACTCCTTCCGCGGCAGATAGCGGTGAAACAATATCTGAAGCGTGTAAGAACGCAGCTTTATCTAGAGCTATATCCACAAAAGCCGCTTGCATCCCGGGTAAAACCCGGGCCACTTTACCAACATAAATGTTGCCTACCAAGCCGCGTTTAGCCTGGCGTTCAATATGAATTTCTTGCAAGATACCATTTTCAATTAACGCCACCCGTGTTTCAGTCGGGGTAACGTTCATCAGAATTTCAGCGCTCATATTAGCTACGCTCCGCTGTTTGTATCAATTGCTCAGTTTCATATAACGGTAGACCGACCACTGCGAGATAGCTACCCTCGATATGCGTTACGAATTTCGCTGCGCGCCCTTGGATCCCATAACCACCCGCTTTATCGGTA
The DNA here is from genome assembly GCF_052541995.1 of Pseudidiomarina xizangensis. Taxonomy (NCBI): domain Bacteria; kingdom Pseudomonadati; phylum Pseudomonadota; class Gammaproteobacteria; order Alteromonadales; family Idiomarinaceae; genus Pseudidiomarina; species Pseudidiomarina xizangensis. The sequence continues at coordinate 1,341,951 of NZ_JBOBQA010000001.1, forward strand.
GGCTCACCAGACTGCCAATAAGTACTTATTTCGGTGTCACTCAACGGCTTAAAGTGCACTACGGTAGACACCACTTTTACGTTTGTTGCACCATTATAGTGCAAGGCAACCGCGGTTAACGCTTGGTGGTCACGCCCGGAAAGCTGCTTCATCATTGCACAAAAATCGTTTTTATCGATGGGCTTCTCGAGTACCTTGTCATCGCACACCACAACCGTGTCGGAGCCGATAACTGCGGCATCAGCAGCACTTACTTTTGCTCCGGCCAACGCTTTATCTATCGCCAATCGAGCCACGTAGCTTTCCGGCGCTTCGCCGTCTCGCTGTTGCTCCCGCACCTCGGGTTTAATCACGCTGAATGGGCGGTCCAATAATTGCAACAGCTCATAACGACGCGGTGAACCTGAAGCAAGAACGAGCTGCATAACGAATTCCTTGTAATTACCCTAACAAAATTAGCGAATCAAATAACGCCGGCGGTATTTACGCATGATTAAAAACACCCATGGCCAAATCACTGCCGATGACAGTACCGGATAAAAGTATGGCCAGTTGAATGCAGCATCGTTCAATACATGCTCCAATTCGTAGACCAACACTCGCTTAATTAGGATGAGCACCCCAACAATCACTAATTGTTGGGTTAATGAGTAATTCCGAATACGCTGGAAGTGACGCAATGCCGGATACGCCACCAACACCAAGGCTGTTGCGTAAATACCAAAGGTGGTGCCCATCAAGATATCGGTGAGCAACCCGATAACAAGTACCGTGCCAAAACCTACCCGATGCGGAATTGCGATCAGCCAATAGATCAAAACTAAACTCACCCAATCGGGTCGCCACGGCTCAAACATCGCCGGGATAGGTGTAACGGTCAACACCAAAGCGATGATGTAAGTTAGCAACAAGGGTAGTAACCCTGACTTAATCCACATCGGTCACCTCGTTATCAAAAACTGGCGTTTCAGTGGCATCAGCTGGCCATAACAGTAACAAGGTTCGAATTCGATCAAGCTGGGCAAATGGCGTTGCAGTAACATTAGCGTATTGCAGCCGCTCATCGCGGTCAATGGCGGTTATTTGTGCCACTGGATAGCCTTCGGGATAAACTCCTCCCAGGCCAGACGACATCAGTACGTCGCCTTCTTCCAGCTCAGTGCTGTGCGGAATGAAGCTGAGTTCAAGCCGGTTGAGGTCGCCGATACCTTTAGCAATAACCCGAATATCGTTACGTTCGGCACGCAGCGACAGTGCGTGACTTTGGTCGGAAATCAGCAGTACTCTCGCGGTGGTACGGCCGACACTAACAATTTGCCCAACGATGCCGCGGTTATCGAGCACCGGCTGACCATCGTAAACCCCGTTGGCATAACCTTTATTGATCACCACTTGATGCGAAAAGGGGTCGGTTGCTACGGCCACCACTTCAGCTACCATGCGCCGGCTGGCAGCACGCACATCGGAACCGAGTAATTGTCGTAGACGAGCGTTTTCATTTTCCAGGAAGTTAAGTCGTTGCACCGCCATTTGCAGTTCTAATAACTCGTCGCGTAACCGTTGATTATCTTCCCGTAATGCCGATCGCGTAGTGGCTAGGTAAACCAGCCGATCCAACACTTCTTCAGGTAGAATCGCCAGATATTGCACCGGCGCTGTTGCGGTACTCAAAAACGAACGCACCGGCTGCATGGTCTGCAGCCGGTGGTCGAGGAACATCAGGCTGCCAGCAACAACTAGCGCCAGCAACAATCGAGTTCGTAATGAAGGGCCGTGTTCGAACAGCGACTTCATGCGGGGTTACTCATAACTAAACAGATCACCACCATGGATATCGATCATTTCAAGGGCTTTACCGCCACCGCGGGCAACACAAGTCAGTGGGTCATCGGCAATAATTACCGGAATTCCGGTTTCTTCCATCAATAACCGGTCGAGATCACGCAACAACGCGCCACCACCAGTCAAAACCATTCCACGCTCAGAAATATCTGAAGCAAGTTCCGGCGGCGATTGCTCTAGCGCGACCATCACGGCACTAACAATGCCCATTAAAGGTTCTTGCAAGGCTTCAAGAATTTCGTTGCTGTTCAGTGTGAAAGAGCGCGGCACACCTTCAGCAAGATTTCGGCCACGGACTTCAATTTCACGCACTTCATCGCCTGGGAATGCCGAACCAATTTCGTGCTTGATACGCTCGGCCGTAGCTTCACCAATTAACGAGCCAAAGTTACGACGAATATAATTAACGATAGCTTCATCGAATTTGTCACCACCAATACGTACTGACGACGAATAAACCACCCCGTTTAACGAGATAATTGCGACTTCTGTGGTACCGCCACCAATATCAACCACCATGGAGCCGGTTGCTTCAGATACTGGCAGTCCAGCCCCAATTGCCGCAGCCATGGGTTCGTCGATCAAATACACTTCGCGAGCACCTGCTCCTAACGCCGATTCGCGAATCGCGCGTCGCTCAACCTGCGTTGAACCGCACGGGACGCAGACTAAAACACGTGGGCTTGGACGAAAATAATGACTGTCATGCACTTTCTTAATAAAGTGCTGCAACATTTTTTCGGTAACATAAAAGTCAGCGATTACGCCATCTTTCATGGGTCGAATAGCTTTAATGTTGCCAGGCGTACGCCCCAGCATTTGTTTTGCCGCCTGACCTACTGCAGCAACACTTTTCGGGCCGCCTGAGCGTTCTTGACGAATCGCGACTACAGAAGGCTCGTTCAAGACGATACCTTCGTCTTTTACGTAAATAAGTGTATTTGCTGTTCCCAAGTCGATGGACAAATCGTTGGAAAAAATTCCGCGCAATTTCTTAAACATCAGGGGTGTTCCCTTTACTGGTCTTTAATTTCGTCTGGTTGGTGGGAGAGTCGCGCTAACTTTAGCAACTGAAGATATTTCGAGCAAGCCGACTCGCCTTAGTTTGTGCGTATTATTGCATATTTTTTTCATGGTTTTACTAGAGATTTACACCATCGCATGCTTTCTAAAAAATTAGCTGCAAGCACCCGCACGAATGTAGCCCTGGCTCTGAACACAAACGTAACGCAAAGCTGTTCCATTAATGGCGAATTCAATACTACTTTGTCCACAGGGTTCCGCTATAGATGTATGTTGCGCCGAAACAGGGCAACCCCAACTGTTAAATAAGAAACCACTCGTAGCCGAAGACAAACTTGAGCTCACGGTCAAATTTACACCATTCGGAATAATAATGGTTCGCCCCGAAGCAATACTAGCTCCGCATTCTACTGGCGAAATCTCAGTAGTGGTTATCGACATGCCATAACAACGCCGCTGGACATCTTGCATGGCGCGTTCCTGACTTAACCTTAACGCACTGATGAGTTCAACCTCTAATAAACGCTCATCAACGCCATCATCCGCCAAAAATACCGGCGCTGCGGTAACCGCCAGAATGCCCAGAATGATGATAACGACAATTAACTCGATTACCGAGAAGCCTTGCCATTTCTTTACACTTGCAGATTTGTTCATGACCACGCCTAGGTTGCGATGCACAATATATAAAAAGAGTATAGTATTGACTTAACAAGTTAAAGATTGTTGATAAACTGACGATAAATTAATCTGTGTGCAACCACTATCGAGCTTGCGAATGCGACTTTCAACTCATTCTGAACATTACCAGCAGTCACTGGGTAAAACCGGTTTTACACTGATCGAGTTGATCATTGGCGTGGTGGTTCTTGCCTTTGCCTTTTCTCTTATCGCCACTCTTATTTTTCCTCAGGCTATTCGCAGCGCCGAACCAGTACTACAGGTTCGTGCGGCAAATTTAGCGCACGCCTTTGTTGAAGAGATACAAGGTAAATCGTTTGACGAAAACAGCGATCACAGTGGCGGCACTTTGCGCTGCGGGGAATCCGGGGCTCCTGCCTGCAGTACTACTTTCGGTCCTGACGGTGAAACGCGTGATCGCTTTGATGATGTCGATGATTACCACCAACTACAGCTGAGCCAACCTAGTCTTGCTGACGTATTTGGCACCAATTTGGAAGACGATTATCGCGGTTTTAACTACTCAATAAGCGTTTGTTATAGTGATGTTCAAGGAACCTGCGTTGCTGGGGTCAGCAGCTTTAAACGGGTTCAAGTCTCGCTAGCCACTTCGCAATCGCAGGATTTTGTCTTTTCATTTATTAAGGGAAATTTCTGATGCCAAAGTCACGTCTTTCCCTCAACCTCGGCTTTACACTTATTGAAGTTATCATCGTCATTTTGCTACTCGCCACGCTGGCCATCTACTCCTTTGGTTTTCTTGGTCTAGGTAGCGACATGGTTGTACAAGTTAATGCGCGCAACCAGCTTGTCGCGGAACAGCGTTTTGCTATCGAACGACTCAATCGCGAAATTCGCTCTTCCGTACCACGCAGTTCTCGTAGCAACGCTGCTTGTCTCGAGTATATGCCAATGATTGGCACAAATATTTATTTATCACTACCTAAGCCTGGCCCCGGAGCGGGCGACCCAATGGTAGTTGTTACCCCCTTTTTGCAACTTGGCGACATGGTAGGTAGTTACGTATTGGTTTACGCCACAGACCCAAGCTACATTTACAGCAGTAACCAGCAGCGCCGTAAGTTAATTACTGGGGTGAGCAATGACGCACCACAAACAGGTTTAAGCACCTTATCGCTGTCTGCTTCACCCGCTAATTTCTTTACCGATAGTCCATCTCGTACATTTTATTTAGGTACAAACCCCGTAAGTTGGTGTGTGGATACCGTAAACCAAACGCTGGTACGTTTTGCAGACTATGGTTTGTTGAGTAATCAGCCTGACTTTACTACGCTGAGTGTAGCTGCAGCCAGCCAAGAGGTAATGGCAGTTGATGTGGTCAATGATTTAAGTTTAGGTCAACAGCCATTCCAGGCGATTGCACCTACCTTACAACGCAACAATTTAGTGCGCTTATTTCTCGCCTTGGCCTCTTCTGAGCGAGCAGCAAAACCTATCGAAATCACGCATGAGGTTTATATTCCTAATGTACCTTAACTTGTCACACTCACAGCCCAGAGAGAAAGGTGCAGCCCTTGCTATCGCTTTATTCGTATTATTAGTGATGAGCTTAGTTGGGCTCACTCTCGTACGCTCACTGAATGATACAGCCAGCGCAGTCGCCAGTGATGTATTAGGAACGCGTGCGCAGCTTGCCGCGACAAGTAGCATTCAAGCCATTATGGTAGAACTCTACCCGCTCGATACAAACTTCGATGATTCCGTGTGCCCAGCACGCACTTCAAACGACCCTCCGGTGGTGCGCAACTACAACTATACCGCGCCCGGATTAACGCAGTGCACGGCACAAATACGTTGCAATCAACTCGACTTAAGCGACCCGTATAATGGTTCACATATCCGAATCATTGCCGAGGGTAGTTGCGAAGGTGGTACAATGGTTTACTCAAAACGCATTTTGGTGGAGGTCGCTGATGCGATTAAATAGGTCGATGCGCTCTGGTTTTATTGGACTAACGAGTACAATTCTATGGTTCATGCTTTCGTCTGTACCACAGCCAGCTTATGCGCAAAACAGCCCATCTCCTACTCAATGTGATCAGTTTGGCGACTTGCTCGACTACGGAATCATTGGTGAAACCGGTTTTAATTACGGCAACAACTCGGAAATTAACGGCAATCCGATTGACGGTTCCGGCAACACGCCGACACCTGACGGACAAGTCGATACGGTCGATTTAACCTTTCCACCACTTAATCCAAGCACTTTCCCGAGCGCGCAAACCGGAGGTCCGGATCTAACTAATGCGACCGGCATAGCCCCCGGTAGCTACGGCACCATAGAAACCGATACCCGCCGCAATGCTACGCCTTTAGTCTCATTTTCTGGCGGCACCTATTACATCGAAGAGCTCACTTTTAATGGTCGTAACTCCACCGCCGAGTTGGCACCGGGTGATTATTTTATTGAACGTCTGAACCTCGACAATAACTCCTACATCAACATCGTTCCACAAGGTCAAGTGCGTTTATATGTTCGCGATTATCTAATTGGCGACAACAATATATACGTAAATAGCAACGGTCCGGTGAGCGATATGTTGGTTTACCTCTATGATAACGCTTACGTAAATTTGGGGAACTTTAATGAAGGGGGGGCGAGTAATACCGTAATTAATTTCAATGGTTTAATTTATAGTCCGTATCCATCGACTTCCGTCACTCTTGGTAACAATAATAATTACCAAGGCGCCATTTTGACTCCAGGAACCGTTTCTGTTGGCGCAAATACAAACTTGAGTTACAGCCCAGAAGTGCAGGACGATGTATACCAGGCAATTGGCTGTGAACCGACTGCCAGTATTCATCATCTACGTATTCGTCACTCCGCAGCAGTTGTTAGCTGCTACAGCGCTGTGATTGAAGTTCTCGCTTGCGCCAATGCAAGCTGCTCGCAGCTCTATTCCGGCAATGTCGCCGTTGATCTTGACGCTGGGGTAAGCGGTCCGACTTGGCAAGGTGGTAATGTCTCCAGCACCAGCGGCCAGAGCGCAACTCTTAACTTTGTAAATGGTAGTGGTGTGGCAGGCCTGCGGTGGACCGCTGGGGGTACCGCAACGTTATCAGCACCGGCGAGTTCCCCCGCACCTGCGGCAACGACCCAATGCGTAAATAGCAGCGGTACGGTTGCGACAGATTGCAGCTTAACTTTTAATACAACTGGGTTGGTTATCACTGCCGCCGATGGCCTAAGCGTGATACCCGGTCAGCATGCAGCTGTCAATTTTAGTACCGTATTGCGTGCCGTAGAGACCAATACTACAACCGGAGCCTGCGAAGCGCGTGTCAGCGGCGATCACTTAGTAGAACTCGCGGTCGAATGTACCAATCCGTTGACCTGTCAATCAGGCCAAGTCTACTCCGTTAACGGTAGTACCGTGGCACTAAATGATGCTGGCAGTGCAGTAAATTACTCCAGTGTAAATCTAACGTTTGACAACTCGGGTGCTGCAACGCTTACCAACAACTATTCCGATGTCGGCCTGTTACAAATGCACGCGCGGTTGGATCTTGCTGCTGAGCCTTCTGCCGAAGCTGGCAACATTAATGATCCCAGCACGACCTTGGTTGGCACTAGTCTAAACGACTACGTTGTTAAGCCCCATACACTTACCGTCGTCGCGCTCGACGCGAGTGACCAGCTGTGGAACGCAACCACAGCCACAGGTCCAGGCTACGTAGCCGCTGGTGAAGCCTTTAGTATGGTGGTACAAAGTCGTAATGCGGCAGGTAACGTGACGCCCAATTTCGGCAACGAGGTTAGCCCGGTAGGAATAAGCGCAGGTTTTGTATCTATGGCTTATCCACTACCGGCCGATGTAAACTCAGACGCTAGTAAATTAGCGCTCACTCAGTCATTTTCACCCAGCTCTACCATTGCTGGTGCTTATCAAACCGATGGCGCTACTTGGTTAGAGGCCGGCACGGTGAATTTGCAAGCGGCTCTACCCGGTAATGATTATCTTGGTGGCGGCGATGCATTGCAGCGACCTGCCAGCCCAGTAGGCCGCTTTTACCCACATCATTTTGCTCTTATAAACAGTAACCTGACCAATAGTTGCACGGCATTTACCTACATGAGCCAGGCGGCTGTGGGCTTGGATTTCTTAGTTGAAGCGCAGGCGCTCAATGGCCAACGGCTACGTAACTATGATAACGATGGTGCCAACTATGCGAGCACTGCGATACTGCAATCCGTGGCGCGCAACACACCAACAGACCAAGCCGTTGATGCCTTTGCCACCCGGTGGCAAGCGACCTTACCGGAGGTCTGGACGGCGGGACAGCTACTCACTTCAACCACTGACGCAAGTCTTGGTAAGCGCAGCGATGATCAGCCTGACGGCCCGTTTGAGCAAGTCGAAGTTGGTTTGCAGGTAGCCAGTGAAATGGATGCTCGTGACTTCCCGGCTAGTGCTAAGACATTAGTCACTCTTAGTGGTGATGCCGTACCGTTGACGGGTTCGGTCGAGCTTCGGTATGGCCGTTTAGTAGTAGATAATAGCTACGGTCCAGAAACTGAGAACTTACCGGTCTCACTGCGCGCTGAGTACTGGAATGGTGATTTATTTACCACCAACACTCTCGACCAGTGCACTGGATACGCTCCGACTGAACTTGCCATCGTTAGTTACATCGACCCAATCACCACCTCTGCGGACGGCGCAGCCGGCAGCCTTGTCGATGGTACCATCGGAACCAGCCCGCTGTTCTGGCAGGCACCAACAGGTACTCCAGCACAAGGTGAGTTTATCTTTGAATACAACGCCCCAGACTATTTAGAGTACCCGTGGCAGGATGCCGACGGTAACAACTTCAACGACCCACGAGCGTTCGGCGGGTTTGGGTTATACCGCGGTAATACGCGTAAGACCACTGAGAAAGATCTTACTCAATAAAAAAAGCGCTCTAGGAGCGCTTTTTTAGCTTTTGCTTAACTTATATCGACTTAGCAACCAGCGGTGTTCACGGCAACTGTCGCCGGAGTATCTTCGTCCGCAGCTTCAGTGTAGAGCACATGGCAGCTGTCGTTTCCTGAAGTAAAATCAGGAGTAACGCCGGCAGGCGCAAAAGCTGCTTCAGCAACCGATGCTGTCACCGGAGTAGTCGTGCTGTCGTAACGTGACCAGTCACTACCTAAACCTGCTGCAACATCAATACCACCAACATCGGCGTCAGGATAACCGTAAGAGGTTGTCACCGTACCACCTTCTGTTGTCACTGTTGCTGGTGAGTCATCCTCAGTACCATTAACTAAACTACGCGCATAGACCAACTGCATCGCACCTTGAATAGAAGCTTGGGCACCTTTAACAGTAGACTCACGTGCGTCTGATGAAAAATTAATAAACTGTGGCGCAGCAGTAACCGCTAAGATACCGAGCACAACAATCACAATGATTAACTCAATTAATGTAAAGCCTTGTTGGCGTTTCATAAACACTTCTCCCGAAATTCAATTTAACAATCAGAAACGGTCGCAACAGGTCGCGGTTTTCCTGTATCGTCTGCGTTATCTTCGTATGTAATATAACAGTTTGTCGCTTCAATTTGTGTCGCGGTTGAACCAGCGGCAGCTAAACTCGCCAAAGTACCCACATACACACCATTGACCACCGTCCCAGAATAGCTGCCGGCGGTTTTCTCCGCAAACGTCCAGTCGCTACCCGCACCTGCAGCCTTACCGATTTCGCTAGCCTTCGGATAACCATTAACAATTGCAATAGTTACCGCTGCAGAATTAGTTGGAACTGTCGCCTCACCGGATAAACCACCATCAATTGCTGCCTTCGCATAGCTTAATTCAATGGCAGACTTCATGCTAGCTTCCAGCCCCTTTAACGTACTCTCGCGCGCATCACTCGAAAAGTTTATAAATTGTGGAGCCGCAGTTACCGCGAGAATACCAAGTACGACGATAACTATAATCAACTCAATTAGCGTGAAGCCTTTTTGTCCATTCATTGTACTCTCCTAAACCCATCACTACCAGTGACTTAATTATTACTGAAAATGCTCACGCCACCAGTGCGCGGATTGTAAACGAAGACATTGCCGACACTTAAGTAATCATTACCCGCAGGTGTGGCCGTCAAATTCTTAATAGTATTTGCTAAATAATAAACACAAATATCATTGGTACCATTGTTTTCTCGCGTCACATAGTAGCGATTCTGACTCAGTAACCCATAATTCGCTGTAGCTGTTGGCGCCCCTTGCAGTATTGCCTGCATAATGGTTCGGCAATCCTCGCTGGTTAAATTCTGATCATGTGCTTCGGTATTGCTATTGCCACTCACTGGATAACCAGTATCACCATCGACATTTACGGGCACACCGTCCATCACGATCACCGCGCCAGAACCATTAGCAGTTCCTTTCGGTCTACCGCGTAGCTCCCACTCCGCCCGAACCAGGCTCACAGCACTGGCAAAGCCTCCGGCAACGCCTTCTAAGGCGGCGTCTTCAGCGTCGGCACTTACCCGAGTAAAACGAGGTAAGGCCGAGGCTGCTAGCAACCCCAGTATGACAATAACAATAATCAGCTCAATTAAGGTAAAGCCGCGCTGCTGCTTCACTTGCTCGGCATTCATAATAATGTCCTCTTCCGCGTTTTTGTTGTTCATCGAAATTTCGTTCAACGCCCTTTATAGGCATCCATCATATCCCACATCGGAGTAAATATTCCGAGTGCCATTACTGCCACCATAACCGCAACAAGCACTAATAAAATCGGCTCAATGCGCGCGGTCAAACTTTTCAAATCATAATCGACTTCTCGTTCGTAGTAGTCAGCCACTTCATTTAATAATTCGTCAACCCGACCTGTTTCTTCGCCTACACTAATCATTTGCATCACTAACGGTGTAAACAGCTCAGTCCCCTGCGCAGCTCGCGTTAAACCTTCACCTTTTTCAATCGTACGCCGCATATCTTCAATACGGTCATGCATCCAATAATTATCAACGGCATCAGCAACTAAGCTCAATGCCTGGGTAAGCGGGACCCCTGCGCGCAACATCACCGAAAAGCTGCGCGAGAAACGAGAAAGTAGGCTGCGAAAAACTATATCACCAAAAATCGGCATTTGAGTTTTCCACCGATCCCATCGCACTCGACCAGCTTCACTCGTTTTAAACCTATGCACACCATATAGCGCACCAATAATTGCAAGAATCATCACCGGCCACCAGGTCACAAAAACATCTGAGACACCGATTAAAATTCGTGTCGGCAACGGCAGCTCAGCATTAAACTGCTCAAACATTCGCGCAAAGGTCGGTATTACCCAAATGTTCAAAATGAACATTGCAATAACCAAGGCCGAAACAATAAACATTGGGTAACGCAATGCCGACTTCACCTGCTTACGAGTATCTTGTTCTCTACTCAAATAATCGGAAAGCTGTTCAAAGGCTTCTTCCAGCTGACCTGTATTTTCTCCAACATGGACCACCGCTATAAGTAGTCGTGGGAATACTTTTGGGTGCGCCCCCATCGCTAATGATAGCTCACGACCGCGTTCAAGTTGTTCAACCACATCGTTGAGAACCTCACGCATGCGCCGTTTCGAGCTATTTTCTGCCAGACCTTCGATTGCCCGCAATAAAGGAATACCCGCCTTTGTTAACGAGTACATTTGTCGGGTGAAAACAATTAAATCATCAAGCGTTACTTTCTCATGGAACAGGCGAAAGCCTGACTGACGTTTAACGGCATCACTGCGTTGTTCAATCACAAGAGGTGTAACGCCGCGGCGGATTAATGTGTCCGCAGCAGCTTTTTCTGAGGTTGACTCTAGCGCGCCGGTAATAAGTTCGCCAGCCGCATCCCGACCGCGGTAGCTAAACTCAGCCATGGGTTTCTTCCTCTGGCTCAACTAGCGTGCCGCGTAACTCTTCCTCCTCAACCGTCTCGGCTAAGAACAATACCTCATCAACGCTGGTAATACCCTCACGGGCATAGTCCAATGCAGCTAAAGCCAGCGGCCGGAAATTCTCAGCAGCACGGGCAGCCCCCGCAAACTCTCGCATATTAGCGTCACGCAGGGCATTAACCATGGCATCATTCAATTCCAGCAGCTCAAACACACCAAGCCGTCCTTTGTAACCTGTGTGATTACAATTACGACAACCTTTACCTTTAAAAAAGCCACTACCATCTGCTGGAATATCGGGCGCCATACGGCGAAGCAAGGCTAAATCACCTGCGTCAATCTTTGTCTCAACTTTACAGTTATCACAGACCTTACGGATCAAGCGTTGCGCCAACACTCCGCGCACAGCTGCACCAACCAGATAAGGGGCAGCCCCCATATCGATTAAGCGCAATGCGCTGGTAATCGAATCATTGGTGTGTAATGTGGTAAGTACCAAATGACCGGTGATGGCACCGCGCAGAGCAATCTCCACAGTTTCTCCGTCACGCATCTCACCGACCATAATAATGTCTGGATCCTGCCGTAGGGTGGTGCGCAACACCCGCGAAAAACTCAAGCCGATTTTACTATTCACTTGCACTTGCGAAATGCGCGGAAGTCGATATTCCACCGGGTCTTCTACGGTTATAATTTTTTTCTCAGCTTTATTTAATTCATTCAGTGCACCGTACAGTGTGGTCGTTTTACCTGAACCTGTCGGCCCGGTAACAATGAGCATGCCATAAGGCTTACGAATCAGGTTACGCACTCGCTCGAGCAAATTCGCCGGTAACCCAGTTTGTTTAAGCTCAAGAAGGCCAGCGGACTGATCCAGCAACCGCATGACACATGATTCACCATACTGCACCGGCATGGTCGACATCCGCACATCGATGGAATGGTCTCGTACTTTGATGTGAAAGCGGCCATCTTGTGGCATACGTTTTTCAGAAATATCCAGACCTGCCATCAACTTCAACCGCAGCACCAGCGCACTGGCAATGGTCGTCTCGGTCAACACGTTTTCTTGCAGTATGCCATCGACCCGCATACGGATGCGCAAGGCACGGTCATCAGGCTCAATATGAATATCTGAGGCACGGACTTGCACAGCATCAGCGAAAATGGACTGTAACAGCTTGGCAACCGTCGCATCATCACCCTCATCTTCCAGTGACAAAGCAGCAAGGTCGACCGTTTCGTCCTGTTCATACTCAGTCTGCAACTGGCTAGCGAAGTCGGCAATATCCTTCGTCCGTCGATACAAATTATCGAACGCTTCGAGCAATTCGTGATCACGTGCAACTGCCAATTTTATCGAACGCGGCTGAAGGATCTGACTGATCGCATCCACTGCGCCCAAATCAGCCGGGTCACTCATTGCCACCAATGCTTCACTGTCACTGGCTTCCACCACCAAAGCACGATGACGACGCGCTTGAATCTCAGGTAGTAAAGTCACGACATCGTCTGGGATCTTGCGATCACCTAATTCGACAAACGGAATATTCAACTGGCGAGCCAAAAACTCCAGTAACTCTTGCTCACTAATGAAGTTCAAGTCAACTAAGGTCACACCCAACTTACGGCCGTTGGACCGCTGGTCATCAAGTGCTTCCTGCAGTTGCGACTCAGTAATAATATCTTCTTGCACCAAAAGGTCACCAAGGCGCATTTTTAAACGAGGGCGCATCGCTATTGGCCTCCTAAAGCTTGTTGCCGTTGCGCTGCGTAGCGCCGTGCGTCTTGACTCAAATCGTCATCTTGCAGTGCCTGTTGATAACTTCGCAATGCTTGTTGTGGTTGTTCCGCATCTTCATGAGCCACCGCAGCTGCTATCCACCAACGACCTTGCTGCGTGCGCTCAGCTAAACGCTCATAATCTACTGCCGCATGCGCAAAGCGGCGAAGTTCGCTCGCTGCGGTGGCACGCATTTGCAGTAAGTCAGACGTTTCCGCGGTATCCTCAGGCAGTTGGGCTAAGGCCCTCATTAGCTGCTCATAAGCGCCATTCTCAAGTAATATTTTACCGTAAAGAACGAGCCAATTCGGTTCCTGTGGACGCCTCTGCAACCCTTCTTCAAGCACAGCCAGTGCTGCTGTTACACGCCCCCTACCATACCAATAAGCAGCCAGTTCACTACGAGCGTTGACATGCTCAGGTGCCAAAGCGATGACCTGTTCCAACAAGCTGCCTGCGCGTTCTCGCTCGCCCTTTTGTGCGGCTTCGCGCGCTTGCTTTAACTTAACCTCCGCTAATTCTTCGGCACTTAGTTCAACGCGAGTCACTTCCATCGTGCCACTGGTTTTAGCTGGCTGCGGGTTTGGTTGCTGCGTTTGTTCTTGTGCTTGCTGTTGCGGCTCGCTCGCGGCCGTTGTGTCAGTTACCTTGCTCACCTGAGGTCCAGCCTCGGTTGTCGGTCCTGGCGTTACGGTCGGCCTCGGTGCTGATGTTGGTTCTGATGTTGCAGTTGGCTCTGGTGTTGCAACTGCCTCTGATGTTGTTGCTGAATCTGGCGTTGCTGTCACCGGCCGTGGGTCAAGTCGTCGTTGCGGTTGTGATGCTTGTGCTGTCGGTTTTGCTGACACAGTTTCCGCTGCGGTTTCGCCCCCATCGGGTGTGGTCACTGTCTCGGGTTGTGTGACTTTTATCCGTGTCGGTGTTGATTGCTCACGTAGTTCTGGTTCAGATTTACTCATTCCCTGGTAAATGACCATAAACGCTACTACAGCAATAGCAGCAACCACAAACGCACCAAGTAACCATGCCCAAGGGAATCCTGATGGCGCAGCGGCAGCTGGAGTGAAGCCGTTTTTGCGCTCTTGTTGTTGGCGCTTATCCAAATCACGTAACATACGGTTGATAACACTCATGACAGATACTCCGTCAACCAACCTTGTTGCCAAGACCATAGCAAGGCGATTATCACACCGCCGACACCTACTGCGCCCCACCATAACAGTGTATGCGACGGTAGAGTCACATCCTCGGTGTCAGCTACCGCGTAGCGCACGTGTCGCGGCTTCACTTGGTAACACCCCTCACCATAACAAAGCAATAAAACTTTATGACACAGTACATTTACAAGTCGCGGTATCCCGCGACTTGCTTGGTGTAACATCTTCACTTCGCGTCCAGAGAACATCGGTGCTCCCTGATAGCCCGCAATGTGTAACCGATGCGAAATATAACGTGCAAGTTCAACGACCGTCATTGCCTGCAAGGTATAACTGAACGTGATCCGCTGCCGCAATTGACGATGCTCACGTGTAGCTAAACGTTCATCTAGTTCCGGCTGCCCAAATAAAACAATATGCAGTAATTTTCGCGTTTCCGTTTCCAAATTCGAGATTAACCTTAATGCTTCAAGACTTTCCGCTGGTAACGCTTGAGCTTCATCAACCACGATAACGGCAATCTGTTCGGCACGACTAATTTCAACTAAACGCTCTTGAATAGCCTGAGTTAGTAATTGCTCACTTTGCTCGGCAGGCGCCTCCACTTGTAACTCTCGTGCGATGTGGGCACGCATTTCACGCGGATTCAGATATGGATTCGGAATATAGGCGGTAACGTAGTGCTCGGGAAGTTCGTGTAACAACTTCCGGCATAGCAAGGTTTTTCCCGTGCCAACTTCTCCGACGACCTTAATAAACCCTTCACCAGCTTCAAGCGCGGTCAGCAGAACTTCAAATGCCGAGCGATGGCCCTCGAGATCACAGTAAAAACTGGTATTCGGGGTCAACGTAAATGGCAATTCTGTCAGTCCATAATGCGTTTGATACATAGTGATTTATCGTTACTCGTTGCGTAGTTAGGTGCTAGTCGTTGTACCAGCGATTTAACAGGTCACTCGAACGCTCGAGCTCTTGTTGCCAGGTATCGACGCCTACAACTACAGGGCGAATGAGTATCACCAGCTCTTTTTTCTGTTCCGAGCGACGCTTATTTTTAAATAGGTTTCCCACCACTGGAATATCTCCCAACACGGGAGCTTTGGATTCGTTTTCGGTATAGCTGGTTTGCATTAAACCGCCAAGCACTACGATTTCACCATTGCGAGCGCGAACTATAGTGTCACTCTCACGAATATTGCTCTGTGCTAATGGCAGGACAAACGATTCTTGATTCAGTGTGATCGTTTTATTCTGTTCGCTGGTTTCAACAACTGATGGGTGTACATGCAGAATCACCTCGCCGTTATTACTTATCTGCGGCGTAATATCGAGTGAAATACCTGAGAAAAATGGCGTCAATTCAATATTAGGTGTTGACGTAGTGGCCGTACCGGTCACCGTCGTGGTCGAAACGTCGGTCACGAAGTACTCGTCTTCACCAATCTTAATCACGGCTTTTTGGTTATTACTTGCACTGACTCGAGGATTTGACAGAACTTGCACGTTACCTTGGTCCTGCAGCAAGTTTAAAACTCCGCTAAAATCACCAACATCGAGTGACATCCCAAATACGCCATTAGTACCCGTTACGCTACCGCCAGAAAAACCAATACTGCCGTTAGCATTGCCTAAACTAAATAGGTCGCTCCAATTGATACCTTGCTGGTAATCGTCATTAAGCGCCACTTCGACGATTCGCGCCTCTAAAATAACCTGGCGTTGCAGACGTTCTTCCGCCGAGCGCAGAAATTCACGGGCAGCACGCAACTCGCTAGGTAATGCCGTTACAGTTACCAGACCCGCTTGCGGAGAAACTACCACACGCCGACCTTCGCCTTCACCAACAATACCTTGAACAACCTCCTTCAGACCGCCCCACAAGTCGGTTTGTGATTGCGTAGAAATAGACGAACCATTGGTTTGCATACCACTATTCATACCATTCATGCCGCTGTTGGATAAATTACCTTGCCCGGAAATCCCGCCTTGGTTTCCTAGCAGCGAATTGCTGTAATTGTTTCCGCCGCCATTTAAACCACCATTTTGGTCGTCACTCTCTTTTACACCACCAGAACTTACGCTGGTCTGAGACAAGCCCATGCGTTGCAGCGCCAAATAATCCAAGGTCATGGTTTCGGTGCGCAAACCGGCAGGAAATACGCGAATCATGCGGTTTTCACTCTTGATTTCATAACCGTAAATATCGCCGATAACCTCAAGGGCTTCGGTTAGAGTCACGTCTTTTAGACTCAGCGTTATGGTGCCATTAACGTCCGGATGCACCACAATGTTGTAGGGGGAATCAGCCGCTAAACCGGCAAAGAAATCACCCGCCGCGATACCATTCGCGTTGACGGAAAAACGCGGTTGAGCAAGTAACTGCTCACTTGCGCGACTACTTTCCAGTGCTGAAGGCCGCAGAGTTGCACGAACAGATTCAGGCAGCGGTGGCCGTTCAGTCATCTTTACTTGCGCACCTTGATTCAAGGCTTGTTGTGCCTCTACCGGTTTACGCTCAGGTTGATGCGCACACGCTGAGAGTATTAGCGTTGCTGCAATAAGAGTGGCGATCCGCATTAGTTCTGTCCCCCTGAACCCTTCTTAGTGTCACTCACTAATGGACTCTGAGTATAGAGTGATAGTTTTAATTCGCCGCCATTTTCGGCATGGCGCACGATGACATGGTCCATTGTAATTTTGGTTATTGTATAAGGTGGTAATTGTTCACCCGGCTGCACGCGTTGACCGTTGATGTAAGCTGTGATGCCGGTGCTGCGCTGCTGAATCGCAGTTAGCCGTAAATCGGTGACTTGCGTCTGTTGTTCTGCCGCCATCCGGTACTGCGGAGGTGCAGTTGGATCTCGCAATTCCTGAGCTTGCGCTGACGCCACAAAAGAGCAAAAAACTATGAGCACTACTTTAACTCGCCACATAATCGCGCTCCAGACTCAGGGTGTAGATTTCGAGCAGCACTTCGGCATTGGGATGCTCTTTAACTTCATAATCCATGCGCTGCCAATAAAATGACCATGGCAACTGCTCTAGCCGTTGAAAGTAGTTATAGATTTCGTTGTAATTGCCGCTGAATATCAGTTGTAAACGATGTTTATAGATTGCGCCAGCAGTCGCATCACCGTCACCATAAACGCGCTCCGCTGGCATAGCCAATGCAGACTGCACCTCAAGTGCACCAGCATTACCTAACAGAGATTTCAACAGTTCACGATTATCCGTTGCACTGACGTAGTTAGTTTCTGCTTGTAAGCGCTGATTGAGCTCGTTAAGGCGTGCCTGTAAATCACTTAGTTTATTTCGTAACGGTGCTTGCGGATCACCGGACAAACGACTATCTAGCGCTTGCAGCTGTTGTTGCAATAAGTCGACCCGCGACTGCTGCTGGGTAAGTTTAGTTTTTTCCGTCTGATAGTTCTGCCAGCTCGGTAGCAGCACTACCCAAAGCCCAAAATAAAGCACAAATGCCACGGTTAAAGCAAACCAAAACTTGCGTCGGCCTAATGCCATTTCGTTAAACTTTAACTGTAATTGCTGCCACTGTGTCATCGTTGGCCGCTCCCTGAGCTCGCGCTAACATCACGGCGATGTTGTAAATGCCCCACCACAAAGCGCAAACCTTGGTCGCCTTCTTCACGCAATTCAAACACACCAAACGGCCGGTCTTTAAGAGTTGAAAACTGGCTGAATTCAGCTAACCAAGCCGGCAGCTGTTGCGGCTCGATAGTATGGCCTTGCAGGGTCAGCGCATCGTCTTGCATCAAAATTCGCTGCAACCAAATCGCATTTTTATCGGCTTCTGATAAGTCTGCCAGAAGCTGCGAAAAGCTCACGTTATTGCGACCGGTAAGTTGCTGCATTTGCACCAACAGTCGCTGCCGTAAAGTCAACGTTTGTTGTACCCTGTCTAAGTCACCATTTAGCGAGCTATTATTTAACGCTTGCTCCAGTGTTGCCTGGCGTTGCCGCAGCGCAGTCTCAACGCGGTTAGCCTCAGCCGCACTAGCAACGAATTCGGCTTGTTGCTGCCCGGCAACCAGCTTAATGAGCAACCATGCCACCAATACAACTATAACCAGGGCACCGTTAACGGCAACAAAACGTCGTAGGGTCAACCATTGTCGGTTAGGTTGTAGTTCGCTCAGATAGAGGTTGGCAAATGTCTTCATTTGCTGTCCTCCGTTATTTTAAGCGTGATCAACGCGCCACCTAATGCGGCAAAGTCACTGTAATCACCAGCACCGAGCTCTTGTGCCCAGTCAGGGTAGTCTGCCCAGCTTGCGGTTAAACCCAAATCCTCGTGTAACTTTGCTAGCACATCATCATGTTTGGTAATCGCCACCGCGAGAACAACATCGGTAACCGGCCTTTGTCGTAATTGACGCTCAAAGTAATCCGCAGAACGTTGAACTTCCACACTTAGTGGCTGTAACCCGCCCATACGGACCTCCTCAACGCTCAATTCACTAATTTTTTCTAAAGCGCGCACTGATCTGTTTACCTGCAGCAAACCTTCGCGGTAAACCTGTAGCAAAGCCGGCTGATTGGCTTGTTGGTAAACCACCACCGTAGGCTCGGACAGCGAGAGAAACATTTCGGTCACCGCTTGTTCCTCGGCGATAATAGCGCAGACGTTATCAGATACCTCGTGCACCGCTTGCAACACGCCTTCAAGCTGCTCCTTGCTGGCGGCTACCGCAGTAATTTTATTTTGCCCCGGCAGTTGCACCGGCAACTCATAGTAGTCGGCAATACAATCTTCAGGTTGGAATTCAACAAGGTCACGGAGGTTATAGCGTAAGCTTGTGGCAATTTCTTCTTCAGGCAAGTTGGGTCGATCGAGCGCGACGCTTTGATACAGCCCGCTACCTAAAACCAGTGAGACCTGCGGGTGATTGCGGCAATAGCGCGAGTATTCGTGAGCGAGTTGTCTGATGGCAGTTGCAAAATCATCTTCTTTCACTTCTCGTTCGTCGGAAACCACCAGGCTTGGCATTGCCTCAGTATGAGGTTCGACAACCACCAGATGCACCGCTCCCTTGCGTACGGCGAAGGTAACGATGAACTGATTTGACTTGTGCGCACGGAGAAAATTAAGCAAATCTCTGTCCCTGTTCATTTTATAATTTTTATTAAAGTCTGAACTCGACTTCTTAACTTAAGTTTGACACTTTTCGCCTGAAAAACAAGCGCTACCATCTATCAGGTTAACTTGTTTTATTTTTGTTTTATTCTACAACTTGCCAATTCAATTTTTCATTCGCCCAGTAGGGCACCATGGGACCCACCGCAGTATCAACGGTAGCTGGAACTTGCCACGGCTCACGCCTAAGAGTTAGGGATTCAGACGACCGCTGGTAACCATAAAAATCAGCGCCAAAATGACTGGCAAAATCAGCAAGCTTGTCGAGCGCTTCCATCCGTTCAAAAAATTCAGCATAAAGCGGCAGCGCTGCGGGTGCGGAATAACAACCGGCACAACCACACGCTGCTTCTTTTTTAGATTGAGCGTGAGGTGCAGAATCGGTGCCTAAGAAGAATTTAGGGCTACCTGACACAGCCGCTTTTTGTAACGCCAGTTGATGCTCACGTCGTTTCAGGATAGGTAAACAATAATTATGCGGCCGTATACCTCCGATCAACAGATCATTACGGTTCATTAATAAATGTTGTGGCGTAATTGTCGCGGCAACATTGGGCCCCATACTCTCAACAAAAGTCACAGCATCGCTGGTGGTAATATGCTCCAGCACCAATTTTAGTTCTGGGTGACGCGCCATCAACGGGCGTAATTTGTTCTCGATAAACACTTTCTCACGGTCAAATATATCGATTTCTGCGGCGGTAACCTCACCATGGACTAATAAAGGGACTTGATGTTCCGCCATAGCCGCGAAC
The DNA here is from genome assembly GCF_052541995.1 of Pseudidiomarina xizangensis. Taxonomy (NCBI): domain Bacteria; kingdom Pseudomonadati; phylum Pseudomonadota; class Gammaproteobacteria; order Alteromonadales; family Idiomarinaceae; genus Pseudidiomarina; species Pseudidiomarina xizangensis. The sequence goes on from NZ_JBOBQA010000001.1 coordinate 1,362,244, forward strand.
ACGTTATCCAAAGCTTCAATATCGGTAACGCCGGCAGCAGAGTTGGTTGTTGCACCTGAAGGGTACAGTTTAAAGCCAATCACCTCGGTCTCTGCTGCAGCAGCTCTTACAGTATCGACTGAAGTTTCCTGAGTCAGATACAACGCCATTAACGGTTGAAAACTTACGCCCGCTGGCACTTGTTGTAAGATCCGTTCACGATACGCCATAGCTTGTGCAACGCTGGTCACTGGTGGCACTAAGTTGGGCATGATGACAGCGCGCGCGAAAACTTTTGCTGTCGCAGGGACCGTGGTCGCGAGAAGCTCTTCATCACGCACATGGAGGTGCCAATCGTCAGGGCGCGGAAGGGATAATTGCTGCATGAAAACCTCTTAAAAACATCGCTCTATTGTTAGCTTGAGTATACCTGCTCTAGTGTTCAGATGCAGTCACACATTGATTTCGACCATTGTCTTTCGCTTTGTACAACGCTTCATCGGCGCGCGCCAACCAATGATCTAGCTTGGCGTCGGTTTCACGTACTTCGGTGATGCCCGCACTCATGGTAAGTGTAATTTCTTCATCATCTACCGCAATGGGTTTATCAGCAATTGCTTTACGAATCCGCTCCAACGCCAAAACGGCCTTGTCTGTAGCAGTATAGGGCAATAGTATCGCAAACTCTTCGCCGCCTAAGCGACCAAATAAATCCATATCGCGCAGCTCCGCTTGCGTACGCTTACAGAATTCTCGAAGTACCTCGTCACCTGCTGCGTGACCATAGGTGTCATTCACTTGTTTAAAATCATCCAGGTCGATGATCGCCACCGTCATCACCACGTCGTAGCGCATAAATTCGTCATACCGCTGTTCTATCGCTTCCCAGAATACCCGCCGGTTGGTAATACCGGTCAACTCGTCTACGCTTGCCAGTTTTCGCAGCTCGTCAACGGCCTCCTGACGTTCCTCATCCATACGACGCATATGAATCAATGTACCTAAAGTGTCGAGCATTGGCCGCAACAATCCCAGGTATTTGCGACCAAAATGCCCCTCGGTATTCGCCAGGATCATCAAACCTATAACTTCACGTTTAAAGTACAACGGCATAATCAATGCATTTTTCAGTTCAGGTAAAGTAATTGGCGTGAGGGTCATTTCAAGTGGTGACAAAGGTTCATGGCAGAACTCTGGCTCGCCCCGCAACAAAACTGAGCGGATCACATCACCATCAACCTCTACCTCTAATGACTGTTTCACCAGTTGTTGTAGTGACTCTGATTCATGTTGGTCACTACCGACACGCAAGCCGTGAACCAACAATAGATTTCGCTGCCTGGAGCCGGGCGGCAATTCGCCGACAAAACCAACTTTACTGGCGGTCATGGTCATCAGTTTAGGTAATGCATGGTCGCAAACCTCACTAAAATCCTTAGCCAACAGAAATTCATGCTGCACATGAGAAACCAGCTCTAGTACCTCGGCTTGCTGCTCCAGAAAGTTTTCATTCGCCACTTGCTGCGAGATGTCGTGATGAAGACCAGTCATGCACAGTGGACGCCCGGAAGCATCACGCGAGACAATTTTACCAACACTATGCAACCAAAGGTAATGTCCCTCTTTGTGACGAATACGAAAACGAATATCAAAACGGTCTGTTTTACCTCGCGCATGGTCGCTCAGGCGCTCACCCATAGTGATCAAATCATCGGGATGTACCAGCGCCTGCCAATCGAGTTGTTGCTCTTCTTCCGCGCTGTACCCAGCCATCATCGACCAAGGATGACTGACTGCCAGACGATCATTCGGAATCGTCCACGACCAAGTGAAAAACTCACCTGCAGCCAACGCCAATTCAAAGTTTTGATTTGCCTCGCGCAACGCCAGCTCGAACTGTTTACCTTTGCTATCATCGAGTAAATAACCGCGCACACGCAAAACGTTGCCAGCTTTATCTTTGTCTGCACGGGCGTAGTGATGAATCCAATGAAGAGTTTCCTGATCGTTGTGTTTGCGCACAACGCGGTAGTCCATTTCCAGAAATTCTTCTTCTCCATCGAGCACCCCGTGCATGCGCGCAAGCAATTCATCACGTTCATCAGGATGCACTATGGACTCATAACTCACATCATCGCGCAGCAAATATTCGTTGGAATAGCCCAGCACCCGCTCAGCATTCTCAGCCACATAACTGAGGTGAGCGTTGGGCTCAATCCGCCATACCACGGCGCAAACCGGACCTTGGGCCAAAACTTCCCGTTCGGCATGATAATTATCAATTTCATAGCGATCGGCGATGGTTTCTGACAACCAATCCGCCAGCACTTCAAGGTAGCGAACTTGGGAGGATGAGAATTTATTCGGTGACTGCGAAAGCACGCACAAGGTGCCTAAATGGAATTCATCGAATAACGTAACTGGGGCGCCAGCGTAGGAGCGAATGCCGCCCTCGGCCAGAACATACGGATTACTACTAAAACGCACATCATCGAGCGCGTTGTCGACCACCATGGTTTTACCCGCGGCAACAACATGAGTACAAAAAGAGTCGTCACGGTGAGTCTCAGGTTCCTCAAAGCCAACTTTTGCTTTGAACCACTGTCGCTCATCATCAACTAAGGTGATTAATGCTGCATCAGCACCGAGAATATCTTTAACCAACAGTGTAATTCTGTCAAAAATCGGATCCGCTTCAGTGTCAAGAAGCTCAAGTTCATGCAGGAGTTGCAGACGGGCCTGCTCATTTTTCGGCAGCGGCACTGAACTCATTATAATCTCCTGATTTTTTGCTACTCTTCTAGCATAGCAGACATCGTTTAAAACGATGTACGTAAGTAACGAAATACCTTTTAAGGTTTAGCAAAGTCCGAGTTTTTCTTTCCAATGTTTACGGCAGCAGGAGATATAGCGTTCGTTCCCCCCAATAGCAATTTGTTCGCCGACTTTTACAGCCTCACCACGTTCATCTATTCGCAGGTTCATTGTTGCTTTACGCCCACAATAGCAAATGGTTTTCATTTCATTCACTTTGTCGGCGACGGCTAACAAAACAGCACTACCAGGAAAAGCCTGACCAAACGCATCGGTACGGATGCCGTAGCACATGACTGGAATATCGATGCGGTCGACAACATCGGTAAGTTGCCAGACCTGCGCTTCAGTGAGGAATTGCGCTTCATCTATGAGTACACAATCGATAGAAGTTTGACTATCGCGGGCTTCAATCAGCGCAGCAAGGTCGGTCCCACTGGTAAATGCCAATGCTTGCCGGTCGATGCCTAAACGTGACGCAATTTTCCCTTTCCCGGCACGCTCATCAACCGCTGGAGTGAGTAGCAGTACACGCTGATCCCGCTCTTCGTAATTGTGTGCAACTTGCAGTAACGATGTACTTTTGCCAGCGTTCATAGCCGAGTAAGTGTAATAAAGTGAAGCCATAGGTTGATCGTCTAATTGGTTTTTTACGTTCAGTATTTCAGGGTTATACTGAGTTTAGGCGCTGAATGCAAAGGCCAATTTTGCTATAATCGTGCAAATTCATAGAGGGAGTCGTTATGACACAGCGTTACACCGAAGCGTTTTTAAAAGCTATGCCAAAGGCAGATCTGCACTTACACCTTGATGGCAGTTTGCGGCCGGATGGCCTTATCGAAATGGCCAAGCGCAGTAACGTTGAGTTACCGTCATATACTGTAGAAGGTCTCTACGAACAGGTGTTTAAGGAGAGTTACAATAACCTTGGCGAATACTTGAACGGCTTCCAATACACCTGCGCAGTGCTCCGGGATATGGAAAACTTGGAACAAGCGGCCTATGAGCTAGCGATGGACAACCTCGCCGAAGGCGTTATCTATATTGAAGTCCGCTTCGCGCCACAGCTTATGATGGACCCCAGTCGCGGTATTGATTTCGACCGCGTCATGCACTCCACTAACGCAGGTCTTAAGCGAGCGAAAGACGAGTACAACAACCAACCAGCGGTGCGTAACGGAGATAAACCACCTTTCGATTACGGCATTATTAACTGTGCAATGCGTATGTTCGGCAAAAAAGGATTTTCTCCTTACTACACCCAATTGTTCCAAACTTTACGCGATCATCAGCCCAAGCATGTCATTAAAATTGCGGCCATGGAAATGATTCGCGCCAGTATTCGTTTACGTGATGAAGAAGGCTTGCCAATTGTTGGTCTCGATATCGCGGGACAAGAAATGGGTTACCCTGCTCACGAATTCAAAGAGGTCTATGAGTATGCGCATCAGAACTTTTTATTAAAGACTGTGCATGCAGGTGAAGCTTACGGCGCTGAAAGCATCTTTGAAGCACTTACCCAATGCTACGCCGACCGTTTAGGCCATGGCTACTCGTTATTTTCGCCAGAAATGATTCAGGATAAAAACATTACAGATAAAGAAGCTTACGCGAGTCAGTTGGCATCTTTCATTGCCGACCGTCGCATTGCTGTGGAAGTCTGTATAACCAGTAATTTGCAGACCAATCCGACCATCGGTGAGGTGCGCAACCATAATTTCAAACACATGTACGCCCATCGTCTGGCGACAGTCATTTGCACCGATAATCGGCTAGTATCTCGCACCACGGTCACCCGCGAATATGAGCTTGCTCTACAAACTGCCGACATCCCGTTGAAACGCTTGAAAGATATCGTTGCTTACGGCTTTAAAAAGAACTTTTTCCCTGGCGACTACCTGAAAAAACGAGCTTATGCCAAGCACGCCTTGCAGTATTTCGACAAAGTAGCAGACGAACATAATGTCAACGACTAGCGGAATTACCGCTAGTTTAAAACGGTAATTCCGCTAGTCCTGACAATATTTATGATGAAACTTATCGATAGCTAAAGGTTTGTCGAATTTGAATCCTTGCAACACAATGTCAGCATCCTGTTGCGCCAGGTAGTCCACTTGCGCCTGAGTCTCCACGCCTTCCGCCACAACACGTAGTTTAAGGTTACGCGCGATAGCAACGATCGAGTCAATGATGGCTTGTTGCTCATGATCACCAATCGCTTGTACAAAGCTTTTATCAATTTTCAGCTCTTGTAGTGGCAGGCGCTGTAAATAAGACAAAGACGAATATCCAGTACCAAAGTCATCTATGGAAAACTGTACTCCGCTCTCCTGCAAAGCCTCCATTTTACTGACGATATCCAGAATATCTTCGACCAACAGATTTTCCGTCACCTCGAGAATCAACCGCGTGGGATCTGCTCCACTTTGCTCCAGTTCATACTCGATAAAGTAAACAAAATCAAACTTACGAAACTGCCGTGGGCTAATATTGATGGCCAGTGTGAGCGGATCTGGAAGCCGCTTAAGCTGCAATAAAGCTTCGTGCACAATCCACTTCCCAAGGTCGACGATAAGATCCGTTTGTTCGGCAACCGAAATAAAGTCTACTGGTGAAATGGTACCACGCTTTGGGTGGTGCCAACGGATCAGCACTTCAGCGCCAAGCAATCCTCCTGCCGACGTCACTTTAGGCTGCAAATAAAGTTCTAAGCCGCCTTCACTCAGGGCTAAACGCAGTTCACGCTCAATTTCATAGCGCTTTTCAAGTTCCGTACTGTAGGACACATCATAAACAGCGGTCTGATTTCCACCCTCGTCTTTTGCTGTGTGCACTGCAGTTTCAGCATGACGGATAATGGCATCTGCAGATTCCGCATTTTGTTGATAAATCACGATACCAGCACTGGCCGTCACTGAAACCCGTTCACCGTGAATCAGAATTGATTGCCCAACTTCAGAGAGTATGAGTTTCACTAAGAATTGCGTGTCGGCCAAAACCGTCTCGTGCGTCTCTGCTTTTGCAGGTAATAACAAAGCAAACAGATCTCCCCCCAAATTGGCAATGAAGGTATCGTTTTCGTTTGCCTGTAATCCGCGAAGTCGATTTGCCACCGTTTTTAAAATTTCATCGCCAAATTCAAACCCGCGCACATCATTAATCCGTTGCAGACCATCGAGGTCAAGTAGTACAACCGCGGCAAAACTGTCCGTTGGGTGTTGCTGCAAACGTTGCCCGAGGTGCTGTATGCAGCTGATTCGATTTGGTAACTCGGTCAACGCATCATAGTAAGCCAGATATTCAACTTTTGCTTCAGCTTCAACTCGTTGAGTAATGTTCACTTTACTGGCTAAGTAATGCGTTATTTTACCTGTCTCATCTCGAAGCGGTGAAATAGTAGCCCACTCGCGAAATTCGACCCCATCTTTGGTTCGGTTGTAAAGCTCACCCTGCCATGTTTTCCCGTTGGAAACTTGCTGCCAGAGTTGTTCGTACTCTTCATCAGGCGTGCGGCCAGAGGCAAGTATACGCGGGTTTTCTCCCTTTACTTCCGCAGCGCTATAGCCGGTCGTACGTTCGAAAGCCGGATTCACATATTCAATATTACCATCGAGGTCGGTAATCATAATGCTCTCACTGGCTTGCTCAACGGCTGCTGAAAGCTTGCGTAACTGCGCATCGCGGTTCTTTCTTTCCCGCACGGCTAACGTTAAGCGCTGAGCAAGGAATCCGAACTCGTTAGGTAACCGTGTCGGTAAAGGGATAAGCTGAGATTCGCCGGCGCCAAATTGAGTCACAGCGTAAGCCAGTTGCTGTGCCGGTTTTGCCACAAATCGTTGCAACGCCCACCACAAAAAGAAACCTACACTGGCAAACAGAATCAACAATATGCCAAGGGGTAACCATGGCAAACTTTCTAAATGGTACCAATCCGCAGAATGACGATATTCGACCACCAGCAAATTGCGCTGTGTTCTTTGCAGAGTATCAATACTTTCAATGATAGGAGCAATTGCAACGAAATGGTTGTGATCAGAGTGAAATGCAATAAGCGTTTTCCCGCTATCTGCTGCTTGCTTCAGAATTTTGCTATCCATACACCGCAAAAATCGGTGCAGCTCCCCGCTAACACGATGAGGTTCATAGCTGGCAATCGCTTTACCCTGAGTATCAATAATAGCGGCATTGGCAACACGCGAATGGACATGCATTTCACTAATGAGCTCAGGAACAGCCACTTCTCGACTCGCGGTATACATTCGATTAAAGGAGCTTTGTGCGATAGTCAGGCTACTCAATAAATCAAGTCGTGCAGCGCGAAACGCACTATCTTGTTGAGCATTGATAAGCAAGTAAATTAAACCTGCTGCAAGCGCAAACATTGCGATTACTATCGGCACTGTCAATTGCACTGATAGTCTGCTCCACCAGACTAGCCGTTTCACCGCTCTCCCCCACACCTTGATAGGGGCGCCACAGAGTCTTGCATACCACTCGCAACGAGATAGTTGGATACTGCCGGGATATCACTAGCAAACAATTGGTCCAGCGCAGCTTCTTGGCCTGACAAGTGTACGAATTCAACCCCTGCAAGCGCTCGCTCAAGATCCTTGCCGGAGATGCCCGTCAAGGTTTTCAGTCCTTGCCAAAATGGTTCGTCGCGTTGCTGTAAACGTTTTAAGGCTTGTGGCCATACCCGCTCTTTAAGTTCTTCAACTAACGGTGCGGCGGCTGACCAGACCGCTTTACGAAGAATGAGAACATCTACTACCGAAATATTCGTCACAGCGGAATCGAAAATCACTTTTCCGCCCACGTTGCGTAAGTGTTCGATAAAGGGTTGGTAGGTCACAATCGCGTCAATTTTACCGCTAGTAAAAGCTTCGATATGTTGGGTCGGCAACAAAACTTGTGTGGTGACAGCTTCTTTAGGAATCTGTGCGTCCAGAAGCCAGCGTGACAACATATAACGAGCGACGGTACTCTCCTCCAAACCGACGGAAAGTGTTTCACCGGCCTGCCAGTCCCAGCTATCGCTTACGATTACCGCATCCGCGCCCACAGAACGGTCAAGTACCATCGCAACGCAATAATCTCCTCCGGTGAAAGTATTCACACTTAAAGCATTATCTAAAGTAACGAAGGCGCCACCCACAGTTTCGATTCCGAGCATGTGTATCACACTATTGTCGGAAACCAGCATAATGGTCTTTAAGCCATCAGGAAGCGCCTGCGGATCTGTCGCGGCTATGGTATAGATTGGCATTGCGCCCATCCACGAGCTACCGACAATGACCACATCGTCCTGCGGGGGGTTGCACCCAATAAGAAAAGCAGCGAGTAAACTAGCTAGTAGAAATCTCATTACGAAAGCGCTAACCCTAAAAAATTATACGCATATGGTTTAACAGTTTAGGAAATAACGCTTTCGTTTTCGAGCTTTATATCATTTAAAATGGAATATCGTCGTCGAACTCTTGGTCTGGTACAAAAGGTTCTGGTTCAGGTTGCTGCGTTGGACGTTGCTGCGACTGCTGTGGCGCTGGTTGTCGCTGTTGCTGCCCACCCTGCTGAAACTTGCCACTTTGCCCGCCCTGATTTTGGTTTTGCCCTTGATTCTCACTTTGGCCTTGGCTTTGATAGCCGCCACCTTGACCACTACCCGGGCGCCCATCGAGCATCTGCATCTCATTCATTACGATTTCAGTGGTATAACGTTCTACCCCATCCTGACCTTGCCACTTACGCGTTTGCAAGCGACCTTCAACGTAAACTTTTGAGCCTTTTTTCAAATATTCACCGGCAATCTCGGCTAATCGACGATAAGCAACACAACGGTGCCATTCAGTTTGCTCGCGCGGTTCGCCAGTTTGCTTATCTTTCCATGTTTCACTGGTGGCAATCGACAGGTTGGCAATCGCTGTATTATTTTGCGTGTAACGAATTTCTGGATCGGCGCCTAAATTGCCGATAAGGATAACTTTATTAATACCACGACTGGCCATGCCCTGCTCCTATCTTGTCTATTGGTACGACGCTACTAGTGCCGTAATCGCTTGTTCATTGTAATCGGTTTTGTGAACTTTTAAATAGGCGGTTTGCTCAGTAGTCACAATTCGAACTTCTTCCACCCCTTCGGCACCAGCCAGACTATCAGCAAGCTGTTGAATTTCATCATTACCCAGCGCGCGTAATTTAAAGCTAACGTTCTGCCATCGCGGCGGCGCTTGCATGCCGAAAGAGATCACAAACCAACATACTAGCAAGATAACACTAAACCAAACAACGCCGCTCAAACCATAAACTTGCAGTAACGCGCCCCCGGCTAGACCGCCAACAAAAGCTCCAGCGAACTGAGCTGTAGCGTAGACACCACTAGCGCTGCCCTTACGCCCCGCCGGCGCAAAACGAGTCAAACTAGAAGGTAGTGTCGCTTCCAAAAAATTGAAGCCGGTAAAAAATAGGATGATAGCGATACTAAAAATCAGCCAACTTCCTTGCGCCCATCCGATAATGACTACCGCGGTTATCAGTAATAGAATCGCGATACGAAAAAATAGTGGTTGTTGGCGTCGCTTTTCGGCCCAAATAAGCATCGGGATCATAAAAATGAATGACGCGAAAAGTGTAGGAAGATACAACCATGCATGTTGCTCACTCGCCAACCCACCAGCCACTAATTGCGTTGGTACGACGACGAAAAATGCCGTCAACAGGCAGTGCAGAATGAAAACCCCACCATTTAATCGGGCCAGCTGCGGATGCTTCGCAATTTGTCCTAGCTCTGCCAAGTTCGGGAGGAGGTCCCCGCGCGCCGCGCGTATCTCAACTTTGGGCACGGCAAAGGCAAACACCAACAGGCCGAACACCGCAGTAATTGCCGTGAAAAGAAATAATCCAGATAGGCCGATATACTGTCCGAGTAAGGGCCCAAGAATCAGTGCCAAGGCGAACGAAAGACCGATACACATACCGATCATAGCCATTACTTTAGGTCGCTGTGAATCACGGGTAATATCCGCTGCAAGTGCGAGTATAGCCGCGGCAATAGCTCCCATACCTTGCATTGCTCGGCCGATCACTACCCCGGTCAAGGTTTCCGCATAAGCGGCGACCAAGCTACCGATAATAAAGACCACCAGGCCACCGATAATCACCGGTCGCCGACCAATACGATCCGAGAGCATGCCCATAGGAATTTGCAGTAATGCTTGCGTCAAACCATAGGCGCCAATCGCCAGACCAATCAACAATGGCGTGTAATCCGGGTAATTTTTCCCATAAATTGCCATCACCGGCATGATCAGAAACAGACCCAACATCCGTAATCCAAAAACGGCAGCTAGAGCACCCGAAGCACGGCGTTCTACGGCAGTAAGACGTTGATCGTTCGAAAACTTAGGCATTTATCTCTCGGCTTTGCTAGAAAAATTCGCTGGTGATTGTACCAGAAGGTGGTCACTGTGCGATAATGCTCGATTCATTTTCGCCAACGGAGTTACAGGTTACAACTATGGACTTTATTGAAGTACGCGGCGCACGCACCCATAACCTAAAAAATCTGCAGCTGACGATCCCTCGCGATAAGCTTATCGTGATCACCGGCCTCTCAGGGTCCGGAAAATCCTCGTTGGCGTTCGACACGCTCTACGCAGAAGGGCAACGTCGCTACGTCGAATCACTTTCAGCGTATGCACGACAGTTTTTATCACTGATGGAAAAACCCGACGTCGATAGTATTGAGGGTTTGTCACCCGCGATATCCATTGAACAAAAATCAACGTCGCACAACCCACGTTCGACCGTCGGTACCATTACCGAAATCTACGACTATTTACGCTTGATGTACGCCCGCGTAGGCGAACCGCGTTGTCCAACCCATCACCAACCGCTTGCGGCACAGACCGTATCGCAAATGGTCGATCAGGTACTGCAGTTACCGGAAGGCGAGAAGCTCATGATCCTGGCGCCAATAATCCAAGATCGTAAAGGCGAGCATAATAAAGTTCTCGAGAATCTTGCGGCTCAAGGATTCATCCGCGCCCGCATTGATGGCGAGCTATGTGACCTCAGTGATCCACCCAAACTTGAACTACAAAAAAAGCACACGATAGAAGTTGTCGTTGATCGTATCAAAGTTCGTGTAGGGCTTGAGCTGCGCCTCGCCGAATCGTTTGAAACCGCGCTTGAACTCAGTGGCGGTACTGCAATCGTTGCGCCACTTGATGCAGATTCAAAATTGCAGGCAATGATTTTCTCAGCCAACTTTGCCTGCCCGCAGTGCGGTTACAGCATGCAAGAACTTGAGCCCCGTTTGTTTTCCTTTAACAACCCTGCGGGCGCATGTCCCTCATGTGATGGTTTAGGTATCGAGCAGTTTTTTGACCCACAACGGGTCATCAATAATGATGAGTTAAGTCTCACCGGCGGTGCTATCCGTGGTTGGGATAAGCGCAACTTCTACTACTATCAAATGCTGCAATCGCTGGCCAAACATTATGGCTTTGATCTCAATCAGCCGTTTAACGCTTTAAGTGAAGAACACCGTCACGTCATTTTATCTGGCAGTGGTCGTGAAGAGATTCAGTTTACTTACATGAATGACCGCGGCGATCGGGTTGTCCGTAAGCACGCTTTTGAAGGCATCATTCCCAACATGCAACGCCGCTACCGCGAAACCGATTCAACTGCGGTGCGCGAAGAATTAGCGAAATACCTTGCTTCACAACCCTGTAAAACTTGCGGTGGCGCTCGGTTACGTCAAGAAGCACGTAATGTATTTGTGAATGACACCACATTACCTGAAGTGGTGGATCAATCGATTGGTGCGGCGCTGGATTTTTTCGAAGGCCTGCAGCTGGATGGTCAACGCGCACAAATTGCGGAAAAGATTTTAAAAGAGATCAATGACCGGCTGGGATTTCTCGTCAACGTCGGGCTTAATTATTTAAGTCTGTCACGTAGCGCCGACACCCTATCGGGCGGTGAAGCCCAGCGTATTCGCTTGGCCAGCCAAATCGGTGCCGGGCTTGTTGGCGTCATGTATGTGCTTGATGAGCCTTCAATCGGCCTTCACCAGCGTGATAATGAACGTCTGTTAAGTACCCTGACCCGCTTACGCGACCTAGGTAACACAGTCATAGTCGTGGAGCATGACGAAGATGCTATCCGTTCAGCTGATCATATCATCGACATTGGCCCGGGTGCCGGTGTTCACGGTGGTGAAATAGTCGCCCAGGGCGGTATTGATGATATTCTCGCAAGTGAGCGCTCGCTAACCGCAGATTACTTATCTGGGCGGAAAGAAATTGCAATTCCAGCACAGCGTCATCAGCCTGGTGATAAATGGCTTACGCTCAGCGGAGCCAGTGGCAACAACTTAAAAGATGTCACGCTGAAGTTGCCGATTGGCTTAATGTCGTGTGTAACCGGCGTATCGGGTTCAGGTAAATCGACGCTTATCAACGATACCTTGTTCCGTATTGCCCATCGTGATCTGAACAAGGCCACGGCAATCGAACCGGCGCCATACAGCGCCATCGACGGTATGCAATACCTCGATAAAGTGGTTGATATCGATCAAAGTCCGATTGGCCGCACACCACGCTCTAATCCGGCGACTTACACCGGTATATTTACTCCAGTTCGCGAGTTATTTTCGGGTACTGAAGAGGCACGTTCGCGCGGCTACAAACCTGGTCGCTTCAGTTTTAACGTGCGCGGCGGACGTTGTGAAGCATGTCAGGGTGATGGTGTTATTAAAGTCGAAATGCACTTTTTACCCGACGTTTATGTCCCTTGTGATATTTGTAAAGGCAAACGCTATAACCGCGAGACTTTGGAAATTAAGTACAAAGGCAAAAGTATTCACGAAGTGTTAGATATGACCATTGAAGATGCTCATGATTTTTTTGCCCCAGTACCGGCGATAGCTCGCAAACTACAAACGTTAATGGATGTTGGCCTCAGTTACGTTCGTTTAGGCCAATCAGCAACTACCTTGTCGGGAGGGGAAGCTCAACGGGTGAAACTTTCCCGCGAGCTATCGAAGCGCGACACGGGTAAGACCCTTTATATTCTTGACGAACCAACCACAGGTCTGCATTTCCATGATATTCAGCAGCTGCTTACCGTGCTGCATCGGTTGCGTGACCATGGCAACACCGTGGTGATTATTGAGCACAATTTGGATGTCGTAAAAACCGCTGATTGGATCGTCGACCTTGGCCCCGAAGGCGGTGCCGGCGGTGGTGAAATCCTCACCGAGGGCGCACCAGAGAAAATCATCTCGAGTGACCGCTCACACACTGCGCGCTTTCTGGCTCCTATGTTAAAGTGATTGTATGACCAATGATGTGATTAGCGGCGGGCAGTCAATACATGCCCCTGACAACCTAAAACCCTTGCTGCAAAAGATTTTGCAGCAAGCATTGAGTGTGACTGACGGTAAAGTCGCGAATTATATTCCGGTACTTGCGGAAGTAAAGCCGGACTACTGTGCACTGACCGTCGCTACCCTCGATGGTAAAGTTACCTCGGTCGGTGACGCCAATACCGCATTTTCGATTCAGTCGATTTCTAAGATCTTTGGTTTGATGCTGGCTATGGAGCGCACTGGAGAAAGTTTGTGGGAACGTGTACAAATGGAACCCTCGGGCCAGCCCTTCAACTCTATAGTACAGCTCGAGTGGGAACGCGGTATTCCGCGTAACCCGATGATCAACGCCGGCGCCATACTCGTTAGTGATGTCTTGGTCAGTCATTACTCCGCAAGTAAGTCAGCCGTACTTAGCATGGTCCGTGGACTTTGCAATAGCGATGCGGTTAGCGCCGACACCCGCGTACATGAATCCGAACGCGAGCATGGCTCACGTAATGCCGCGCTGGCCTACCTGATGAAAAGCTTTGGTAATATCGAAGCGGATGTCGAAGAGGTTCTCGACCATTACTTCTGGCAATGTGCACTTACCATGAGCACCGAAGATCTTGCGCGAAGTCTGGCTTTCCTGGCAAACCGCGGACAATGCCCACGCAGCGGCAAGCAGATCACCCCCCACCGTAACGCGCAGCGCATCAATGCCTTGCTAAGTACCAGCGGTATGTACGATCAATCTGGTGAGTTTGCTTTTACCGTGGGACTGCCAGCAAAAAGCGGTGTTGGCGGTGGAATTGTCGCCATCGTACCTGACTATGGGGTAATTGCTGCGTGGTCACCGCCGTTAAATAGTTATGGTAATTCAGCCCGAAGCATGGCGATGATTCGCAACCTAGCTAACCAACTAGGCCTGAGTGTCTACTAGAACATCTAGTGGTTCTGGAGGCCAGGGTAGGCCATAGTTACCAAGAATTTTAGCAAAGGTGCCATCATCAATCAGCGGTTGTAGTACTGCCTGCCATTCTTCCATGGTAAAACCTTTAGCTGGATTTACTAAGGCTCGCAAATCATAAGTGTCATACGGTTCGTGTTTCAACAACAACTTTCCGAACCATGGTTGGTCCCGTAGCTGGTGCAGATATTCGTCGTGCAGCATTACTACGTCTAATCGGCCATTCAGCAACATCTTAATGTTAACCTCGTGACTTAACGATAAATAAACGTTGTAGCGATCTTCCAAGAATCCTTGATCGGTACGATTTTCTAAAAATGGATAGTGATAACCGGTCAACCCGCCAAACCGTAAATCGTCGCGCTTAAAAAATCTTTGATCCCGATTTTTTTTCTTCACTGTGACCAAGCGTTCGGCCCCCAGCACCAGGACGGCACCCGAAGTCACCGACGGAAGTTGCTGTGGCCAACCCCATTTAGGCGATTCAAAAAGAATCATCTGGCAGCATCCAAGCTCGCTAAGAGCACGGAAACGAGCTTTGGAAGGTACATCCTCGAGTATGAAGTTATAGTTGCTCTGACGGCGATTGAGGGCCTGTAACAGGTCACCAACGATGTGTTGCTCTTGATAGGCAGAGAAATAAGGTGGAAAATCGTACGCGGCTACCACCACGCGTTCCGCGGCACGGCTAGCAGCACTGATACTGGCAACAACAATAATGAAGCAGAAAAGGGTCTGGCGCAAAGCGGTCTCAGCATGTCTTAAGTTGGAATTATCTTCCTTCGCAGCCTGACGAATGTCAAGCCTGCAAAAAACAGCGCTCTTTGCTTTGCCCATTAAAAAAGGGAGCCGAAGCTCCCTTTTCAAACTGGACCCGTAGTAAAACTACGGGCTACCCAGCGTATTAATCGATGATTTTCGATACTACGCCGGCGCCGACTGTACGGCCACCTTCACGGATTGCGAAGCGTAAACCTTCGTCCATCGCGATTGGGTGGATCAGCTCAACAACAAACTTCAGGTTGTCGCCTGGCATGACCATTTCTACGCCTTCTGGCAACTGTACTGCACCAGTTACGTCAGTGGTACGGAAGTAGAACTGTGGACGGTAGCCTTTGAAGAATGGCGTATGACGGCCACCTTCTTCTTTGTTCAATACGTAAACTTCCGCTTCGAACTTGGTGTGCGGAGTGATTGAACCTGGCTTCGCCAATACCTGACCACGTTGGATTTCGTCACGCTTAGTACCACGCAACAACGCGCCGATGTTCTCACCTGCACGACCTTCGTCAAGCAACTTACGGAACATCTCAACACCCGTTACGATAGTCTTCGTGGTGTCTTTGATACCTACGATTTCAACTTCGTCACCCGTGCGAACGATACCACGCTCTACACGACCGGTGACTACCGTACCACGGCCTGAGATTGAGAATACGTCTTCGATTGGCATGATGAACGGCTTATCGATATCACGCTCTGGCTCTGGAATGTAAGAATCCAGCGCTTCTGCCAGTTCGATGATCTTCGCTTCCCACTGCTCTTCGCCTTCCAACGCTTTCAGCGCTGAACCTTGGATCACTGGCAAGTCGTCACCTGGGAAATCGTATTCTGAAAGAAGTTCACGAACTTCCATCTCAACCAGCTCTAACAGCTCTTCGTCGTCTACCATGTCACATTTGTTCATGAAGACTACGATGAATGGAACGCCTACTTGACGTGACAACAAGATGTGCTCACGTGTTTGTGGCATTGGCCCATCGGTCGCTGCTACAACCAAGATCGCGCCGTCCATCTGCGCAGCACCGGTGATCATGTTTTTCACATAGTCAGCGTGTCCTGGGCAGTCAACGTGTGCGTAGTGACGCACTGGCGTATCATACTCAACGTGTGACGTTGAGATGGTGATACCACGCGCTTTCTCTTCTGGCGCGTTATCGATGGCTGCAAAGTCTTTCGCGGCGCCACCGTAAGTTTTTGCCAATACTGTTGTAATGGCAGCAGTCAGAGTAGTTTTACCATGGTCAACGTGGCCGATTGTACCGACGTTCACATGCGGTTTCGAACGTTCAAATTTTTCTTTTGACATGACTTTTCCTTAACTTAAGTTAAAAGTCCGGTCCCTTAGAGAACCGGACCAGACTCTACTTAATCTTTAGTTTGACGAGCAGCAATAACCTGCTCAGCAATGTTGTTTGGTGCTTCAGCGTACTTCAAGAATTCCATTGCATAAGATGCACGGCCCTGAGTCTGCGAACGCAGGTCAGTAGCGTAACCGAACATTTCTGATAATGGAACTTGCGCGCGTACTTCTTTCAAATCACCTGGAGCATCTTCCATGCCTTCGATGATTCCGCGACGACGGTTCAAGTCACCAACTACGTCACCCATGAAATCTTCAGGAGTAACAACTTCAACTTTCATCATCGGCTCAAGAACCGCTGGATGAGCTTGCAATGCGCCTTTCTTGAACGCCATGCTACCCGCGATTTTAAATGCCATTTCTGATGAGTCAACATCGTGGTATGAACCATCATACAACGTTGCTTTAACGCCAAGTACAGGGTAACCAGCAAGCACACCATTTTGCATTTGCTCTTGGATACCTTTGTCTACCGCAGGAATGTATTCCTTCGGTACCACACCACCTACGATTTGGTTAACAAATTCGTAGTTAGCGGTCTCGTCGTCAGAAGCGTCGAATTCCATAGGTTCAAGTTTCAACCAAACGTGACCAAATTGACCACGACCACCTGATTGACGTACGAACTTACCTTCAACTTCCACTGCTTGACGGATAGTTTCACGGTAAGCAACCTGAGGTTTACCTACGTTACATTCAACTTTAAACTCACGCTTCATACGGTCAACGATGATGTCCAGGTGAAGTTCACCCATACCAGAAATAATCGTTTGACCTGACTCTTCGTCAGTTTTAACCCGGAAAGACGGATCTTCTGCAGCCAACTTACCTAAAGCAATACCCATTTTTTCTTGGTCAGCTTTAGTTCGTGGTTCTACAGCAACAGAGATTACCGGCTCAGGGAATTCCATCCGCTCAAGCGTAATAATGTTGTTCGGGTCACACAAGGTGTCACCGGTAGTTACGTCTTTCAGACCGATAGCTGCAGCGATGTCACCCGCCAAGATCTCTTTGATCTCCTGACGATCGTTAGCATGCATCTGAACCATACGCCCGATACGCTCTCGCTTACTCTTAACCGGGTTATAAACCGTGTCGCCTTGTTTCACGACGCCCGAATAGACGCGCAAGAACGTTAAGGTACCGACAAACGGGTCAGTAGCGATTTTGAATGCCAATGCTGAAAATGGTTCAGCATCATCAGACTTACGTACGCCTTCAGATTCATCATCCAAAATACCACGAATCGCTTTAACTTCTGTTGGTGCCGGCAAGTACTCGATAACTGCGTCAAGTACAGCTTGTACACCTTTGTTCTTAAAGGCAGAACCACACAAGCAGAGAACGATTTCGTTGTTCAAGGTACGCTCACGCAAACCTTGTTTGATTTCAGCTTCGCTCAAATCACCTTCTTCAAGGTATTTGTTCATCAGCTCTTCGTTGGCTTCAGCTGCTGCTTCTACTAACTCGCTGTGATACTGCTCTGCTTCATCAACCAAATCTTCTGGGATCGGATCGTAAGTAAAGGTCATACCAGAATCTTCTTCGTTCCAGTTGATCGCTTTCATTTTGATCAAGTCGACGACGCCTTTGAAGTGATCTTCAGCACCGATGGCCAAATGAATTGGCACTGGAGTCGCGTTTAAACGAGATTTAATCTGTTTAACTACGCGCAAGAAGTCCGCGCCAGCGCGGTCCATCTTGTTGACGAAGACCATACGTGGTACTTCATATTTATTAGCTTGACGCCAAACAGTTTCTGTTTGCGGCTGCACACCTGAAGAGGCACACAGAACCACAACAGCACCATCGAGTACACGCAAAGAACGTTCAACTTCAATCGTGAAGTCAACGTGTCCTGGGGTGTCGATGATGTTGACACGGTGTTCTGGGAACTGCGCATCCATACCACGCCAGAAACAGGTTACTGCAGCTGAGGTAATTGTAATACCGCGCTCTTGTTCCTGTTCCATCCAGTCAGTGGTTGCTGCACCGTCATGTACCTCACCAATTTTGTGAGATAGACCGGTGTAGAACAACACACGTTCTGTTGTGGTTGTTTTACCTGCGTCTACGTGAGCACAGATACCAATATTACGGTAGCGCTCAATCGAAGTTTTACGGGCCATAAATTCCTCTTTAGGTTAACTGTGAATTTACCAGCGATAGTGGGCGAACGCTTTGTTCGCTTCGGCCATACGGTGGACGTCTTCACGCTTCTTCACAGCAGAGCCTTTATTTTCAGATGCGTCTAGCATTTCACCTGCCAGGCGCTGAGACATGGATTTTTCACCCCGAGTACGCGCAGCATCAACTAACCAGCGCATAGCCAGTGCATTACGACGCACCGGACGAACTTCTACAGGAACCTGGTAAGTTGAACCACCAACGCGGCGCGACTTAACCTCAACTGTAGGACGTACGTTGTCCAATGCTGTTTCAAATACTTCTAAGTGCTCTTTACTAGACTTTTCAGCCATGATATCTAAAGCACCATAGATAATATGTTCTGCGACAGATTTTTTGCCGTCAACCATGACGACATTGATAAATTTAGCCAACAACTCTGATCCGAACTTAGGATCCGGCAGGATTTTACGTTGACCAATGACGCGTCTTCTAGGCATCTTAATATTCTCCGATTAATTCAGGGTTTCCCCAAAACATAAAAATTACAGTGTTTGGCCTTACTAACGGAGAACCGTTAAGACTTCGGCCGCTTCGCGCCATATTTCGAACGGCCTTGACGCCGATCGTTTACGCCGGCACAGTCAAGCGCACCGCGCACTGTGTGATAACGAACACCTGGCAAGTCTTTTACACGGCCGCCGCGAATCAATACGACAGAGTGCTCTTGCAGGTTGTGACCTTCACCACCGATGTACGAAGATACTTCGTAACCGTTCGTCAAACGCACACGGCATACTTTACGTAGCGCTGAGTTTGGCTTTTTCGGGGTGGTTGTATAAACACGGGTACATACACCGCGTTTTTGTGGGCAAGCCTCAAGCGCCGGAACGTTGCTTTTAACAACCGGCTTTTGACGACCATTGCGCACCAGCTGATTAACTGTTGCCATTCATTACTCCTGATTTTGTTGATGTCGCTCAACAGGGTGAAAATCCAAGTTTCCTCACACCACGGGCTAAATGCCCTAAATATGGGGAGGCCGAATTTTAATGGTCAATAATTGGACTGTCAAGGAAAAGCGACAATTGCCGGCAGCAGCGCTGCCTTAATTTTCGCCTGTCGGACGAGTAAGTAAGCGTTTCGTATGAGGATTAATATCGATCGGCTGATTATTCAACACTACGACCGCGCGCAAATCTTTTAGATAAAATCCGACAAAGCTCAAGAATCCTGCGGTCCGTCTATTATGCCACAAAAAGCTAGTGCTCGCTCAATAAAAAAGGCCAGTCGCCTAGCGACTGGCCTTTTACTCAAAGCATGTGCTTACGCTTATTCTGCTTTATTACCGCTCTCTTCATTACCGAAGTTAAGTGCATCAGCAAGTTGCTGTTCAGCTTCTTCTGCGGTCAATTTCGGCGCATCAACTTGGCCAAGAGCTTCCATACGCTTACGCGCACGTTCGCGATGGTAAGCAAAGCCGGTACCGGCAGGAATCAAGCGACCCACGATAACGTTTTCCTTCAGACCACGTAATGGATCCTGCTTGCCTTGTACGGCAGCCTCGGTCAGTACGCGTGTCGTTTCCTGGAACGACGCTGCTGAAATAAACGACTCGGTCGACAATGAAGCCTTGGTGATACCCAGCAATTGACGTTCATAAGTCGCTGGCAGCTTGCCGTCAGCTTCAGCTTTCGCGTTGGCCGCAAGCACGTCTGACAGTTCCATCATTTCGCCTTCAAGCAGTTCCGTCTCACCTGGGTTTAAGATAATCGCTTTACGCAACATCTGACGTACGATCGTCTCGATGTGCTTATCGTTAATCTTAACACCTTGTAAACGATAAACTTCCTGAACCTCATTCACGATATAGTTCGCTAGGGCGCTGACGCCACGTAGACGCAAGATATCATGCGGCGCCTCTGGACCATCGGCGATAACTTCACCTTTGGTTACCGATTCACCTTCGAAGATGTTCAGCTGGCGATGCTTAGGAATCATCTCTTCATACTGATCACCATCGTGTGGCAAGATCAGTAGACGACGTTTACCTTTGGTCTCTTTACCAAAGCTCACCGTACCTGTGACCTCTGCCAAAATAGCAGGCTCTTTCGGACGACGTGCTTCGAACAAGTCGGCAACCCGTGGTAAACCACCGGTGATGTCCCGCGTCTTCGATCCTTCTTGTGGAATTCGCGCGACGGTATCACCGACTTTCACCTCAGCATTATCTTCAAGGTTAATGATCGCGTTACCTGGTAAGAAGTACTGTGCTGGCATATCCGTGTCAGCGATGTTGACATCTTTACCTTTGGCATCGACCAGTTTAACCATTGGACGCATGTCTTTACCGGCACTCGTACGTTGTCCTGTTTCCAACACAACGATACTTGAGAGGCCGGTCAATTCGTCAGTTTGACGGGTCATAGTGACACCATCAATCAAATCAACAAATTTCAGACGACCCGCTACCTCGGTAACGATTGGATGCGTGTGCGGATCCCAGTTAGCAACGATTTCGCCAGCTTCAACGCTGTCGCCTTCGTTCTTCGTGAGAACTGCACCATAAGGCACTTTGTAACGCTCGCGTTCACGACCAAACTCGTCAATCAACGTCATTTCTGTTGAACGCGAAGTGATAACAATATGATCGTCGCTGTTAGTAACAAACTTAGCGTTATGTAACTTCAACGTACCTTTGTTTTTCACCTGGATGTTGTTGGCTGCAGAATCACGCGATGCCGCACCACCGATGTGGAAGGTACGCATGGTCAGCTGGGTACCCGGTTCACCGATAGACTGTGCAGCGATAACACCGACTGCTTCACCTTGGTTAACCAAGTGACCACGTGCCAAGTCACGACCGTAACAGTTTGCACAAACGCCGAAGTCCGTATCACAGGTAATCACCGAGCGTACTTTAACTTCATCAATCGAGTGTTGTTCTAACACGTCACACATTTTCTCGTCGAGTAAGGTGTTACGTGGAATCAAGACTTCGTTGCTACCCGGCTCTAACACGTCATCACAGACAACGCGGCCAAGTACGCGCTCACGCAATGGCTCAACGATATCACCGCCTTCAATCAAAGGTTTGATGAAGAGGCCATCGTGGGTACCACAGTCTTCCTGAACGATAACGACGTCTTGCGCAACATCAACCAAACGGCGTGTCAGGTAACCTGAGTTCGCTGTTTTCAATGCCGTATCCGCCAAACCTTTACGCGCACCGTGCGTTGAGATGAAGTACTGAAGTACGTTCAAACCTTCACGGAAGTTTGCCGTAATTGGCGTTTCGATGATGGAGCCATCCGGCTTCGCCATCAGACCACGCATACCCGCCAACTGACGAATCTGAGCAGGGCTACCACGAGCGCCTGAATCAGCCATCATGTAAACCGAGTTAAACGAGTCTTGCTCTTCTTCTTCGCCTTGCGCGTTAATAACTGTTTCTTTCGACAAGTTTTCCATCATTGCCTTCGAAACTTTTTCGTTCGCGGTCGACCAGATATCGATAACTTTGTTGTATTTCTCGCCTGCTGTTACCAAGCCCTGTTCAAACTGTTCTTGGATTTCAGCAACTTCTTCTTCCGCTGAGTCGATAATCACTTTCTTCGCAGCAGGGATAACCATGTCATCAATGCCAACGGATGCACCAGCAATCATTGCGTAATGGAAACCGGTGTACATGATTTGGTCGGCGAAAATAACTGTAGGCTTCAAACCAATGTCACGGTAAGAACGGTTCAACAAGCGACCGATCTGCTTCTTACCCATGGACTGGTTAATCATCTCAAAAGGCATACCTTCTGGCAGGATTAACGACAAAATGGCACGACCAACAGTAGTGTCATAAATCGTCGTCAAATCGCTACGCTCGCCTTCTTCGCTGATCAGCACTTCATCTAAACGCACTTTCACCCGCGCATGCAGTTCAGCTGCGCCGGTCCGGTAAGCTTTTTCAGCTTCCTTAGCGTTTTTGAAGATCATGCCTTCGCCTTTGGCATTAACTTTTTCGCGCGTCATATAGTAGAGGCCCAAGACCACGTCCTGTGAAGGTACTATAATGGGTTCACCACTAGCAGGTGACAAAATGTTGTTCGTTGACATCATCAACGCCCGCGCTTCCAGCTGTGCTTCTAGAGTCAACGGCAGGTGAACGGCCATTTGGTCACCATCGAAGTCGGCGTTGTAAGCCGCACACACCAATGGGTGCAACTGAATCGCTTTACCTTCGATCAGTACTGGTTCGAACGCCTGGATACCCAAACGGTGCAAAGTTGGTGCACGGTTTAGCATCACAGGGTGCTCTTTGATCACTTCGTCAAGCACGTCCCATACTTCTGGGATTTCGCGCTCTACCATTTTCTTCGCAGCTTTAATGGTGGTCGCTAAACCACGTCCTTCAAGCTTGCCGTAGATAAATGGCTTGAACAATTCCAACGCCATTTTCTTCGGTAGACCACACTGGTGCAAACGTAACTTAGGACCAACAGTGATTACTGAACGGCCTGAGTAGTCGACACGTTTACCCAATAGGTTTTGACGGAAACGACCTTGCTTACCTTTGATCATATCTGCAAGTGACTTCAATGGACGCTTGTTGGTGCCAGTAATTGCACGACCGCGACGACCGTTATCTAGCAGTGCATCCACAGCTTCTTGCAGCATACGCTTTTCATTGCGCACGATGATGTCTGGTGCCGCCAAGTCCAACAAACGCTTCAAACGGTTGTTACGGTTGATGACACGGCGATACAAATCGTTCAAATCTGAGGTTGCAAAGCGGCCACCATCAAGTGGTACCAACGGACGTAAGTCTGGTGGCAATACCGGCAGCACTTTCAAAATCATCCACTCAGGCTTGTTACCAGAGTTGTGGAATGATTCGAGCAACTTCAAACGTTTGCTGATTTTCTTCCGCTTGGTTTCTGAATTGGTTTCAGGTAACTCTTCACGCAAGGTTTTGATATCGGCTTCGATATCAATATGCTTCAACAAGCTGAGTACCGCTTCGGCACCCATTTTGGCTTCGAATTCGTCGCCATTTTCTTCTAGCGAGTCAAGATACTCATCTTCAGTGAGGATCTGGCCACGCTCAAGCGTAGTCATCCCGCCTTCGGTAACGACATAAGATTCGAAATACAATACCCGCTCGATATCACGCAAGGTCATATCTAGCATCAAGCCGATACGGCTTGGTAATGATTTCAAGAACCAGATGTGCGCAACTGGGCTAGCTAATTCGATGTGACCCATGCGCTCACGACGAACCTTAGTCAGTGTGACTTCAACGCCACACTTCTCACAGATTACGCCACGGTGCTTCAAGCGTTTGTACTTACCGCACAAACACTCATAGTCTTTTACCGGGCCAAAAATGCGCGCACAGAACAAACCATCGCGTTCAGGCTTGAACGTACGATAGTTGATCGTTTCTGGCTTTTTCACTTCACCGAAAGACCAGCTACGGATCATGTCCGGAGAAGCAAGTCCGATGCGAATCGCATCGAACTCTTCAGTCTGGTTTAACGGTTTTAAAAACTTTAATAAGTCTTTCACGATTTATCTCCTGGCAATTAGCGTCCGGTGTGGTCTCAGTCTTGGTCCAACTCAATGTTGATACCGAGTGAGCGGATTTCCTTCAGCAATACGTTGAAGGACTCCGGCATACCTGCTTCCATTCGCAAGTCGTTATCGACGATATTTTTGTACATCTTCGTACGACCGTTTACGTCGTCCGACTTCACCGTCAACATTTCTTGCAAGGTGTACGCAGCACCGTATGCTTCCAATGCCCAAACTTCCATCTCACCGAAGCGCTGGCCACCGAACTGCGCTTTACCACCCAACGGCTGTTGGGTAACCAAGCTGTACGAACCGGTAGAACGTGCGTGCATCTTGTCATCAACCAAGTGGTTAAGTTTCAACATGTACATGTAACCGACGGTTACATCACGCTCAAAGCGTTCACCAGTACGTCCGTCATACAAGGTAATTTGGCCAGACTCTGGCAAATCACCCAGTTTCAGGAGTTCTTTAATTTCACTTTCTACAGCACCATCAAATACTGGCGTAGCCGTCGGTAGACCTTTCTTCAGGTTGGTCGCAAGACGCATAACTTCGTCATCGCTAAACTCGCTGATATCCACGTCTTGGCGTGTCGAACCAAGGTCATAGACCTTTTGTAAGAACTCACGCATTTCAGCTACTTTCGCCTGCTGCTTCATCATTTTTTCGATCTTGGTACCGATACCGCGAGCCGCAAAACCTAAGTGGGTTTCAAGGATCTGACCGATGTTCATACGCGACGGTACGCCCAACGGGTTAAGTACGATATCGACCGGATTACCATCAGCGTCGTAAGGCATATCTTCAACCGGTTGGATGGTTGAAATAACACCTTTGTTACCGTGACGACCAGCAAGCTTATCGCCTGGCTGAATGCGACGGCGAACCGCGAGGTAAACCTTAACAATCTTCAAAACGCCTGGCGCGAGGTCATCACCTTGAGTGATCTTACGACGCTTGTTTTCAAACTTGTTATCAAAATCAGTGCGCAGTTCTTCGTACTGTTGAGCAATTTGCTCAAGCTGTAACTGTGCGTCTTCTTTCTTCAAGTTCTGCGTCAACCATTTGCTTTGTTCAAGGCCGGCAAGTTTTGATTCATCAAAACCGTTGGCCAGCAACAGGCTACGGGCACGCTCGTAGATACCACGCTCAAGAATCTTGAATTCGTCGGTTAAGTCTTTTTTGACCTGTTCCAACTGCATGCTTTCGATATCAAGTGCGCGTTTATCTTTCTCAACGCCATCACGCGTGAAAACTTGCACGTCGATGACAGTACCCGTGACACCATTTGGCACCCGTAGTGAACTGTCTTTTACGTCCGACGCTTTCTCACCAAAAATAGCTCGCAACAGTTTCTCTTCTGGTGTCAGTTGGGTTTCACCTTTTGGCGTAACTTTACCGACCAGAATATCGCCACCGTTAACTTCAGCACCGACGTAAACAACCCCTGACTCATCAAGTTTGTTCAGTGCTGATTCACCGACGTTTGGAATATCCGAAGAGATCTCTTCCGCACCCAGTTTGGTATCACGAGCAACACAGTTCAGTTCTTGAATATGAATGGTGGTTAAGCGGTCTTCTTCTACCACTCGCTCCGAGATCAAGATTGAATCCTCGAAGTTGTAACCATTCCACGGCATAAATGCGACGCGCAAGTTCTGACCTAATGCCAGTTCACCCATGTCCGTTGACGGACCATCGCCCAGAACGTCACCACGCATAACTGGCTCACCAACATTGACTGTTGGGGTTTGGTTAATGCAAGTGTTCTGGTTCGAACGGGTGTACTTAACAAGGTTATAGATATCGATGCCGGCTTCACCGGGCACCATCTCTTCTTCGTTAACTTTTACCACAATGCGACTCGCATCGACTTTATCGACCACACCACCACGTTTCGCGACTACAGTTACACCTGAGTCAACGGCCACGGTGCGCTCAATACCTGTACCTACTAGCGGCTTGTCAGCACGCAGCGTTGGTACGGCTTGGCGTTGCATGTTCGAACCCATCAAGGCTCGGTTAGCATCATCGTGTTCAAGGAATGGAATCAAGCTCGCCGCGATCGATACGATCTGTTGTGGCGCGACGTCCATATATTGAACTTGTTCTTTTGACATTAAGGTGAATTCGTTCTTGTGACGACAAGGAACCAAGTCATCAACCAATTCTCCGTTGTCGTTCAACACCACGTTTGCCTGAGCAATCACGTATTGACCTTCTTCGATCGCTGATAAGTAATCAACGTCGTCAGTCACTACGCCATTGTCGATCCGACGGTAAGGAGTCTCAAGGAAACCATACTCATTGGTACGTGCAAAGGTAGATAACGAGTTAATCAAACCGATGTTCGGACCTTCAGGGGTCTCGATCGGACAAACACGACCATAGTGCGTTGGGTGAACGTCACGGACTTCGAAGCCGGCACGTTCACGGGTCAAACCACCCGGACCTAAGGCAGAAATACGACGTTTATGCGTAACTTCTGACAACGGGTTGTTTTGGTCCATAAACTGCGACAACTGGCTCGAGCCAAAGAACTCTTTCACCGCGGCACTGATCGGTTTCGCGTTGATCAAGTCTTGCGGCATTATCGCATCGAGATCGCCTAGACTTAGACGTTCTTTAACTGCACGCTCCACACGCACCAGACCAACACGGAATTGGTTTTCAGCCATTTCGCCAACTGAACGAATACGACGGTTACCCAAGTGATCAATATCATCCACTTCATCGATACCGTTACGAATTTCAATCAGCTTACGCATGACTTCAACGATGTCTTCTTTGGCTAGGGTACCCGAACCCGTCAAGTCATCACGACTCAAACGACGATTGAACTTCATGCGACCGACCGCTGACAAGTCATAACGGTCTTCATTGAAGAACAAATTCTCGAACAATGATTCCGCCGCTTCTTTTGTCGGTGGCTCGCCTGGGCGCATCATCCGATAGATTTCGACCAAAGCTTCCATACGATTGCTGCTTGGATCGATACGCAAAGTTTCGCTCATGTACGGGCCATGATCGAGGTCGTTCACGAACAAGGTTTCAAATTTCTTGAAGCCTGCTTCACGTAACTCGGCCAATAATTCAAGGGTCAACTCTGCATTAGCCTCAGCTACAACTTCGCCGGTCTTCTTATTGACGTATCCTTTTGCTAGCACTTTGCCAACCAGGTATTCTAATGGAACTTCCATTTCTGGCTGATTCAAGCTTTCGATCTGTTTGATATGACGTGCAGTAATACGACGCCCTTTATCAACGATCACTTCGCCATCGTCGTTTTTAATATCAAACTTCGCAGTCTCGCCACGCAAACGCTCTGGCACTAACTGCATAAATACTTTCTTACCACGGAACTGGAAGTACGTGGTATCGAAGAACATCTCAAGGATCTCTTCAGTACTGTATTCCAAGGCACGCAAAATGATCGACGCCGGTAATTTACGACGGCGGTCAATACGCACGA
Source organism: Pseudidiomarina xizangensis (assembly GCF_052541995.1). Classification (NCBI taxonomy): domain Bacteria; kingdom Pseudomonadati; phylum Pseudomonadota; class Gammaproteobacteria; order Alteromonadales; family Idiomarinaceae; genus Pseudidiomarina; species Pseudidiomarina xizangensis. Next base: position 1,389,677 of record NZ_JBOBQA010000001.1, read on the forward strand.
ATACGTTGTCTTTCGGGTCAAATTCAAAATCTAACCACGAACCACGGTAAGGAATTACACGTGCGTTGTAGAGTACTTTGCCTGACGAATGGGTTTTACCCTTGTCATGGTCAAAGAACACGCCCGGCGAACGGTGTAACTGAGAAACGATAACGCGCTCGGTACCGTTAATTACAAAAGTACCATTCTCGGTCATGAGTGGAATTTCACCCATGTACACTTCTTGCTCGCGCATATCTTTAACGGTTCCTGCGGCTGCTTCTTTATCATAAAGAACCAAACGCAGTTTTACTCGCAAAGGAGCAGAATAGGTGATACCCCGAATTTGACATTCTTGAACGTCAAACACCGGTTCACCAAGACGATAGCTCACATATTGTAATTCCGAATTACCTGAATAAGCGGTAATAGGGAATACTGAGCTAAAAGCTGCTTCCAGACCGTTGTTGCCTTCTGGATCCAGCTCAATGAATTTTTTAAATGAATCTAATTGGATTGACAGCAGGTAAGGCACTTCAAGTACATGAGGCCGCTTACCAAAATCCTTGCGAATACGTTTTTTCTCAGAGTAGGAGTACGCCATGGGGTTCCTCAGCTAGCTGATTGATGACCCTAACCACCGGGGAGTCGATGGTTAAAAACAAGCTTGTTACGGCTTGTCGTTCCCGTTTTTGTCACCGCGAGCATGTATCCCAATAACGGGCAAAAATGATACATGCTTAACAGCGCAAAAAGCCTGGTGACTCAAAAAGTCACCAGGCCCAGGCCTAAACGGCCAAGTTTTTTCTATGCAGTTGCTTACTTAACTTCAACTTCTGCACCAGCTTCTTCAAGCTGCTTCTTCAGTGCTTCAGCGTCGTCTTTGCTGATGCCTTCTTTAACGGCAACAGGTGCAGACTCAACCATAGCTTTCGCTTCTTTCAGGCCAAGACCAGTTGCGCTACGAACTGCTTTGATAGCGCTAACTTTGTTTGAACCAGCTGCTTTCAACACTACGTCAAATTCAGTTTGCTCTTCTGCAGCTTCAGTTGCGGCAGCTGGACCAGCAGCTACTGCAACAGCAGCAGATGCGTCAACGCCGAATTTTTCTTCTGCAGCTTCAATCAACTCAACCAGTTCCATAACTGGCATTTCAGCGATTGCATTCAAAATATCATCTTTAGTAAGAGCCATAACTCTAAACTCCTGGGTTAAAAATTACAAAAAATTGGTTAATTAAACCGCTTCTATTTAGCGTCTTTAATTGCCGCCAACACACGCACAAACTTAGTAGGCACTTCGTTAACTGTACGAACGAACTTACTAACAGGTGCTTTGAAGGTGGCTAGCAATTTCGCCAATGCTTCGTCACGCGTCGGAAGTGATGCAACTGCATCAAGCTTGTCTGCACCCATCACACCGTTACCGATATGTAGTGCAGTCACTTTCAGGTGCTTATTGTTTTTGCTGAAATCTTTGAAAAGACGCGCTGAAGCGCCTGGTGCATCCAAAGAAAAGCCGTAAACAAGTGGGCCCTTAAGTACTTCGTCCATGTCCGCAAACTGCGTACCTTCAAAAGCACGTTTCGCAAGAGTATTCCGAATAACCTTCAGATATACACCTTGTTCACGAGCTTGACGGCGCAGGACGGTCATGTCCGCAACTTCCATTCCGCGATACTCAGCAACAGCGACGGATAGAGCGTTTGAAGCAACTTCGCTAACTTCTTTAACGATTGCTTTTTTTGCTGCTAAACCTAGTGCCACTGACATCACCTCTTCTTTTAGTCCTTGGCAAAGCCGCGGACTATCGTTACAAATTGGTAGACCGGAATTGCATCTACCACGTTGTCACGGTGAATCTCTTACCCAGAGAGTCTGAGCCGGATTACACCATCTGCGCAGGAAATTAAGTGTCGCTATCGTTTCTTCTCAGAAACTACCGCGAGACACCTGCGGTCTTGGACGGGAGCCACATTCACTTAGCTATTACACTGAAGTGGCGACCCCAACCCACAAACCTTTACTTGCTGTTATCCAACGAACCTTGGTCAATGGCAACGCCAGCGCCCATAGTCGTCGACAAGCTTATTTTCTTAATGTACTGACCTTTTGCTGAAGAAGGTTTTGCTTTCTTCAACGCAGCCAATAACGATTCTAAGTTTTCTTTCAGTTTGTCGTTATCAAAATCAACTTTACCGATAGTCGCATGGATGATACCCGCTTTATCGTTACGATAACGAATCTGACCCGCTTTCGCGTTTTGTACGGCAGTTGCAACGTCAGGTGTTACCGTGCCCGTTTTCGGGTTTGGCATCAGGCCACGTGGGCCTAAGATTTGACCTAATTGGCCAACAACACGCATTGCATCAGGTGAGGCGACAACAACATCAAAGTTCATTTCGCCTTTCTTTACTAGCTCAGCAAGATCTTCCATACCCACTAGATCCGCACCAGCTGCTTTAGCTTTTTCTACGTTTGCGCCGCTAGTAAACACTGCGACGCGAACATCACGACCAGTACCGTTTGGCAGTACAGTTGCACCACGTACGTTTTGGTCGGATTTACGAGCGTCGATGCCGAGGTTTACTGAAACATCAACGCTTTCTTTGAATTTTGCAGTTCCTAATTCTTTCAATAGGCTGATCGCTTCGTTGATTTCATAATCACGAGCTTCAACTTTTTCAGCAATTAGGCGAGCGCGCTTGCTTAATTTAGCCATCTTACAGACCCTCCACATTCAGGCCCATCGCACGAGCAGAGCCGGCGATAGTACGTACTGCTGCATCAAGGTCAGCCGCTGTTAAGTCTGGCTCTTTTACCTTGGCAATATCTTCTAGCTGAGCACGGGTAACTGTACCCACTTTCTCAGTATTAGGACGACCTGAACCACTCTTGATACCTGCTGCTTTCTTCAACAAGAAGGCCGCTGGAGGTGTCTTAGTGATAAACGTGAAAGAACGATCTTCAAATACTGTAATTTCAACAGGAACTGGCGCGCCTTTTTCAAGCTGGTCAGTTGCCGCGTTGAACGCTTTACAGAATTCCATGATGTTCACACCGTGTTGACCAAGTGCTGGACCAACAGGAGGCGACGGGTTAGCTGCACCAGCTGCAACTTGCAGCTTGATGATAGCACTTACTTTTTTAGCCATGTTCTTTACCTCTTGGTTTGGGTCTAACGCCTTGTAAGTCTTCAATTTCCGCTATCAGCAACTGATTTCGAAAACCAAGGGGTGACTTACTCAAACGGCTCCCCTACGGAAAAAAGGACGCGAAGTATAGCTGTATTCGCACCCTAATGCAATACATAACAGCAAGAGCGATGTTCGTTATTTATCTTGCCATTCAACAAACAGCGAATAGCAAATAGCTAACAGCGCTCTTGGGGGTCTAGGCTTTTTCGACTTGGGCGAACTCGAGTTCTACTGGAGTCGCGCGGCCGAAAATTGATACCGACACAGTTAAGCGGCTCTTTTCGTAATCAACGCTTTCTACCGTACCGTTGAAATCCGCGAATGGCCCATCGTTGACACGCACTACTTCACCCGGTTCAAATAAGGTTTTCGGCCTTGGCTTGTCAACCGACTCTTGCAAGCGGTTCAGAATAGCATCGGCTTCTTTTTGCGAGATGGCTGCTGGGCGATCTTGTTTACCGCCAATGAAGCCGAGTACGCGTGGAATGCTTTTCACCAGGTGCCAAGTTTCTTCGTCCATGATCATTTCGACCAATACGTAGCCAGGGAAGAATTTGCGCTCGCTCTTGCGGCGCTGACCAGCTTTCATTTCAACCACTTCTTCGGTTGGTACCAGCACTTCACCAAACTTCTCTTCCATGCCGTGCATTTTGATGTACTCGCGTAACGAAGTCGCGACGCGACCTTCGTAACCAGAAAATGCTTGCACAACGTACCAGCGTTTTTTATCGCTCATTATTTAAAACTCCAGTCCGGTGAAAAAGCCAACAACACGTACTAGAATGGCATCCATACCCCATAGAATCAATGCTACGACCGCTGTTGCGATGACCACGATGATGGTGGTTTGAGTGGCTTCCTGGCGACTTGGCCATACAACACGGCGTACTTCGGTGCGACTTTCTTTTGCGAAGCTACGGAAACGACGACCTTTACCAGTCATGCCCGCGACAATACCGGCTACCGCAACTAACAAGACAACCGCAATCGCACGATACAATACAGAAACTGTTTCGCCATAATAGTAGTTGCCCAGCACAGCTGCAGCCAAAAGCGCGATAGCGACAATCCACTTGATGCTATCGAAAGAACTGCTTTGCGTTTCGGAAGTTGCACTCATTATTCAATCCTAAATTAATAAAAACTGATGTTTGCTGTTTGCTGTTCGCTGTTGGTTTAAACTAACAGCAAATAGCGAATAGCAAACAGCCAAATGTTGGCAGGGGTGGAGGGATTCGAACCCCCAACCGTCGGTTTTGGAGACCGCTGTTCTACCAATTGGAACTACACCCCTAAAATTCCCCGATTTGTTCATCGGAAAATGGACGCTGTATTATACCGATCAAGCGCTGTAAAACAAGAGTGATATAAAACAACAGCGATGTTTGTCTCTTGTCTCGGCTTTAAACCAACAACCAACAGCGAATAGCCAACAGCGCTCTTTGCTTTGCCCATTAAAAAAGGGAGCCGAAGCTCCCTTTTCAAACTGGACCCGTAGTAAAACTACGGGCTACCCAGCGTATTAATCGATGATTTTCGATACTACGCCGGCGCCGACTGTACGGCCACCTTCACGGATTGCGAAGCGTAAACCTTCGTCCATCGCGATTGGGTGGATCAGCTCAACAACAAACTTCAGGTTGTCGCCTGGCATGACCATTTCTACGCCTTCTGGCAACTGTACTGCACCAGTTACGTCAGTGGTACGGAAGTAGAACTGTGGACGGTAGCCTTTGAAGAATGGCGTATGACGGCCACCTTCTTCTTTGTTCAATACGTAAACTTCCGCTTCGAACTTGGTGTGCGGAGTGATTGAACCTGGCTTCGCCAATACCTGACCACGTTGGATTTCGTCACGCTTAGTACCACGCAACAACGCGCCGATGTTCTCACCTGCACGACCTTCGTCAAGCAACTTACGGAACATCTCAACACCCGTTACGATAGTCTTCGTGGTGTCTTTGATACCTACGATTTCAACTTCGTCACCCGTGCGAACGATACCACGCTCTACACGACCGGTGACTACCGTACCACGGCCTGAGATTGAGAATACGTCTTCGATTGGCATGATGAACGGCTTATCGATATCACGCTCTGGCTCTGGAATGTAAGAATCCAGCGCTTCTGCCAGTTCGATGATCTTCGCTTCCCACTGCTCTTCGCCTTCCAACGCTTTCAGCGCTGAACCTTGGATCACTGGCAAGTCGTCACCTGGGAAATCGTATTCTGAAAGAAGTTCACGAACTTCCATCTCAACCAGCTCTAACAGCTCTTCGTCGTCTACCATGTCACATTTGTTCATGAAGACTACGATGAATGGAACGCCTACTTGACGTGACAACAAGATGTGCTCACGTGTTTGTGGCATTGGCCCATCGGTCGCTGCTACAACCAAGATCGCGCCGTCCATCTGCGCAGCACCGGTGATCATGTTTTTCACATAGTCAGCGTGTCCTGGGCAGTCAACGTGTGCGTAGTGACGCACTGGCGTATCATACTCAACGTGTGACGTTGAGATGGTGATACCACGCGCTTTCTCTTCTGGCGCGTTATCGATGGCTGCAAAGTCTTTCGCGGCGCCACCGTAAGTTTTTGCCAATACTGTTGTAATGGCAGCAGTCAGAGTAGTTTTACCATGGTCAACGTGGCCGATTGTACCGACGTTCACATGCGGTTTCGAACGTTCAAATTTTTCTTTTGACATGACAGCCTCTCTTTAGACAACGTACGGTGGTTAAACACCTAATAGAATAAATTAATTACGCAACCGAGTGAATGCCTGAGGGGATGGACCGAAGAAATGGTGCTGATAGGCGGATTCGAACCGCCGACCTCACCCTTACCAAGGGTGCGCTCTACCAACTGAGCTATATCAGCACGACAGATTATGTGGAGCGGGTAGTGGGAATCGAACCCACATCATCAGCTTGGAAGGCTGAGGTAATAGCCATTATACGATACCCGCATGCCTAGAATCGGGCCACCTCAAACCATTCGGGACTCACCGCATTCTTTAGAAATGCAAATTGGTGGAGGGGGCAGGATTCGAACCTGCGAAGGCTGAGCCGTCAGATTTACAGTCTGATCCCTTTGGCCACTCGGGAACCCCTCCGAACAAATTTTGAGTTGGTGCCGGCACCAAGAGTCGAACTCGGGACCTACTGATTACAAGTCAGTTGCTCTACCAACTGAGCTATGCCGGCACCCCGGTTAGGTGGAGCGCATTCTATTGTATCGATTTTGATGATGCAATAGGAAATGCCGATTTTTTTACTATTCCGCAACTGATTGGTTAATTTGCGAACGGATGGCGCAAAATAATCGTTTCAGTGCGGTCTGGGCCTGTTGAAATAATATCCACAGGAACACCAGTCAGTGCTTCAATACGCTTGATATATGCAAGCGCTGCTGTCGGTAAATCTTTGTGCTCAGTAATACCTACTGTGCTGTCATTCCAACCTGGCATCGATTCGTATACCGGTTCGACCGTATCGTAATCTTCCGCTGCCATGGGTGGATACTCAGTAATACTACCATCTGGGAGTTTGTAGCCAATACAAATTTTCAATTCTTCTAAGCCATCGAGCACATCCAGTTTGGTCAAACAAAAACCACTTACCGAGTTCAACTGCACTGCACGGCGTGCCGCAACAGCATCAAACCAACCGGTACGACGTTTGCGGCCAGTGGTAGCACCAAACTCATGACCTTTAACACCTAAGTGTTGCCCTACTTCGCAATCAAGTTCCGTAGGGAACGGGCCACTGCCTACACGGGTCGTGTAAGCTTTGACAATGCCCAACACATAATCGATATAACGCGGACCAAATCCGGCGCCTGTGGAAACGCCACCGGCCGTTGTGTTCGATGAGGTTACGTACGGGTAGGTCCCGTGGTCGATATCAAGCAGGGTGCCCTGTGCACCCTCAAACATAATATTTTCACCGGCTTTACGCGCATCATCAAGTAACGATGGAATATCTGCCACCATACCTTGCAGCTGCTGACTCACTTCTTTGCAATACGCAAGTACCTGTTCGACGTCGACGGCCTCGACTTTGTAGTAGTTGGTCAAGGTAAAGTTATGGAACTCGACAACTTCACGTAATTTTTCTTCAAAGCGGGCAAAATTGAACAAATCGCCTACCCGTAGACCGCGACGTGCAACTTTATCTTCGTATGCAGGACCAATGCCCCGGCCTGTTGTGCCTATAGCTTTGTTACCACGAGCTTTTTCGCGAGCTTGGTCAAGCGCAATGTGATACGGCAAAATAAGCGGGCAGGCTTCGCTGATCAATAAGCGTTCACGCACTGGTACGTTGCGTTTTTCCAGCATCGCTATTTCTTCCATCAATGCTTCTGGCGACAACACCACGCCATTACCAATTACGCACTTTACATTCTCACGCAAAATGGCCGATGGAATTAAATGTAGAACGGTTTTTTCGCCATCGATCACCAAGGTATGACCAGCATTGTGGCCACCTTGATAGCGAACGGCTAACGAAGCCTTGTTGGTAAGTAAATCAACGATCTTACCTTTACCTTCGTCACCCCATTGCGTGCCGAGAATTACGACGTTTTTACCCATGATACGTGTCACCAGCTTTACTGTTGAAAAAACAGGCGGCGATTTTAACAGGAATTCGCCTCCTTCGGTAGCCCGTTCAGCGCACAGCGAAGGCTTTTTTCAATTGTTGGTAATCGTCTGCATCATGATACAGCGCAAAGCCGAAGCGCAAGCGCCGTCCTCGATAGTCCGTCTCGACTCCAGCATCACGCAACGCCGTCGCTAACTGAACGACCTGCTCTGCCGTTGCCAGTTCAAAGGTGAGGAAATGTCCATGTTGCGCTAAGTTATGCGCTAACAGCGCGCCGCGATGAAGTAATGGATGCTTCAGTTCGTCAATAACTTGCAAAAATCGGCGCTGCAAATTTTGCACATAACCATGCATTTTCTCAACCGTAATAGCATCGCGTTGCCACCAGTCCAGAACTGTCTCCAGTCGATACAGTGCAGTGAAATCCATGGTTGCACCAGCAAAGCGTAAGCCATCATCAGCGTAGTCAATTTGCCCCTGCTGCGGTTTTGTTAAATTGGCAAAATCAGCGAACCACCCAGTGTACTCCGGACGGAGATCGCAGTTGCATGGCACAGTCATAAAGCAACAGCCCTCACCCGCCTGTAAATATTTATAACTCCCCGCGACATAAAAAACGCGATCGGCGATATCACGCAAACGGGTCGGCAACGCGCCGCAACCATGATAACCGTCAATCATCACCACCGTAGATTCTGGCACTAGCCCTAGCCAGGTATCCACCGCCGGCGCCACGATGCCTGAATTAAAAAACACTTGGCTAATAAAGACTAAATCATAAGACTGAGCTTTTAATGCGGTTTCCCAACGTGACGCAAAGTCATCGTAGGGTTCACATGCAATACGTTCAACAACAACGTTCGTGCGTTCTTCAAGGCGCCTCACCTGGCGTGAAAAGCTATGGAACTCGCCATCGGTGGTTAAAATTCGCAACGGCTGTTGGGGATCAAAGCAACTGATCACGCGATACAGCAGCTCATGGGTATTCTGCGCGAAGACGAACTGCCCGGGCGCGGGATGGTCGAGTAGCTTAGCTAAGTGTTGTTGTACCGCCGGAATACGCTCGCCGAAAATGGTATCCCATTTATGGTCCACACCTTTCGCACTGTCGTCCCAATAATCCAACTGTGCCTGCCGCGTTACATCAGGCCAATAGTGGTGACTATGGGGCGCACAGTGCAACTTGCCTGGATGCTGATTAAGAAAGTGCTGATAATGTTTTTTGTAACTCATAATACGTTGTTCGCTATTCGCTGTTAGCTGTCTGATAAACACTATAACGTTTTCAACGAACAGCGAACAGCGAATAGCGGGGTTATAAAAAAAGCCGGCGCGAGCCGGCTTTTTTGTTTAGTTACCTGACATACTCTTCAAGTATTTGAAGAAGTCGCTGTCGGGCTCGAGCACTAACACGTCATTGCCACGCTCGAAGCTTTTCTGATAAGCCTGCAAGCTACGGATAAACGAGAAGAACTCGGGATCTTGTTGATACGCTTTAGCATAAATGCCAGCTGCTTCTGCATCACCTTCACCACGAAGTTCACGTGATTCACGTGTCGCATCTGCCAGCATGACCGTCACACGAGCGTCAACATCCGCGCGAATAAACTCAGCTTGTTCACGACCTTCAGAACGGTGCTCCATCGCCACCGCCTGACGTTCGGCACGCATACGCTGGAAGATTGATTGGCTGACTTCGGCCGGCAAGTTAATTTGCATTACCCGTACGTCGATAACTTCAATACCCAGTTCCTGAGCGCTATCAGCACCGCGGATCAAGGCTTCACGCATCAGGTTATCGCGCTCACCAGATACGATTTCCTTAATCGTGCGACTACCAAACTCAGCACGCAAACCACTGTTTACCCGACGCGTAAGCAACGCTTCAGCTTGCATTTGATTACCACCGTTAGTCGACAGGTAGTAGGTCGCAAAGTCTGAGATACGCCATTTCACATAGGTATCAACGATAAGGTCTTTTTTCTCGCTAGTGATAAAGCGGTCAGGATCACCATCAAGTGTCTTAAAGCGTGCATCTAAGCGTTTAACCTGCTCGATAAAAGGCAGCTTAAAATGCAAACCTGGTTGGTAAACCGATGGCATACCAGTGTCTGCCTCACGCTGAACTTTACCGAATTGGATAACGATTGCACGTTGCCCTTCCTTCACCACAAATAATGATGAAAACCCTAACAAGGCGGCGATAATAACTAATACTGCAATTAAATTTTTCATGTTTTAGCCCCGACCTCCATTGTAACGGTCGCTAGTGCGGCCCGTTGAGTTTGTTGTCGTGCCTTGAGTGCTGTTTTGACCGCTATTCGAGGTCGAATTCTGGCTTTGCCCATCGGCAGCTTCCATACCGCTCGTACTCATGCTGCGGCGCTGCTTCTCAAGAATCTTATCTAGCGGTAAATACATCATGTTATTACTGCCTTCTACATCAAGCATAACCTTCGCGGTTTCTGAGTAGATTTTCTCGACCGTTTCGATATATAGACGCTCTCGAGTTACCCGCGGTGCAGCTTGATACTGCGGCAGTAATTCGTTGAACCGCGCGATTTCACCCTGCGCCTTCAAGATTTGCTGCTCACGATAAGCTTGCGCTTCCTGCAGAATACGACGCACTTGACCACGAGCGGTTGGCTCACGTTCACGCGCATAGGCTTCGGCTTCACGAATAAAGCGTTGCTGATCCTCTTGTGCAGCGATCGCATCGTCAAATGCGTCTTTCACCGCCTCAGGCGGACGTGCTGGCAACAGGTTAATGTCAACAATTTGAATACCGAGTTGGTATGGAGCAGTAATGTTCTCTAACAGCTCTAAAGTATTAGCTCGAACATTTTCCCGTCCAACAGTAAGCACTTCGTCCATGGTGGTATGACCCACGACATAACGTAATGCGCTATCAGTTGCTTGAGCCAAGCTGCGATCTGCGTCTTCTACTGCGAACAAATAATCACGCGGATTGATCACTCGGTACTGAACATCAAGCTCAACATGCACGACATTTTCGTCTTGTGTCAGCATGAAGCCTTCAGATTGGAACTGGCGAATATTGCTAACATCGACGGTTTCCACACTATCAACAAAAATCGGACGCCAATGAAGACCTGACTCGACCAAGTTGTAAAAGTTACCAAAGCGTAGCACAACTCCACGTTCTGCTTCTTTCACCGTGTAGAAGCCAGCGATGAACCATACCACAACCAAAAGCACCGCGATGATACCGACGCTTTTGCCTGGGAAACCGCCACCGCTCGATTTACCACCGCCTTTCTTGCCTTTGCCACCAAAGCCAAGTTTACCTAATAAATTTTTGACCGCTTCATCAAGGTCAGGAGGACCTTGGTCGCGACCACCTTGATTTTTCCATGGATCACGGTCGTTATTATTACCGTTTCCCGGTTGATTCCAGGCCATTGACTACTCCAAATTTGGATCGAATTTAAGGTGTAATTACGTTCTCGTTGGTACCTATTCTACAAAGCCTTGCAAACTATCGCCATACTCTTCGGCAACTTGTTTACACAATCGGCGCCAATCGACTGCTGACATTCGTATTTTTAATGCCATCACTCCGTCGTCACAGGATTCTTCATCGGTCACGCTATTCATAGCGTATAAACGCCCGCGTAACTTACCCATTGACGGCGGTATGCGCAACGCTAAATTAACCATTTCAGGTCGCAGGCGCTGCACTAATGCTTGTTCAAGTAACTCGATGCCGTCGCCTGTCTGTGCTGACAGCCATACTCGAATCGGTCGTTCATTATCGTCATAATCGATGCGCGCATTGCCATCTGCAAGCTGATCGATTTTATTACAAATTAACAACTGCGGGACTTCGTCAGCACCTATTTCTTCCAGTACTTCGGTCACCTGCTCCACATTTTCTTGCTGGCGTTCATCGCTTATATCGATAACATGCAGCAAAAGATCTGCATCTTGCGTCTCTTGTAGTGTCGCCTTGAATGCCGCAACAAGTTCATGTGGCAAATGGCGAATAAAGCCTACCGTATCGGCTAAAATAACTACACCAACATCTTCCAGTTCAATTTTACGAAGGGTTGGATCCAGAGTCGCGAACAATTGATCCGCCGCATAAACCTTGGACTCTGTAACGCGGTTAAACAAGGTCGATTTACCAGCATTAGTATAACCCACTAGCGATACCGTCGGTATCTCGGCGCGCTGACGCGCTCGACGCCCCTGCTGGCGTTGCTTTTGCACCTTCTCAAGGCGTCCTAAAATATTTTTAATACGGCCACGAATTAACCGCCGGTCAGTCTCAAGCTGTGTTTCACCCGGACCGCGCAAACCGATACCACCTTTTTGTCGCTCCAAGTGGGTCCAACCACGCACTAATCGTGTTGAAATGTGGCGCAGTTGTGCCAGTTCAACCTGCAACTTACCTTCATGCGTACGAGCGCGCTGAGCAAATATATCAAGGATCAGGCCTGTGCGGTCAAGTACACGGCATTGACACAGTTTCTCTAAGTTACGCTCTTGCGTCGGTGATAAACTGTGATTAAAAATAACAATGTTGGCGTTGTAGAGTTTAACGGCCTCCGCTATCTCTTCAGCTTTACCACTGCCAACAAAATAACGCGAACTTGGCGTCGAACGTGCAGCAGTAATCACGGCCAGCGTTTCTACTCTCGCCGACGACACCAGTAATTTAAGTTCAGGGAGGTCTTCCCGGTCAGTCTCGACTGGGAAATCAACGTGCACCAGGATAGCCTGTTCACCGCTTTCAAATCTATCAAACAAGCTACCACTGCTCCTTCAAGAATCTTTTATTAATCAATAGCCTCTTCACTACCCGCTTCTTGTTGCGGGAGGTAATTTTGTGGAATCCGGGCGGGTACCACAGTTGAAATGGCGTGTTTATAAACCATTTGGCTAACAGTATTTTTCAATAGTATTACGAACTGGTCGAAAGATTCGATCTGCCCCTGCAGTTTAATGCCGTTGACCAAGTAAATTGAAACCGGTACGCGCTCCCGACGCAAAGCGTTCAAAAATGGGTCTTGTAATGTTTGCCCTTTAGCCATTAGTTTGCATCCTTTGTTTTTATTGTTTTGAGTCCGGCAGTTTACTTCAGACCACAGGTGCCAGTCCGCTCAACTATAGTCTAACACGTACAATTTACCAGCAGTGCTAGATGTGCTTTTTTGTTGTTATTGATCTTCTACACGTTAACTATAAGGCCAAATCACCTTCTTTCAAGGTTTGAATCGCGTAAAGTTTTCTGGCACCTGCTCACAATAGTCCAAGACCTTTGCAAATAGCTCTTCGTCTAAACTATCAAACCATTTTACCCCTGGCCATTTACGCAACCATGTCAGCTGTCGTTTCGCTAACTGTCGCGTTGCAAAAATTCCACGATCCACCATTGTTGCTTCATCGCACTCACCGTCAAGATACTGCCACACCTGACGATAGCCCACACAACGCAGCGCCGGCAGGTCAAGATGCAAATCACCGCGTTGACGAAGTTGCTTTACCTCATCCACAAATCCCTCGGTCAACATCTGTCTGAACCGCAATTCAATTCGATCATGCAGGAGTTTTCGCTCATGCGGCGCGACCGCCACTTGCACCACTGGGTAAGGTAGAGCGCCTGATCTGGTCTGGCTAAGTTCCGTTAACGACTTACCGGAAAGTCGATAAACCTCTAGTGCACGAACTAACCGCTGTGGATCATTCGGATGAATTCGTGCGGCACTGACTGGATCGACGCGCTGCAATTCTTTGTGCAGCCCTGGGCTACCATGTTGTTCCAGCTCAGCCGTCAACTGCGCACGCACTTGCGCATCCGCTTCAGGTAATTCCGACATACCTTCCAGCAAGGTTTTAAAGTACATCATGGTGCCACCGACGAGCAGTGGCACGCGTCCGGTCGCAAGAATGTCTTCGATTTCCCGCCGCGCATCAATAGCGAACTGCGCGGCCGAGTAACGCTCGGCGGGGTCGCAAATATTGATCAACCGATGTGGCGCCTTGGCGAGTTCTGCCGCGGTGGGCTTCGCCGTACCAATATCCATATCACGATAAATTAGTGCTGAATCGACAGAAACGATATCCGCATTAAGGCGTTGACTTAATTCAATAGCAAGCCCCGTTTTTCCGGCGGCGGTCGGCCCATAAAGACAAATCACATAAGGCTCTGTCATCGTAGCCGCTCCGGCAGTTCCGGTAATTCCAGGGGTAAGCAATAGTCCATATTTCCGTCTAACTGCTGCAGCCAAATAGCCAACCAATGTTCCGCCTGAATCTTCGTGTAGCTAGTGCTGAGCTGTTGCTGTGCTAACCATTGCCAGAATGCGCTCGGTAGTTCAGTGTGTTCATTCAGCACCCGCGTCACCCGGGCAAGGCTCACATTGATATCCGTGTGCCGAAGTGCGCTTGGAACCTGCATGACGACTACCGTTCGCCCCTCTTGTTTGAGCAAAATACCCAACCGTGCAAGTCGCTCTGTTGCAATCGAACGTAGCCGTTTCAGACTTTCCTGGTCGGTCAACTTGACTGGAATAAGTAATGGTTGTCCAGCCAATCCAGTCGCGTGCTGGCGTTCCAGTTGCGCTACTAAATACGCCTGCTCAATGGCCTGCAAGTGCAGCAGCGTCAACCTGCCGCGATGCTTAAGCAATGCCATGCGTTGATCAATAACAGTTAACACTATCGGCGACGGCGACTCTCCAGCAGTTGTCACTTCGCCAGACGATACTGGTGGAGGCATTGGCTTGGCGCCCCCGCTTCCCCCCATAACACCTGGTAATGGCAGTGTATTGCGTGGTTGTAGCTCGGCAACTTGTTGCTGTAGGTCGCTCGTCGATGCCTGGTAACTATGACTTGGCATCGCTGTAGCCGAACTCTTCGCCTGCAGCGCTTGGCGCACGCTTTGCAAGACAAAATCATGCACCTCTCGAGCTTGCTGGAACCTTACTTCGTGTTTCGCTGGATGCACGTTAACATCAACATCTGTTGCTGGCAGTTCCAAATAGAGAACGTAGGTTGGTACCCGTTCATCGTTCAACCTATCGCCATAAGCTTGGCGAATCGCATGATTCAACATGCGGTCACGCATCATGCGACCATTCACATAAAAATACTGGCCGTCGGCCTGATGACGGCAGCCATGGGGCGGTGCAACCCAGCCCCTTAAGCGGAAGGCAAGATGCTCAACCTCAAGCGCTACTGCGTGATCGGTGAATTGTGAGCCCATCACCCGTGCGACCCTTTCTACTGCATGTTCTGCGGTTACCGCCGGATAATTCCGCACCAGTTTTTGGTTATGGTTCAACGTCAACCGCACATCGAACCGGCTCAGCGCAATACGCTTTAGTACTTCATCAATGTGGTTGAACTCGGTTTTATCTGTGCGTAAAAACTTACGCCGCGCTGGCGTATTAAAAAACAGATCTTCGACGTCCACCGTGGTGCCATCGGGATGACTTGCGGGCGCAAGATCTGCTTGCATATCTCGTCCCTCAACCCAGGCCCGCCAGGCCTGCTGCTGATCTGCTGGTTTTGAGGTGAGCGTCAAGCGCGACACCGAGCTGATACTCGCTAACGCCTCACCGCGAAATCCCAAGCTTTGAATGGCTTCCAGATCGTTAAGCGATGCTATTTTACTTGTTGCATGGCGCGCCAACGCCAGTGGTAGCTCGTCTTTGCTGACGCCGCTGCCATTATCACGGATGCGGATGCGGCGACGACCGCCTTTTTCGATGTCCACCACCAACTGCAGCGCGCCAGCATCCAAGCTGTTTTCAACGAGCTCTTTTACCACTGATGAGGGCCGTTCAATCACTTCACCGGCGGCGATTTGGTTCGCCAAACTAATAGGTAACAAACGGATGGGCATGGTTGCGCCTATTCAGGAGAAGGGATTTCGAGAACCTGCCCAATTTGAATGACCGAGCTGTTCAGGTTATTACGCGTTTTAATTGCTGTTACCGAGGTATTGTAACGTTGCGCCAGAATTGACAACGATTCACCCGATCTGACCACATGGCGACTAGCACGGTTCGAAGCAAACATGGTGCCATCCGGTGGTCGGCGCATGAAAAATCCGCGCACGCCTTGATAAATAGCACGAGCAAGCTTTTGTTGGTGCTGATTGCTACGCAATAATTGTTCTTCAGTTGGGTTCGAAATAAATCCAGTTTCAACCAACATGGAAGGCATCGCTGTCGAAGTTAATACCGCCAAACTCGCATGCTGCGGTTTGGTTTTATGCATTTTGGTGATGCGCTTCAGCTCGGCCAAAACCTCTGTCGCGGCTTCATAGCCACTTAACATTGCATGGTCCATACTCATTGAAACCAGAGTCTCGTTCAGAAACTCTTGTTCATCGGCCGCAGGTTCAACCCCAGCAAGCACATCAGACAGGCGCTCTTTATTTTCTAATAACCGCCCCATTTCTGTACTTGCCCGGCGGTTTGACAGCACCCAAATCGAGGCGCCCCGCGGTTGTGGGCTAACGAAGGCATCGGCGTGAATAGAAACAAATAAATCAGCATCGATTCGCTCCGCTTTGCGCGGTCGTTCATTAACATCGACGTAGTAGTCATCAGAACGAATCAGATACGCCTGCATAGCTGGGTCTGAATTGATCATGCTCGCTAGCGCCCGCGCAATTTTCAACACAACATCTTTTTCATAGGTTCCCCGGGGACCTATTGAGCCGGGGTCTTCACCGCCATGCCCGGCATCAATGGCAACGGTTACTTTGCGCTCTTGTAGATCTTCTGCCCGAAGTGCTGTGCTATCGCGCTTTAACGAGGTCCCTGGTAAATCAATCACCAAACGGTGACCATAGTTACCTTGCGGCCCAAGTGATTGAATTTGTGGTTCTATGGTTTTATCCAGTTCCAATACGATCCGCGTACTACCAGCATCCTTCGCCGTGCTGGTGCGAATGGTTTTTACCAGTAAGGAATTAGATTCAAATTGGTCGATGTTAAAGTTGAGATCGGTCTCCGGAAAATCAACAACCAAACGATACGGATGTGATTGGTTTAAATGGAAATAGCTGAACACTGGCTCCTCACCCATATCGAAGACCACTCGGGTGCGGTCGGGAGACGGCCACATACGAATGTTTTCAATGGTGTTCTTCGCTGTAGCAGGTACAGCAAAACACACTAGCACGAGTGTAAATAGAACAGCGATCAAGCGTTGCATTAGAGTTTATCGAGAAGTTCCCGACCTCTTGTTGTTAGCGCACCAAGCGTCAGCGACCGCGATGTATCTACGTAATCGATGACAATTTTCAAATCTGGCTCTGGTAAGACCCCAGCTCCGCGCTGCGGCCACTCGGCCAGAATTATTGTATTACTGTCAAGGTAATCACGAATACCCATAAATTCAAGTTCTTCAGGGTCGGCCAGTCGATATAAATCGAAATGATGAACCTGCCAACGGCCCAGTTGATAACTCTCAACCAGTGTGTAGGTCGGACTCTTCACCTTACCTTCATGCCCTAAAGCTTGGATAAAGCCTCTACTAAAAGTGGTTTTACCAGCACCTAATTCACCTAACAAATACACCGCAAGGGCGTCTTGATGGGGCCCTCTACTTTCATCTACCTCGATCGCCAAACGCTTTGCCAGCGCTAGTAACGCAGCTTCATCAGCAAGAAAAAAATGTTTCTCAATCATGGATTAACTAACTTCCGCAACGGCTCCATTAAATCGCTCGGTAGTGTACCACGTTCCCCTGAAATTGCCGCGTGTTCTCCAGCGACACCGTGTAACCAAGCGGCGCAGGGCAAGATTGCTTCAGTGGCAAGCCCTTGACCAACAAGGCTACCAGCAATGCCACTCAACACATCACCGGCACCACCTACAGCGAGCGCGGGTGTACCACGACGACAAATACGGATTCGTGCTGAGTCAGGCGGTGCGACCAATGAGCCAGGCCCTTTCAATAGCACCTGCGCCTCAAACCGTTGCGCTAACTGTTTCACTGCTGCCCAGCGATCCTGTTCAACCTCTGCGATACTGCAACTCAACAGCCTGGCCGCCTCACCGGGATGCGGTGTTATCCATAACGGCGCTGAACGTTTCGCCCATGAGGGATTTTTCGCTAACCAGTTGAGGCCATCTGCGTCCAGCACAACCGGTACGTCGCTAGCGAGAATCCATTCACACAATTTCCGCCCCCATTCGCTTTCCCCTAGGCCAGGACCCAGCACTACCGCTGACGCACGGGTGATAAACTCCGTCACTTCCGCGGCAGAATCGGCGGCGCTGCTTGATACCATTAATTCTGGTTGCGCACTGGCAATGATGCTGTGACTATCAGGATGGGTTAACACCGAAACCTTACCGGCTCCGGCGCGCAATGCGGCGCGTCCGGCCAGAACGACCGCCCCGGACATGCCAGCTGCACCACCCACCACCACCACATGTCCATGACTACCTTTATGACTACTCGGACTGCGTGGTGGTAGGTGCCGAGCGACCTCTTCTTGCTCTATCAGCGTGGCAAACGGCTGTTCAAGCTGACGGAAAGCCGGTGCAATACCCAATTCGGCCAACTCAAGATGGCCTACATAACGTGCGGCCTGAGCTGTGAGTAAACCAGGCTTCAGCGCCACCATAGTTACCGTGTAGTCGGCTTCAACCGCGACCGGAATAGCAACCCCGTGGTCGCTCTGCAGCCCGGTTGGGCAATCAATGCTGAGAACCCAGAGCTTGTGGAAATTTTTTGCATCATTCAGAGTTTCAACCGCGCGGCAGTAGAGCTCATCGAGGTCGCGACTCAAACCAGTGCCCAACATGGCATCCACAATAACGTCATATTCCGCAACATGGGTACGATCCAGTTGTTCGAGTGGCTCCACCGCACCGTGCTCATCTTCCCATGCGGCTGCGGCTTGTTTAGCAAGATCCGTTTTCGGCTGAGCCGCAACCACCTGTACGCGATAGCCTTGGGCATGTGCCAAACGCGCCAACACCCAACCGTCACCGCCATTGTTACCTGCACCACATAAAATCATTACCCGAGCGGGTGCGGGGTGTTGCCGTTCTAAAGCTGCTAAACAACTTTGCGCCGCCCGTTGCATTAATTGCCCGGCAGATACGGAAAGTGATTCTGCAGCCTCAAGCTCACGCTCTCGAACTTGGGCGGTACGATAAACAAGATGTTGCATATTAACCGGCATCGGTGCATCTCCCTGTGTTTTTTGTTATTTTGTCCCCTTGCCCCTAAGCATAAGACGAATCGTATGGATTTCCACCAACTTGCTGCAGATATTAAACGTTGGGGTCACGAGCTTGGCTTTCAAAAAGTCGGTATTACTGACCTTGATTTAAGCGCAGAGCGGGACGCCTTGCAACAATGGTTAGCCGCTGGCATGCACGGTGAAATGAACTACATGGAGCGTCATGCTGAACTACGCACGCGCCCAGACCAACTCCACGAAGGCAGTGTCCGGGCAATTTCTGTGCGGATGAATTACTTACCGGCAGAAGCTGGTTTTGCCAAAACCTTAAAGAATCCACGACTTGGCTACATCAGCCGTTATGCCTTGGGCCGCGATTATCACAAGCTTATGCGTAAGCGCCTTAAGCAGTTAGGGGAAAAAATCAAAAGCGCCTGCACTGAACTCGACTACCGGCCCTTTGTTGATTCCGCCCCCATCCTCGAGCGGCCTTTGGCGGTCAAAGCGGGTTTAGGCTGGACTGGCAAACATACCCTTGTGCTGGATGAGCAAGGCGGATCTTGGTTTTTTCTCGGCGAATTACTGGTCAATCTGCCGTTGCCCGTAGATCAGCCGGTCGCGGAAAAATGCGGAACCTGTAACGCGTGCATTACCATTTGCCCAACGCAGGCCATTGTTGAACCCTACAAACTGGACGCACGGCGCTGCATTTCCTATCTCACTATCGAGTTAAAGTCGGCGATACCAGAGGAATTCCGCCCGCTTATCGGTAACCGAATTTATGGCTGTGATGACTGTCAACTGATTTGCCCCTGGAACCGCTACGCGCAACTCACCGACGAGGATGACTTTGCGCCAAGAAAAGACTTACATGCGCCGGAATTATTAAGGCTATGGCGTTGGGACGAACCCACATTCTTAAAAACCACCGAAGGTTCGCCGATTCGCCGCATTGGTTTTGCCTCCTGGCAGCGCAATTTAGCTGTCGCGTTAGGTAATGCGCCGCATGACCCTGCGATCATCCAAGCATTGGAAGCGCAACGAGGAGAGGTAAACGAAATGGTCGATGAACACATAGACTGGGCCCTGACACGTCAACGCAATAAAGCTGCAACCACCAGTAAACAGGTACTCAGGCTAACGCGGGCGGTTGAAAAAGGCCTGCCGCGCGACGCTTAGCTTGCTTCATTCTTTCGCTTTCGACCGCGCGTGGCATTCCGCGAGAATGGCTTCGAAGTAAGCAGCTCCTTGCTTCTCCGCTTCCTCACAATTGTTTTCCGGAATAGACTCCGGATTTGGGTAACGCTTAAGCACTCGTGCCAAGCTGGCCTCGCGGAGCAAATGCAAAACTGGATAAGGTGCACGGTTAGTGTAGTTGCTCGCAGCATCCAAAGCTGTTCCAGCGAATTGATAACGCGGATGGAAACTTGCTATCTGCAGCGTTCCTTCGAGTCCTCCCTTATGCAAGTACACATCGGCGTAATCTAATAACGCCAGATAATCATCGAATTCGTCAAAGCCATTACTTAGCACCAACAATGTCGTTTCAGTACTGTCATCTGCGACGAGCTGTTGAGCCGCGTCTGCGAGGTCCTCCAACGCACCGGCTATGTCGCCCGCCGCACACTCGCGGTAGACGATGGCTTGTCGTTCAACTTCGCGGTGCGCGAACGGGCAAAAATTCAGACCAATCACCACCCGCTCTACCCATTGCCTTACCGCCTCACAAGCAGGTGTTAGAGTTTTATTCTGAGTACTCACGCGGCTAATAACACCTCAGCATTTACCGGCGGCATACTCAAGTGCACCGCGTACAGCGGCAACTTGTGCATCAATGCACTCCACCGGATTGGTGTTAGGACTATCCGGATAAACTTCGGTGGTGGTGACAAATCTCGCGTCAGTCATACCCATACATAAACCAAGCGGCTTGGCGTCATATTCAATAGCTCCTTCTTGCATCATCGGTGCACCAATTAAACACCCACTGGCGTCAGGCGGAGCTATATGCGTTACCGGTTTCACTGTTTCAATAATTGCGCGCTGAAATTCCGGCTCTTGCCGTGAGCTATCGGCAACCAGATAAAAACCGTCAGGAATATTCCAGTTGTCATTGCTGGTGCCATTGCGAGCGGCTAGCGCTGGACGAAATTCCGAGTTATCAGTGTCGGTGGTCTCATGCAGATCAACGTGCACCGCTGGCGCAATTTTGTGTTTCACTAAATAGTTCATGATTAGCACCGTCTCTTGCGCCGGACTACCTTCGACGAAGGAACGATTTGGGTCCACCGCATCAGGATTCCAACGGTTGATGGTTTCATAGCCCCAAGGACTAATGCAGGGCGCTACCAGAATATTAAAGCGCGATAAATGATTCACCGCTTCCGTTTCCAAAAAATACAGAGCCCCATGCACACCGCTAGTTTCATAACCATGCACACCGCCGGTCACCAACACTGTCGGACGATCAACATGCCAGTTGCGACTGCGTACGACGAACAAAGGGAAACTGCGGCCGTGGTAATTTAATTCACCATAGGTTTCAACATCGAACTGTTCGCGCAGATGATCGATGCGGCGAATGACGTCATTACCATAATCACGTTGTTTGCTCTGCTGTTCGAACCATGCCTTTTTCTCGGCATCTTTCCAGGGCTTCCCTGGGGTTCCAATAGGGTACTGCTGGGTCATGCTCGACTACTCCCTCAACGTTCAAAACAGATGAATGACTTTGAAATGATGACTAAGTTTAGGCTATTTGGCGCTTCGTCTCCAGCCAACAATGCCGGCTTAACGTAGTATTAAAAGCGTGTATCTGATTGTTCCACTAGAATGACCACAGCTGCATTGCGCATTGAACTAATACAGCCACGTTAGCAACCGCTCCTAATACGAAAAACCAGCTGCGTGGGCTTGGGTTTTTCTCGGTCGCGATGGCATAGTAAAGCGCCATGTGTAGGATACGCGCAATGGCGAACAGCATTACCCAATAGCCGAACCAGTCACTTTCAAGCCCCAAAAACAGGCCTAAAAAAACCGTTGCAAGAAACATAGGTACGTTTTCGAGCGTATTCATAAAGGTTCGGTGGCAACGAAATACTGGCGAATCGTGGCTAATATTTTCTGGCACTTTGCCAGGAATTGCGCCTGGCTGTTTTGCTTTTACCGCAGCGGCCACCGCCCATTGCAAAAGCCAGGTTGCGATAATTATCCATATACCAATGAAGACCAACGTCATATCTGTTTGCATACCTTACCCCTTTTAGTGTTCTGACCAACCAGGTCGGTTATTCGGGTTTAAAAATGCCGATCACATTGTCATCTTTTACTACTTTAGTCGGCTCTGTGGCAGGTTGTTGCTGTTTGTCTTGTTCGCTGAAGCGATGATGACAGGCAACACATTCCACCAGCTCCAGCTGTTCACCCTGCTTATTTTCGGTGATTAACAACATCAGCGTATCCATTGCCTGACAAGCTGGGCATTCCGCGCCAGCGATAAAACGTTTACGTGTCCGTGCCATATTCACCTCGTCTCGCTTCAGGTATAATTGTCGCAGATTCATTCATCAACACCAAGCACAACAAGGTTAGTCATGATTTCAATCCGTGGCATGGCGCTGATGCGCGGCGGCAACGTCTTGCTCGAGAACACTGATTTAGCTATTTTCCCTGGTCATCATGTCGGTATTGTCGGTCGTAATGGCACTGGTAAATCGTCATTGTTTGCCTTACTGCGTGGTGAGTTACAAGTGGAACAAGGCGAATGTGATGTGCCACAGCAATGGCGCATCGCCAGTGTAAAGCAGGAAACACCAGCTTTAGATAGAAGTGCGCTTGACTATGTACTCGATGGTGATACGGAATTGCGCCAACTCGAAGATCAACTGACAAACGCAGAGCAAGCTGATGACGGTCATGCTATCGGTCGCTTACATGACCAGCTTGCCACCATCGGTGCGTACGAGGCTCCTTCGCGAGCAGCATCGCTGTTAGCGGGACTTGGTTTTACTGATGCGCAATTTCAACAGCCAGTGAAAGCTTTTTCCGGTGGCTGGCGAGTGCGCCTTAACCTCGCCCAAGCCTTGATTTCGCGAGCCGACTTACTGCTACTGGATGAACCCACCAACCACCTTGATGTTGATGCGATCTTTTGGCTCGAAGACTGGTTGCAACGCTTCCCCGGTACCTTGCTGCTGATTTCTCACGACCGCGACTTTCTAGACGCTATCTGCCAGCAAATTATTCATATCGAGCAGCAAACAGCCACCTCTTACAACGGTAACTACAGCAGCTTTGAGCGCCAGCAAGCTGAACAAATAGCACAGCAACAGGCGCAATTCGAAAAAGAGCAGGCACAGCGTAAGCATCTACAAACGTACATCGACCGCTTCCGTTATAAAGCTAGTAAAGCGAAACAGGCACAAAGCCGCATAAAGGCACTTGAACGTCTGCAAGCGAGTGCGCCAATAGTGGCAAATAGTCAGTTCCAATTTCGCTTTCGCCAGCCCATGCAATTGCCCAACCCCTTACTCACTCTCGAGAACGTGCAAGCCGGCTATGGCGATACGGTCGTGCTGCGTTCAATAAAATTTGACCTGGTGCCCGGCAGTCGCGTTGGTTTGCTCGGTCGCAATGGTGCGGGTAAGTCCACCCTGGTCAAGTTACTCGCCGGTGAGCTCGCGCCACAAAATGGCACCGTGGAGCTTAATTCAGGGGTAAAGCTGGGCTACTTTGCACAGCACCAACTTGAAACCCTCGACCTAAAAGCCAGCGCCTTGCAGCACATTCAACGACTCGACCCGCACGCAACTGAACAGCAACTGCGCGACTTCCTGGGTGGGTTCGGTTTCACCGGCGATCAGGCAACTCGGTTGGTCGCACCCATGTCAGGTGGCGAAAAAGCACGTCTGGTGTTAGCTATCATTGTCTACCAGAAGCCCAACTTATTATTGTTAGATGAGCCCACTAACCATCTCGACAGCGTGATGCGTGAATCGTTGGTTTTTGCGTTACAAGATTTCGAGGGAGCTATGGTGATTGTCTCGCACGACCGACACTTGTTACGCACAACAGTGGATGACTTTTTCCTGGTTGCCGATGGCACAGTTAGCTTATTTAACGATGACTTAGATGGTTACCATCGCTGGTTGCAGGATCGTCAACGTCCCTCCCAAGCAACTTCCGAGGTAAGCTCAGGCAAAGCCGATCGTAAGGCCGAGAAGCGGGAGGCCGCAGAACGCCGCAAGCGGCTAAAACCGCTTAAGGATGCGGTCCAGCAGCATGAGCGCGAGGTACACAAGAACGAAGGTAAACTGGCTGAGCTCAATGAGCTTCTGGGTGACAGTAGTTTATACGAGGATGCCAATAAACCACGCCTACAAGAATTATTACAACAACAAACGCGCGCGCAACAAGCATTACAGCAAGCAGAAGAAAATTGGATGGCTGCAGAAGAAGCGCTACAGCAAGCAGAAGTGGAGGATTAACACCAAATTATGCAGATTCCATGGCAGCAACTTGATGCAGAACTGCTCGATAACATTATCGAAGCCTTTGTTTTACGTGAAGGCACTGATTACGGGTTAGAAGAAAAATCGCTGGCAGAAAAAGTCTCAGATGTACGGGAGCAACTGGAACGCGGTGACGCTGTTTTAGTTTGGTCTGAATTGCATGAAACGGTCAATATCATGCCTCGGGATGGGTTCGATGACGAATAAACACATCGCGCCAAGAGACCTCAGCATCACCAAGAATCAAAAAATTTGGATTACCTAACTCCATTTCTTCGTTGTACGTGATCGGTTGAAAATGCTCGCTCAAAATACAGCCGCCAGCTTCGCCGACAATCACATCCGCGGCTGCGGTATCCCATTCGCCCGTGGGGCCGACGCGCAAAAAACAATCCGCTTGCCCTTCAGCAATCAAGCAAGCTTTCAACGAGCAACTACCAGCAGGTACCGTGCTCAGTTCGCGGTCAGGATTCATCCGTTGCAGTACCCGCTCGCGGGGCTGCCGCCGACTAATCGCAAGAATCACCGGGTCATTGGCGGGATCCTGTAACTTACGTACGGCGAGCTGCTGTTCACCATTGATGTCACGGCGAAACGCGCCTGCGCCTTTTTGTGCGAGATACAGCTTGTCACCCGCGGGCCAATAGATGATTCCGAGCGTAGGTTGATGTTGCTCTACTAAAGCAATCACCACGGTGAAGTCACCACTACGCGCAATAAACTCTTGCGTACCATCGATGGGATCAATCAACCAATAACGCGGCCAATGCCGTCGCTCTTCTAATGAGAGATGCGCACCTTCCTCGGATAAAATCGGCAGGTCTGGCGTCAGTTCTTGTAGCTTGCCAACAATATACTTGTGCGCAGCTAAATCGGCGCTAGTGACCGGGGAGTTATCACTTTTTTCAAAGGTCGCATAAGCTTGCTCTTCGTACAACTCCATTATCAAGTCGCCGGCCTGCTGAGCGATCGCGGCTGCGCCTTCCAACCATTCCTGCAGTTGCTTAGCTGGGCTCACGAGCAATCTTCCTTAGTGTCATGAGTAGTGCCGCGATGCTACGAGCCTCGGTAAAGTCATCCTGAGCCAGCAAAGCTTCAGCTTTACTTAGCAACCAAGGCACCCGTTCTAGCGGCTCTGGCTCATCACCTTCAAGTTGCTCAGGGTAGAGATCGCGAGCGATAAAAATATGCATGGTGGCGGAGAAAAATTGCGGCGCCATGGTCACACTTTTCAGCGGAATAAGTTGTCGGGCACCGAATCCAATCTCTTCTTTTAATTCTCGATTGGCGGCTTCTTCTGGCGTTTCACCAGGATCAATCAAGCCCTTGGGGAAACCGAGCTGATAGTTGTGGAGACCCGCAGCGTACTCGCGCACTAGCATCAGCGTTTCATCATCAACGAAAGGCACAATCATAACAGCGCCACGGCCACTACTCTGCATGCGTTCGAATTGGCGTTCAACACCGTTACTGAACCGCAAATCGATAGCTTCAATGCGCAGCAGTCGGCTTCGAGCTACAATTTGTCGTTGAAGGATCTCTGGGATAGGTTGTCGCGCCATTTACTCGCCACCACTTGGAATCTGCCAAACTGATATCCAGAATAAACCTAGGTTACTGGCTTCCGAACTGCTGTTTCGGTTACTATAACGGCTTGTAACTAGCGGTACAACACAGAGGAGCTTTTCATGAGCGAAACAACGACACAGTTTGACGCAGTCGTCATCGGTAGCGGACCAGGTGGTGAAGGCGCAGCGATGCAACTGGTAAAAAATGGTCGCAAGGTCGCTCTTATCGAAAAGCACAAGTCGATTGGCGGTGGTTGCACCCATTGGGGCACCATTCCGTCGAAAGCGCTTCGACACTCCGTTAGCCGCTTAATCGAGTTCAACAGTAATCCTCTATTTTCCGGTCAGAACATCCAGCGTGGTTTATCTTTTGCAGATATTTTGCAGCATGCCCAGGGCGTGATCCAGCAACAGGTACAAATGCGCAGCGGTTTTTATAAGCGCAATGACGTCACCGTACTGCATGGCACTGCCACGTTTGAAGACGCAAACACCATTAAAATCACTCAAGCAGATGGCACCACCGAATATGTTGGCACCAAACAGGTGGTGATCGCTACGGGCTCGCGCCCCTACCATCCCCCAGATGTCGATTTTGATCATGAACGTATCTACGATTCAGATACCGTACTCTCATTGAATCATGAACCGCGCAGCATCATCATTTACGGTGCGGGTGTGGTGGGTAGTGAGTACGCGAGTATTTTTCGCGGGTTAGGCGTGAAAGTCGATCTGATTAATACCCGCGATCGTTTATTGTCGTTTTTGGATGCCGAGATGTCAGACGCACTCAGCTACCATTTACGCAATAATGGCGTAGTGATTCGTCATAATGAAGAATACGACCGCATTGAAGGGCATGAAGACGGCGTGACGCTTTACACACAATCGGGTAAACGCCTTGATGCCGATTGTTTGCTTTATGCGAATGGTCGTTCAGGTAATATTGAGGACCTCAAGGTCGAGGTATTAGGCTTGAAACCGAACTCTCGTGGCCAGCTCGACGTTTCGAAACATTACCAAACTAAGGTGGAAAATATTTACGCTGTAGGCGATATCATCGGTTATCCGTCACTCGCATCAGCCGCCTACGATCAAGGCCGCATTTGCGCAACCGCGATGCTCTTTGGTGACTGTGCACAGCGCTTGGTCAGCGACATTCCTACGGGTATTTATACCATTCCGGAAATCAGCTCCGTCGGCAAAACCGAAGAAGAACTGACCCAGCAGAAAGTGCCGTACGAAGTCGGACGTGCCCAATTTAAGCACTTGGCGCGGGCACAGATTTCTAATATGGCAGTGGGAAGTTTGAAATTGTTGTTCCATCGTGAAACCAAAGAAGTACTTGGTGTTCACTGCTTCGGTGAGCGTGCGGCCGAAATTATTCACATCGGCCAGGCCATTATGGAACAAAAGAATGGCGGCAATACTATCGAGTATTTCGTCAATACGACATTTAATTACCCGACCATGGCAGAAGCTTATCGCGTTGCTGCGCTCAACGGACTCAACCGGGTTCGCGACTAGGTCATTCAGGTTTGGCGCTTGGCAGTTCGAAACGAACCGCTAAGCCGCCAAGTTTCTGGCTACGGCCAAATGAAATACGTCCACCGTGACGTTCCACGATACGCTTTACAATCGCTAGCCCTAACCCTGAACCTTTCGAGGCCCGCGCTTTATCACCTTGCGTAAACGGCTGCAGTACGTGTTCAATTTGACCGGCTGCAATTCCCTCACCGTTGTCACTTACAGTTATCCAAACATGCTGCAGGCTAGTGTTGTAGCCTGTCTCAATAGCAATACGATCGCCACCATAGCGCTCCGCGTTCTCCAGTAAGTTGAGTAACACCCGCTTTATCGATATAGCACGAACAGGTATTTTTGGGATCTCGCCGTAACGCACATCGATTTTCGCATGCCAGCTCTCTGGCACATGACCAACCACATCTTCAATCAAGTAATTTAGGTTTTCACAATCGCTATCCGCCAAGGTATCGAGCCGCACATAATCGATAAATTGATCAATAATGGCATTCATGTCCTCAATGTCGCTGATAATACCTTCCGCTAATGAATCTTCACTAGGCGGCATCATTTCGGTCGCAAGTCGGATCCGCGTCAATGGTGTGCGCAAATCGTGTGACACTCCAGCCATCAGCAAGACTCGATCCTGTTCTAACTGCCGCACCCCTTGCGCCATCTGATTAAAAGCCTTAGTTACCGCGATAACTTCCGTGGAGCCGCGCTCAGGCAGGGCTTCTGGGTAGTCGCCCCGCCCCACCTGCAATGCCGCCGCTTCAAGCGACTTTAATGGCTTATTCTGCCAGTTCGTAAAAAGCATTCCACCTAGTACGCTAAGTGCACCTATTAAAAACAAATAGAACAACAATGGCGAAAATCGGGCTTCATCAAAGGTTTCAAGTTCGACACGCAGCCAGTAGCCTGCGAGTGATTCGGTACGGATCCAAACATAGTAAACGCCCTGCTGCGAAATCCGTACTTCGGTATTCGCCGCCAGCTGCTGACTCATTTGGTTTGAGAGGAAGTTATAGGTGGTGGCTTGATCAAGCCCATTAGCGATCGCTTCCGGTTCGGAGAAACCATCAATACCAACAGCTTGAGTGTAGCTTTCGGCCAGTGAACGCTTTTCTAATGCAGACATTTCGTGGCTGCTCAGCCACTGATCAAGCACAATAATCCCTTGCACTTGTTTGGAAACCACAGAGCTGATCTGCTGCATGGTGGGCTTAACAACATAGACCCCCACCATTACGTAAGAAACCACTTGGTTGATCAGCAACAGCATCGCGATTAACGCGACCGTGCGGGCAAATGCGGAACGCGGAAGAATGCGCATTAGCTGTCTTTTTTGCTGCCATCCGGCACAAACACGTAACCCAGACCCCACACCGTTTGAATATAGCGTGGATTCGCGGCATCCACTTCCAACATCCGGCGCAGACGTGACACTTGCACGTCAATACTGCGTTCAAGTGCACTGTAGTCACGGCCGCGGGCTTGGTTCATCAACTTGTCTCGCGACATCGGCTGACGCGGATGCGTAACCAAAGCTTTTAACACCGCAAACTCACCGCTGGTAAGCGGCATAGGTTCATCACCGCGAAACATCTCCCGTGTGCCTAAGTTCAGTCGAAACTCGCCAAATGTTATTTCTTCGTCATCGGCTGATGGCGCTCCAGGAATGGACTTTCCACGACGCCGCAATACTGCACGAACCCGCGCTAACAGCTCACGCGGATTGAATGGTTTCGCCAGGTAGTCATCAGCGCCTAATTCGAGTCCGATAATTCGATCGACTTCATCACCCTTGGCCGTCAACATGACGATAGGAATGTCATTATTGGCATGACGTAAACGCTTGCAAATCGATAAACCATCCTCTCCCGGGAGCATCAGGTCGAGTACCATAAGATGAAAGTTTTCGCGCTCAAGCAAGCGATCCATTTGCTCACTTTCTGCCGCTGAACGAACATAAAATCCTTGCTCCGTTAAGTAACGTTCCAATAAGCTGCGTAACCGTGCATCGTCATCTACGACTAGTATTTTAAAGGTCTCTTGCGCCATGCCTGAGCTGCTCCAATGGCCATAATAATGTTGCAACTATAAAAGAAGCGTCACACTTTGCCAACGAACGACGGTCAGCTGCGGTCTAGTTTTTGTATCCAAATGTTTTTTTAGTCCGATGCTTAACACCCATGTCTGTGCAGCTTTATTGGGCAAATGGACCTCGCTCTTCAACTTTGCTGGTTACTGGGGCCAGGCCCGCACCAGTATCTGTTTGGCAGCTGCTGCATCAGTTAACCTGCCATACCCCAGGTGCTCGCTGGCGCCCAAGCGCGAGTTGCAAAAAGCGTCGGCTACCGCAATTGGCGCATGTTGCTGCAATAGTGCTCCTTGCATGCAACGGGCCATAAGCTCGACCAATTGACGCGCAAAAAATGGTTGCTGTTGCGCTTGTTCCAGACGCTGCGGTAAAACAGCTATTGCGGCATCAAGTCGCGCGTGGCTGCCCTTAGCACGATTTAGCTCTGTTAATAACGCCGCGAAACATTCGGGTTGCTTTTGTACGGCACGCAATACATCTAAGCACTGAACGTTACCGCTACCTTCCCAAATTGCGTTAATTGGCGCGTCCCGATACAAGCGCGGCATAATGCAGTTCTCCATGACACCGCTGCCGCCTATCACTTCCATCGCTTCATAGGCATGTTCCGGAGTGCGCTTGCAGATCCAATATTTCCCCACTGCCACGGCGATACGCGCTAATGCACGTTCATGTTCATCTTGCTGATTATCCATGGCACGTGCCATGCGCATCGTCAGTGTCATCGCGGCTTCGCTTTCTAAGGCTAGATCAGCGAGCACATTTTGCATCAGGGGCTGATCAATTAGCTGCGCCCCAAACGCAGCACGATGTTGGCAGTGGTGCATTGCTTGTACCGTGGCCTGACGCATTCCAGCAGCAGAGCCGATCATGCAGTCATAGCGAGTCATCGCCACCATCTCGATAATCGTCCGTACACCCCGACCTTCTTCACCCACCATCCACGCCATGGCACCGCGCAACTCGGCCTCACTGGAAGCGTTGGCGACATTGCCCATTTTGTCTTTGAGTTGCTGAATCTGTAATGGATTCTTACCGCCGTCTGGGCGCCAACGCGGCAATAGAAAGCAGCTGAGACCTGCGTTGGTTTGCGCCAGCACCAAAAACGCATCGCACATGGGAGCTGAAACAAACCACTTGTGTCCCACCAACTCATAGGGCTGCCCCGGTCCTCCTTTTTTCACTGGGTAGGCACGAGTGGTATTCGCACGAACGTCAGAACCGCCCTGCTTCTCCGTCATGGCCATTCCAATAGTTACCGCTTGTTTCTCGGTATCCGGCACATTGCGTGGATCGTAGCTGTTGTGCAAAATTTTGGGTAGCCAATACTTCGCCAGATCCGGCTGATGTTGCAATGCCGGTACCGCAGCAAACGTCATAGTGATAGGACAGCCGTGGGCAGCTTCAACCTGTGTATGTAGATAGTACTTAGCTGCTCGTGCGACGTGAGCACCAGATTTAGGATCAGCCCAAGGTGAGGCGTGCAAGCCATGCTCCGTCGCAACAGTCATTAACTGGTGATAGGCATCATGATAGTCGACCCGATCGACACGATGACCAAAGCGATCCTGAGGCTCAAACTGTGGCGTGTTGGCATTGGCCTGGAACCCTAACCGAATGGTGTCCGCCCGACCTGCCAACTCCCCCACCGAGTAAACCGAAGCCTCAGCCCAGCTCGCTCCTTCCCGTTTTAGTGCCTCTTGCAACGCTGTATCGCGAGTAAACAGATTATAGTTTTCCAATGCTGGCGGCTGGTTCTCAACCTCGTGAGTCGTTGCCATAAAACGTTCTGCTTGTTGCCAATTCGTCATACATCACCTCGACTAACCCTTAACTCATCTGACCAGTTGATATAGGTCAACAAGATAGTGAGTATTCAACTAAAAGTCTAAGTTAAGTTTGGCTTAATTTAAAAATTCGGCCATGGTTAAACTCACGTAAATAATGCTCCAACGCAAAGGACGTCGTTATGAAAACCGCAACTCGCTACAGTACACACAGTATTATCAATCACTGGATAACACTTATTCTGGTTACAATTATGCTGACATTGGGACTGGTCGGCAATCACGCACCGACCGACGCAGCCGAAAACTACATCATGCCCTGGCATTTTAGTTTTGGCTTTTTGACTGCTGTATTTGTATTCTGGCGAGCTGGGGTTCGAATTTTTGAAGGATTCGCCAAAGCACCCTCACATCAACAATTTTGGGAACGTGTTCTTAGTCGTGTGGTGCATATCGCTTTATTGCTAACCCTACTGGGTCTGGTTATTAGCGGCCCGATGTACTTGTTTACCGAAGGCGAAGGTATCCCAGTGTTTCAGTTATTCACGATTCCCTCACCTTTTAGCGGCGAACTCGAGACCCTGCACGAAACAGCAGAAACTGTTCACAAAACACTTGCCGTACCAGTTCTTAGTACCCTGTTAGTATTGCACGTGCTAGGTGCTATTCGGCATTTTGCTCGGCTTGGGCACGGCAAAGAATAAGTGCTAATATTCGCGTTTGGTCCACAAAGTTAAGTCCACTATGGCGCGAACCAACCTGATTAGCCGTAAAGGTTATTTTAAATTACAAGCGGAGCTCGACCATTTATGGCGTGTCGAGCGCCGCGAAACCACAGAAAAAGTTACCTGGGCAGCGAGTCTCGGTGACCGTTCGGAAAATGCTGACTACAAGTACAACAAGCAAAAGTTGCGGCAAATTGACCGACGCATCCGCTTTTTGCGGAAACGTCTGGAAGCTTTAAAAGTTGTAGATTATGCACCAGCGCAAGAAGGCAAAGTATTTTTTGGCGCTACGGTTACCATTCAGAATGACGACGGCAACGAGAAACAATTTACCATCGTCGGGCCTGATGAAATTTACGATGATAAATTCGT
Organism: Pseudidiomarina xizangensis; assembly: GCF_052541995.1. Classification (NCBI taxonomy): domain Bacteria; kingdom Pseudomonadati; phylum Pseudomonadota; class Gammaproteobacteria; order Alteromonadales; family Idiomarinaceae; genus Pseudidiomarina; species Pseudidiomarina xizangensis. The sequence continues at coordinate 1,422,222 of NZ_JBOBQA010000001.1, forward strand.
TATTTCAATCGATGCCCCGATGGCACGGGCCGCCATAGGCAAACAACTTGACGATGAAGTTCAGGTACACACCCCGACCGGTACTCGTATTTGGCACATTACTGCTATTATTTACCAACGAACCAAATCAGAGACTATCTAGAGGTCGCACCGTCCGCGCAATGACTGCTATACTGGCGCGCACATTTTTGCTTTCAACAAAACGAGAGAGAATTCATGAGCTCGATTTCCCAGCAAATCGCGAACGAGTTAGCAGTCAGTTCGCAACAGGTTCAAGCTGCTATCGCGCTACTCGATGACGGCGCAACCGTACCCTTTATCGCACGTTATCGGAAGGAGGCCACCGGCGGCCTCGACGACACCCAATTGCGTAATCTCGCACAGCGCTTAACTTATTTGCGCGAGCTAAATGATCGCCGTGAAGTCATTTTGGCCAGCATCCGTGATCAGGAAAAGCTCACGCCAGAACTCGAACAACAAATTCGCAGCACTGAGTCGAAGACTGAACTCGAAGATTTATATCTGCCATATAAACCCAAGCGTCGCACCAAAGGCCAGATAGCCATCGAAGCTGGGCTAGAACCATTAGCGAGCAGCCTGTTCGCAAACCCTGAACAAGATCCCGAATCACTCGCAGCTGATTATATCAACGCTGATGCCGGTTTTGCTGATAGTAAAGCGGTATTAGATGGCGCACGCTTCATTTTGATGGAACGCTTCGCGGAAGATGCTGGCTTACTTAAGAAAGTTCGCGTTTACCTGTGGAATAATGCAGAAATCACTAGCGTTGTCGCCCCCCAAAAAGAGCACGAGGGCAGCAAATATCGTGACTATTTTGCGTTCAGTGAAGCCATTAAAAAAATCCCCTCACATCGTGCCTTGGCGCTGTTCCGCGGTCGTAATGAAGGCATGCTGCAGCTCAAGCTAAATGCTGATCCGCAGCAGGAAGATCCAAAAGCCCGTAGCTACGGTGAGCAAATCGTCGCTGACCATCTACAGTTCAGCCCGGCGTCACGTGGCGCAGATGCATGGCTGACGCAAACCATTCAATGGACTTGGCGCATCAAGTTGTTGTTGCACATGGAAACCGAGTTATTTGGTACCGTGCGCGAACGCGCCGAAGCTGATGCCATCAAGATCTTTGCCGACAATTTGAAAGACCTGTTAATGGCCGCACCAGCCGGCGCGAAAACCACCATGGGGTTAGATCCTGGGGTGCGTACCGGAATCAAAGTTGCAGTTGTAGATAGCACCGGCAAAGTGCTAGGCACCAACACCGTATTTCCGTTCCAGCCGCAAAACCAAGTCGACAAAGCAATGCGAACCATTGCCGGCATGTGTAAACAACACAAAGTTGAACTTATTGCCATTGGTAACGGCACGCATTCACGGGAAACCGACAAGTTGGTCACCGATTTACTTAAAGCAGACAAAGATCTGAAAGCCAGCAAAGTTATTGTCAACGAGGCTGGAGCATCGGTTTATTCGGCGTCAGAACTTGCCGCACAGGAATTCCCTGATCTAGACGTTTCCCTACGCGGTGCGGTCTCAATCGCGCGACGTTTGCAAGATCCCTTGGCTGAATTAGTAAAAATCGAACCTAAATCTATTGGTGTTGGCCAGTATCAGCATGATGTTAGTCAAGCACAGCTTGCCCACAGCCTTGATGCTGTAGTTGAAGACTGTGTTAACGCCGTTGGTGTTGACGTCAATACTGCATCTGTTGCCTTGCTCGCCCGTGTTGCCGGGTTAAATAAAACCCTCGCCCAGAACATGGTCACTCACCGTGACGCTAACGGCCGTTTTGCCGAGCGCAAAAGCCTACTGAAAGTTAGCCGCATGGGCCCAAAGTCGTTCGAGCAAGCTGCTGGATTTTTACGCATTATGGATGGCCAACAACCTCTGGACCGCTCTGCGGTGCACCCAGAAGCTTATCCATTGGTCGAGCGCATGGCTACTGATCACGGCAAGCAAGTTGAACAGCTGATTGGCGATAGCGCGTTTCTCAAAACTCTCGATGCACAAGCCTATACCGATGACAACTTCGGCTTACCTACGGTACGCGACATTATTCGTGAACTCGACAAACCAGGCCGCGACCCACGCCCTGAGTTTAAAACCGCAAGCTTCAAAGACGGTGTTGATACGCTGCAGGATTTACGTCCGGGCATGACACTTGAGGGAGTTGTTTCGAACGTCGCTGCCTTTGGCGCATTCGTTGACGTTGGCGTACATCAGGATGGCTTAGTGCACGTCAGTGCTTTGTCCGATAGTTTTATCAGCGATCCACGGGAAGTGGTGAAAGCCGGCGATATCGTCAAAGTAAAAGTGCTTGAGGTGGATGTGCAACGCAAACGCATAAGCCTCTCCATGCGTCTGCATGACGAGGTGACCAGCGCCGCCGGTACTGAAGCCAAAGGTGCCGCTGGCAAAACCGCCAGCAAGCCGAAGCAGCAATCCGCTAGCAAGCGTCCACCAGCGAAAAAACAGCCGCCGGTAGGCAATTCAGCTATGGGCTCAGCCTTTGCTGATGCTTTCGAAAAAGCAAAGAAATAGCGCTTAGCTGAAAAAATACCGGTAGGTTAGCAGGCCCGAACATACGGTCCATAAAACCAGACTGAAAATAGGTAAAGCCACCATCACCCGCACTGTCGCTGAGCGATTACGGGTGGTGGTGTCAAGAAAGTGGGGCAGCGAAGGTATAATGGCATTTATAGCCTCATCAAATCGACGCAAGGTCTTCTTGTGGCGCTCAAAAAACTTCAGACCCGATTTTAACTTGGTATAAAACAAAAAGTTGATAACGTAACCGAACGCGATCAGCATCACCGCGGTCCAGGTGTTGGTCGGTGTTTGTGGCCGTTCAATCAGAAACGCAAAGGCTGTCATAAATGCTGTCATAAAAGTGACCAGCATTCCCAGCTTCGTCCAGTTCAGATTATCCTCATGCGTATAGAGTGCGGTAATGCCCTGCTCTTTTTCGATCAAGTGCTGCACCAACTCATGTTTATCGCACTGCGCCATGCGGGTTTGTGGATGCTTGCGCTGCTTGCTGAAATACCAGATTGAACGGGTGCGTACCACGCCATCATAATCAGCCGGCGGCTGCAGATCCCAAAGATGGTTAAAGCCACTTTTTTGATGAAACTCGATCGACCGTGTATTCAAAGGTTCGTTAACTACCGCTGCCAACGCCACGTCCGTTCGCATCTCAGCAAAAAGTTTCTCATAAAGCGCTCGCGTTGCGCCCCGAACTTCGCCCGTGGCACAAATTTGCTTAATCAAAGTAAAGGGGTCAGCGACCGAATAGCGTAGACATGAGTTAATGATTTCATCCGGTTGAATAGCTTCACTACTGTACGCAAGCAGGAAACCACCAAGTTTACCGTCTTGTTCAGCAACCCAGAAGTACTCGGCGCTATCAATGTAGGCGTGGTATTTATCTTGAGAAAAGTTCGAGATGAGAAAACCGGTATCTTCCGGATGCGGCAAGTTCTTCAACAGCCAGCTTTCTGCTAACGCGTGAAGGGCCGGAATATCATCATGTTGTGCGGGGCGGATTGTAACCATGCGAGCATCCATTTCGTCTAACGAGGAACTGATGCCCGCATGATAACACGGTTAATTTGCTTGTGGACGCCGCAATAACATCTTGAAATGCTGCTTATGCTCAAGAAACGCCGCACGTAATTCAGCGACCTTGATTTGCATCTCGTCCAAGGTTGGCATTTGCTCAGTCAAGGCCTTGGTTCGATTATCGAGGAGCTGTTTACGCGCCTGATAGTACTCACGTAGACGTAGCAACAACGCATCGTACTCGTCATGTAACTTTTGCAAGGTTGTTTCACAGCGAATTGGCGTTCTTGCGGTCAGCTTTTTAAACTGCATCTCGATTTTGGCTTTTTCAATTTGATAACCATGAGTGCGCTTTAAGTTGTGCGTCAGACCCAACCATGAACAACTTCGAATTAACCATTTGGTCGGATCAAACTGCCACCAGCGAATACCATTACGGTAATCTGCCGAAAAAATATGATGGAAGTTGTGATAGCCCTCACCAAAGGTAAGGAAAGCAAGAAAGCCGTTGTCGCGCGCTGTGTTGCGGTCAGTGTAGGGTTGCTTACCCCAGATGTGCGCCAGCGAATTAATGAAAAATGTGGTGTGATGATTAATCACTAAGCGGGCAAATCCGACTAAAATGACTGCCCCCCAGACATCACCCAGCATCAAGCCAATAGCAATGGGCCAACCAATGCTGGTCAGCAGCGTTAGTGCTAAATAGTGGCGATGCTGCCACATCACGATCGGGTCTTTTTGTAAGTCTTTCACATTATTGTAGTCGTGGTAGCGCGATGCATGATACTCACGGAGCATCCAGCCAATGTGCGAATACCAGAATCCGCGCTTCGCCGAATACGGGTCTTTGTCGTTGTCATCAACGTGCTTATGGTGTTCCCGATGGTCTGATGACCAATGCAAGGCACTGTTTTGTACAGCTAATGCACCACCCAACGCGAACAATAGGCGCAATGACCAATGCGCGTCATAGGTACGATGGGCCCACAGGCGATGGTAGCCGGCAGTAATAGAGATTCCAGCGAAGCCGATGGTGCCGATCAACGCCAACCATAAACCGAAAGAGAAGCCGTGCGTCAACCCATACCAAGGCACACCGATGGCGGCGACGGTAAAGGTGATGGCAAATACGAGGGTGTTTAACCAAATGATACTTGGCTTAGCAGACTGAGACTTCGACATAAAATACCTACCTAAAAAAATCGGCATGTTGCGCATCATCTAATTTAGCGAACATGTGTACGCTGAATTTACCGATATTCCACTCAAGGTGCAATGTTTATTTGGTAAAAAGCGATGAATTGCGTGAACACACGTTCACTGACATAATCGATTCAGCTAGCAAACGTTAGGCAACGTAACTGATGAGGAAGTTCAATCTATGGCCGGTATTCGCGCTGCGCAAAAAGAAAAAACCCGTCGCGCATTAATTCAAGCTGCGATGAATCAGCTTAGTGCTGAACACGGCTATGCATCGCTAAGCCTGCGTGAGGTCACCCGAGAAGCGGGAATTGCACCGACCTCGTTTTATCGACACTTTCAAAATATGGAAGAACTGGGACTTACTTTAGTCGATGAAGGTGGCTTAGCCCTGCGTCAGTTGCTGCGGCAGTCGCGCCAGCAAATTGCAAAAGGCGGCTCCATAGTGCGCGCCTCAGTAACAACCTTTATGGAGTTCGTAGCCAACAATACGGCTATTTTTCGCTTATTACTGCAGGAAAAGTCAGGGAATTCCAAAGAATTCCGTTTGGCTGTGCAGCGTGAGGTTGAGCATTTTACTGCCGAACTCGCTGATTATTTAGTGGCTGAGCAACAGTTCAGCCATGAACTCGCTGAACTGCAAGCGGACGCCATTGTGCGTATTGTATTCAGCGCTGGTGCCGATGTCCTCGATGCTTCAGTCACTGAGCGGCAGCAACTACTGGAAATGACCATCGCTCAGGTTCGTCTGGTCGCGCGGGGTGCCGAAACTACCCGTGCATTGGCCAAGTCAACGAAATCATAATCACGGCGACCACCGACATCACTATCGATAGTGGTAACCCCAAACGCCAGTAGTCAGCAAACCGGTAACCGCCTGGCCCCATAACCAGAATGTTCGACTGATGACCAATAGGGGTCAAAAACGGTAAAGCCGCACCAATTGCAACCGCCATCAAAAATGGGTCCATTGAAGCGCCAAGAGTCTCGGCCATACTGATACCAATCGGCGCCATTAGAACCGCAGCTGCGGCATTATTAATAATGTTTGACAGCAACATAGTGACCACCAACAACAAACTTAAGGCTACGAAGTTGGGCGCACCTTGACTGATCGATAGCGCCACATTTGCCAGGGTGTCTGCTGCCCCACTCCGCTCCAACGCGCTACCCAGAGGAATGGTCGCGGCTAATAATACGATAATCGGCCATTCGATGTGCTCGTAAAGCTCACGAATAGGGATAACATTGGCTAACACCATCACCCCTGCTGCCATCGAAAATGCGACGGGTACACTCAACAAACCAAATGCACTTAACCCTATTGCTGCCGCAAAAATTACCAAGGGTAAAATCAGTTTTCGTTTACTGCCAAGCCGCAGGCTCCGCTGTGCCAGCGGAAAACAGCCAAACCGATTGAACACATCATTGAGTACTTCGGCATCACCCTGCAGTAGCAATACATCGCCAGGTTTAAACCGAACATTTGACAGGCTTGGTTGTAAGGGTTGGCCTTCGCGCGCAACCGCTAAAACGTTAACGCCAAACCGATGACGTAAGCGCAGATCTGAAGCTGAACGACCAATCAACCGCGAATCGTGGCCGACGATACCCTCGATGACTTTTATCTCATCCGAGACCAGAAATCGCGTATCGAGCTCTTCCTCAGCGTTGAGTTCAAATTTAGTAATATCAATTATTTGCTGCAGCGTTTCTGCATCCGCCTCGACAATAAGCACATCTTCAGCCTTCAATCGTTGATAGCGTGGCGGTGCAGTAATCATTTGTTTGCCACGTTTTAACGCAACCACAGCAAAGTTTTCTTTGATTTTAGATTCGAATTCAAACAGCGTATGACCGATTAAACTGGCGCCCTCGGGTAGGTACAACTCAGTTAAATATGCACTCACATCATAGGGCGAACTTGAGGTGTCGCGACTCTTGTTGCGCGGCACCAAAAAGTGAGCGGTGAGCCACATCAACACTAGACCAGCGACAGCAACACTCAAACCAACCGGAGTGAAGTCAAAAATGCCGAAGGGTTCAGCCCCGTGACTGGCACGAATATCCGCGATAATGATGTTTGGTGGCGTACCGATCATGGTAATGGTACCACCTAACAGTGAGCCGAAGGCCATAGGCATTAGCATCAACGACGCATGTCCAGCGCCATTGCGCGACAGCTGCAAGGCGACTGGGATCATAATCGCCATAGCCCCAGTGTTACTGATAAAAGCCGACACAATTGTGGTTAATCCAGTAAGCACGATCATCTGTAGCCAGACCCGGTCACCGACTTTCTTTACACTAGCGGCCATCGAGTCAACGACTCCGGAGCGCCATAGTGCATGACTAATAACCAATACGGCAGCCACAGTGATCACAGCAGCGTTACCAAACCCCGAGAACACCTCCTGGCGCGGCACTAGGTCAGCAATGTAGGCAGCAAACAAAGCACCCATGGCGACAAAGTCGTAGCGCCAGCGATCCACCACAAAAAGTACCAAAGCTGTGATCAGAATAATGCCAATCCAGATTTGATCCGCCATGTAATGTTTCCTCACTAAATTAGGTAAAGGTTAGAGTGGCTTGATTTCGTGGGAAGTCAACTATTTTACTGCTACTATGTTGAAGAAAAACAACATGTATAGGAGAAAACGATGTTCCTTCGGATAGGTCTCACAGCACTTTGTGCGGCATTAAGTTTCAGCATTTCAGCGCGCGACATCTCGCTGCAAGAAACGGTAACCACACAGTCGATTAGTAGTTTTGCGGTCAGCGAAGATGGTCAAGTCGCCGCGTTTACCAAAGTTACACCGCGTACCCCTTATGTTGACGAAGATGGTGGTAATTTCGTTGAGCTTTACGTGGTTCGTGGCGAGAATAAGCCGGTACCTTTCATCACTGACAAACAAGGTATCAGTGATGTCAGTATTCACGGTGAGACGATTTATTTCACCAGTAAACGCGATGATGATGACCACACGAGTCTGTATAAAATTTCACTGAACGGTGGTGAGGCGCAAAAAGTATTCGAGCATGAGAATAACATTTACAACTATGCCCTGAGTGCCGATGGTCGCTACCTCGCTTTTACCGGCCGCACCGCTGCCGACAAAAAAGCAAAGGAGCTCGCGGAAAAGGGCTTTAAAGCTGAAGTTTACGAGGAAGAAAATGAGTTTACCCACGCTTGGTTCGTTGACCTCAGCGCTGAAAGTCAAATCGCTGCGCAATTAACCGATGACCGTCATGTGTTCTCGGTAGCCTTCCGCCCAAACCAAGAACAATTGTTACTCCGAACTGCTCCGACATCTTTAGTTGATGATAGTTACATGAGTAGTCAGTACCAGCTGATATCCTTCGCGGGTGTAGAAGAGTCGAGCTTCGCTACTGTGGGTAAATTAGGTAAAGCCGAGTTTTCTCCAGACGGCCGTTATCTGGCCGTTATCGCTGCGGCTGATTACAATGACCCAGCGACCGGACGCCTACTCGTGTTTGACCTGCAAAATGCCAACACCGTGCGTAACGTTCTACCTGATTACCCGGGTCATGTACGCGACATCGATTGGCGCAATAATGATGAACTTATTTATCTTGGGCACATTGGTACCGAATCCGAAGTTCACGCAATCACCATGCAATGGCTCGAAACACGACCGTTGTTAGAAGCAGGTAAAGCTATAGTTGTAGATATCGAGGCTACCGTAGGACAGTCAGCTGTTTACGCCCGAGCTCATCGACCGGAACATCCAACGGAATTATTCCGTTTGCAAATGCAAAACCTGATCCGGCTCACTGACTCGAATCCGTGGTTAGCAGAAGTCACCATGCCAAAGCAGGAAACCATCCGTTATAACGCACGTGATGGACTCGAGTTAGAAGGTATTTTGGTCTATCCCACTGATTATCAGGAAGAATCAAAATATCCGCTAATCACCGTGGTGCATGGCGGTCCTGAATCACATTACAGCAACGGTTGGTTGGATCGTTATTCAAGCCCGGTTACGTACGCCGCGCAACAGGGTTACGCGCTTTTCTTCCCGAACTACCGAGGTAGTACTGGTCGTGGCGTCGAGTTTTCCAAACTTGGCCAAAACGATTACGCCGGTAAAGAGTTTGACGACATTGTTGACGGTAAAAGTCACCTCGTAGAACGTGGCATCGTTGACGGCGAGCGTGCCGGTATCACCGGCGGATCATACGGTGGTTTCGCCTCAGCATGGGGTGCCACAGCACAAACCGAACACTGGGCGGCGAGCGTCATGTTCGTTGGCATCAGCGATAACATTTCCAAATTTGGTACCACCGATATTGCCAAAGAAATGCATGCCGTGCACGCGCGGAGTTATCCGTGGGAGAAATGGCAGTGGTATCTGGAACGCAGCCCAATTTATCATGCAGAAAAAGCTCGCACGCCGATTTTGATTATGCATGGTAAAGAAGACACCCGAGTTCATCCAAGTCAATCGATGGAGCTCTATCGCTATCTCAAAACTCATGGCAACGTTCCTGTCCGACTCGTGCTTTATCCGGGTGAAGGTCACGGCAACCGCCGCGTGGCTGCACAACTCGATTACAGTATGCGCCTCATGCGTTGGATGGATGGTTTTTTGAAAGAGGGTGCTACTGAAGCACCAGCACACGAGCTACCACATGCAGCACAAATCAACTAACGTTGACTCACCATTGGACCCGCGTTACCGGCGGGTCCAATTCCTAAAGTCGTTACTATGGGTGATCATGGTGGTGGCGCCTTTACTCGCACTCATTAATCAGTTTTTCGAACAGCATCCGATCATGGTCGCACTCGAATACCTGTTGTTCGTTTGTGGAGTCGGTCTTTACATCTGGTTGCGACGCGGGCCTAACGCAGTGGTTGTCATCAGTTGGCTAGTAACTGGGATTTTTGCGTTAGTCATCTGCGTTTATGTAGTTCTTAGTCAAGGACAAGCGTACGCTCTCTATTGGCTCGCTACCTTCCCACCAGTTGCTTACTTTTTACTCGGGGGAAAATGGGGTTTGATCGCCAGTGTAAGCTTCGTTAGCGGTATTTTTTTCTACCTTTTACAAGCATCAACAGGTTGGACTACTGCACCCTTTTCTATTCACTCATTGTTGAACATTCTGATAGCAACAACAGCGCTCATCATTATTCTACGGCATATTGAACGCACCCGAGCTGAAGCTTTTCACTTCCTGCAAAAACATAGCCAACGGTTAGAATATATGGCGGTTACCGATCGCCTGACCGGTCTCTTCAATCGTACCAAACTTGATCATGCGTTAAGTGGTGCGCTAGGCCGTGCTCAGCGTGAGCAACGCGATTTTTCCATCATACTATTGGACATCGATCATTTTAAAAAAGTAAATGATCCCTACGGCCACCAGATTGGCGATAAGATCTTGATCGAGCTCGCCCAGTTATTGCGTGGCAATGTTCGTAACACCGATGTCGCGGGGCGCTGGGGTGGAGAAGAATTCCTCTTGGTACTGCCTGAGCAGACGCGTCAACAGGCAGTGCTGCATGCCGAACGTATCCGTAACACCATCGCGGCGTTTGAATTCCACGATGGCATCCACATAACGGCAAGTTTTGGCGTCGCCAGCTATCGCGCCAAGGATGACGCCTCCAGCATTATCAGACGGGGCGATAAGGCTCTTTACGAGGCCAAAGCACAAGGCCGCAACTGCACCGTTAGTGACGCCCACCAAGAATAAAGAAAGCCCGCTCCATCATCCACAATGAGCGGGTCTTCATTGCTAACGCGCTGGGTAATACTAGCTTATAGTTGCGGTCCAGCAGCAACCAGTGCTTTACCTTCATCGTTATCGGTAAACTTCTCAAAGTTCGCGACAAAGCGACGGGCTAAGTCTTTAGCTTTTAAATCCCATTCTGTTGCGTCGGCGTAAGTGTTACGCGGATCAAGAATTGACGTATCTTCTACGCCTGCCAGTTGAGACGGTATCGCCAAATTAAAATAAGGCAGGTTTACAAATTCCGCATCTTCAATACTGCCATCTAAAATCGCATCGATAATCGCACGCGTAGCCTTAATCGAAATACGTTTACCTGTTCCATTCCAACCGGTGTTGACCAAGTATGCTTCGGCGCCAGCATCTTCCATCCGTTTACCCAATACTTCTGCATACTGAGTTGGATGCAAGCTTAAGAAAGCCGCACCAAAACAGCTGGAAAATGTCGGGGTTGGCTCAGTAATGCCGCGCTCTGTACCTGCTAGCTTTGCGGTAAAACCGGACAAAAAGTGATATTTAGTCTGCTCTTTCGTTAACTTGGAAACTGGCGGCAGCACACCAAAAGCATCGGCAGTCAGGAAAATAACCTTTTTCGCATGACCCGCTTTTGATACAGGTTTTACAATATTCTCGATGTGATCAATCGGATACGAGACTCGGGTGTTCTCAGTTTTGGAGCCGTCGTTAAAGTCTATCCTACCATCGTCAAGTACCGTCACATTTTCTAATAGGGCATCACGGCGAATCGCATTGTAGATATCTGGTTCAGCTTCTTGCGACAGATTGATGGTTTTCGCGTAACAACCGCCTTCAAAGTTGAACACTCCGTCGTCGTCCCAACCATGCTCATCATCGCCGATTAATTCACGCTTGGGATCCGTAGATAAGGTGGTTTTTCCGGTACCTGACAAGCCAAAGAAAATAGCGACATCACCGTCTTCACCAACGTTGGCCGAACAATGCATTGAGGCAATACCCTGTAGTGGCAGAAAGTAGTTCATCATCGAGAACATGCCTTTCTTCATTTCGCCGCCGTACCACGTACCACCAATCAACTGAATTCGCTCGGTGAGGTTAAAAGCGACAAAGTTCTCAGAATTTAAACCATGCTCCTGCCACTTTGAATTGATGCACTTGGCACCATTCATCACTACAAAGTCAGGCTTGAACGTCTTCAACTCTTCTGCCGAAGGACGGATAAACATGTTTTTCACGAAATGCGCTTGCCACGCCACTTCAGTTATAAAACGCACAGACAAACGGGTATCTTCATTGGCACCACAATAGGTGTCGACGACAAATAACCGCTTACCTGAAAGTTGCTCGGTAACCGTTGCTTTTAAGTCCACCCATATTTCTGGCGAAATCGCTTTATTGTCGTTTTTGCCCTGATCAGCCCACCAAAGTGTGTCTTTGGTTGTCTCATCGCGCACAATATATTTATCCTTCGGCGAGCGACCGGTAAAAATACCAGTGTCGACTGCGACAGCGCCAAGATGAGTAACAACACCCTTCTCGTAGCCTTGTAAATCACTGCGAGTTTCTTCGGTGTAGAGCTGGTCGTATGAAGGATTATGAATGATTTCATTGACGTCTGTAATGCCGTAACGGCTTAAATCCAGATCAGTCATGTGGCGGACTCCTGCGGGTCTAGTCTGAGCAAAAAGATAGAAACGAAAAAAGAAACGAATTTTGGGTCGCGATTCTAACCCGAAATCATAAAAATTGGTAGTTCAAGCGCCGTATTACCCCGCTATATAGCACGCTTATAGCGATTTTATCTTTTCATTCAATGCGTTCGCGACACGGGTATCAGTAAACTGCCGTACATCACCATGATGTAGCGCTACTTCTTTCACTAAGGTCGATGAGATAAATGAATTTTCTTCAGAAGGTGTCAGGAAAACGCTTTCAAGCCCTGGATACAGCCGCCGATTCATATTCGCCATTTGAAACTCATATTCAAAGTCGGATACCGCTCGCAGTCCACGGATCAAAACTGTTGCGCCATGCTCTTTGGCAAAATCGACCAATAATCCGCTAAAACCAACCACGCTAACATTAGGCAGCTGATCCGTAACCTGCCGCACCAACTCTACCCGCTCTTCAAGGCTGAACATCGGATTTTTACTCGGATTATTAGCAATACCTACCACCACCTCACTAAAAAGGTTTGCCGCACGCTCGATAAGATCCGCGTGACCATTGGTAATAGGATCAAAAGTTCCTGGATAGATAGCACGCTTGTGCATGAATTTTCTCCGGCAACAGAAATGAGGATGCGCGATACCCTGCAGATCAGGTAAACTATAGGACAAATCCTATTTACTACATCCGCGTACGCTATTCAAAGCACGGAGAATTACATGAAGAACGATTTTTATCAACAGCTAGATACCCAGCTCGAAGAGCTCACGCAAGAAGGCTTGTACAAAAAAGAACGCGTTATCACTAGCGAACAAGCAGCCGAGATTAAAGTAGGCGACGACAAGTCGGTGCTTAATTTTTGTGCCAACAACTACTTAGGTTTGGCCAATCACCCCGACCTCATCGCCGCCGCTAAGCAAGGCCTTGACGAGCACGGGTTTGGTACCGCCTCTGTACGATTTATTTGCGGCACGCAAGATATTCACAAAACGCTGGAAAGCAAACTCAGTGATTTCTTAGGCACGGAAGATACTATTCTTTATTCATCGTGCTTCGACGCTAATGGCGGTTTATTCGAAACATTAATGGGTCCAGAAGATGCCATTATTAGTGACGAACTCAACCACGCCAGCATCATTGACGGTATTCGGCTAAGCAAATCAAAGCGCTATCGTTACAAGAACAACGATATGGCGGACTTAGAAGCGCAGCTTAAACAAGCAAAAGCAGATGGCGCCCGTCACATTTTAATTGCGACGGACGGTGTGTTCTCCATGGACGGCGTCATTGCCAATATGCAAGGCATTTGTGATCTTGCCGAACAGTATGGTGCCCTGACCATGATGGATGATTGTCACGCCACCGGTTTTTTAGGTGCTAACGGCAAAGGTACCCACGAATACTGCGGTGTGTTGGGCCGTGTCGACATCATTACCGGCACCTTAGGCAAAGCACTTGGTGGTGCCTCTGGTGGCTATACCGCAGGTAAAAAGCAAGTAGTTGACTGGTTACGTCAGCGCTCCCGGCCGTACTTGTTTTCTAATTCGGTCGCACCAGCGATCGTTCAAGCGTCCATTCGCGTAATAGAAATGCTTGAAGAAGGCGGTGAGCTACGTCAGCGTTTGTGGGATAACGCCAATTTCTTCCGTACCGAAATGACCAAAGCTGGCTTCACTTTAAGTGGTGCTGACCATGCCATTATTCCGGTTATGATTGGCGATGCTAAACTGGCGTCCGAGATGTCTGACCGTCTGCTTGAACAAGGCATTTACGTGATCGGCTTTTCTTTCCCAGTGGTACCGCGTGGTAAAGCACGTATTCGTGCCCAAATGTCTGCCGGTCACTCACGCGAGCAACTGGAACGTGCCATCGCCGCCTTTATTCGTATTGGTAAAGATTTAGGCGTCATTTAAACGCGGAGGAGCTGATGAAAGCTTTAGCGAAATTACATGCTGAACCCGGTATTTGGATGACCGATACCGACAAGCCGGAATATGGCTACAACGATATTTTGATTAAGATTAAGAAAACTGCAATCTGTGGTACCGATGTGCATATCTATAAATGGGACGAGTGGTCGCAAAAAACGATTCCGGTTCCTATGGTTGTAGGTCATGAATATGTTGGTGTGGTGGCGGCTATGGGCGACGGCGTCCGCGGCTTTGAACCAGGCGACCGGATTTCCGGCGAAGGCCACATCACCTGCGGCCATTGCCGCAACTGTCGTGCCGGCCGTCGGCATTTATGTCGCAACACTGTTGGCGTTGGAGTAAACCGCCCTGGTGCGTTTGCAGAATACCTGGTGATTCCCGCGGAGAACGCCTTTAAATTGCCCGACGATATCAGTGACGATCTTGCTGCGATTTTTGACCCTTTTGGCAACGCAGTGCACACTGCTCTTGCATTTGATTTGGTTGGCGAAGATGTGCTCATTACCGGTGCTGGTCCGATTGGTATCATGGCTGCGGCAGTCGCACGTCATGTCGGAGCGCGCCATGTGGTGATTACCGATATAAACCCGTACCGGTTAGAACTAGCGACCAAAATGGGTGCTACCCGAGCGGTTGACGTAAGCAAAGAGAAGCTCAGCGATGTCATGACCGAACTGGGTATGAAGGAAGGCTTCGATGTTGGATTGGAAATGTCGGGTGTGCCTTCGGCCTTCAGCCAAATGCTCGAGACCATGAACCACGGTGGCAAAATAGCCATGCTGGGTATTCCGCCGCAGAGCGTTGCTATTGACTGGAACCAGGTCATTTTCAAAGGTCTCACGATAAAAGGCATTTATGGCCGTGAAATGTTCGAAACTTGGTACAAAATGGCGAGCTTACTGCAATCCGGACTCGATTTGTCGCCGATTTTGACGCATCACATGCCGGTAGCCGATTTTGAAAAAGGTTTTGAAATTATGACTTCTGGACAGTCTGGTAAGGTTATTCTCGACTGGGAAGCCTAAATTACCGAACCTAAGTCAGCAACCAGAAAGGACGAATCAATGAGTGAGTTCAGCCGCATCAATACCGCCACAGCCCATGAGTTGTGGCAAAGTGGCCAAACAGCATTTGCCGATATTCGTGATCCGCGTTCATTCGCTTTGGGTCACATACCGGGTTCAGTTCATCTGACCGATGCCTCGCTCAGTGATTTCCTTGAAGATCTTGATGACGACCAAGCGGTAGTGGTGGTTTGCTATCATGGCAACAGCAGTCAGGGAGCGGCGCAGTATTTAGCTCAGCAAGGTGTAGAGCCGGTCAGCAGCCTTGACGGCGGCTTCACCGCTTGGGCACAATTTTATCCTGACGCGGTGGAGCACAACTAACATGCAAAAATTACTGACCACCCGTAATGCCGATATGATGAAACGCCTGCACAGCTTTCTCCAACGCCGCGGGGTTCCAGTAACGGTCAGTGAACACGGTAACCAACTCGAACTCTGGCTCGTACAATCCAGTTACAGCGCGCTAGCAAAGGATTTGATCGCAGAGTTTAAGGCGGACCCCGACGGTGCCGAAGCTGAATTGCAGTCAACAACCTCAGCGACTTCGTCCGCACCCCCTAAAAATGCCTCATTGCCTCAACAACTGCTCAGTCAAGCCGGATTAGTCACCATTACTTATGCAGCTTTAGTGAGCCTGGTGTTTATCGCTCTCAATACCCAATTAGCCATGCCCATATTTGAGAACCTGCGCATCAGCGATACTTTTAGTGACTTACCATGGCAACAACCCTGGCGATTCCTGACCCCAACCCTGCTGCATTTTAGCCTGTTACATTTTTTGTTTAACGTGTTCTGGTGGTGGTATTTGGGTGGGCGTTTCGAACGCGCTTATGGTTCAGTGTATCTGCTAATTGCCCTGGTCAGTTGCGCGGTGTTGTCAAATCTAATGCAGTTTATGGCTAGTGGACCTTATTTCGGCGGCCTTTCGGGCGTGGTTTATGGCCTATTCGGTATCGCCGTGGTCGTAGCCTGGCAACGGCCTCGGCATCCACTTTATTTACCCATCGGTTTGATCGGCTTTATGCTGGTGTGGTTGCTGCTCGGCTATACCGACCTGTTGTGGGTTAACGTCGCCAACACCGCACACTCTGCTGGGCTTATAGCCGGCTTAGTACTGGGGATTGCGATTCGCATAATCGAACATATCAATAAAACTAAAACCGCTCATGGCCGTTGAGTTTCCCGAGGTTGATTTCCCTGTCGTGCGATGGGGCGGTGAAGCGGATTGGCATGCCCCAGCAGCGCCGGGCAAGTGGTCTGATTGCGCCCGTGACTGGCTACTTGACCCAGCTTCGCTGACCGCGAAGCTGAAAGCGCGCACAACACAATTTGCAGTGCAACTTTTAGGACAACATCAAGTCCCCTTATTGGCCGACGAGCGACGCTGGCTCGGCCACCAACAAAGCGGTGTGGTACGCGAAGTCATTCTTTGGTGTGACCATAAGCCTTGGATCTTTGCGCGCAGTGTTTTTCCTATGCAAGCGCTGGCTCAACAACAGTTGCGGCTCGACGATTTAGGCAACAAACCTTTGGGCGAGCACCTGTTTAAACAACCGGATCTGACCCGCAGTGCGGTAGAAGTTTCTAGCTTCACCAGTGAATCAAAAGTGGGCCAACTGCATCAACAACTTGGTTTCCGGCCTGCTACACTTTGGGGCCGACGAAGCTGCTTCACAGCAGCTGGGCAACAGGTTTTAGTCGCTGAAGTGTTTATCGGGGCCTCGCCACTGGCACAGGAGCAGAATCATGTCTAACCCCTACTGGCGTCTGATGCGCGCCGATCGCCCTATCGGCACCCTACTGCTCGCTTGGCCAATGCTTGGCGCGCTCATCATTGCCGGTGCTGGCAACCCGCCGTTAAAAATCGTGGTGTTATTTTTAGTCGGTGCATTTGTCATGCGCTCAGCCGGTTGTGTGATCAATGATTTCGCCGATCGTAAGATCGATGGCCGAGTCACCCGCACCAAACAACGCCCGCTTGCTACCGGTGAGATAAAAAGCTGGCAGGCTTTAGTACTTTTTGCTGGCTTACTGGTCATCGCGTTCCTCATCGTGTTGCAATTTAATAAAACCACGATTTTATTGAGCTTTGCCGCCGCTGGCGTCGCTACACTCTACCCCTTCTGTAAACGGTTTACGCAACTACCACAAGTGGTGCTGGGAGTTGCCTTTAGCTTTGGTGTGCTTATGCCGTTCACCGCTCTGGAGCAAGGTTTGCCCTTGGCAGCATGGCTATTGTTTGCCGCCAATATTTGCTGGACCGTAGCTTACGACACCCAATACGCCATGGCTGACCGTAACGATGATATTAAAATCGGGGTTAAGTCGACGGCAATCCTGTTTGGCGGATTTGATCGTCTTGCTATTGCACTGCTGCAACTCGCAACTTTAGGATTACTGCTTTGGCTCGGTTACGACTTAGGCTTTAGCTGGATTTACTGGAGTGGTTTAATCTTAATGGCGCTGCTGTTTGCCTGGCAACACGGCTTGATTTGGTATCGCGAATCGCAACGCTGCTTTCGTGCTTTTCTGCATAACAACCATGTCGGTTGGGTGCTCGCAGCAGCAATTGCTGCGAGCTACTGGTACTAAGCCTCTAAACGACGTTGCACCGACTGGCGGATAGTTTGCACCACCGCCGGCTCCAGCAAGCGGTCGATGGTATCACTGAGTTCACCAACATCGGCGTGCGCAACAAAGTTACCGTCGCTGTTTACTTCAATCAAATCTTCACGCTTTAATGTGGAAATTAGCGCGCTAAGCAGTTTCTTATCGAAAAACTCAGGTGCATTGACGCCATGCATGGCACTCAATCGTTCGGCCAACTCCACTGCAGCTTGCTCCAGCACTGCGCGTCCTTGTGCCCCGCCCTGTTGTAATAGCTCGAACAAGATCGCATAACGCTGCAAGGTTTCACCCGCAGCGCGTGCTAACAACTGCAATTGGAAATAGGCCGAGGTATCGCGTGCGACCGTAACGTACTCGCCATCCGCTACCACGTTGAGCATACCCGCGCTATGTAAGTGGTCGACGATCGCCTGCGCCCATAACTGCATATCCTCCCGCGCATGGCTGATAAATAGCTCTTCTTTTAATAAGGGTTGCACTTGTTCTAGCAAGTTCACCACGTCTGCCAGTTTGAAGCGTTGATGAGCACAGGCAAATGCTGCGATCATCGCCGGTACAATCACCATATGCATGATGTTATTGCGGTAATAGGTCATGGCAATCGCTGAGATCCCTTCCAGGCGAATCATTTCGCCCATGGTATCCGCCACCACAGTGAATTTGTCTTGCCGTTTCGCTAGTTGCCAAAGCTCCTCGCCTGACTCCGCGGGCACATAAGCATCGCTGCTGTAAGGCACGTCACGAAGCAACTGAGTATAAACATTAAGTTGTGCCACTAATTTTTCGCGTGACAAGGTATGCTGCTCAGCACTCAGTAACGCCAAGGCACTCAGATTGACACTATTCATGCCTGCGGCATCATTGATCCGCTGCATAATTTGTTCTGCCACAAGGTTGACCGTTGGTGTTAACCACTTCGGCCGCGCTGGCTCTTGAGCACCGTAAGTGATGGAGTCGCGCCAACTCGGAGTCAGTTTATCCAGCGTTTGACCAACATTAATAGGCGCACCGAAGGTGACATAACCTTGACCGAAATTACGTAAATGGCGCAGGCTTGATAGTACTTTCCACGCAGATTCTTTTTCTTTCGACTTCCCTTTGAGCTCTTTCAGGTAGGTGCCGACCTCCATTACGTGCTCGTAACCAAGGTAGACCGGAACAATCGAAATCGGCCGCTGTTGGCCGCGTAACATACCTTGAATGGTCATCGCTATCATGCCGGTTTTCGGAGTTAACAAACGTCCAGTACGGCTGCGTCCACCCTCGGTGAAATATTCGACCGGGTAACCTTTTTGGAATAGGCGATTAAGGTACTCTCGGAACGCCGTCGAATAAAGCTTGTTACTTTTAAAACTGCGGCGAATAAAAAACGCGCCACCGCGGCGAAACAGCGGACCGGCGGGGAAAAAGTCGAGGTTGACGCCTGCTGCAATATGCGGCGGCACTAATCCCTCTTTGTAAATAACATAACTTAGTAGCAGATAATCCATGTGGCTACGGTGACAAGGTACGTAGATAACTTCATGGCCAGCCTGCGCCAAACTGCGAATACGCTCGCCGCCTTCAACATGGATACCATTATAGATACGACTCCACATCCAGCCCATAAACCGGTCCAACATGCGAACCAAGGTATCACTGTAATTCGCGGCAATTTCATCCAGGTAGTCATGGGCGCGTTTGCGGGCCTTTTCAGGGCTTATTTTTTTACTTCGAACCTCTTCGGCAATCGCTTTTTGTAGTGCTTCACTTGCCAGAAGTTCACTGATAACGCGTTCGCGATTCGCAACCTTAGGTCCTGCGACGGCATGCCGTAAACGTACAAAATGTACACGTGCGACGCGCGCCAGCTTGTGCGCGATGCGCCGACTTGCGCCATGCTGATCCGTCATTTGGCGTAAGCTCACCGGCCGACTACCGCGAACCAGGATATGACGACCGGAAAACATCACTAACCAAAATTTGCGCCAGCGCCCAGGGTTATCAAGATCAGCCACCATGGTGTTCCCTTCTCGCGGCTCTTGCCCGGCTTTTCTTCCCCAGAACAGACCTAAGGGAACCACCTGCACGTTTAACTGGCGTTCTTTTTCATGACTATGTAGTAACTGCAGAAACTCTTCCACCGCAACCTCATTTGTTTCGGCGCGGGTTTGCTCCAGATACATCACACGAGCATGGCGGCTACCGTTAATCAGCAACGGTTCGGCCGGATCAGGAAGACCCGCCTTACGCAGCGCACGTCTTGCGACCAGCAGATCGGTAATTGACGTCGAGCGCATGACATAAACGACATGCTGCGACCCACTATCAGGGCTGACGTCAGCACTAATCGTTTCGTCGAAAATTACTTCAAAGCGTGTTAACCAACGCACTGGCCAATACAATAATTTGGCAACGAAGCCTCTCCAACTCATGGAATTCCCCTGCAAAATTCAACCTCTTAAAGGATAACATTGATCTATAGGGTTTGCTGTTAGAAAAAAATTGCACAAAAAAGTTGCGATCTAAAAACACCTGTATATACTCACAGTATTACTGTATGAATAAACAGGTATAAACATGCGACCTTTAACGCCTAGACAACAAGAAATTCTTGATTTAATCAAAGACACGATCGAAGTGACAGGCATGCCGCCAACACGCGCTGAAATTGCCACACGGTTGGGTTTTCGTTCAGCTAACTCGGCAGAAGAACATTTGAAAGCGCTAGCGAAAAAAGGCGTGATTGAAATGTTACCGGGAATGTCTCGCGGCTTACGCCTCATTGGTGTGAACGATGAGGATATTCCCGAAGGCTTACCTTTGATTGGGCAGGTCGCTGCAGGGGAGCCCATTTTGGCGCAACAACACATTGAAAGCCATTTTCAAGTCGATCAAAACCTGTTTCGCCCTCACGCAGACTTCCTTCTACGCGTGAATGGCATGAGCATGAAAGATATAGGAATTTTGGATGGCGACATGCTCGCTGTGCACAAAACACATGAAGCACGCAATGGTCAAATCATTGTGGCACGTGTTGAAGATGACGTAACAGTTAAGCGTTTCGAAAGAAAAGGAAATTTGATTCTACTGCATCCAGAAAATGAAGAATTTTCACCTATCCAAGTCGACCTGACGCAACAGTACTTCACCATTGAAGGCTTGGCGGTCGGCGTGATTCGAAATGGAGCCTGGCTATGAGATACAACTACCCACATGCAAGTCGCGAACTTGCGATAAACACACTGGCCTTTAATGAGGCTAACGCTTTGTGCACCGAAGACTTTGCGGGCCTGATGCCACGCATTCAATCACTCGCGCTGCGCACCAAGCAATGGGTAACTGTCATTGGCGGAAGCCGAGAGGCTATTCAGCAACTTGTAAATGCAGGCGTCAGTCGCTCGCGAATTCGTTGGGTTGCCGGCCGCGATGCTGATCAACGAGAGTGGGCGACAGAGCAAGCATTACTTGCAGGCACCAGCAGCGTTGTAGTCAGTTTTTTAGACGGCTTTTCGGCACCACGGGTTGCCCAACGCTTGAAAATGGCGACCAAAGTTAGCCAAACCCATAGTTTCATTTTCCACAAACAATCTTCGCAATCCCCACTCCACTAATTGTGAAGGTTTCCCTGCAAGGCTGCTTCGGCAGCCTTTTTTTTCGCCGGAATCCAAAAAATGTTGACTTTGGCGGTGGCTTTTTCAGCTACTCATGGTATTTTGTTCCAGCAGCTTACTGCTAACACACTTAATAAAAATAACTATTGATACATAACAACAAAGGGTTAGTAGGAAAAGCGATTTTTCTTCAAAGAAATGTTGTTCCTTTTTCTGCTCCCCTCGTTGTTCTTCAGGCTCGCACTTCGGTGTATTCGCGGAATTGACCGCGTCGGAAGAATGAGAGGAGATGTCGCGTGAGTATTAGACTCATCACCGCGCTTACAGCAATGAGTCCCATCGCTGTGCAAGCGCAATCGCAGTTGAACCTAACTCAGGGTGTTACTGAGATTAGCCAACGCGTGTACGACTTACACATGACGATATTCTATATCTGTTGTGTGATTGGCGTCGTCGTGTTCGGTGCAATGTTCTGGTCCATGATTCGCCACCGCAAATCAAAGGGCCGGAAACCTGCCACCTTCCACGAAAACGTAAAAGTCGAAATTCTATGGACTGTGATTCCGTTTTTGATTCTGATTGGTATGGCTATTCCAGCCACCTCAACCTTGATTGCTATGGAAGATAGCTCCGAAGCCGAAGTCACAGTTCTGGTGACAGGTTCACAATGGAAATGGCACTACAAGTATTTCGAGAATGATATTGAGTACTTTAGTTTGCTTGCCACTCAGCGCCAACAAATCGAAAACAAGCTTGAGAAAGGCGAGAACTATTTGCTTGAAGTCGACCGTCCCCTTGTGATTCCAACTGACCGTAAAGTACGCTTCCTGATTACCTCAGATGACGTTATCCATTCTTGGTGGGTACCCGATTTCGCGGTGAAAAAAGACGCAAACCCTGGCTTTATTAACGAAGCTTGGACCAAGGTCAATGAACCCGGCATCTATCGCGGCCAGTGTGCTGAGCTTTGTGGCAAAGACCACGGCTTTATGCCAGTGGTTGTTATCGCCAAAGAGCCCGCCGAATATGACGCTTGGATTGCTGAGCAAGAAGCAATTCAACGCCAGGCCAAAGAAGAAGAACAACGCTTAATGGCTATGTCTATGGACATCGACGAGCTGATGGATCTCGGCGAGCAAGTTTACCTTGGTAGCTGTGCAGCCTGTCATCAGGGCAACGGTGAAGGTATTCCAGGCGTGTTCCCTGCATTGAAAGGCTCACCTATGGCGCTTAACGATATGCAAGGCCACATCGATATCGTTGTAAACGGCAAATCCGGCACCTCTATGCAGGCTTTTGGTAATCAGTTGAGCTTACGAGAACTTGCAGCGGTAATCACCTACGAGCGTAACGCTTGGGGTAACGATACCGGTGAGACCGTACAAGCCGCTGATATTAACGCTTTCATAAACGAATAAGGGAGACCTGACTATGAGCACAGTTGTTGGCGAGGTAGATCAGCACGACGATCATCACCACCATGCGCCGTCGGGTATTACCCGTTGGCTTTTCACTACGAACCACAAAGACATCGGTTCGATGTATCTATGGTTCAGTTTCATCATGTTCCTGGTTGGCGGTTCCATGGCGATGGTTATTCGCGCCGAACTGTTCCAGCCCGGACTACAGCTGGTTGAACCACACTTCTTTAATCAGATGACCACGGTACACGGTCTTATTATGGTATTCGGTGCAGTTATGCCGGCCTTCACAGGCTTAGCAAACTGGCTGATCCCAATGATGATCGGCGCGCCAGATATGGCTTTACCACGGATGAATAACTGGAGTTTCTGGATTCTGCCGTTCGCATTTGCCATTTTATTAGCGTCATTGTTTATGGAAGGTGGCGGTCCGGCATTTGGCTGGACCTTCTACGCTCCGTTATCGACCACCTATAGTAGTGACTCCACGGCGTTGTTCGTGTTCTCAGTGCACATTATGGGCATTTCATCGATTATGGGGGCGATTAACGTCATCGTAACCATTATGAATATGCGCGCCCCTGGCATGACCTATATGAAGATGCCGCTATTCGTGTGGACGTGGTTTATCACCGCCTTCCTGTTGATTGCAGTAATGCCTGTACTTGCCGGTGCGGTAACCATGGTCCTGACCGATAAATACTTTGGCACCAGCTTCTTTGATGCTGCAGGAGGTGGTGACCCAGTCATGTTCCAGCACATTTTCTGGTTCTTTGGTCACCCCGAAGTGTACATCATGATTTTGCCATCCTTTGGTATTGTTTCAGCGATTATTCCGACCTTCTCCCGTAAACCACTGTTTGGTTACGCATCGATGGTTTATGCCACTGCGGCAATTGCTGGGTTATCGTTCTTAGTGTGGGCGCACCACATGTTCACGACCGGGATGCCGGTATTCGCTGAACTCTTCTTTATGTACTGTACCATGCTGATTTCGGTACCGACCGGTGTCAAAGTCTTTAACTGGGTCGCCACCATGTGGCGTGGCGCCATCAGTTTTGAAACGCCGATGCTGTTCGCTTTAGCCTTCGTAATCCTGTTTACCATTGGTGGTTTCTCCGGCTTGATGTTGGCAATCACTCCGGTGGACTTTCAATACCACGACACCTATTTCGTCGTCGCGCATTTCCATTACGTTTTGGTTACCGGCGCGATCTTCTCCATTATGGCCGCAGCTTACTACTGGCTACCTAAGTGGACAGGACACATGTACGACGAAGGTTTGGCAAAACTGCATTTCTGGACCTCATTGATATCCGTAAACGTGCTGTTCTTCCCAATGCACTTTGCTGGCCTGGCGGGTATGCCGCGACGTATCCCAGACTACTCAATACAGTTTGCCGATATTAACCAGATCGTAAGTATTGGTGGCTTCGCGTTTGGTTTAGCGCAATTGATCTTCCTCTGGGTTGTTATCAAGTGTGTGAAAGGTGGCGAGAAAGCCGCTGCTAACCCGTGGGAAGCTGCTGAAGGATTGGAATGGACCATACCGTCACCGGCTCCGTACCACACCTTCGATACCCCACCTGAGGTGAAGTAACATGAGCGAGCAACAAGCGAAACCAGATAACACCCGCATCATCCGTCGACTACTGTTGACGGTAATCGGTATGTTTGCCTTCGGTTTCGCCTTGGTGCCACTGTACGACGTGTTCTGCGATCTAACTGGTTTTAATGGCCGCTTCACCGATGGTCAAGCGGCCGCGAACACCAAAACAGTGGATACTAGTCGAACCGTAAACGTGCAATTTATTACGCGTGTGAATCAAGGAATGCCATGGGGTTTCGAACCAGAGGTTCGCTCTGTACGAATTCATCCGGGCGAAACCAAAGTGGTTAATTTTCTGGCGAATAACCCCACGGGTAGCGATATGGTTGCACAAGCCATTCCCTCTGTGGCGCCAGGCGAAGCTTCGCTTTATTTAAACAAAGTCGAATGTTTCTGCTTCAACCAACAACCACTGGCAGCAGGTACGAAAACGGCAATGCCGATGCAGTTTTATCTCGATCCTGAAATTCCAAAACATATTCACACGGTTACCCTGTCATACACCATGTACGATATGACAGAGAACGCTACACCTGATGCACTGGCTGCGTTAACCAAGCCGGTGAACTGAGGATTTTTGCAATGGCAGAACAAAAACACGAAAAATACTATGTGCCAGCATCAAGTCCATGGCCTATCGTTGGTGCCATAGGTCTGGGGCTTATCGCCTTCGGCGCTGGACATACAGTCATCGACATGAGCAACGAGACCGACGGTTGGGGCCTGAACGTCCTACTTGCCGGTATTGCGGTCATTTTAGTGATGCTCTTTGGTTGGTTCCGTGACCAAATTAACGAGTCAATGTCGGGGCTTTACAGCAAACAGTTAGGGCACTCTTATCGCCAGGGTATGGCATGGTTTATCTTTTCAGAGATCATGTTTTTCGCAGCCTTCTTCGGCGCGCTTTTTTATGCGCGGGTGATTGCAGTCGAATGGCTCGGCGGCGCTGGTAACAACGCCATGACCAACGAAGTTCTTTGGCCGGACTTTGCAGCCATGTGGCCGCTAACCGAAACTCCGGGCGGAACCGAGTCTGGAGCTATGGGTTGGTTCGGCTTACCGCTTTACAACACCCTAATTCTTATTACTTCGTCATTCACCTGTCACTTTGCGCATGTCGGCCTTGAAAAAGGTAAACGTAAGCAACTGACGGCATGGCTCGGTATCACTATTGTCTTAGGTCTCATCTTCTTGTATTTGCAAGGCGCTGAGTATGTTCACGCTTACCAAGATCTTGGCTTAACACTAGATTCAGGTATTTATGGTAACACCTTCTACATGTTGACCGGTTTCCACGGTATGCACGTGACCTTAGGTACCATCATGCTGATTGTGATGTTCCTGCGCGTAGTGAAAGGCCATTTCACTCCAGAAAGTCACTTCGCATTCCAAGCGACAAGCTGGTATTGGCACTTTGTTGACGTGGTTTGGGTGTGCTTATTTATCTTTGTTTATATTCTTTAAGCAGATCTGCTGCTGCGACCTGCTGAGCTAAGCTCAGTACGGTCGCGGATTTGGCTCTAGCACACCAGTAGCCAATAACACCAAGATGATTAAAATAGCTAATGCCGAAGCACCCACGCGGCGACCAAGAAAGCGAGTCATCGATGGTTTGGTCGGATCATCACGCAGCATCGCTAATAGCGCGCGCATGAGATTAAAGACCATAAATAACATGAGTAACACCAAGATGACTTTTGCAGTAATAACCATTTTAAAATCCTATTTAGGTGAAAGCTGATGCGCCACGGCACCACATTAGCAACGCTTATCACTTTGCTGGCAATTGTCTTTTTGGTCAAGCTAGGATTTTGGCAACTTGAGCGGGCTGCCGAAAAACAGAAGTTGTTTGATGACTTTGCCGCCGCACAAACCGCATTTCAACCATTACCTCAAGACCCAAGCACCAGCGCTCGTTATACACCAGTTAAAGTCACCGGTACCTTTGCTGATTCTTATCTGTTGCTTGATAACAAAATTCATCAGGGTAACGCTGGCTATCATGTCATTGGTTTGCTTAATGCCAACGACCGTAGCGAACTGGTACCAGTTAATTTGGGTTGGGTTCCGGTAGGACCGGATCGTCGTAAATTACCTATGTTGGAACTTCCATCGACTGAACAAGAGGTTATCGGCTGGCTTTACCGCCCTGCGGAAGATGCCTTTACCCTGGCTGAGCAAATCGTCGAGCCAGGCCCTGCTCCATGGCGCGTGCAGCAGCTCGACTTTAATGCTATTGGCAGCGCGCTGGAGCTTCCCATTGCTAACTATCTAGTGCTACTCTCAGAAGCTGCAAGTTACGGCTGGCCACGTCAATGGCAACCCCAAGTGATGACGCCCGCTAAACATCAGGCTTACGCCCTGCAGTGGTTTTCGCTAGCAATTGCCTGCTTAGTCGTTTTTATATTCGCTCGACGTTCCATAACGAAAACAAAAAAGGAATGTGAATGACTTCTGTAAAAAAATCCCGTGCCACTTTTATTGGCGTGGTTTTGGCGTTTGCGCTGCCGGTGATTGGCGCAAAGTTTGTACTCGACCAAAGCTGGTATCAAGGTGCTGCGACGAATAAAGGCACAATGTTAGTGCCGCCTATCGAACTCAGTGATGAGTTACAAACTCGGCTACCTGAAGGCTGGCGGGTGGCACTGGTGGCTGACAATAACTGCGGAGCGCCTTGCGAACAGGGGCTGTATGCAATGAATCAACTTGATATTGCACTTGGCAAAGAAAGTAGTCGTGTGAAGCCTTTAGTTTTCAGCCGTCAGCAACTTGATTTCGATTTAACTCAAACCCCGATGGTCAAGTCGATCATTGCTCCTGAGTTCGTCGAAGCTTTTGCAAACTTGCCGCCTTACCGACTGTTCATCATTGACCCGCTTGGTAACGTAATGTTGCATTACGCAACCTATGGTGATGAAGAGGCGATGCGGACCGAAGCTAAAAACCTTTTATCTGATTTGCGCACGTTGTTGAAACTTTCACGAATTGGGTGATTTATGCGTACTCTCGTAAACTTAAGTTTAATTTTAGCCCTGATCGTGATCGTACTCGGCGCTTATACTCGTTTGACTGATGCTGGCTTAGGCTGTCCTGATTGGCCTGGCTGTTATGGTCACCTCAGCGTGCCGATGGACGCGGAAAAAGCTGCAGCCGCACAAGCACTGTTTCCCGATGCGCCGCTGGAACATGAAAAAGCCTGGAACGAAATGGTTCACCGTTACGCCGCCGGCACCCTCGGTCTGTTTATTCTCTTTATTGCCATCAGTGCGGTGGTGCGCGTTCGAAGACATGCTGAAACCCCTGTTAAGCTACCTATTCTGCTTCTTTTTCTGGTTATTTTTCAGGCCGCGCTAGGTATGTGGACAGTAACTCTGAATCTGCAGCCACTGGTGGTGATGGGACATTTACTCGGTGGTTTCACAACCTTATCGTTATTGTACTTGCTGCGATTACGGCTGAAACGCATCCACCTGCCTATGGGTGATCCAAAGGTTCGTAGTCTTTCAAGCTTTGCGCTGTTTGCCTTACTGGTGGTTATCGGTCAGATCGCACTTGGCGGTTGGGTCGCAGCCAACTATGCGGCATTAGCTTGTACCGATTTACCCATTTGTGAAGGTGATTGGCAGAGCCAGCTGGATATCGCTGGGGCGTTCTCAGTTCCTGAAGCGGTAACCTACCAGTATGGTGCCCATGATTATGCTGAACGTATGACCATGCATGTCGCTCACCGTATCGGTGCGATTCTGACGTTAATTGTAGTAGGCATCTTGCTCTTACGGGGGTATCGTATGGCACAATCAGCGGTGATTCGCACGAGCTTGACCTGGGTTAGCTTAACGCTGGTACTACAAATTGCACTGGGGCTCAGCAACATCGTATTCATGTTGCCGTTAAGTGTCGCCGTTGCCCATAACTTAGTTGGTGCATTATTACTACTAAGTTTGGTCGGTTTAAATTATAAACTCGTACGCCACGCCTAAAATAATAATAATCGCGTGCGAAAAGGAAGTAAGTTGTATGACAGAAATGACCTATAAAAGACATGCCCAATGGCGTGATTATTTAGAACTGACTAAGCCGCGCGTGGTGTTGCTACTGTTGCTTACCGCCCTCGTCGGTATTTGTTTGGCGAGTCCAACATGGGTGGGCTGGAATGTGGTGGTACCGGCTATGATTGGTATCGGCTTAATGTCTGGATCAGCCGCCGCCGTCAACCATTTAGTTGATCGCCACATTGATGCACAAATGGCGCGAACCTTGCGTCGTCCGTTACCTTCTGGGGTACTCTCACCACGCCATGTACTTAGCTTTGCTGCAGTTATTGGTGCACTTGGCTTTGCCGTACTTGCGCTGTGGGTCAACATGCTCACCGCATGGCTTACGTTAGCCAGCCTCGTTGGTTACGCCATCGTCTACACTATGTATTTGAAGCGCGCAACACCACAGAATATTGTCATCGGCGGATTAGCTGGTGCTGCACCGCCATTACTTGGCTGGACTGCGGTGACCAACGAGATACACCCCCATGCTATTTTATTAGTAATGATTGTTTTCACCTGGACGCCACCGCATTTTTGGGCATTGGCTGTGCACCGGGCGAAAGATTACGCCAAAGCCAACATACCCATGCTACCGGTAACCCACGGTATTGAATTCACCAAAACCTGCATCTTGCTGTACACTATTTTACTAGCGATTATTTGCCTGCTTCCCTATATCGTTGGTATGTCAGGGGTTATCTACCTGGTGGGGTCCAGCGTGTTGAGTATTTGGTTTTTAGGCTATGCCTGGAAGCTTAAGTTTTCCCCCACTAAACATACCGCGTATCGGATGTTCAGCTTCTCTATTTGGCAATTAATGGCGTTGTTTGTGCTATTGTTAGTAGACCATTATGTTGCTACGCCAGCGCTTTAAGCTTCAGCCAGGTAACAAGGACCAGAGGTTTTAAAAACTATGCAGAGATTATTATTCAGTGTCATCGCTATAGTGGCTTTAGTTGCCGGTGTCGTGATCTTTAACAGTTTGCCTCAGCCTGAACCACAAGCTCTGGTTTACGAGCCGCCAAGAGAAATGGAGCCCTTTATCTTAGAAGGGCACAATGGTGGACCCCTGACCAATCCGGATCTAACCGGCCAATGGACATTTCTATTTACCGGTTACACATCGTGTCCAGATATTTGCCCAACCACCATGGCCGATTTCAAGAAAGCATTACCGCAATTAGCTTCGGTGGCCAACACCCCAGTTAAGGTTTGGTTGATTAGCGTAGATCCACGTCGGGATACTCGTGAAAAACTTGAAGATTACACAACTTATTTTGGTACGGAATTTTTGGGCGTCCGCGCTGAACACAAGGATCTTTATCCGTTCGTAAACGGTTTGGGCCTGATGTACTCAATCCCTGATGAGGGCGAATTGGACTACCTTGTCAATCACAGTTCGGCCATTGTTTTGGTAAATCCTAACGGCCAACGCCATGCCATTTTCAAGGCCACTCAGACACCCGGTAAGCTACCAACAGTCAACATGACACAGATGGTTGAAGACTTTCAGCTCATCATCCAGCAGTACCAATACTAATCGGGCCATCGCCCCTGCTCATTAGGGCGCACTAACGGCACCGAATACCAATAAAAACGACCTTGTGCCGATTGACTCGGCACCGTGCAGTTGACCCGGGAACGACCTAGGGGTGGCTGTTGCAGCTCTAGGCTAAGCAGCCAAGTATCACGCTCTTTGGCTTGGCTAAGCTTTCGCCATTCAGGCCTGATCCGCTCTCCCTGATAAAAACAGTTCAGTCGCGCGTTCTCAAAATCACTCGAGCTAGTCACCGCAAGCTGTACTTCGACCATTGTGCTTGCATGCCCGATGACCATTTCGGTTGGTGCAATAGTGGTAGCCGGCAGCGGTAAGCTTAATAATTTGGTTTCTAAGGTCGACAAATCAGCGTACTGTGCGGACGCTGGGAAGCGCGGTATTTGCGTTAACGGCGTACTGGGGCCCCACGCCCCTGAATGCTGCCCAAAGGCAATAAAATCATGCTCTACCAGGAGCTGCGCCAGCTGCGAATTGAACTCACCATAGGGGTAGGCAAACTGTTTCGGCTGCTCGCCAGCAAGCGCTTTGTCCAACCGCTTTTGAGCGTCCACAATATCGAAGCGTTGCCGCTCCAACCATTCATTCTCAGTTTCGTGCTGCTGCCGCCACGTCATGTGTGCATGGCTGTTTGAATGATTGGCGATGGTCGCGCCATGGCTTTCCAGTTCCGCCAACTGAGCCCAATCCATATAGAGTCGCGGCGACTCCTCCATCAACTTAGGGTTCACAAAGATAGTGAACGGAAAACCATAGTCTTTGAAAATGTGCAGCGCGTTGTCATAAACATTGCGCCAGCCATCATCGAAGGTAATTGCCACCAATTTATCTGGTACAGGTTCAGAACTTGCCAGCAATCGCTGGGCGTCAACCAGTGACACCACCTTGAAATCGTTCTCTGCTAAAAACTGAAAGTGCGCAGCCAGTTCCTCGGCTGTTACTGAGGTCACCCGCGGTGTATCATCACCGACATGATGGTACTGCAGCACCACCACTCCATGCTGTGCAGCATAAGCTTCCGACGGGCTGAAAGGGAAACAGATGAGCCAAATCACGCCTAAAAGCAAACAACGCATTCTTGATCTCCAAAGTTTTTGGGGCTCGTGGTCAGCGCATCGGAAAATTTTTGCTATCGCTTTGCCGATGATCATTTCTAATATCGCTGCACCACTGCTGGGTCTCGTTGATACTGCCATAATAGGCCATCTGCCCGATGCGATCTACCTGAGCGCAGTAGCTCTTGGGGCAATGGTGGTGAGCTTTATTTTCTTACTGGCGATTTTCCTAAGGATGACCACGACCGGCGAAATCGCCCGCGCGTTCGGTCGCGAAGCGCCCGAAGAACAACGGCAGATCAGTTTGCATGCGTTAACCTTCGCAATTGCACTCGGCGTTATTCTATTTCTGCTAACGCCCCTTCTACTTGAGTTGGCATGGTGGCTCATAGCACCGAGCGACGATTTGCAAACTTACGCCAGCTCTTACATCAGCATTCGTATGTGGGCAGCTCCTGCAGCGCTCATTAACCTAGTCGTCTTAGGCGTGTTATTAGGCCGTCAACAAAGTCGTCGCGCAATGATACTGGTGATTTTCGCCAATGCCGTCAATGTCATCGCTGATGTTATTTTGATTATCGGGCTCGATATGAACGTCGCCGGTGCCGCCTGGGCCTCCGTAACCGCTGAGGTCAGCACTGCCTTACTCGGACTTTATCTGATTCGCAACGTGTTAAACCTGGGCCAGTCGTGGCTACTTCAACGGCGTTATTTCTCACGTTTTCTGGGTATGAATCGCGACGTTTTCCTACGCTCTTTAATACTGCAACTCTGTATGGCAACCATGACTGGCTATGCGGCACGATTCGGCGATATCTATGTTGCGGTCAATGCGGTACTAATGCAGTTCCTAATGTTGATTTCACTGGGTCTCGACGGTATTGCTTATGCGGTGGAGGCGCTTGCTGGAGCCGCTGTGGGTCGTCAACGCCGCGATGAAGTGAAGTACTGGCTACGATTGACACTGCTATGGTCGATACTTTTTTCAGTGGCCTACAGCCTGATATTCTGGCTTGCTGGCGATGGGGTTGTGCGTTTACTTACCGACCTGCCGCTGGTAATAAGCACCGCACAACAGTATTTGCCGTGGATATACGTACTGCCTTTGCTGGGTCATTGGAGCTATTATTTCGATGGTGTATTTATTGGCTTGGGTTACACCCGCGCCATGCGCGACACCATGGCGATAAGCGCGCTCGTGGTGTTTGTGCCACTTTGGCAATTCGCAGTGGTTTGGTTCAATAACGAAAATGCCAACCACGGATTGTGGTTGGCATTAAGTGCTTTTCTACTTGCTCGTGGCGTTAGCCAATGGCTCTACTTACGCTATTGGGCTAACCCATTTGCTCCAGCAACGACCTAACGCAAATGAATGCGCAACTAGTAGTACGAATGCTCGCCCGCCTGATGCTCAGTTGCATCTTTGACGCCTTTAAGTTCATCAGGGAAGCGTTGCAGAAGTTCTTTCTCGATGCCTTCCTTAAGCGTCACATCAACCATACTACAACCATTGCAACCACCACCGAACTGCAGAATAGCAACGCCATCATCGGTAATTTGGTTAATTGCGACATGGCCACCGTGACTGGCCAGTTGCGGATTGATTTCAGCTTGGATCATGTATTCGACCCGCTCGATTAACGGCGCATCATCATCAACCTTGCGCGCCTTCGCATTTGGTGCTTTTAGCGTAAGTTGCGAGCCCAACTCCTGTTCTTCAAAGTCGATAACTGCATCTTGTAAAAATGGCGCACTGCCGGAGTCTACCACCGCATCGAAACCTGAAAATGGTAAAGTTTCGTCATCCGGTTCAACTGAATCGGGCGGACAATACGACACGCCACACTCTGCGCTCGGGGTACCCGGGTTCACCACAAACACGCGGACATTGGTGTTATCCGGTTGCTCGGCAAGTAATTTGCGAAAATGCGCTTGGGCGCTTTCTGTAATACGAATCATGGGTTTACCACCTCACTGCTATACTTGAGTAATTTAGTAGGGTATATCTTATCGCAAAAATCAGTCATTGCATAGTAAGCAGCTTGGGGTTGAGCCTTTATTTTGCTAGCTTAAGGCGATGTTTCATTGGCTTAGGAAGTTGTTATGCGTTATCTGAAGTTACTCGCTATTGCGCTACTCGTGTTCAGCACGAGCGCCATCAGCGCTACGTTAAAAGATTACCTCCCGCAAGATGTAACCTATGACCCAAGTATTCCAACCCCGCAATCCGTGTTGGGCTACGAAGTGGGTGAATGGCATGTATGGCATGATCAATTAGTCCGCTACATGGAAGTATTGGCCGAGAAAAGTGATCGCTTCCAGTTAGAATACGCTGGACGAACTCACGAAGACCGTCCGTTACTTTTAATCACCATAACAACGCCAGAAAATCATCAGAATATCGCTACCTTACGTGATGCTCACCTTGCGGTCGCCGATCCGACTCGCGACGGCAACCCAGAAACCGCGCCTTTGGTGCTCTACATGGGTTACAGCATCCATGGTGATGAGTCGAGTGGCAGTAACGCCGCTCTGCTCTATGCTTATTACCTGGCAGCGGCTCAAGGCGAAAAAATTGAAGCCGTATTGCGTGATTCCATCATTTTGCTTGACCCTAGCCTCAACCCCGATGGTCTTGCGCGCTTTGCGCAATGGGCAAATCAACACCGCAGCCAAAATTTAGTTGCTGACCCGCAGCACCGTGAACATGTGCAAGGCACTCCGCGTGGTCGCGTCAACCACTACTGGTTCGATCTTAACCGCGACTGGTTGTTATTACAGCACCCAGAATCACGTGCGCGCATCGCCAACTTTCAAAAATGGAAGCCGAATGTACTAACTGATTTCCACGAAATGGGTACCGATAGTACGTTCTTTTTCCAACCGGGGATTCCAACCCGTCGTAACCCGAATACCCCAGAGGAAAACGTAACACTTACCGCGAAACTTGCTGAGGGTCATGCTGCAGCATTAGATGAAGAAGGTCATTTGTACTTCACTGAAGAAGCATTCGATGATTTTTACGTCGGTAAAGGCTCAACCTATCCTGATGTACAAGGCGCTATCGGTATCTTGTTTGAACAAGCATCCAGTCGTGGCCATGCGCAAGAATCCATTAATGGTGTGGTTGAATTCCCATTCACCATCCAAAATCAATTTACCACCTCACTGACCACTATGTACGGTGCGCATGCTAACAAAGCCGCCTTCCTGGATTATCAGCAACGCTTCTTCGATAGTGCTTTAGAGCAAGCCGGCGATGCTAATTTCCGTGGTTACTTATTTGGTGACGAAACGGACCCAGCGCGGGTCGAAGGCTTACTTAAATTACTCGCTCAACACGACGTGAAGGTTTATCCGTTGACGAGTGAAGTTGAAGAAAATGACGTTACCTTCAAGCCCGGCAGCAGCTACTACGTGCCGTTACAGCAGCCGCAGTATCGCCTGATTCGCGCCATGTTCAGCACTCGGCAGAGCTTCCGTGATAACACCTTTTACGATGTTTCAGGTTGGACTCTGCCGTTAGCCTTTAACCTGAATTTCGCGCGCACTAATTCGCGTGTACGCCATAGTGATACCGCTTGGCAAACACCGTCGGCGGCGCAGTCTGAATCAGCAATTACCGCGGACGCCTACGCTTATGGCTTCGACTGGCACAACTATTTTGCTCCGCGTGCGTTGCAAGAACTGCTAGAAGCTGATGTACATGTCCGTCAAGCTGATCTCGACTTTACCGCGAAAGTAAGCAATGGCACCCATGCCTTTGCTGCTGGTGCAGTTGTTATTACTCGTGCGTACCAGGAAAAACCTTGGGCTGAAGTACAGCAAATTGTGCAACAAGTTACCGCCCGCAATGGTCTGACGGTGCATAGCATTAGCTCTGGCCTGACGCCATCTGGCATGGACCTGGGTAGTCGTAACCTTCGCCCGGTTGAGCCGGTCAGCGTGATGATGTTGGTAGGTGATGGCGCTAGCATGTACGAAAATGGTGAGGCTTGGTATTACCTTGATCGGCATGTCGGGATCCCACTGTCCATGATCGACACCGATCGTTTTAATGACATTGATTTAAGTCGCTATACCCACATTCTTATGGTTGATGGTAGTTACCACAACCTTACCGATACCAGTGTCTCGCGACTAAATGAGTGGGTTCACAAAGGTGGTGTCGTCATCGGTCAGCAAGGTGGTGCTAAATGGCTTTCCGAGAAAGAAATTCTTGCCGCGAAATTTGTTGAAGAAAAAGCTTTCGACGAGAAGTTTGATAGCACAACCCTAAGTTACAATGACCGTGACAGCTACTACGGTAAACGTCGCGTTGCAGGCGCAATCTTTGGTGTCGACCTTGATTTAAGCCACCCAATGACATTTGGCTTCCCCCGCCAACAGTTGCCGGTATTCAAAGATAGCCTGAATGCGATGACGGTTCCCAAATCGCCATTTATTACTGTAGCTCGCTACTTAGAAGAGCCGTTACTTAGTGGTTATGCCGCCAAGGAAAACCGCGAAGTTATCGCCGACAAAGCAGCTATCGTTGCCCATCGTTTAGGCGACGGTCGGGTTGTTGCATTCGCTGATGACGTTAACTTCCGCGCATTCTTCTGGGGCACCGCCAAGCTACTTAGCAATGCGATCTTTATGGCGCCAGCCATTGATGCTTTCGCCAGCGACGATAAAGACGCAGCGGCTGAGGAAGCTGAGGAAGCAGCGCACTAACTCAGTACTAGAGAACTCCCGCCCGATGCGGTTCGGTGTAGCACAATGTCCACACATCGACCGCTTTTGCTCCCCGTCGTTGCAGTGCTGCAGCGGCGGCGGTTACTGAAGCCCCGGTCGTTAAAACATCATCTACCACAGCTACCGTCAAACCTTGTACCGACCGCGTGCAATGTACTGCGCGGGCCATCGCTTGCCAACGTTGCTGGCGACTTAGTTCATGCTGTTTACCCTCATCATGAAGACGCCGTAACAGCCCGGCCGCGAACGGCAGTTGCACTAATTCCGCTACTTCACGGGCCAACAACGCGGCTTGATTATAGCCTCGTTGACGCCAGCGCTTGCGACTCATTGGCATGGCGACAATCAAATCCGGCCAGGCGTCAGCTTGCTGCCGATAACAGGTGCAAACCTGAGCCGCCAGCAGCGGCGCCAGAAACTGAGCCAGTTCGGGACAACGCTGAAATTTGAACCGTTTGATCAACTGTTGGCTCTCAGCTTGCCACGCCAGAGCTGCGAACCAGTTGCGCCCGAAGTTGCCGGCTTGCTCTGGCCCCCGCCAGCGCAGCGAATTCGGTGGTAAGCGCGGCAAGTCCGCATAACAGGCGTGGCAAAACCCTTGTTGCTCAGTCGCCGTTAGGGGTAGCAAACACAACCAGCAACAACCACCAGCGAACTTGGCAAGGAAAGATTGCGGGGGTACCATAAGCTCCTCCGTGAGCAGTAACAGGAACTAGAATGGTAGCCAAGGTTTGGACGGACGTCAGTGGTACAGGTGCGGATATCGTTGTACTCCATGGCTGGGGCTTAAATGCAACCATCTGGACGCCGATTCAAGCTGAGTTAGCCGCACTCGGACGGCTTACCCGCATCGACTTGCCGGGTTACGGCGAATCGCCCTGGCCCACAGCACAACCCATTAGCTTTGCCAAACTCTGTGAGCTCACCCGCAGTGCGTTACCCGAACGCTGTCATCTGATCGGTTGGTCTCTAGGTGGCTTGGTCGCGACCCAAATCGCATTAGACGAGCCAGAGCGAATACAAAGTTTGACCACAGTAGCATCATCGCCCTACTTTCCTGCACAAGCACCCGATTGGCCGGGTATTGAACCCAGCATTCTCAGTCAGTTTGGTAAACAGCTTAGTAAGGACTTCCGCCGTACTGTGGAACGTTTTCTCGCCTTGCAATCGCTGGGAAGCCCGCATGCCAAGCAAGATGTAAAGATTATTAAGGAATGGTTGTTCAGTAAGCCTATGGCCAGTGTCGACGTCTTAGATGCCGGTCTGGATATGCTAGCTCAAGTTGATTTACGTGGTGAGCTAAATCGACTTGCGATGCCTTTTTTCCGCATCTACGGCCGGCTCGACGCTCTGGTGCCCAGTGCTCTGGCTGAACATGTTGAGCGGCTTGCACCCGATAGTCCGTACTTTATCGCTCCACAGTGCAGTCACGCACCTTTCATTAGTGATCCTGACGCCTTTATGCAGGCTTGGCAGGAATTCTTCAACCGCGTGCGTTAGCGCTGACAACGTTTGCAATACACGGTACTGCGTTGACCCAAACGGATTTCGGTAAGCTCGGTTTTACAGACCATGCATTGCTTACCGCCGCGTCCGTAAACGTTCAGGTGCTGTTTAAAGTATCCTGGTTGTCCATCGGCCTGGGTGAAGTCCTGCAGCGTGGTTCCACCCTGTGCAATGGCTGCTAAGAGGATTTCTTTGATCATCGGCACCAAACGTTGATACCGCGCCAAACTCACTCGGCTCGCCGCACGTTTCGGGTGAATACCGGCTTTGAATAAAGCTTCATTGGCATAAATATTTCCCACCCCGACCACGATATGGTTATCCATGATGAAGGTCTTTACCGCCTGCTGTTTGCCTCGCGTTTTCGCGTGTAAATAGCTTGCGGTAAAAGCCTCAGTCAGCGGTTCAGGGCCAAGCTCCACCAACAACGGATGCGCACTAGCTGGATGCTTTTGTGAAAACAGTACACAGCCAAATCGCCGTGGATCGTTGAAGCGCAAGCACTGACCATTAGTTAGCACCAGGTCGAAATGATCGTGCTTCACCACTAAACTAGTTTCAGGCACCACCCGCAACTTACCAGACATACCCAAATGTAGAATCAGGTAGCCCTTGTCAGTGTGCAAAATGAGGTACTTGGCTCGCCGCTCTACTTGTTTGATAAAGGCGCCGGCCAAATTGTCTACCGCACTTGGAATCGGCCAGCGCAGGCGTCGATCGCGCACCACAGTTGTGGCGATTTGCTGACCTTCAAGATGCGGCGCAATGCCGAGACGACTGACTTCAACTTCTGGTAACTCTGGCATCTGCTTTCTCTGGTTTATAATTCTGGTTATTAATTCTGGTTTTTAATTCTTGTTTTTAACTGGGGTGTCCACTATATTTCGCGCCGAAACTACAGGAGAATTTTAATCCCATGACCACAGCCTGCCCGACACTAAGGGTTGCCGATTTTGCTACGGAGTCGATTGCTATCGACCAGCTGGCAACCCGCGGTTATGTGATTGTACCTAACTTTCTCGCTCGCGAACAATGCTCACAACTTTACCATTATGCTCAGCATCTTGAGCCGCAAGCATGGCAGCAAGCCGGTATTGGGCGCGCTGATAACTACACAACCAACACCGCGGTTCGGCAAGACAAAATCCGCTGGTTACAATCTGACTTCCCCTACGAGAACGCCTACCTGGAAATGATGGATCAACTGCGTCTCGACTTAAACCGTGAGCTTTTTATGGGACTCTTCGACTACGAGTGTCACCTCGCACATTACCCGCCCGGAGCGTTTTATCGGAAACATTTGGATGCGTTTAAGGGTCGCAGCAACCGCATTCTCACGACAGTGTTCTACCTGAATTCCGACTGGCGGAAACAAGATGGCGGGCAACTGGTTATTTATGGTGATAACGGTGAGGTGTTGGAAACGGTGTTGCCTGAAGCAGGTAAACTGGTTGTCTTTCTCAGTGACGTGTTCCTCCATGAGGTACTTGCCGGCTCGCGTGATCGCTATAGCATCACCGGTTGGTACCGGTTAAATACCAGCATCGGCGGCTTCATCGACCCAACGCGCTGACACAAAAAACCCGGCACGAGGCCGGGTTTTCAACATACTAGAACAAAGCTTATTTAATTTTCGCTTCTTTGAACATCACGTGTTTACGAACCACTGGATCGAATTTCTTGATTTCCATCTTTTCTGGCATGTTACGTTTGTTCTTATCGGTAGTGTAGAAAAAACCAGTACCGGCAGAAGATACTAAACGAATCTTATCGCGCATAGTTTAATTCCTTACACTTTTTCGCCACGTGCGCGCAACTCTGCAAGCACTGTGTCGATACCGTTTTTATCAATAATACGCATACCTTTAGTGGTAATACGCAGCTTCACCCAACGCTTTTCTGATTCAACCCAGAAGCGGTGAGATTGTAGGTTTGGCAGGAAACGACGTTTGGTCGCATTGCGCGCGTGTGAACGGTTGTTTCCGCTAACCGGACGCTTTCCTGTAACTTGACATACTCGTGACATCGTTTTTTACTCCAAAAATTGCTTCAAGCTCGCCTGTCGCCCATCGCGGCCTTGCCTTGATTCCGAGGGCGCATTTTATACAGTAATCTGACTCGGTAATCAAGTGATCGACGCATTTTTTTGATCTTTTCTGATCGTCTTGATGGTCGCGCTACTCTACTACAACAGGCCGCGTTCGGCAAACGAAACCGGCTCTCCGCTCCCAATGACAAAGTGATCCAGCAAGGCGACGTCGATCATTGTCAGGGCTTTCTTAAGGCGATCCGTCACGCGTTGATCTGCATTGCTCGGTTCCGCAACTCCTGAGGGGTGATTATGGGCGAGAATCACCGCCGCAGCATTGTGATGCATCACCAACTTAATAATTTCCCGGGGGTAGACCGGTGCCGCATTGATGGTACCGTGAAACAGCTCAACATACTTCAGCAGCCGATGCTGACTATCAAGCAACAACACCACAAAGACTTCTCGCTGTTGATGACGTAATTGTGCAGTCAGGTAGTCACGCACCATTGAAGGTTGGGTAAAGCCCTCATCGCGGCGTAACTGCCAAGCCAAGTAACGGCGGGATATTTCCATCACTACTTGCAACTGCATCACCCGTGCCGGACCTAAACCTGGTTGTTGTAGTAGTTCCTGGGTCGGCGCTGCCAGCATGCCACCGATACCCTCGAAGGCCTGCAGTAGCTCGCGGGCATAGGTCACCACATCTTTACCGCGGACACCGGTGCCCAACAGAATCGCCAGTAACTCAGCGTCACTTAACGCTGCCACGCCCATTTCTGTCATTTTCTCACGGGGACGTTCGTGCGCCGGCCAGGATTTGACTGTACTCATGGTTCCTCCTTGAACCTGTCATCGATCACTAAGGTCGCTAAGCATACCAACGAAGCGCCGGTTAAATCTTCGCCAATCACGAGGGCTTTGTCATTTTCAATTGAATTAACATCTTTAAAGTTCCGTAAAGACAACATCTCATGCTAGGCTAAGAGTCCTTGATTGGTGAGGACTTACTATGACGGAAACCCCTATCACATCGTTATCTGGTCGCCATGTTCTGGTAGCAGTCAGTGGCGGCATCGCCGCCTATAAAAGCCCCGACCTAGTGCGCCGCCTGCGTGATGTCGGTGCCATTGTGCGTGTCGTTATGACCAAAGGCGCACATGCTTTTATTACCCCGCTGACACTACAAGCGGTTTCTGGCCATGCGGTGCACGATGATCTACTTGATCCCTCCGCTGAAGCAGCGATGGGCCATATTGAGTTGGCCAAGTGGGCCGATGTGATCCTGGTCGCGCCAGCA
Source organism: Pseudidiomarina xizangensis (assembly GCF_052541995.1). NCBI lineage: Bacteria > Pseudomonadati > Pseudomonadota > Gammaproteobacteria > Alteromonadales > Idiomarinaceae > Pseudidiomarina > Pseudidiomarina xizangensis. Next base: position 1,462,870 of record NZ_JBOBQA010000001.1, read on the forward strand.
AGTGCCAATACCCTGGCCCGGCTCGCTCATGGTTTTGCTGATGATTTGCTTAGCACTTTATGTTTAGCAACCACCGCGCCCATCATGCTAGCGCCAGCTATGAATCAGCAAATGTGGGCAGCGACCACCGTGCAATCTAATTTGCGCCAACTGGAAGGTCTCGGCTTTCATATCGTCGAACCGGCGAGCGGAGCGCAAGCCTGCGGCGATGTAGGCGCCGGACGCATGCCAGAGCCACTTGAGCTGCGCGATGCCGTCATCGAGCTGTTAGCGCCCAGTAAAGGCCCTTTAACCGGACGACATCTGGTGATCACGGCGGGACCCACTCGCGAACCTATTGATCCAGTGCGTTACCTCAGCAATCACAGCTCGGGAAAAATGGGTTATGCCCTGGCTACTCAGGCAAAGCGCTTAGGTGCCCAGGTGACCTTGGTTAGTGGACCTACCCAGTTAGCACCGCCCGCCGGGGTAAAAGTTATTCACGTCGAAAGTGCGGAAGAAATGCTGGCAGCAGTTGAAAGCGTTATTGCAAATGCTGATGTTTTTATCGGCTGTGCCGCAGTTGCCGATTATCGACTTGCGGAAGTTGCCGGTCAAAAAATCAAAAAACAACAGGATTCCATGCATCTACAGTTGGTCCGTAATCCAGATATTCTGGCCACCGTAGCCAGCCGCGCCAATCCGCCTCTCTGCGTTGGCTTTGCAGCAGAGACACAGAATATTGCCCAGTACGCTGAAGACAAGCTCAAGCGTAAGCGACTGGCGCTGATTGCCGCAAATGATGTCAGTGATACCAGTATTGGGTTTAACAGCGACGAGAATGCAATGACGTTGTATTGGCACGATGCCGATGGCCAGTTATGCCAACGTGAATTAGCGCGGGCCGGAAAAGCTCAAATCGCTGAGGCTATTTTACGGCAGGTTCAGGTGTTGCTGGATACTAGGTAACGCGTCGTAAAGTGGCAGCTATATTTGAAGAGTTAGAATTTCTCCCGCAGTAGAACTGCGGGCTACTTAAAGAGAGAAGATTTCCGATGACCAGCAACAAACCGAATCGCAAAGAGCAAATTCTTGGCACCCTGGCCGCAATGCTTGAGACCAGCCCCGGGCAACGGATCACCACCAAGAACCTGGCCGCCGAACTGGGTGTCTCAGAAGCTGCCTTGTATCGCCATTTCCCGTCTAAAGCACGAATGTTTGAAGGCCTCATCGAATTCACCGAAGAAGCCGTTCTAACGCGCATAAATCAAGTCATGGAAGTTGAGAAAAACACCCTGGTACGTTGCGAAATGACGCTAAGAGTGGTCTTAACTTTTGTGGAACGTAACCCGGGTATTACCCGCATTCTGACCGGCGACGCGCTGATGGGTGAGCACGATCGATTACGTTCACGGGTACAAAACTTGTTTGCCAAAATTGAAGCGAACCTGAAGCAAGCATTGCGCGAACGCCGATTACGCGAAAATGTAGCTACCCGCATCGATGAAGCGGTCCTGGCGAATTTGTTGATGGCTTATGCAGACGGGAAAATTGCGCAGTTTGTGCGCTCGGAGTTTAAGCAGGCACCTACGGCTGAATTCGATACACAATGGCAAACCATTGCCCACCAATTACTCTGAAGTTCGCGCTCGGCTCAGCAGGTTAATTGCCGCCTGCTGGGGCGTTGTGTCACCGTATAGAACGTCGTAAATCTGTTCACAAATGGGCATTTCTACACCATTGCGACGGGCCAGTAGCACCACTTCTTTGGTGTTGCGATAGCCTTCAATTGCCTGACCGATATCACTCATCGCTTGCTCAACATTTTTGCCTTGGCCCAATGCCAAACCAAAGCGTCGGTTGCGTGACTGATTGTCAGTACAGGTTAAGATTAAGTCACCCAGACCAGCCATACCCGTGAAGGTTTCCGGCTTAGCACCAAGTTTTAAACCCAAGCGGGTCAATTCCGCCAAACCGCGGGTGATAAGTGCCGTACGCGCGTTTGCACCGAAGCCAATACCATCTGCCATACCAGCGCCAATAGCGATGACATTCTTCACCACGCCACCAAGTTGTACGCCAATGAAGTCATCGTTGGTATAAACGCGAAAACTACGATCACAATGCAATAATTCTGACAGTTCATGAACAAACCCAGGATCCGTCGAAGACATCGAAATCGCGGTCGGTAGACCTTTCGCCATTTCCATCGCAAAGGTAGGTCCTGACAGCACAGCTAACGCGTGCTCAGCGCCCAGAATCTCTTCCGCCACTTCAAACAACAGACGACCTGAATCAGGTTCTAAGCCTTTGGTTGCCCAAGCTACCCGAGCGTCATTACGAATTAGCGGTTTGATATCACGCAGTACTTGTGCGAAACCACCGCTTGGCACCACCACCACAATGTTCCGTGCATCAGTTACAGCTTCCGCCAGATCACTGGTTATTGTCAGCGCGTCAGGAAGGGGAATACCAGGCAGATAGCGCTTGTTTTCACGCTGCTCAGCCATCGCAGAGGTTTGTTGCGCATCACGGCCCCATAAGCAAACTGGAGTGCCTTTGCGCGCAAAACAAAGTGCTAGGGCGGTTCCATAGGAACCAGCACCTAGCACTGTTACTTGAGTATCACGCATCAGTTGGCGTTATACTTATTGGTTACGCGTCAGCTTTTTGCTGCTCAGCTTGCTGCTGTTGCTGCTGCATGTGCTGAGCGAAAACTGCGTCAAAATTAACCGGAGCAAGATTCAATTGTGGGAAAGTTGCGCGGCTAACTAAGCTAGACAAACACTCACGAGCGTATGGGAACAAGATGTTCGGGCAGAACGCACCCAACAACTGAGCACGTTGTGCTTCTTCGATAGAATCAGCGATAGTAAAGATACCTGCCTGATGAACTTCAGCCAAAAACGCGACGTCTTCATCCACTTTGTTCGTTGCAGTGATTTTCAAAACCACTTCATAGGTATTGTCTTCCAACTTGGTGTTTTTCACATTCAAGTCAAGATTCAATTCTGGCTTCCATTCTTTACGGAAGATTTGCGGCGAATTCGGTGCTTCGAAAGACACGTCTTTCGTGAAAATGCGCTGAATTGCGAATGCTTGTTCTTGTGATGCTTGCGCGTCGCCTTGAGCGGCGCCGTTTACTTGCTGTTCATCAGCCATGGTTATACTTCCTATTAATTATTTGATAGTACGAATTATTTTTTAACGAGCGGAAAACTAGCGCCCTGCCAGGCAGAGATTCCACCTTGTAATAAGGCAACGTTTTCATAGCCCACTTTGGTCAGCTCTTGTGAAACTGATTTGGCGGTCATACCGGTTGCACATACCACCACGATGGGGGCAGATTTATATTTCTCAAGTGCAGCCGTTTCATTTTTCCGGATCCGCTCAGCAGGTAAATTGACCGCACCATGGATATGACCCTTGCGGAATTCTTCAACCGACCGCGTATCAACAAACACGCCATCGTTGCGGTTTACCTGTAAAGTCGCTTCTTGCGGCGAAAGTGCTTTGACTTTCGAAGTTGCTGCTTGTGCATAAGAAACGATGATCGCGATTAGCAACACCACCCATAAGATACTCATCAAATAGTGGTCAGCTGCAAAGGCTAGGATTTGATCCATGATTGCTCACTACTCCTGCTGAAAAAATCAAGCACCAGAGTATACCTGCTGAGGCGTCAGATACCAGTAAAATTTGGGGGCTTTTCGACCGACAGCGGGTGCGTTGCGACGTAAAATCGCATAAACTAATGGCGAATCAATGACAACCCGAAGCAACCAAGTTGAGGATGCAAAATGGCAAAGCCACACACTCCCCTGGCGCTGTTAATTTTAGATGGCTGGGGTCATCGTGAAGCAACAGACGACAATGCGATTGCGGCGGCGCAGACGCCTAACATGGATACGTTGTCAGAGCAGTTCCCGCACACCTTGGTTGATGGCTCGGGGATGTCAGTAGGCCTACCCGATGGCCAGATGGGCAACTCTGAAGTTGGCCATGTCAATCTTGGCGCAGGTCGGGTTGTCTATCAAGACTTTACGCGCGTCAGTAAAGCCATTCAGGATCGCGATTTTTTCACTAACCACGCGCTTACGCAGGCCGTAGATGACGCTAACGCGAATAACGGCGCAGTTCACATCATGGGTTTACTCTCTCCAGGTGGCGTGCATAGCCATGAAGACCACTTGGTCGCGATGGTGGAACTTGCCGCGCAGCGCGGTGCAAAACGTATTTACTTGCACGGCTTTCTCGATGGTCGCGATACGCCACCCCGCTCGGCAAAACCCACGCTGGAACGTTTCGAACAACTGTTTAGCAAGCTTGGCGTAGGTCGTTTTGCCAGCTTGTGCGGGCGTTACTACGCCATGGATCGCGATAAGCGTTGGGAGCGCATTGAACAAGCGTGGCAAGTTATCGTTGATGGTGAAGCCCCTTTCACCACCCCCAGTGCCGGCGAAGCTTTGACGCAAGCCTATGAACGCGACGAAAATGATGAGTTTGTTAAGCCGACGCGGATTGCCGATGCTGCGCCCATGCAAGATGGCGACAGTGTGATTTTCATGAACTTCCGCGCCGACCGCGCACGACAACTTAGCCATGCCTTTGTGACTGAGGGGTTCGATGCTTTTGACCCGGCACGGCGCCCACAGTTAGCAAGTTTTGTGTCACTTACCGAATACGCCAAAGATATCAACAGTACCGTTGCTTTTCCTCCAGAAGCTCTGGATAACGTGCTTGGGGAATGGCTCGGTGAGCACGGTTATACCCAGCTGCGCATTTCAGAAACGGAGAAATATGCACATGTCACCTTCTTTTTCAGCGGTGGCCGTGAACAGGAATTCCCGGGTGAAACCCGCCTACTAGTGCCTTCACCACAAGTTGCTACCTACGATTTGCAGCCCGAGATGAGTAGTGAAGAGCTTACCGATAAGTTGGTTGCGGCCATCAAAAGCGGCGAACACGATGTGATCATTTGCAACTATCCGAATGGCGATATGGTCGGTCATACCGGAAATTTCGACGCCGCTGTACAAGCCATCGAAGCAGTTGATCGCTCCATTGGACGAGTCATCGAGGCTCTCCGTCAGGTCGACGGGGAGTGTTTAATTACTGCCGATCACGGTAATGCGGAGCAGATGGAAGATCATCACACCGGGCAATCGCATACCGCCCACACCAGTGAACTGGTACCCTTTATTTATGTTGGCCGCGCGGCTACCGCCCGAGATGGCGGGATTCTCTCGGATGTCGCACCGACCATGTTACACCTGCTGGGTTTACCCCAACCCGCAGAGATGACCGGTAAACCTATAGTTACTCTCGAGGAATGATGCGTACTCTGAAACGCCTAATAGTGACACTACTGCTGCTCAACGTAGGAGCAGTTTTGGCGTTGCAGCAGGCGACGCCTGAGACTGCGACTGAAACTCAGGCACGTATAGACGCCATCGCGCGCGAGCTCGAACGACGTCAATCGGCAATGCAGCAGCGCTCCAGACAGTTAAGTTTAACTGAACGGGAGCTACAGCAACTGGAAATGCAAATCAACACCGTTGCCAGTGAATTGTCCGCTACCACTGCCCAGCTCAACCAGACAAACCAACGTATCGACGCGCTTGAACAACAACAAGATCAGCTTAAAGCTGAACAAAAGCAGCAAGCCAGATGGTTGGCAAAACAGCTCAACATGGCCTATCGCATTGGTGAACATGACTTTTTAAAACTGATTTTAAATCAAGAGAATCCCGCCGACTTCGAGCGTCTGCATGGCTATTACGGCTATTTCAACCGTGCCCGGCTGGAAAAACTTGATGAACTCAAAGCCACTCAAGCACAACTGCAGGACGTTGCTGGCAAGCTTGCCATTGCCCGAGACCAAATTGCCGCGCAGCAGAGTCAACAGAAGCGTCAACAGGGTGTGCTCCGTGAGCAGCAAAAAGAACAGCAACAGTTGATCCGTCGTTTGCAACGAGAACAACAACAGGACCAGTCGCGAGTTGCTCAACTCGAACAAGACCAACAGGAACTTGAAGAAGTTTTAGCAGCGATTATTGCGGCTTTACGTGATGAACCACAATTGGACGGGCTGGCAAAGCTAAAAGGCAAGTTGAACTGGCCCGCGCAAGGTAACGTGCAAAATCTCTTTGGTCGTACGCGAAGTGGCGGGGTGAAATGGAAAGGTACTTTGATTGACGCGCCAGCTGACAGTTCAGTGCGAGCCGTTGCCGACGGCCGCGTCATTTTCGCCAACTGGATGCGCGGCTACGGTTTGCTTTTAGTACTCGATCACGGTGATGGTTATATGAGCCTGTATGGGCACAACCAAACCATTTTGCCTAACGTTGGTGAAGTGGTCCGCCGCGGTGAAGAGATTGGTCTGGTTGGACAAAGCGGTGGTCGCTCATCTCCGGCCTTGTATTTCGAAATTCGAGTTAAGGGCGATGCGGTGAATCCGGCGCAATGGTGTCGCTGATGACTAGGTCTGGCTTCGCAGGTTTCGGGATCTTGTTCACCGCCCTGATCATGACACTACCTGCAGATGCCGACACTGAAACCAGTTCCGTACCCCCTGTTGAAGAACCTAAACCGCTTCCGCGAATAGCTATTGTCATCGATGACCTTGGCCACCATCAAGACCACTTTGCCTACGCTGACCTTGAGCTGCCTGTTACGCTTGCCATTATGCCGTTTACACCAAAAGCTGAAGCCCTTGCGCAACGCGCAACTGCGCATGGTCACGAAGTGATGATCCACATGCCGATGCAACCTGAGCACCACGACCGTCAGCAACAGGGCCAACTTGACCGCTTTGATACCAAAGCGCAATTTATTGCGACGCTGAGCGCCGCGTTTTCTCGTCTGCCGCAAGCACAAGGCCTGAATAACCACCAGGGCAGCCGCTTAACTGCAGAACAACAGCCAATGCAATGGCTAATGCAGGAACTCGAGTCGCGCCAGCTCTACTTTCTCGATAGTCGCACGACCACCGCAACAGTCGCTGAAACCCTGGCTCTGAAGGCGGGTTTGCCAGCAGTGCGCCGCCACGTTTTTTTAGACAACGAGCCGACCGCTGAGGCAATTTTACTGGAATGGCACCGTCTCATCACACTTGCCGAGCAACAAGGCTTTGCAGTCGCTATTGGTCATCCCTATCCAGCAACCTTGGAATTTCTACAAAAAAAGTTACCTCAGCTGACTGCGCAAGGTTCGGTGCAATTGGTTTATCTCTCTGAGCTGCTCCCGCGCGCCAACTAGTCAGGTTTTTACGTTCTAGTTTTAACAGGTTTCTTGTTCCAGGCGGGTAAGCAAGATTAATGCTTCATTGCGAGTACTGCCGCACACTGAAGGTTCAGCGTCAAAATCGGCGCATACTTGCGGCCGATCAGGGTGATTGAAAATGCCGCATAGATGGTTTTCGGTAAGGTGAATACAACGAATGCCAGCGGGTTTCCCTGCTGGCATTCCTGGTATTGCTGAGCTTATTGATGGTGCGATACAACAAGCACCGCAGCCGACGCGGCATTGCATGGCTTACGCCATTGCCATACGCAGCTTTTTCATTGCGTTTGCTTCGAGCTGACGTACACGTTCCGCAGAAACTTCATACTTGTCAGCAAGCTCTTGCAAGGTTGTTTTGTTATCGTCGTCCAACCAGCGTGCGCGGACGATATCCTGACTGCGTTCATCAAGGGTTTTAATCGCTGAGAACAGACGCTTTTGCGTGTGATCTTGCCACTCTTCCTGCTCAACTTCTTCCGCTAAGTCAGAACGCTTGTCTTCCAAATACTGTGCCGGAGAATAATTGCTACCTTCACGCGCGTCATCATCGTCAGAGCTTAGCTCAAACGCCTGATCGTGCGCACTCATGCGTGCTTCCATTTCCATCACTTCTTTGGTGCTAACACCTAAGGTCTCAGCAACCGTGCTCACCTCTTCTTGGGTGAACCAACCTAGACGCTTTTTCATTTTACGCAGATTAAAGAATAACTTACGCTGAGCTTTGGTCGTTGCAACTTTAACCATGCGCCAGTTCTTCAACACGTACTCGTGAATCTCGGCTTTGATCCAATGCACAGCAAAGGATACCAAGCGCACACCGACCGACGGGTCGAAGCGACGCACGGCTTTCATTAAGCCAATGTTACCTTCTTGAATCAGGTCCGCCTGAGGCAGGCCATAACCTGAATAGCTCCGCGCCACGTGCACCACGAAGCGTAAATGCGACATGATGAGCTGGCGAGCAGCTTCTAAATCGTTTTCTTCGGTTAATCGTACTGCGAGGTCACGTTCCTCTTCCGCAGTAAGCATAGGAGTGCGACTGACCGACTGAATGTAGGCCTCAAGGCTTCCGCCGCCTTGTGGAACTGCTAGTGCCATCTTTGTCATTTCAGTACTCATTCAACACCATCCTCTCTTGCTGGCGACTGCATCTCTGAATTGATGTTGCAGTCACGCGTTCAGACCTTTTTTAGCCTGAAAAGTTCCCTCATTCTAGCAAATCTGACGCTGCTGACAATGGGATCCTAATGATCTTCATAAAACTTACATGGGGGACAAATCAACGCGGTTCAATAGCACTAACGTGTTTTCTTACCGCGATGTACGAACCCACTAGTCCAAGTCCAATAGCTAAGCCCCATACGACGCCCATTTCGGTCAGGTTCAACCCCGTTAAACGAAATTGGCTATCATAAAGATCAGCGATATCTCGCACCGCCCCGCTTAGCCACCATAACAAAGCACCGGTCGCTAACCAGGTAATGATACCGCCCACCAAACCGTACCAGATACCGGTATACAAAAATGGCCGTTGAATATAGGCATCGGTGGCTCCCACCAATTTCATCACCATAATTTCGTCGCGTTTACTGCTGATGTTAAGCCGAATCGTATTGCCCACGATCAGCACCACAGCGATGCACAACAGCAAAGCCAGCGCAAGAAAACCGTCACGAACCAAGTTCACCATCGCCTGAAAACGCTGTAACCAACCCAGATCCAGACGTGCTTGTTCAACTTCGCGTTCTGTGCTTAGTTTGCGCACTAATTCCTCAGCCGCAGCTGGCGTGCGATGACTTTCGCGCGGCACCACAATTAATACGTTTGGTAATGGGTTATCGGTCAGGGTATCAAGCGCTTCACCAAATCCTGAACGCTTCCGAAATTCAGCCAGACCTTGTTCCTTATCGATAAGACGAACACTGTCCACTGCTTCAGCAAGTTGGGTACGTTTAGTAAAGGTTTGCACCTCTTGCTGACTGAGTCCCTGCCGTAAGAACAGCGTAATTTCAGATGCTTGCTGCCAGTTCGCGCCAATGCTATCGGTATTTTTCACGACCACATAAAGGGTCGCCGGTAAGGTTAGGCTCAGTCCCAATACTGCCATGGTCATCAAAGATGCAAATGGATAGCGTGCTAACTCTCCAAGACTACCAATACATTGCTGCGCATGGTGTACCCAGAACATAAAAAAACGTCGCAAACCGGAAATCTTGACCTGTTTCGCCCCCTGCTGACGCGATCGAAAGAGCACACTCATAGCGCCTCCTCGCTAAGACCATCGTTGATCATGCGGCCATCTTTCAACGACAAGGTGCGATAGCGCAAGCGAGCGATGAGGCCTAAATCGTGGGTGGCAATAAGAACCGATACCCCGACGCGATTAAAATCTTCGAACAATTTAATGATTTCCGAGGAGAGCTTGGGATCCAGGTTACCCGTTGGTTCATCAGCAAGCAGTAATGGTGGTTTGTTGACCACTGCACGGGCAATCCCAACTCGCTGCTGTTCACCACCAGACAACATTTGTGGATAATGTCGCACTTTATCGGACAGGCCTACTTTTTCGAGCGCTGCGTGCACACGCTTGCGCGCCTCGGCCAGACTGTAGCCTTCGATCATCAACGGCAGGGCGACATTATCGAACACCGTACGGTCCATCAATAAACGGTGATCCTGGAAAATCATCCCAATATCACGTCGCGCATAGGCTATTTGCTTGCGCTCAATGCGCTTCAGATCATGCCCATTGATCATCACCCGTCCGGCCGTCGGCCGCTCCATCATACTAATGAGCTTCAGCACCGTACTTTTACCCGCGCCCGAGTGGCCGGTCAAAAATGCCATTTCCCCGGGTTCTACGTGAAAGCTGACATTCTTCAGAGCTTGAAAGCCCCCTGGGTAGACTTTGCTGACTTGCTCAAATTTGATCATTGCTGCTGCGGTTCCTCAATGGCACGCTGAAACAGTGCCTGGACAAAAGGTTTTGCGGCGAAAGGTCGTAAATCATCAATACCTTCACCTACACCAATAAAACGAATCGGCAATTTAAACTGATCTGCAATTGCGAAAATCACGCCACCTTTCGCCGTACCATCGAGCTTGGTTAGGGTGATACCTGTTACGCCCACGGCCTCGGTAAATAGCTTTGCCTGACTAATAGCATTTTGCCCAGTTCCGGCGTCAAGGGTCAACATCACTTCATGCGGCGCATCCACATCGAGTTTCTTCATCACCCGCACGACTTTTTTCAGTTCGTCCATTAAGTGCGCTTTATTTTGCAATCGTCCGGCAGTATCAGCAATCAGCACATCGACCTTGCGTGCTTGCGCCGCGGCCACCGCATCATAGATAACCGAGGCACTATCGGCACCAGTATGTTGAGCAATAACTGGTATCGCGTTGCGCTCTCCCCATACTTGTAACTGTTCAACGGCGGCGGCACGGAAGGTATCGCCGGCCGCAAGCATCACTGATTTTCCTTCACGGCGCAATTGTTGAGCGAGCTTACCGATGGTAGTGGTTTTCCCGACGCCATTTACTCCCACCATCAGAATCACATAAGGACCTTGCTGCTGCTCCGGGATAGTCAGCGGCTGCTCCACTTCCTGTAATATTTCGACCATATCGTCTTGCAATAATTGGTATAAGGTCTCGGCATCTTTTAGCTGACGTCGATCGGCTTGTTCGGTCAAACGTTCGACGATGCGCATGGTGGTTGGTACACCGATATCCGCAGTGAGCAGCTGAGTTTCCAGCTCTTCGAACAGCTCATCATCGATTTTTTTATCTTTAAATATACCCCACAGGCCATCACCGATGGCGGTTGAGGTTTTTTTCAGGCCCGTCGTTAAGCGCTGCCACAAGCTCGGCTTCGACTGCTCTTTGGTAGGTGCAGATTCTGGTTCGGGCTCTGCTTCTGGTTCGGGCTCTGCTTCAGGCTCTGGAGCGCGGCTTTCAGCGGTGACTTGCGCACAGATTTCAGCAGCGTCTGGCGCTACAATCTCTGCGACAGAGGGCGTTGCCTCCTGTTGCTCGGGCGTAAATTCCTCGGCGTGCTGCTGTTGCTTGTCCTGCTCTGGTTGTTGCTCGTCCTGCTGATCTTCTTTCTTTTTCAGAAACCGCGAAAAAAATGATCCTTTACCCATGCCTTGTTTACCTTTGGAAGTTCGCTGCGACTCAGTTTACAATGGCGAGCAGTTTAGCACGTACGCTGGCGTACGGCATCTCCCGCCAGCGTCAATCACTGCGCGAAATCAGTCAATCCGAGGGCTACTTTAGCATGCGTCGCACCCCAAACAAGCAGAAAAATTCGGGCCGCACGGGCAGTGGTCAACTACGCATCATCGGCGGTGCTTTGCGTGGCCGCAAACTGGCTGTCGCAGACGTGCAAGGGTTGCGCCCCACCACGGATCGGGTGCGTGAAACGGTGTTTAACTGGCTGCAATTTGAATTGCCCCAGCAACGCTGTCTCGATCTGTTCGCCGGCACCGGTGCGCTGGGGCTTGAGGCGCTCTCACGCGGCGCCAGCGAAGTCACACTGGTGGAGCAGAATAAAGTTGCTGCTGGGATGCTGGCACAACATGCCAAGCTGTTAAACGAGCAGTGCCATGGCCACGCAACGAGTGTTCACGCCGATGCCCTAAAATGGCTAGCAACCGCAAGCGTACCGGCATTTGATATTGTCTTTGTCGACCCACCCTTTCGCAGCGGTCTCGCTACTCCCGCGTGCCAGTTACTGCAACAGCAGCAGTTGCTTCATGAGGGAAGCTTGGTTTATCTGGAAACCGAAAAGGAATGGCCGCTCGAGGTCCCCGATAACTGGCAACTAGAACGCGAAAAAACTGCAGGACAAGTCTGTTATCGTTTATTCACTGTGGCAAATGAAGAGGAACGCGCATGAACGCTTTAGTATGGGTAGGCCGGCTAGTGTTTGCTGTCATTTGGGGTGCAATGTTGGCCAATATTATTTGGCCGTTTCCGGGCAAAGGCTTCCCGCTGTTTCTGATCTTACTGTTGGTGTTAGTAGCGCTGCATTTGTTGCAGCTATTGATGTTCACTACCGTCTATCGGGAACACATTCAGTGGCGTCGCGGTGATTTTTGGCAGATTTTCTTGTTTGGCGTGGTTGGCTGGCTCGCCATTGTGCAAGCGCAGCCACGCCGAAAACAGCAAGACTAACTCTCGCTGTCGCGTTCCATACCGATGTTGCTAATGCCTTCGGTCACGACCATTTCTTGTAACTGGCGCACCATCAATTGCGTCGGTTTATCCCCTGAGCGTTGCATCGCCTCAAGAAAATCCAGCAAGGCTTGCTGCACATCAATTTCATAAACCGCGAGCTCGTGTTCGCGCACCAGTTGCTGACGCCCTTCAGCATCAAGCTCAGCGCCTTCGGTGAGTTCCAGGAACTTGGCCACTCCAGCCTGTGAAACCTTGGCCACGCTGACCAGATCCGCCGCGCTGGAATCGAGAAAACCTTCCAACATAATACTGATCGCGGTGCAGGCATCCATAGCTGGATAAACCCCGAGCATGTCATGCCCATGCTCACTGGGGGTCACATCATCAACTTTCTCTTGCCAACGCGCGAAGTTAACCTTCACTTTCTTGCCCTGCCAACTCCAATCCCAACACGCATTCAAGGCGCCGCGCAGCGGTTTCGGATCACCGAAACCAGTAACCTGATGAAAGAGTTCATAGTTCGGGTACATGCGCTCGCACAGATAAAGCGCAGCCAATACCTGGTAAGCAAAATCAAGTTCGCGGAAGCGCTGAAAAGTAGTTAGCATTTAGAATCCATAGGTCGTTATTCGTTATTCGCTCATGGTAACACCATAAATCCTAATTTCCCCAAAAGTGTTTCAACGGTTCCATCTGCTGATGTAAGAGACGAACGACAAAAATATCACTTGTCCGTTGGCGATAGAAAATTGCATGTTTCTGATGATTATGTCGCCGTATTTCTTCACCAAGCTCCGCACACTCACGCCCAATTAAGGGCGCTTCGGCCAGCAGCCGCAATACGCTATCGAGATCGTGCAAATACCTATCTGCTTTCTTGCTACCAAAATGTTTTAGTGTGTAGGCGTAAATAGCAGCAAAGTCTTTAGCAGCCAAATTGGAGAGCTTATACACTCGGTGCTCGCTTCACCTCTTGCGCGATCTCATGCAACTCCAGAAGGCTTTCACCGCTTTCCTCGCCGGCTTGCACTGCTGCCCTAAGCGCAGCCGCTTGCTTCTCCTGCAATTCCAACAAGCGCAAGGCCGAACGAACAACTTCGCTGGTCGACTCATATCGACCGGATGCTATAAGCTCGCCAACGAACTCGTCCAATTGTGAGCCAATTGTAACACTGGTTGTTCGTGACATCTGAGTCTCCAAGAACCTGTATGAATAGTTCACACAAGTATAGCAGTGGTTACGGTTTGTGCCAAAATTACGCCGTAGTACTGCCGCTAAATTCCATGTACTCTGATAACGAAAATTAGCGCACGAAAAGCGCTCTATTCGATTCAACAACAGCGTAGTTAACCAATCATGATAACTTTTCAAGCTATTGCCGCAGCCGCCGACCGGATAGCCGCTCGGGCGTTGCGCACCCCAGTAAAGCGATCGGATGAACTTGATGCCGCATTGGGCTGCCGGGTGTATTTAAAATGCGAAAACCTGCAAAAAAGCGGTGCCTTTAAATTTCGCGGTGCCTGCAGTGCGTTATTACAGCTCGCTCCTGAGCAGCGTTCACAAGGTGTGGTCACCGTATCTTCCGGCAATCATGGCGCCGCCCTTGCCTGTGCCGGCAAAATGCTCGGTATTGAAGTGACCGTCGGTGTCGCCAGCAATGCTTCGTCGTTAAAACGCACAAATATGATGCGTTATGGCGCAAAGATCATACCTATTGAACCAGGCATGGAGGCGCGTGAGGCTTTTTTAGCTGAGCAACTCGCACAAGGTGCCATCATCATTCCGCCCTATGATCATCCAGACATTATTGCCGGACAAGGTACCGCGGCTTTAGAGTTGCTCGAGGCCCATCCACGTTTATGGGGTATTGTCACTCCGCTTGGCGGTGGTGGTCTGTTAAGCGGCAGTTGCATTGTGGCAGAGCATTTCGACGCCTTTTGCTATGGCGTCGAGCCGGAGCTCGCTGCCGATGGTAAAAAATCACTGGAGCTTGGTGAAATTCAACCGGCAATGCCACCGAAAAGCATTTGCGACGGCCTGTTAACCAGCCTCGGCAAACACACCTTTGCAATACTGCAGGAAAAAGTCACGGATGTCGTACTGGTTTCGGATCAAGAAGTTGAAGCCGCCCAGCAGCTGCTTAAAGAATGCACGGGAATGTGGATAGAGCCTTCATCGGCGACGACCATCGCTGCACTTAAGCGCTATCCCGAAATCTTTACCGAAAAACATGTGGGTGTCATCATCACTGGCGGCAACGTCCCGTCTAGCGAATGAGGCTCTCGCTGTTTCAGGAAGCAAACAGCTGCGACAAGTCCTTAAATGCTTTAAATTCAAGCGCATTGTCGCTGTAATCGTAAAAAAACATTGTCGCCTGCTCACCAGACTTGCCAGCGAAGCGCACATGAGGTTCGATGACGAATTGAATGCCCTTCGCGGCAACACGGTCGGCTAGTTCACGCCAGATTTCCATGGTTAAAACTACACCAAAATGCGGGACTGGAACAGCATGGCCGTCGACTGGGTTATGGTGCGCAACACCCGTCTGTTCGGGCGCCAGGTGGGTGACCAGCTGATGCCCGTAAAAATTCCAGTCCACCCATTCTTCAGCACTACGCCCTTCGCTACAACCAAGTACGTCACCATAAAACTCACGCGCACGGGCGATATTATCGACAGGAATGGCTAGGTGAAACGGACGTACAGCAGAATCGGAGCTCATGGGGTACAGGTACTCAAATTAGTTTTTAATCGAAGACATAAGTGGTGCTGCACGTCGCCACATTCGGACACCAACAGCAACCAGTAATACAGCCCAATTGACCGGCGGAATCATTCCGCAAATTAGTACGGCAAGCATACTCCACAATGGCTGACGATGATGTTGCCCGACCAGCACATAAAACAACAATGCCGCCACTAAACCTTGTAATAAAAACAGGCTAAGAGGCATAAGATAACCCTTGTTTTTGTGTTTCTAATAATTGTTGAGTAAGCCTACCGTAACTTTATTCAATTGTAAAAGAATGTAAATGCGCTTGTATTATCAATCAGTTAGCGCCTGATCGAGGTCATCGATCAAGTCATCAACGTCTTCAATACCGACCGAAATTCGCACGAAATTATCCAGAATACCGAGTTTTTCGCGGTTCTCTTTTGGAATCGATGCATGGGTCATAATTGCCGGATGTTCAATCAGGCTTTCAACCCCACCCAGACTTTCCGCAAGAGCAAAAATCTCGACTTTTTCGAGGAAGCGACGCGCTTTTTCAATGTCGCCTTTCAACAGGATTGAGATCATCCCGCCAAAGCCAGACATCTGCTTTTTCGCCAGTTCATGCTGCGGGTGACTCGCCAGTCCCGGGTGGATGACTTTTTCCACTTCAGGATGCTGTTCAAGCCATTTGGCGATGGTCAGTGCCGCTTCATTGTGCTGCTTCATCCGTAAGGCTAAGGTTTTCAGGCCACGCAATGCCAGGTAGCTGTCAAAAGGCCCTGCCACAGCACCTACAGAATTTTGTAAAAACGCCATTTGCTCCGCCAGCTCTGCGTTATCACCCACCACCGCGATACCACCAACCATGTCGGAATGGCCATTCAAATATTTGGTAGCTGAATGCATCACAATGTCCGCACCCAGATCGAGCGGTAGCTGGTTGTAAGGCGTCGCAAAGGTATTGTCCACCACCACAATGATGTTGTGTTGTTTTGCGATGTTTACGATGGCTTCGATATCCACCAATTTCAACATCGGATTGCTTGGTGTTTCGACCCAAATCATCCGTGTCTTATCAGTGATTGCAGCTTCCACTGCACTCATATCGCTGAGATCAACGTAAGAGAATTCTAGTCCTGCAGAGCGTCCGCGAACCTTATCGAATAAGCGGAAGGTACCGCCGTAAAGGTCATCCATCGCCACCACATGGTCACCACTATTAAGGATTTCCATAATGGTCGAAGTGGCTGCCATGCCCGAACCAAAGGCGAAGCCGTGGCTACCATTTTCCAGGCTTGCCACAGCACGTTCCCAAGCGAATCGCGTTGGATTGTGTGAGCGCGAGTATTCAAACCCCTTATGCACACCCGGACTTTCCTGAATATAGGTAGAGCTGGTAAAAATTGGTGGCATCACGGCACCAGTTACTGGCTCAGGGGCTTGTCCGCCGTGAATACTTTTGGTTGCAAATTTCATCTTCTTGGCGTCCGCCATGCTTACTCCTCCAGCAGATTTTGAGCGGCCATCCACTCATCATTGTATAGTTTCGAAAGGTAACGATTACCGGTGTCACAGGCTAAGGTTACAACACGTTTCGGCTCGGTTTGCTCGCGGCAATAACGTAGCGCAGCAGTAATCAGGGTGCCGCTCGACGAGCCAACCATAACCCCTTCTTTTACCAGTACCTCACGCGCCGTACGAAAGGCGTCTTTGTCGCTCACGGCATAGGCTTTGTTGGCAAGCTTAATATCGCAGATATCCGGAATAAAATCTTCGCCGATACCTTCCGCCAGCCAGCTGCCCGCTTCAACATTCTCGTTGCGATTCACCAACGGTTCAAGAATTGAACCTTCAGGATCTGCCAGAACCAAATCAATGTCTGTATTCTGCTCGCGTAAATAACGACCAACACCGGTCAAGGTACCGCCAGAGCCTACACCACAAACGAAAGCGTCCAGGTCGCCTTCCATCTGATTCCAGATTTCCGGACCGGTGGTTTCGTAATGCGAGGTAACATTGGCTTCATTAGCAAACTGATTCACATAAAAATAGCCATGCTCTTGTGCCAGACGCGCAGCGACATCCTGATAATATTCCGGATGACCTTTTTGTACATCTGAGCGGGTACGTTGTACTTCTGCGCCCATCGCCTTGAGGTTGTTTACCTTCTCTGCCGACATCTTGTCAGGCATAACGATTTTTAATGGGTAACCCTTGCTCGCCGCAACCAACGCCAGACCCAAACCGGTATTACCGGCAGTCGCTTCAATAATGGTCATGCCTGGCTTAAGTTGGCCAGATTGTTCCGCAGCTTCGATCATACTTACCGCAATACGATCCTTAATCGAGCCACCCGGGTTAAGGTTCTCTAATTTTAAATACAACTCACACGGGCCAGTATCGATATGGCTGACCTTGACCATTGGCGTGTTGCCAATCATTTCCAGTACGTTTTGATAAACTCGCATGTTGTGGTTTCCATTCACTCTTAAAGTTACCGTATTATCGCACGATGCACCCTGATGATGCCAATTTGTACCTTTTCTTTCATCATGCTTTTTCGCATAACTTATGGCACATTAGGAGCACACACTAATTGATTAGGGTAGATGCATGTCAACTTCATCACATTTCCTCCGTCCATTGATCATTCTTGGTAGCGTGATCGGGATCGCCGCTTGTCAGCCCCAGGCTGCGGATCCGCAGGACGCCTTTATGGCTAAATTCACCCCCTATTGCGGCAACGCTTACGCCGCTGAAGTCGTTGCGGATAATCAACCGAGCGAAACCTGGCAGCAGGATCTCGTGGTCCACATCCGTGATTGCGAAGCGAACGTTCTCCGCATGCCGTTGCACGTCGGTGACGATCGCTCGCGCACCTGGGTATTGACCCGAACCACCGATGGCATCGACTTCCAGCACATTCATTTGCATGAAGATGGCACTCCGGATGCGGTGTCCCCCTATGGCGGGCACACCGTTGCTATTGGCAGTGCTGATATGCAAGCGTTTCCCGTAGACGATGCCAGTAAAGCGTTGTTTGTCGAGAACGGACTGGACGTCTCCACCACCAATACCTGGATCATCTCTTTCGAAGGCGAAACCATGTATTACGAACTCACCCGCCCTGGCCGTGAATTTGTGGTGGCCGTCGATTTATCACAACCCGTCGCTGAGCCGCCTGCGGCTTGGGGTTATACTGAATAGGAGCGCAACGTGGTACTCGATTTACGCAGTGATACCGTGACTCAACCTACCGCCGCCATGCGTGATGCTATGGCTGCTGCGCCGGTCGGGGATGATGTGTTCGGCGACGACCCGACCATTAATGCCCTACAGGAACGCGTCGCCGCTATGACCGGCAAAGAAGCCGCCCTAATTGCCAGCAGTGGCACCCAAACTAACCTGCTGGCGTTGCTGAGTCATTGTCAGCGCGGTGAAGAATATCTGGTCGGCCAGGAATACCATACCTACCGTTATGAAGCCGGCGGTGCTGCCGTGCTTGGCGGTATCGTGCCACAACCCTTCGAAGTCGAAGCCGACGGTACCTTAGATCTCGCGGCGGTCGAGCAGCGCATCAAGCCGGACGACCCACACTTCCCTATCACGAGGTTGCTCGCGCTGGAAAACACCCATACCGGAAAACTTATTCCGCAAGCGTACATGGAACGTGCGCGAAAACTGGTTGATAAGCACGGTCTGAAATTGCACTTAGATGGCGCTCGTATCGCTAATGCTGCGGTAGCCAGTGGCTCTTCACTGGCTGAGTTAGCAGCGCCATTTGACAGCGTTTCAATTTGCTTTTCCAAAGGTCTGGGCACACCCATTGGCTCGGTGCTGGTTGGCGATCGCGCATTTATTGCCCGCGCTCACCGGTGGCGCAAAATGCTTGGTGGCGGTATGCGCCAGGCCGGAATTGTGGCCGCTGCCATGGATTATGCCTTGGATCATCATATCGAGCGTCTCGCCGAAGACCACGCCAATGCGAAAAAACTGGCCGCGGGCCTAAGTCAGCTCGACGGCCTCGACGTTGAGCCGGCGCAAACCAATATGGTCTACGTCAACTTTTCTTCAGCTGACCACGCCAAAAAAGTAAGTGAGTACTTACGCAAGCACGACATCATCGTTGGCACATCGCAACGCATGCGATTGGTGACCCACCTTGGTATTCCGGCCACTACTATCGACCAAATCGTCAGCAGCTTCGCGAACGCGTTAAAGGTCCTGTAACTGCTGCAGCAGGCGGTCCAGAGCCCGGTAGCTTAAGGCTTCGGCGAGGTGGGTTTTGCTGATGTGCTCAGCGCCTGCCGCGTCGGCTATGGTGCGGGCAAGCCTTAATACCCGATGATAAGCGCGGTGCGATAAGTTAAAGCGCTCGATGGCGGAGACCAAAAAACCGTGGTCTTCGTCACTTAGCCGACAAACATCGGCAAGTTGCGCGGTTTCCAGCTCAGAGTTCAGGCACTTTTGACGTTTCAACTGCAACCCGCGAACCGCCTCGACCTGTTCGCGCAACAATGGCGTTTGCGGCTCCTGTTGCTGATGCTGTTGTTGCAATACAGCGGGTTGTCGTGGCACCGAGACCTGCATATCAATCCGATCTAACAGCGGGCCTGAAAGTTTACCCAGATAACGGGTGATCTGATCAGGGCTGGCGCGCGCACTCGCCAGGGTGCCGTCAAAATGTCCGCACGGGGACGGATTCAACGCACACACTAACTGAAACCGCGCCGGAAACTTCGCTTGATAACCCGCGCGACTAATTGAAACCTGACCGGACTCCAGGGGTTCACGCAGCGAGTCCAGTACATGCCGGGAAAATTCAGGTAGCTCATCTAAGAACAACAAAGCCTTATGAGCCAATGAAATTTCGCCCGGCTGCGGCGGTGAGCCACCGCCCACTAAGGCCGCCGCCGAGCAGGAATGGTGCGGCGCCCGCATACTTCGTTGCAGCCAACTCTGTGGGGTTGCGGCGCGGTGTTCGTAGCCCGCTACACTGCGTACTGCAGCAACTTCCAAGCCTTCCTCGTCGCTTAACGGTGGCAACAGTCCAAGCAACCGTTGGGCCAGCATGGTTTTACCGGTGCCCGGTGGCCCGACAAACAGCAAATGGTGGCCGCCCATAGCGGCCAGCACCAGGGCACGCTTGGCTTGCTCCTGACCTATCACATCAGCAAGATCACCCCCCGGATAAACATAGCTGGTCTTGGCAATCGGCTTCACCGGTGGCAGTCGATGAGGCCCCGACAAATGTTCGACCACATCACGCAGACTCTCGCCCACCACACACTGCTGCTCACGAATGACCTGTGCCTCTGCCAGGTTATCTAGCGGAATTACCGCCTCCCGGCCTTCACGCCGACACGCCAGTAACGCCGGCAACATACCCTCTACCCCGCGCAATTCTCCATTTAGCGTCAGCTCACCGTAAAACTCCCGGGATACCACCGAACTCTCGCTTAACTGGCCATCGGCAGCGAGAATACCCATTGCAATAGCCAGATCGTAACGCGCGCCATGCTTTGGCAAATCGGCAGGTGCTAAATTGACGGTGATTTTGCTGCCCCGGGGAAAGTTAAACTCGCTTGCCTGAATCGCTGAGCGCACCCGGTCGCGCGCCTCCCGCACACCCGCCTGCGGCATTCCAACGACCGTAAAAGCGGGCAGCCCCGCCGCCAAACACACTTCGACCGTCACCAACGGTGCTTCCATGCCATACAATGCCCGGGTAAACACCCGCGCCAAACTAATCGATCCCATCGTCACTCCTTTGACCGTCGCCCGCAGGCACACTCCATCAAACAAGTATAACGAGGTATCTCGAATGAAACGTCATCAGAGCGACTGATTTAGCTGTACGCTATCGTCGTTTGGTTTGTAAATCGCTAAAATCGGACTATCTGGGTAGGGAGGGGCGTCATATGTACCCTCCCCGAACCCGTGACTGCGTGCGGCCGATTCCTGTTAAGTAGTTGATTCATAATTGACTCCATCGACAGCAAAAAGTATCAACACTACCAGTACTGTTCAACGGTCACGTTGCCCGGTTTGCGGCGCAGGTTTTTCGGCAGACCTTTGTCGGCGAGGACTTGCTTGGCGTCGCGGATCATCTCGGGGTTGCCGCATAACATGATCTGCGCATTTTCGTTTAGCTCATCGCCCAGGGCAGCTTCCAGCTGGCCGTCAACGATTAGAGTAGGAATACGCCCGCGTAATGCGCCAGTGGCATCTTCACGACTGACGATCGGTTGGTAGCTAAGTTGCCCCGGGTGTTCAGCAACCCAATCTAAAATTTGTTGTTGATAGGCTAAGTCAGCCTCATAGCGCACCGCATGAATCAAATGGATCCGGGCAAAACGCTGGTATGGGATAGTGGTCGTCAGCATAGACAGATAAGGCCCAATGCCGGTACCCGTAGAAATCAGCCAAAGACTCTCCCCTTCCGGCACTTCGTTCAGGGTAAAAAAGCCACTTGGTGGTTGACTGACTTCAATCGACTGCCCGGCGCGTAGGTCATGCAAGCGCGGTGAAAAGTCACCATCGGGCACGCGGTTCACGAGAAAGTCGAGGATCGGATCATCCGGGCCATTAACCAGTGAATAGGCGCGCTGAAAGCGTTGCTCACTCTCTTGCAGTCCAAGTCGAACAAACTGTCCTGCGATAAACTCAAACGGCTTAGGTACCCGCACTCGTAAGCTGAATAACTCATTGTTCCACGCATGATTCTCGATAACTTCGCCAGTCATCCACTGTGCCATGGGTACCACCTTCCAAATTAATAAATTGATGTCACTAACTTTATGCTAGCTTTACTGATAGAGTACGCGTTTCTGAAATATAGGGCTAGGTCATGTTCGGCAAATTCTACCTTCTGATACTGTTCACTCTGCTTGCCGTAGGCGGTTGCGGTGAACGCATAGCAGCACCACAGGAATCAACACCGGTGCACAGGTATTCAAAACCGCAGGTTTGCGATTTTGCCACCAGTTTAGCCCAGTTCGATGTTAATCAACCAGATTCCAAACAGCTTCGTTTTCTAAATGAACGCTGGCGAACGTTGCAACAAGACGAGGTTCTGCGTCCGGACGAGACTAAGCACGGTCAACAACTAATGACAGCGCTTAATTACCATCTGGCACGTGATTCCATTACTAAAATTCATGAGGTACTTGAGCACACCGTTCACGCCTATGAACAAATAGAGGGGTTACGCCGCTTCAGCTCTAATCCAAAAGAGATGAAAGTGCCGGATTCCATGATTCGCAATCTGCGTAATGCGGTTCAGGACTGCTGTGCTGATGCGCTGAGCAGCAATGCCACGGCGCTGCTCCGAGCTGATAACTCATCCGGATTATATGCCGTGGGTAGGCTGGCCTACTTTATTGAGCGTGACGTTAACCGTTTGCTCGACAATGAATTGAGCTTTGCTCGCTACCGTAACCAGTTACAAACAGCGGCAGCAAAACTATCGGAGGCGCCTGTGGCCATCGATCTTAATGCCAACTGGGTGACCTGCCGCTAAACTTAAACGTCTTTGTTTTGTTGCATGATGTGAACTTGTTTTTCCAGTTCTTCGACACGTTGGCGTAAACGCAGCAAAAGTTGTTGTTGGACGTCAAATTCTTCATGGGTGACAACGTCAAGCTTGCTCAGCTGTTGCTGTAGAATTTGTTTGATGCGCTGCTCCATACTGCCGGCAAAATCTTTCATGCCAGCAGGAATGCTATCATTGATTTGTTTCGCGATATCTTCAATTTTCTTCGCGTCCATTTAAAACTCCTTGGGCGAATTAGGGAATAGTCTTTTAGCTTAGCAGGAGTTTACCGTAAAATCTGCTGTTCAGTTCGCTGATGCAGCGCCATTTTTCCGTAATTTTACAGGACCATCATGCAGTTAAACCCTCGCCAACAAGAAGCGGTCGAAGCCATCAGCGGTCCTGTGCTGGTGCTCGCCGGTGCGGGCAGCGGAAAAACCCGGGTGATCACCGAAAAAATTGCTTACTTGATTACCCGTTGCCAGTACCAGGCGCGCCACATCGCTGCCGTAACCTTTACCAACAAGGCTGCGCGCGAGATGAAAGAGCGCATCAGCAAAACGTTGGGGCGGCAACAGATTCGTGGTTTGACGGTGTCCACCTTCCATACTCTCGGACTGAGTATTATCCGTAAAGAGGTGCAACAGCTTGGCTTGAAACCCGGCTTTTCATTGTTTGACGACCAGGACAGCTTTGCCCTGCTAAAAGCACTAACCGAGCCTGAATTAGATAGTGATAAAGACAGCCTAAAGCGCCTGCA
The DNA here is from genome assembly GCF_052541995.1 of Pseudidiomarina xizangensis. Classification (NCBI taxonomy): domain Bacteria; kingdom Pseudomonadati; phylum Pseudomonadota; class Gammaproteobacteria; order Alteromonadales; family Idiomarinaceae; genus Pseudidiomarina; species Pseudidiomarina xizangensis. The sequence continues at coordinate 1,486,328 of NZ_JBOBQA010000001.1, forward strand.
AAGCCAAATCGGCAGCTGGAAAAATGCCATGTGGTCGCCGCAACAAGCACTGTCCCACGCGCAGACCCCTGACGAGCAAGAGTTCGCCGAGTTTTACCGCCGCTATCAGCAGAATATGCGCGCCTGCAACGCCCTCGACTTTGACGATCTGATTCTGTTACCTACCCAACTGTTAGCCAGCAATGAATCAGTGCGCGAACGCTGGCAGAAGAAATTTCAATATTTATTAGTCGATGAATATCAGGATACCAATACCTCGCAATACCAGCTGGTAAAACTCCTGGTGGGTGCGCGCGCGCGTTTCACCGTGGTTGGCGATGACGACCAATCGATTTACTCCTGGCGTGGTGCGCAGCCACAAAATCTGGCACTGCTGCAAAAAGATTTCTCTACCTTGCAGGTGATCAAGCTCGAGCAAAACTACCGTTCGCATGGTCGCATTCTTAAGTCGGCGAATATTCTCATTGAGAACAATCCCCACGTCTTTGAGAAGAAGTTATTCTCCGAGATGGAGTATGGCGTCCCATTGCGGGTCATTTATGGTCGTAATGAAGAACATGAAGCCGAGCGCGTGGTCGCCGAAATTGTCCGGCGCCGCTTTTTGGAACGCACTCCCTACTCGCATTTTGCGGTGCTGTATCGTGGCAACCATCAGTCCAGGATTTTTGAAAAAGCGCTACTGACCAATCGCATTCCCTATCGTATGACCGGCGGCCAAAGCTTTTTTGCCCGCGCCGAAGTCAAAGATATCATGGCGTATCTACGCCTGTTGATGAACCCGACGGACGACACTGCCTTTATTCGCATCGTCAATGTGCCGAAGCGCGGCATTGGCCCTCATACCGTCGAACGTATCGGCGAACTGTCTCATGAACTGCACACCAGCTTACTTGAAGCTGCGCAACATCAGGCGCTGAAAACGCGTCTGGGTAGCCGTGAGTATCAGTCAGTGCAGTTGTTCACCCATTTAATCAGCAAAACCGCACGACGCTGCGAAGACACCACTGAGGTGATGGCCGCGCTTTACCATTTGATTAAAGATGTAGGGTACGAAGAGTGGCTGTACGAGGCGAGTCCAAGCCAAAGTGCTGCGGAGATGCGTTATAAAAATATCAACGAATTACTGCGCTGGGTCGGAGAGATGCTCAAAGGTGACGAGGACCATGAGCCGTTAAACTTTGAACAAGCCGTTGCCAAGTTGTGCTTACGTGATTTGATGTCACGTCATGAAGAAGAAGAGTTTGGCGACCAAGTGCAACTTATGACCCTGCACGCCTCGAAAGGCCTTGAGTTTCCTCATGTGTTTTTGGTCGGCATGGAAGAAGGGTTATTACCGCACCAGTCGAGCGTTGACGACAATATGGTCGAGGAAGAACGGCGCCTGGCGTACGTTGGTATTACTCGCGCCCAGCAGTCACTGATTTTTACTATGGCAAAAGAACGCCGCCAGTATGGCGATATCCTGCGGCCGGAACCGAGCAGATTCCTATTTGAGTTGCCTCAGGACGATATAGAATGGGAAGGAAAAACGCCAGTAACACCTGAGCGCGAAGAAGAGTCGCGCAACGATGGACTATCGATGTTACGCAACGCGCTTAAATAACTTCTTGCTTTTCTTTACTGTGCAGCCAAACCGGTTCGCCAAGCTGTTTACCGACACCAATCTGCACACCAGCTTCTCGCAAGGCTTGCAGTTGCTCTGGGGTGTCGATACCCGCCGCAGCAATAGTAATCGCCAACTCGTTACACAGCTTCACCACATTGCGAACCATTACACCTGCGCGCTCATTATTTACCGTTTCACTGACGAAACGAGGGTCTAATTTAACGTGAGTAAAAGGATAGTTGAGCAAATACTGCAGTGCACCAGAGCTGCGACCAAATTCATTTAATGCCAAGCCAACGCCCGCATCTGCCAGAGTTTTTAATGCAGCCAACTGGCGCTTGGAGTTGTCGCTAAGTTCTGTTTCACTAAATTCAAACACCAAACGCTTTGGTGATACGCCAGCGTTTTTAATAATCTCGAGCAAGGCTTTCACATCAGCCAATTTATACAGATGCTTAGTGGATAGGCTGATATAAATCGGTACATCTGCTTTTCGTTCACTAAGTATTTCGCAGCACCGAGTCAGCATCCAATGATCGAGTGACAAAATCATGCCGGTTTTTTCGGCCACATTGAGGAAACTCTGTGCAGTCAACAACTGATCACCACGCTGCCACCGCACCAGAACTTCACGTGCCTGCGGCTTACCATCTTCCAGAGCGACTAAATCAAACTGTTGCAACACAAAGTCCTGATCGAATTGTGCATGACGCAATTCCGCTTCACGATGCAACGATGCCACCAGGTCTTTGTGGATACTTTCGTCAAATACCACATAACGTCCGCGGCCCATGCTTTTCGCTTGGTACATGGCAGCATCGGCATCGCGCAGCAACCGCTCGGCGGTATCATTGCGTGACTTGCATTCGGCGATACCAACGCTAGCCCCCGAATAATGCTCTGTTTCACCAAACACGAACGGCTGCCGCATGTGTTCGATAATGCGCGACGCAACATCTTTGGCGTCGTCAATATGCCGCACTAGGTTGAGTAGTATAACGAACTCATCACCGCCCAGACGCGCGACTGTGTCATTGTCACGCACACACTCACCGATACGACGACTGGCTTCAAGCAAAAACTCATCGCCAGCCGAGTGGCCTAAGGAATCGTTAATATCTTTAAAACGATCAAGATCAACGAACAATACCGCAAAATTGTGGCTTGGAAACCGGCGTTTTTGGTTCAGAGCTTGCTGTAGCCGCTCGGTAAACATAGAACGGTTCGGCAGTCCCGTCAGGGCGTCGTGATGAGCATCATAAAATAACTTTTCTTCAATTTTTTTACGGCGCTCAATTTCGTTCACCAACTCTTCGGTCCGTTCGGCGACTTTTTTCTCCAGGAAGGCGTTTACCCGCCGAACTTCATCGGCATTACGTCGCCTTTCAATAGCCACGGCCACATGCTGCGAAACAAAGTTCAACAACTCTAAATCGTCATGCTTATAACTAACTTCTTTGTTGTAGGTTTGTACCGATAAAACACCAATGACTTTATCATCAACCAGTAAGGGTGAACCTAGCCACTGCGTCGGACGAGTGCCGTAGTATTTTGTCGGACCTTCAACTTTACCCTGTTTGACCAGTTGCTCGTATGCCGGCTCGTCAATGTAAACCGGCTTTCTCGTTGCAATAACGTACTCAGTCAAACCTTTGCCGAGCGGGCGGCGGTCGACCAGCTGAGTATCGCGTTCATCGACGTAATAAGGGAAGCGAATATGTTTACGTTCGTCGTCGAGTAGTGCAACGCAGAAGTTATCATTATTCATTAACAAACCAATCTGCCGATGCAACTGCTTAAAGAAGTTCGCCATACTCTCGGAAGTATTGGTCAACTCAGAAATCGCATACAACACCGCAGACAGCTTTTCCGCTCGCTTACGTTCGACGATTTGCTCTTCAAGGTCGGCGTTAATATCACGCAGGCTTGCCGTTTGCCGAGCAATTTCTTCGCGCATAAATTCACGCTGACGGATCCGCTCGAGCGCATTAACAATATGCTGCGAAACGAACATGAAAAGTTCTTTGTCCGCGCGGGTGTAACCGACATCTTCCGTATAACTTTGCACCACCATGGCACCAATCACGCGTTCGCCGCTACGTAACGGCACACCCAACCAATCTACCGGAGGTGACCCTAAGTCGCGGATGTCGCCTGCTTCAACTAAAGCTTTGAAATCTTCCTCGTTCAGCAAAAACGCTCTCGAGTTTCGCATCACATAGCCAGTCAGGCCCTGGCGCAATACCTCTGCGGGAAATTGTTCGTTACTCGGCACATCATCGTATTCATCGACGAAGTAGACGAACTTAACCATGTCGTTAGTATCATCGAAAAGACAAACAAAGAAGTTCTTCGCCATCATCAATTCATCAATAATGGCATGTAGTGCGGGATAAAATTCTGACATGTCGCGGGCTGAGGAAGCGAGTTCAGAAATGCGGAACAGGGCTTTTTGTACAACTTCAGACTGGCGATATTTCCAAGCAATGCTTTTTAGACGTACGACCGCCTTACGCAAACGCGCAATGTCACGGGAGTCTGTAGACAACTGGTTTTCGTTAGGCATCGGCTCTGAAAAGCTCTAGTTGTTTATTTTTTAGGCGTTTATTGCTTTTATGTAAGTACTTTCGTGACCAACCTTGAAGTTGATTATATCTTTACATTTCCATACAAGAAAGGCCTTTGCTCGATTTTTCATCAATTTAAACGCACAAAAAAACCGCCTTAGCGGTTTTTGTCATTCGATTCAATCACTTTGTGACTTATATGTCTGCGATCATGTAATCAATTGCCGCTTGAATCTCTGCATCGCTACAATCGCCACAGGTGCCCTTGGGTGGCATGGCATTGTAACCTTCAATTGCGTGCTTCAGCACTGTGTCCATACCCTGTGCAAGGCGCGGTTCCCAGTCTGCAGCGTTGTTCATTTTTGGCGAACCCAGCACCCCGCTGGTGTGGCAAGCGGCGCAGAATTGATTGTATACAACTTCACCTGAGCGGGCTGCAGCACTGCCACTGTCACCAGCATCTGGCGCATCAGCACTGCCAGTGCGTACTTGACCGACCGGTGCAATGCGCTTGGCGATGTCTTCACTCGTGTCTTGTGGCAGCATGTTAGCGCTTGCGCTACCAACCACGAAGGCCAATGCGGCAGCAAATAAACGGCCAGATTTTACAACTTTCAATACATTCACAGTGAACTCCTGTTTCATTTAGTTGAGCTTGCACGCTCACAAAGTTGTTGCGATTATAGCCAGATTCCGTCCAAGGTTAAACATTTCGTTTTATGTCGCCACAATCACCGCCTAATACGCGCAAAATTGCCCTTCTGGATCTCGACGCTTTCTTTGCTAGCGCCGAAGTTCTGCGGGACCCGAGCTTACGTGAACGACCCTTCGCAGTCGGGGGTGGTAGCGAGCGTGGAGTAGTTGCCACGGCCAATTATCTTGCCCGGCAATACGGCGTGCGCAGCGCCATGTCTGGCACGCATGCCCGACGTCTGTGCCCGCACTTACATTTCGTCAGCCCAGATCATCGCTATTACCGGGAATTATCCAAACAAGTTCTGGCGGTACTACAAAAGGTCACAGACCGGGTTGAACCGGCCTCAATAGATGAGTTTTATCTTGATCTCACCGACAATCTGCAATTCCACGGCAGCGCCTCATTGACCATGCACGCAGTTCGCGACGAGCTGCGTAAACTTGGCTTGACAGCCTCGGCGGGAATTAGTTGTCAAAAGATGGTCGCCAAAATCGCCAGCGAGGAGCAAAAGCCGGACGGTCAGTTTGTAGTGCCGCCAGACGATGTCGTCGCTTATATTGCGCAACTCAGCCTGAAACGCATCCCAGGCGTCGGCCCGAAAAGCCTGGAACGCCTGCAACATGCCGGTTTTTATACCGGCAAAGATATTCAACAAGCTGCACTTGAGCGCTTGCAACGCCTACTGGGTGACAAAGCCGGTTGGTTACTGCAGCAACGCTGCAACGGTATCGATCTCAGACCTGTAGTCACCGAGCGCATTCGAAAAAGTGTCGGCTGCGAAGAAACCCTACGGCATGATTTGCAGCATTTACGCCAGGTCGAACAGTTCCTCGACGAAGTGCTACTGCCGCAATTAAAAAAACGTTTGGGCCAAAGTCGTTGGCAAGACACTCAGATCAAAAACCAAACGGTAAAATTAAAGTTTAGCGACTTTCAGCAAACAACGGTCTCACGAACCGCAAAAACGGTTTCGCCTAGTTTGTTTTATCAACTTTTACGTGATGCCTGGGATCGTCGCGAACAGCGCGGTGTACGCCTCGTTGGCCTAAGCGTTGCGCTACCCGACCCCGACGAACAGCTGCAACTTGAGCTTGAACTCGATTAACTTCAGACAAGAAATACTTCTATTTGTTGTCGAGTAAGTTATGCGAATTCATACTCTCTTCGATCAGTGAATCTACTTTCAATGACTGACAAAGCTGCACGTAGAGCATGTGACAAAGATGCTGCATCCCCAGCTGCATCAACACACTATCGGTGCGAACATGCGTGTCTCCGCCCAAAGCGAATAAACTTATATCTGCCAAAACGCTGGTGGGATTATTACCATAGCGCGTCAGTGAAATGACTTTAGCGGACTTGCTTTTGGCTTGGCGGACGATTTTTAGAATATCGCTATTGTGTCCGCCATCACTGATCGCGAAAAGCACATTTCCTTCGCTAAGTGTCGTCGCCATCTGAACCTGTAACGCTGGGTCGGTGCTACTGAGGGTGACTTTGCCTATCTGCATTAACCGCAACACAAAATCTTTCGCGACAATGGCCGACTTGCCAAAACCTACCACCTGAATGGTGTCTGCCACGGTTAATAAATGCAACGCCTGCTGCAGTTTGTCAACTTCGTTGATGTCGGCAACGCCTTGCATGACTGCATATTGCCCATCGCGCAGTTCAGCAAAGGTTGCTGCAATAGATCGTTCCTGCGAGGGGTGGCTGGCTTGAGTTCGTGCCTGGCTGGACGCGGACACCACGGCTTCATTGACGGCAAATTTTAAATCGGGATAGCCCCGGTAGCCGAGCTTTTGACTAAACTTAACCACACTGGATTGGCTCACCCCAATCGCATCGGCCAGTTGTTGCGATGAATAATCACGTAACAAATGGGTATTCTCTAAGATAAAGTCAGCAAGCTTTCGCTCAATTAACGACATATCTTCGCGCATTGCGCGTATTTTTAATAAACAGGACATAGGCGCTGTATTTCTTCATAATCTATGAAAGTTGGACTCCCATATTGAATAATTTATTACTGGTTGGCAATATGGTCGTCAAAAATCCGCCAACAACAACACAAACAAGGTCTCATTTATGAGCTGGATGTCCGTATTACCGCCGCTAGTGGCCATTATCGTGGTGTTCTGGCGCAAGGAAGTCATTGTTGCCCTACTCCTTGCCATCGTCACTTCAGAACTTCTACTTACCTGGCAAGGTGGCGAGCCACTGGTTTATACCTTCGTCGCAACCATTGAGCGCATTATTTCCGTATTTGGCTCACCTGGCAACACGCGAATCCTTATATTCAGTTTGATGGTTGGCTCACTATTGGCCTACATCCGCGAATCAGGGGGGGTCGCTGCAACCGTTGAAGCCTTACTCGCCCGCGGGCTCGGCACGACCAAACGAAGCGCCAGCCTAATGACAGTTTTCACCGGTATCTTCGTTTTTATCGAATCTAACCTAAGTGTGCTGACCGCCGGTATTCTTTCCCGTGGGCTGTTCGAAAAACTCGGCATGAGTCGGGCGCGCCTCGCTTACCTTATCGATAGCACCAGTGCGCCGATCTGTATTTTGATTCTGCTCAACGGCTGGGGTGCGTATGTATTGGGTATGCTTGATCAGCAAGATTTGCCTGGGTCCAGCGTCGCTACGTTGTGGAGTACCATCCCTTTCAACTTTTATGCCCTGGTAACTCTGGTCATCGTCTTTTACACCGCTATTAGCGGCCGTGTGTTTGGCCCGCTGAAGAAAGTTGAAGAGCGCCCAGTAGAGCACAAAGATATACCTGAACATGTGCCAAGTAACAGTAAAGCTCGTTACATGTTGGTGCCTTTGACAGTGATGGTCGTCGGTATGGTGGCCTTTATGTTTGGCACCGGTGGTGGTGACATTACTCAAGGTGATGGGTCGAAATCAGTACTTTATGCAACGGTACTGGCCTGTGTCGTGGCCTATTTCATGCTCGTCATCAGTCGTCGTAAGAGCCATCAACAACTGGTTGATATTGGCTTTAAAGGCATGGGCGAATTGCTGCCATTGGTGAGCATCGTATTGCTCTCGTTGGCTTTAGGTGCCAGCTTACGTGAACTTGGCACGGGTATTTTCTTAGCTGGTTTGGTTGGTGAATTCCTGCCGTTGTTCTTAATTGCGCCGATGCTATTTATTGCGGGTGCCTTGATTTCATTTACCACGGGAACCTCTTGGGGAACCTTCGCGATTTTGATCCCAATCGCTGCGCCAATGATTATTGCCTTGGATCTACCCGCACCATTATTACTCGCAGCGGTATTAGGCGGCGGGGTATTTGGTGACCACTGCTCACCAATTTCTGATACCACGGCGGTATCCGCGTTGGCCTCAGGCTGCGACTTGCTCGAGCACGTGCGCACCCAGTTGCCTTACGCGCTTACCGGTGGCGCGATCACACTGGTACTTTACGTCATCACCAGTCTGATCATGATTTAACCTAGAGGGTGAACTAGTATTATGCGCAAACTACACGATCTTACCCGGCCAGTGGCCGGGCTAGCAGCAGCAGTTACACTAGCTTTTAGTGCCACCGCTAACGCCGAACCCAGTCAAATCAGCAGCGTCAAACTTGATGCTACGGTGGCACAAATCCGTGATCTCTACGACGTGCCTGGCATGGCCATCGCTATTGTCGAAGGTGATCAGGTGGCGTTTGCCAAGGGTTATGGTGTGCAAGAATTAAATGAGCCCGCAGAGGTTTCTACCCGCAGCTTGTTTAAAATCGCCTCGGTGACAAAAAACTTCACAACCGCGGCCTTGGCGTTGCTGGTCGATCAAGGGAAACTCAATTGGGACGACCCAGTCATCGATTATATTCCGGAGTTTCGTGTGCAAGACCCTTGGATAACCCGCAACTTCAAGGTTCGTGATTTACTCATTCACAAAAGTGGTTTGAACTTAGGTGCTGGTGATCTGATGTTCTGGCCCACACCCAACGATTTTACCCGCGCCGACATCCTTCATGGCTTACAATATTTACCCATGACGCGTGGTTTTCGCACGCAGTACGCCTATGACAATATTTTGTACGTGCTTGCTGGCGAATTAACCGAGCGCATCACCGGACAGCGCTGGGAGACCTTTGTCGAAGAAAATCTGATGCGCCCTCTCGGTATGGAATACTGCTTTGCAGGACCCGTACCTGAGCAATATAAAAAGTACATTGCCCAACCGCACGGGATTATCGATGACCAACCGACCGTTGTGCGTCGTGATTTTGCCGATGATTACCTGACGTCGGCGCCAGCTGGTGGCATTCGCTGCAGCATCCAGGCGATGGCCAAGTGGATGAAGATGCATCTCGCGCGCGGCACTTACACCGACAGTGATGGCCAACAACACCAGTTGATCAGTGCTCAACAACATGCCGAACTTTGGTCACCTCAAACCATTATGAACGTCGGCTCCCGTGCGTATGACTGGGATAACACCCACTTTGCCGCTTATGGACTCGGCTGGCGAATGCACGATGTTGATGGTCTATTACGCGTGCACCACACCGGCACCTTACATGGTATGAATGCTTACCTGTCGTTCTTTCCGGAACTCGATGTCGGTTTTATGGTGTTAATGAACCGCGCCCATAGCGATGCGCGCACGGCGATGATGCGCACCATGATGAAAGCCTACACCGACAGTCCCGAGCAAGACTGGATTGCCAAAGTGCAAGAGTGGCGGCAACACGCCAACGCCCGACGCGCTGCGTCATTCGACGAGCCGGAAACTCAAGCAGTCACGCCAGCAGTGGCGGCGCGAGTCGTCGGCGAATACGTCGACCCATGGTTTGGCAAAGTTACCGTCAGCTGGAACGATGGACAGTTGCGTTGGCGTTCACACCGCTCGGCGCGGATGGTTGGCGAGCTCTTCCACATTAAAGGCGACACCTTTGCGGCGCGTTGGGACGACCGAACCCACCACGCCGATGCGTATGTGCGGTTTACCACCACCATGCAAGGGGAAATTCTTGGCATGCAACTGGCACCGATCGATCCCGCTGCGGACTTCAGTTTTGACTTTGAAGACCTTAACTTTACGAAGCACTAATTCATGAGTAATGGCTTACATTTTCGACCGACGCGGGCCGAGATCGATAGTACCGCACTCCGCCACAATGCCGAAGTTGCCCGTCAACATGCCGCTGATTGCCGCCTGTTAGGGGTAATTAAAGCTGACGGGTATGGGCATAGTGCCGAGCACGTTGCCCAGGCCATTAGCGACAGCGTCGATGCCTTTGCCGTGGCGTTTATTGATGAAGCGTTGCGTCTGCGTGATGCTGGTTTCTTGCAGCCTATTGTGCTGCTAGAGGGTTGTTTTTCGGCCGCAGAGTTGCCTATCTGCGCCCATTACGATTTACAACCGGTGGTACACCAGCAACACCAACTTGATGCGATTGTCGCGGCACGGTTGGTCAAACCCATTGCTGTTTGGTTGAAGTGCGATACAGGTATGCACCGTCTCGGCTTGCCACCTGATCAAATTCCCGCAGCAAGAGCGCAGCTTGATACCAGCGCTAATGTCGCCAGTGTCACGCTCATGAGCCACTTTGCTAATGCCGACGTTTCCCACCATTTCCTAAATGATCATCAACGTGAAGTATTTGCTCAAGTTTGTGCTGAGACAGCACCTACGGAAGCATTAAGTGTTGCCAACACCGCAGCATTGTTAAGTAGCACAATAGATGTGGGGACCGGCAGCAATCGGTGGTGTCGTACGGGTATTATGCTGTTTGGCGTTGACCCTACCGATCAACCGACACAAGTTCGATTACAACCCGCCATGCGACTCGTTACCGAAGTCATTGCGCTACGTGAGATCAACCAGGGAGAACGCGTCGGTTACGGCAGTCGTTGGCAGGCGCAACGGAACAGTCGCATCGCCACTTTGGCGATTGGCTACGCCGATGGTTACCCGCGCCATGCGCCCAACGGCACACCGATTTGGCTCAACGGCCAGCGCGTGCCATTAGCCGGTACTGTATCAATGGATATGCTAACGGTAGATGTTACTGAACTTGAGTGCGTTAACGTGGGTGATGAAGCCGAGCTTTGGGGCCCCAATTTGGCTGTTAATGAGGTTGCCGAAGCGGTTGGAACGATCAGTTATGAGCTATTGTGTCGCGTAAGCTCACGGGTGCCACGTCATTTCAAGTAACTCCGTAAGAACAAACCTCACAAAATTATGATGAGAATCATCTTCTCTTTAGTTTGCGTTATGTTAGCTTGGAGAAACTAACCACGACGAGGACCGCAGATCCCTGTTTTGTTGTCTGGGCTCAGGTTTAAAGTAAAATGAGTCTACTGCAGAAAACTAAAGATCTTTCACCGGCCTATTTCGGTTTCGTGATGGCAACGGGAATTATTGCCATTGCCGCGCATCAACAACATTACCCAATCATTGCCAAACTGTTATTCTTGGTGTCATGTATCGGTTGGCTCGTCCTCGCTTATCTCTACACCTACCGCGCCATAAGATTTTCCAAAGATTTTACTACCGACCTGATTAGCCATAGTAAAGGCCCAAGTTTTTTTACTACCGTTGCTGCAACCGCGCTTATCGGCAGTCAGGTCATGCTGCTTTATGATCTGTACTGGGTTGCTTTTTCGGCATGGTTGCTGGCCTTGCTTCTGTGGTTAATTCTCACTTACACTGTATTTACTGCGCTCACGATTCGCCGCAACAAGCCTACTCTTGATAAAGGAATAAGTGGCGCATGGTTACTTGCGGTAGTTGCAACTCAAGCGGTTGCTGTTTTGTCTGCACTTATCGCCACTCAAACATCTCAACCGTGGCGATTAGAATTGAACTTCCTGGCGCTATCTATGTGGTTATGGGGAGGTATGTTGTACATCTGGATGATGTCACTTATTTTTTATCGCTATACCTTTTTCCAATTCTTACCTGGTGATCTGGCGCCTCCTTATTGGATAAATATGGGTGCGATGGCAATTTCGACACTTGCCGGATCGCTACTCATTATCAATGCGCCAAATGCACCTTTTTTACAAAGCATAAAACCTTTCATCAAAGGTTTTACCGTATTTTATTGGGCCACCGGCACATGGTGGATTCCAATGTTGCTTATCCTCGGTATTTGGCGCCATGTCGTTCGGCGTTTTCCATTCGGCTATGATCCTTTGTATTGGGGTGCCGTGTTCCCCCTCGGAATGTATTCTGCCTGTACCTTTGTCATGCTGCAGGCAATGGAATTCTCGTTTTTAGATGGGTTGCCCACGGTATTTTTCTTCCTTTCTTTATTGGTTTGGTCGGTAACATTTTTTGGCTTATGTCGTAATTTAGCAAAGCTGCGCCAACAGCTTTAACGCGAAAAATCATCTCTGGGCATTTTGCAACCTTCTTTTAAATAATTTATGCCTAAAAAATTTGTTGTTTGGAATATTATTCCATTTTAAGATGGGCTACGTACATTCACGAAATTCGCAGGCCCAATAGGGAGAACGTGTGAAATACATTGCGTTAGCTATAATCCTCACTGCTTTGTCAGCTTGCCAACCGGCGCCAACAGAACCACCACAAGCGGTAGCAGTAGCTGTCGAATATCAGTCATTACCGAACTATCAACATGATGTTATTGGCATGCAAGAGCAGTATCTTGAATCCGAGTTCTGGACCAAGCGGCTGCAGCATCCTGATGCGTTAATCATGACCTCAAGTGAAATTGCCGATTTCAACGAACGTTCGTATGCCGTGCAAGACGAAATGGTCTACCTAATAGAGCATCCTAAGCAACTAAGTGCTGCCGAATTAAATAACAAAATTGACGCCATCAGTAGTCTACCCAGTTATCCACGGTTCTATGCCAGCGGTGAACAAGCTACAGCCGAACAATTAGATGTCTATCGAAACGCCGCCAATATTGACGCCATTCAAGCAACCAATCCGGTACAGTTTGGACTTGTAGTTAAGCGCTCCGCAATGCGCACCTTCCCGACACGCGACAAGCTGTACAGCGAAGACCTTGATCTTGATATCGACCGTTTTCAGGAGACCGGCGTATTTCCCGGCATGCCATTGGCGATTTTGCATACCAGCAGCGACGGCAAATGGTACCTGGCGCAGTCGTATCATTATCTAGCTTGGGTACAGGCAAAAGATGTCGCTATCGGCCCACGCGATGAAGTTCTTGGGTTTGCCAGGAAAGAACCCTTTGCGATGGTCGCCGAAGCCAAGGTTGAAACCAATTACACCCCGAGTTTCGAGCCGGTATCTGACGTGCAACTCGATATGAGTACACGACTACCGTTGCTAAGCGCCGCAGAAACCGGCCACGATGTCCATGGCCAGAATCCATTTGCCAGTTACACCGTGCAACTACCTATCCGCGACGCCAACGGCGACCTTGCCTTTTCTCCAGCGTTAATTGCCCGCCACCATGATGTGCATGTCGGATATCTGCCCTATACTGAAGCCAATGTCATCAACCAGGCCTTTAAATTCCTGGGTGAGCGGTACGGTTGGGGCCATGATTACAATGCCCGCGACTGCACCGGATTTGTATTAGAAGTTTATCGCAGTATGGGCATTGATATGCCGCGTAACTCCAGCCAACAAGGCTACGGCAGTTACGGCGATACCGTGGTGTATGACGAAAACAGCAGTAACGAAGAAAAGCTTGCGCGACTCGCTAATGCTAAAGTTGGTGACTTAATTTATTTACCAGGACATGTGGTGATGTATATTGGCGAAATCGAGGGCCAGCCTTATGTTATTCATGACGTCCATGGCTTGAGCTACCGTGACGCGGAAGATCAGCACTATGAAGGTACACTCAACGGTGTTTCGGTAACCCCCCTTGTCGACCTTGGCTTTGGTGCGAACGACACTTACTTAGACCGCATCTATGCGATTAAATCGGTACGCTAAACAGGATCTTATATGAAAATTACTGACATCAAATTTGCCATGCTGCGCGTGCCTTTGAAAACACCATTTAAAACTGCATTGCGCACTGTTGAGTCGATCGAAGATATCGTCATTATGGTACATACCGATACCGGCCACGTAGGTTACGGCGAAGCGCCAGCGACCGCAGTAATTACTGGCGATACCCATGGCTCTATGGTTGAAGCCATCGACCGTATTATGAAGCCGAAACTTGTAGGTCAGGAGGTTTCCGACCTCAATCACATTATCGGACTCATCCAAAACGGTATTATTCGCAACTACAGTGCCAAAGCCGCTGTGGAAATGGCGGTTTATGACCTCTGGGGTCAACTCTACAACGCCCCACTTTATAAAATGCTTGGTGGTGGTGTGCCAACTATTTCTACCGATATCACCATCAGCGTCGACTACATCGACAAAATGGTGGCTGACTCGCTAGAAGCCATTGATCGCGGTTTTGAAACCCTGAAAATTAAAGTCGGTAAAGACATCGGCGTTGATATTGAGCGGGTAAAAGCAATCTATGCCGCTGTTGAAGGTAAAGCGCTGCTGCGCCTCGATGCCAATCAGGGCTGGACACCAAAGGAAGCAGTTTACGCGTTGCATAAACTGGAAGGGGCTGGGGTGCGTTTAGAGCTGGTAGAGCAGCCCGTTAAGGCGCGTGACATCGATGGTATGAAATACATTACCGAACGTGTTCACACCCCGGTAATGGCCGATGAAAGTAGTTTCGGTCCGCGCGAAGTTATTGAACTGATCAAGATGCGCGCTGCCGATATTATTAATATCAAGTTAATGAAAACCGGCGGTATTTCGAATGCCATCAAAATTGCTGATATCTGTTCGGTATACGACATGCAGTGCATGATTGGTTGTATGCTGGAGTCCAGCATTAGCGTATCCGCTGCGGTTCATCTGGCCGTTGCGAAGTCTAATGTGATCACCAAGATTGACCTTGATGGCCCATCGTTGTGCGCTTTCGATCCAGTCAAAGGCAGTGTCAGCTTTAAAGATGCTGAGATATCGATTAATGACTCTCCGGGTTTAGGTATTGAATCGATTGATGGTCTTGAGGAATTTATTCCTCGCAGCTAACGGCTAGGCCGAAATTAGCTAAGAACAGGTTCAAACCACAACTTCAGTAATCCTAAAAGCAGGGCATAACGCCCTGCTTTACTGATCCAGACAATCACCAAAAACTGCCAGAACTTCAACCGCAACATACCTGCGATAAAGGTCAGAGTATCACCAATAAAAGGTGCCCAAGCCAGCAATAACGACCATTTACCGTATCGCTCAAACCACCAATGCCCGCGTTCCAGGGTTTTGCCCTTAAAGGGGAACCAACGACGATCCTGGTAGTGCAATAGAAAGCGCCCTAAAGCATAGTTGACCACGCTTCCCAGAGTATTGCCGACTGAAGCACTGAGCCAGATCAGCCAGACGTTGTAACCCATCTGCTGCGCGCTGATCACCAGCACTTCGGATTGTGCCGGGAGTAGTGTGGCGGCCAAAAAGGCCACCAAAAACAGACTTAAATACACACTTACTCTTTACGGTAGCGTTTAAACCAAGCCAGTGCGTGCTCAACTTTCGCCACGATGCGTGATGGTTTTGCGGTAACGCCATGATAGGCGTCAGGTACACGGACCATGACCGTATCGACATTGCGTAGTTGTAAGGCTTGGTAGAACTGTTCGGTTTCTGCCATTGGCGTACGACGGTCCAGTTCACCGGTAAACAGCAAGGTTGGCGTGGTTACATTACCCACTAAAGACAAGGGTGAACGTTTCCAGTAGTGCGCTAAATCTTCCCACGGCATGGCCGGAAATTGATTCTGGATCTGACCGACCGAGCTATCTGCTGTCAGTGTTTTACTGACCCAGTTAATCACCGGATTGGTCGCAGCCGCAGCGTTAAAGCGATCCGTTAGACCGATCGCGTAAGCTGTCGCGATTCCGCCGGCTGAACCACCAGCAATGTACAGATTATCCGGGTCGGCAATACCCGCTTCAATCAGTTTGTCGACTCCTGACATGTGATCGGCAAAGTCCCGCTCTGATGAATAGAAACCATCCAGCAGATTGGCAAACTCTTTACCATAGGAGGTACTGCCACGGTAGTTGGCATACAGCACGACATAGCCTTCAGCAGCGTAGCGCTGATGCTCGATACCAAACACCGGCCCATAGGATGCATGTGGCCCGCCGTGAATCTCTACGATAGTCGGATAGGTTTTCCCTGCTTCGTAACCTGGCGGCAAAATGTACCATGCCTGAATTTCGGTGCCGTCAAAAGATGATTCATACGTCATCTCACGTACTTCACCAAGATCGCGGTAACCCAGCACATCACTGTTCAAATCGGTCAACTGCTGGGTCTTTCCATCAACTTCCAGCGCGACATTTGCCAGGTCATAAGCAGTGGCGTGCGTGAAGGCGATCGCACCGGTTGCTGGTGCCACAGAGTACATGCCGCTGGTGTACACACGGCTGACGTAAGTCCCACCTAAACTACTTACACGATCCGTTAATTGGCCATCCAGATTAACCTCGGCCACCTTGGTCAAACCACGATCGGTGTACTGCACCGTCAAGCGCTGGTTATCAATCCATTGCGGACTTTCCAGAGCACGGTCAAGGTCAGTCTTAATCGCGGTTAACGCGCCACTTTCCCAATTTAACCGGTGTAGCGTGCTGTTACGGTAAGGAACGGGCTCATTGTCGCCGTGCAGGAAAGCTAAGTGTTCGCCATCGGGCGATAAAGTTGCCGAATACTCGTCACCCGGAAGGTCGGTTAATTGCTGCAGGCTGTTGTCAGCCAGCGCTACCGCCCACAGGTCACTTTCGCGCGTTTGATATTCCCAGTTCTCAGTACGGTTGCCGGAGAACACGATATGCTGATCATCAGCAGCCCAGACTAAAGGTCCACGATGCTGAAAAGGTCCGTCGGTAATCTGCCGCGCACTGCCACCATCGCTCGGCACCACAAATACCTGATTGTATGAGGACTTCACTACCCCGCGGCCATCGCGTTGATAGAGGGTGCGTTCAACGATAACCGGGCTCTTGCCCCACTTCGCTTTTTCCGGTTTTTCCGGAGTATGCACACTCTTGGCGAAATCAGATTTTGGTTCTTCCACCGCCATCATAAATGCCAGCTGCTCGCCATCCTGCGACCACGCCATCTGGCTCGGACTATTCGTCACCTCGGTAACAGGTGCAACGCGCTGCTCATCGACCCAGAATACGTTGATCTGGTTGCGCCCTGAGCGGTTCGAAGTAAACGCCAGTCGCTTACCATCAGGTGACCAGGTTGGGTTGCCGTAGCTGTGTTTATCAGCGAAGAGTGGTGTATGTTGCCCCGTTGCCGTATCGATCAGCCACAGACCTTTGCGGGTGCCGTCGGTCATAATATCGAAGCTGTTACGGATATAAGCGATGTACTTACCATCAGGTGAGATTTGCACATCGTTCGCATGCTCTAGCGCGAACACGTCTTCCGCTTGTAAAGGTTGTGTCAAATCAGGCTGATGCTGGGTGTCCTGCGCCATAGCCGGCGAAAGAAAAAGCGCCGAAGCGAGACAAAAACTTAAAGCTGTTGGATTTAATTTATACGTCATAATTGGGCTTCTCGTTGATCTGTGATTTGATCTCTAGTACCAACGAGACTACCCAAAGGTAAGGTGTAATAGCAACTTAACTAGACCAATCTCGTAGTTTTAGAGATTAATCGTTTGCTGATTTACGGGTAAGTTTATCGAGATACCCCATGGCGAAAGCCGAGCCGACAAAAGTCAGGTGAATTATCACATACCATTTAATCTTCTCAATACTGGTGTTTTCTGCGTTCATAAAAACTTTCAACAGGTGGATAGACGAAATAGCGACTATCGACGCCGCAACTTTGTTTTTTAATCCGCCAGAATCAATTTTACCCAACCACGCCAGCTTTTCGGTATCACCACTAATATTTAACGTCGAGACAAAATTCTCGTAGCCGCTCAGCATCACCATCACCAACAAACCGCCCACCAAGGCTATGTCGATCAAGGTCAGGGTTAGTAGAATTAAATCCACCTCTGGCATCGTGAAAATCAATGGAATGGCATGAAACAGTTCCTGGAAAAACTTAACCCCCAACAACATTACGGCAATACTCAAGCCAAGGTAAATGGGCGCCAACAACCACCGCAAGCTGTACATTAGATTTTCAACAATACGTTCCATGACTATTCCTATTCGCAAAATCAATGCTCAGAGTTTAACGTGACTCGGTGCGACTTGCCATACATCAAGTAGGGCACTTACCCGCGTTTGGATAGCTGCCAAGTACCAGAACCTTGTTGCGCAGTTTAATTAGCGTCAATGCCGCCCGAATCGCAGTATCTTCGCAATGCCCTTCACATTCGATATAGAAGTGGTACTGGCCAAACCCTTGTCCAGTTGGGCGCGACACCAAAGAAGTTAAGTTCACACGGTAAGCCGCAAATACCTGCAAATGCTCTACCAACAGGCCTGGGTGGTCGGTGTCATCAATGATCAGTAGCGAGGTTTTATAAGCTATATTTTCAGCTCTTGGCACAGATTCCCCCGTCGGCACACGCACTGCAACAAAACGGGTTTCGTTATGCGCATAATCGGTTACGTCGTGCTGTGTATAGGCAAAACTATGATCGCCGAGACAGTGTTCCGGCACTACCGCGGCGGCGGGCTCACGACTTTGTAGCAGTAACTGCAGTGCTTCGCTATTACTGGCGGTGTTCATAACGGGTACGTTGTATTGACTCAAGCACTCACTGCATTGGCCTTGCGCGACAAATTGTGCATAAATTTTCTGCGGCGTATGATGGTTGGCCACCAATGAAAAGCGCACCGGAATCGTTAATTCGGCGACAATTTCAAGAGACCTTTTGACAAAAGTATCAATGACCGGCGACACCACTCCCTCGACGATATTTTCAATGGGTACCACAGCACTATCCGCTTCGCCTGGAAGGGCTTTTAATACGCGCGCCAAAGCAGGGTAAAATTGTAAGGTATAGTTGCCTAACTGCTGCCCGTACTCACAAGCAGCAATTTCGGAAAAGGTGCCGGCTGGGCCGAGAGTCGCGATACGCATGTTGAGCTCATGTTCCTGTAGGTTCACCTGTTAAGGTAAACAGGATTCCGAGCCGATGCTAGTGCTGCGTACAATTGTTTTGCAAATAACGTTGCCGGCGGCGTGGCTTCAATTGTTGCAGATCGACGATGAGCAAGGCGTCGATACTGTTATTAAATGCCGGATCGACACTGAAACACGCAAACTGTACACCACCTGGTTCACATAACTCGCTGTACTGCTTGAATAGCGGCGGCAATTTCACCCCTAGCTGCTGGAGTTCACTTTTTAAGGTTTGTAAGTCTTGTGTGTAGTCGATGCCACGGAACAATAATGCCATTGCTGCCTGTTCATCCGGTGTGTAAATAAACGGGTGATTGGGTTGTGCCAACACTTGTACCGGCGGGAACCATTGCTGATAGAACCAAACAATTCGTACCTGCGCCGCCCGCGGGAATTCACCCGACAGACTTACCGGTCCAAATAAATAGCGAATCGATGGGTGCTTTGCTACAAAAGCCCCAATACCCTGCCACAGGTAATCGAGGCTATGCCGGCTACGGTGTTGGGGTTGAATAAAACTACGGCCAAGCTCCATGCCCTGTAACAAATACTTTTCCATGGTCGCCTGCAGTTTAAACAGGCTGGCGGTGTAAAGCTGGTTAGTACTTTGTGTCGCCGTGGCGTGGTTAACCACAGCAAGACGATAACTGCCGGCAATTTCCAGCGTGCTATCGTCCCAAAGTAACAAGTGACTAAACTCGACATCGTACCGATCAAGATCGCGGCGTTGCCCGGTCCCCTCGCCGACGGCCCGGAAAGTTAACTCACGCACCCGTCCCAGTTCGCGGATCAACGGACAATCACTGCGGTAATCGGTGAAAAACAACTGTTTGCCATCGGGTGTTGCGCCAAGGTAAGCGCATTCCTGCAACGCTCTGCGCAGCGCATCCCTAGGCTCAGGTAACGCAATGCCCTGCTCCGTGGGAAGCATGCCCGACTTGCCCTGACCCAGACGATACAAGTGCTTGCGGAGCAAATGAACACGGTTCTTCATACTTAGGTCGGCCCGCTGGTGATGGCGAAATGGTATACACCGGCCGATACGGAAATGAATCTCACCGGTGCGCTGACGGAACATTTCTTCGATCAGTAACAACGTCGACAGAGGTTTATACATCATCGACGAGGCATAAAAGGTCCACGAATTACGTCCGTCGATATGAATCGGCACTATGGGTGCCTGTGCGCGATCAGCAATTCTTAAAAACCCAGCATTCCAACGGGTATCGCGGACACCTTTAGGCCGCAGACGTGATACTTCACCAGCAGGAAAAATAATCAAGGCTTTGTCATCAGCTAAATGCTGTTGAATCGCTTTAATTTGCTGACGCCCCGCCTTACCGCCCATGTTGGTTACCGGCAGCAGCATCGGCCGCAGAGCCTCCAGGCTCCACAGAACATCGTTCGCAATCACTTTCACGTCAGGGCGTACTTCACTGACCATTTTCAGCAGCGCTACCCCATCTAGCGAACCGATAGGATGGTTCGCAATAAGCACGACCTTGCCCTGGCAGGGTATATGTTCCCGCTCACGATCGGCGACCGTATACTGAAAATCGAAGTAATCCAAAACTTGGTCGACGAAGTCGCGGCCGCGTAGGTGGCCATAATCTGCGGTAAACTGCCGCAGTTCATCGGCATGTAAAAGTCGCTGCAACAGCTTGCTTACCGGGCGTTGTAACCAAAGCTCGAAGGCTGGATGCTGCAATAATGGCGGCAGCTTTTGCTGGATAATCTGTTCAACATTTAACATGCACCAGAGCATGCCGTAGTTCTGTGACGCTTTTGTGCAGCTGGTATGAACAATTGGTGACAACGCAATTATGTAATATGCTGAATACATCGACGCACACGAGGATCTATTATGTTTCAGTTATCCAAGAAGCTGCTGCCAGGCGCTAGCTTATTACTGGTTATGGGCTGTTCGCCACAGCCCTCCGCTCCAGTTCCGGCGGCTGACACAGTGGTCAATAATGTAAATGTGATCACCTGGCAGAACCAGCAAGCAACTCTGTTTGAAGATGCCAATATCGCTGTTCAGGACGGCCGCATTGTCGCCGTCTCGTCAACGCTCGATGCCACCATGATCGGTGAATCCACCCAAGTTATCGACGGTAACGACGGCTATGCTCTGGCGGGCTTTACCGAAATGCACGGGCATGTTCCTGCCGCGGTAAATTTTGCTGACATGCCGGCCAGCTACGCTAACGACATGTTATTTCTTTATGTTGCCAACGGGGTGACCACAGTAAGAGGTATGCTTGGCTATACCAACCAATTGCAGCTTAAAGATGATATTGCCGCGGGTAAACGTGTTGGGCCAACGTTATTTCTCGCCGGACCCAGCTTTAACGACGCCACCGTCGAGTCACCAGAACAAGCCGCAGCGCGGGTACAAGAGCACGTTGCCGCAGGCTGGGATCTACTCAAGATCCATCCTGGTCTGCAACTCGAAGAATACCGTGCAGTAGCCGCCGCAGCGAGAAATGCAGGAATTGATTTCGCCGGTCACGTGCCGGTAGATGTAGGAATTAGCGTGGCCATGGAGGAAGGACAGCGCACGATCGACCATCTCGACGGCTACCTGCGCTACGTCGATGCTATTGACCGGCCCATTACCCCAAGCGAGCTCGACACTCTGGTCGAGCTTACCTTGCAACACAACATGGCCGTGGTACCAACTCAAGCTCTATGGGCAACCTTAATAGGTGCCGGCGATGCGGAGTCACTGGCCAGCTATCCGGAGCTCGCATTAGTGCCAGAAAAGGTTCGGCAAGGTTGGCTCGGGTATTATCCCAGCCGCGGCTCTAGCTATTTCAACGTTGAACATGCGGCGGTACAGCAAGACAACCGCCGTAAGTTGCTCAACGCGCTCTATGACGCTGGTGCCAAAATCATTTTTGGTACCGATGCACCACAGCTGTTCAGCGTGCCTGGCTATTCAATTCATCATGAGATTCGCTACATGCAAGCCGCAGGCATGCCCTTAGAGGCAATTTATTACAGTGCAACTGTAGCAGCCGGGAACTATTTCTCCAGCTATGAAAACGCGCCAAAACTAGGCCACATAGCAACCGGGTATCAGGCCGACTTCATGTTACTCGCGGAGAATCCATTAGCATCCGCCGCGGCATTGAAACAGCCGCAAGGGATCATGGTCCGCGGCCAATGGTTCGACCGCACCACACTTGACGCCCGAATTGCTGACATTCGCGAGCGTTACCGCAGCCGTTAATGCTACTGCGTTTCTAACACCGCCTCATAGACGGCAGTCATCACGCTGCCGTAATTTCCGGTCTCAAAGGTTTTGCCAAGAAACTCAATAGCACCGTTTTCTTCTTCCGAAGTCGGGCTATGCCGCGCATTGGTCAACAAGATGATCCCGAGATCGAGCGCCGGATCGACCACCGTGGCAACCCCGGTCCAGCCAGTATGACCAAACGCCTGATGGCTGGCATAAGGACCAAAATGCCAGCGCAACTGCCCATCAGCCGCTCGCCGCCACCCCAAACCAAAGGTTCGCTCGTTTTGATGTGGCTGAGTGAAGGCATCAAGCACACTGGCTTCAAACAAATGCACGTCGCCGTAACCGCCGCCGTTCAATAGCGTCTGTATCAACACAGCTAAGTCTGGCGCGGTTGAAAATAACCCCGCATGTCCGGCCACGCCATCCATTGCATAAAAGGCTTTTTCATCGTGCACTTCGCCGCGCAGGGTATAGGTACGCACACCCGGGAAGTCGACCACCCCACCACGCGTATTGCCTTGTAATTCCGTCGCCGCAATCTCGGGCGCTTGGCGGCCTTTACGTAACGGCGTGAATAAGGTGTCGTGCAGTCCAAGAGGCACATAAATGTTGCGCTCGGTGTACTGATCCAGTGACATACCGGTGATGCGTTCGATAATGGTTCCCAGCAACATAAAGTTGGTGTCGCTATATGTGGATCGCACGCCGTTGCCAACATCGAACGGTACGCGCGTTGCCATCAGCCGCTGTGTCTTTTCTTTTTGTAGCGAATAGAAGCCTTTGCCAAGCTTGTTGTCGGGATCGAAGAAATGTACTTGTGGTGCGTAACCGGAATGGTGGTTGAGCAAATCTTTTACCGTTCGCGCTTCGCGACCATTACCACGGTATTCCGGCAAGTAGAAATAGATGGGCTTGTTAACGTCTAACAACCCACGTTCCACCAATTGCATCATCGCCATTGAGGTGGCAAAGGCCTTGGTATTGGAGGCAACGTCGAATAAGGTATCGGGCTGCATCGGCGTAGGATTCGGCAGGGGCTGCCCCTGCTCATCGTAGCGGTGTGCATAGCCATAGGCACTGTGCTTGATAACCTTGCCATCTTTCACCACTAGCAGCACAGCGCCAGGGAACCCATTGGCGACATCTGCTTCGATAAGACGGTCAACTTCGTCAAACTTGCCACGATAATCAGCAGTAGCATCAATCAACCGTGGGTAAGAAATACGCACATCGAGTGCCGCCCCTTGCGGTTGCACGGACTTCACATGGAAGGTATTGATGCCGTTTTGAGTCCGCCGCTGCAGCGAATAGTCATAGGTTTTACCCGCTAATAACGGCGTCGCAATGTTGAGTGTTTCACCGTTCACTTCGAGTACTGCGGTAACGTCCTGTTTACTGGATAGCACCAATTCGCCACGTCCGCGGTAGCTCTTAAACGCCGCCTTATCATTGACTAACTTACGGCTCGAGCGCTGCGCTTCAGGCTCTGGAAAGCTTGCATCAACCTGTCCGCGCTTGGGCTGCCAGGTCGGTGTCGGCCGCGCCGCAACTTCTGTTTGATGACGCTGCCACAACGCTTCCAGCTTGTTAGGAAAGTACTTCTCTAATAGTGCGAATAGCGCCGCCGTGGTTTGACTGTCAGCTTTACCACTCACCTGCCACGGCAGAAAGTGCATTTGAAACGCCGAGACGGTACTCGCTGTTGTTTCATCATAAATTCCAGTCTCAATAACGCCATAACCGTAAGCATTAAACGCGGCTTGTAACAAACCGGTATTTACAGGGTGTTGATTAAACTGTTTCCAATAGCGCGCTAACGTATCTTGTTCGTACCATGCACCGACACCCTGCTGATACAGCTGGTACCACGGGAAACGTGGCCCCGGATCATTCTTGCGCGTTGGTGTTATGTCGGAGTGACCGACGACCGCGGTAGGATGGATATCGGGATGACGAGCGAGAATATCCTGAGCTAAATCGATGACCTTTGCGATTTGTTGCGGATCATAATCAGGGTAAACGCAAAGTCGATTTTCACCATGTTCGGCGCGCGATGCCGGACTACTGTTATCCCACTCACATTGTGGAATATTGACGATTTCAATGCCAATCGA
Source organism: Pseudidiomarina xizangensis (assembly GCF_052541995.1). Taxonomy (NCBI): domain Bacteria; kingdom Pseudomonadati; phylum Pseudomonadota; class Gammaproteobacteria; order Alteromonadales; family Idiomarinaceae; genus Pseudidiomarina; species Pseudidiomarina xizangensis. The sequence goes on from NZ_JBOBQA010000001.1 coordinate 1,510,650, forward strand.
TTGATCGTTCAGATCCGTACGGCCTTGCCAATGACTGTCACCGGCGTGCCACGCTCGTTCCGACTCATCGACCAATTGAAAAATTTTAAGATCGTCATGAGGATAACTTGGATCGCCTGACTCAGGCACCAGATAGTGCGAACTTAGTCCTTTCGGTTCGACCAGCACTTCGACACTTCTGCCATAGTCGATCGCGGTGTAGTGCATGACCAGAAACTTAATACGGTGGTCATAATTGGCAGAAGGCATTTGCTCATAATCGGCTAGGGTGCTGCAGCTATTCACTGCAAACAGTGCCAACAGAGCAACACTAAATGGTTTCAAAAAAGTACATGTCATGGGGTTTTACAATGCTCTTTGATAAAGTGTTCGTGGGTCGGTAAATGCGCCACAGATTGTGCGAAAACCCGTTGGATCGTTTGCAGATGTTGCTGCAGGGTCGCAGCTGGCATTTGTTCCGCCAGTGGATGCACATTCGCCGGTCGTAAGCCTTGTCCCTGGAACATCGAAAACCAGCTGATTTCATTAAATAGTTCGTTATTACTGTTTCGAAACACGCTGGCATTTTCACGATAGAGATCGAGTCGTTGCTGCAGCGAATCTGGAATTTCCATGTCGCGGCAATAGCGCCAGAACTCCGAGTCATCGCGGTCGGTCAGTTTGTAATGGCACATCACAAAATCACGAATATTGGTAATTTCTTCGGCCGTAAACCGATTAAAGGCTGCGGCACGCTCGCTCATTTCTCCCGGTCCGGGTAACAAACTTATCAGCCGCATGATTCCCGATTGGGTGAGTTGCAAACCGGTCGATTCCAGCGGCTCGATGAACCCTGCTGATAGCCCGATGGCAACACAGTTATGGCGCCAAGCCTGATCACGGCGGCCGTTGATCCAGCGTAAGTGATTGGCTCTGCTGTCGTGGTTACCGATGGTGTCGCGAAATTCGCGTTCGGCTTTTTCCGGGTCAGTGAACCGGCTTGAATACACCCAGCCTTCGCCCGTGCGGTGCTGCAACGGAATACGCCAGCGCCAGCCTTCGTGATGGGCGATCGAACGGGTGTAGGGCAAGATGTCGTCGTTATCGTGCTGGCCTGGTAACGCCACAGCACTGTCGCATGGCATCCATTTCCGCCAGTCGTGATAGCTTACATCCAACGCTTCACCGATGAGCAGCGCTTTAAAGCCACTGCAATCAATAAAAAAATCGCCCGCTAATTCGCCATTTTGCTCAAGTACTAAGGCATCAATAGGGCCATGCTTGACCTGTTGCTTGGCCTCGACCATACGATCGTCGATCGCGACCACACCGCGGGCGGTGGCATATTTTTTTAAGTACTGAGCATATTTCAGTGCATCAAAATGGTAGGCGTACTTGATATGCCCTAACGGACTGCGCTTGTCGGCTATCGGTCGAGTAAATTTATGCTCGATCGCCGCACGCCACTCAAGATTTAGATCGCTCAGGGGCATAGCATTTGCTTCGCCCTGTTCGCGCTGGTGGCGTAAATAATAATGATGAAAATGCACACCGTTTAACGTGACCCCATATGGGCCAAACGGGTGCATGTAGAAATCACCGAGGTTCTGCCAGTTTTCGAACGCAATGCCTAACTTAAATGAGCCATTGGTTTCACGCAGAAACTCGTCTTCGTTGATTTCGAGAAGTTGGTTGAATTCGCGAATGCCAGGAATAGTGGCTTCGCCAACAGATACGGTGCCGATCGCGGCGGATTCAACTAAGGTAATTCGGTACTTTTGCTGGTCAAGGACTTTGCTTAATGCGGCAGCAGTCATCCAACCTGCCGAGCCCCCACCTAAGATAACGATTTGATACGGATGCGTCATCGAATTGTTCATCAGAGGACCAAAATAGATGCGGCCAGCCGAGGCTGACCGCATTGTTGCTTTATCACCTTGCGACTTAGAAGTTGTAAGTCAACTGCAGGGTGTATGAACGCCCGCGTGGATCTGCTACGCGAGGGTCAAACGCTGCACCAGGTGAGTAATCGTTCTGGTGTGCAGTGAACGGTGGATCGCGGTCAAACAAGTTTTTGATGCCGAAAGTCACATCAATGTCTTCCCACGCCATGTAGCGCACACTGTAGTTGTAGATTAAGTAGCTACCTACTTCACCATCGTAGTACAACGGATCGGCGACACCTGAACGCACACCTGGTGGTGTTTCGTCGTCATAGCTATGACGATAAATCTGCGTCAAGTTATGTGCAAAATCGCCTTTAGCGTAGTTGAACATAATGGTGTGCTTCCAACGCAATGGAATGTTACCGCGTGAGTGTGTACCCACCAGGTTGTCGCCCCAATCTGCGTTATCGAGCAGTTTTTTCTTATCTTCAAGCAGGTAACTACCGTTGAAGTTAACATTCCAGATACCACCAGCCAGTTCGCCGTTGCTCTGGATGCCTACTTCAATACCGCTTGTCTCACGTCCACCAGCGTTGATGTAACGTGAATCGATGGTTACCAATTCACCAGCATCATTGCGAATGAAGTTATCTTTAAACAAATCGTAGTTTTCCAGCAAGTCGCGGAAGCCAGGAATCTGAATGGTTCCATCAATTTCGATGCGCCACCAGTCGACATTCATCGAGAAGCTGTCGGTCGGAGCGTAAACAACACCAAGGCTCTGTTGCTTAGATTCTTCAGGACCTAAATCTTCTTTACCACCAAATAAGCGAGTTGGCTGAATTGCGGTATCACAGTTCGGGTCGCTGGCGTCTACTTCACCGCCTGGGCAGTCGCGCGGATCTGCGAGATCCTGACCTGTGTACGGTTGTTCAGACACACCGTTATACAGTTGGTTAAATGAAGGCGTACGGAAACCAGTGCTGTACGCACCGCGCACCAATACTTCTTCTGTTGGGGTCCAGACTAAACCTACTTTAGGATTGGTAGTACCGCCAAAACCATCGTAATGGTCATAACGAACCGCGAGGTTCATTTCAAAGGTATCTACGATAGGTACCAAAGCCTCGGTAAAGACAGCTTTAACCGTGCGGTCGACATCGTCCAGTTCGTTACCGTTATCAAACGGCGCGCCATAAATGTCTGGACGGTCTGCAGCGGCACGGCGGTCGCCGTTGAATTCGTAACCTTCGTTCCGAACATCAACACCACCGGCAACGTAGACGGTTCCACCACCCAGGCCTAGATCCCAGCCAGTATCACCCGTGATCGACGCGTCGAACTGGGTCATTGTGGTTTTACCACCGTACAGCACAACACCCTCAGCAGAAGCGGCTGCTAATGCTGCCATACCTGCTTCAGTTTGCGACTGGTTCGGCAACAAGAACGGGTTGATATCACCGCTACCAATACCTTGCGCTAACAATGAGGTGTAGTGATAACCACCACCAAGTTGCGATTGCGATTCGTTGGTTGCGTGGCCTAAGCCGACACGGTAATCCCAGAATCCAATGCTACCTTCAACACCAAGCTGAATTTTCATTGCTTCGGTTGTGGTTTCGATTTCACGCGGACCACAATCCATGCAACGCCAGCGATAGGCAATTGGCGCACCAATATTTAGCTGGTCAGCACCATAAAATTCTGACAACGCGTTAACCACGTAGCCATAAGATGCACCAGTACTTGGATACCAGCCTTCAGTACCGATTGACCAAGGTGTGATCTGATTCGGCTCAAAAACTTTTCTCGAGGTCACTTCTGAACCCATGACTTCGACAAAGCCTTCAGCGTTATCGCCTAATAACTTAGTACCGCGAGCAACGAAATCGACGCTGTCGACCGGCTGCTGCAATGCTGCAGCGCGAGGGTAATCCCACGCACAGCTTACACCTGAATTTCGTTCACGGTTCCAAAGCTCAGCAGCGTCAGGGCCCATATTCGGATACACGTCACAACCCGGCATGCCAGGGAGAGCAAGCACGTTGAGTACGTCGTTAACACGGTCTGGATCACCTGGGTACTGTAGTCCTGTACCAATCAAGTTGTAATTCCGGTGCGTAGGATCGTTACCACTCCAACGACTATTAAGCGATGCGAATGGCGTACCACGCGTATCTGGTGACAAACCGCTTTCAGGTTGGAACGTATTGGTGAAGTCACGATCAACACCGCGCAAAATTTCTGCTTTGCGGTAAGACAATGACGCCATTACGTTATAACCGTCTGAATAAAGATCACCGGTACCCGTAACGACGTTGAAACGGTAAATATTACCGCTACCCGCTTCGGTGTGGTCAGCGAACACGCCAACTTCTGTACCTTGGTAGTCTTTCTTCAGAATAAAGTTGATTACACCACCGATCGCATCTGTACCGTAAACAGCTGAGGCGCCGTCACGTAAGATTTCAACACGTTCGATAGCAGAGAAAGGAATAGAGTTTAAGTCAACAGAGCGACCTTTAAGGCCGTGCGTTGCAGTACGACGACCGTTCAAAAGAACCAGTGTCGAGCCTGCGCCCTGTTGCCGTAAGTTAGCCGTTGAAGCACCGTTATTGCCGCGCTCTTCACCACCTACGATACCGGCGTTACTGCCTAGGTTGTCATTTGAATTTGAAGCAACGTTAAGTTGTAACATTAACTGTTCGGCAGTTGTAATACCTTGCGCATCAATTTCTTCGCGCGAGATAACAGTCAACGGTAAGTCGCCTTCCATCGATGTGCGCTTGATGCTTGAACCTGTTACTTGAATTCGTTCAACATTTTCTGCTTCTTCGTTTTGCTGTGTATTCTCTTCTGGATCGACATCTTGCGCATAAGCGAGGCCGCTCATACTTGTTGTCAATCCCAGCACGAGTGCTATTTTATTGAGTTTCACTTTGCAATCTCCGCTCGTTGTAAGAATCTGATGCGTAGCGTCACTACGCTTTGTTTTTATAATCTCTGTCGTGTATCGACGACTTACCACAACCGATGAAAAAATCCATCATGTATTGAAAGTACCACATATTCTTATAATGTAAATAATAAATTATTCCAAGCTCTTTCCTATGTAATTTTTATGCGCCAGGACAAGAGTCCTGATTTTTCACTGTATTTTTTTGAAGAATTACCGCCGCTTATGGTTTTTAGCCCAATTTATTGCCGAATGTTTCTTCTCCTTTGCTGACCCATACCCAGTATTGTTATTTCGATTTATTCTAACAAAAGCGACTTTTATTCAGCTGCGCTACAAGAGCAAATTTGATTTACAAGGAATAATTTATTTTTCACTGTTCCTCACGTAGGATACCTACCAGACCTTAATCAACTGAGTATAGTCATGATTCGTACCTTTGCCCTCGCCGCTGTAAGTCTCTTTGCTTACGCCAACCTTAGTGCCTGCACACCAGAAAGCAGTTCGCCCCAACCTTTGTCAGAAGTACGGCAGTTATTGGGTCAAAAGCTGATGTTAGATTTTCGCTACTTCTGTGATGACAGCACACCGAGCGACGACTGTAAGCAGGCCGTCACCGAGCTACCGCCAGAACTCGCTGAAGTGTTACGCAGTGGCGCCATAGGTGGGGTTATCGTATTTGCTGAAAACTTAGAGACTGCGTCACAAATCATGTCACTCATTGACGCTATGCAACAGGTCATGCGCGAGCATGGTTTACCACCGCTGTTTATCGCTCTGGACCAAGAAGGTGGCCGCGTGGCACGGTTGCCCGATGATATTGTTACTCGCTTCAGTGGCAATATGGCAATAGGTGCAACCTATCCCAACCATGGCACCCTATTTGCGAACCAAGTCGGTGCTGGTATTGGTAAAGCAGTCAAATTGCTGGGCTTCAATCTCAATTTTGCCCCGACCGTCGATGTTAACGTCAACCCTGAGAATCCAGTCATCAATGTGCGCAGCTACGGTGAGAATGCCGAACTCGTCGCCGATCTTGGCCAGGCAACAGTCAGTGCCATGCAGGCGCAAGGTGTCATGAGTGCACTTAAGCACTTCCCGGGACACGGCGACACCCATGTTGATAGTCATACAGGTTTGCCACGGGTCGATCATGACCGTGCCACCATCGATGCGGTCGACTTATTGCCCTTTAAACGCAGCATTGCGAGTGACACACCGCCGGCAATGATCATGACTGCGCACATTCAGTATCCGCAACTGGACGACACCACCTTTGTCGCGACCGACGGTGAAGCCACGGTGGTGCCCGCTACCATGTCACACAAAATTCTGACCGGCGTACTACGCGGTCAGTTGGGCTATCACGGCGTCATCGTAACCGATGCTTTGGATATGGCGGGTATCGCACATTATTTCGACCCATTGGCAGCAACAGTTCAAACCTTTCAGGCCGGTGCTGATATCGCGCTCATGCCCTACACCATTCGCAACCACGACGATATTGCCGATTTCTCGCAGTATTTTGCCGGACTCGAACGAGCCGTCGAAGACGGTGCGATTGATTTTGTTCAGTTGCAAGCCTCCGCAGCACGTATTGCCGCGCTAAAAACTAAGTACGGACTCAAATCGACGGGCAATATGCCGCTCGCCGAACGTATTGCAAACGTTCAGGCACGGCTACCTTTGGCAGCAAACAAAAAGCTCGAACGTGAGCTTGCTGCGGCGGCAATAACTAACGTTTTTGATAATGGGGTACTTCCGGTCACCACCACCAAGTGGCAGTTGGTTATGCCTGATACGCTGCGTTGCATCGCTTTTCGTCAAGCGTTAGTGACACAGCAGCCCACCAGCGAGGTCAACTGTGTAAGTCTAAATGAGTTACCCGAAGGTCAGCCCTGGCAACAATGGAATCCAGATGCCACATTAGTGATCGGTGATATCACTCCGCATCATAGCCTCGCTGAAATGGGCGGTATGAACGATCTCAAAAACTGGCGCGAGCGACCAAGTAAAGACGCGCAATACCTGTGGATAGAACAGGCTTTGACGGCCGCAAAACAACGCCAGCAGCCTTCAGTAGTTATCGCCTTGCGCGCGCCCTACGTGCTGTCGCGGTTTACTGGTTTAGCCGATGCTGCGCTGGCTAGCTACGATTACAGTGCTTACGCCCCCACAAATGCGGCCAACAGCACGGCCATACATAGCCCCAGCATTGCCGCTGCGGTCGCGGCGTTGTTGGGTGCTCCGACCCCCGGTGTGTTACCAGTTACCGTGTTCCCCCCTGAGGCCGAGCCGCTGCAGTAACGCAGCGGCATCGTCACCAATCCGCACTAAGCCCGGCAGCGTCAGCTCTCGGGCATCATGTTCGACAAACCCGTGAACACCTCGTGCGTCACCAATAAAATCAACCTCTAGAGTTTCCGAACCTTTCGCCAGACACAAACAGATATCCGTTTGAAACGGCTCATGGGTGCCATCGTTTAAAGTGATTTGGCACAGTTTAATGTCACAAAAACCATCCGCGGTATTGCCAGGAATGCCATAATAATCCGCCAATGTAGTGTCACGATGCGCACCACTTAATACTGCTTCCAATGCCACTTGCAAAGCAATCACGTTGAGACGCCGCGCCACCTGTCGATGCGGGTCATCGCGATGCGCACCGCTTTCGATCAATATAGTACTAGCACCGGCACCCGCAATTCTATCGCCAAAAGAACGCGCCGAGTAACTATCGTCATACCGCGCGATGCCCTGTGGCAGCCAGTGCGACAAAATATGTCGCATGTGGGCAATAAGCTGCTTCGCTTGTAATCGTGCACTATCGACATGTTTATCGGGATGATACGCCGGAGCTAAAAACGCAATGGTCGCGGGTTCTGCGCTGTCGCCCACCGCGTAATACGGATTTTGATCGTGCAAATTAAAGGCCACAGTCGGCTGCAAACGTTGCACTTGTTGCCATAATAAACGCCCTTCCGGAGTCTGTTGCACCAGTGCATCACGATTAATATCAATGCCTTGGCCGTTTTGTCGGATCTCTTGCGCGGCGCCATCGGGATTCAGCATCGGAATAACGTGCAACGTGATCAGCTCGTGCCAGTCCGTTGGTAAGCTGCCCGGCGAGCGTTCTAACAAAAGTCGCAACCAATCCAGCACAGCGGCCGTGGCAGTCGGTTCATCGCCGTGCATTTGCGTCCAGGCTAAAATAATCAGGGGTCCCTGGCCGAGCGACAAACGCCGAATCGGCGTTCCCAGATAGGATTCCCCTATCGTAGTCACCTTAAGCTTCTCATGTTGCGTCAACTCATCAATGATTGGAGCAATGTCAGGATAAGTTAGATGCCGACGATCGAGTTGCGTCCATTGCAGTGCGATGACTTCCTGCTCTAGTGCGGCAATGGCGGCATCGGGGTGGCTCATGCTGAAACTCCTTCATCATTGACGTTGCTGTTACTGACGTTGCTATGACTAATGGCATCTAACAAGAAAGCAATGTGCGCGTAGGCGACACCGCTATGTTGCGTCAGACCTATTTCACAAGTGCGACTCGTGCTAACGCCTTTGCTGCAGTCCTTGGGTACTTGCTCTGCCAGCGGCGCAAGTGCAGTGCTATTCAACTCTGGCAGGGTAAAGCCTTTATCGCCTGCGAACCCGCAGCATTGAATGCCATCGGGTTCGACCACTTTGGTACTGCACAGCTGCGCCAGGTTGCGCAAGGCCGTCCCTTGATCCAGGTGACGGCTGCTGCAGGTCACATGCACTAGCAGCGGCTCATTAATAGGTTCTAATGCCAGTTCCGGCACCACGTGCTGGTACAGAAACGCACTTAGTTCAAGCGTGGTAATATGCTCGCAATCATCAAGTTGCAATGCACAGGGGCTGGCATCGAGTACGATCGGCCAGCGACCTTGTTCACTCGCTTGCCAAAGTAGTTGGCGAAGTTGTTCACGGCGTTCAGCTGCCTGCTGTGGATAACCCTTACTCTGCCAGGGTTGACCACAACAGGATTGCGCTGCGGATTCGGGTAGAATCACTTCAATGCCAGCCTTGTTACAAAGCCGTACCACAGTATCAGGCAACGAGCGCTGGTTATCTTGCGCGTAGCCAAACATACGGTTGGGACAGGTAATAAAATAAACCATTTTCCGCGCTGCCGGTTGCGGCTGTTCAGTCATTGTTGTGGTCGCTGCAGGCGGCAGGTCTGGCATACCGGCGGGGACCAAGGTGTTAACTAATTTGGGGACGATTTTGGCAACGTTGCGCGCTGCGCTCATGCCAAACCGGGCGATCTGCAAGCTGCTAGATAAGTGCTTGGCGGTCCAGTTCGCCACGCCAGTGTGCCGCGCTTGCTGAGCACGAAGCTGCTGCACCCAGCTGCCGGTATTAATTCCGACCGGACAGGCCGTCGCACAGAGTCCGGTGGCGGCGCACGAGTCAATGCCTAAATGCTGAAAGTCCTGTTGAATTTGTTGCTGATCAGCTGGCGTTTGATGTTGCGTCCGTCGCATCAACGCAATGCGTTGCCGCGGCGACAAGGTGTAATGTAACGACGGGCATTGTGGCTCACAAAAGCCACATTCAATGCAGGCATCCACCGTCGCATCGACAGCTGGCAGCTGTTTCAAGTCTTCGATGTGCGCATTTGGGTTGTCGTTAATGATCACCCCTGGATTGAGAATACCAACCGGATCAATCAATTGCTTCAACTTCTGCATCACCGCCAACCCAGCACCGCCCCATTGCGCATAAAGATAGGGCGCCATATTGCGGCCGGTGCCGTGTTCCGCTTTCAGCGTACCGGCGAATCGTTCGGTGACCAAGGTCACCACTGCCGCCATAAAATTAGCGTAGCGCTCGGTTTCCGCCGTTGTTGCGAATCCCTGGGTAAACACAAAATGCACGTTGCCATCTAACGCATGACCGAAAATAATCGCCTCATGATAGCCATGTTCAACGAAAAGTTGCTGCAACGCAGTTACCGCGTCGGGCAGTTGGTCGAGTGGGAACGCAACATCTTCGATAATCACTGTGGTGCCGCTGGCGCGCACCGCACCCACGGCGGGGAATAAACCTTTGCGAATTTGCCAAAGTGCTGCGGCGGTCACTGGGTCTTCACTGAAAGGGCACAAGGGTTGCACGTCGTTGAGGGCGCCTAAGCAGCCTTCAATAGCGGCTATTCCATCTGTTAGCTGTTCGCCACTGTCCCGCCCGATCTCAATTAATAGCGCCACAGCCGCCGGCGCTGGAGTAGTCGAAGTGTACGCCAGCAATAACTCACGGACCGACGCTAACGAACGTCCGTCCATGAACTCTACGGCATCGACACCAATAGTTTTTAATTCACTGATGACCGCGCAGGCGGCGTGGCTATCGGCAAATAAATACAACCCCGTAGCACTGGCTTTAGGTACTGCAACCGTCTGGTAAGTGATCTCGGCAATAAAGCCCAGCGTGCCCTCCGAGCCAATTAATAAATGGCTCAACAGGGCGACCGGATCCTGATAGTCGAGTAAGGCGTTTAGGCCATAACCCATGGTGTTTTTCAAACGGTACTGATGAGCAATTTTGGCGCTGAGTTCGGCATCGCCACGTACCTGCTCACCGAGCGTCGCCAGTTCATCTAACAACTGCGCGTGACTCTGACGAAAGGCAGCAACAGACGTGGCATCGCTGGTATCGACCAAGGTGCCATCGGCCAAAATAAAGGTGAGTTCCTGCAACGTATGATAACTATTATGGCGTACGCCACAGCACATGCCGGAGGCATTATTGGCAGCAATTCCGCCTATCTTACAGGTGTTAATAGACGCTGGGTCAGGGCCGATTTTACGTCCATAGGGTAACAGTTTACGGTTCGCGTCGGCACCGATTACACCGGGCTGTAAACGCACCCGTGTGCCTTGTTCGAGAATCGCAATCGCCTGCCAATCGCGGGTCAGTAGCACCAAAACAGAGTCCGATATAGCTTGTCCCGACAAGCTGGTGCCCGCAGCACGAAAGGTCAACGGCACCTGATACTGCTGCGCCAACTTCAGCAACTCGCGCATTTCGTCCGCACTGGCAATCTCGACCACTAACTCAGGTACTTTATGATAAAAGCTCGCATCCGTGCTGTGTGCAAGGCGTCGGGTCAGGTCCGTGAAGCGTCGCTCAGTTGGCAACAGCTCACTCACGCCTTGCAGAAAGGCTGGATTCAGCACCGAATTTTCACGCGCAGAACTCTCACGCACCAGAAACTCCTTTTGATATTCGCTTCAACTCGTTTATATTTGAATAAATAATTCCACAGGGTAGGACATCATGTCCGCATTTGCGAAAATAAAAGCGATACAGCATTCATTATCGGCCAGCGAAGCCAAGCTTGCCTCTTTTACCCTAGCCTCACCGAGCGCTATGCGGGATTTGTCGTCGTCGCAACTGGCAAAAATTGTTGGCGTAAGCCAGTCCAGTGTGGTCAAATTTTCTCAGAAACTTGGTTACAAAGGCTACCCAGCGTTTAAATTATCAGTCGTCGATGCGCTGAACAAAAAAGCCCACCACACGGCCCGGTTGCATGGCGAAATAACCTTGGAAGACGACTTTAATGACATGGCGGATAAGTTGCTGGCCGGCAAAATTAATGTGCTCAGCGAAACCCGCAATCTCAACGAGAAAGAAGCCTTTATGGACGCTGTGCAACGCTTGCTTGGCGCCCATCGTATTCTGGTTAGCGGCATCGGCGGTTCTGCGTTGGTTTGTCGAGATCTGTGCTACAAACTGCAAAAACTCGGGTTGCAAGCTCAAGCTGACGCCGACAGTCATATTCAGTTAGCCATTGCCGCTACGTTATCGGCCAGCGACGTGGTGATTGCTATCAGCGAATCGGGCACTACGCGCGAAGTCTCACGGGTGATTAAAGAAGCACAACGGCATAAATGCCAGATTATTTCCATCACCCGCTACGGTAAAACAGCGGTCAGCCAGCTTGCTGATGTTAAACTCTACTCCGTGGCCGAAAGTGAGTCGACGCGACTTTCATCGATTCACGCGCGGACGGCGCAAAATTTGATTATCGACTTACTATTCATTGCCCTGATTCAAACTTCCGAGTCTGGCCGCACTACGCTCGCGCAAACCAACAAAGCGTTTCAGCGCTTACGCGGCAGTTGAGCCGTTGCCTGTCTTGCCTTACGGATACAGCAAATACGGCTGACGGCGTGCTTTAAAAGCGGCCAGATCAGCTTGCCAGGTGGCGCGGATTTCAACCTCGGACTGGCCAGCCACTATAGCTTGGCGCAGTTTATCGGTGCCGCTCAGTTTGTCCATAAAGTCCGGGGCGGTGAAAAATGTAACGCCCGCAGCATCGAACTTACGATACGCAGCAATCAATAAACCTAAATCTAAGCCTTCCAGATCACTTTCACGCAAATCTTTGCCATAAGCGGTCCGCCCTTCCAGTTTTGGTAAAGGCGCGCTGTTAGGCATGCTCCGCGGGGTAAATTTAAACTCGCCTAAGTGCACTTCATCATGCCCCATCACCTGAAACGGAAATTCAGTCCCACGACCAATGCTCACCGCTGTCGCCTCAAACAAGCACAGCGAAGGATACAACTGAATCGCCTGCACGTTGGGCAGGTTGGGGCTCGGAGCTACGGGTAGCTTGTAAGGCTGGGAGCGCTGATAATCAGCCACCGGAATCACGGTTAACTCAAGGTTGTCGGCGGCATTGATCCAGCCTTCACCTTTAATCATCTGCGCTAACTCGCCAACCGTCATACCATGCAACAATGGAATTTCGTGCATACCAACGAATGACTGAAAGTCTAAATCTAACACCGGCCCATCAACATAGGCGCCATTAGGATTCGGCCGATCCAGCACCAACATTTTTACGCCCTGCTCGGCGGCAGCTTCCATCACATAATGCATGGTGCTGATGTAGGTATAAAAGCGGGTACCGACATCCTGAATATCAAAGATGATGGTATCAACATCCGCCAGCATCTCCGCCGATGGCTTTTTGGTCTTGCCATAAATCGACAAAATCGGCAGACCGGTGCGTGGATCGAGCGCATCATTTATAGTCTCACCAGCACCAACATCGCCGCGAAAACCATGTTCCGGCGCCAGCACCTTAACCACCTCGACGCCTTGTTCAAGCAAATAATCGACCAGGTGCTGTTCACCCACCCGCGAGGTTTGATTGACCACCAAAGCAACCCGCTGCCCAATTAATAGGGGTAAGTACTCACTTTCTCGTTCAGCACCGACATAAATGTCTTTAGTGGCAGAGCTGCAGCCAATCAAGGCAGCGCTTATCAGACCCACCAACGCCATTGCGCGCAGAATCGTACTCATGATTTTTGCTCCACGGCACGACGTAAAAAGCCATCTTGCTGGGCTAATAACCCTTCTGCCTCAGTCAGTTCCGCGCCGGTTAAAATCATCAATATGGCGAGTTTAGCCCGATTTTTTGCGGCTTTTAACGCCTGCTCGGCGGTTTCCCGACTGCAGTCTGTCGCCTGCATAACAATGCGAATCGCCCGCGCACGAAGCTTTTCATTACTCGCGTTCACATCCACCATCAGGTTTTCATAGGTCTTACCTAGGCGGATCATACTGGCGGTACTGAGCATGTTGAGTACTAATTTTTGTGCGGTGCCCGACTTCATACGGGTTGAACCCGTTAAAGCTTCCGGGCCTACTACTGGGCAAATGCCTATTTCGGCGGTGGTCATTAGCGGCGAGTCAGGATTACAGGTCACGGCAACGCTGACGCAGCCGATGTTATTGGCATACTCAAGTGCGGCAACCACGTAGGGCGTGCGACCACTTGCTGAAAGCCCGACCAGCACATCATTGTCGCCTAAATTGATGGCTTTCACGTCAGCAACGCCAGCATCACGGTCATCTTCTGCGCCCTCGACTGCAAATTGGATAGCGTGCTCGCCGCCAGCAATGATGCCTTGCACTAAATCGTCGGGCACACTGAAGGTCGGCCGGCATTCGACGGCATCCAAAATACCTAAACGCCCGCTGGTACCGGCTCCGATGTAGAACAAGCGACCACCACGTTGCAAACGCTCAACAATAGCATCGACCGCCTTCGCAATATTGGGGATCTGTGTTGCTACCGCTGGGGCAACATAGGCATCTTCATGATTGAGTTTGCGTAAAATACCCTCACTCGAGAGCGTATCAATTTCCATCGTCTCCGGATTGCGCCCTTCCGAGACGATTTTATTTAGTTGCGCCAGCAATTCGGCAGTGCGGTTCGAATCTTCCATAAATACTCTTATTAGTTAAGCTCGTTGGCGTTGGCTTCCCTAGCTGACGAGCCAGTCAAACAAATTAAAGTCGAGATGGCTGTGCCGATCATTAGCTGCCAGGTAAAGCCGATGTCGGTGACCCAGGCGGCTGGCCATAGCGCGTCCATAACATAAGGTTGCATCAACAGCGGCACCATGAAGCCCACCACTAATGCTGCGGCTACCGAAGTAGGACTACCGCGTTTGCTAAACAAGGTGACGAAGTACACACCGAGCAAGCCACTGTACGAGAACACCATGACACTCAAGGCAAATTGCAGTAGCGGCGTGTCAGTGTATTGCTGCCAGTAATAGCACAAGCACGCCATCAGCGCTAAAGCGGCAGCAACCACGGTCATACCTAGCTGTCCCGCGCGGACAAAGTGGGTGTCAGTGGCACTGGAATCGCGGCGCAATTTCCACGGCCGGTAAATATCCTGAATCAATACGCTCGACATTGAGTTGAGACCTGAATTCAAGGTCGACAACGCTGCGGCAATAATACCTATAGTGACCAGGCCACGAACGCCGGCGGGGATCTCCGTCAATACGTAATACATGAAAATAGTGACAGCTTCACCGGCAAAGGTCGGTACCGGGCCATCACCCTGTCCGGTTGCCATAATGTCGGGGCGCTGATAATAAATGTACAGCAATAAGCCAATCACGATAAACAGCAACATAACTGGGATCACCATAACCACCGACATCAGCATGGCTTTGCTGCCTTCTTTGGCATTTTTACAAGTTAACACGCGCTGTGTCATATCTTGGTCGAGACCAAAGGCTGCAATATTGAGCAATACAAAACCGGTCAACACTGACCAAATATTGAACACCCCGGAACTGCTGAAATCGACTTCGGTATCGATGAGCTTCAGCTTAGAAGGCTCGCCCGGAGCGGGGTTTTGCAGCGCATTCACAAGTTCGCTGAAACCAATGGGAATGGCGTTATAGAGCACGATAATGACGGCAATCGCAGCACTGACATAAATCACCGCTTGTAGAACATCTGAATAGATAACGGTACGAATACCGCCATAGACAGTGTACAACAGGCCCGCCAAGGTAATAATAAGCGTTGCCGCAATAACACTACTGGCCTCAAAGTCGCCAAATAAAATCATCGCCACCGCAATGGCTGCCATGTAAAGCCGTGCGCCACTGGCAAAGATCCGTCCGAACAAATACATCACGCCAGCTTGACGCTTGGCAGCACTACCGAAGCGTCGCTCCAGCAGCTCGTAAACTGTGTAGACCTTGTACTGGTAGAACTTGGGGATCAAGAAAATCGCCACGAAACCGACAGCGATGAAGGCGCCAATGTTGGTTGCTAAGTAGGTTAGATCGCCACGGTAACCCTGATCCGGACCACCGAGAAACGTTGCCGCCGACTGCGACGTCGCCAATACCGAAATCGCCACCACCCACATGGGCATTTTGTTGCCGCCCAGGAAGTAATCCTGCGTCGATTTATTGCGCCGGTTAAACAACCAGCCACTGCCGAGCAAAACCAGCCCGTAAGCGATGAAAACCAGTACATCAGCGAAAGAATAGTAACCGAGCATAATGACATTTCGGGTTAAGTGATTTGCCGCTTAGAATAGATTATTCCAACTTTAATGTATACCAGGAATAGAAAATAGAGAAAGGAGGGGCAGCCCCTCCTTTCTATACCCCGCTACTGAGCGGGATTCGTCAGAATTTCCTGTACGGTTTGCTTCAGTAATTGCTCAAGTTTGGCGCCAGCAAAGCCTACGTTTTCATAGCTATTGCCGTCGATGGAAGCTTGTGCCGCGACGGTGAACTCGCGGGTGCCCGCAGCAAGTGGTAAACAGATATGAGCCAGTGCGACCACTTCGCTCGTGCCACGGGTTTCACTCGGGCCGGCGCCAAGTTTGTGAAAAATGCGCCAATTACCGTTGGTGGCTTGGTCCAACACCTGCTGAGTAGTCAAACCTTCAAGTTGCGGAAGGTGCGCCTGCAATGCTGCAGCGACCGCACGGTGAGGCATGAGACTTGCTCCCGCCATCATGCCGCCAGCATTTGCGCTGTTTGCACTATGTCCCGGCCCGTAGAACAGCATCATCACCGCGGCATCCGACAAACCTGGCAACTGGGTTTGCGGCACCCGTTTATGCGTGGCCAAACGTTTTAAAAATTCAGCTGAGGCAAGGGTCGTCATTGGCTTGTTGCCAGTTAAACCGCAATCATCACAACGGTAACTGAGCATACCCGGGTCGCTGTCGCGAGCAACGAAGGCGGCCTCCACCGAACGCGAAGGTGTGCGCCAATAGTTATCGACTGGGGCAAAAGCTTCAGGCCCGTACGCACCACGAAATTTAACCTGCGGCTGACCAATATTGAGCCACGCACCGTGAAACAACGCAGTCAAGTAGTCACGCCCAGCCAAGTCGGCAAGATAATAAGCATAAGCATTCGAGTTACCATCAGCCTCGCCTGAAGGCTGGTAACTATGAATACTGCTGATCACATCGGCCAGTTTCAACTCCCCCACTAAAGTATCGGCCTGCGCGAAGTTGTCACTCACCAACGACATCGCAGCGCTGAACGCCATAACTTTCGAAGTACTCCACGGCTCGTACAGATCACCCTGAGTGTCAGCATTGCCGAGGTAACGAAACGCCAACGCATCACCTTTGCGAGCATAATCAATGACCGTTACCTTGCCAGCATCTGCTGGCAGCTCGAAATAATTCCAGTCATGTGCGCTCTTTTCGACCCAACCTGCAGCCGTACCCGTCTCGGTAACCGTTTGATAGTTCGAGTTAGCGCCACTAACTGCCGGCGCACATTGCTGCCAACGGGCACCTGGCTTCGCTGGCAACAGCGGGGCTGCCCCCATAATTTGCTCATAATATGCTTCGCCTTTCGGATCGATAGTTGCTTGCTGGGCAAAGACCGTCGGTACCACCGCAGCGAAACCGAAAGCACTTGAAAGCACCATTAATACTACGTTTGTTGTTTTTTTCATCAATCAATTCCTTATTATTCCCAAATCAAGAATAAAGTATTACAACTCATAGGGCAAAGTATGGCAGTATGTTGACCATTCGCTGGCACAAATCAATCTAAAAAGTGAGGCCATGAAGCACAAAACCTCTTCCCTCTATTACGTGGGCGTCGATGGCGGCGGCACCAAATGCCGCGCCGAACTTTACAACCCACAAGGTGACCTACTCGGCTCTGGCGTTGCTGGTTCGGCCAATATTGCGCGGCAAGGTAACACTGCTGAGCAATCGATCCTCACCGCCGTGAGCAAAGCGTTCGAAGCTGCCACTATTGATCAGCAGCACCTAGGCGACGCCGTTGTTTGCGCAGGCCTGGCGGGGGCTAATCTTCCCTCGGCAGCTGCAGCGCTAAAGCAATGGCGGCACCCCTTTCAGACCTTCCACTTTACTTCAGACCTGCACACGGCTCTTTATGGTGCCCACGCCGGTCAAAATGGCGCAGTATTAGTGATGGGCACCGGCTCGTGCGCCGCCGCACTGACCGACGGCAAGCTCACCCAGCTCGGCGGCCATGGTTTCCTGCTCGGTGATAAAGGCAGTGGCGCCTGGCTTGGCAAACAAGCCATCATGTACAGTCTCGAAGCGCTTGATGGTGTCGTGCCACATGGCCCGCTCGTCGAGGCGGTATGCAATCACTACCACAGCCAAAGTGCAACCGACATCGTTGATCGTCTCATTCAAGCCAACCCGGGCGTGTTTGGCGAGATTTGTCCCATCATTCTTAAGCTGGCAAGTGATGATGACCCGACGGCCCGTGCCTTGGTGGAACGCGGCAGCGCCTACTTAAGCGCCATCGCTCGCAAAGCCCTGCGGCTAAGCGGGGGCAATCTGGTGATAGCCGGCGGTGTCGCAACAGCCATGACACCCTGGCTTGACGACGACATTCGCAGCGCCCTGCGTCCAACCCAGTTTGGCCCAGAATGGGGCGCAATTTTGCTTTATCAGAACGGCGGTTTAGGAGACCTATCATGAGCCACCAAATGGCAGACGAAGCAACTTCCGCACCGGAAATTATTGCCCGGCAGCTCGAGAACAACGCTGAACGTTGTCAGCAAATTGCGGCAGAACTTCAGGCCACACCGCCGCGCACCATCATGATGATTGGCCGTGGCACCTCAGATCATGCCGGAGTTTTTGCTAAATACTTGTTCGAAGTCGGCTGTGGCGTACCCGTGTTTGCCGCCGCACCCTCGGTTGCTGGTGTCTATCACCGTACGTTAAAACTCGAAGGCTGCCTGGCGATTTGTATCTCCCAATCTGGGCAAAGCCCCGACATCGTGCAACAAGCGGAACTCGCCAAAGCCGGTGGTGCCCGCGTGTTGGCGCTGGTTAACGTGGTTGACTCGCCGCTTGGCCGTCTTGCCGATGAGGTATTGCCGTTGCACGCCGGTCCGGAACTGGCCGTGGCCGCCACCAAAAGCTACCTCGCCAGCCTTAGCGCTCTATGTCAGTTGTGTGCCTACTGGCAAAACGACCACGATTTACTCGCGGCGTTAAACGAATTACCTGAAGCAATGCGCCTAGCTCAGCAATTACCAGCTCAGCTAAAGGCAGATCAACTGCAAGGACTGCAACATTGTGTGGTATTAGGCCGCGGATTTGGCTACGCCATTGCCCGCGAAGTCGCACTCAAATTAAAAGAAGTGTTGAGCATCCATGCCGAAGCCTTTAGTAGCGCTGAGTTTTTGCATGGCCCGGTGACGCTCGCAGAAAAACAGCTGTGTATCATCGACCTACAAATCGACGATGAGGGTGGTACCACCCATCAGGAGCAAATGCAGGGCATCTCCGCGCGTGGTGCTAAGTTGATCCAGATGCATGTGCCCGTTGTTCCGCATCCGCGCCTGCAACCGCTGGTACTGATGCAGCGCTTTTATCTTGATATTGAACAGGCCGCACGGCAGATGGGGCTCGACCCCGACGCGCCGCCAGGCCTGAAAAAAGTAACGGAAACCCGCTAATGTTTGTCTGCGAACAGGTTCTTACCTCCCAAGGCTGGCGTCAGCAGCAGCTGATTAAGGTTGAAAGTGGCATCATCACCGCTATCGACGACGCGCCAACCAATCACGGCTATACCGTTTATCAAGGCCAATTGGTGCCCGGATTTATTGACGTGCAAGTGAACGGCGGCGGCGGTGTGTTGTTTAATCAAGAACCTAACCCAGCAGCCTTGCAGAAAATTATGGAAGCCCATCGCGAACATGGCACCACCGCCATGCTGCCGACGCTCATCACCGATAGCTACGATGCTATGTGTGATGCCGCCGCGGCTATGAAAACCGCCAAGCAACAAGGTATTCCCGGCATTATCGGAGCACATTTCGAAGGCCCATGGTTGAGCACCGCCCGCAAAGGCGTGCACAGCGCGCAATTTATTCGTCCGCCCAGTGCTGAGGAAATTGCGCTGCTCAGCGACCCGGAGCTCGGCACCCTCATGGTCACGGTGGCACCGGAGAATGTTAGCCCGGCAGTCATCACCCAGCTCAGCGACGCTGGTATTAAAATTTTCCTCGGCCATTCCGATGCAACGGCCGAGCAAGTCAACGCCGCGCTGGATGCCGGTGCCATAGGCTTTACCCACCTGTACAACGCCATGTCACCATTACAGTCCCGAGCACCGGGCATGGTAGGTGTCTGTCTGGCCCGCGATTGTTACGCTGGACTTATCGTCGATGGTTATCATGTTGACCCGCAGGCCTGCCAAGTCGCCTTTCGCGCCAAAGGGAAAAACCAGATGATGCTGGTCACCGATGCCATGGCGCTTGCCGCTACGAATGCCCATGAGGTGCCTTTCTTTGACACGCGCATTGTGCGCGAAGGCGACAAACTGACCACCCCTGATGGCACTCTCGCTGGCTCGTGTCTGACCATGATCGATGCTGTGCGAAATACCGTGCGACAGTGCGATGTCAGCCTCGCCGACGCGGTTCAAATGGCAAGCCTCACGCCGGCACGCATGCTCGGCCTGGATCACCTGCTAGGTAGCATCGACGTCGGCAAACAGGCTGATTTCATGCTACTCGACTCTGAACTTAACATCGTGCAACTGTGGCAGCAGGGCACGGCTATTCGAAAGGACATCTGATATGCGCACCGTTATTCCAATGATCACCATTGGTGTGTTGTTTTTCATTTTCGGCTTCGTGACCTGGCTCAATGGTGCGCTGATCCCGTTTTTGCAAATCATCTCCGATCTGAACGAATTCCAGGCGCTACTGGTCGCCTTTTGTTTCTACATCGCTTATGTCGTCATGGCGCTGCCGATGTCGTGGATTCTCGACCGTACCGGCTACAAAAATGGCATGGTGCTGGGGCTAGCATTGGTCGGAGTCGGTCTGTTCTTGTTTGTGCCCGCAGCACAAACCCACTACTTCAGTATTTTCCTGTTTGCGCAGTTTGTGGTTGGCTCCGGACTCACACTGCTACAAACCGCTTCGAACCCTTACATCGTGCGTATCGGTCCACATGAATCGGCCGCAGCACGCATCGCCATTATGGGTATTCTTAATAAACTCGCCGGCGTCTTTGCGCCGCTGTTCTTTACCTGGCTAGTGTTAGCCGACTTTCCAAATGTCAGCGCCGCCAGCATCGCCGAATTAACAGCCACCGAGCGCGCCGCACAAGTCAGTGCCATGGCCGCCAATATTATTCCACCCTATATCGGCATGGGTGTTGCGATGTTCGTGTTAGCGCTGGGCCTGTTTTGGATAAAACTACCGCATATCCGCGAAGAAGCACCTTCAGGCGCCGATGTGCACACCTCGGTATTACGCTACCCACAGCTTGTGCTTGGTGCCGTTGCGCTATTTTTCTACGTCGGGGTCGAAGTCATCGCCGGCGATACCATCGGTATGTACGGCTCACGCCTGGGCCTGGCGAACTACTCAAGTTTAACGTCGTACGTAATGGCGGCGATGGTCGTCGGTTATGTGTTGGGTCTGCTGTTGATTCCGCGACTGCTCAGCCAACAAGCCGCACTTACCGGTTCGGCTGTGCTGGGACTTATTTTTAGTGGTGCCCTGCTGTTAAGTTCAGATACCAGCACCGCTATTGCCACAGCACTATGGGGCTGGAGTAGCGTGCCGGTGGTACCTAACTCGGTCGCCCTACTCGCTTTACTAGGCCTCGCCAACGCCATGGTGTGGCCGGCAATTTGGCCACTGGCACTGGCAGATCTCGGCAAGTTTACCGCCCGCGGCTCGGCGATTTTAATCATGGGTATAGCAGGTGGCGCAGTGCTACCCTTAATTTACGGCGGCCTGGCCGACGCTTTCAGCGCCAAACATGCCTACGCGCTACTACCCATTGGCTACGCCGTTATTGGTTGGTACGGACTGGTCGGACATAAAAAGCGGAGCTGGTGAAATTAGCGGTTTCAGGCTAAGCTAAACGTAGACAACAATAACAACCAGAGTCGACAACGCACGTGCCATTTCACTTACCTACGTTGATCATTACAGTTATCAGTTTGAACCTCCTGTTGGGAGGTCTGATGCTGGTGATCTACGAGGTTCGCAAAACCCAGAAATGCTTTTTTACCTGGGGCATTTCCTGTTTTATTTTTGGCATCGCCGTGGGACTCGCCGGCATGCAAACGTACTTCGATCAGGCATGGCTGACTATATTTGTTGCTGACGTACTGATTATCCTGACCCCGCTGCTGGCGCTGCATGGATTGCGACAATTCCAGATGCAGCGCCCCATTTCCTTTAAGTTAGTAGCTCTGGTCCTGAGTTATAGCGCCCTGCCGCTGGTGCTTCTCTATACAGCCCCAATACATGCACAAACCTTTACCTCAGTGGTTTGCGCGGCGATCTATTTGTATGCCTCGATTTACATATTAACCATCAAACAAGCGCCGACGCTGATGCGCTGCATGTTGTTTTGTTTGTTTCTTGCCCACGGCGCGTTGATGCTCGCTCAGAGCGGTATGTTAGTACAAAATTTAGCGGCAAAAAGTGTTGTGATGCTGCCCTCGTCATTCGAGTGGCTGCTGATCGGTCACCTGGCATTAACCACAGGCACAGCCACTCTATTTCCGCTGCTCGCATTCGCGATGAGCGAAAAACGTCTGCTTGAGATAACAAATTTTGATGAGTTGACGCACATGCTTAACCATCGCGCATTTCTTGAGCGTACTGGATTATTGCTGGCCAAGAATCGCATTCGAAGACGTTCGTTCTGTGTCTTAGTGATTGACCTTGATCATTTCAGTAACATCAATGCGCACTACGGCGATGCCGCCGGCGATGAGTGCTTGCGTCAAATTTCTGATATTATTCAGGGTCACCTTCGTGAAAATGACGTTGCTGCACGCATTGGTGGTGAGGAATTTGCCGTCGCCTTAGCCGACGTTGACCGCAATCAAGCCGAGCTGATCAGCTACCGTTTGTGTGAACGTATCGGCAAAGCGACCTTCAACATCGAAGGCGAGACCTTAAAGATCACAGCAAGCATTGGTGGGATTCACAGCAGATCGAGCCGCCGCGAATTAGACGATTTGTTGCGGGCCGCCGATGAAGCCTTATACACCGCTAAATCAAGTGGCCGCAATCGCTTTGTACTAGCTACTCAAACTTAACTGACAGAGATTAATAACTGTTGTAGTTGGGTTTATTGTCTTTGCCGTTGTCTTTGCCTTTAGCCTTCTCTTTATCCTTTTTACTGGTTTCACGCTCTGCTTCCATTCTCGCTTTACGCTGCTCCCGCAAAAACTCTTCTCTATCTTTACGTTGTTCACGCAGAAATTCGTCCTCGTCTTTACGTTGTTCACGCAAGAACTCATCTTCAGCTTTGCGACCTTCACGGATAACTTCAGCGCGCTCTTTTTCTGCTTCTAACATCGCTTTGTCGTGATCTTTTTGTGCTTCAAGAATTGCTTTATCGTGATCCTTCTGTGCTTCACGAGACGCTTTATCCTGTTCGTGCTGTGCTTCGCGAGCAGCTTTTTCCTGCTCTTTGTGTGCTTCACGCATCGCCTTAGCGCGCTCTTTATCGGCTTTTTCCAGATCTTTCGCTTGCTCTTCGCTCTGCTGATACGGATTAGCCTGAGTGGCGTTCGATAACACTGCAAAGGGAACTACGGTTGCTAGCATGATAACGCCTAGTAATTTTTTCATATCGATCTCCACAAGATGGGATTACTGAGCATTGAGTATAGGCGCTGATTTTATTTACACCGCTGCCTTAACATGATCTTTTCAATTAAGTTAAAACCTGACGCTAAGTTTTCCAGGACGATCCTGGGTTTAGGTGCGGGTGATCTGATAATTTGGCCGATACCGTGTTGCTTGAGGGTACGCTGGAATGAACCCATTCTAGAGGCGGATGCCTTTATCCAATTTAGGGTTTCGCGGGACAACGAAGTCAAGAGTGCGACCATGGAAGCTGTCACATTTCGGCGGGTGCTGACGTCTTGTTTTTAATCAGATGTACTTTTCCGCACCTGTCTGAAAGGACACATAGTTATGCAATACATTGCCGCATGGTCTGTACTGTCGCTAGCGAGTTTCATTCTTACCGGGTGTAGTGGTAGCTCGATTGCTATCACTCCCACACCCCCTCCGCCACCAGTCAACGTCGTCGATACCGTATTCGCCAGTCAAGTCACCGTAGGACGACTTTATTTAGATGGTGAAGCACAGCTCGCAGGTACCTCAGATGGATTGTTTTGGCGTACCAATGCCCAGGCCGACTGGCAACAACGTTCGCCGACTACTGCAAATGTAAACGCTGTAGCGGTTATTGCCCCTGGTCACTATGTTGTCGCCATGCATCCAGCCGGCAGCGCCCCACACACAGAAGCTTCACCACTGTATGTTACCCAAGATAGCGGTGCGAACTGGCAAACCATCAGCCATGACTTCGGCCGCGACAGTTACACCACCATTAACAATTTAGCTTATGACGTCAGCACCGGGGCGCTTTATGCCGTCGGAGCAACAGCCGTTGCTGTCGCTGACAGCACCGCGACGAACTGGATGCTTCTCGACGGGAAATGGGATGGCTTTGCAACGGGAGTCCATTTGCTTGAACCACAACCTACGCAGCAGAACCTCTGGTTTGGTGGTCAGGGTGCCATCGAGAATGGCTTTCTGCGTCGCTATTTTCTTCCCGATAGGGCCATCACTACCTGGACTGACCTTTTCCCAAATCCATCAACCTTTAAGGGTGGTCTGATTCACCCCACCGACAGCCAAACGGTACTCTTTGGTGGTGAAGGCGGCATCGCGATAAGCAGAAATAATGGAGAGAGCTGGGAGCTCCCACTGGGTGATGTGAATCACCGCTTCTATTGGGATGTCGTAATCGATGATGCCGGAGTGCTTTATACCGCTGGCTACGACAAATCTGGTCCAGAGCAACCACTGATTGTCGAATGCAGCAGCGATAATGGGATAACCTGGCATAGCAATGACTTTGCCGATGAAATCAGCAAGGGCGGCGTGAGAAGTCTGGCAATGATTGACCTAGGTGGCGATTCTGCGCTTTACCTTGGTTTGTGGAAGAACGGCATCAAATCGATCAGCACTGCGGATTTAAATTGTGGCTAATCCGCACTGATGCGAGCGGCAGCGCAGCGCGCGATACCAGCTCAGGAACCGTCGGAGATACCAGAAAAACAGGCGATTAATCGCCGAAGTGGGTGGACAATGCCGCGGTTTTTCCCTAGAATTCCCGCCTGCTTGGCCTGCTTGTTCGCAGGCAGATTCATTTCCTATTTAATGCGCACCCGTAGCTCAGCTGGATAGAGCGCTGCCCTCCGGAGGCAGAGGTCACAGGTTCGACTCCTGTCGGGTGCGCCATTTTTAAAGGCCTGCAGCGCACACCGTTGTCTTTATAGTGCCGATAACTCAAAAAGTCCCACAGTTAGTCCCACACTTTTGTAATTTTCGCTGATTTGTCTTGGTGCTGTCGTTTGTCGTTTTATGGTGTCCTGGGACAGGGTTTTGCCGTTTGGGACAGGACAACTGTCCTGCGCGAAACTAATTCTAACTTGGTTCCAAATGCCCCAACTTCTTTTATTGCTCTAATTGACTGACCCTACCAAAGCTTTGAAGTTTTCTCCGTAGTACTCATAAGAAGCTCTCATAATGCCAAGCGGCGAATTATCTATCTCAGTATTTTCTAACGTTTTGGGAACCGGAATAATATTACCTTTTTTATCATATACTGGCTTGACCGCAATTTGTGTTCCAGAAAAGTTACATGACATTGAAGGGAGTACGACACAAGAGTACCTATGCCTATTCGTCGCATAGTAACTATCCGAAAGACTAATAGTAGCACCGATACCTTCCGGAGCATTCGGTTCTTCATCTGAAAGCCATATTATGCTTTCACGGTGCGCTAACTGATTACGCGCCTCGCGCACATACTTCAGGAATTGGCTCTCTCTAGCGCGCAATAGTGAGACCTTCTTGATTAATTCTCTTCCAATAACCGAGTCGCAATTAAGGAGCTCAAACCCTTTCTCTGAAAACTCCCAAGCTTGATTTATGGCCCAGATAAAAGAGTTATAGAAGAACTCGTAGGCCCATGGTGGTATTTTTGCTCTTTGAACTTCTTCAATACAAATTTCACAGTGAGCAAATGCCTTAGCAGCGTTGTGAAAAGGAGATGTTTTCTTGGTGAGCATAAACTTCCTCTGTTTTCAGTTCTCATCTGATGAAGCTTGAATGGTGCACTCTGCTCGAGTCTTTATCTAACACCTTCCTCTTCATCTTCTGCGATGATATCCAGCACTTGATCAAGGTATCTACCGTACTCTTTATCCATTCCGACTCTCAAGTAAGCGGGAATCTAAAAGGGAACTTAATGTAAAAACTCCATCAACCGTACCTTCCAATCATCAAGCACGCAATAAGCTTCACCGAATATAGTCTCATACAGCGTTTTATCGAGCAGCGGCGCACCGCTCTCGATAAGCTCACCTACGCGCTCCGCAGGGCGGCCGATATACTCGTATTTGGTCAGGTAATCCGCTTGGTCTTTGGCGGCGTCCCATATACCAAGGAATACCGCCGAAGCTATAATTGCATGCGGAGCGGGAAGCGTGATCCATATTCGAGAACCATTGTCGCGATAGTTAAGCCTTCCCTCCTCAATGTGAACTTTCGCGCCAATCCAAAGCTGTTTGCCAACAGTCCTGGGTAACTCCCCTATGACCAGATAGCGATTACATTGTTTCGCATAGCTGATGATACTTTGTTGCGCTTTATCTAATGCGTCGAGAGAAGCAATCTCTTCTCTATGCGCCTCTGACAATCCGCTAGCAATACTTTCGAATTTCGTCTTTAACTGCACCTGACGAACGCGAACTACTAGAGAGTCTGCAGCTTGTTGGTTGTTGAACCCTAAATATTGCAGCATATCGTTGAGGCGCGATAGGTTTTCCGCTCTAGCTATAGTCTTTTCATCTACAGGTAGGTTCGATGTACTCGCGACTTTTTCACTGATATATACCCATATATTCTTCATAGAGCTACTGCCTTCTTATCATACCGTTCAGAACGGCACTTACTAACCAGCCTTAGTCGTCTTTGATCTGCAGCGTTGCGTTGGTCCCTAGCACTCGTGCGTGACCATGCACTGCTCTAGGACGCTCATCTCCGGCAGGACCGATGTAACGGCCCTCAGTGTCGAAAATCGCTTTCGGTTTTTTATCGATAATAAGAAGGTAATGCTTTATTGGACCAAAGATGCCGTGAATTCCATTTCTATCATTGATAATGGCGTTAGCAATGCAGGGCTCTCCGTTGCCGGCTTTTAGCGGCTCATAATGCTCAGCCATGTCGAGTACATGTAAACGGTAGGCACCGACCATCCCAGCAAACGTAATTTGCCGAGGTCGACTATTGATAAAAACGCGCTCTAAATAAGCTTTAGGGGCATTCTCAGGGTTATAGTTATGAGGATGGAACATATTTTCGTCTCCATTATTTACGATTGATGATGGTGCAAATAAGGAGAGCAACACACTATGCGTCTGATGGTTCCTGATCACTTTTTGTCAGGCACATCCCAAGTCGCTACTTGGTGGCCACCTTACCCAGACTGGCAGGTTGGCGAGAGCGTTGCTCTTCTCTTAATGCAGGGAGGATCTTAACAAATAGACACCTATACGTCTATACATGCAGTTAACACAATGCATAACTAGACTCACAATAGGGTTTCGACGTAGGGTATACTTAATGGAATTGAAATGAGGTACTAACAGGAGAGCGATTAAGTGGCACAGTTAGAGAACATGGAAGCAATTGAGAAACGTCTTTGGGGAAGTGCTGATAACCTTCGCGCAAATAGTAACTATGCCAGTAATGAGTATTTCATGCCTGTCATGGGGCTGATATTCCTTCGTCATGCCTACAGTCGTTATCTCGCCGTAAAGCCTGAAATTGAAGCCACTCTACCTTCGCGAGGTGGTGTCACTCGCCCCCTAACGAAAGAAGACTTTTCAAGTAAGGGCTCAATCTTTCTTCAAGAGAAGTCTCAATTCGATTACCTGGTAAACCTGACTGAAGCTGATGATCGTGCTCAAGCGATGATTGACGCGATGGTTGCCATAGAGAACGATTATGAAACTCTGAAAGGTATATTGCCTAAGAGTGAATACCAAGAGCTAGATAATGACGTTCTGGGTAACCTGATTCGTACATTTAATGATCCCGCTCTTAAGAAAGTGACAGGTGATATTTTCGGGCGTATTTACGAGTACTTCCTGACTCAGTTTGCTAATCAAAGTGCCCATGATGGTGGTGAATTCTTCACGCCGGTCTCACTTGTTCAGATGATTGTTAACGTGATTGAACCTGACCATGGCGCGGTTATCGATCCTGCATGTGGTTCGGGTGGTATGTTCGTTCAGAGTGCTCATTTCATTGAAAACATGCACCAAAATCCACAGGACGTCGCAACCTTCTACGGCGCAGAGAAGAACCCGACGACGATTCGCCTAGCTAAAATGAACCTAGCGGTTCATGGTCTCGAGGGAAAAATTCAGAAAGCCATTTCTTACTATGAAGACCCGCATAACTTCTTAGGAAAAGCAGACTTCGTAATGGCGAACCCTCCGTTCAACGTAGACGACGTGGACGCGGAGAAAATTAAAAACGATCCACGACTGCCGTTTGGCTTGCCTGGCGTGAACAAAAAAGGTGCGGTTTCCAATGGTAACTACCTTTGGATGTCCTACTTCTACAGTTACTTAAACGACGAGGGGCGTGCTGGCTTTGTTATGTCGTCTCAAGCGTCCAGCTCTGGTGGGCAGGAAGCCGAAGTACGACGTAAAATGATAGAAACAGGCCATGTCGACGCCATGGTCTCTATTCGCTCAAACTTCTTCTATACCCGTTCTGTGCCTTGCGAGCTTTGGTTCTTTAATAAAGCGAAACCTGCAAAGCATCAGCAAAAAGTGCTGATGTTAGATGCACGTAATGTGTATCGTAAAGTCACACGTAAAATCTATGACTTTTCACCAGAACAACTCGCAAACCTCACCGCAATTATTTGGCTCTATCGGGGTGAAACTGACCGTTTTATCGGCTTGGTTGAACAATACTTTTCTCAGGTATTACATGAAGCTACAGCCAGCAAAGCGGTTATGGACTCGTTTTTAGTTGAGCTGCAAGGGGTGCTTGATAGATTACCTCAAGTCGATAAAGACACTAGCTCTGCATTTAACGTGTTGCGTCAAGATATTTCCGCGTTTGAATCAAATGTTGACGCTGAACACATGGTATGGGGTCAAACATCTAAAAATAATTCGGGATTACTAAACTTTGCTGTAAAAGCCGAAGCTTTGGCAGAAACCAGCCGCGACCTACTAAAACAGATTGATCAGCTCTATAAGTTTGCTGAGAAGCAAATTAAAGACAGCGATGAAAAAGGTCTTAGCAAACGTACCAAATCACTCGATGAGGCTCGTAAAGAAGCCGTGGAACAGCTCAAATTAGTTCGTTACTTTTACAAGCAGGCTCATTGGTTACAAGAACATTTTCCTGATGCAGAGCTTCAAGATGTTCCCGGTCTTGTTAAGCTGGTTGATACAGAAGAGATTGCAACCAACGACTGGAGTTTGACTCCCGGCCGTTATGTTGGAGTTGTTCCTGAGGAAGAAGATGACGATTTCGACTTCGAAGAGACATTAAGAGATATACATATTGAACTGAAAGGCTTGAATGAGGATGCATTTGAACTCGCCGCTCAAATCCAAAAGAATTTTGAGGGATTGGGGATATGAACTGGGTAGAGGTCGAGTTTCAGAAACTAGTCAATTTTTATAATCATATAAGAGTCCCTCTAAGTGGAATGGAGCGTGAAAAAAGACAAGGCTCTTATCGGTATTATGGCGCACAAAACATTATCGACTATGTCGATGACTATCTTTTTGACGGTGAGTATGTGCTGATAGCAGAAGATGGCGCTAATTTAATGACAAGAAACGCACCAATTGCTCAAATTGTTGATGGCCAGTTTTGGGTGAATAACCACGCTCATATCGTAAAAGCGAAGGAAGGCGTCAGCACCAACCGCTTTATTAATTACCTTATTAATAATAATAATCTTTCGGGGTATATAACGGGAGCAGCTCAACCTAAACTCTCCCAAAAAAATTTGAAAATAATTAAGTTTAAGGTTCCTCCGTACAAATATCAGGTCGCTATTGATGATTTGCTATCGAACTACGACAACCTCATCGAAAACAACAAACGTCGCATTGCCCTACTGGAGGAGTCGGCGCGACAGCTTTATAAAGAGTGGTTTGTGCGCTTTCGCTTCCCCGGCCATGAACATGTCAAAATTGTGAATGGGGTGCCGGAGGGATGGAAAAGCATCAAGGCAGATGATGTTGTTGATATATTGAGTGGTGGAACGCCAAAAACATCTGTTCCTGAATTCTGGAACGGTGGCATTCCCTTCTTTACACCAAAAGATGCGACGAGCTCTGTCTATGCCTCATATACAGAAAAGACATTAAGCTCTAAGGGCTTGGACAATTGCTCCAGTAAACTGTATCCCAAGAACACCTTGTTTATCACAGCTAGAGGCACAGTAGGAAAGTTAAATCTTGCGCAAAGACCAATGGCAATGAATCAATCTTGCTATGCGTTGGCTGGCAAAGAAAATATCAATCAAGTTTTTCTGTTTTTTGCGATGCAAGCAGGAATTCAGCAAGTTAAGAGTCGCGCGGTTGGGGCGGTATTTGATGCAATTATAAAAGATACGTTCAAGCTAATACCCTTTGTTCTTCCTCCGAAAGCTTTGATTGATCAGTTTACTGACTTTACCACACCGGTTTTAAATCAGATCGATACATTGTTGACTAGTAATACTAAATTGACTGCCGCGAGAGATACGCTTTTACCTAAATTAATGAGCGGAGAACTTGCCGTATGAACCCTCCACTTAACGAAGATACGCTAGTTCAAACCACCACTGCTGATTACCTGGAAACAGAGCTTGGCTGGGAGAATGTGTTCGCCTACAACACGGAAACCTTTGGCAAAGAAGGTCTGCTGGGTCGAGAGTCTGATAAAGAGGTTGTGCTTAAACGTCATCTTGGGGAAGCATTAGTTAAATTTAATCCTGGGTTACCGCAATCAGCGTACCAGGAAGCGCTACGTAAAATAACGGAAGCACCAGTAACCGAAAACACCCTACAGATTAACTTCGAACAATACGAGCTGGTTAAAAATGGTGTTCAGGTTCAGTATCGAAATGCAAAAGGTGAGCTGGAAAAGAAACGGTTAAAAGTTTTCGACTTTGATAACCCTGAAAACAATCATTTTCTTTTTGTTCGTGAGTTATGGGTGCGAGGAGATATCTACCGTCGACGTGCTGACTTGGTTGGTTTTGTAAATGGTCTTCCGCTGATATTTATTGAATGTAAGACCATTCACAAAGACATACGCCATGCTTACGAGAAAAACCTGGCTGACTATAAAGACACAATACCGCATCTGTTTTACCACAATGCGCTTGTCATATTGGCTAACGGCGTTGATGCAAAGATAGGCTCTATATCAAGTAGGTTTGAACACTTTAATGACTGGAAGCGCCTTGCGGAAGGTGATGCAGGTATTGTTGATATGGAGACCTTGCTAAAAGGTACCTGTAACAAACGGGACTTTCTCGATATCTTCGAAAACTACACGCTGTTTGATGGAAGCGAGGGAAAGTTGGTTAAAATTGTTGCAAGGAACCACCAGTTTTTGGGTGTCAACCGTGCAATAGAGGCGGTTAATAATCGTGAGGATAACAAAGGTAAACTGGGTGTATTTTGGCATACCCAGGGCTCAGGTAAGTCGTATTCGATTGTGTTCTTCGCCCGTAAGATACACCGAAAGCTTGGTGGTAACTTTACCTTTTTAATCTGCACAGACCGTGAAGACCTCGATAAGCAAATATACAACACGTTCGCTGGCTGTGGGTTAGTCGATAACGATAAAGATCCTTGTCGGGCAGGCTCAGGTGATCATCTTCAAAAGCTGCTTAATCAACACAAGTCTTATGTATTTTCATTAGTGCAGAAGTTCAACAAAGACGTCGATCCTAATGAACCTTATTCAGATAGAGATGACATTATAGTTATTACCGATGAAGCACATCGTACTCAATATGGGCGTTTATCTTTAAATTTACGAAATGCTGTACCGAATGCCAGTTACATTGGCTTTACAGGTACGCCGTTGTTTAAGGACGATGAAATAACAAGACGCGTGTTTGGTGATTATGTATCGACCTATGACTTCCAGCGAGCTGTCGAAGATAAAGCAACAGTACCATTATATTACGACGCAAGAGGCGAAAAGCTGGGTTTAGCAACAAATGAGCTTAACGAGAAAATTGCCGAAAAGCTGGAAGAGATGGAAATTGAAGACCAGGATGTTTCTGAGCGGCTCGAGAGGGAGCTCAAACGGGATTACCACATCATAACCTCGCAATCTCGCCTTGAAGATATTGCTACTGACTTTGTTGAACACTACAGCACCGGTTGGGAAAACGGCAAAGCCATGATGGTGTGTATTGATAAGGTCACCTGTGTTCGCATGCAGCAGATCATTCTGGAGAAGTGGCAAAATAAGATAATCGACTTTGAGAAAGAGCTTGCTCGCCTGAGTGATGAACAGTCGATTATGGAGATGGAGCGTAAGCTCGAATGGATGCGTGAAACCATCATGGCAGTGGTTGTTAGTGAAGAGCAAGGTGAGGTCGATAGATTCAGAAAGTGGGACTTAGATATCACACCACATCGCAGGTTAATAAAGGAAGGGTTTGAAACTTCTGACGGTAAACGCCTGGATATGGAGAGCGCTTTTAAAAAAGAAGAGCACCCATTCCGTGTCGCGATTGTTTGCGCCATGTGGCTAACCGGGTTTGATGTGCCTACCATGTCGACGCTTTATCTGGATAAGCCACTTAAAGCTCACACCTTAATGCAGGCTATAGCGAGAGCAAACCGAGTATCTGAAGGAAAGAACAACGGTTTAATCGTTGATTACTGTGGAATACTTAAAAATCTAAGAAAAGCTTTGGCAACCTTTGCTGGGCATACAGGCAGCGGTAGTGGCGCAGGAGAGCCTCCAGAAGAGATTGATCCAGTAAAGCCTGAGGAAGAGCTGTTAGCTGACCTTTCGGAGTCCATAGAGGCTGTCAGAGCGTTTTTGAGTGATACTGGCTTTAGGTTAGAGGACATACTGGATAAGACAGGGTTCGAGCGTAATAAAGCCATTATAGAAGCGAAAGAAGTCGTTAATCAGAATGATGAAGCGCGCAAGCGTTTTGAAATTATTTGCCGCGAAGTATTCAAGAAGTTTAAGGCATGTATAACCATTAGAGCGGTTAATGATTACCGAGCATCTTATGATGCAATTAACATCATATATAAAAGCCTCCAGGATGATGTTGAGAAAGCTGATATATCAAGCGTAATGCGTGTGCTGCATGAGCTTATTGAAGAGAATATTGAGCCTGCTAGTGGTATTACTGAGAAAAGTAAGCTTTACGACATTAGCAAAATTGACTTTGACCGTTTACGTAAAGAGTTTGAGCGCTCTCCAGCAAAGAATACGGCGGTTCAATCGCTAAAAGAAGTCATCGAGAAGAAGCTCTTAAAAATGCTAATGCAAAACCCGACTCGTACAGATTTCCAAAAACATTATGAACAAATTGTAAGCGACTATAACAGCGAGAAGGATCGAGTAACCATAGAGGCTACCTTTGACGCGTTACTAGAGCTGGTAGATGAACTTACTGAGGAAGAACAACGAGCAGTCAAAGAAGGCTTGTCTGAAGAGTCGCTGGCGCTGTTTGATATATTGGTAAAGCCTGACCTGTCGAAACGCGAGGTGGATAAAATAAAGAAAGTAGCTGAAGAGCTATATCGTCAATTAGATGAAGAAATACATCGAATACAGAACTTTACAGCCAAGCAAGCAACCCGTGATGAAATAAAGATCAAAATTAAAGACTTCTTGTGGGATGAGAAAAAAGGTTTACCTGAAAGCTTCGCTCCTGATGAAGTTGAGCAAAAGACCGAGGTTGTATTCGAGTTCTTGATGCAGAAGCATAAAAATGGATTTTCAGGGGTGAGGCATTAGCCTGAAAAGTTATTATTATCTTTTGAATGCTGCTGAGTGTCACTAGCTTTGAAAAGGTTTACCAGATATGGAGTAACTAAGCCTTGAATATTTATGTAGGTATAACGTTGGGTGTAATCATTGGAATCGTTGTGACCTTAGTCGGTCACGAGAGCCTTGCTAGTCGCGATGTTAATATCAAAATACAAACAATATCTAATGGCGTTATTGCAGTAGCCGCTTGCATAGCGTTAATTATTAATTATTTCTCGATAAAAAGTCAGAGGGACTCGCGTCGGTGGGAAGTTAATAAAGGAATATTATTAGAGTTAAGCACGACACTGTCTGACCTGATAGCCCAAACAAGCAAACTCGTCGACAATGAATTTTGCAATGTACAAGGTATACCTCAAGATCATAAGTTCACGCCCGATAATTCAATATATAAAAAGTTTAACCGGCACTTGGCTCACACCAGGGATGTATATGGCGCTGTACTAGGTAGTCAAATTGTAAGCGCTATTGAAGACTATAGAAGAGAAGCCGAAGTGATCACCAAGGGCGTTGAGGTAGACGCAATAAGTTTGTTTGAGGCATATGATGCAGAACTCGCTGCTCAGAATGCATTACAAAAAGCTTTAAGCCAGCATATAAAAAAGTGCGCGAATATATAAGAAGAATAGTTACGGTGCGAGTTGATGAGTTTAGACTAATCCTAAACTGGAATGATGCTGTGCGTCTCATATAAAAAGCGCTTAATAGTAATTCCACTGCACTTTAGGATCTAGAACGCTGTGTGGAGATGAGGTAGCTGCTCTTCGATAGACGCAATTATTTCCTTTTGATGGCCCCTACGAATCATGTTGTTAACCTTAACAGCTTGGTATACCGCTTCTAAACACTGATCAGTCAACCAGCCTTTTGTTACCGGCAGTGTAAAAATGACCCCCTAACGGCAATTGAAAATTGACCCCCTGAAGTAAACTAGCGGTTTTTCTCAAGAGGCCGCTTTCGATGTTAACTCAGGAGATGGTTGTGACCATTAAAGTACTCAAGCACCAAGGTAAATCGATCAAAGGGATAGCGCGCGAAACAGGCCTGGCCCGCAACACTGTTAAAAAGTATTTGCAGCAAACCGAGAGTACGCCGGTTTATCAACGCAGCGTTGTGCGTCCGAGTAAGCTTGACCCCTTCAAGGATTATATTCAGGCGCGCATCAACGCGGCTCATCCAGATTGGATACCAGCAGCCGTGCTCTATGAAGAGATCTTGGCCCGTGGCTACCAAGGCAAAATAAGGATCCTCAGCGAGTATGTTGCGGCGTTCAAACCTAAGCAGGCAGCCGATCCGCTCGTACGATTTGAAACTGACCCAGGCAAGCAATTGCAGGTGGACTTCACCATCGTTCGCCGTGGAGCCTATGCGCTCAAAGCCTTCGTGGCGACGCTGGGTTATTCACGTGCAAGTTATGTGCGGTTTTACGATAACGAGCGCACAGAAGCCTGGATTGACGGCCTTGAGCATAGCTTCGACTTCTTTGGTGGGGTGCCACACGAAGTGCTGTTCGACAATGCTAAGACCATCATGATTGAGCGAGACGCTTATTCAGATGGCGAGCATCGTTGGAACCCGAAGCTTCTCTCAACCGCTCAGGACTTTGGCTTTCATCCTCGTGTTTGTCGCCCCTATCGGGCTAAAACTAAAGGCAAGGTTGAACGCTTTAACCGTTACCTTAAATCAAGCTTCGTCGTGCCTCTGCAGGCAACGCTAAGAACCTCAGGCTTACGTTTAGATGTGCAGACTGCGAATGGCTATGTCGGTCGCTGGCTGACGCAGGTGGCGAATGCTCGAGTGCACGGTACGACCGGAGACGTACCAAACCAGCGCTTAATAACGGAGCAAGAGGCGTTATTGCCGTTGCCGATGAAGATCGGCAGCGTGTACCAGCTGCAAGCATCGCGTCGTGTGCCAACACCTTACGAGAGCTTGCAGCACCCACTCAGTGTTTATGACCAGATGTTGCGAGGTGCGCATGAATTTACAGTCTGAACGTATTGCCGATGCTTGTCGGCAACTTGGTTTATACGCGTTGCCTGAAGCCTGGCCATCGATTGCTGAGCATCACCTAGCCCAAGAGGGCTCTTACGCGGACTTCATCGAAAAGCTTTTAGCTGAAGAGCTGAAAGCAAAAACCCAGCGC
This sequence comes from Pseudidiomarina xizangensis, assembly GCF_052541995.1. Lineage (NCBI taxonomy): Bacteria > Pseudomonadati > Pseudomonadota > Gammaproteobacteria > Alteromonadales > Idiomarinaceae > Pseudidiomarina > Pseudidiomarina xizangensis. Next base: position 1,546,576 of record NZ_JBOBQA010000001.1, read on the forward strand.
ACCAAGGCGACTCTACTCAAGTTCGCGGGTTTACCCAATATCAAAACGCTTGAGGAGTATGACTTTAACTTCGCCAGCGGCGTGCCCAAAGCACAGCTGACAGAGCTCTCTGGCCTGAGCTTCATCGAACGACACGAGAATGTCGTGATGCTTGGTCCCAGTGGTGTGGGTAAAACGCATCTAGCTATTGCGCTTGGTTACAAAGCCATCATGGCCAGCACTAAAGTGCGCTTTATTACGGCAGCAGATCTGATGCTGCAACTGGCGACAGCACACAACCAAGGCAAGCTGAAAACTTACCTACAACGCGTTGTAATGAGTCCAAAGCTACTCATCATCGATGAAATCGGTTACCTGCCGTTTGGCCGCGAAGAAGCAAATCTGTTCTTTAACGTGGTCGCAAAACGCTATGAGCGTGGTAGCACATTACTGACCAGCAATTTACCGTTTAGCCAGTGGGCAGGTGCATTCGCGAACGACACAACATTAACAGCCGCGATGCTAGACCGCCTGTTGCACCATTGCCATGTGATTCAAATTAGTGGTGAGAGTTACCGGTTGAAGGACAAAAAGAAGATAGGTATTGCGCCGATACTCGGTGAAATTTAACCCCAGGGGGGTCAAAATTAGATTGCCGAATTAACCCCAAAGGGGGTCAAATTTAAACTGCCGTTGACACTTTAAAGACATTCACGTAATCATCAATAACTTCTTGCCTGATTTCGCTGCAATCGAATGCGGTATGAGCCTCAACGCAGTTTGTGTACGAATCATGTTTTAAGAAATCGTGCTCAGCTTTAGGTACAGGAACATGGAAGTTATCTAGTCCCGCCTGAAAATAAAACTGGTTGATTTCCGAGTTTATTAATAACACTAATAATCTAGGTTCGAGTGAGGCTACGACAAAGAATTTATTTTTGGGTGGAGTCGTAAAATCGCAATACTTGTATAGTACGGCTCCAACTCTAAGATTACTCCCGGCTAGCTGGGCTAATAGGCTTTGACTGGTAGGCATCCGTCTCCCTTGCTCGTAATCTTCCCTAACACCTGATTACGATCAAGGGTGTCTATTCTGGTGAAGTTCTATTAGTAAGTCGCTATTTTCAAGCGTTGACAAGATAGCTTCAACAGGCATGAAGCTATTACGCCCTGCATTTTCCCAAGCCTCATCGTGACTAAGGTCACCTAAATCTTCATTCTCACTGAGCGCGATAACCTCATCCATACATAATAAGTCTGAACCGCTAAACAAGTCTTCGTTTGCTTGTCGTTTTGCAATTACGGTATGACTCGCCCCTAATGTGACTGGTGAATCAATTGAGAAAGGTAATTCTTGACCGTTTCGGATGGTTTTCAGCAAATCATAAGCAGCTGATGGAACAGGACCTTTTTCCATTGCTGAATATTTATCATCAAAAATAAAGCGCCCATATCGCTCCATATGGAGTTTGTCGGCAAGGTAGAATACCTTTAACACGTTGTACATATTTTTCTTTTGAGCAGGGGCGCGTTCCGCTACGTAAGCGAAAGCTTCGAGTATCCTTGAAATGCTCTCTTTATTCATAGCTCCCACCACAGAAAAGTCGACATAAGGGCAAAATTAAATCACCATGTATCATAGCGGATAACAGTACAAAAATAAAGCACTATAGTAAGACTTCGGCTCCTTAGACACTTTATATCTTCATAAAAAATCGCCAGCTTTTGACCTCTCCCCAAAGGCAATACCCCTAGTTGCCGACGTCGCTCGTTTACTTGGTTGGTGTATTCTTCTGACATCGGGTTGATACCCCGCCGCCGATTTTTCGCATCCGAAATAGAGTCCCCATGAAGTCATACTCTTCAGCAAAAATCGAGCCATGAATGAGCTTCTTCAATCGAGGTCTGAGTAGATCTCGCAAGAAAAACTATTGTTTATCCTTCATTCCTTACCTCTCACTTCAAACCGAGTAAAACTTTGAGTCACAAAGACCCGAGTCATCCAACCGGTAACCAACCATTTTCCCGTTGTCGGCTACTGACCAATCAACACAAGCGATCGATTCGGATTGTAAGCAAGGGCGACCTTTCATCCAGTAATGACCGATAAATAACGGTTTTTGATTATCGTAACCGGGCATCGCATTACCAGGTACTTCGTCCATCGGCAAGCTAGACGGATCTTTCACGCCAATCGCAAGTGCTTTGTAGCTGCGATCGTCTTCTCTCCACCACTTAGTTCTTATCTTCGATCGCTCGTTATCATCCTTGTCCAAAAATGAGTAGCCTGGAGGAAGTGGAACCTCCCAGCCTTTACAGAGCACTTCTATAGCGTCATAAAGTGGATGGCCTTTAGTATTGGCAGTGCTCCAAGCGTCATGATGAAGAACACCATCTGATGAAAAGTCTTCAAGAACCGATAGGGAAGGTTCGTGCCAGCATGCATGCACGACTCGCAAGGCGGGTAAATTTAAATACAACGGCAAAGTTTTAAACCACTCGACTGTATCAGCGTACCAACCTGAATCCTGCGTTGCTTCTTTTAGGAACGCTTTGTGTTGTTTGAAGTTCTTATCTGAGTGCTCTCGTAAATGGTTGCCGTCTTCATCTTCGGTGGCCCAAGCAACAGCATTAAACTCATGGTTACCCATTATGCAAATTGCAGAGTCTGCCTCACACATACGTTTGATGATATCAACCGAGCGCCTCTGATGAGGTCCCCTATCAATAAGATCACCCACTGACACTAAGATCCGTTCAGGATGTCGATAAACGCCTTTGCTTTCTCGGTATCCCATTTGTACGAGCAAGGCCTCAAGTTCATCTGCGTGCCCGTGGATATCTCCAATAATGTCGTACATCTTCGCTCCCTTAATCTCGGCTATCTACCTGTGGCAATTTTGAATTGTATTTCCTTCGCTCGACATTTCATGTCGCACCCTCAAATTTAAATCTTTCGAGGTAATACTCAGTTCACTGCAAAGGCTCAGCTATCTCTCTTAACGATGCCCGTATAGTCGTCCAATCAGCCGCTAAGTTTACGGTTCGGATATAAACACGCTTACCATTAATTACGTAGCGCTCATTTACCTCGTTGGTTACAACCGGATAAATCAGCATTCCCTCTACGCCGTATCTTTTATTGTGAGCGCTATAGCTATCAATGTAGGAAAGGAGTTGGTACAAGTTGGCCGAATGCAGACTTTGTTTATCGTAGAATGAGCTCAGCGTTTGCTTGTAGTACTTCGCGTCGATGATGAGCTTTTGACTCTTAGATGAAAGAGAAATGTCTGTTCGCATAGTTGGAAGCAACGACAATGTAGGATCAGAGTCACTCGATGCCAGCCAACGAATTTGCTCACTCTTAGGCGCCAGCCTTGGAAACTCACTTTTGAAGAAATTTAAGAGGAACGCCTCATAGAGGCTCGCCATTTGCTTTTCTTCCCTCAGAAAGTCTTTAAATTTAAAGTCACCGGTTGTTTCATCAATGAACGATAGGGACTGAACAAGCTCACATATGCTCAAAAGAAACGCGTAGTAGCGGTTATTGAAATTAAGCTGGACTTTCCGAAAGACAAATTTATTGAGCTGAATATCATCGATTTCGTGCAAGTCGCGATAGAGTGATCTTAACCGGCGGCGTAAATCAGCGTCCAAAGTTCCAAAATTCGTCAGTAACCTTAACGTCGTTTTTATGATCCTGTTCGGCAGAGTATTGGCCGTGAACTCATCAAATTCGCATTGAGCTCTACCATGTGCAATAAGCTTTTTCCGAGCACTTACGGCAATGTCAATTCGACCTCGAAGTGAGCTAAGCTCGTCATTGTGTAATTCGTACCCTCTGTCTAGACCCCGTCGTAGGACATGGTTTACACCGCCAATAAGCACCGTCGCAAACAAGTCAACGAGCTCAGTAGAATCTAATTTCGTAACATCAATCACTTCACCTTCGGGAAGTTTATTCCAGGCATAGCAAAGCAAGTAGTAGATATTTTGAATCGGAATACTGCTTGCCATTATATTTTGAGGCCCTCGATTAGCGATTCCGCTTTTTCTGGGGCGTCAAACCAGTACTCCCGAATCAAGGGGGCTATTTCACGTCGAATTATTTGGTGATACCAGTGAGCGTCAGGTGCAGTTGAATCAGGAAAATTACAGAAAAAGCTGTGACCAATACAAAACCCATTACCAAGGTTGGTGACGTCGTTGGCTATCTGCTGGTTTAAATAGGTCATTTTGGCCGTGATGGCTTTAACAAGTTCCTTATTCACTCCGTTGGCTTTCAAGTGTTCACTGAACAGGTCGGTTTGGAACCCTGGGCTCAAGTTGAAAAAGGCAAAACGTCTGCGCAGAGCGTAATCCACCATCGCCAGAGAACGGTCTGCAGTATTCATTAACCCAAGGATATGAATATTCTCAGGCACATAAAACTTATCCTCGAGGTCGTCGCCATAAGTCAGGTTGATTGCCCAATCAGGGCCTCGCTTATCCGACTCAATCAACATCATGAGCTCGCCGAAAACTTTGCTCAAGTTTCCTCGATTTATCTCGTCGATAATGAATACATAGTCAGCTTCCGGATCATGTTTGGCTCTCATGCAGAAGTTATAAAAGACGCCATTTTTGAGCGTAAAACCGACACCGTCTGGCCTGAAGCCTTGAATAAAGTCTTCGTAAGAATAGGACTGATGAAATTGCACCATCTCTACTCTGTCATTATCTTTTTGACCGAATAATAGATAAGCGAGACGTTTGGCGAAGAATGTTTTACCCGTGCCAGGTGGCCCTTGAAGAATTATGTTTTTCTTTGCCCTGAAGCTATCGAGAATGTCATGAACCTCGTCTTCTGATATGAATACTTCGCTCAGAACATCATCACTCCCGTAACTGCTAACGTTGCTTTTCGTATTGGTAGCTAAAATAGCCTCGTATTCGCTTTTAGTGAGCCTGAACAAGCTACCTTGATTACTCGATAGGACCTCTGACTCCGACAGCTTAGGGTTGGCTTTAAGCTCCTCCCATGAAGGTCTCTCCCGAGGCGGTATAATTCTGACAATTTTGAAAGAAATTTTTTCCTTGTCATCTTCATCGTCAACGAATGAACCCTTGGTTATTTCGAATTCTGCTATGACTTTTTTAGTCGGCGTTGATTCATAGCCTATAACACGGTCACCGGGCTTCACTTTCTGGAAATAGTCGAAGATGCGGCGCTTATTACCATTCTCATTGTGCGTGGTGTAACTTTGCTCCTCGTTCAGCTCATGCGCCTCTATTCGCCAGTGTTTAGGGTTTGCATTGAGCCACCAATAACTGATGTCTTTAGCTGCGTTCTGGTAGTCATTCGCGGGCTTTGTTTCCTCGTTAACCTCGTTCGTTGGTTTCCACTGCTCGACTAACGGTGAAACGTAAAAATCAATTTCCCCAGATTCGCTTTCAGCTTCTAAGCGCTCGCGTAGTTCGTACATCGACTGATCTAACTCAAGATCAGTCATGCTCGAAAGAAGCTTGCGATCAATATTGCCAATGCGGTTGAGTATCTTCTTTTTATTATTGTTGACCACCGTACGCTCGAAATAATCGGGGAAACAGTAAAAGCGCAGCACGTGGCGGAACATTCGTATTCCTTTTTGTGGAATATTACTGAGCCACTGTGCAAAATTTATCGGATCTCTAAGAAGTTCTTTCCGCTCTGAGGGATTTAGTAACTTTACCTCTCGCATGACTTTGATTGCGTCAGCAACTTCTTCCCAGCGAAGTGTATTGTATGCTGTCCCTGTATTAACTATTCCGCCAAGTGCACTCTTATCGAAAGCTACATCAGAAGAAGGTTCCTCCAGGCCACTCCAGCTCCATATCCGCTGAACGTGAGCAATTTTAGTCGTAGGCTTGATATTTGTTTGTAACGCGAACAGCAGCCAATGTATCTCTGCCATCAAAGCAATTGCTTGCGGTGAGAGCCCCTGTAACTGCTTCTCAAGCTTTTCGTAATAAGAGCTATCGGATATGTCAGGATTATCAACAAAACCGCTCCTGAGCTCTTCCAGGGCGTCTAACGTCCACAGATTCTCCTCTGACAACAGTGAACCATCTTCAACTAAGCAATTTTCTTTCCATGTATCAATTGCTGAGAGAAGTTTCGATGAATCATGTTCGGCGCAATACCTTGCCATTCTGAATCCCTATTTTGAATATTTTGAAGCTAGTGTTTTGTTACCTCATCATGCCAGCTTTAATAACTTCTTCAATCAGTATGTTGACTAAATGATCTTGCCCTCCTCTTGAACCTAGAAAGAAACTCATTAGGAATGTTTTGGACAATTCAAGCTGACCAGCAAAACCTCTTGATTCCAAGAATCTTAACTAGCCAAAAAAATACGTTTTAGCACAGTTGCAACTTTCTCAAATTTCAGCGCCCAACTGCAGTATAGATATATCTGTACTCACGGTTTTTGGGTCATCAGCTTCTAGGCTATATGTGACATGGTTTAGAGGTTGTTTTAGAAAAGCCTTAAATAAGGCAAAGTAATATGCTGCTTTTTTGGTGCTTTTTGAGCGGAGTTTAGGGTGTTGCTGAAGGAGGTATGTGATGTCAGATATGCCTAAAAATACCTCCTAAAAATTGTGGTGACCTATCCGAATTTAAGCCTTAGAATTTCTCAACACTCCATTTTAAAGCAAGAGAATAAATAGCAATGGCCAAGGATGCGCTCAGTAAGTCTAGTCATTTAACCATTAAAGGCACTCGCTATTACTCGGCAGAGGGCCTATTCAAGAAAAAATCTCTAAGATCTGGTGACACAGTTGAGTTGCTCCATGATGAGAACAATCCATTTGATCCCTGGGCTGTAGAGGTTATACACACTCGTAGCAAATCCAAGTTAGGGTACCTGAGTCGAGGAGTATCGAAAAAGTACTGCCAACTTCTTAAACAGAAAAAAATTGTATCGAGTGAGATAACGCAGGCACGCGAGCAGGATGGTAACTTATTAATTTCAATCATAATTACCGCTAACTACCAGACACCCAAGCTTCCCTCTTTCATTGCAGATACTGACAATATTTCAGCAGTTTATTTGATAATTAATAATTCGTGCAAAAGAGTATACGTCGGCTCTTCGCGGGAGGTGAGATCTCGCCTCAAAAGTCATTTTACCGATTTATCTTATGGATGGCATCAGAATAGCTTACTGCAGTCAGACTACCAATTAAGCAAGTTAACAGATTTTAAAACAGTCATTATTCCTGTAGATGATGACAAAGTAAAAAGAGAGAGGCTTGAAGCAGAGCAAATAAAGTCTTTATTAGCTCGCAAGGTACACATTTACAATATGACCGAAGATG